>CAVXET010000029.1:0-8007 GCA_963760725.1 uncultured Gammaproteobacteria bacterium
AGGCCGCCTTCTTGGCCGCGATGTAGTCGTTGACGAGGCTCTCGAGCACCGGGAGCGGCACGGCGCCGTTCTTCAGCACGACGTCGTGGAAGTCGCGGATGTCGAACTTCGCGCCGAGTTCCGTCTTCGCCTTCGCGCGCAGCTCGAGGATCTTCAGCATGCCGATCTTGTACGACAGCGCCTGGCCCGGGTTGTCGATGTAGCGCTCGGTTTCCTTCGTCGCGTCCTCGAGCGTCATCGGGTTGTTCGCCATCATGTAGTCGATCATCTGCTGGCGCGTCCAGTGCTTGGCGTGCGCACCGGTGTCGACGACGAGGCGGCAGGCGCGCAGCATCTCGTTCTGCAGCCGGCCGAAGTCCTGCATCGGGTCGGTGAAGCGGCCCTGCTCCTTCTCGAGGCGCTCGGCGTAGAGGCCCCAGCCCTCGACGTAGGCGCCGAAGAACGCGAACTTCTGGAAGGTCGGCACGCCCTCGAGCTCCTGCTGGATCGCGATCTGGAAGTGATGGCCCGGCGCGCCCTCGTGGTAGGCGACCGTCTCCATCTCGTGCTTCTGCCGCGTCGTCATGTCGTGCAGGTTCACGTAGTAGATGCCCGGGCGGCTGCCGTCCGGCGTCGGCTGGTTGTAGAAGGCGATCGGCGCCGTCGCCTCGCGCCATTCCTCGACCGCGCGCACTTCGAGCGGCGCCTTCGGCAGCAGGTTGAAGTACGTCTTGACGTCGGAGTAGACGGCGTCGATGTAGGCCTTCGACTGGTCGAGGTACGCCTGCTTGCCTTCCGGCGTGTTCGGGAAGAAGTTCTTCGGGTCCGTGCGCAGGTGCTTGAAGAACGCCGGCAGGTCGCCCTGGAAGCCGACCTTCTTCATGATCCCGTCCATCTCGCCCTTGATGCGCGCGACCTCGTCGAGGCCGACCTGGTGGATCTGGTCGGCCGTCATGTCGGTCGTGGTCCAGAACTTGATCTGCGCCTTGTAGTAGGCGTCGCCGTCCGGGAGCTTCCACACGCCGTTCGGCGCCCTGCGACTTCGGCCGCAGCGCCTCGATCGCCGCGATCGTCTCCTTGACGCCCGCCTGGAACGGGCCCTTGAGCGCCGCGGTCGCTTCGTCGATCAGCCGCTTCTTCGTGGCGTCGTCGGTCTTGAGCTTGTCCACCTTGCCGCGGAAGTCCTCGAGGATCGCGGAATCCTTGCCGCTGTCGTCGAACGGCGCGCCGGTGATGATGTTCCGGCTGTCGCCGATCACCGGGTCGAAGGAGAAGGACGTCGGCACGATGCCGCGGCGCGCGGCCTCGTTCATGACGACGATGCCCTGCTCGAGCGCCTTCTGCACGCCGTTCAGGCGCGAGACATAGGCCTCGGCGTCCTCGACGCTGTCCACGCTGTGGACGTTCTGCATGAAAGTCGCGGCCTGGCTGACCGGGTTCGACTGCGTCTGGAAGGCGTAGCCGTGGAAGCGCCAGGGGAAGGTGTCGATCGACGCCTGGGTCTGCAGCTCGAAGATCCGGTAGCTGATCTTCATCGGGTCGGAGAGCTTGTCGACCTTGAACTCGGAGTGCAGCCGCGCGAGGTCCTGCTTGTTGAGCCCATCCTGGCGCTGCGCCTCCTCATCCGAGAAGTCGTTCCACTTGCCGTAGTCCGGTCCCTTCATGCCGAGGTAGGCCTGGAACAGCGGGCTGTCCTTGACGCTGCGCTGGAACACTTCCTCGAAGAACGCGGCGAGGCGCTCGTCTTCGGTGGCGGGCTTCGCGGCGGCCGCCGCTTCCTGCGCGCCGGCCGACATCGCGGCGAGGCCCAGCATGAGCAGGCCGCAGGCGAACGCGGTGATTCTTCCGGGAAGGGCAGTCATTCGAATCTCCTGGGTGGGAACGGATGCCAAGCTAACGGTATGCGCGCGGGGCCGCAGCCCCGCCTATCGCACCGATCCGGCACTTCGTCTCAAGGCGCCGTCCGGACGCAGGCCGGACACCTGCGGCGGACGCAAAATAAATGGTGGCTAGGGAGAGAATCGAACTCTCGACCCCGGGGTTATGAATCCCGTGCTCTAACCAGCTGAGCTACCTAGCCACGCGGCGGGAAGGTACCTCGGGGAGGCGCGATTGTCGGGACGGGACCGGTGACTGTCAAGAAAACGCGGCGGCGGCCGCCTTTGGAGGAATGCATGACCTTTTCATGGCTCGGGACCGGGATCCGGCTTGCGGCCGCAACCACGGCCATTTTCGCGTCTTCGATCGCGGCCGGCGCCACGCTGCCTGCCGCCTCCGACGCGGGGGCACGGATGCTGCGCCTGTCGGAAAACGTCTACGTCATCGACCACGACGACGCGACGGACGAGTGGCCGCACGGCAATACCGGCGTGATCGTCGGAAAGACCGGCCTCTTCGTGATCGATTCCTGCTACCTGCCCTCGCGCGCGAAGGCCGACATCGCCCTCATCCGCCGCGTGACCGACAAGCCGGTGCGCTTTCTCATGACGACGCACTGGCATTTCGACCACAACAACGGCGCCATCGCCTACCGGGAAGCGTTTCCCGGCGTGACGCTGATCGCCGAGCGCAACACCGCGCGCTGGATCGAGCTCAACCAGAACTACTGGAAGGCGCTCTCGACCGCGCCGGGCTCCGCGCGGCGCGATGCGCTCGCGAAGCTCGAGGCGGAGCTCGCCCGCGGCGCCGGGCGAGGATGGCAAGCCCTTCAGCGAGGCCGAGCGCGAGAAGCGCGCGGGCGTGATCGCGAAGCGGCACAACGAGCTCGACGAGCTCGCGGCGCTTCAGGTCGTGACGCCGACGCAGCTCTTCGACGGCCGCCTCAGCCTCGATTTCGAGGGCACGCCGATCGAGATCGTCGCTCGGGGACCTGCGAATTCACCGAACGATTCGACGATCTGGTTGCCGCAGCAGCGCATCCTGTTCGCCGGCGACATCCTGGTCCGCTCGCCGCTGCCTTACGTCGGCGCGTCCTGGCCGGTGCACTGGGCCCCGGTGCTGCGCGACCTCGAGGCCGTGCCGGCCGCGATGATCGTGCCGGGCCACGGCCCGGTCATGACCGATCACGCGTACACGCGTGCCGTGCGCGAGCTGATGGAGACGACGCTCACGCGCGTCGAGGCGCTCGTGCGCGCCGGGCGCAATCTCGCGCAGGTGCAGGACGAACTGAATCTCGACGACGTGCGCGCGCACGTGCCCGACTGGAACGGGCCGGGCGTCAGCGAGGAAGACTGGGTCGCGACCCGGCGCGCGCTCGCCGAGCGCGCGTTCGTGGGAATCCGGGGCCAGGGCGGCCTGTGAGGCCGCGGCGCAGGGACTGGAATCAGGTGGCGTCGACTGGCGTCTCGGGCTTGAGCGAGAACTCGCCGTTCGCGCTGAACCGGTGCGAGCCGAGCTTCCCGCTCATGGAATAGCGGATCTGGTCGGCGGGCGCGCCGTCCTTCATGGCCATGACCTGGCGCACCATGCGCAGCATCGAGACCGTGACCGGCACCTCGATGATTTCCTCGCTGAAGCCAGCCACGGTGCCAGGCGTGTTGCTGACGCCCGTCGCGAAGGTCTTGTCCTGGACCTCGACCTTCACGTACGCGCCGTCGTAGCTGACGGGCGACGAGTTCGGGTTCTGGACGCGGAGCTTCACGAGGAGCCGCAGCTCGAGGCCCTCGCCCTTCTCCTGCAGCGGCTCGATGCCCGCCACCATGACCTGCAGCGGATCCGTCTGGGACAGGGTCGCACAGCCGCCGAGCGTCAGTGCCGCAAGCGCGAGCGCCAGCAGGTGTCGGTGCACGCGGGTCAGGGCGCGCAGGTCCCCTTCTCGCGGCAGAAGCCCAGGATCTTGATCGACTTGAGGAACCGTTCGTCCCAGACGTGCTGGAACACGTCGGTACGCGCCTGCAGCTCGCCGAGGCGATTGTACGGATCGGGTCCCGTCGCAGTGCGCCGGCAGGGCTGCCTCGAACGCGATGACGGCCTGTTTCGCGCTTGCGCAGATCGAAGCCTGGGTGGCATTCGACTGACCGAACGTCGAGAGGACGCACAAGTCGTTCTTGATCTCCGCGAGCGCCCAGAGCCCAGCCAGCTTGTTGCAGACCGTCTTTGACAAGGGCGCCACGCCGCCGGACGGCGTCGGGTCCGCCTGCTTGCACGCGTAGTTGGCGCGGACCTCGCCCAGGTCCCGCCACAGCGACTGCACCAGCCTCGCGAAGACCGCGTCGTTGTTGACGGTGACCTTGGGCGAGAGGCTCTTGATCGTCGGCCCATAGGTCGTCGGCACCATCTCGAGGTTGATCGAGTAGAGCGACAGGCGCGTGCCGGCGACCTTCGTCGGGTTGATGCAACCGACGTTGATCATCGAGTCGCGGTAGCGGCCGTCGACGCTCTTGGCCAGCTCCGACACGGTCGACATCACGTCCCAGGCCGAGCAGGTTGCCCGTATCGGCGACGCAGCCGAGCTCGTGGCCCGTCAGCACGGAGACGTCGATCTGGCCCTCGAAGACGTCGCTGAACACGACGCCGGAATCGGTCTTGAAGAAAAAACCATCGAAGAAGTAGTTGTTGATCGCCTGTCCACGCCACCGCGCAGAGAGATAGAGCGTCGGCAGGCCATCGGCGGCACGCCACTCCGTTGTAAAGCGAGGTGACGTCAGTCCGGCAGCAGCGGCGTGACGTTCAGCAGTTGTGCTGCAGGGTTCAGCCTGTTCGGACCCGACGGGTCGAGTGGCTTGATCACGCCGAAGCCGATCAGGAGCGAGCGCGCGTCGTTGATCGTGGCCGGTGTGTCATTCTCTGGCGGCAGCAAGTTCAGGCAGGTCTTCGGTATATACCGGCAATCCGGCAGGTGAACCGGAATCACGAGCGCCTCGGTCGACCCACCAGCAGTCGGATTCTGTGCGTTTACGGAGTTCAGGTCGAAGGCCACGTGGCCGTTCGACGTGCGGGATGACCGAACAGCCCGTATCGCCGGTGCAATCCTGGAGTTCGACGATATTCTGGGCCGCGACTTTGATGTAACCGATCGAGTAGTCCGACTCGTTCGTGCCATTGGAAGAGGAGAGCGGGAATGAGTGGGCCCCCGCGAATTGCGGTGAAGTCGAGTTGCTTGACCGCCGCCGGGAACGGATCGGTGATGACGAAGCAACCGGTGCCGGTCTCGGTCGTGTCGCCGCACTTGGTCACGGTCCCCGGTCCATCCCAGTCGGCCAATGCGTCATCCACGTCGTTGCGGACCGACAGCGTATAAACGGTGCCGTCGGCAGTCACCTGCGCCTTCTCGGCGAGGTCGCCGTACTCGGGACCGTTGTAGAGAAACAGGATCCGGATCTTGTCGATGCCGCGCGACTGTTCGAAACTCGACCGCAGCGTTTCGCCGATGTCGATCTCGCCGCCCGACGGGCCGCCGCTCACGCCGAAACCCACTGGCGCCATTGTTCGATTTCTGCGTCGAGCACGCCGCTCGCAGTCGAGACGTGCGCCGTCATCGACGTCACAGTCGACGGCACCGAAACAGCCGTTGGCATTGAGGGAAGCGACGTCAATCGAGAACGCTTCCTGCGCTCCGGCCTCGCCGGCCACGGAAAGACCCAGCAGGCTCGCGGCAGCAAGCACCGCGTGCACCATTGAACGTCGCGACATGCCCTTCTCCTTGGAATCTTGTCTTGTATTCGCTGTGATGCCGCGGCCTATTCCCGTTCCCCCGGGCGCGCGGCAATCCGTGGCAGAGATTACATCACTTTGCGTGCGCATGATCTTGAGTGTGACGGGTCGACCCGGCCACAGGCCGCGTTATGTGAACCGGAAGCAAGCCTAGCGGGCGTACTTTTCCGCTTCTTCCGGTTTGCCCCACGCCTTATACATCTCCGCCAGCCGCGCGCGGCCCCGCTGGGGCAGGTCGGCGATCGGTGAGCCCGATAGTGCCGGCAGGCTGGCGAGCAGGAGCTTTTCGGCCTCCGGGTACCGCCCGAGGCCGGCAAGCGCCGCGCCCTGCACGTTCTTCGCCATCGCGACCAGCCAGTGATCGTCGGGCAGGCTGAGCGCGAGGATCCTGAGCGCCTCGGTCGTGCCTGCGAGCGCCTCCGTGTACTGCTTTCGCGCGACAAACAGGTTCGCCTGTACCGTCAGGGTGCTCGCGACCTGCGGATGATCGTTGCCGAGGGCCTTGCGGCGGATCGCGAGCGCCTCGTCGAGCAGTTGCGCCGCCTCGTCGTATTCGCCGCGCCGAGGTCAGCCAGTAGGCGAGGTTCGTGGCGCCGCCCGCCACGTCCGGATGGTCGGCGCCGAGTGCGCGCCGGCTCATCTCGATCGAATCGCGCAGCATCTGGATCGCCTGCGCGGCGATCGCCCTTCGCGTACAGCACGAAGGCCAGGTTGCTCATGCCAGTCGCGATCGTGGGATGGATCGCGGGGAGCCGCTTGCGATTGATCTCGAGCGATTCGCGATACGCCTTCTCGGCGCCGCGAAAGTCGCGGCGCGTCTCCAGGACGTAGGCTAGGTTGTTGAGCCCGACTGCAATCTCCGGGTGCGCGTCGCCCGAGGAGCTTCCGGTTGTCGTCGAGGGCCTCGCGATAGAGCGGTTCGGCCTTTTCGAATTCGCCGAGGCCGAGGTACGCCCAGGCGAGATTGCTGATGGCCTCGGAAAGGTCCGGGTGCAGGTTCGGGTGCAGCTTGCGCTGCAGTTCCAGCGCCTGGCCGCAGGTAGATCTCCGCCTGCTTATAGTCGCCGCGCTCGCCGAAGTTGACGCCGAGGTCGCCGAGGCTCTTCGCGACGTCGGCGTGCACTTCGCCGTACAGCTTGCGGCGGATGCCGAGCGCCTCCTCGATCAGCGGCTGGCCCTTGTCGTATTCCCCGGTGGCCGACATGACGTCGGCGAGCGCGCTCAGCGTGTTGGCGACGTCGGCATGGGTATTGCCGAGCACCTTGCGCTGGATGGCGAGCGCGTCCTGCAGGCGCTTCGTCGCCTCGTCATAGTCGGCATTCATCATCAAGCGCCTCGCCCAGGTGGCCGAGGCCCTGCGCAATCGCGACGGTCGTGTCGCCCGGCAAGCGACTTACGCTTCTGCAGGGATTGCCGGATCAGCGGAATCGCCTGCGGGTAGAGACCAAGGCCCGTGTACACCGTGCCCATCGTGTCCATCAACGTCGCCTGCACGGCCGGCTGGTCGACCAGCTCCGTCCCGATGCGGGCCGCGCCCTTGTCGAGGATCTCCTGCGCGGTGATGGTGCTGCCGAGACCCTCGCTCGGGTCGTACGACCTTGAACAGGTCCGACGATGAAGTTCGTGACCTGCCGCGCCGTCTCGGCCTCTTTGACCGCCTGCGCCTTCTGGCGTATGGCTTCGTTGCGCGCGATCCAGGCCGTCGTCGCGAGCACCGACGCGATCACCATGCCGGCGATGGATGCCGACACCAGCGCCACCATGCGGCGATAGCGGCGACGAACTTCCCGCCGCTTGAGCTCGTCGAAGCCGATGCCCAGCAGGCCGGCCAGCAGCTTGAGCAGCGCATTTTCCTTGCGATCCTTGCCCGGCCGCACGTCGGCCGCAATCGGCTCGCTACGCTCGGACGTGAGCTGCCCGTCGGCGCCCACCTTGTATATCAGTGCATCCGGAAAGCACTCGAGCCCCGCGAGCTCGGGATTCGCCGATGCGCCCGGCTCGCCGTCGACGATCAGGCAGAAGACGCGGTGCTCGCGCCCGAGGCGCTTGAAGGTCAGGATTTCCTCGTTGACCCAGCGCGACTTCGCGGCTTTCGGCGAGCAGATCACGATCTGGGTGGCCGACTGCTCCAGCGCCGCGACCAGCGTCGTGCCGAGGTTGGTCGCGCTCGCGAGTTCCTCGCGGTCGCGGAAGACGGGCGCGAATCGATGCGGTATCGGACCGGACCCGGTCTCCGTGCCGACGAGGTGCTTCGGGATCCGGTAGGTCTCGAGGTTGTGGTGCAGCCACCGCGCCCATTTCTCGTCGCTGTGGCTGTAGCTGATGAACGCGCGGTACTTGAACGGGGTGTTCATCGGTCGCGCTTCAATGGGACTC
>CAVXET010000030.1:0-7970 GCA_963760725.1 uncultured Gammaproteobacteria bacterium
CGTTGTGGATTCTGATTGTGGTTGAAAAGCGGGCAATTCCTGCCCGAACAATAAGGGATAGGACAGATGAAAAAGCTAATGAGAAAGTCGATCTTTGTGATGACACTTGGCGCGACATCGATGATGACCGCTGCAGGCGCCTTGGCCGATGAATGGCCGCTCGTACAGGGCGACTACTGGGAAGTCACGGGCGTTGAGATCAAGGATGGCGGCGGGCTGAAGTACGCGCAGTTTCTCGCCGGCGAATGGAGGGAAAACCTTGAGTTTTCCAAGTCGCAGGGCTGGATCAAGGGCTACAAGATCTTCGCGAACGTGTATGCACGGGACCATGAACCGGATCTCTACCTGGTGACCATTACGGACAGCATCGTCTCGGGCGCCGAGAGCGAGAAGCGCACCGACGCCTATATGGCGTGGCGAAAGAAGACCATCGCGCAAATGCAGACCGAAAGTGGGAACCGGGCGGAGTATCGCGACATCCTGGCCGACGAACTGTTGCAGGAACTCACGATTCGCAAGTAACGATTCGCGGCTGGCTTTCGATCTTTACGACCCCGGCCTCGCGCCGGGGTTTTTTCTGCTGGACCACAGCAGGTGCCCGAATCCGACCCACAGCATCGCGACGGCGAGCCATTGCCAGAATGCGAAGCTCAACAGCGGCGAAACACCCATCGCGCGCCAGTTGACGTCAACCCAGCCGAGGTCGCGCTGGTCGAAATAGATGACGATCTGCGCAATGAAGATTGCGGCCAGCGGCGCCGCCACGACCAGCGCGCCGGTCCAGCCGCGCCGGAGTCGCTGGCCGTACAGGCCGAGCAGGCCCGTATAGAGCCCGGCAAAAGCGCCGACGGCGAGCCCCTCGTGCCCGTTGTGCACCAGCGAGGAAAGGCGCAGGAACACCAGACGCTCGACGCCGACCGCGACGCCGAACAGGATGCCGGCGCGCAGCGCGAGGATCGGCCAGCGCCGATCCCCGACT
The DNA here is from genome assembly GCA_963760725.1 of uncultured Gammaproteobacteria bacterium. GTDB lineage: Bacteria > Pseudomonadota > Gammaproteobacteria > Steroidobacterales > Steroidobacteraceae > SCUD01. The sequence goes on from CAVXET010000030.1 coordinate 980, forward strand.
GTACTCCGCAAATACGAAGCCACCGGCCAGAGCGCGAGCATGGAGACCCCGAGTGCGATCGAGAACCAGCGTCCGCCTTCCGGGTTGTGCTTGCGGGATGCCAGCGTGGATACGACGGTGTACATCCAGTCGTACGGCGGGTGAGGAAAGAGCCGCGCCGCCATCGCCACGCCCACCCAGAATGTCGTGACTGCGAGCGCGTACGACCACGCCGCGATTTTCCAGCGCCTGTCTTGCGTCACGGTTCCCGGCTCGCTGACGCGGCGAGGATACTCGATCCCGTCGTTCTCGGGCACGGAGTAATATCCGAACCCGTCGTAGACACTTCCCCCCGAGGAGACCGCGCCATGACCCTGAACCGCCGGGATTTTGTAGCCACTGTCGGCCTTTCGCTGGTGACGGGAGCGGCCGCCCGCGCCGCCGCGGCGAACGAGGCCGCTGCCGTGCCGGCCGTCGACGGCAACTCCGACTGGGCCGCGGTGCGGGCGCAGTTCGATCTCGCCCCCGACTGGATGCACTTCTCGCAGTTCTACATCGTCTCCCACCCGAAGCCGGTGCGCGATGCGATCTACCGCTTCCGCGACATGCTCGACAAGAACCCGTTCACGACGGTCGAGCACGGCATGGGATTCGACGTCTTCCTCGGGCAGGACTCGCAGGGCGCCTCTTATCCCGTTCGCGTGCAGCGCGCGGCCGCAGCCTACATCGGCGGCAAGCCGGAAGAGGTGGCGCTCACGGACAGCACGACCCAGGGGCTTGCCCTGATCTACCAGGGGCTGAAGCTCAAGCCGGGCGACGAAATCCTCTGCACGACGCACGATCACTACGTGCATCACGAGGCGATCCGTCTCGCGGCCGAGAAATCGGGTGCGAGCTGGCGGCGCGAGGTGCTCTACGCAGACTCCGCGACGGCTTCGGTGGACGAAGTCGTCGGGAACCTGAAGCGCGCCATCGGTCCGAAGACCCGCGTCGTCGGGATCACCTGGGTGCACTCGAGCAGCGGCGTCAAGCTGCCGGTGCGCGCGTTGACGCAGGCGGTGGCGGAGGTCAATGCCGGCCGCGGCGACAAAGACCGGATTCTCGTCGTGCTCGACGCCGTGCACGGCTTCGGCAACCAGGATGCGCAGCTCTCGCAGCTCGGCGCCGACTTCGCCGCGGCGGGCACGCACAAGTGGATCTTCGCGCCGCGCGGCACGGGCATCCTCTATGTGCCGGAGAAAAACTGGGGATTGCTCAGCCCCACGATCCCGACGTTCTATGACGTCGAGCCGTTCGCCGCCTGGGAAGACCAGCGCCCGCCGAAGGCGCCGACGAGCATCTCCTGGCTGTCGCCCGGCGGCTTCAAGGCTTTCGAGCACCAGTGGGCGATGGCCGAGGCGTTCGAGTTCCACCAGCGCATCGGCCGCAAGCGCATCGCGGATCGCATCGCCACGCTCAATACGCAGTGCAAGGAAGGCCTCGCGAAGATCCCGAGGGTCAAGGTGTTGACGCCGATGGACGCCACTCTGTCCGCCGGCCTCGTCGCCTTCGAGGTGGAAGGGCAGAGCGCCGAACAGACGGCGCACAAGCTGCACGCGCGCAAGGTCGTTGCATCGACCTCGCCGTACAAGATTTCCAAGGCGCGGCTCGCGCCGAGCCTCGTCAACGATGAGCGCGAGGTCGAAGCCGCGCTGCGCGCCGTGCGGGAAATCGCCTAGCCGGATGGCGCTCGACATCCTCACGGGGGAGGCCGTCCGGAGCTGCGTGTCCATGGAGGCATGCATCGACCTGATGGCCTCCACGATGGTCTCGGTGTCGCGCGGGGAGGCGACGATGCCGCTCCGCAGCCTCGTCGGCCTCGGGGATACGCGGCAACGCGTTCATCGTCATGCCCGGCGCCGCGGGGCGCCCGCCCGCGTTCGGCGCGAAGCTCCTCAGCATCTTCCCGCGCAACTCGACGCTGCCCGCGATCCAGGGATTGATCGTCGTCTTCGACGCGAACGACGGGCGGCCGGTGGCCGTGGTCGATGCAGCATCCGTCACTGCGCTCCGGACCGCAGCGGCGAGCGGCATGGCGACGCGCGCGCTGGCGCGCGAGGATGCAACGACGCTCGCGATCCTGGGTTGCGGCGTCCAGGCCGAAAGTCACCTCGAGGCGATGCGGGCCGTGCGTCCGCTCGAGCGGGTGATCGTGTGGGGCCGATCAATAGACAAGGCGCAGGCTTTCGCGGAGCGCCACCGCGGTCGCGCCGGGATCGAGATCGCCGTCGCACCGGATGCGAAATCCGCGGTGGAGCAGGCGGACATCGTCTGCACGGTCACGAGCAGCCCGTCGCCGATTCTGGAAGGACGTTGGCTCAGACCGGGGACGCACCTGAACCTGGTCGGCGCCTACACCCCGACGACGCGGGAGGTCGATACCGAAGCGATACGCAGGGCTCGGCTGTTCGTCGAAATCCGGGAGTTCGCCTTGCGCGAAGCGGGGGAGATCCTGATCCCGATCGCGCAGGGAGAGCTGACGGCCGATCACATCGCCGGCGAGATCGCGGACGTGCTCACGGGCGCCATGCGCGGAAGAACCCGCGCGGACGAAATCACGGCCTACAAGTCACTGGGCAACGTCGCGCAGGATCTCGCGACCGCCGCGTATGCGCACCAGCAGGCGGTGAAGCGCAAGGTTCCCGGCGTGGTCCACGTCGCGGACTTCTGAGCCTCTCAGGGCTTCAACATGCCGTGCTTACGCAGGATCTCCTGCAGCTGGTCGTGCGGCAGGGCCGGGATAACCCAGTAGTCCGCTCCGGTCATGGTCTTCGCAGCAACGAGGGCGTTGATCACGGACTCGTCAGTCGCCTGCACGACAGCCGCGAGCAGCGGGTTCAACTTCCAGCTCTGCAGGCGCTCGACGCTCGCATTGGGCGCGGTAAATGGCGGCTCGGCGCTGTTGCCTTCGTCGGCTCCCGCATTCGCGGTGGAAAAGGCCAGGAAGATATCGCCGGATCCGTCCGATTCAATCGCTCCAATCCGACCCAGCCCGACCGAGACGCGGCGCGCGAGCCGCTTGAGCTGGTCCGGAGTGAGCGGCGCATCGGTCGCCACGATCACGATGATGGATCCGTGGTCCGACTGCTGGATGTCGTCGGTCGCGGCAGCCATTTTCGCGCTGCAGACGGGCGCGACCGAGTCGTCCCAGTCCCGCGCGGGCGGGTCGAGCATCTTTTCGACACAGCGAGGCTGCACCGTCATCTCGCGCGCCACCGGAATTCCGGCCACGCGCAGCAGCTCCCTTCGGCCGTAGTTGCACTGCGCGAGCACGCCCACGGTATAGCCGCCGTCTTTCGCCTCGAGAACTCGCGACGACGTGCCGGTGCCGCCCTTGAATCCGTTGCAGACCATGCCGGTTCCGCCGCCGACGTTGCCTTCGAGCAGCGCCCCGCTCGCCGCGGAGTCCAGGGCGTCCCAGGCATCCTGCGTGGTGACGTGCTGGCCCCGGATGTCGTTGAGCGGCCAGTCCGCGGTCTCGGCCGCCACGGGATACCAGAATTTGCCGTAGCGCTCGTGTCGAACCATCCACGCCACGGCGGCGTCGCGGACCACGCCGACGCTGCCGGTGTTGGTGATGAGGATCGGCGTCTCGAGCAGGCCGCTCTCCTCGATCCAGTGGGTCCCGGTCATGTCGCCGTTGCCGTTCCCGGCGAAGTAGCCCGCGAAAACGCTCTTCGTGCCGGCTTTTCCGCGCGGGAAGATGGCGGTCACGCCGGTCCGGACCGGACCCTTGCCGATCACGAGCCGGCCCTCCCCGGAGATGAGCGTCTTGAAGCCGACCTCGACGCCGGCGACGTCCGTGATGGCGTTGAATCGACCGGGCGTGCCGTCGAAAGGCACTCCGAGGTCGCGGGCACGAGGCTCTGCTGCACCGCTCGACAAGGCGAGCAGCGACAGGCAACTGATGGCGATTGCAGCTTTCGGGGTCATGGCGAATCTCTCCGGGTCAACTGGCAGCTGCCAGGTCATTCACCGCCCGCCACGCCTGGTCGATCGCGGCGTGCGTGTAGGCGTCCGCGGCGGCGTCGGAGTTCGCGATCGCGATGTTGCCGAAGCGCTGCCGGCCGACGGTCTCGGGCGCCGGCTCCACGTTCCAGTCCGCATCCTCGAGGTCGACGTGGTCGCGCGCGTAACCGTGCGGCCAGCGGTTGACGGTGATGGCGAGGATGTCGCGCGCGGCGTCGAAGCCGCCGGGGCCGAGCAGGCTCGTTCAGCACGCTGCGGACCTCGCGCTCGTAGTCCTCGAACGGCATGTCGAGCATCTTCGCGCGCGCCATACGCGCCTGGTTCGCGAGGCCAGCGCCGGGCTGCGGATCGCCGAAGCTGGCGAAAGCCTGCATCACGCAGGGATCCTCGGGCCGCCAGGTCGGGTGGTAGTCGCCGACGTTGATGCCGGTGACGAGGAACTGGTTCTGCAGGAAGCTTCCCGGGAGCTGCGCGCCCTTGATGCCGAGCGCCTGCAGCGCCCGGCCGTCGCGCAGCAGCGTGTTGACCACGAGCATCGGCCGCTTCACGCATCTTCGAAAGCGCCGCCTTCTGCGTCGGCGGCAGCTCCGGCGCGATGTAGGGAATGATCGCGTTGTAGCAGGCGAGCACCGCCTGCTTCGCCGTCACGCGCAGGACCGATCCGTCCTTCACGTAATCGACGGCGACGCCGCCTCCCGCCTCGTTCGCCACGTGCACCGCCGTCGAATTGAGCCGCAGCCGCACGGCGGAACCCGACCGGTCGAGCGCGCCGTAGTCGGGCCGCGTCGTCACGATGTCGAACGGATCGGCGCCCGCCGCCATGCCCGGCACGGCGCCGGGATCAGCGAGCGCACGATCAGCCGCGCGATCGAGCTGTTGCCGTCGGGGAACATCGCCTCGGGGCTGTCGCGCTCTTCCGTGTCCTCGTCATGCGGCCCGCCGAGCACATGCGCGCCGGGCAGTCCGACCTGCAGGCATTCCGCGACTGAGAGATGTTCGGCCGGTATTCCCCAGAACCCGCATGGCCCGTTGCTGAAGACCTGCAGGGCCGCATCCGGCAGCCCGAAGTCGCGTGCGCAGGAAATCCGTGTAGCTCGTGCGATGCAGGTATGCATGACGTTCCGCCGGCGCCAGGTCCGCGAGCACGTCGCCGCGCGCGAGCAGGAAGGCCTTGATCTTCGCGCGCGCGTCGTCCGGAAGCGGAAACGCATCGACGTGGTTCGCGAGCGTCTTCGGCGACATGTAATCGAGCGTCACGCCAGGCAGCAGCACGTCGCGGCCGTAGCGCGCTGCGTCGAACAGGAGTGCGGGCTTCAGGTGGCCGTGCGATGCGAGCCAGTTGAAGCTGTAGTCCTTGCGCAGGCGCGGGATGTCGATGCCGAGCTCGCGGATGAAGTCCTTGGCCGACCTGGCTGTAGAGCGTGTATTCGAGGTTGACGGTGCCGCCCCAGGCGAGGCGCATCGGCCCGCCCTGGTGGAACTCGTTGCGCTTGGCGTGGCCGCCGAAGTCGTCGTGATTGTCGAGGATCAGGATCCGCGACTGCGCGCCGTGGAGCTTCCGATAGTAGTACGCGGCCGCGAGCCCGCTGATGCCGGCGCCGACCACGACGAGGTCGTAGGCCTCATCGAGCACCTGCGGGTTGTCGAAGTGCTTTCCCTCGCGCGCGAGCGCATGCGCGACTTCGAAGGCGCCCGGGTGCGCACCGCGAAGCCCCGTCAGCGTGGGCGGGTAGTAATCCGTGCCGACGCCCTGCGGCGCCGTGAGTCCCGGCAGCGGCAGCGCCAGGCCGAGCGCGCGCGATGCCGACGTCGTGGATGAAATCGCGCCGCGTGATCGCGCGCGACATGCCGAGCTTGCGGTCGGTGGGGTACATGGGCGAAGGATTCTAGCCTGCGGTACGTCTAACAAACGCAAGCCTGCAAAAGTTCATGGAGCAACAGTCATGACACGACGCAACTCGATGATTTGTCATGCAGTCGCGGCCGGCCTGGCGCTTGCGGCTGCCGTTGGCCCCGCTGCGGCCGCCGGGGCTGAGCCGTTCAAGATCACCAACATCCACTTCGAGACGAACGCATCGGCCTGCGACATGGGCATTCAGATCAGCTTTGATACCGACGGCGTTTCGGAGGGATTTGTGAAGGATCCGAACGGCCAGGTCGTATACCAGTTCGGGTCGGTCGGTGGCCCGGAAGACACGCATGACATCACCGAGGGCTTCCAGGAGCGTGTCGAGCCGCAGATCGTCGAATTGCGACGCGCGCTGGGCTGCGAACGCGATGATGAAGAGCCCCAAAGTTTGCTGACGGAACTCCTCTCCGCGTGGCCGGAGGGCAAGTACATCTTCGGCGGCCAGAGCGAAGATACGAATTTCAGGGGCTTCGCCAGGCTCTCGCACAAGGTTCCCGCCGGCCCTGAAATCCTGGCGCCCGAAGATGGCGACGTTGTCTCGCCCGACGAGGAGCTTGTCCTCCGTTGGAAGAAGGTGACAGACGCCATTATTCCGGAGCTGGGGCCGGTGCAGGTCGTCGGTTACCACGTCGTGATCGCCGATGCTACGCAGCCGGAACCTCTCCCTCCGGGGAAGTTTCCGGCCCAGCTCGACGTCGACCTTCCTGCTTCGGCGACCAGCTTCCTGGTGGCGAAACAGTTCCTGCGGCCGAACCGGGTTTATGAGTTCGAGATTCTTGCCACCGAGGCGGGTGGCAACCAGACCATCAGCGAGGGTGGCGTGTTCTGCACGCAACCGATGAGACCCGCAGATTGCGAGAAGCCGGAATAGCTGTCTGCGAACCGGATCGCCGGACAGAAAAAACCGCGGTCACCGCCGAAGCGATGACCGCGGCCGTTTCCGACTCGCCCCGTTCAGGCCGCTGACGCGCGAGCTATTCGGGATTCCGCTCGAGCCGTCCGGCGGGAGAGGGCGAAGGCGCCCTCGCCCAGCAGGACCTGCGCCGCGAGCAGCGCGATCAGGTACGCGGGATATTCCCAGCCGCCGTTGGCATT
>CAVXET010000031.1:0-777676 GCA_963760725.1 uncultured Gammaproteobacteria bacterium
AAAGGGTTGACCTTCTTTCCTCCCATGATTTACCGTCCGCCCTCTGTTTTCCCGGAAACCCCACCGGTGACCCCACCCTTCCTGGCGAATGCTGCTGCCCATGCCGCCGAGCCGCGGCGCTTCGGCATCATCGCGTCCTGCGTCGTCACCGGCGCGATCCTCGCGGCCGTCGGCGCGCAGTTCCAGAATCCGCTGCTCGAGCCGTCGATGGAGACTTTGCTGCCGGCTGCCGAGGCGTCCACGCCGCGCGCTGCGCCGTTCGAGTTCGTCGCCGTCACGATCGGCCGCAACGACACGCTCGACCAGATCTTCCGCGGCATGCAGCTGAAGCTCTCCGACCTCGCGGAACTGCGAAGCCTCCCGGACGTCCGCAAGAGCCTCGACATGATCCGGCCGGGCGACGTGATCCAGCTGACGCACCTGAACGGCGAGATCAAGTCGCTCACGCGGCGCATCGACGAGACGGCAACGCTCTCCGTGACCCGCGCCGAGGACGGCTTCAGCGCGAACATCGTCGAGAACCCGCTCGAGACCGACGAGAAAATGCTGAGCGGCTCCGTGGACAGCTCGCTCTATGTCGCGGTCAACGCCGCCGGCGGCACGGACCGCCTCGCGGTGGAACTCGCCGACGTCTTCAAGTACGACATCGACTTCGTCAACCAGGTGCAGCCGGGCGACAGCTTCATCGTCGCCCACGAGCAGCAGTTCCAGGACGGCGAGTTCGTGCGCGACGGCGACATCCTCGCGGCCGAGTTCACCAACTCCGGCAAGACCTACCGCGCCGTGCGCTACGTCGGCCCGAATGGGCGCGCGGAATACTTCACGCCGGACGGACGGCCGGTGCGCAAGGCCTTCCTGCGTTACCCGGTCGACTATGCGCGCATCAGCTCGGGCTTCAGCCTCGCGCGCCGCCACCCGGTGCTGAACCGCGTGCGCGCGCACAAGGGCATCGATTTCGCCGCGGCGAGCGGCACGCCGATCAAGGCGGCAGGCAGCGGCCGCATCGTCAGCCGCGGCCGCAATGGCGGCTACGGCAACGTCGTGGTGCTCGCGCACAACGGCGGCATCACGACGCTCTACGGGCACATGTCGCGCTTCGCCAAGGGACTTAAGGTCGGCGACCGCGTCCAGCAGGGCCAGGTGATCGGCTACGTCGGCATGACGGGACTCGCCTCGGGGCCGCACGTGCACTACGAATACCGCGTGAACGGCGTGCACAAGAACCCGGCGAAAGTGACGGCGCCCAAGGCGGACCCGATTCCGGCGAGCCTGATGGCCGATTTCAAGGCGCAGACCGCGCCGTTGCTCGCACGCCTCGATCCGTTGGCCGCAGCGCCCGTGCAGGTCGCACGCGGGGCAGGCGGCACCGGCAACGCCGGCGGCCGCTAAGAAAAAGGGGACGCACCCCTTTTCAGCGCCGCGCCGAAAAGGGGTGCGTCCCCTTTTTCTTCAGGTCGAGAAGGACGATCCGCAGCCGCAGGTCGTGGTGGCGTTCGGGTTGCGGATGACGAACTGCGCGCCCTCGAGGTCCTCGCGGTAGTCGATCTCCGCGCCGGCGAGGTACTGGAACGAGAGCGGGTCGACCAGGAGCGTCACGCCCTGGTTCGGGAATTCGGCGTCGCCGTCCTCGATCTTCTCGTCGAACGTGAACCCGTACTGGAAGCCCGAGCAGCCGCCGCCCGAGACGAACACGCGCAGCTTCAGCTTCGGGTTGCCCTCCTCACGGATCAGCTCGCCCACCTTGCGCGCGGCGGCGTCCGTGAAGACGAGTCCCTCGATTTTCTGTGCCGATTCGCTCACGACTGCTTCCCATGCCGGGTCCATCCGGCGGTCGACAAATTGTAGGATCCGGCCCGCGGGGGGTCAAAGCGGCGCCGCTTCCCCGCCCTCCACGCGCCAGTCGAACGTCTGCTTCGACGGCTCGCGGCTGCGCCCGAGCTGGTACTCCACATGGAGCCGTTCGGGCTCGAAATCCAGTGGCAGCTCGATCGGCACCTCGATCTGCTGGAAGAAGCGCAGCGAGAACGGGAACTGCTTGCGCTTGTCGATCTCGATGTCCGGGAGCGGCAGCGTCGCGGCTTCCTTGCCCTGCCTGCCTTCGACGGCAAAGGTCACCGTCCCGTTCGCCACGGTATCACGCGTCGCCGCCTGCACGAGGGTGATCAGCACGCGGTAGCGGCGTTCCTCCTCCTCCGGCGCGGACGCTGAGCTCCTGCACGCGGAGCGTGCCGGAGCCGTACTGGCGCACCACCAGGCCGCGGTAGAACTGCAGCTCCTGCTTCTGCCGCGCCGTCTCCACCTGCAGCTCGCCCATCATCTGCTGCGCGTCCGACTGCGCCTGGCGGTCGACCTTCTGGTCGACCTCGGCAACCGCCACGCGGTGGCGCAGCGAGTCGTTCTCGTCCGACAGCGCCTGGTTGCGCTTGCGCAGGTCCAGGCGTTCGAGCATCGAGCTCACGACGAAGTAGCCCGCGCTCGCGCGGCCGAGCTCGAAGCTGCCGTAGGCGAGCGCGAGGATCGCGAGCGACGCGAGGATGCGCGAGCCAGCCGCGCTTGCCGAATTTCTCGCTCAAGGGCGCAGGCCGTCGCTAGAATCGCCGGCAGGACGGGAGTGCGAACCGATGCCCTGGATCAAGGCCTGGCACGTGATCTTCATGGTGACCTGGTTCGCGGGACTCTTCTACCTGCCGCGCCTGTTCGTATACCACGCTTCGACCACGGATACCGCCGGGATCGAGCGCTTCCGCATCATGGAATCGCGGCTCTTCGTCATCATGACGATCGGCGCGGTCCTGACCGCCGCCTTCGGCGCCTGGCTGCTCGGCATTGAACCCCGGCCTGCTCGAGACCGGCTGGCTGCGCGCCAAGCTCGCGCTCGTCGCCGCTGCTCGTCGGGTACCACGCCTGCACCTGGCGCCTCATGCGCGATTTCGCCGCCGGGCGGAACTCGCGCAGCGCGCGCTGGTACCGGTGGTTCAACGAGGTGCCGTCGCTCCTGCTCATCGGCATCGTGCTGCTCGCGGTCGCCCGTCCGTTCTGAATCAGGCGTCGCCGTCGCGGGCATTCGCGCCGACGCGCTCGCGCCACCACGGCGGATAGGGCGGCAGGCCTTCCGGGAACGCGTGCGCACCGAGTTCGTGCAAGCGCGCGCGAGTAGACCCAGCGCTTGAAATAGATGACGTCGTGGACCGCCTCCCACCAGTCCACCCAGCGCCAGCGGTCGAACTCCGGCGGTTGCTCGGTGGCATCGAAGCGCAGCGCCGAGTCGCCGACGCCGAGCTTCAGGAGGTACCAGCGCTGCTTCTGCCCGATGCAGAGCGGCGTCGAGTCGCGGCGCACGAATTGCGGCGGCAGGCGGTATCGCAGCCAGCTTCGGGTCCGCGCGATGACCTCGACCTGCTCCGCGCGCAAGCCCGACCTCCTCCGTGAGCTCGCGGTACAGCGCCTCCTCGGGCCGCTCGCCGCGGCGGATCCCGCCCTGCGGGAATTGCCAGCCGCGCGCGCCCGACGCGCCCGCCGATGAAGACCTGGCGGTCGTCGTTCATCAGCACGATGCCGACGTTCGCCCGGTAGCCGTCGGCGTCGATGTAGTCGGTGTCCCGGTCCATGAACCGGATTTTAATCGGCTACAGTGCGCGCATGGGGAGGATGCGCGCGGGGCCCTTGATCCTGCTGCTGGTCGCCGCGTCGCTCGCGGCGATCGCCGCCTCGCTTGCGCTCGGGAGTTCCGGCATCGACGCGCCCTGGGAACGACTGGCGGCCGGCGACCCGCTGATGCAGACGATCGTCTGGGAACTGCGGCTGCCGCGCGCGCTCGCCGCCTTCGGCACCGGGCGTCGTGCTCGCGCTGGCGGGCGTCCTGATGCAGGCGCTGCTGCGCAACCCGCTCGCCGATCCCTACGTGCTCGGCGTCTCGGGCGGCGCCGCGGTCGGCGCGCTCGGGCTCATGCTCGTCGGCGCCACCGGCCTCGTGGTGGATGTCGGCGCCGCGGTCGGCGCCTTCGGCGCGATGCTGCTCGTGTTCGCGGTCGCGCATGGCGCCGGCGGCTGGACCACGACCCGGCTGCTGCTGACCGGCGTCGTCGTCGCCGCCGGCTGCGGAGCGATCGTGAGCCTCCTGCTGTCGCTCTCGGACGACCTGCGCCTGCGCGGCATGCTGTTCTGGCTGCTCGGCGATTTCGGTTACGTGCAGCACGCCCTGGTGGCTGCTCGCCCTCGCACTCGCCGCGATCCCGGCTTGCCTGCTGGCGGCGCGGCCACTCGATGCGCTCGCGCGCGGCGAACTGCAGGCCCGCCTGCTCGGCGTCCCGGTGCGCGGGCCTGCGCATCGCGATCTACGTCGCCGCCTCGCTGCTGACGGCGGCGGCCGTCACGACGGCCGGCAGCATCGGCTTCGTCGGCCTCGTCACGCCGCACCTCGTGCGCCTGCTCGTCGGCTCCTCGCACCGCGCCGTGATTCCGGCGGCGGCGCTCGCGGGCGGCGCGCTGCTCGTGGTCGCCGACCTCGCTCGCCCGCACGATCGTCGCGCCGCGGTAACTCCCGGTCGGCGCGCTGACGGCGCTCATCGGCGTGCCGCTGTTCCTGCTTCTGATGCGCCGGCAGTGCGTCCTGAGCAGATTTCCGCTAGTTCCCGGTGCAGAGTGAGTCGACCCGGTCCGTCCAACGAGCCAAGGAAGTAAGCAGTGGCCGCAGATGCAGATTGGTCAACCAGAACTGGTGGTTCACCACGTTGATGGTCAATGCGCACACGTACTGTCCGCCGCTGACGAAGGACATCAAGTGCGACGTGCTCATCGTCGGCGGCGGATTCAGCGGCATCAGCGCGGCCGCCGAGTTCCTGAACAAGGGACTGAGCGTCGTGCTGATCGAGAAGAACATCGTCGGCGGCAGCTCTTCGGGCCGCAGCGCCGGCATGCTGACGCCCGACAGCGAACTCGAGCTGCACCAGCTCGTGCGCCGCTACGGCGCGAAGGCCGCCGGCGAGATCTGGGAAGCGCCCTGCCGCGGCATCGAGCGCATCGTCAGCACCATCCAGAAATACGACATCCAGGCCGGACTGCTGAAGCAGGACTCGCTGTTCCTCGGGCTCGGCAAGGGCGGCAGGCATGCCGTGCAGGAGGAGCGCGAGTGCCGCGAGAGCGTCGGATTCACCGACCAGCGCGTCTACGACGAGAGCCAGCTGAAGGGAATCCTGGGGGCGCAGGACTACACCGCGGGCATCCGCTATGGCGCGAACCTACGGGATCAATCCGCTGGCGACCCTCCAGGGCTTGAAGAACCTGGTGGTCGAGAACGGCATGCAGGTCTACGAAAGCACCGAGATGGAGCGGCTCGAGGATCACACGGCCTACACGCATGCCGGCAGCGTGACGGCGGACCACATCATCGTCGCCATCGACAAGATGAACCCGTCGATCAGTCCGCTGGCCGACGAGGCCTTCCACGCGCAGACGTTCCTGAGCGTGACCGAGCCGCTGACCGACCGCGAACTCCGGATCCTGTTTCCGTCCGGCGAACAGTTGCAGTGCTGGGACTCGAAGCTCGTCTATTCGTATTTCCGGCTGACCGGCGACAATCGCCTGCTGCTGGGCGGCGGCACGCCGGTCACCACCTATCTCAGGGATGCGTACAACAATCCGCGCGTCATCCGCAAGATCATCGAGGACTTCCGGAGCCACTTCCCGGAATTGCGCGATCTCTCCTTCATGCAGTTCTGGCCCGGCCAGATCGACATGACGCGCGACCTGCTGCCGGTCATCGCGAAGCCGCGCGAGCTGCCGCACGTGCGGTTCATCCTCGGCTGCGTCGGCATTCCGTGGGCGACTTTCTGCGGCAGCTTCGCCGCGCGGAATCGTGCTCGGCGAGGCGGACGACGACTACCGGAAGTTCTTCAACTACTTCTCGAACGATCGCCATTTCGCGCTGCCGATCAGCCTCGGCAAGGTCATCGGCAAGCCGATCCTGTTCTCGCTCTCCAATGCCTGGGCCAAGTTCCGCCAGGTCGATACGCTGCGCAGTCACGCGAGACCGAGGAAAAGGAGTTCTGACCGATGGCCACCCCCGAGAACGGCAAGAAGAGCTTCCTGCTCCCAGCCTGCGCAGACGCCTTCCAACAAGCAAAGATTGTTCCTCCGGTACTTCACCGGGATCCTGATCGACCTCACGGTGCTGAACCTGTTCGTCGAGTATTCCGAGAACGTCGTCATCGACTCGTTCACGATCTCGCTGCTTCGCCGCCGTGTTGCTGCAGGTGCTGCTGAAGGCGACGATTGCGCTCGAGCATCGCGTCGCGAACTATTTCAAGGCCAAGCCGGGCGGCTTCGCGAAGTTCATGCGTTACTTCACGGCGTGGCTCATCTTGTTCGGTTCCAAGTTCGTCATACTCGAGGCGCTTGTCTTTGCGTTCGGCGACGACGTCTATTTCGGCGGGCCGTTCCACGGAGTCGTGGTCCTGATCGTCGTCGTCATCGCGATGCTCGTCGCCGAAGAAGCCATCGTTCAGCTCTATCGCCGCCTGTCTGACGACCCGAGAAATCCGCGAAGGAGTAGTCAGCCATGTCGACGAACGAAGCGATGCTTCGAAAGCATGCTGTCCAGGGACCTCCTGGAGACCCTGATCCGGTTCGGCCTGATCGTTTTTCTCGCCGTCATGTGCGCGCGCGTGTTTGCCCCGTTCGCAAACCTCATGATCTGGGGCCTGATCCTGGCGGTCGCGCTCGAACCCCTGAACGCCAAGCTGGCCGCACGCATGGGCGGACGGCGCGGCCTTGCTGCGACCGTGCTGACGCTGGTGGGACTCCTGCTGCTGGGCGTGCCGACCGTGATGCTGGGAAATTCGTTCGCGACCCACGTGCAGGAAGTGGCCGCCGCTGCCCAGGCCGGCACACTGCATATCCCGGCGCCGAGCCCCGGCGTCGCCGAATGGCCGATCGTCGGCAAGAAGGTCTATGCGGTGTGGAACTGCGGCAGCCACCAACCTGCCGGCGTTCGTCAGCGAGAACCAGGAACAGCTGAAGGACCTGTCCCGGAAGGGCCTGGCGGCGGCCGCCAGCACGGCAATCGCGGTCCTGCTGTTCCTCGGCGCGCTGATCATCGCCGCGATCATGATGGCCTACGCGGAGTCCGGCAGCCGCGCGATGACGGCGCATCTTCAGCCGGCTGACCGACCCGGTGCGCGGCCCCAGGATGCAGAAGCTCGCGACCGCGACGGTGCGCTCGGTTGCGGCCGGCGTCATCGGCGTCGCCTTCATCCAGGCCATCCTGCTCGGCATGGGATTCATGTTCGCCGGCATCCCGGCGGCGGGCGTACTGGCGCTGCTCGTGATGTTCCTCGGCATCCTCCAGGTGCCGGCCCTGATCGTGACCTTGCCGGCGATCGCCTGGCTCTGGGTGTCCGGAGACGGCTCCACGACGAGCAATATCGTGTGGACGATCTATCTGGGAATCGCCGGCATGGCCGACAACGTGCTCAAGCCGCTGCTGCTCGGCCGTGGTGTCGATGCGCCCATGCCGGTGATCCTGATCGGCGCCCTCGGCGGGATGGTCGCGGGCGGAATCATCGGCCTGTTCGTCGGCGGCGTACTGCTGGCCGTCGGCTACCAGCTGTTCATGGAATGGGTCGACGCAGCCGAACCCGAACACGCCGTAACCGACTTCGCCGGGTTCCGTCGCTGTGAACACGGCTCCGAAACGACATGTCGCCGCAGTGCGGCCGTGCTCGCTGGCCGCGCTCGCACTCAGCGCCTGCGTCACCGTGGGTCCGGACTACCAGGAACCCGACGTCGCCTGGCTCAACGACTGGCATTCCGACCTGTACGGCCAGATCGGGCAACCCGAGCAACAGACCCAGACCGACCTGCGCTTCTGGACCCAGCTGTTCAACGAACCGGAGCTGAACGGCCTGGTCGAGACGGCGCGACGCGAAAATCCGACGCTGCGCATCGCGGGCCTGCGCATCCTGGAGAGCCGGGCCCTGCTCGGCATTGCCGGCAGCAACCGCTATCCGCAGCTGAACCAGGTCAGCGGCTCCGCGGCCCACGTGGAGCAGCAGCGAGGGCGGCGGGCAGGATCTCAGCTTCGAGAGCTACCAGGCCAGCTTCGACATGGGCTGGGAACTGGATTTCTGGGGACGATTCCGGCGCGGCATCGAATCGGCGAACGCCGCCTATTTCGCCTCCATCACGAGCCAGCACGACGTCCAGGTGCTGCTGAGCGCGCAGGTGGCGGACCTGTACTTCGGCTACCGGACGACGCTGCTTCGCATCGACATCGCCGAGCGCAATGCGGCCATCCAGAAACGCAGCCTCGAGATCACGGAGAAGATATTCAAGGCGGGCCAGGACTCGGAGCTGGACGTGCAGCAGGCCAAGACCCAGTACCTCGCGACGCTGTCGACGATCCCGAATCTTCAGGCGACGCTCGTGAGGCAGCGCAACGCCCTCGCCGCCCTGCTCGGCCGCAAGCCCGGCGAGGTGCCGGAACTGGCGTCCGTCCAGGGGCCGTTGCCGGCCGTCGAGCCGCTGGTCGTCCAGGGAATTCCGGCCGAGCTGCTGCTGCGCCGGCCGGACATCCGCACGGCCGCCTGGCAGGTCGCCGCGCAGTCGGCGCAGATCGGCGTTGCGAAATCCGACTACTTCCCGGCCATCACGCTGCTCGGCAGCATCGGCTGGAGCGCGAATTCCCTGGCGAACAGCCCGGACACGAGCAGCCTCCTCGTCGGTCCCGCGCTGAGCTGGAACGTGTTCGACTTCGGGCGGATTCGCGGCAATGTGCGCCTGCAGGATGCCCGCTTGCAGCAGACCATCGAGGTATTCCAGGACAACGTGCTCCAGGCTGCGCGTGAAATCGACGATTCCGCAATCGGCGTCGTGAAGACCGCCGAGCAGCAGCAATTCCTCGACGGAGCGTTCGACGCCGCGCAGCGATCGCTCGACCTTGCGGATACGCTCTACCAGGAAGGCTATGCGGACTTCCAGCGCGTGCTGGATGCCCAGCGAGCCCTGTTCGCGCAGGAGGAGCAGCAACTGCTCAATCACAGCGCCCACATCAGCGCCATCATCGCGCTCTACAAGTCCATCGGCGGCGGCTGGACCGACATGACGCTGGAACAGATGATTCCCGAATCCGTGCGCGAAACGATGCAGGACCGGACGAACTGGGGCGACCTGCTGAGTGAACCGGTGCCGACGGACTCGAAACCGTAGTCTTTATGGGTCGAACATCATGAGTAGCGAGCAAAGCGAGGACAACGTGGCGGAAGAGAAGCAGAAGGACGCCAAACAGGTCGTCAAGAAGGGCGGCATCGGCGTCGCGCTCGCCATCGTCCTCAGCCTCACCTGGTACCTGCTCGCCGATCGCTACACGCCCTACACCTCGCAGGCGCGGATCGAGGGCTATGTCGTCGGCGTCGCGCCCGAGGTCGCCGGAACGGTGACGCGCGTCTGGGCCAAGAACAACCAGGAGGTGGAGAAGGACCAGCCGCTGTTCGAGATCGACCGCTCGCAGTACCAGATTGCGCTGGACAGGGCGCGGTCCGATCTCGAGAACGCCGGCCGGCAGGTCGGGGCCGGCAGCGAAGCCGTCAATGCGGCTCGCGCCAATCTGCTCGCCGCGCGAGCGAATGAACGCAAGGCGCGGCAGGATGCCGAGCGGCTCGAACGACTGCACAAGGAAGACCCGGGCACCATTTCGGTGCGCCGCGTCGAAGTTTCACAGGCCACCCTGGAGCAGGCGCGGGCCCAGGTCACCGCCGCCCAGGCCGACATCCAGCGAGCCATCGAGCAGATGGGCGGCGACGATGCCGCAGACAACTCGATACTCAAGACGGCCCTGACCGCGGTGGCGAAGGCCGAGCTCGACCTCGCCAATACGCTGGTCAAGGCGCCTTCACGCGGCGTGGTCACGGACCTCACCGCCGACGTGGGTCGCTACGCCGGCACCGGCAGCCCGGTGCTGACGCTGATCGTGATCGACGACGTCTGGATCAACGCCGAGTTCACCGAGAACAACCTGGGCCACGTGGAAGTCGGCACGCCGGTCGAAATCCTGTTCGACGTACTGCCGGGACGCGTGTTCAAGGGCGAGGTTCGCAGCGTCGGCCTCGGAACCAGCCCGGGCGGCGACCAGCCGGCGGGAACCCTGCCGACGATCCAGAACGACCGCGACTGGCTGCGGCAGTCCCAGCGCTTCCCGGTCATCATCGGCTTCGACACGCAGCAGGACGCGGCATTGCAGCGCAACCTGCGGATCGGCGGACAGGCGACCGTCATGGCCTATAGCGAAGGAACCAGCGTCCTCAAGCTGCTGGGCAAGGCGTACCTCCGCCTGGCGAGCGTCCTCTCCTATGCCTATTGAGGTGATCTGACCGTGATGCCGCTCGCCGCGCGGCGCACGTTTCGCCTCGCCTCGGTCGTCGCGCTGTCGCTCGCGCTCGGCTACGGCCTGGAGATGCCGATGCCGTTCTTCGCTCCATTTTTCGGAGCCCTGCTCACGACCGCGCCTGCGCCACCGATGGGATTGAAAGGCCATGCTGAGCCTGTGCCGCGTCGTCGTCATCACGCTGGGCGTGGGATTGATGCTGACACCCTTGCTGGGCAAGTACCCGGTGACCGCGCTCCTGATCATTGCCACTGGCCTGTACCTCGGCACGATCATCAGCATCGGCCTTCGCCAGGCTCTCGTCGGTACGCTGCGTGGCGGTCGGTTGCGCGTTTGTCCCCGGCGCAGGCCAGGTGGACTTTTCGCTTGCCGTCACCGTGATGAAGGCGCTGCTGCTCGGCATCACGTTTGCGATCGCAAGCCAGCAGATCGTCTATCCCTTCTTTCCGGAGGACCCGCCGGGAGCAGCGCCGCCGGCGCCTCCGCCTGTCGATCCGGTCGAAACCCGCTGGATTGCCTTGCGATCCACGCTGATCGTGCTGGTGCCCGTGACGATGGCGTTCATCAATCCTGCGATGTTCCTTCCCGTCATCATGAAATCGGTGACGCTGTCCCAGCAGGCTTCCGTCCTCAGCGCGCGGACTGTGGGGCGCGCGATAGTCGGCGCCACGTTTCTCGGCGGCCTGTTCGCGATCCTGTTCTGGTTCGGCTTGAAGCTCTGGCCGAGCCTGTGGATGTTCTTCCTGCTGATGCTGCTGCTCGGCCTCTACATCGCGGCCAAGACCTACGGCGTGCTGCCCAGCCGCCATCCACCGGCCTTCTGGCAGGACGTGACTTTCAACTTCCTGTTCATGTTCTGTCCGGCCGTCGACGACAGCGCGAACGGCAAGGACCCGTACGCGGCGTTCGCGGTCCGGTTCAGCCTCTTCGTCATCGTCACGCTTGTACGCATGGGCCGCGATCGCCGCGCTGGAATGGCTGCGCGGGCGCAGCGCAGACGGCCGCGCCTGAACTGCCGCCTGCCCTGGGGACCCGCTGATGCTCAGGATCCTCCTGATTGGCGTCGGCACGATGTACGCTCTGCCTGGTGCTCCAGTCGACGCTGCTCGTCCAGGCGATCCGCTACTACGCGCGCCGCCACGACGTCTGGCAGACCAAGGCGTCGTCATGGTCGACGCTGCTCGTCATCAACTGCCGTCATGATGCTCCTGGTCCTCGGCAATCTCGCCCAGCTCTGCGATCTGGGCCGTCGTCTTCCTGCTGATCGGGGAATTCGAGACGTTCGGCGAAGCCGTCTATCACTCGGCGGTGAACTTCGCCACGCTCGGCTACGGCGACATCGTCATGTCGGAGCGGAACCGGTTCCTCGGGCCGCTCGAGGCCATCAACGGCGCCTTGATGATCGGCGTCTCCACGGCGGCGCTGCTTGCGACTTTTCAGGACGCGATCAAGGATCTCAACAGGCGCGTCGAGGCGCGGGCGACTAGCCCTGAAACCCGATCGAGTGCCACATTAGTGGGCTCGTAGCTGCCGTGACTCTCAGAACGCGTGAGCGCGAAGTGCTCGTAGCAACAGGAGATGGCAAATGACCGTAGCGAACGAACTGGAATCGACATCAACCGGTCCCTGGGACGACACGACGCTGGCCAAGCTGCGCGAATGGGATCCGGTCTGGCTGGACCAGTGTCTCAAGATGTCCAAGGATCCGTGGACCTGCGGCGTACTGCCGCGTAAAGACGTCGAGTTGATCAGCATTGCGGTGAACGCTGCCTGTACGAACCTGAACGCAGGCGGAACGCGCCGTCACATTCGCGGCGCGCTCGAAGCCGGCGCGACCCGCGAAGAAATCTTGATGATCATCAAGATCGCGTCACTGCTGTCGATCCATACGCGCGAGCCTCGGCGCACCGATTCTGCTGGAAGAAGCGAAAGCCGCCGGCGTGAAGCCGGGCCCGAACAAACCGTCGGCGACTCCGGTTTGCGACAAGATGAAAGCCAGCGGGCCAATGGAACACGGGCTGGGACGGATTCTTTGAAATTGACGCGGCGTGGACGGAAGCGATCATCGCTGCGAGCCTCCCGGTCTACACCAGCGGGGTCCTCTCTCCCAAGCTGGCGGAGCTACTGAGCATCGCCGTCGATGCGTCAATCACTCACATGTACGCACCCGGGAACACGACGGCACATCCAGACGGCGCTGAAGCTCGGCGTGACGATCGAGGAGATCATGGAGGTTCTCAAGATCTGTGTCTCGCAGGGTATGCAGGCCTGCAATCTCGGCGTCCCGATCCTTGCCGAAGAACTGGATCGCGCGGCTGCCGCCCGGGATCCCGCATGAGCAAGCCGCAACCCCTTCAATAGCCCGCTCAGTTTTCAAATCCACGCCAGCCTTGCGCCGCCTGGAAGTCAGGGCGATGCCGGCGCCCGCCGATCGCATGGCCGTGGTCGCTGGGCACGAACGCCGATCTCGTCGGCGATCGCGAACGCCTCGAGCTGGTCGTGCGTGACGAGCAGCGCCGTCGCGCCGCCGGCAGTGAGGTCGGACAAGTTATGTAAAGCGGGTGTCGCACTGCGCGTCGCGGTAATCGACCGTTTTCATTTGTCATCGACATGAAATGCTTGCGAGCAGACAAACGCGGGCGTAGCTTGCGCGATGAGCTCACCTGCGTGGAGAAACTTCACGCACGCGCTCAGGACGAGAAACAAGAGGGGGAGAAATCATGTCGCATTCCATCGCGCGATGGTTCATCGGCGCCGCGTGCACGGCTGTAGTCGGTGTAGCCGCCCATGCAGCCGCATCCCAGGATTCCCGTACCGGCCCCGCCATCGAGCGGCTGAAGGCCGAAATTTCCGGCGCGCAAGTGAGCATCAATCCCGCGACGGGCGCCGCGCGCTTCGTACGCGTAGCACCGACCGTGTCGCTCGACCTCGGTGCGCCAGCGACCCAGGTCAGCAAGCAGTCGGCAGCGAAGCTCGGCGCCTCGGCCGCCTCCTTCCTCGACCGCCACGGCGCGGCCTTCGGCCTGCGCGCCGGCAGCCGCGACCTCGAGCTGCGCCGCAGCGAGACGGACGAGCTGGGCCAGACTCACCTGACCTACGCGCAGCGCTACGGCGCACTGCCCGTCTTCGGTGCACAACTCAAGGTGCATTTCGACGCCAGCGGCCGCATCACGGTCGTGAACGGCACGATCATCCCGGACATCGACGTCTCGGCCGCGGCGACCCGCTCGGACAGCGAGGCCCGCTCCGTCGCCGTCGCGTTCGCCAAGCGCAAGGGCGCAACGGCACGCGCGAGCCGGTTGCTCGTCTATCGCGACAAGCTGACGAGTGGCACGCCGGGCAAGAACTACCTCGCCTACGAAGTCGAAGTGAGCAACGGTCGCGTGCGCGATTTCGTGTACGTCGACGCCCACACCAACAAGCCCATCCGCAAGATTTCCGGTACGCCCGACACGATCAATCGCCGCGCCTATGACGGCGAGGGCCAGCCGGCGCCGGGGCCGAATTACCCGGACAGCCCGTTCTGGGTCGAGGGCGACGCCTTCCCGACCGGCACGGTCGAGGCCGACAACATGATCCTGGCCTCGAAGGAGACCTACGACCTCTTCAAGAACGGCTTCGGCTCGCAGCTCATACGACGGCGCCGGCGCGACCATGGATTCGATCTTCAATCGCGGCGACAACTGCCCGAACGCATCGTGGAACGGCTTCTTCATCTCGTTCTGCCCGGGCATCACGACGGACGACGTCACCGGCCACGAATGGACGCACGCGTACACCGAGTACACGGACGGCCTGATCTACGCTTGGCAGTCGGGCGCGCTCAACGAAGCCTGCATCCGACATCTTCGGTGAAGTCGTCGACCGGCTGAACACGCGCGACGACGTGCCCGGCAACGACCCGCGCACGGCGGGCGTGTGCTCGATCCACACGCCGTTGCCGCCGATGCTCAAGGTCAATTCGCCGGCGGCCATCGCCGGTGAAAAAGCCAATGGCACGGCCACCTTCGGCGCGCAGGTTTTCGACATCACATCCGACATCGTGCTGGTCGATGACGGTGGCGGAGCCGGGGCAACTTCCGACGGCTGCGATACTCCATTCGTCAATGCCGCGCGCAGTTGCCGGCAAGATCGCCTTCATCGACCGCGGCGCCTGCGGTTTTTCGCAGAAAGTTAAGAACGCCGAAGACAACGGCGCGATCGCCGCCATCATCGGCAACAACCAGCGTCGGCACACGTCGTCATCTTCATGGGCCCGACCCCCGGTTTCGATCCGACCATCGGCTCGCTCAGCGTCATCGCAGAACGACGCGACCGCCATCAAGGCGCGAGTTGGCCGGCACTGCGGTCAACGTCACGATGAGCCAGGGCGCGATGGGAACCGATAACCCAGCGCGCGCTGGTTGATGGGCGAGGACAGCACCGCACCCGGACTCGTCGGCGCGCTGCGCGACATGCACGAGCCGAACTGCTACGGCAACCCGAACCGCGTGTCCGACCCGCTCTACTGGTGCAGCACGGACGACCAGGGCGGCGTGCACATCAACTCGGGCGTGGACAACCGCGCGTTCTCGCTGCTGGTGGACGGCGGCACCCACAACGGGGAGACCGTCAACGGCATCGGCCTGACGAAGGCGACGCACATCTGGTACCGGGCGAAGGTCGCCTACCAGCATCCGGCGACCGACTTCGCGGACCACGCGGATGCGCTCGAGCAGGCCTGCGATGACCTGATCGGCAGGAACCTGCGCTCGCTCGCGACCGGGGCGGCCTCGGGCCAGAAGATCACGGCCAACAACTGCAGGCAGCTGAAGCGTGCCGTGCGGGCCGTGGAATTCCGCACCGCGCCTGAGCAGTGCGGCTTCCAGCCCCTGCTCGCACAGGATCCGCCGGCGGTCTGCCCGCCGAGCGGCAACAGCCCGCGCAACCTGTTCTCGGACAACTTCGAGCGCCCGGCGCGTTCGGCCAAGCTGTGGACCGTCAGTGACGCGGGCACGACGCCCGACTTCACGGAGCGGGCCTGGTCGATCGTGAACGACCTGCCGGACGAGCGCGGCGGCAAGGCTTTCTTCGGACCCGACTTCCCGGGCGGCACCTGCGGGCCCGGCGGTGACGAGACGGCTGTCCTGTACCTCGACGGTCCGGCCATCGAAGTTCCGTCGAGCGGCAACATCCCGCGCGTCTCCTTCGACCACTGGGTCGCGACGGAGTACGGCTGGGATGGCGGCAACGTGCAGATCAGCGTGAACGGCGGGGCTTACGCAGCTCGTGGCCGGCGCTGCGTTCATCTACAACGCGATACAACGACGACGCTGATCACCGCGCCAGCTGCAACACCAACCCGCTCGCGAACCAGCCGGCGTTCACGGGCAACGACGACGGCGCCGTGGACGGGTACCTGGGGCACGCTCGATCATCGACCTGACCGGCATCGCGGCACCGGGCGACATCGTCCGCCTGCGCTTCGACGATCGGCGACGATGGCGGCTTCGGCACCTTCGGCTGGTACGTCGACAACGTGAAGGTCGAGCAGTGCCGCTGATCGGCATCGACTGAACGGATCAGAGAAATTGATTGGACTCGACCGGGGCGCCCGCAAGGGCGCCCCTTTTTTTCGCCCGGGAGAAGAGACCTATTGCGTCGCGGAGTCCCGCGTCGCCGCGCTCGATGCTGAGCGTCGCGACATAGGCGGCCGGCGCGATCTCGCGCCCGGTCGACCGGATACGGCTCGAGCGACACGAGGCGAATCGCCCATCCTTCATAGGCAGCCGCGTTCGGTCCTGTCGCGGGCGAGCGTGTGGAGCGCGAACGTCGTCGGTTCCGGAAGTCCCGGCCACGGATAACCGCACGATGGCGCTGCCTGCCCAGATGCATTGCGCACCCGTCGGGCAGCGCGCATCGCCCTCAACCGCTTCGAACGTGACCTTGAATCCCTGCGTCGTCCACCGACGCTGACTGCCCGACCTGCAAGCGCACATTCGTTCGCCGTCGCTGCAGCGGATCGACGGATGTTGGCGCAACGGCAGGCGGCCGGACCGGGCGTCGCGGCGCAGCCGCAGACTGCCGCAAGCACCGCCAGCGAAGCGAGAGCCAGTCGTGCACGCATGGATCCCTCCAGTCCGGAATGTCAGAGGCGCGGGAACCCGACGAGGTGCTGCGCATCGAGCCGGATGCCGATGCGCTCGCCGATCGCATGGTCGTGGTGGCTCGGCACGAAGGAAAGCGCCAGTCGCGCCCGAGGGCAGCCGCAGCTTGTAGCGGAACTCGGCGCCGCGGAATGCGCGCTCGACGACTTCTGCGCGCAGCTCGCTGACGTCGTCGTGGATCACGTCGTCCGGGCCGCAGCAGCAGGTCGACGAGCGTGCCCGGCGGCTGGTCCTGCGTGAGCTGGCCCTCGATGACGCCGAGCTCGGTCGAGACGCGACCCGGGCCCGAGCACGGTGCCCGGGATGAACGTGCCCTCGCCCACGAAGTCCGCGACGAAGCGCGTCGCTCGGCGAGTGATAGAGCTTCCAGGGCGCATCCCATTGCTCGAGCCGGCCGGCGCGCAGCACGCCGATCTCGTCGGCGATCGCGAACGCCTCGCGCTGGTCGTGCGTCACGAGGAGCGCCGTCGCGCCCTCGGCGACGCAGCGCCGCGCGCACGGCCTGCGCGAGTTCCGTGCGCACGTCGGCGTCGAGGTTCGAGAACGGCTCGTCGAGCAGCACGAGGCGCGGACGCGGTGCGAGCGCGCGCGCGAGCGCGACGCGCTGCTGCTGGCCGCCCGACAGCTCGTGCGGGTAGCGGCCAGCCTCGCGCGCGCGAGGCCGACGAGCTCGAGGAGTTCCAGCGCACGCCGGCGGCGCGCGCCGCGGTCGAGCGTCGCGCAGGCCGAAGGCGACGTTCGCCATGGCGTCGAGGTGCGGGAACAGCGCGAAGTCCTGGAACACCATGCCGATGCGCCGGCGCTCCGGCGGCACCCAGGTCGCCGGGCCCGACAGCACGTTCGCCGCCGGCGCAGCACTTCGCCGGCGTCCGGCCGCTCGAAGCCGGCGATGCAGCGCAGGACCGTGCTCTTGCCCGAGCCCGAAGGCCCGAGCAGGCAGCCGATGCGGCCCGCGTCCACGGTCGAGCGACAGCCGGTCGACGGCCGCGACGCCGGGAAACGACCGCGAGACTTCACGCAGCTCGAGCCGCACGCTCCATCCTCCAGGTCAGCAGGGCGACGGGCAGGAGGCCCGCGACCACGATCGCGAGCGCCGGCAGCGCGGCGCGCTGCCATTCGCCCTCCGCCGTCATCTCGAACACCCGCACCGCGAGTGTGTCCCAGCCGAAGGGCCGGGTCATCAGCGTGATCGGCATTTCCTTCATGACGTCGACGAACACGAGCAGGAGCGCCGTGCCGACGCCGGCGCCGAGCAGCGGCAGGTGCAGGCGCGTGACGAGCTCGCGCGGTCGCGAGTCCGAGCGAGCGCGCCGCCTCTTCGAGCGCGGGCCGGATACGCGCAAAACCGCCCTGCACCGGGCCGTGCGCCACGGCGAGGAAGCGCGCGACGTAGCCGAACAGCAGCGCGAGCACCGTGCCCTGCAGCCACAGCCCCTCGCCGCCCGCGACCGCGCGGCAGGCGCCGTCGATCCCGCCGAGCGCAGTCACGACGCCGACGGCGAGCACCGTGCCCGGAATCGCGTAGCCGAGCGTCGCGATGCCGCGCGGCCGCGCGGCAGCGCGGCCCGCACCGACAGGCGCGTCGCGTAGCCGAGCGCGAGCGGCGAGCGCGAGGCAGGCGAGCGCCGCCATGCCGGCGAGGGCGAGCGTGCGCAGGATGTAGTCGACGTAGCGCACGTCGAGGTCGAGCGGTGCGACCTCGAGCGCCCAGCGCGCCAGCGCGATGCGCCGGCAGCACGAAGCCGAGCGCGAAGACCGCGGCCGCGAAGGCGCAGGCGAACCAGCCGCGCGCGCCGGGGAGCGCGAGCCGCGCCGGCGGCGCGGGTGCCGGAATCGGCCGCCGTGTAGCGCGCGCGCCCGCGCGCGAGACGCTCGGCGGCGAGCGCGATCGCGACGAAACCGAGCAGGAGCAGCGCGAGGCCGAGCGCCGTCTCGATCGAGAACAGGCCGTACCAGGCCTTGTAGATCGCGGTCGTGAACGTGTCGTAGTTGAAGACCGATACCGCGCCGAAGTCGGCGAGCGTCTCCATGGCGACGAGCGCCGCGCCGCCCGCGAGCCAGGGGCGCGCGAGCGGGATCGCGACGCGGAACGAGCCCCGCCCAGGGACCGAAGCCGAGCGACTGCGCGGCCTCGAGCGACGCGCGCGCCGTGCGTCAGGAAGGCGCCGCGCGCCATCAGGTAGACGTAGGGATAGCTCGCGAGGCCGAGCACCGCGATCACGCCGCCGGTCGAGCGGATCGGCGGCACGGCGAAGTCCGGCGCCGAACCAGGTCGCGCAGCGCGGTCGGCACGACGCCCGCGTAGTCGAGCGTCGCGACCGCGACGAAGGCGAGCACGTAGGCCGGCATCGCCATCGGCAGGAGCAGCGCCCAGGAGAAGAAGCCGCGGCCCGGGAAAGTCGCAGGCGGCGGTCAGCCAGGCGAGCGAGGTGCCGAGCGCCACCGCGATCGCGACCACGCCGACGACCAGCACCGCCGTGTTGACGACGACGCGCGCGAGCACGTGCTCCGTGCAGGTGCGCCCAGAGCGCGGGATCGGCGCCGGTCGCGCCGTGCACGATCGGCCGCGAGCACCGCGACCATCGGCAGCGCGACCAGGATCGCGGCGATCGCTGGGACCCGCGCGCGGCGGTCGACGGCGTTCACGGTCGGCCGCGCTGCAGCCGGTCAGCGCCAGCCGGCGCGGTCGATCAGCATGACGGCCGCGGGCTGCGTCTTGCCGATGAGGCCGACGTTGACCGTCGTTCGGCTTGAACGTGCCCCAGGCCTTCACTTCCGGCAGCGGGTCGACGCCCGCATTCGCCGGGAACTCGAAGTTGACCGCGGCGAAACGCTGCTGGATCGCGGGCGAGGCGAGCCACTCGAGGAAGCGGACCGCCTCGGCGCGGTTCTTCGCGTTCTTGGTGACGCCGCCGCCCGAGATGTTGACGTGCGTGCCCTTGCCCGCCTGGTCCGCCCAGAAGATCTGCACGGGGAGGTCCTTCTCCTCGTGCTGCAGGCGCCCGAGGTAGTAGCTGTTCGTGATGCCGACGTCGCACTGGCCCGCGGCGATCGCCTTGAGCATCAGCGTGTCGTTCGAGAACGGCTCGGCGGCAAGGTTCGCGATCCAGGCGCGCACCATGCGCTCGGTCGCCTCCTCGCCCATGTCGTTGATGAACATCGCGACCAGCGACTGGTTGTAGACGGCCTTGCCGCTGCGCAGGCACAGCTTGCCCTTCCAGCGCGCGTCGCCGAGCGCGGCGTAGGTCGAGAGATCCGACGGGCTTCACGCGCGCGGTCGAGTAGGCGATCGTGCGTGCGCGCACGGCGAGGCCGAACCAGTGGCCCTCCGGGTCGCGCAGGTGCGCGGGGATCGCCGCCTCGAGCGCCGCGCGACTTGACCGGCTGCAGCAGGCCCGCCTGCGTCGCGCGCCAGAGGTCGCCGGCGTCGACGGAGATGAAGACGTCCGCGGGGCTGTTCGCGCCCTCCGCGGTCAGGCGCTGGATGAGCGGCGCGCCGTCATCCGTGACGGACTTCACTTCGATGCCGCGCTCGCGGCCGTACTCCTGGAACAGCTGTTCGACCAGCTGGTACTTGCGCGCGGTGTAGACGACGAGGGGCTCGCCGGCGGCCTGGGCCGGGCCGGCAAATCGCGATGCCGGCCAGGACGGCGAGCGCCGCCAGGCGGCCGCAGCAGGGCAATACGGAAGCTCATGGATGCCTCAATATGGTTAATGAGAATGACTCTCATTAAGCATATCAGGTCTGGCGGGCGGCGGCACGATCCTGGAGGTAGGTCTGCCCGCGCCGCATCAGGCGCGCAAAACCCGCGGCATCCTGGTTCGCAACCAGGGCTTGCAGCGCGCGTGACCGCCTCGACCAGCGCCGCGAGCGACTCGCCGCCGTACTGGTTGAGCGCCTGGATCTCGAAATAGAGCGCCGGGCTGTCTCCGGCCACCAGCGAGGCGACGGCGAGCTGCGCGTCGAAGGTCGTGCTCGAGAGCTTCGCGAGCCGGGGCGCCGCCTCGCCGCTCTCGGCGAGCGCCGTGAAGAAGGCGATGTTGATCGCATGCGAGAGCCCGAGCACGTAGGCGATCAGGCGGTCGTGGTCGTCGAGCGTCGT
The DNA here is from genome assembly GCA_963760725.1 of uncultured Gammaproteobacteria bacterium. Classification (GTDB taxonomy): domain Bacteria; phylum Pseudomonadota; class Gammaproteobacteria; order Steroidobacterales; family Steroidobacteraceae; genus SCUD01. The sequence continues at coordinate 20,628 of CAVXET010000031.1, forward strand.
GACGACCTGCTCGACCATCGTCGAGGCGAACAGCGCCTGCGCGTCGGCGAGGGCATCCGGCCGGCCGATGTCCACGTGGATGATGTGGCGGCCCGACAGCAGGTCGGTGTCGGGGCCGAACATCGGGTGCAGCGAGGCGACCCGCACGCCCGCCTCGCGCAAGGCCTCGAGCCCTTTGCGCAGCGGCGTCTTCAGCGAGCCGATGTCGAACACGAGCCCCGGCGGCCGGTGGCGCGCGAGCTGCTCGAGGATGGAGGCCGTGATGCCGAGCGGCGTCGCGACGACGATCACTTCGTGCGACAGCTCGTCGGACTGCCAGTCGGTGCGGTGCGCGCGCGCGCCGAGCGGTCCCGACGGGTCCGCCACTTCCACCTCGAAACCCTGGGAATCGAGGAATTCGACGAACCAGCGGCCCATCTTGCCGCCGCCGCCGATCACCAGCGCGCGCCGTCCCGCGCCCTGCCCCTGCGCGGCGAGCTGCGCCTGCTCCTGGGTCGCGAGGGAGCTGCGGATCAGGAGCCGCAGCAGGTTGTCGGCGAGCGCGGGCGGCAGGCCGAGCTTTCCGGCCGCGGCGCGCGCATTCAGGAGCACGTCGCGCTCGCGCTGGAAGTCGCGCGTCGGGTGCCCGGTCGCGCGCTTCGCGCGCGCGACTTCCTCGGACAGGCGCTGGCGCTCGGCGATGAGCGCGAGCAGTTCGCCATCGAGCCGCGTCAGCCGTTCGCGCAGTTCGGCCGAGGTCCATGCGGCGTTCCCTTTGAGGACCCCGCCCTGTGTACCGGCCCGCCTGCGATCGCGCAAGCGGGCCGGTGATTTCGAGCCTCAGCCGTCGATGCGAGAAGCCGAAGTACCAGCCGCCGCTGCGGGTCGTAGCGACCAGTAGTTCGGGCGATAGCCGCGCGCCGTAGTAGTACGCGGCGTCGCGCCAGCCGGCGTCGTAGCCGGAGCGGTAGCGTATAGCCGACGCCGTAGCCGTAGTACGCGTTCCGGCGCCAGTAGCGGTCGTAGCGGCCGTAGTGCTGCCAGTCGCGCCAGGCGAGCTCGTAGCCCGAGCGATAGCCGAAATCGACGCTGTAGCGAGACGGCGGCACGTAGCGCCAGTGGCGGTTGTCGTGGCCGCGGTAGTAGCGCCAGCCGTCGTTGCGCCCGCCGTCGTGGTGCCAGCCGCGCCGGCGCCAGTCGTCGTCACGACGCCGGTCGTAATCGCGCCAGTTCCGGTCAATGTCGTCACGGTCGTGGCCACGCCAGTCGTTGCGGTCATCGTCACGGTCATGGCCGCGCCAGTCGTGATCGTTGTCGCGGTCGCCGATCGTCGTCCCGGTCCCGATCGCGATCATGGTCGCGATCACGTTCGCGGTCGCGGTCTCCGCCGCGGCCGCGATCCTGGTCGACTTTGCCCTGCCGCGCGGGCGCCTTGGCCTCGATCGGCTGCGGCTCCGGCATCGACCTTGCCCCGCTGGCGGTCGTTGGCGGCCGCAGCGGGACCTGCAATCAGCAGGGCCAGCGAAGCCGCGGTGAGTATCTGCTTGTACATAACGGCACCTCCGCATTGAGCGTGGTGCCAGTCTCTGCCTCCCAAGCTGAATCGCCGCTTAACCGGGCCCGGCGCTAATATTCCGGGATGCACGCGCGTTTCCAGACCCTGCCGGACCCGTTGCCGGCCGATCCCGATGCCGCTCGCGTCCACCTGGTTCCGGCAGGCCGCCGACGAGCAGGTGCAGCGCAACCCGAATGCCATGAGCCTGGCGACGACGGGCGATGACGGCCGGCCGTCGGTGCGCATCGTGCTGTGCAAGGAGATCGTCGCGGACCCGGGTTACCTCGTCTTCTACACGAACTACCGCTCGCGCAAGGGCCGCGAGCTCGCAGCAGCATCCCTGGGCCGCGGTCGTCTTCCTGTGGGACACCCTCGGCCGCCAGTTGCGGGTCGAAGGGCCCGTGGTGCACGCGCTCGCAAGCGAGAGCGACGACTACTTCGCGAGCCGCTCCTGGCGCAGCCGGCTCGCCGCCATCACGAGCGAGCAGAGCGCGACGGTCGCCTCGCGCCAGCATCTCGTCGAGCGGTTCCGCGAGACGGCGGAGCGCTTCGGGACGCCCGATCCCTTGACCGCACCGGAGGACGACGCGGAACCGGGCCTGCGCCTGCCGCGGCCCGCGCACTGGGGCGGCTACCGGTTGTGGGCATCCGTCGTCGAGCTGTGGTGCGAGGGCGAGCATCGCCTGCACGACCGCGCGCGCTGGACCCGCGCGATCGCGACCGGCGGCGACGGCCGCTTCCAGGCCGAACCCTGGCGCCACGAGCGGCTGCAGCCCTGAGCGCCCGCACCACGCCTGCGCTCACCTGCAGCGACGTCGACGTCGAGGTCGCCGGGCGCGCGCTCGTGCGCGGCCTCGACTTCGCCGCCGAGGGCGGCGAGTTCATCGCGGTGCTGGGCCGCAACGGCGTCGGCAAGACGCTGACGCTGCACACGCTCGCGGGCCTGCGCGCGCCGGCCGCCGGCCGCGTGCTGCTCGACGGGCGCGATCTCGCCGAGTGGGGCGGCCGCGAGCGCGCCACGCGCCTCGCCCTCCTGCCGCAGCTCACGGAGGATCCGTTTCCCTCGACCGTGCTCGAAACGGCGCTGATCGGCCGGCATCCGCACCTGCCGTTCTGGCAATGGGAAGAGGCCGCCGATTTCGCCGCGGCGCGCGCGGCCCTCACGGCCGTCGGGCTCGACGCGGTCTCCGGGCGCGCGGTCGATTCGCTCTCCGGCGGCGAACGCCGGCGGCTCGACATCGCGACGCTGCTCACCCAGGACGCGGCGGTATGCCTGCTCGACGAACCGTCGAACCACCTCGATCCGCGCCATCGCAACGAGATGCTCGGGATCTTTCGCGCCCGCGCCGACGCGGGCGGCCTCGTGATCGCGGCATTGCACGACCCGACGCTGGCGGCGCGCGCCGCCGACAAGGCGCTGCTCCTGTTCGGCGATGGACGCTGGCGTTTCGGCGAGGCGGCATCGATCCTCTCGGACGTGAACCTGTCGGAACTCTACGAAGTGCCGGTCGGCGAAATCGCCTGGCGCGGCCAGCGGGTGTTCGTCAGCGCCTGACGGCTAGGCGCTCGCAGAGCGCCTCGAGGATCGCCTCGTGCAGCGCGCCGTTCGTGGCGAGGATGCTGCGGGTCCCGAGGCCGATCGGCTTTCCCTCGAGATCGGTGACGCGCCCGCCCGCTTCCTCGACGATCACGGTGAGCGCGGCGATGTCGAGGATGTTGATGTCGCTCTCGAGCACGGCATCGATCTTGCCGGCCGCGAGCAGGTGGTAGTGCAGGAAGTCGCCGAAGCCGCGGATGCGGTCGAGACGCGCGACCAGGCGCCCGAAAGCGGCCCAGCGCGGGCCGCGCGCGAGCGAGCGCAGGTTGCCGGTCGAGAGCGTCGCCTCTTCGAGCCGCGCGATGCGGCTCACGGCGAGCCGCGCGTCGTCCAGGAAGGCGCCCGCGCCGCGCTCGGCGAAGGCCAGCTCGCCGTAGGCCGGCGCCGAGGAGACGCCGAGCTCGAGCCGGCCGCGATGCATCACGGCGATCTGCGTCGAGAACATCGGGTAGCGGCGCACGAAGGACTTGGTGCCGTCGATCGGGTCCACGAGCCAGAGATACTCGGCGTCCATCCGCTCCGCGGCGGATTCCTCGCCGTAGAAACCGTCGTCGGGAAAGCGCGCCGCGACGAGCGCACGGATCGCCTGCTCGGCCGCGATGTCGGCATCGGTGACGGGAGAGCCGTCGGCCTTCGCCCGCGCCCGAATCGCGCCCGCGTAGTGCGCGCGAATGATCGCGGAAGCCGCGGATGCCGCGGCGAGCGCCGCTTCGAGCCTTGCCGAATTCGCCATGCAGCCAGACTGCGGGCGCCGACTGCGCTCCGTCAAAGCCGGCTTGACCGCCCCGCCGACGCCTCCCCAGAATGACCCGCGATGACAGGTGTCCCGGGCGCAAGCCCGGGCTAATCGGGAAGCCGGTGCGCGAGTTGCTCGCCATCCCGGCACTGCCCCCGCAACGGTAAACGGCGCAAGCCGCATCACGCAGGCGAATCCTGCAGCCACTGCCGGAAATTCCGGTGGGAAGGCGATGCGGTGGTCCTCGGGACCCGCCGTGAGTCCGGAGACCGGCCCGTCAACCAGCGCCAGTCGCGGCGGGCGACACGGAGTGCGGGCACACGCCCTTCTCCGTTCCGACTCCGCTTCGACGGTGAACTCGAAATCACCGCTCGGGAGGAGCACGGATGAACGCACTGATATTTCTCGCCGCTGCCGCCGGCAGCCCCGCCCTCGAACCCGTCATCGTCACCGCCACGCGCACCGAAGTTCCCGCCGCGGACACGCTTGCGAGCGTCGACATCATCACGGGCAGCGACCTGCAGATGCGGCCCGCCGCCGACCTCGGCGACGCGCTGCGCTTCGTGCCCGGCGTCGAAGTCACGCGACTCGGAGGTCCCGGCCAGCAGACTTCCGTGTTCGTGCGCGGCACCGAGTCGAACCACGTGCTGGTGCTGATGGACGGGCTGCGCATCAATCCCGGCACGATCGGCACGGCCGCGATGCAGAACGTCGCGCCCGAGTTCGTCGAGCGCGTCGAGGTCGTGAAAGGCCCGCGCTCGACGCTCTACGGCTCCGACGCGATCGGCGGCGTCATCAACATCATCACGCGCCGTGCCGGACGACGGCACCAGCGTGCAGGCCGGCTACGGCAGCTTCGACACGACGACCGCCAGCTTCATGGCCGGATTCGGCGACGAGCGAGACCGGCGCGACGCTCGCGGCCGACTGGCTGGACAGCGCGGGATTTCCGACCCGCGTCGGCGACACCGAGGACCGCGGCTACGAAAATACGTCGTTCACGGGCTCGGCCCACGCGGGCGTCGGCCCGGTGAAGCTGGGCGTGCGCGCCTGGTATGCCACTGGAACGTCCGAGTACTCGGATTTCTTCGTGCTGCCGGTCGACCAGGACTTCGAGAACTCGACGCTCGCGCTGACGGCGGACTTTGCGCCGACCGAGGCCTGGAGCTCGCGCCTGATGCTCGCGCACGCCGTCGACGACCTGGAGCAGAACCAGTCCGCGGATTTCCTCGACACCACACGCAACACCGTGGACTGGCAGAACGATTTCTCGCTGTCCGAAGGCAACACGCTGACCGCCGGCGTCCTGTGGCAGGACGAGGAAGCCGACGCGGAATCCTTCGGCGCGCCCTACGCTGCCGACACGACGACGAGCCAGGTCTACGTCCAGGACCAGGCGAGCTTCGGCCCGCACCGCCTGCTGCTCGGCGCCGCCTACACCGACCACGAGACCTTCGGCGGGCACGCGACGTGGAATGCGGAGTACGGCCTGGCCTTCGGCGAGGGCAGCCTGGTGACGGCATCGGCCGGCACGGGCTTCCGCGCACCCGACGCCACCGACCTGTACGGCTTCGGCGGCAACCCGGACCTCGACCCGGAGGAATCGCAGAGCCTCGAACTGTCCTGGCGGCAGGCGATCGGCGAGCGCCAGTCTTTCTCGCTCACGGCCTTCCGCAACGACATCGACGAGCTGATCGAGTTCGTCGTGATCGATCCCGACACGTTCGAGGGCGAGAACCGCAACGTCGCCAAGGCACGCATCGAGGGCGTCGAGGCCGCCTGGCACTACGACGGCGAGCTCTGGTCGACCCGCGCCGCGGCGACCTTCCAGGACCCCCGCGACCGGACGACGGACGAGCGCCTCCTGCGCCGTGCGCGCGAGAACTACACGGCGGAGATTGCCCGACGTTTCGGCGAAGGCCACGAGGTCGCGTTCGACCTCCTGTACGCGGGCGAACGGCGCGACTTCGGCTTCCCGTCGCAGACCGTCTTGCCGGCCTACTGGCTCGCCAACCTCTCAGCCAAGGTCGCCCTCAGCGAGCGCTTTACTTTGGTCGCGCGAGTGGAGAACCTGTTCGACGAAGACTACGAACTCGCAAGCGGGTACAACACGATGGGGCAGAGCTTTTTCGGGGCGCTGCGCTACGATTTCCGCTGAGGGAGGCGCTTGGGCAACCGGCTGTCGAAGATCTACACGCGCACCGGCGACGACGGCACGACCGGCCTCGGCGACGGCAGCCGCGTGCCCAAGGACAGCGCCCGGGTCGAGGCCTACGGTTGCGTGGACGAGGCGAACAGCGCGATCGGCCTGATACTCGCCGTGCCCGGCGTGCCGCCGGACGTCGCCGCCCTCCTCACGCGCGTGCAGCACGAGCTGTTCGACCTCGGCGGCGAACTGTGCATTCCGGGCCATCGCGCGATCGAGGCCTCGCACGTGCAGGCACTCGAGGACGCACTCGACGCCTTCAACGACCGCCTGCCGCCGCTCAAGGAATTCATCCTGCCGGGCGGCGGCCCTGCCGCTGCGGCGTGTCACCTCGCGCGGGCGATCTGCCGGCGCGCGGAACGGCGCGCCTGGACGCTCGCGCGCGCGGAGGCGGTTGCCGAGGAACCGCTGCAATACCTCAATCGCCTTTCCGACCTGCTGTTCGTGCTCGCGCGCGTGCTGGCACGCCACGAGAGCGGCAGCGAAGTGCTCTGGAAGCACGAGCGCCGCGGCGGCGGCGCGCCGACCGCCTAGGGCGCTTCGCGCTTGCCGCGCGCCTCGTCGAGGCGTGCGCAGACGTCGGCAGCGCCGTCCGCGATCCGTGAGCTTGGCCGGGCGAGCAGGTCCGCCCGCGAGCGGTACACGTTGCCGCGCGCAACCGCGGTGAGATTCCCGAAGCGTTCCCAGTAGGGCCCCGGGTCGCCGGCGTCGGCGGAAAGGATCACCTCGGGCGCGCGCGCGAGGACCGACTCGAGGTCCACCGGCAGCGCCTGCGCAGCCGAATCGGCAAACAGGTTTTCGCCGCCGCAGAGTCCCAGGATTTCGGTGATGAGGTGCGGCCCGCCGACCGTGTAGAGCGGCACGTCGTCGATCTGCACGAAGACCCGCACCGTCGGCCGCCCGCGATAGCGCTCCCGCAGCGCCGCGATGCGTGCCCGAAAGTCACGCGCCGCCGCCTCCGCGACCGGACGCGTGCCCGCCAGGTCGCCGAGCGTCAGCAAACCGGTCGCGATGTCGTCGAGGCGGCGCGTCGGGATGCTGACGACGCGGATCCCGAGGCCCTGCAGCCGCTCGGCGACGCCGGCCGGCGTGCCGGTTTCCCAGACCACGGCCACGGTCGGCGCGAGCGCAACGATGCGCTCGTAGTCGAGCCGGAATGCGTCGCCGATCTGCGGCAGGCGCTGTGCCGCGTCGGGATAGTCGCTGTAGGCGCTCACCGCCACGACCTGGTCCGCGGCGCCGGCCGCGAACAGCATCTCGGTGAGGTTCGGCGCCACGCTCACGATCCGCTGCTCCACAGGCGGCGCCTCGCGCGCCGTGCAGGCGGCGAGCGCTAGCGCGGCGAGGAGCGCGATCCGGTTCAGGCGAGCACCTCGCGGCGGAACGCCGCGCCCTGCGCACGCACGAGGCGCTCGAGTTGCCGCCAGTCGAAGGCGGGCCCCGGGTCGGTCTTGCGGCCGGGCGCGATGTCGCTGTGCCCGGCGATCCACCCTTCCGACAAGGACGGATAGGCGCGCTGCAGCGCCGCGACGAGTTCGGCGAGCGCCTGGTACTGGCGGGCGTCGTACGGCGTCTCGTCGGTACCCTCGAGTTCGACGCCGATCGAGAAATCGTTGCAGCCATCGCGACCGCGCCAGTGCGACGCGCCTGCGTGCCAGGCGCGCAAGCCGAACGGGACGTACTGGGTGCGGCTGCCGTCGCGCGCGATCAACACGTGCGAGGAGACACGCAGGTGCTGGATCTCCTGGAAATAGGGATCCGCGTCCGCGGGCAGCGTGTTCAGGAACAGCGAGTCGATCCACGGCCCGCCGAAGCTGCCGGGCGGCAGGCTGATGCCGTGCACGACGACGAGTTCGGGATCGGGCGCGCCGGGCCGCGCATCGCAGTTCGGCGAGTCGACGATGCGCGCGCCGGCGAGAAGGCCCATCGACACGGACAGGACGGACATGCCGACAGCTTAGCCCGCGCCAACCGGCGCTTCCAATCGCATACACTCGCCGGCATGAGTGCGCACCCGACCAACGCGGCGATCGTCGCGCGCGACCTCGCGGTGGTGTGGCATCCCTGTACGCAGATGCACGACCACGAGCGGCTGCCGCTCGTTCCCATCGCGCGCGGCGAAGGCGTGTGGCTGTACGACTTCGAGGGCCGCCGCTACCTCGACGGCATCAGCTCGTGGTGGGTGAACCTGTTCGGCCACGCGAACCCGCGCATCAACGCGGCGCTCGCGGCGCAGGCCGGCCGGCTCGAGCACGTGCTGCTCGCCGGCTTCACGCACGCACCCGCGCTCGAGCTCGCCGAGGCGCTCACCGGCCTCGCGCCCGCGGGCCTCACGCGCTGCTTTTTCGCCGACAACGGTTCGGCCGCGGTCGAAGTCGCGGTCAAGATGAGCTTCCACTACTGGCAGAACCTCGGCCGGCCGCAGAAGCGCCGGTTCGTCACGCTCTCGAACAGCTACCACGGCGAGACGCTGGGCGCGCTCGCCGTCGGCGACGTCGAGCTGTACAAGAAGGTGTACCAGCCGCTGCTGATGGACGTCATCACGGTGCCCTCCCCCGACTGCCACGGGCGCGAGCCGGGCGAGAGCTGGGAGGCGCACAGCCGGCGCATGTTCGCGCACATGGAGGCGACGCTGGCTGCGCGCGCGGACGAGGTCGCCGCGGTCATCGTCGAGCCACTGGTGCAATGCGCCGGCTCGATGCGCATGTACCACCCCGCCTATCTCGCGCTCCTGCGTGAGGCCTGCGACCGCCACGGCGTGCTGCTGATCGCGGACGAGATCGCGGTCGGCTTCGGCCGCACCGGCACCCTCTTCGCCTGCGAGCAGGCGGGCATCCGCCCGGACTTCCTGTGCCTGTCGAAGGGATTGACCGCCGGCTACCTGCCGCTCTCGGTGGTCCTCACCACCGAAACCGTGTACCAGGCCTTCTACGACGATTACCTGAAGCTGACCGCCTTCCTGCACTCGCACAGCTACACCGGCAATGCGCTCGCCTGCGCGGTGGCGCTGGCGACGCTCGGCATCTTCCGGGACGAGGACGTGATCGCGAGGAACCGCGTGCTGGCGCGCCGCATGGCAGACGCGCTTGCGCCGCTTGCCGACCACCCGCACGTCGCCGAGGTGCGGCAGACCGGCATGATCGCGGCGGTCGAATTCGTGAAGGACCGCGCAACGGGGGAACGCTACGACTGGCGCGAGCGACGCGGCCTGCGCGCGTACCAGCACGCGCTCGACCGCGGCGCGCTGCTGCGCCCGATCGGTAATGTCGTGTACCTGATGCCGCCGTACGTCATCGAGCCGGACCAGATCGACTGGCTCGCCGGCGTCGCCGCAGGTGCCGTGGACGCCGCGTGCGCCTGATCCGCGTGCACGTGGAAGAAACGCTCGCCGAGGGCGCGCGCGTCGCGCTTGCCGGCTCCGCCGCCGCCCACGCGCAGCGCGTGCTGCGGCTCGCGGCGGGCGACGCGATCACGCTGTTCAACGGCGACGGCCACGACTATCCGTCGCGCATCACGGGATTCGGCCGCGGCACCGTCGAGGTCGAGGTCGAAGGCCGCGCCGCCGCCCGCCCGGAATCGCCACTCGCGGTCACCCTGGTGCAGGGCATCGCGCGCGGTGAACGCATGGACCTCATGATGCAGAAGGCGACCGAGCTCGGCGTCGCCGCCATCGTGCCGGTCTCGACGGCACGCAGCGTCGTGCGCCTCGACGCCGAGACCCGCGAACGCAAGCTCGCGCATTGGCGCGGCATCGCCGTCGCTGCCTGCGAGCAATGCGGCCGGGCGCGCATCCCGTCGATCGCCGTGCCGATACCGCTCGCCGAGTGCCTGAGGGCGCCCGCCGCCGGGGCGCGGTTCCTGCTTGCGCCGGATGCGTCGGTCTCGCTCGCGGACGCGGCGCGTGGGCAGGCATCGGTCGAGGTGCTGGTCGGGCCCGAGGGCGGGCTCGAAGACGGCGAACGGGAGGCGGCGCTCGCCGCCGGATATCGCGCCTGCCGGCTCGGCCCGCGCGTGCTGCGCAGCGAGACCGCTGCGATCGCCGCGCTGGCGGTGCTGCAAGCGGTGGCTGGGGACCTGCGCTGAAAAAGGGGACGCACCCCTTTTTTATTGCCCGCGGCAAGAAACGAAAAAGGGGTGCGTCCCCTTTTTCAGGCGGCGGTGACGGTGGTCTCGTCGGCGATCATTTCCTCGAGGCACTCGAGGTCGGGGATCAGCGGCAGCTCGTTGACCATTCGCACCTGGCAGAGCACGGGTGAGCGATCGGGGAACGCGCGCGAGTTGTCGGGCGCGATCACCTGCGGGTTCACGCGCACCAGCTGGGGGAAGCCCTGGGTGACGATGCCGAAGTGGCCGGCAGGCAGCTTCTGCCCGAGGCAGGTGAAGATCACGATGCGCGTACGGCCGCCGATGACAGGTATGCGCTTGCCGCAGGCGCCCTCGAAGGACACGACGGGCACGCCGCGGCCGTTCCAGGCCTGGATGCCGAGGTACCAGGGCGGCGCGCCCGGCATCTCCTGCAGCGGCTGGAAGCTCGTGACCTCCGCGACGCAGGCGCGCGGAACGAGGAGCCGCTCGTCGAGCAACGGCACCAGCAGCCCGTAGAGTTCCTGCTCCGCGCTCACGTCACCGCCTTGCGCACCAGCGGCTCGATCGCCTGCAGCAGCTGGCCTTCCTGGTAGGGCTTGCCGAGGTACTCGTTGACGCCGAGCTCGATCGCGCGCGCACGGTGTTTCTCGCCGACGCGCGAGGTGATCATCACGATCGGCACGTCCTTGAGCCGCACGTCATTGCGCACGTGCGAGGCGACTTCGTAACCGTCCATGCGCGGCATCTCGATGTCGAGCAGGATCACGTCCGGCACCTCGTCCTGGAGCACCGAGACCGCCTCGAGGCCGTCCTTCGCCGTCACGACGCGCATGCCGTTGCGCTCCAGCAGCCGCTGCGTCACGCGTCGCACGGTGATCGAGTCGTCGACCACGAGCGCAAATATTCGCCGGTCGACCTGCGGCACGGGCGGAGCGGCGCGCGGCCCGTCGGACGAACGGTGGCGCCACTCCGATCGCACCAGGGCGCCGATATCGAGGATGATGCAGATGCGCCCGTCGCCCAGGATCGTCGCACCCGAGATGCCGCGTATGCCGGAGATCTGCGGGCCCACGGTCTTCACCACGATCTCGCGGCTGCCGATCAGCTCGTCGGTCACGATCGCGGTCGAATGCTCGCCGGCGCGGACCAGGATCACCGGCACCGCCACGTCGTGGTCCGGCATCACCGCCGGCGTGGCACCGACGAAGGTCGCGAGGTGCTGGAAGCGGTACTTCTGCCCGCCGTAATCGAAGCTTGCCGTCTCCTCCGCCAGGTGGCGCTGCACCTCGGAGCGCGGCACGCGCACGACGCCCTCGACGGTCGGCAGCGGCAGCGCGTAGAGCTCCTCGCCCGCGCGCGTGACCAGCGCCTGGCTGATCGCGAGCGTGAACGGCAGGCGCACGGTGAAGGTCGTCCCCTTGCCCGGCCAGGTCTCGGTATAGAGCGAACCGCCCAGCTTCTTGATCTCGGTCGCGACCACGTCCATGCCGACGCCGCGACCGGCGGACTGCGTCACCTTGCCGGCCGTCGAGAAGCCCGGTTCCAGGATCAGCTGCAGCGCCTGCTCGTCGGAGAGCTCCTGCTTCAGCGTCGTCAGCCCGAGCGTGACCGCACGGTCGCGCACCAGCTTGAGGTTCACGCCAGCGCCGTCGTCGGCGACCGCGATGACGACTTCCGAGCCTTCGCGCTTCAGCGTCACGTCGATCACACCGGCCTCGTCCTTGCCGGCGGCGATGCGCGCCGCAGGCATTTCGATGCCGTGCACGATGGCGTTGCGCAGCATGTGCTCGAACGGTGCGAGCATGCGCTCCAGCACCTGGCGGTCGAGCTCGCCCGCAGCGCCATTGATACGGACCTCGACTTTCTTGCCGGTCTCGGCCGCCGCCTGGCGCGCGATGCGGGTCAGGCGCTGGACCTGGCGCTGGAACGGGACCATGCGCGTGCGCATCAGCCCGCCCTGAAGCTCGGAGACGATGCGCCCCTGCTGCGTCAGCAGGTTCTGCACTTCGCGCGTCTGCGTCGCGAGCAGGCCCTGCACGCTCGCGACGTCCGAGGAAGTCTCGGCCAACGCACGCGAGTACTGCTGGATCGACGAATAGCGGTCGAGCTCGAGCGGGTCGAAATCGTCCCGTCGCGTGCCGGAATCGACGTGGCGATGCAGGATCTGCGCCTCGGTCTCGATCTCCAGCTTGCGCAACTGGTCCTTCAGGCGCTGCACGACGCGGCCGAGCTCGGCCAGGTTGAAGTCGATCGACGACACCTGCTGCTCGAGGCGCGCACGATAGATGCTGACTTCGCCGGCGACGTTCAGCATGTTGTCGAGGAGGTCGGCGTCGACACGCGCCACTTCGCCGCGCTCGGCGCCGGCATCGCGTGTCGGCGGGCCCGCCGGGGCGGGGGCGGCGGCGCGTTCCTCGCCCTCGGCGGCGCCCTCGGCCTGCGCGGCTGCAACGGGCAATTCTTCGGCCGGCGGTGACACGACGGGCGGCAATGGCTGCGGCGCCGCGGCCTGCGGCGGCGCGGGCATCGTGGCAACTGGCGCTGGCGGTGCAGCCACAACCGGCGCGGCGGCGGGCGACTCCGGCGCGGGTGCGCCGCCCCGGGCGACGAGGCGGATGCGCGTGACCAGGTCGCGCGCAACCGCGACGGGGCGGCCCGCGCCCACGTAGTCGCGCATGCGTGCGAGCTCGTCGAGGCTCGCCTGCACCACTTCCAGGCTGCGGCCGTCGAGCCGATCGGCGTCCTCGCCGAGCTGGATCACGAGCGACTCCAGTTCATGGCTCAGGTCGCCCATCGCCGTGATGCCGGCCATGCGCGCCCCGCCCTTCAGCGTGTGCAGCACGCGCTTCAACTCGGTCACGGGCTCGCGACCGCCGCGCTCGGTCTTGAGTGCGGTGAGCGCGCCGTCGGCGGCCTCGAGCAGCTCGGTCGCCTCCTCGCTGAAGATCGCGGCAACCTCGGGGTCGTAATCCTCGGTGCGGGCAAAGGAATCGGCGGCTTCCGGCTCGGGAGCGGGGGCTTCCGCGGAGGGCGGCGGCGCGGCCTGCGGCTCCGCGGGCGCAAGGTAAGGCGGCCGGCCTTCGATGCCGGTGGTGACGGGCATCTTCGGCAGCACGCCGTGCACGTCGCGCTCGGACAGCACGCCGGCACCGCGCCCCGGCAGCAGCGAATCGAGCGAGAGCGGCGCCGGCCCGGCGGGCGGCGCGGGCTCCGCGGGCGGCGGCGCGGGCGGCGCCGCGGCAACGTCGAGGGTCGCCGACATCAGCGGCGGTTCCTCGGCGAGGCGCCGCTCGAGCGCGGCATCCTGCTGCTCGACGCGCTTCACCAGCCGGTCGAGGTTGGTGAAATGCCCGGTATTCTCGTGCACGGCGAGGATCACGTCCTCGAAGCCGACCACGCAGTCGGCGAGCACGGCGAGACCCGCCTCGTCGAACGGCGAGTCATGGTCGAACATGCGTCGCAGCCACTTGTGCAGCGGTTCCGCGAGCCGGATGCTGTGGCGGATGTCGGCCGTGCGCGATGCGCCGCGCAGCGTGTGGCAGGCGCGATAGAGATCCTCGGTCACCGTGTGCGTGCCGACCGCGAGCCAGGCATGGCGCAGGTAGGCGCGGATCACCTCGAGGTGGCTCTGCACTTCTTTCTGGTAGATCTCCTGCAGCGAGGAGTCTCCGCCCTCGGCGTATGCAGCCGGCCGGCCGAGCCAGGCTTCGTCGACCGGCGGCTCGGGTTCCGGCGGCGCAGCCGGCGGTGGTTCGGGCAGCACGGCAATGCGCCGCGTTTCGGTCGCCGACTCGAGCTTCGGAATGTACCAGCGTCGGTTCGGGCGAAGCCGCCTGCGCGGCACGCGCCGCCGCAGGGGCCGGCTGGCCCGCGGTCTGCGCTTCGATGCGCGCGACCAGCTCGGGATGCCCCCGACCTCGTCGGCCGTCCCGCCCAATTCGCCAACCAGCGCCGGCAGGATGGCGATCGCCTCCGACAGCGTCCCGAGCATGCCGCTCGAGCGCTCGAGCGTGCCGTCGATGACGCGGTTCAGCAGGTTTTCGACCGACCAGGCGAAGTCGCCGATGCGGCGCGCGCCGACGACGCGACCCGAGCCCTTTAGCGTATGGAAGGCGCGACGCACGCGCGCCAGCGACTCGCGATCCGCAGGATTCTCCGCCCAGAGCGGGTACAGGCGGCCGATCGTCGCGATCTCCTCGCCCGCTTCCTCGATGAAGAGCGACAGCAGCTCCGGATCGACGGCCGGGCGACGCTCGGTGGCATCGCGCGGCGCTGCCGCTGCGGCGGGCGGCGCGGCCGGCGGTGCGGGCGCCCGAGCGGCCGCGGCGGGCACCGCGGCGCGCATGGCATCCAGCGCGACCAGGCAACGTTCGGCGTTGTCCAGCATGTACCAGGGATCGCCGCGTCCGGCCTGCAGCGTCTCCATGTAGTACTCGATGCCGACGATTGCGTCCGCCAGCCGGTCGACGTACTCGTCATTGCGCGACAGGACGCCCGGACCCAGCAGGGTGCCGACGTGCTCGCTGATGCGCCGCATCACTTCCATCGCGCGGTTGCGGCCCAGCAGCAGCAGGCCCGCGGTGATGCCGCGGGCGAGCGCCGGCGCGGCATCGAGGCCGCCCTGGTCGCTGGTCGGGTCGAGCGCGTGACCGAGCAGCTCCTTGATGCGCGCGAGGTTCACGATGCACTCGCGCAGCACCGTCTCCGTGACGAGGCGGAAGTCGGGGTCGGTCTCGGCGCCCGGCGCGGGCGCGCCGGGCGGCATGATGAGGCGCACGAGGGAGTCGTCGAGGCCGTCTTCCACGCCGATCAGGGTCGCCGCGATCCCGATCAGCGTGTCCTGCTCGGCCGGCGCACGGCGCGTGATGATGTCGTTCAGCCGCGTCAGCTCGCCCTGGACCTGCTCGCGCACCGAGCCGAGGCCCAGCACCGCAAGCGTGTCGCCGATCTTCTTGAGGAGGTCGACTTGCGGCGCCAGTTCCTCGGGCGGACCGCCTTTGCGCGTATAGAGATCGAGCGCATCCTTGACGCGACCGAGGTCCTCCTTGATCGCGGCGGCGACCGTGCGCATGAGCCGCACCGACGGCGCCGAGAGCGACTCACGCTCCTGTTCGACCGAATCGTCGAGCGGCAGGAGTTCGCCGAGCCGGAAGGAACTGCGCACCGCGTCGATCCGCTCGCCGCGGTTGGTCGCGCGCGCGACGTAGAACAGGAGGTTGTTCAGCAGCTCGATCGGCGGCGTGCTGGCGTAGCCTTCCTCGCCGACCGCGTACAGGCGCTTGAGTTCGCGGTCCACGTGCCCGAGCAGTCGCTTGACCGTGACGCTCGCCTCGAGGCCGCCGCCGCGCAACCCGTCGATGAGCGCTCCGGTCACCCACCACAGCTGGTACAGGGGCGCCGAAGTCGCAACGCCCTCCATTCGATTCGCGACTTCGGCGAGCGCACCGAGGCCGCGGTCGTTGCCTTCGCCGCGGATGAGCCCGAGCAGTCCGGCCTGGAACTTCGGCCGCAGGCGCCGTGCCCATTGCGGCACGGTGAGCTGCCGGTCCGGCGCGCCCGCCTCGCGTGCGGCCGGGGCCATCTCGGAACTGAGGTTGAGCGAGAGCAGCGTGCCCTCGGACAGCAGCGGTGCGCCCCGCACCGCGCGCAGGTCGTTGAGGAGCGGCAGCAGGACGAGCGCGAGGTCGCGCCCGCCTCCCAGCACCCGCTCCAGGTAGGTGGGCAGCTGCACGCTGGAGCGCATCAGCGCGTCGAGCCCGTCCACGTACTGGCGCGCGTCGGTCTCGCTGCCGGCCATCCAGCGCGAGGTCAGTTCCATCTCCTCGGCGAGGAGCGCGGCACCATAAACCTCGACCACGCGCAGCACGCCGCGGGCCGAGCGCATGAGCTCGGCGGCCTTGCCGATGTGCGTCTTGTCCGCAGGCGTCTCGGCAGCGGCCTCGAGCGCGATGCGCACTTCGTTCAGCGTCGCGGCGAGTTCGCGCGCGACGAGATGCAGTGCCTGCTCGTTGACCGAGGGGAAGCCCGCCATCGAGGATCAGCCCGTGCCGCTCGCCGCGCGCCGGGTCTCCGCACCCTCCGCGGCGGCGGGCGCCAGCGCGGGCCTGATCTTGCGGCCGGGGCCCGGCAGCTGTTGCGGCAGGCTGAACCCGGACACGGACTTGCGCAGCTGCGCGGACATGTCGGCCAGCCGGCCGATCGCGACCGAGGTCGCGCTGGTGTTGTCCGCGGTCTGCTGGCTGATCTCGCGCAGCACCTGCATGGTGCGCGAGATGTGGGACGAGGTCGCCGCCTGCTGGCGGGCGCTCGCCGAAATGTTCTGCACCAGCTGCGCGATCTGGTTCGAGACGTCCTCGATCTCGCCGAGCGCGGCGCCGGCATTCTCGGCGAGCAGCGCGCCGCCGACGACGTCGGTCGTCGTGCGTTCCATGGACACGACCGCCTCGTTGGTGTCCGACTGGATCGTGCGGACCAGGACCTCGATCTGGCGCGTCGCGTGGCCCGCTCGCTCGGCGAGTCGCTGCACCTCGTCGGCGACGACCGCGAAGCCGCGGCCGGATTCGCCCGCCATCGAGGCCTGGATCGAGGCATTCAGCGCGAGGATGTTGGTCTGCTCGGCGATGTCGTTGATCAGCTCGACGATGTTGCCGATCTCCTGTGAGCTCTCGCCGAGCCGCTTGATGCGCTTCGACGTGTCCTGGATGTTCTCGCGGATGGTGTTCATGCCGTCGATGGTCCGTCGCACGGCGTCGCCGCCCTTGTGCGCGACGTCCACTGCGTGACGGGCGACGTCGGCGGAGCGCTCGGCGTTGCCGGAGACCTCCTCGATCGAGGCCGCCATCGCACTGACCGCGTCGGTCGCGGCCGCGACCTGGCGCGACTGCGCCACGCTCGCCTTGGCGAGGTGCCCGGCGGCCGCCTGGGTCTGGCGCGTGGCCTGGTCGAGCTGCATCGCGGTGTCGTTGATCGTCGCGACCAGCTCGCGCAGCGCCTCGATCGCGTAGTTGATGGAGTCCGCGATCGCGCCCGTGATGTCGTCGGTGACCGTCGCCTGCACGGTGAGGTCGCCGTCGGCCAGGCTCGACATCTCGTCGAGCAGCCGGAGGATGGCGTCCTGGTTGCGGCGGTTGCGCTCGGACTCGAGGCTCGCGACGCGGCGCATGCCGGCCTGGGAGGTCCAGCCCCAGAGCGCGCCGGCGAAGCACAGGACCGCGAGCACGAGCGCGATGAGGGCGGGCGTCGTGCCGCCGGATCCGCCGGGCTCCGCCGCCGACTGCGCCTCGAGCGACTTCGACAGCTTGTCGGCCGCCGTGCCGAGGTCCGCGGCGGCGCGCTGGGCGGTCGCGAGCGCGCCCGCCCGCTCGAGCGCGACCTGGAGCTGCGTTTCGTAGGCGGCGAACACGGTCTGCACCTCGCCGAGTCGGGTCGCCGCCTCGCCCTCGATCGCCGGCACGCCGGCCGTCGTGTCGGTGCCGGCCAGGCCCGCGAGGAACTGCGCGAGGAGCGCCGAGTTCTCGGTGATCCGGCGCGACACCTCGGCCGGGTTGACGGCGCCTTCGAGCTGCTCGAGGTCGTCGCTCGTGCGCTGCGCCACGGTCTCGAAGCGCGGCAACACGCGCATCGCGGTCAGTCCGCCCGGCGCAGACACGGCATTGCCGGTCGCCGCGAGCACGCGCCCGAGGATCGTGCGCGACTCCGCCGCGGCCTTGCCGAGCTCTCCGGCGACGCTGCGCGCGGCCAGCACCTGCTTCGAGGACTCGAGCAGCGTGTTCCAGGCGGGCTCGCCGCCGAGGCGCCGCGCGCTCTCGGACGAGAGCGCCGCGAACGGCGAGCGGCCCTCGTCGATCTCGCCGAGCACGCGCTCGAGCGTCGTGCGCGACGCGGCCAGCCGGTCGAAGCCCGCGGCATCGCCGCGCGCGGCGGCAGCAGCCTGTGCCGGCATGCTGCCGGCGAGTACGGTGAGTTCCGCGAGGTGCTCGCGGTAACCGCGATCGGCGTTCTCGGCACGTCCGGCAAGGACGATGAGCACGGCCGCGACGAGCGCGGCGACGAGGCCGCCGACCAGCAGCGCCGGCATCCATCTTGCGATCGCGAATCTTTCAGGCGGGTTGACCATGCTCCGGAACCTTCTCCCCTCTAAGCTCAGTTCGACCCGTGCACGAACGCGGGACTTTCCACCAGCGTTCGCAGGCTCAGCACCGGCCAGGCCTCGCTGCCGCGCCGGAACGACCCGGCGAGGTAGTGTTCGCACCGGATTATCGTCGGCGGCGCTTCCGCCGTGAACTCACGCTCGGCGAAGCGCCGGAAGCCCAGCACCTCGTCCACCACGAGCCCCGCCGGTATTTCGCGGTGGTTGACCACGATCACGCGCGTGTTCCGTCCCACCGTCAGCTCGCCGCTGCCGAAATACTGCTTCAGGTCGATCACCGGCAGGAGCTGCCCGCGCACGTTGGCGAGCCCGAGGATCCAGGGCCGCGCGCCCGGCACGCGGGTGATCGGCGCCGGCAGGCCCATGACCTCGCGCGCCTCGTCACGCTCGACGAGGAAGGTCTCCCCGCCCATGCGAAATGCGACCCCGATCCACTCCTGGGCCGCGGCACCCTCGCGCTGGCCCGCCGCCACGTCGCGCGCGCGCGTTTCCAGTGCCAGCAGCAGCTCGAACGGCCGGTCGCGCAGGGCCCTCAGGGTCGGCTCAGCCTGCATCCGGTCAACCTGCGAGCAGCGCGGCCTGCGCTTTCTCCACGAGTTGCGCCGGCGTGACCGGCTTGACGAGGTAATCGACCGCGCCCTGGCGCATGCCCCAGATACGGTCGGTTTCCTGGCTCTTGCTCGACACCATGATCACGGGAATCTTGCGCGTCGCCGGGTCGTTGGCGAGCGTGCGCGTCGCGCGGAAGCCGTCGACGCCCGGCATCACGATGTCCATCAGGATGAGGTCGGGCCGGATCTCGCGTGCCTTGCGGATGCCTTCGGCACCGTCGGTCGCGCCCTCGGTCTCGAAGCCGTGGTTCTCCAGCATGCGCCGCATCTGGAAGACCTCGGTCGGCGAGTCGTCAACGATCAGGATGAGCGCCATGGCCGTTCTCCCGTCATGCCCGGTTGACGTGCCGTTCGATCGCGGACAGGAGCTCGTCGCGCGTGAAGGGCTTTGTCAGGTAGTGCTCGGAACCCACGATGCGCCCGCGAGCCCGGTCGAACAGCCCGTCCTTGGAGGACAGCATGATCACCGGGATCGAGCGGAACACCTTGTTGTGCTTGATCAGCGAGCAGGTCTGGTAGCCGTCGAGCCGCGGCATCATGATGTCGACGAACACGATGTCCGGCTGGTGGTCGGCGATCTTGGACAGCGCGTCGAAGCCGTCGACGGCCGTGAACACCTCGCAGCCCTCCTTGGCCAGCAACGATTCCGCCGTGCGACGGATCGTCTTGCTGTCGTCGATGACGAGCACTTTGAGCCCGCTCAGGCGGTGCCCGTCATTAACGGCCGCTGCACTTTCCATCGGGTTCCTCCGGCCCCGGCTAAGCTCCGGCCGGGCGCGTGACAACTCGCCAGGTGGCGCCCACGGTTTCGACTCCGGAGCGCTCACCTTTTAACATATCGGTCCACCCCCCGCCACGGCGGTAGCACCGGCCGCGCGGCGGTCGGGACCGGTGACAGGTGTACTATGACAAGGCCCCCCGACGTGCAGTATCCGCGTCACATTCCCGCCAATCGGCCGGAGATTCCCTGATGGCAGCCCGACCGAGCCTCGCCGTGCTGATGGACCCGCTCGAGACCATCAGGCCGGCCAAGGACTCAACGATCGCCATGCTGACCGCCGCTGCGCGTCGTGGCCTCGAAACGCTCGTTTTCGGCCAGGGCGACCTGTGGTCGCGCGACGGGCGCGCCTTCGCGCGACTCACGCCGATCGAGGTCACGGGCGACGACAAGGACTGGTACCGCAGGGGCCCGCCTTTCGTGCACCAGCTTGCCGGCCGGGTCGACGCCGTGCTGATGCGTAAGGATCCGCCCTTCGACATGGAGTTCATCTACACCACCTACCTGCTCGAGCGTGCCGAGCAGGACGGCGTACTGGTTATCAACCGCCCGCAGGGGCTGCGCGACATGAACGAAAAGGTGTACACGGCCTGGTTCCAGGATTGCTGCGCGCCCACCCTGATTACACGCGACATGGAGGCCATGCAGGCATTTCTCGACGAACACGGCGAGGCCGTCTTCAAGCCGCTCCACGGGATGGGCGGCCATTCCATCTTCGTCGTCTCCCGCGGGGACCGGAATGCGCGCGTCGTATACGAGACGCTGACCGATTACGGCCGCCGCTATGCGATTGCGCAGCGCTACCTGCCCGAGATCGTCACCGGCGGCGACGCCCGGATACTCCTCGTCGACGGCGTGCCAGTGCCGCATGCGCTCGTGCGCATGCCGGCGGCCGGTGACCATCGCGGCAACCTCGCGGCGGGCGCGCAGGCTGAAAGCCGGGCGCTGACCGACCGCGACCGCTGGCTTGCCTCGCGCATCGGCCCCGTGATGCGCGAGCGCGGCATGCTGTTCGTCGGGCTCGACGTCATCGGCGGCTTCGTCACCGAGATCAACGTGACGAGCCCGACCGGCATCCGCGAGATCGAGAAGATGCACGGGCACGACACCGGGGGCTTGCTGATTGACGCCATCCTCGCGCGTCTCGCGCGCCGTTAGGGCAGCTCTGAACAGGTGGCGTGGGCGCGGCCGTGGCGGATTTGCGATCTGGCAAGGAACGAGGAGCGATGTGTATCGTGATACATGAGCGACGAGTGACGCCGCCCGATCGCAAATCCGCCCGGCCCCGAGGGGTTGCGCGCGGGCCGCGCGGCCACGCGCTCCACGCCACCTGTACAGAGCTGCCCTGGCCCGCATGAAGGCGATGCGATCCACCGTGGGCTCCCGTGACCGCCTGACGGTCACGCTGTTCCTCGCCGGCCTCTTCCACCTGATCCTGATCCTCGGCATCAGCTTTGCGCCGCCGACGGCGGATTCCGGCAGCGTCCCGACACTCGAGGTGCTGCTCGTCAACAACCCGCTGCCGGATGCCACGCGCAACGACAGCGCGAACTACCTCGCCGAGCGGACCCAGCAAGGCAGCGGCAACTCGCCCGACGGCCGGACCCGCCAGCCCACTGCGGGCGACGGCCCCGACACGATGGCGGGCGCCCCGGATGGGGGTCTGGCTCCGCCTGCGCCCGAAGGCCAGGCCGGCGGTGACGGCGAACTGCTCACCAGCAAGGCCGGCGCAGAGCGTTTCGTCGCCGCGGCCGCGGAAGCGGACAGGGCCCCGGCGGAGCTTCCGCGCGAGGCCGTTGCCGGGAATGCCTTCCCGTTCGCCGGCAGCGACGAGGATGCCGAGCTCCAGCTGAAGGGCGCACCCCGTCGCGAGCTCGTCGTCACGCCGAACACGCGGGTATCCGAGGTTGCGGTCTACCTCGACGCATGGAAGCGCCGCATCGAGCAGGTCGGCACCGTCAACTTCCCGAATGCGGCGCGCCGCAGCAAGCTGTCCGGCAGCCCCTTGATCGAGGTGGTGCTGGCCTCGAGCGGCGGCCTCGTGCGTGCCGACGTCCGCCGTTCGAGCGGCCATGGCGAACTGGATCGCGCGGCAATGGACATATTGAAGCTCGCGACGCCGTTCGAGCCATTCCCGGAGGCGCTCGCCGCCCGGCACGACGTCCTGCGCTTCGCCTACGAATGGCAGTTCGTCGGCGGCCGGCTGGCGGGCTCGGCCGTGGAAGTGCCGGTGCAATAAAAGGGGACGCGCCCCTTTCTGTAAAACCATCGCGATGTCATAGGTAAAGTCGCGAAAAAAGGGGTCCGTCCCCTCTTTTTTCGCTTTGACCGGCGCCAGTCCCGGGGCCGATACTAGCGCCATGAGCGCGGGCGATTACCTCAACAACCAGCTGCTGGTCGCGATGCCGACGCTCGCGGACCCGAATTTCTCGCACAGCGTCACGCTCGTGTGCGAACACAACGAGCGCGGTGCGCTCGGCATCGTCATCAATCGCCCGCTCGAGATGCGCATGTCCGAGGTGCTCGACCAGCTTTCGCTCGCGACCGAAGACTCGCGGCTGCGAGACATGCCCGTGCTCGCCGGCGGCCCGGTGCAACGTGACCGCGGCTTCGTCCTGCACCGGCCGGGCCCGCGCAGCTGGGAATCGACCATGCGGGTCTCGGACACGCTGCACGTGACGACATCGCGCGACATCCTCGCCGCGATGGCGAAGGGCGACGGTCCCCGCCAGGCGGCCATCGCTCTCGGCTATGCCGGCTGGGAGGCCGGGCAGCTCGATGAGGAGCTGCTGCAGAACGCCTGGCTCACCGTGCCCTGCGACGATTCGCTGATCTTCGACCTGCCCTTCGAGCAGCGCTGGCATGCCGGGGCGCGCCTGCTCGGCATCGAGCTTTCGCGTATCAGCACCCAGGCGGGGCGTGCCTGAGGCGACGGCATGACCGCGCCGCCCGCAAGGACGGTGCTCTCCTTCGATTACGGCCTCCGGCGCATCGGCGTCGCGGTCGGCAACACCCTGACCGGAACTGCGGAAGCGCTGGCGACGGTCGCGGCCGACGACGGCCTGCCCGACTGGCGCGCGGTGGACCGGCTCGTCGCGGACTGGCGGCCGGCGGCGATCGTTGCCGGCGTTCCCTATAATATGGCCGGCCGCGACGCCGCCCGCCTCACGACGGCGGCGCTGCGGTTCGCCGACGAGCTCGGCAGTCGGTACGGCATCGAGGTTCACCGGGTGGACGAAAGACTGACGTCGCGCGAGGCGGAGGACGACCTGCGCGAGCGCCGCAGGAGCGGTGCGAAGACCAAGCGCGTGCGTCGCGGCGACGTCGACCGCGAGGCGGCCCGCCTCCTCCTGCTGCAGTGGCTGCGCGGCTTGCCCGGGCTGCGCGCGACATGAATTCCCCTCTTTCGCAGGTCGACGCGGCCGGCCGGCTGCGTCACCTCGTCACGCTGGACGGCCTGCCACGCACGCTCATCGAGCAGCTGCTCGATCGCGCCGGTGAGCTCGCGGAGGCGCCGCGCCGCTCCGAGGCGCTCCGCGGCCTGGCCGTGGCCAACCTCTTCGGCGAGCCCTCGACCCGCACGCGTACCTCGTTCGAGCTCGCGGCGCTGCGCCAGGGCGCGGATATCGTCAACCTCGAAGTCACTCTCTCCTCCCGGGCGAAAGGCGAGACTCTTCTCGACACGGTTCACACGCTGCTGGCGATGCGCGTGAATTTTTTCGTCATCCGCGACGCCGAAACAGGCGTTCAGGCCACGGTGGCGCGCGCGGTCGACGCCGCGGCTGCCGTCATCTCCGCCGGCGAATCGCACCTGTCGCACCCGACCCAGGGGCTGCTCGATGCCCTCACGATCCGCCAGGCGAAGGGCGGCGTCGAAGGCATCCGGGCCGCGATCGTCGGCGACGTCGCGCGCTCGCGCGTGGCTCACTCCGCGCACCGCGCGCTCGCGACACTCGGGGCGGCCGAGGTTCGTCTGGTCGGGCCTCGCGCCATGATGCCGGCCGGCAACGAGTTCGAAGGCTGCCGCCGCTTCGACTCGCTTGAGGAGGGCATTGCCGGCGCCGACGTCGTGATGATGCTGCGTATCCAGCACGAGCGCTCTGGCGGCGGTCCGGTAGACGTCGCGGGCTACCACCGCGACTTCGGGCTGACGGCCGCGCGTCTCGCGCGCGCCGCACCGCGGGCGATCGTCATGCACCCGGGCCCGATGAATCGCGGCGTCGAGATCGACTCCGACGTCGCCGACGGTCCGCAGTCGGTGATCCGCCGCCAGGTCGCAAATGGCGTCGCCGTGCGCATGGCGGTTCTCGAGCATCTCGCTAGCGCGCGCGGCAGGCGCGCGCCGTGAGCGCCACCCCCACGCACCGCGGCACGATCTTCCTCGAGGACGCCGGTGTGCTCGAGCACCGCGCCTTCGCGGGCGGACAGTTCATCCTGCGCCTCGCCGCACCGCGTTGCGCAGCGGCGGCGACGCCGGGCAGTTTCGTCCACCTCACCTGCGGTCCCGACCTGCCGATGCGCCGGCCGCTCTCGATCATGCGCGCGAACGCCGGGGAAGGCTGGGTCGAGGTGCTGTACAAGATCGCCGGCCACGGACTGGCGGAACTCGCGCTGCGCAAGCCGGGCGAAACGCTGTCCTGTCTCGGCCCGATCGGCCATGGCTTCACGGCGCGGCACGCGCGGCCCCGACTGCTGCTGATCGGCGGCGGCGTCGGCATACCGCCGATGTTGTTCTTCGCCGAGACGCTGGCCGCCGGCCGCAGCAAGTTCCGCCCGCTCGTGCTGATGGGCTCGGAACTGCCGTTCCCTTTCGAGACAGTTGCCTCGCGCTTGCCCGCCCCGGGCCTGCCTGCGGGCGCGACCGCAGCGATGCCGCTCCTGGAGGAACTCGGCGTACCGTCGAGGCTCGCGAGCCTGTCGGGCTTCGCCGGATGCCACCGCGGCTACGTCACGGAGCTTGCAGACGCCTGGCTGTCGTCGCTGACGGCGGCTGAACGCAATGAAGTCGAGCTCTTTTCCTGCGGGCCGCACGCCATGCTGGTCGCGGTCGCCGCACTCGCACGCCGCCACGGCGTCCCTTGCCAGGTGTCGCTCGAGGAGAACATGGCGTGTGGAGTCGGCGGTTGCGCCGGGTGCACGGTGCTCGTGCAGACGCCGGACGGTCCGGCGATGAAGCGCGTTTGCGTCGATGGGCCCGTGTTCGACGCGGCCGCGGTCTTCAGCGCCTAACCAATCCACCTTCCGGCATGCGCGGGATCCGGCGGGGTTCTCGCTCGCTCGCGCCGGAACTTTATGCGCTCGCTCGCGAGACCCCGCCACCTCGCGCGCGCCGAGTTGCGGCTCGCTCAGCTGCGGTAGCGGTGGCGTTGAAGCGCGCGGTCGAGCGCCGGGCGGGTCCCCGAGCGAGCGCATAAAGTTCCGGCGCGAGCGAGGGTCCCCGCCCGGTGCGAAGTCCGCGCGCTGCGCAGACTTCTCAACCGAAGTTGATACGCGCTTCCAGGTTGGTGCGCGAGTCGGCGTTGTTGAGCGCTTCCTCGATGTCGATCCGCCCCTCCTTGTAGAGGTGCAGCAGCGCCGAGTCGAAGTTCTGGATGCCGCGCTCATTGGACGTCAGCATCGCTTCCTTGACCCCGATGACGTCGCCCTTCTTGATCAGGTCCTGGATGTGCGGCGTGTTCAGCATCACCTCGACCGCGGCGACGCGCTTGTTGTTGCGGCCGCGGACCAGGCGCTGCGAGACGATCGCGCGCAGGTACTGCGACAGGTCGAGGAAGATCTGTGCGTGCTGGTCGCGCGGGAACAGGTTGATGATGCGGTCGAGCGTTTCCGCGCAGTTGTTGGCGTGGAGCGTGGCGATTGCGAGGTGGCCGGTGCCGGCGAGCGCGATTGCCGACTCCATGGTCTCGCGGTCGCGGATCTCGCCGATCAGGATCACGTCCGGCGCCGCGCGCATCGCGGCGCGCAATGCCCGCCCGAACGAGCGCGTGTCGAGGCCGACTTCGCGCTGGTTGACGATGGCCTTGCGGTTCTGGTGCAGGAACTCGACCGGGTCCTCGATCGTGAGGATGTGGTCGGAGCAGTTCTCGTTGCGGTGGTTGATCATCGCCGCAAGCGTCGTCGACTTGCCGGAACCCGTGGCGCCGACCATCAACACCAGCCCGCGTTTCAGCATCGCGAGCTCGACCAGCGTCTCGGGCAGCCCGAGCTGGTCGAGCTTCGGCGTATCCACGCTGATGTAGCGCAGCACCATCGCCGGAAAGCCGCGCTGGTAGAAGACCGCGGCGCGGAAGCGCCCGACGCCCGGCTCGGAGATCGCGAAGTCGATCTCGAGTTCGTTCTGGAAATGCTCGAGTTGCTCGGCGCCCATGAGGCTGTACGCGATGTCGCGCACGGTCTCTGCGCTCAGCACCTGCTTGTTGATCGGGTGGATGAGCCCCTCGATCTTGATCTTGACCGGCGAATTGGACGTGAAGAACAGGTCCGACGCCTTGCGCTCCGCCATCAGCTTGAGCAGCGGCTTGATGCTGAAGCGGCCGTCGTCCGCCTCGCGCACGGCGGCTTCGCCGCCCTCCGGCTTAGTAGATTTTGCCGTCGTTGGACTCATCGACAATCCTCAGCGTGCTGCCGGCCTCGGCCTGCAGGCGGTCTTCACGCTTGCTCTCGAGCTTGATGCGCAGGCGCAGCTCGTTCTTCGAGTCGGCGTTCCTGAGGCCTTCCTCGTAGGAAATCGTGCCGGCCTCGTACAGGTCGAACAGGGCCTGGTCGAACGTCTTCATGCCGAGGCGATTGGAGCGCGCCATCACTTCCTTGATCTTCGACACCTCGCCGCGGAAGATCAGGTCCGCGACCAGCGGCGTGCCGATCAGGATCTCCATCGCCGCGATGCGGCCCTCGGCTTTCTCGCGCGGCACGAGCCGCTGCGAGATCATCGAGCGGATGTTGAGCGACAGGTCCATGAGGAGCTGCTCGCGCTTCTCCTCCGGGAAGAAGTTGATGATGCGGTCCAGCGCCTGGTTGGAGCTGTTGGCGTGCAGCGTCGCGAGCACGAGGTGGCCCGTCTCGGCGAACTGGATGCCGTATTCCATCGTCTCGCGGTCGCGGATTTCGCCGATCATGATGACGTCCGGCGCCTGGCGCAGCGTGTTCTTGAGCGCCGTGTGCCAGCTCTCGGTGTCGACCCCGACCTCGCGGTGCGTCACGACGCAGCCGCGGTGCGTGTGCACGTATTCGACCGGGTCCTCGATCGTGACGATGTGGCCGCGCGTCTTCTCGTTGCGGTAGCCGACCATCGACGCGAGCGAGGTGGACTTGCCGGAGCCGGTCGCGCCGACCACGATCACGAGGCCGCGCTTGGACATCACGATGTCCTTCAGGATCGGCGGCAGCTCGAGTTCCTCGATCGTGGGGATCGTCGAGTTGATCTGGCGGATCACGCAGCCGGTCATGCCCTGCTGCACGAAGGCGCTGACGCGGAAGCGGCCGATGCCCGGCGGGGCGATCGCGAAGTTCGCCTCCTTGGTGGCGTCGAACTCGCGCGTCTGGCGGTCGTTCATGATCGAGCGGACCAGCACGGCGCTCTGCTCGGAAGCGAGCGCCTTGTCGGTCTGCGGCCGCACTTCGCCGTCGATCTTGATCGCCGGCGGGAAGCCGGCGGTGATGAACAGGTCGGAGCCCTTGCGGTCCACCATGCGCCGCAGCAGGTCCTGCATCAGCTTGATTGCCTGTTCGCGATCCATTCCTGTCTCCAGCGGCGCCGGGCGCCGTTACATGGTGTCCTTGTTGGCGGCCTTGTAGCGGGCCTCTTCCTTGGAGACCAGCCCCTTGGCCAGCATGTCCGTGAGGCACTGGTCGAGCGTCTGCATGCCCTGGCCCTGGCCGGTCTGGATCGACGAGTACATCTGCGCGATCTTGTTCTCGCGGATCAGGTTCCGGATCGCCGGGGTCGCAATCATGATCTCGTGCGCCGCGATGCGGCCGCCGCCGAGACGCTTGAGCAGGGTCTGCGAGATGACCGCGCGCAGAGACTCGGAGAGCATCGAGCGGACCATCTCCTTCTCCGCCGCCGGGAACACGTCGACGATGCGGTCGACGGTCTTTGCCGCCGAGCTCGTGTGCAGCGTGCCGAACACGAGGTGGCCGGTCTCGGCCGCGGTGAGCGCAAGCCGGATCGTCTCGAGGTCGCGCATTTCGCCGACCAGCACCACGTCCGGGTCCTCGCGCAGGGCCGAACGCAGCGCCTCGCTGAACCCGAGCGTGTCGCGGTGCACTTCGCGCTGGTTGATCAGGCAGCGCTTCGACTCGTGCACGAACTCGATCGGGTCCTCGATCGTGATGATGTGTTCGGGGCGGTTGATGTTGACGTAGTCGATCATGCCCGCGAGCGTCGTCGACTTGCCCGAGCCAGTCGGGCCGGTCACCAGCACGAGGCCGCGCGGCAGCATGCACAGGTCCTTGAACACCTTCGGCGCGTTCAGGTCGTCGAGCGACTTGATCAGCGACGGGATGTTGCGGAATACGGCGCCCGCGCCGCGGTTCTGGTTGAACGCGTTGACGCGGAAACGGGCGAGGTTCGGGATCTCGAACGAAAAGTCGGTCTCGAAGAACTCTTCGAACACCTTCCGCTGCTTGTCGTTCATGATGTCGTACACCATGCTGTGCACTTCCTTGTGCGTCAGCGGTGGCATGTTCACGCGCTTGACGTCGCCGTCCACGCGGATCATGGGCGGCACGCCTGCGGACAGGTGGAGGTCAGACGCGTTGTTCTTGACTGCGAAGGCCAACAGTTGGGCGATGTCGACGGCCATCAGGACTCCCTGGCTCAGTGCACGACACAAGGTCCCGGCGCGCCTCGGGTCGGTGCTGCGGGACCGGGGGCAGTATAGCCCCGGTAACCGCACACCAATATGTTAACTGCTCCGCAGAATCCGGCTGACGGGCTGTCCGCCGTGCGGGAGCGCATCACGGTCGCGGCGCATGCCGCGGGCCGCGACCCCGCTTCCATCACCCTGGTCGGAGTCTGCAAGTCGCAGCCGGTCGAACGCGTGGAATCGGCTCTCGCCGCAGGGCTTGCCGACCTCGGCGAAAACTACGTGCAGGAAGCCCGCGCGCATTTCGGGGCGCTCGCGGGCTTCGATTTTCGCCGCCACCTCATCGGCGCGCTGCAGACCAACAAGACGCGCGATGCCGCGACACTTTTCGACTGGGTGCACACCGTGGACCGGATCCGCGTCGCCGAACGGCTCTCGGCGCAGCGTCCGGAGTCGCTGCCGCCGCTCGCCGTGTGCATCCAGGTGCAGCTAGGCGGCGAATCGACCAAGTCGGGCGTCGCGCCGCCGGCCCTCGCCGCGCTTGCGGACGGGATCGCCGCGTTGCCGCGGATCTCGTTGCGCGGACTCATGGCGCTTCCGCCTACGGAAACGGAGCCTGCGCGCCAGCGCCACTGGTTCGCGGAGCTGCGCCGGCTGTTCGAGGGCCTGAATGCCGCAGGCCATCGCCTCGACACGCTATCCATGGGCATGAGCGGCGATTTCGAGGCCGCGATCGCCGAAGGCGCGACGCACGTGCGCATCGGCACCTCGATCTTCGGCGCGCGGCCGTGACCGCAGCCTGCCAGGCACACTAGAATCGACCGGTGGACGCCCTCTATTTCCTCGTCGACTCGGTCCTGACCTTCGTGGTGTACGCATTCCTGCTGCGGGTCCTGCTGCAGCTCTCGCGCGCCGACTTCAGGAATCCGCTTGCGCAGGCAGTCCTCGCGCTGACCAACTGGCTCGTGATGCCGCTCCGGCGCGTGCTGCCGCCGGCGGGGCGCTTCGACACCGCTTCGCTGGCCGCGCTCATCGCCGTCCAGCTCGCGGCGACCTTGATCCTGTTCCGCTTCCGGACCGGCGCCTTGTTTCCGTTGATCCCGCTCGTCGTGGCCACTTTGCGGTCGCTGGCGTTGTCGACGCTCCTGCTCTACACCGTCCTGATCTTCGTCTACGCCGCCCTCTCCTTCGTCGCACCGGGCGCCCGCAGCCCCGCCACGGCCCTGCTGGCCTCGCTCTGCGAGCCGCTGCTGCGGCCGCTGCGGCAGGTGCTGCCGGTCATCGGCGGGATCGACTTCTCGCCGCTGGTCGCAATCGTCGGGCTCA
Source organism: uncultured Gammaproteobacteria bacterium (assembly GCA_963760725.1). GTDB lineage: Bacteria > Pseudomonadota > Gammaproteobacteria > Steroidobacterales > Steroidobacteraceae > SCUD01. The sequence continues at coordinate 50,458 of CAVXET010000031.1, forward strand.
CGGCCCTGCGCATCCTGATCGGCTAGCGATGCCGGGCAGCGATTCCCGGGCCCGATCGTCGGTTTCCGGCAACAACAGTGCCCTGGCGGCGACAGCGGCGGTGCTCCTGCTTGCCGTCGGCTGCGGCGGCAACCCGGATCCCGTAGCGGACGCAGCGCCCTACCTCGATCCCGGCTTCGTCGAGGCAGGCGGCTATCGGCTGCACTATGCACTCACGCTCGCAAGCGACCTGCCGGCTGCGATTGCGGGCAGTTACGGCATTCTGCCGAGAATCAATCTAGCTGTGCTGACGGTCGCGATCGCGCCGCGCGATGCGGGCGCGGGGAAGGCGTTCGCCGATGCGCGCGCCGAGGCGACCGCTGTCAGCCTCACCGGCGTGCGCACGCCGATTGCGCTCTCGCGTCGCGACGAACCGGGCGGCGCGACCTGGATCGGCACGGTCGACGTGCGGCATCGCGTACCGTTCACGATCGAGATCGAGGCGCACGCAATTTCCGGCGGCCCGCCGTTGCGCGCCCGCTTGACAAGGGAGTTCCGTCTCGAATGAATTCTCGCGCCACGCGCCGACCCTATAAAAACCGCTAAAAATCGCTGTCGACCCACTTATGCAGCGGGATTTTCCGTGGTATGGTGCGCGCCGGAAACGATTTGGCGGGATCGCCCCGTCGCTGACAGAACCACAGGAGACTACTCAATGGCGAAAAAGAATGCGGCTCCGACGAAGTCGCAGATCGTTGCGGCGGTCGCTGCCAAGACTGACCTCAGCAAGAAGCAGGTCAATTCGGTGCTCGAGTCGCTCGGCGACCAGATCAAGAAGTCGCTCAAGTCCAACGGCGTGTTCACGCTGCCGGGCCTGTGCAAGATGCGCGTCGTGAAGAAGGCGGCCACCAAGTCGCGCGAGGGCGTCAACCCCTTCACGGGCGAGAAGATGACCATCAAGGCGAAGCCTGCCTCGAAGAAGGTGCGTATCCGCGCCCTCAAGAACCTCAACGAGATGGTCGGCTAACACCCGGTCCATCCGTTTTCGCGTTCGAAAGCAGACGGGGCGGCCTTGCCGCCCCGTTCATTTTTCCGCAGGTTTTCAGCCGTTTTCAGCCGCGCGCGCGGCCAGCCAGGCGCCCAGCAGGTTCCTGAGCTCCGTCAACCGCCCATGCAGGAAGTGTTCGGCGCCCGGGAGGATACGCACCTCCGGCGCCGGCGCCAGCGTGCGCGTCCAGGCGATCACACGCTCGTGGTCGACGAGTTCGTCGGCATCGCCCTGGGCGACGAACCAGGGACAGCGCGGCACCGGCAGGCGCGTGAAATCGAAGCGCTGCACCGGTGGCGCGACGGTCACGAGCGCACTCGCCGCGCGCGCCGTAGCGAGGCGATAAGCGACGAACCCGCCGAACGAGAACCCGAGCGACCAGAGCCGCGAGGCGCCCGTCGCGGCTCGCGCAAAGTCCGCGACCGCCGCCGCGTCGGCGCTCTCGCCTTCGCCGTCGTCGTGCGTGCCGGCGCTCGCACCGACGCCGCGGAAGTTGAACCGCACGGTGGCGACGCGCTGGTCCTGGCAGGCACGTGCGAGCGTGTGCACCACCTTGTTCTGCATCGTCCCGCCATAGAGCGGGTGCGGATGGCAGCACACGGCCACGATGTCGCCGCGCGCCCCCGGCGGCCGTTCGATCATGGCCTCGATCGCGCCCGCCGGACCGTCAACCAGGACTTTTTCAACTGTGGGTGCGATTGAATTCATGTGGCTTCCTGCGCGCTCCCGGCGAGGGGGACTCAGCCCTCGCTCGCTCCGCCGGAACTTTAGTCGCTCGCTCGGGTGGTCCCCCTCGCCGGCGCGCGCAGGGCGCCGCGATAACCCAAACGCGCTCAGCGCTTGTAGATGACGCCGTCTTTCATCACGAAGCTGACGCGCTCGAGGGCGTGGACGTCGTCGAGCGGGTTGCCCGGGACGGCCACGATATCGGCGACCTTGCCGGCCTCGATGCTGCCGAGCCGGTCGTCGATCTCGAGGTAGCGCGCCGGGACGATGGTCGCCGACTTGATCGCCTCCATCACCGGCATGCCGGCCTCGACCATGTAGCCGAATTCCCTGCCGTTGTCGCCGTGCGCGCAGACGCCGCAATCGGTGCCGAACATGATCTTGATGCCGGCTTTCCAGGCCTTGCCGAAGGTCTGCTGGATCTGGGGACCTACCGCCAGCGCCTTGGGCCGAACGATCGCCGGGAAATACGTCGGGTCCTGGGCCTGGTCGTAGACCCAGCGGCCGGCGGAAATCGTCGGCACGTAATGGGTGCCCTTTTCCTTCATGAGCCGGATCCCCTCGTCGTCGAGGAAGGTGCCGTGCTCGATGGAATCGATGCCGTTCCTGACCGCGCGCTTGATCCCTTCGGCGCCGTGCGCGTGGGCGGCGACCTTCATGCCGTAGTCATGGGCGGTCGAGATCACGGCGTCCAGTTCCGCGTCGGTGAACTGCGCGGCGCTTCCTGACTTCGCGATCGACAGCACGCCGCCGGTCGCGGTGATCTTGATCGAGTCGGCACCGTCCTTGTAGCGCTGGCGCACGGCTTCGCGGCAGCTGTCGGGGCCGTTGCACACCGTGTCGAGGCGCGGATCTTCGCTGGTGAGGAAGGGCCCGAAGGAATTGGTCGAATCCGCGTGGCCGCCGCGCGTGCCGATCGAGCGACCCGCGGTGAAAATGCGCGGTCCCTTGACCTTGCCGGCGTCGATTGCGCGCTTGAGGGCGATCGAGGTGTTCCACTGGTCGCCGAGGTTACGGACGGTCGTGAAGCCCGCAAGCAACGTGCGTTCGGCGTAGACGACCGAGTCGAAGGCGCGATCGGACTCGCCCTTCTTGACGCTGTCAATCTCGCTCGTGCGGCTGTACTCCGAGGTCAGGTGCACGTGCATGTCCATGAAACCGGGCAGTACGGTCGCGGCGGAGAGGTCGACGAGCTCATCGCCGCTCGCCGGGGCCGTGAAGCCGTTCTCGACGGCGCGGATGCGCCCGCTGTCGACCACGACGGTGACGCGCTCGCGCGGCGCGTCGCCGACGGCGTCGATGAGCCGGCCGGCGTGGATCAGCGTCGCGGCCGAGGCGGCACTTGCGGGCAGGAGCACGGCCATGACCGCGAGACGGAATGCGAATCGCATGAGGACCTCGGTGATGGGCTTATTTGTCTTCAGTCAGCGTGACGGTTTCGACCGCGAGCAGCTCGACCTCGAAGATGAGCGTCGCGCCAGGCGGGATCACCCCGTTGCCGGCCCCACGCGCGCCGTAGGCGAGTCCGGGCGGAATGACGAGGCGACGGGTGCCGCCGACCTTCATGCCCGGGATGCCCTGCTCCCAGCCGCGGATCACGCGCTGTCCGCCCAGCGGAAACGAGAACGGCTGTCCGCGATCGCGGGAGCTGTCGAATTTGCGGCCGTGCTGGTCTTTCGCAGCCGGGTCGAAGAGCCAGCCGGTGTAGTGGACGATGATGACCATGCCAGGCAGCGCCTCGTCGCCGATGCCGTTGACGACGTCGGTGACGAGCACCGTGGGCTCGGGTGGTGCCGTCTCAGGAGCCGGCTGCTGCGCGGAGCGCATGGACGGGCCCATGCGGCGGCAAGGCAGCAGCGCACGAACGCGTGTGCGTATCGGTCGAGCGGAGGACGTCGGTGCCATGCGGCAACGATAGCAGCGAAGGCTGCAAGAGGGGACAGTCCCCTTCGACGAAGAGGTTTCCCAAGTTCAGTGATGGCGGAGTCGAAGGGGACAGTCCCCCTCGCGGCTTCGATTGGCGTTAGGGCCAGAGGCCGAGGCGGTGGCGGACCAGGCTCACGAAGTCCTCGAGCTCGTCGAGCAGCTGGGCAATGCGTTCCACGGCGGGGATCAGCGGTCGGCGGAGCGGCGCGTGTGGTTGGCGCCGTTCGGGCTTGGCACCTCGGGGTCGGCGGCAAACGCGCCGCGCGCCTTCTCGGCCCAGGTCTTGTAGTTCGAGTACTTCGTCAGCTCGCGCGAAATCGCGCCGTGGCGGCTCACGGAAGTCCGGCGCGGCAGGCGCGGCGCCGGGTCCGCAGCCGCGGCGCGGGGCCTCGGGCGGCGTGACCTTGATGTCGCTCACGGGATGAGGACCTGAGAGGGCTTCATGCCCCGCAAGTTACGCGGCAGCAGGCGCTCCAAACAGGAACTGCATCACAGGTCCCGGGCGAAATGCCCGGGCTACCCGCGCAATCAGACGATGCGGTAGCTCGGCCGGTATTCCCCGACCAGCTTCATGCGCCTTTCGGCGACGAAGGCCGCGCAGGAGCTCGTCGAGCGGCCGCGCGATCTCCGGCGCGGCGTGGATCTCGAACGGGCCCTTTTCCTCGATCAGCCGAATGCCGCGTTCCTTCACGTTGCCGGCGACGATGCCGGAAAACGCGCGGCGCAGGTTCGCCGCGCGCTCGTGCACGGGCTGGTCCATCGAGAGCTCGAGCCCCGCCATCGCCGCGTGGCTGACCTCGAACGGCTGCTGGAACGCGCGGCGGGATCCGCAGCAGCCAGTTGTAGTTGTAGGCGTCGCCGGCGCGGCGGCGCGAGCGGCGCACCGCGTCGAACCCGCGCTGCATCTCGCGCGCGACCTCCGGCGGGTCGTCGACGATGATGCGGTAGCGCTGCCGCGCCTCCTCGCCGAGCGTGTGGCCGATGAAGCGGTCGAGCTGGCGGAAGTAGCCGGCGCTCTCGCGCGGACCGGTGAACACGAGCGGCAGCGGCTGGTTCGCGTTCGCGGGATCGAGCAGGATGCCGAGCAGGTAGAGGATTTCCTCGGCCGTGCCGGCGCCGCCCGGGAACACGACGATGCCGTGGCAGAGCCGGACGAACGCCTCGAGGCGCTTCTCGATGTCCGGCATGATCACGAGCTGGTTGACGATCGGGTTCGGCGGCTCGGCCGCGATGATCCCGGGCTCGGTGATGCCGATGTAGCGACCGTCCTTGATGCGCTGCTTGGAATGGCCGATGGTCGCGCCCTTCATCGGCCCCTTCATCGCGCCCGGGCCGCAGCCGGTGCAGACCGAGAGCTCGCGCAGGCCGAGTTCGTAGCCGACCTGCTTGGTGTAGTCGTATTCCTCGCGCGGGATCGAGTGGCCGCCCCAGCAGACCACGAGGTCGGGCCGGCCCTTGTACTCGAGCGCGCGCGCGTTGCGCAGGATGCAGAAGATCGCGTTGGTGACGCTCGCCGGGTCGTCGAGGTCGAAGCGCGCGACGATCTCGTTGTGCGTGTAGACGATGTCGCGCAGCACCGCGAACAGGTGTTCCTTGACGCCGCGGATCATCTCGCCGTCGACGAAGGCGCTGCCGGGCGCATGCTGCATCTCGAGCTTGATGCCCCAGGGCTCGCGCACGATGCGGAGCTCGAAGTCCTTGTAGGCATCGAAGATGAGCCGCGCGTCGTCGATCAGCGTGCCGGAGTTCAGCACCGCGAGCGCGCAGCGGCGGAACAGCGGATAGAGGCCGCCCTGGCCGCGGTCGAGCAGCTTGTCGACTTCCTGCTGCGAGAGGTTGTCGAGCACGCCCTTCGGCGAGACCCGCGCGTGCACGACCGCCGAGAGGTCGAGGCCGGCGCTGCCGCTCACGGCCGGATCTCGATCGGCGTGTCCTGTCCCGTCAGCAGCCAGAAATCGAGCATGTCCTCGTTCGACAGCGCGATGCAGCCGTCGGTCCAGTCAGTGGCTGAGGTAACGGTCGCGCGAGTACTTCAGGATGTTCGGCAGGCCGTGCACCATGATGGCGCCGCCCGGCGCCCAGCCGTTCCGGCGCGCGATCGCGATGTCCGCGAGCTTCCGGGTAGGAGACCTGCACGGCGAGGAAGAAATCGCTCTGCGCATTGCGGCGCGTCAGGCGGTAGCTGCCCTCGGGCGTGCGGTAGTCGCCCTCGCGCTGCTTCTGCCCGATGGGCACGAGGCCGAGCGAAATCCTGTAGCTCGCGACGAGCGCGCCTTCGCGGTAGAGCTCCATGCGGCGCTTGCCCTTGTGCACGACGACGCGGTCGACCGGGCTGCAGCATCCCGGCGGGACCGGCGAGGCCACCCATGGAATCGGCGCGCGGCCGCAGCGTCAGCAGCATCGCGAGAGTCATCGAAATCAAGAACTTGCGATACATGTCGCGAGACATTATAACGCCCCGCGCGGCCGCGGCCGGTCAGTCGTCGATCAGCTGCGACCGCTTCACAGTTTCGCGCGGTCGCGTCGGCGACCAGGCGGTAGCGGCCGCCCGGCATCGAGCTCGCCTCCGACGGTGAAGCGGCGCACCGAGCCGCTCTCGGCCACCCGGCAATCGACGAGCAGGAACTGGTGCTTGCCGGCGGCAACTCGACCTGGCTCGCCGACAGCCCGATTTCGCGCCCGTCGACCTGGCGCAGGCGGACCTGCACCGGGAGCCCCGCGCTCACCACCGGATCCGCACGCACGATCGCGCGCTCGTCGCTGCGCAAGCGGCGGGCCGTCGTAGGCGCGTTCGGTCGCGCAGCCGGCCGAGCAGCCGCCAGCGCCAGAGGTGCCGGGACGCACTTTCGCACTTTTGCCAGCGCGAGCACACGCTTTGCAAGACAGCGGCATTCGGGCAAATGTGCGATAAGTGCGTCCCGGCACCGCGGCGGAAAAAAGGCGGCCCGAAGGCCGCCTGGGAGGTCACGCGCAGCCCCTGTTTCAGGGGCCGCCGGGCGGGGACCCGGCTGGCGCGTGAGAAAAATGTCCGCTGCGTCAGCCGCACTTCGAATCGCCGCAGGACGAGGCAGGTCATGCAGCCGTCCATCATGACGACGGCGGCCGTGTTGCACTTGCGCGCAGAGCTGCGCGCCTTCGGGATAGCTCGACTCGGCGAACGCGTCCTGCTGCTTGTGGCGCAGCTCCCATTCCTTGCGCTTCGACTCGATGAGCAGGCGCTGCGTGTCGTCCAGCCCGGGCTTCTGCATCAGGCCGATCGTCTGCAGGTGGCGCTCCACGACGTAGCCGATCTCGGCGACGATCGAGGGCATGAACTTGCCGCCCGGCTGCCAGTAGCCGCCGCGCGGGTCGAACACGGCCTTCAGCTCCTCGGTCAGGAAGGCGACGTCGCCGCCCTTGCGGAACACCGCCGAGATGATGCGCGTCAGCGCGACGATCCACTGGAAATGGTCGAGGTTCTTCGAGTTGATGAAGATCTCGAACGGCCGCCGGTGCTCGTGCTCCGTGCCCTCGTTCAGCATGATGTCGTTGATCGTCAGGTACATCGCGTGCTCGGAGACCGGCGTCTTGATCTTGTAGGTCGAGCCGATGAGCATCTCCGGACGCTCGAGCTTCTCGTGCATCCACACGACCTTGCCGCCGTCTCCTTGCGGACGCTTGGCCTCGCGCGCCGGCCGCAGCCGCCGGCTCTGCCTCCGGCTTCTCGGCTTCGGCTTCTGCACGCGGTACTTGACGATCTTCTTCTCGATCTTGATGCGGCTCATGGTTTCCTCGCGGCGCTCAGAAGCGGCCGTAATAGCCTTCCTTGAGCGCGTCAAACAGGTTGGCGGCGGTATGCACCTCGCCGTCGTACTCGATTTCCTCGTCGCCCCGCACCTCGACCTCGTTGCCGTCCTCGAGCGATGAACACGTAGATCGTGTTCTTGAGGTCGTCCTCCTTGACCAGCACGCCCTGGAACGCCTCGGGGTTGAAGCGGAAGGTCGTGCAGCCCTTGAGGCCCTTCTCGTGCGCGTAGAGGTAGATGTCCTTGAAGTCCTCGTAGCGGAAGTCGGTCGGCACGTTCGCGGTCTTCGAGATCGACGAATCGACCCACTTCTGCGCGGCGGCCTGGATCTCGACGTGCTCGCGCGGGCCGATGCTGTCCGCCGTGATGAAGTAGTCCGGCAGCTCCTCGACGCCGTTCGTCGACGGCCGGCATCGCGCGCGGGTTGACGAGCTCGCGGTAGGCCAGCAGCTCGAAGGAATAGACGTCGATGCGCTCCTTCGACTTCTTGCCCTCGCGGATCACGTTGCGGAAGTAGTGGTGCGCGAACGAGGGCTCGATGCCGTTCGACGCGTTGTTCGCGAGCGAGAGCGAGATCGTGCCGGTCGGCGCGATCGAGCTGTGGTGCGTGAAGCGCGCGCCGACCGACTCGAGCTGCTTGACGAGCTCCGGCGCCACCTCGGCGAGGCGGCGCATGTAGCGGCTGTAGCGCGCGTGCAGCACGCGGCCCGGCACGCGGTCGCCGACCTTCCAGCCGTCGCGCGCCATCTCCGGGACGCTTGCGCAGCATCGCCCGGGTGACCGTGAACTCCTCGTTCATGATCGGCGCCGGGCCCTTCTCGCGCGCGAGCTCGAGCCCCGCCTCCCAGCCCGCGATCGCCATCTCGCGCGACACGTTGTCGGTGAACGCGATCGACTCGGGCGAGCCGTACTTCATGCCGAGCATCGTGATCGTCGAACCGAGGCCCAGGAAGCCCATGCCGTGGCGGCGCTTGCGCGTGATCTCGTCGCGCTGGCGGCCGAGCGGCAGCCCGTTGATCTCGACCACGTTGTCGAGCATGCGCGTGAAGGTGCGCACGACCTCGCGGTACTCGTCCCAGTCGAAGCTCGCCTCGTCCGTGAACGGCCGGCGCACGAAGCGCGTCAGGTTCACCGAGCCGAGCAGGCAGGAGCCGTACGGCGGCAGCGGCTGCTCGCCGCAGGGGTTGGTGGCGCGGATGTTCTCGCACCACCAGTTGTTGTTCATCTCGTTGACCCGGTCGATCAGCACGAACCCGGGCTCGGCGAAATCGTAGGTCGACGCCATGATGACGTCCCACAGCCGGCGCGCCGGCAGCGGTCTTGTAGACCTTGCAGGCGACCAGGCCCTCGTCGTTCGACGACGTAGCCCTCGCGCGTCCGGCCATTCGCGCCAGACGAAGGCCGGCCGGGTCGTCGCAGGTCGTGCTGCGCCGGGTCGTATTCGCGCTGCGACAGCGGGAACGCGAGCTTCCACTCGCGGTCGCCGCGCACGGCCTCGATGAACTCGTCGGTCACCAGCAGCGACAGGTTGAACTGCCGCAGCCGGCCGTTCTCGCGCTTGGAGCGGATGAAGTCCACCGCGTCCGGGTGGCCGACGTCGAACGTGCCCATCTGCGCGCCGCGGCGGCCGCCGGCCGAGGAGACGGTGAAACACATCTTGTCGTAGATATCCATGAAGGACATCGGGCCGGACGTGTGCGCGCCCGCGCCGGCGACGTAGGCGCCGCGCGGCCGCAGCGTCGAGAACTCGTAGCCGATGCCGCAGCCCGCCTTCAGCGTGAGCCCGGCCTCGTGCACCTTGTTCAGGATGTCGTCCATCGAGTCGTGGATGGTTCCCGACACGGTGCAGTTGATCGTGGAGGTCGCCGGCTTGTGCGCGAGCGCGCCCGCGTTCGACATGATGCGGCCCGCGGGGATCGCGCCCTTGCGCAGCGCCCACAGGAAGCGCTCGTACATCGCCTCGCGCTGCGCGGGCTCCTCGACGTCGGCGAGCGTCCTCGCGACGCGCGCAAGCGTGTCGTCCATCGTCGCGTCGATCGGCGTGCCATCCTTGGCGGTCAACCGGTATTTCCGGTCCCATATGTCGAGCGACGCTTCCTGGAACGGGATCTCTTCGACGTCTTTGTGCTCGATTCTGACCGCTGTGCTCATTTTGTCCGCGTACTGCTCCCCTCGTCCCGGCTACCCTACGAATTCGCCGGAGAAATCTCACCCGGGCATGCGCGCGAAGGCGCCGCCTGACGTGCGATTCCACGTGGCTCCCTGACTCTATCTGCCGGCCGGTTCCGCCTCTCGGCCGGCGACCACAAGATCTTGTGTCAGGGTTGCGAAATTATTTCCGTAGGGCGGTGCTGTCAAGGATTTCCTTATGGAAAAAAACTCCTCAATTAAAGTTACTTATTTTTCAATAACTTATTGGCTGTCATCTCAGGCAGATTTCCGACCGGGCGGGCCCCCGGGACCGGTCAAGCCGGCATTTCCGCGCAGTACAACATCTGGTATGCATAAAAAACGCACAAAATACGCACAGTTTGTCCACGCATGCGCGTCCGCACGCGGGAAAATCAAGGCTCGCGCGCATCGGAACTTGTGCGACCGAAGCCCGGTCTGAGACACGCGCCCCACCGAGGTTGCATCCCATGAACAAGATTCTTCGCGGCCGTGCGGCTGGCGCCGCGCTCGCGCTTTCCACGCCGGTTTTCGCGCAGACCGACACTGCCCTCCTTCGCGCCGGTCATCAAGCGCGCGTCGCCGGCGGTGGTCAACATCGCCGTGCGCGGCACGGTCGCCGCGCCGCGCAACCCCTTCTTCGACGACCCGGGCTTCCGCCGCTTCTTCGGCCTGCCGCCCGACGCGCAGCCGCGCGAGCGCGAGTTCAGGAGCGCGGGTTCCGGCGTCATCGTCGACGCGAAGAACGGCTACATCGTCACCAACGCCCACGTCGTGCAAGAACGCGAGCGAGATCACGATCACGCTGGTCGACGACGTCGAGCTCAAGGCCGAAGTCGTCGGCGCCGACGAGCGCTCGGACGTCGCGGTGCTCAAGCGTCAAGGACGCGAAGCTGCCCGCCGAGATGCGCCTCGCCGATTCCTCGAAGCTGCAGGTCGGCGACTTCGTGATCGCGATCGGCAACCCGTTCGGGCTTGCAGCACACGGTGACCTCCGGGCATCGTGAGCGCGCTCGGCCGCTCGGGCATCAGCCGCGACGGCCTCGAGGACTTCATCCAGACCGATGCCGCGATCAATCCGGGCAATTCCGGCGGCGCGCTGGTCGGGCTCGACGGCGACCTGGTCGGCATCAATTCGGTGATCCTGTCGCAGTCCGGCGGCAACATCGGCATCGGCTTCGCGATCCCCTCGAACATGGTCCGCTCGATCATGGAGCAGCTGATCGAGTCCGGGCAGGTGAACCGCGGCCAGCTCGGCGTGCACGACGCTGTCGCTGACGCCGGAGTTCCGCAAGAGCCTCGGGCTCGCCGAGAACGCCCAGGGCGCGCTCGTCTCGCAGGTCACCGAGGGCTCGGCGGCAGCCCGGGCCGGCATCGAGGCCGGCGACGTCATCACGTCCGTGCGCGGCCAGCCGATCCGCACCAATACCGAGCTGCGCAACACCATCGGCATGCTGAAGGTCGGCGAAGTCGCGTCGAGATCGGGCTCCTGCGCGAGGGCAAGCCGAAGTACCGTCACGGCCGTGCTCGCGCGAAGCCGGCACAGATCTCCGACGCCGACGTCGATCCACCCGGCGCTCGCCGGGCGCCGAGCTGGTCGAGGTCGTCCGAGGACTCGGCCGGCGGCATGCGGGTCCGCGCGGTCGCGCCGGGCAGCCCGGCCGCGCAGGTCGGGCCTGCTGGCGGACGACCGGATCATCGCGGTCAACCGCGTCGCGCGTGAAGTCGCTGGCGGAACTGCGCGAGGCGGCGAAAGGACCAGACTTCGCATGCTGGTGCAGCTGCGGCGCGGCAGCCAGGTCCTCCTGCTCCCGCTGCGGTAACTCGACGCTCCACGACCGCGCGACTCGCCCGCGCGGTCATCGCGTCGGGCGGGGACCCTCGCTCGCGCCGGAACTTTATGCGCTCGCTCGGGGACCCGCCCGCCGCTTGCCCGCGCGAGCGTGCCGCCGGGACCTGCGAGCGAGCGCGTAAAGTTCCGGCGCGAGCGAGCAGAGTCCCGGCGGCGCGACGGGCGCGAACCGGACGCGGGTCCTATAATCGCGCGATGGCAGCGGGATCGATCTGCGTGCTCGGCGGGTCCGGCTTCGTCGGCACGCACTTGTGCGCGGCGCTCGCGCGCGACGGCTGGCGCATCACCGTCCCGACCCGCAATCCGGCCCGCGCGCCGCCACCTCGGCGCCGATCCCGTCGCTCAGGCTGGTCGCGGCCGACATCCACGACCCGCAGAGCTCGCCGCGCTCTGTTGCCGGCCAGCGTGCGGTCGTCAACCTGGTCGGCATCCTGAACGAGCGCGGGCGCGGCGGCCGCGGGTTCGAGCGGGTGCACGTGCGAACTCGTCCGCAAGCTGGTCGAGGCCTGCCGCCGCGAGCGCGTCGACCGACTCCTGCACGTCAGCGCGCTCAACGCGGATGCCGACCTCGGCCCGAGCCACTACCTGCGCAGCAAGGGCCGCGGCGAGCGCATCGTGCGCGACGAGTCCGGGCCGGACCTGCGCTGGACGATCTTCCAGCCGTCGGTGATCTTCGGCCCGCGCGACGACTTCGTGAACCGCTTCGCGCGCCTGCTGCGCGCGATTCCGCTCGGCGCTGCCGCTCGCGCGGCCGGGCGCGCGCTTCGCGCCGGTCTGGATCGGCGACGTGGTCGCCGCCATCCAGCGCGCGCTCGCCGACGAGCGCGACGGCCGGCGAGAGCTACGAGCTCTGCGGCCCGGAGCGGTTCACGCTGCGCGAGATCGTGTGCCGCGTGCGCGACCGCCTCGGTCTCGCGCGAGCGGTCATCGGCATCCCGGATTTCGCGGCGCGCCTGCAGGCGGCGGTGTGCGACTTCGTGCCCGGCAAGCCGTTCTCGACCGACAATTACCGGTCGCTGCTCGTCGACAGCGTCTGCAAGGTCAACGGGCTCGCCCGCCTCGGTATCCGGCCGCAGCCCCTCGACGCGATCGCTGCCGAAGTACCTGATCTAGTCAGGTAAGACGCTTACGCCGCGAGCGGGATCCGGCGGGGTGTCCCCTCGCTCCGCCGGAACTTTATGCTTCGCTCGGGGACACCCCGCCACCTCGCTCGCGGCGCGAAATGTTTTGCCCGGAGCGATCACGGCGGCGGGCAGAGCCTGCGGCGGGCGTCGGCGTTGTTTTCGATCGTTCATCGCGGCGTAGAAGGCCGGCAGGTCGTTGCCGAGGCGGTCGAGCTCGGCGCGCAGCGCCGGCACGCAGCGCTCGTAGGTGGCGACGGCGATGAGGCGCGCGTTGTTGAGCTCGCCGGCCGCCGGCTGGCCGCCGGCGGCCAGCGCCTCGCGCAAGGCGGGCGAATTCGGCGGCCTTCTGCGCGCGCATCGGCCTCGGCGATCGAGCGGCTTCGCGTAAATGCGCGGCGAGCCGCGTCCGCGCGATCGACCATGAGCTCGGCGCCGTCGTGCTGCCGCTTGCGCAGCGGCACGAACTTCTCGAGCGTCGCCGGGCGGGCCCTCGTGCGCAACCAGCGCCGCAGTCCCTCGGTCTCGACGACGCGTCGCGAAGGCCTCGTTGAAGTCGCTGTCGCCGGGCGCGTACACGGCCTGGTGCGCGAGTTCGTGGAAGATGAAGGCCGCGAGCTCCGTGTCGCCGTAGCCGAGCATCGTGTTCAGCACCGGGTCGCGCAGGTGGCCGAGCGTCGAATAGGCGATCGAGGGCCCGACGTAGATGTCGTAGCCGCGCGCGCGGAGCTTGTCCGCCTCGCGGGTCGCGCGCGCGCTCGTCGAAATAGCCGCGGTAGCTCACGCAGCCGGCCACGGGAAAGCACCAGCGCTTCGGCTCGACCGAGAGCTCCGGCGCGGCGAACAGGTTCCAGGTCGCGTAGCGGCGGCCGAGGTCGGCGAACGTGCGGTAGCTGCCGTTGTCCGGCAGCCCGAGCTCGGCGATCGCGAAGTCGCGCGCCCGGGCGGCGAGCTCGAGCCGGCGCCGCAGCGTCGCGTCGGTCGTCCGGGCGCGCGATCACCTCGTCGATCGGCTCGCGCTTGCGAGTTCATCTCGAGCTGGCCCGCGGCGAGGTGCGCGTAGTAGCAGCCGCCGAGCAACGACATGGCAGGCCGCCGCGGCCGCGAGCAGCCGGACCGGGCGCGACGGGGAATCGCGTAACATGATGCGATGAAAGTCTATCTGGTCGGCGGCGCGGTTCGCGACGAGCTGCTCGGCCGGCCGGTCGCGCGAGCGCGACTGGGTCGTGGTCGGCGCGACGCCGCAGGAGATGCTGGACGCCGGCTACCGCCAGGTCGGACGCGACTTCCCGGTGTTCCTGCACCCCGAGACCGGCGAGGAGCACGCGCTCGCGCGCACCGAGCGCAAGACCGGGCCCGGCTATCGCGGCTTCGAACTCGCGTTCTCGCCCGACGTCACGCTCGAGGACGACCTGAAGCGCCGCGACCTGACGATCAACGCGATGGCGCGCGACGCCGACGGCGCGCTGATCGATCCCCACGGCGGGCGCGCCGACCTCGAGGCGCGCAAGCTCCGGCACGTGTCCGAGGCGTTCAACGAGGACCCGGTGCGGATCCTGCGCGTCGCGCGCTTCCTCGCGCGCTACGAGCCGCTCGGATTCACGATCGCGCCGGAGACGCTGGCGCGCATGCGCGCGATGGTCGCCGCCGGCGAGGCGGACGCGCTCGTGCCGGAACGCATCTGGCAGGAAACCGCGACGCGCGCTCGCGGAGCCCGCGCCGGCCGCCTGGCTGCGGGCGCTGCGCGATTGCGGGGCACTGGCGCGCATCTTCCCGGAGCTCGACGCGCTCTATGGCGTGCCGCAGCCGGAGAAATGGCATCCCGGAGATCGACACGGGCCTGCACATGGAACTCGTGCTGCAGGCGGCGGCCGCGCTGACGCCGGAGCCCCGCATCCGCTTCGCGGCGCTGATGCACGACCTCGGCAAGGGCCGCACGCCGCGCTCGCAGTGGCCGCGCCACATCGGCCACGAGGAGTCCGGCGCGCGACTCGTCATCGGAGCTGTGCGGAGCGGCTGCGCGTGCCGGCCGACTACCGCGATCTCGCCGTGCTCGCCGCGCGCTGGCACGGGCTCGTGCACCGCGCGGACGAGCTGCGGCCGCGCACGATCCTCGAGCTGCTCGAGTCCTGCGATGCGTTCCGGCGGCCGGAGCGGTTCCGCGAACTGCTCGTCGCCTGCGAGGCCGATCACCGCGGGCGCGGCGGCCTCGCGCGGCGAACCCTATCCGCAGGCGGATCGCCTGCGCGCGGCGCAGGCGACGCGCGGCGGCGGTCGCGCTCGACGACGCGGACCGCGCGGGACTTTCGGGCGAGAAGATCGGCGAGCTGCTGCGGCGGCGCCGGCTCGCCGCGCTCAAGGCCGCGCCTGATCAGGCGAACAGCGAGAACAGCAGCGCCGCGACCGCGAAGCGGTAGATCGCGAACGGCGCGAGCCCGATGCGGTTGATCACGCGCAGCAGCCAGGCGATGCAGACGTAGCCCGTGACCGCGGCGACGCCGACGCCGAGCGCGATCGCGCCCCAGTCCACCGGCGGGCCCGTCGCCGGTCGCGAGCTTCAGCACTTCGTAGGCGCCCGCCATGCGCGATGCCCGGCACGGCGAGCAGGAAGGAGAAGCGCGCCGCCGCCTCGCGCGTGAGCCCGAGCGTGCGCGCCATCGTCATCGTGACGCCGGAACGCGAGGTGCCCGGCATCAGCGCGAGCGCCTGCGCGCAGCCGATCAGGATCGCGTCGCGCCAGCCGACGCGAGTACTCGTCGCGCTCACGCGCGCCCGAAGCGGTCCGCGAGCCACATGAAGGGCGCCGAACACGGCGAGCAGCGTCGCGACGGCCACGGGATTGCGCAGCTTCTCCTCGATCAGGCCGCCGAAAGCGAGCCCGACGATGCCCGACCGGGATCGGTGCCGAGGAGCACGCACCAGGCGAGGCGCGCATCCGGCGTCATGCCCGCCGCCCGCCAGCGAGCCGAACCAGGCGCGCGTCATCGCGAGCAGCTCGCGGCGGAAGTAGGTGACGACGGCGAACAGCGTGCCGACGTGCACGGCGACGTCGAAGGCGAGCCCCTGGTCCTGCCAGCCGAACAGGTACGGCACCAGCACGAGGTGGCCCGAGCTCGAGATCGGCAGGAACTCGGACAGGCCCTGGACGATCGCGAGGACGATGGCTTGTAGCGGGATCCAAGATGGCGCGCAGTCTACAGGCTCGCGCCGAGGTCCCTGAAACCGAATCCGTGGAACGGCCCGCGGATTCCGCGCGCGAGCGCCATCACCTTGAAGCGCTCGCCCATCTCGCCGGGCAGCAGCAGCGTCGCCGCGACCTGGCCGATGCGCGGCGCGCTCGCCTTCGGGCGCGGCCTCGACGAGCCGCGCGAGCTCGCCGCTCGATGCCGGCTCGAGCAGGAAGTGCGCCTGCGTCGCGAAGCCCGCGAGCTCGAGCCCGGCAGCGCGCGCCGTCGTCCGCGAGCGCGGAGAAATCGACCCAGGCGGTCAGGTCCTGGGTGCCCGGCGCCGCGAGCGGATCCTCGACGCGGCGATGCCGCCGGAAGCCGCAGAGCGTGCCGCCGTCGCGCGAGGCATGGTAGTACTGCGCGCGCGGCAGCCCGTAGTCGACGACGAGCATCGCGCCGCGCGCGAGCGCGCGCGTCGCCTGCTGCAGCCAGCCGCGCCTGGCCGGGCCGCAGCTCGGACACGTAACCCGGCGGCATCGGCTCCGGCAGCGCGCTGCTGCAGCGACGCGACGGCCGCCGCGAGCGCGCGCTCGGCGGGCCGCGCCTGCGCGAATGCACAGCCCTCGCCGGCGACCACGACGCCGATCGCCTCGCAACCCTCGGCGCGTGACGCGAAAGCGATCGACCGGCAGCGCATCGACGACTTCGTTTGCGATCGCGACGCCCGGACCAGGCTTCGCGCGGCGGCTGCCTCGAGCCACTCGAAGCGGTCGCGGCAGGGCGCGAGCTCCGGATCCCGCGCGACGCGTTCGCGCTGGCGCGCGGCGAGCGCGGGGCTCGGCTCGACGATGCGATAGCGCGCGACGGGCGCACCCAGCCGCTGCAAGGCGCGGCCAGAGTCCGGCAGCCAGGACGCCCGCTGCCGGCACCGAACTCGACGAACGTCGCCGCCGCCGCGATTTCGCGAGGACGTCGGCAACGCCATTCGGCAAGGCAGGCCGCGAAACAGCGGCGAGAGCTCCGGCGCGGTGACGAAATCGCCCGCGGCGCCGAAGAAGGCGCGGCCCGTCATGTAGTAGCCGAGGCCCGGCTCGTACAGCACCGTTTCCATGAATCCGGAGAACGGCATCCAGCCGCCGCCCGCGTCGATGCGCGACCGCAGCGCGTGCGACCATGCGCTCGCGCTGCCGCGAATTCCTCCGCCGTCAGCGGCGGCGGCATGCCGTCCGGCGTCAGCATCGCCGCCCGCGCAGGCCGTGATATCGTCGCCGCGATCATGCAGCCGCGACAGCGCACCATGAACGTTGGCCGCGACGCCGCTCGCCGACCAGGCGTGCTCGTCACCGGCGCCGCGCGGCGCGTCGGCGCCGTCATCGCCGCCGCGTTCCATGCGGCCGGCGCGCGGGTCGCGATCCACTACCGCAGTTCGCGGGGCCGATGCCGAGGCGCTCGTCGCGACGGCTGAACGGCCGTGCGCCCCGACTCCGCGCGCGCCTTTCGCGGCGGACCTCGCCGATGCCGCTGCCTGCGACACGCTCGTCACGGAGCCGTCGTGCGCGCCTTCGGCCGGCTCGACGTGCTCGTCAACAATGCGTCCACCTTCTATCCGACGCCGGTCGGCGACGATCACGCCCGACCAGTTCGACGACCTGGTCGGCTCGAACCTGCGCGCGCCGCTGTTCCTCGTCCCAGGCCGCGGCACCGGAGCTCGCGAAGCGCGAGGGCCTCATCCTCAACATCGCCGACATCCATGGCCTGCGCCCGCTCGGCCGGGCACGCGGTGTACAGCGCCGCCAAGGCGGCGACTCGTGATGCTGACGCGCTCGCTCGCGCGCGAGCTCGGCCCCGCGATCCGCGTCAACGCCATCGCGCCCGGACCGGTGCTCTGGCCGGAACAGCGGCGTGGACGCGGCGCTGCGCGAGCGCATCGTCGCGCGCACCGCGCTGAAGCGCGCCGGTTCCGCCGGACGACGTCGCGAAGGCCGCGCTCTTACTTCGCGACCGGACGCGCCGTTCGTCACCGGCGAGGTGCTCGCCGTGGACGGCGGACGGCTGGTCGGCGGCGAGGAGCCGCTAGCCGCCTCACTCCTGCCCGCGCCGTCGAGCGTCGACCGGCGTCAGCGGATGCGCGCCGCCGGTCGAAGCGACGCCAGAGGCTGTCGATGCGCTCCCCCGCGACCGGATGGACGAGTGAAGGCGCGAGCTCGGCGAGCGGGCCCAGCACCCAGGCCCGCGTCAGGAGGTCGGGTGCGGCAGGGTCTTGCCGGCGACGCGACCGACGCGATCGCCGTGCAGCAGGAGGTCGAGGTCGAGCGTGCGCGGTCCCCATTTCGGCGCGCCCGGCTCGCGTCCGCAGTCACGCTCGATGGCCTTCAGGCGGTCGAGCAGCGTCCTCGGTCGGCAGGTCCGCGGGGAAGACGACGACGAGATTGATGAAGTCGTCGCCCTGCGAAGCCGACGGCCGGGTTCGAGTAGGCGCGCGAGGCCCGCAGTCCCGGGAACTCGCCGCTCGATCAGGGCGCAGGGCGCGCACGCAGGCTCGCGCGCGGCCGGACGTTGCTGCCGGCCGCGACATAAGCGTCAGCCACGTGGGTGCGATCAGCCATCGGCGCCGCGCTCGATCGATCGACGCCGACGTCGCGCGAATGGCGGATCGCGCCCGGCTTGTGCACCGTGACGCGCACGCGCGGCGACCTTGAATTCCTCGAGCACGATGCGCGCGATCTCGCCGGCGAGCGCCTCGACGAGCCGGATACTGGCTCGCCTCGACGAAGGCGAGCACGCGCTTGGCGACGGACTTGTAGTTGAGCGTGTCCTCGATCGCGTCGCTCGTCGCCGCGGCGCGCAGGTCCATCCAGATCTCGAGGTCGATCTCGAGGCGCTGCTTGACCTCGCGCTCCCAGTCGTAGATGCCGATGACGGTTTCGGCGGTCAGTGCCGTGATGAAGATTCGATCCATCAGGTCTCCTCGGAGGGGTAGACCCTGGAACGAAGGGGACGCACCCCTTTAGTTCCATCGACTGAAGGGGTCCGCTCCACACGTTCGCTGAATGGGGTCAGCGTACCCCTTCGTCCCAGTCCCCGGCGGCGCGCAGTTCGTCGAGGGGCCAGCGGGCGCGGGCGCGTGACGGCGAGGTCTTCGCGCTCGCCGGCGGCGAGGCGGTGATGGCCGGCGAGCGCGATCATCGCCGCATTGTCGGTGCAGAACTCCGGGCGCGGGAAGTGCGCGCGCGCCGCCCGCGGCCTCGCCCGCCGCGGTGAGCACCGCGCGCAGCCGCCGGTTCGCGCCGACGCCGCCGGCGACGACGAGCGCGTCGATGCCCGTCGGCGCGCAGCGCACGCAGGGACTTCGCGACCAGCGTGTCGACCATCGCGTCCTCGAAGCCGCGCGCGACGTCGGCGCGCGCCGCGTCGTCGAGCGTCGCGGCCACGCACGGCGACGACGACCGCCGTCTTGAGCCCGCTGAAGCTGAAATCGAGGCCCGGCCGGTCGAGCATGGGACGCGGGAACTCGAACAGCGCCGTCGCGGCCGTGCTCGGCGAGCGCGGCGAGCGCCGGTCCGCCCGGGTAGCCGAGGCCGAGGAGCTTCGCGGTCTTGTCGAAGGCCTCGCCGGCGGCGTCGTCCAGCGTCTCCCCGAGGATGCGGTAGCGCCCGACGCCCGTGCACTTCGACCAGCATCGTGTGTCCGCCCGACACCTGCAGCGCCGACGAACGGGAAGTCCGGCGCCCCCGGCTCGAGGCCCGGGGCCAGCAGGTGGCCTTCCAGGTGGTGCACGCCGATGACGGGGACGCCCCAGGCGTAGCCGAGCGCGCGCGCCGAGGCAGGCGCCGACCAGCAGGGCCCCGATCAGCCCCGGCCCCGCGGTATAGGCAATGCCTTCAATGGCTTGCGGCGCAACGCCGGCCTCGGCCAGGGCCGCCTCGATCATCGGCAGGAGGCGCTCGATGTGCTCGCGCGAGGCGAGTTCCGGGACCACCCCCCCGTGGCGGTCGATGCAACTCGACCTGGCTGAAGACGCGATTCGCGAGCGAGGCCCCTTTCGCCGTCGTAGAGCGCAACCGCCGTCTCGTCGCAGGAGGTTTCGATGCCTAGAACCAACATAAACCTAGGTTTTTGATTTTGTGGGGGAAGGTCACTACAATTCCGGGCCCTTTCCCGGGCTCATCCGGGCCGGTCCAGGTCAACGACGAGGTTTGAATGCCGAGCGTCCGTATCCGCGAAAACGAGTACTTCGACGCCGCCCTGCGTCGTTTCAAGCGCGCCTGCGAAAAGGCCGGCGTGCTGACCGAACTGCGCCGTCGGGAATTCTACGAGAAGCCCACGCAGGAACGTAAACGCAAGAAGGCGGCCGCGATCAAGCGGCACCTCAAGCGCGCCTCACGCGACGGCGGACCGCAGCGCTACGCGCGCTGACCCCGGGATGAGCCTTAAGGCGCGCATCACGGAAGACATGAAGGCGGCGATGCGGGCGGGCGAGAAAGACCGCCTCTCCTGCATCCGCATGCTCCAGGCCGGAATCAAGCAACGCGAGGTCGACGAGCGGGTCGATGCTCGACGACGCCCAGGTGCTCGCGGTCATCGACAAGATGATCAAGCAGCGCAAGGAATCCGTCGCCCAGTTCGAGGCCGGCAACCGCGCCGACCTCGTGGCAAAGGAGTCCGCGGAGATCGCGCTCCTCACCGGCTACCTGCCCGCCCAGATGGACGCTGCCGAACTCGACGCGATGATCAAGGACGCCATTGCCGCGACCGCGGCTGCCTCCATGAAGGACATGGGCAAGGTCATGGGCGTGCTGAAGCCGAAGGTCCAGGGCCGCACGGACATGGGCGCGCTGTCGGCGCGCATCAAGTCCGCGCTCGGAGGCTGAGACAATCATGTGCCCGAGCCGTGTGCCGGATGGCGAGACGCGCGGACACATCGTCCCGATCGGCGGCGCCGAGAACAAGGAAAACGACCCGAAGATCCTCGCCCGCTTCGTGCAGGTCTCGGGCGGCGAAGACGCCGACATCGTCGTGATCCCGACCGCGAGCCGCGCCGCATGAGACGGGCGGCCGCTACGAAAAGCTCTTCCGCGAGCTCGGCGCAGCGCCGGGTCGACGTGATGGACTTCGACACGCGCCGCGACTGCCAGGAATCGGGCCGCCTCGCGCGCCTCGAAGGACGCGACCGGCATCTTCTTCACGGGCGGCAACCAGCTGCGGCTCACGACGCTGCTCGGCGGCACGCCGGTCGCCAAGCTGATCCGCGCGCAGAACGCGCGCGGCGTGACGGTCGGCGGCACCAGCGCCGGCGCCTCGATCCTCTCCGAGCACATGATCGCCTACGGCGACGACGGCGCGACCGCGATCTCCGGCAGCGTGCGCCTCGCGCCGGGCCTCGGGCTCACGAACCGCTTCATCATCGACCAGCACTTCCGCGAGCGCGACCGGCTCGGCCGCCTGATCACGGCGCTCGCCTACAACCCGTTCGCCGTCGGGCCTCGGGCTCGACGAGGACACCGGCCGCCTTCATCGGCCCGGACGAGACGCTCGAAGTCGAGGGCTCGGGCGGCGTCACCGTCGTCGACGCCTCGAAGGTCAGCTTCTCGTCGGTCGACAGCGTGACCGACGGCCAGCCCATCTGCATCCTCGGGCTCGTCGTGCACGTGCTGACCGCGGGCGCGAGCTTCAACCTGCACACGCGGCAGGCCTCGGCGACCGGCTTGATCCGTTCGCGCGGATTAGGGCCACTGCGCTAGAATCCGCGCCGCTCCAGCGCGCCCGACACGCGCTCCCTCACGCCGGCCACCTTGATCGGGAACGACCGGAAGAAATCGTCGCGCCCCAGCATGGGATTGCGCTCGCGCACCCGCACGGCCCAGCCGGCCGACGCCTCCTCGTCGCCCGCGAGCGCATGCACCGCGCTCGCGATCATCGCGATCAGCACGTGCGCGCCCGGCGCGCGCGCCGCGCGCTCCGCCCAGTGCGCGGCCTCGGCATCCTCGCCGAGCATCAGGTGCGAGAAGGCGCGGGTGCCGAGCATCCCGTAGTAGAGCGGATCGAGCGGCGAAAGGCGCATCGCGAGGTCGACGTGGCCCCGCCCCTCGAGCGCCTGCCCGGCGAGCGTCTCGGTCCAGGCGCGCGCGTAGATGCCCTGCGCGTAATTGGGGCTGAGGGCCGTCGCGCGTTCGAGCCAGGGCAGCGCGCCGTCGAGGTCGCCGAGCAGCCAGTGGGTGCGGCCCATTGCGAAGTTCACGAACGGGTCCATCGCGTCGAGCTCCACCGCCCGCGCCGCGAAGCGGCGCGCCAGGTCCACCTCGCCGGCGAGGTCGTCGGTGTGGCGCATGAACGCGGACTGGAAGTGCACGAACGACAGGCCCGCGTGCGCGCGCGCGAAGGCGGGATCGCGCCCGATCGCGCGCTGGAACAGCGCGGCCGCGGCGGCGTTGTCCTGCCGGTTGAAACGGTACACGTGCTGCAGTCCGAGGTGGTAGGCGGACCAGGCGTCGAGGTCCTCGCTCACGTTGAGCCGGGCGAGCGCGGCTTCGTGCTGCGGGATGCGCGACTTCGAGCGCGGCGAGGACGCTCGGCGGATCTCGTCGCGGACGCGGTGGACGTCGGCGAGCGCGCCGTCGAAGCGTTCGGCCCAGACGATCCCGGAGTCGCGCGTGTCGACGAGCTCCACGGCCACGGAGAAGTTGCGGCCACGAACTTCGACCGAGCCTGAGAGGGCATAGCGCACGCCGAGCAGCCGGCCGATGTCGCCCATGTCCGCGTCGGCGGCGCGCAGGCGGAAGGACGAGCCGCGAGCCGTCACGAACAGCCAGCGCAGGCGCGCGAGGTCGATGATCAGCTCGTCGGGCAGCGCTTCGGCGATCGCGGCATAGGGTCCCGCGTCGCCGACCAGGCGAAACGGCAGGACTGCGATCGACGGCTTGGCGAGCGTCGACAGCGGCGTGGGCGGCGCGGGAGGCCGGCGCGTCGGTCCGCGCCGGAATCGTCGAGCCGCCCTGCACGGCCCGCACCTCCGCGACGAAACGCAGGCCCTGGCCATGCAGGGTGCGGATGAACCGCTGCGACTTGCCGTCGTCACCCAGCGCCTGCCGCGCCGACTTGATGCGGCTCGCGAGGGCGGCATCCGACACGATCGCGCCCGTCCCAGACCTTTTCGAGGATCTCGTCCCGCGATACCAGGCGGTCGCGGTTCTCGACCAGCAGGGCGAGCAGCGCGAAGACCTGGGGTTCGAGCGCGCGCACGGCGCCCTGCGCCCGCAATTCGACTCGCGCCAGGTCGAGCTCGAACTCGGCGAACCGGTAGATCACGGGCGGCAGCATACCTCCACGCAATCTCCATGGAATCTCCAAGCTTCCGCGGCAGCACGCCTGCCACGCTGCGCCTGTCGGCGATCCTGCCCAGAGGAGTGACCGCCATGCATGCGAAACACCTGATGCGCGGGATCCTGCCGGCGATTGCCGCGGGTTCGCTGGCCATCGCACTGACGGCGAGCGCCGCAGCGCCGGACGCGGAACCGGCGATCGCGATGACCGCCGCCGACACCCGCTTGCAGTGGGGCGGCTGCCCCGACTTCCTGCCCGCTGGTTGCGCCATCGCCGTGCTGCACGGCGATCCGTCGCAGCCGAACGCCGACGTGTACTTCAAGGTGCCCGGCCGATCGGAGATACCGTTGCATTCGCACACGTCGGCGGAACGCATGGTCCTCGTCGCCGGAGAACTCGAGGTGACCTACCAGGGCCAGGTGTCCGCGCGGTTGACGCCCGGCACGTACGCCTATGGGCCGCCCGGCCGGCCGCATGGCGGCCGTTGCGTCAGCGACGCGCCTTGCGTCCTCTTCATCGCCTTCGAGTCCGCCGTGGACGCCACGCCGTCCGCGGCCGCAAACCCCTAACCCGTACTTTCCCAACCCATCCAGGAGTTTTGACATGCCTCTCGTAACCATCGAAGTCATCAAGGACGTCTTCACCCCGAAGCAGAAGCAGGAACTCATCGCCAAGGTCACGGCGGCGATGATCGAGGTCGAAGGCGAAGCCATGCGGCCCGTCACCTGGGTTCGCGTGCGGGAGTACGAGCAGGGCGATTGGGCCATCGGCGGGCAGGCCCTGCGGGCCGCTGACGTCCACGCCCTTGCCCGGGGCAAGGCGGCTTAAACCCCGCGTTTCGAGGGTCTATCGGGGGCGGCAGGGTCTGCCGCCCCTTTCCGGCCCGCGGGCTGCGCGCCCGCGGCGGCCTATGCGATCATGACCGGCCCTACCCCTGCCCAGGTTACGGCCGGCCGACATGCGCATCCTCGACCGCTCCGTCTACGTCGGCCCTTCGCACTACGCGCGCTTTCCGGTCATCCGGCTGGAGCTCGACCTCGGCGAACTCGAGGCCTGGCCGACGGCCAGGCTCGGCAAGAGTTTCGTCGACGGCCTGATCGCCGCCCTGCCCGGCCTCGCCGAGCACGGCTGCTCCTACCGCGAACCCGGCGGCTTCATCCGCCGCATGAACGAGGACGAGGGCACCTGGCTCGGCCACGTGCTCGAGCACGTCGCGCTCGAGCTGCAGAACGTCGCCGGCGAGGACGTCACCTTCGGCAAGACGCGCAGCCTCGACAAGCCGGGGCTCTACTCGGTCGTCTACGAATACGCGGAGCGCGAGGAAGGCGTCGCCGCCGGCGAGCTCGCGATGCGCCTGCTGTGCTCGCTGCTGCCCGGAGAAACTCCGCCCCGCGGGCTCGGTGCCGGAGGGCTGGGACTGGCCGACCGCGCGCGACGAGTACATCCGCTTCGCGCAGCGCCGCGCGCTCGGGCCCTCGACCGCCTCGCTGGTGCACGCCGCCGAGAAGCGCGACATCCCGTGGCTGCGGCTCAACGACCAGTCGCTGGTCCAGCTCGGCCACGGCAAGTACCAGCAGCGCATCCAGGCGACGGTCACCGGCCGCACGCCGCACATCTCGGTCGAACTCGCGAGCGACAAGGAAGAGACCAACCGGATCCTCGCCGCGCTCGGCCTGCCGGTGCCGCGCCAGGAACTGGTGCAGAGCGAGCGCGAGGCGGTGCGCGCCGCCAACCGGCTCGGCTTCCCGGTCGTGACCAAGCCCTACAACGGCAACCACGGCCGCGGCATCTCGATCCGCCTGACGAGCGACGCGGAAGTCGCGACCGGCTTCCAGCGCGCGAAGGAGCACTCGCGCTCGGTGATCGTCGAGACCTACCTCGAGGGCGACGACCACCGCCTGCTGGTCGTCAACGGCGAACTGATCGCCGCGACCCGCCGCACGCCGGGCCACGTCGTCGGCGACGGGCGCAACACGGTCGCGCAGCTGGTCGAGATCGTGAACCAGGACCCGCGCCGCGGCGTCGGCCACGAGAAGGTGCTGACGCGGCTCGAGATCGACGCGCAGGCCGAGATGATGCTCGCGCGCCAGGAGCTGGAGGCCGGCTCGGTCCCGGAAACGGGCCGCAAGGTCTACCTGCGCTCGACCGCGAACCTCTCGACCGGCGGCACGGCGACCGACGTCACCGACGTCATCCATCCCGACAACCGCGACATGGCGGTGCGCGCGGTCAAGGCGATCGGCCTCGACGTCGGCGGCGTCGACTTCCTGTCGAAGGACATCACCCGCTCGTACAAGGAGATCGGCGGCGGGATCTGCGAGCTGAACGCCGCGCCGGGCTTCCGCATGCACGTCGCGCCCACCGAGGGCACGCCGCGCGACGCGGCGGGACCGGTGATCGACATGCTGTTCCCGCCCGGGCACGCCGTCGCGGGTGCCGATCGCCGCGATCACCGGCACGAACGGCAAGACCACGACCGCGCGCATGCTCGCGCACATCCTGAAGATGGCCGGCTACACGCCGGGCCTCACGACGACCGACGGCGTCTACATCGACGGCCAGCGCACGGTTGCCGGCGACATGACCGGCCCGGTCTCGGCGCGCATGGTGCTGTCCGACCCGCACATCGACGTCGCCGTGCTCGAGACCGCGCGCGGCGGGCTGCTGCGCGCCGGCATGGGCGTCGCCGAGGTCGACGTCGGCGCGGTGCTCAACGTCGCAGGCCGACCACCTCGGGCCTGAAGGGCATCGACACGCTCGAGCAGCTCGCCGAGGTCAAGCGGGTCGTGGTCGAGGTCGCGCAAGCGACTGCGCCGTGCTCAACGCCGACGACCCGCTGGTGCTCAAGATGTCGGCGCACACGGACGCCGAGAACATCTGCTACGTGACGCTGAACCCGCAGCACACGCTGGTGCGCGAGCACATCCGCGCGGGCGGCCGCGCCTGCGCGCTGGAGGCCGGCGTCAACGGCCAGATGATCACGCTCTACGACAACGGCGGCCACATCCCGCTGCTGTGGACGCACCTGATCCCGGCGACGCTCGAGGGCCGCGCGACTGCACAACGTGCAGAACGCGATGTTCGCCGCGTCGATCGCCTTCTCGCTCGGCATCAAGCTCGACGCGATCCGCCAGGGCCTGCGCACCTTCGACACGACGTTCTTCCAGGCGCCCGGGCCGCATGAACGTGTTCAACGAGCACCCGTTCAAGGTGCTGTTCGACTACGGCCACAACGCGCACGCGGTCGGCATGCTGGCCGACCTCGCGCAGCGGCTCGACGTCGCCGGGCGGCGCATCGTCGTGCTCGCCGGGCCCGGGCGACCGCCGCGACGAGGACCTGCGCGCGATCGCGCAGGCGGTCGCCGGGCGCTTCGACCACTACATCTGCCGCCGCGACGACAACCTGCGCGACCGCGGGCCCGACGAGGTGCCGCGCATCATGGCCGCGGCGCTGCTCGCGGCGGGCGTGCCGCAGTCGGCGATCTCCGTGATCCCGGACGAGCAGGCGGCGATCGACGCCGCGCTGCGCATGGGCCAGCCGGGCGACCTGCTGCTGGTGTTCTCCGACGCGCTGGTGCGCTCGTGGAAGCAGATCATCTAGTTCCGGCCGGAAGGCGCGCCGGCGCAGGCGTCCAGCGCCGCCGCCGCGCCGGCCCAGCGCACGGTCGTGGAGGCGCCCGTCGGAAGCCGCCGCGCCGCTCTCGCTCGAAGGCCTGATCCGCGACGAGCGCGGCATCCGCTTCGCGCCGGAGGCGTCCGACTGACCGACGCCGGGCACACCGCCCTGGGACGAATCGCGCCGCCTGACCGGCCACAACCGGTTCTTCGACGGCCCCGGCGCCGTGCTCGAGACCGGCGTGCGCGATCCGGCGGTGCTCGACGCCTGGCGCGACGCGCGTCGCTCGGCGCCTGCGCGGAACTGCGCTGGCCGGACGCGCCACCGCCCGTGCCGTCGCCACGCGACCGGCGCCTCGCTCGCGCTCGCGGCGCCCGCGGACCAGCTCTTCACCGCGACCGAGGTCAACGAGTGGGCGCTCGCCGCCTCGGTCGCCGAGCGCGAGCCCGCGCGCGCCGCCGCGCTCATCGAGGCCCTCGCCGCCGAGCAGCCGGAGGAAACCGAACCGCCCGGTGCTGGAGACGGCGGGCGCGCTGCTGCGCCTGCGACGCCGCGCGGCGCGCGAAGCGAACCCGCGCCTGCGCGCGCTCATCGAGGCGGCCCAGTCGCGCAGCCTGCCCTTCCTGCTCGACGACGAGGCGCTGACGCTCGGTGCCGGCGCGGGCGGCCACAGCTGGCCGCTCGCCGAGCTGCCCGGCGCCCGCGACCGTCGACTGGGCGGCACTGCGCGGCGTCCCGACGGCGCTCGTCACCGGCACGAACGGCAAGACCACCGTCGTGCGACTGCTCGCGGCCTGCACCGAGGCGGCGGGCCTCACGACGGGCTACTGCTGCACCGACGGCGTGTTCGTCGCACGGCGACGCACTCGGCACCGGCGACTATTCCGGGCCGGCCGGCGCGCGCCGCGTGCTGCGCGATGCGCGCGTCGAGGCGGCGGTGCTCGAGACCGCGCGCGGCGGCATCCTGCGCCGCGGGCTCGCGGTCGCGCGCGCCGACGTCGCCGTGATCACCAGCATCGCCGCCGACCACTTCGGCGAGTACGGCGTGCACGACCTCGAGGCGCTGGCGGACGTGAAGCTCGCGGTCGCGCGCGCGCTCGACGCCGAAGGGCCTGCTGGTCGTGAACGCCGACGACGCCGCTGCTCGCGCGCCGCGCGCCGGAGCGGCAAGCCGCTCGGCTGGTTCGCGCTGGACGCGGACACCCCGCTGCTCGCCGCGCACCGCCGGGGCGGCGGCGCCACCGCCGGCGTGCGCGATGGCCGGCTCGTGCTGTTCCACGCGGGCGTCGAGCACGACCTCGGCGACATCGCCGCGATGCCGCTCGCCGCCGGCGGCCATTCGCACTTCAACGTCGCGAACCTCGCGACCGCCGCGCTCGGCGCGGCGGGGCTCGGCATCGCACCCCGCGACCATCGCCGCCGTGTTCGCGCGCTTCGGCGCCGATCCCGAGGACAACGCCGGCCGGCTCATGCGCTACGAGCTCGGCGGCCTCAACCTGATCGTCGATTTCGCCCACAACCCGACGGCGCTCGCGGGGCTCGTCGACTTCGCGCAGCACCTGCGCGGCGGCGGGCGCCTCGCCCTGCTGCTCGGCCAGGCCGGCAACCGCGAGGACGCCGACATCGACCGGCTCGCGGCGGTGGCGGCGGCCGCGCGGCCGGACTTCCTGGTCGTGAAGGAACTCGAGAGCTACCTGCGCGGCCGCGACAGCGGCGAGGTGCCGGCGCTCCTCAGGCGCGCACTCGCCGTGCCGGCTTCGCGCCGGAAGCCATCGGCGACGCGCCGGACGAGGATCGCGCCGTGCGCCTCGCGCTCGCCTGGGCGCGAGCCGGTGACGTGCTGGTGTTGCCGCTGCACTCCCGCGACGGCCGCGGCCACGCGCTCGCGCTGTTCGAGCAGCTCCGGCGCGAGGGCTGGCGAGCCGGCCAGCCACTTCCGACCACCTGATTTCGCGACGCCGGAAGCGATCTGGACGAACGGAGCCTCGACATTTCACAGTCTCGGCGCGCGAGGTGGCGGGGTACTCGCGAGCAAACCCCTAAAGTTCCGGCGGGGTTTGCGCGCGAGTAACCCCGCCGGATCCCGCGCGCCGAGACTGTGTCATCCCGTGCTCGGTGCGGCTGGTCGCTCGAAGCTTGAGGTATCGTGAGGACATGGCTGGCCGGATTCCACAGGCCTTCATCGACGAGCTGATCGCGCGCACCGACATCGTCGAGCTGATCGGCGGGCGCGTGCAGCTGAAGAAGGCCGGCCGCGAGTGGAAGGCCTGCTGCCCGTTCCACAACGAGAAGACGCCGTCGTTCTGGGTGAGCCCCGACAAGCAGTTCTACCACTGCTTCGGCTGCGGCGCGCACGGCACGGCGCTCGGCTTCCTGATGGAGCACGACAAGCTGCCGTTCCCGGACGCGGTCGAGGAACTCGCCTCGCGCCTCGGCCTCGAGGTGCCGCGCGACGACGGCGGCGCGCCGCGCACGCGCCCGGGAGAGGATCTCTACGGCCTGCTCGCGCAGGTCGCCCAGTTCTACCGCGACTGCCTGCGCGAGTCGCCGCGCGCAAAGCAGTACCTGGAGGGCCGCGGCGTCACGACCGAGAGCTGCGTCAAGTTCGCGGTCGGCTACGCGCCGGATTCCTGGGACGCCGTGCTGAAGCGCTTCGGCGGCTCCGGCGCGCACGACCGTGCGCTGCTCGAGGCCGGCCTCGTGATCGAGCGCAGCGGCCAGGGGGAGTCCGGCCACTACGACCGCTTCCGCGACCGCATCATGTTCCCGATCCGCGACGCACGCGGCCGGCCGATCGCCTTCGGCGGCCGGGTCCTCGACAAGCGGCGAGCCGAAGTACCTCAACTCGCCGGAGACGCCGCTGTTCCACAAGGGCCGCGAACTGTACGGCCTGTACGAGGCGCGCCAGGCGCTGCGCAAGGTCGAGCGCCTGCTCGTCGTCGAGGGCTACGTGGACGTCGTGCGCCTCGCGCAGTCGGGCATCGATTACGCGGTCGCGACACTCGGCACGGCGACGACGCCCGAGCACCTCAACCGGCTGTTCCGCGTGACCAGCGAGGTCGTGTTCTGCTTCGACGGCGACCGCGCCGGCCGCGCCGCCGCCTGGCGCGCGCTCGAGAATGCGCTCGAGCATGCGCGCGACGGACGCCAGCTGCGCTTCCTGTTCCTGCCGGAGGGCCACGATCCCGACACGCTGGTCGGCGCCGAAGGCGCCGAGGCCTTCGAGGCACGCATCGCCGGCGCCGTGCCGATCTCCGAGTTCCTGGTCGGCCAGCTCGTCGCACGCACCGATCTCTCGAGCGTCGACGGCCGCGCACGGCTTGCCGAGCTTGCGCGGCCGCTGCTCGCGCGCGTGCCGCCCGGCGTCTACCGCGAGCTGCTGCTCGAGCGCCGTCGCGGAAGTGCGCATGCCCGCGGGCCGGCTCGCCGAACTGCTGAGGCGCCGCAGGCCGCAGCGCGCGCGGAACGCCGGCGGTTCCGGGCGCCGCGCGCGGCGAGCGCACCGCCCGCTCCGCCGGCCGCCAGCCGCTCCTGACCCAGGCGATCATGCTGCTCCTGCACCACCCCGGGCGCCGCCCGGGCCGTGGCGGCGATCCCGGCCTGGCTCGCAAGCGAGCAGAAGGGTTTCCCGGTGCTGCGCGAACTGCTTGAAACCGCGCAGGCTGAACCCCAGCTGACGACCGCGCAGCTGGTCGAGCGCTGGCGCGAGCGGCCCGAGGGTGCACGCCTGGCCGAGCTCGCCGGGGCGGAGAGCCTCGTGACCGACGCCCAAGGCGGCCGGCCGGGAGCTTGGGTCGCTGCTCGCGCGCATCGGCGACGGAACTCGGGCCCGAGAAGCGGCTCAATGAATTGATCGAAATCGCCCAGGAGCGCCGGCTCACGGAGGCGGAACAGAAGGAATTTCAAGGACTTCTGGGCGCCCGCGGCCCGGCCCCCCGGCGTTGAACGAGGCCCATTCGGCCTTCATCCAGGCCGTCGCGGCAGGCTGTATAATGCTCGGCTGTTTTGCGGCCGCCCGACACCCCCCTCGAGGAATCCCGCTTTGAGCGAAAAGAAGCTCCCGGCCATCCCTGAAGACCGCCAGTCGCAGCTGAAGCTGCTCATTGCGCGCGGCAAGGAACAGGGCTACCTGACCTACGCCGAGGTCAACGATCACCTGCCGCCCGAGATCGTCGATCCGGAGCAGATCGAAGACATCGTCAACACGATCAACGACATGGGCATCACGGTGTACGAGAAGGCACCGGACGCCGAGTCGCTGCTGCTGACGGACGCCTCTGCGCCCGACGAAGAAGCGGTCGAGGAAGCGGCCGCCGCGCTCGCGATCGCCGACTCCGAGTTCGGCCGCACCACCGACCCGGTGCGCATGTACATGCGCGAGATGGGCACGGTCGAGCTGCTGACGCGCGAGGGCGAGATCCGCATCGCCAAGCGCATCGAGGAAGGCCTCGACCAGGTGCGCACTGCGCTCGCCTACTACCCGCCGACCTACGACTACCTGCTCGCCGCCTGGGAGCCGGTCAAGGGCGGCCAGGGCCGCATCACCGACCTCATCGTCGGCTTCCTCGACCCGAACGCGCCGGACGAGATCGCGCAGCCGAACAACCCGAAGACGGTGGTGCGCAAGGAAGAGAGCGAGACCGAGGAAGAGGAAGCCGACGGCAGGCTCCGACGAGGAGGAAGAGGCGATCGACACCGGGCCGGACCCGGAGGAGACCGCCAAGCGCTTCGCCACGATCGCGCGGCTGCACAACACCGTCGGCAAGGGGCTCGTCACCGCGAAGAGCGCGCGCGACCCGAAGGTCGTGCGCGCGCGCAAGCGCCTCGCCGAGCAGTTCATGGAGCTGAAGCTCGCGCCGAAGATGTTCGACGCGCTGGTCAACCACCTGCGCGGGCACGTCGACGAGGTGCGCCGCCTCGAGCGCGAGATCATGGCGGTCTGCGTGCGCCAGGCCGGCATGCCGCGCAAGGACTTCATCAGCACGTTCCCGCGCAACGAGACCAACGTGCGCTGGATCGACAAGCACGTCCGCGCCAAGCGCAAGCACTCGGCCGCGCTCGGCCGGCTGCGCGAAGAAGTCGTGCGCCGCCAGCAGGAGCTGCGCGCGCTCGAGAAGCGCCTGACGCGCTCGATCCAGGAGCTCAAGCAGGTCAACCGCGACATCGCGACCGGCGAGGCGATGGCGCGCCGCGCGAAGAAGGAGATGGTCGAGGCGAACCTGCGCCTCGTGATCTCGATCGCGAAGAAGTACACGAACCGCGGCCTGCAGTTCCTGGACCTGATCCAGGAAGGCAACATCGGCCTGATGAAGGCGGTCGACAAGTTCGAATACCGCCGCGGCTACAAGTTCTCGACCTACGCGACCTGGTGGATCCGCCAGGCCATCACGCGCTCGATCGCCGACCAGGCGCGCACCATCCGCATCCCGGTGCACATGATCGAGACGATCAACAAGCTGAACCGCATCTCGCGGCAGATGCTGCAGGAGATGGGCCGCGAGCCGACGCCGGACGAACTGGCCGGCCGCATGGAAATGCCCGAGGACAAGGTGCGCAAGGTCCTCAAGATCGCCAAGGAGCCGATCTCGATGGAGACGCCGATCGGCGACGACGAGGATTCGCACCTCGGCGACTTCATCGAGGACGCCGCCGCGGAGAGCCCGCTCGACTCGGCGACCGTCGAGTCGCTGCGCGAGACCGTGCACGGCGTGCTGTCGCAGCTGACGCCGCGCGAGGCGAAGGTGCTGCGCATGCGCTTCGGCATCGACCTGTCGACCGACCACACGCTCGAGGAAGTCGGCAAGCAGTTCGACGTCACCCGCGAGCGCATCCGGCAGATCGAGGCCAAGGCGCTGCGCAAGCTGCGCCACCCGAGCCGCAGCGAGCAGCTTCGAAGCTTCCTGATCGAGGATTGAGCGAAAGGCCCCGCGAGGGGCCTTTCACTATCCGCCCCATGCAGCGCCCCTCGACGCCAACTCGCCTGCTGACGGGCGCGGCCGCGCTGCTCGCCCTCGCCTACGCGGGCGCGCAGTTCCACGGGCCGTTCGCGTTGCTCGACAACCTGTCGAATTTCCCTGCGCACTTCGCCGCCGCGTTCCTCGCCTGCGGCGCGCTGTTCGCGCTGCGGCGACGCCCCGTTCCCACGCTCGCCTGCCTCGCACTCGCGGCCCTCGCGCTCTGGCGCGTCGTGCCGTGGTACCTCGACGCGCCCTCGGCGCCGGATGACACGTCGCGGCCCTACGTGCGTCTCCTGGTCTCGAACGTCTACTACGCGAACCGCGACCATGAACGGCTCCTCGGCCTCGTGGCGAGGGAGAACCCCGACGTCGTCGGCCTCGTCGAGGTGAGCGCGCGATGGCTGCGCAAGCTCAAGCGACTGCGCGAGCGCTACCCCTATCACTACGAAGTGCCGGACGAACACTACGTCGGCCTCGCGCTGTACAGCAGGCTGCCGCTCGAGGACGCGCGCGTGCTGCCGCTTCCCGGCGAGACTTCGTCGCCTGCGATCGCGGCGACGCTCAAGGCGCCGGGCGGCGACGTCGAGCTCGTCCTCGCCCACCCGATGTCGCCGATCGGCGCGGAATACATCCAGCGCCGCAATGCGCAGATCGCGGCGATCGCGCGCCACGCAGGCGCAGCGAAGGTACCGCTCGTGCTCGCGGGAGACCTCAACCTCACCATGTGGAACGACGCGTACCGGCCGCTCGTCGAAGAGGCGGGCTTGCACAATGCGCGCGCGGGGCACGGCATCGGTGCGACCTGGCCGGCGATCGGGCCGCTCGGCGTGCCGATCGACCACATCCTCGCGTCGCCTGGCGTGCGATTGCGGAATTTTCGCGTGCTGCCCGGCGTCGGCTCGGATCACCTGCCGGTGACCGCGGAGTTCAGCGCCCCCTGACGCGCGGCTTGCCATGCCCGCAGGCGGACCGCATGATGAATGCGGCACGCAGAATTCTCGGGACATAATCAGGGAGGCCCGCAGGCCGCCGATGTCGACCGACACCATGCGCCGAATCCTCACGCGCTGCCTCCTCGTCGCCGCAGCCTGTCTCGCGACGGCGCCCGCTTTCGCGCAGCGCGGCGCGATCACCGTTCCGCGCAACCTCGACGAGCTCACCGACCGCGCCCAGGACATCGTCCGCGGCACCGTCGTCAGCGCTCGCGTCGAGAAGCACCCGGAGCTCGGCAACCTCGACACGGTCGTCGTCACGTTGCGCGTCGCGCGAGACGCTGAAGGGCCAGGCCCAGGACAGTTACACTTTCCGCCAGTACATCTGGGACGTGCGCGACCGCTACGACGCCGCCGGCTACCGCAAGGGGCAGGACCTGCTGCTGCTCATGAACGCGCCGAGCCCGTTACGGGCTCACGAGCCCGGTCGGCCTCGAGCAGGGGCGCTTCCGCATCGAGCGCGACCGCGCGGGACGCGCGATGGCGGTCAACGGCGCCGGCAATGCGCGCCTGTTCGAGCGGCTCAACGCCACGCCCGGCAAGGCAAGGCGCGGCGCTGACGCCGCAGCAGGCGAGCCTCGTCGCCAAGCACCGCGCAGGGCCGCTCGCGCTCGAGGACCTCACGGCCCTGATCCGTGCCTACGCGAGGAATGACGTGATGCGTCAGCCAGGCACATCCCTGCTGGTTCTCTGCGCCGGTCTGGTGGCCACCGACCTTGCCTCGGCGGGCGGGCCGCTGTTAGTGCGCACGAACGGCGAGCCGTTCGTTTGGACCACGGCCGCGGCGATCCAGTACCGCACCGACAATGGGCCCCTGAGCTCGCTCGTGAACGAGGCCGAAGCGCGGCAACGCGTGCGGCGACATGTTCGACGTCTGGCAGGACGTCGGCTCCGCAAACATCAGCTACAACCGCGCCGGCGCGATCCAGAGCGTCGCGGGTTTCAGCGGCGGCGACGTCAACACGGTGACCGAGTACAACGCCGTCGCCGGTTCCTGCGCCGACGGCGACCAGAGTCCGATCGTCTACGACGCGACCGGCGAGATCTTCGCGGACGTCGTCGGAGATGACGCGGTCATCGGGTTCGCCGGACCCTGCGGGCTGGACATCGCGCTCGGCCTCATCGTCAGCGGCCAGGTGGTGATGAACGGATTGTTCCGGGACGGAATCGAGAACGCGACGAATTTCGAACTGACCGAGCAGGAGTTCGACGCGACCTTCATCCACGAGTTCGGCCATTTCTCCGGGCTCGACCATTCCCAGATCAACGTCGAATGCGGATTCGGCCCCTGCGGCACCGACAAGCTCGCCGGATTGCCCACCATGTTCCCGTTCCTGATTTCCAATCAGCAGGCATCGCTGTCCGTCGACGACATCGGCTGGATCTCGAAGCTCTATCCCGCCCCCGGCGGCGGCGGCTTCGCCGCAACGCATGGCACGATTACCGGCGTCGTGTTCTTTTCGGACGGCGAGTCGCACGCCCAGTTCGTGAACGTGATCGCGCGGCAAGTCGATGCCCCGGGCGGCGCCAACGAAAGCCTCACGACGGCGGCGAGCGGCGTCTCCGGAAACCGGTTCCGCATCTTCCACGGCAATCCGATCAACGAGCCGAACACCGAATTTCTCGGACCGTACCGCAGCCAGATTCCCGGCCAGATCGGCCTCTACGAGATCCCGCTGCTGCCGGGCAATTACCGGATCGAAGTCGAGGCCATCGACCCGGCGTTCGTCGGCGGCTCGAGCGTCGGCGGTGAGGAGGTCATCGCGATGCCCGGCACCGCGCCGGCGCCGATCGGTCCGTCACCGTCACCGCAGGCGTCACCCAACCCGACAACGACGTGATCCTAATCGGCACGCCGCCGCGCTTCGACCAGTTCGAAAGCCCATGACGCGCCCTGCAACTGCGTGGGCACGCAGGATACTGGCCCAGGCGGCCCTGCTTGCCGTGGCCGCCTGCGGCGGCGGAGGCGACGGCGGCGGAGGCCCGCTCAACATCACCTCGACGACCGCAGACGACGGCGTGATCGACGCCGCCTACAGCGAAACGATCGTCGCGACCGGCGGAAGCGGCGCGAAGACCTTCAGCATCAGCAGCGGCAACTTGCCCGCGGGGCTCTCCATGAGCGCAGCCGGCGTGATCACCGGTACGCCCGCGGGGCCCGCCGGCACCGCGAGTTTCACCGTCTCGGTCACCGATTCGGCCAGTACGCCCGCGACCGACACACAGGCGCTCACGATCGACATCGTCGAGCCGCTCGTCATCCAGACCGCGGCGCTCGCCGACACCAGTGTCGGCGCCGACTACGATGCGAGCGTCCTCGCGACCGGCGGCGCAGCACCCTACAGTTTCGCCGTGTCCGCGGGATCGCTGCCCAATGGAATCGTGATCGACGCCAGCGGGGCCTTGTCCGGAACCGTGGTCACGAGCGCACGGACGGAGACCTTCACGATCGAGGTGTCGGACAGCTCCTCGCCGCAGCTGACCGCGGCACAGGAGTACACGGTGCGTGTCGCGATGAACATCACGACGACCGCGCTCGCCGATGCGACCGGCGGCGTCGCGTACAGCGACTCGTTCGTCGTTCGTGGCGGCCTGCCACCATTCGAGTGGACGCTGCTCGCCGGCGTGCTGCCGGCGGGCCTCACCGGCCCCGACGCGGCGACCGGCGTCGTCAGCGGCACGCCCGATGCAGCCTGTTCGGTAGCCACCACGAACCTGACGGTCGAGGTTTCAGACAGCGACACGCCGACGCAGACGGATACGCAGGCGGGCATCGATCTCACCGTCAATCCCGCGGAGCTCACCGTCACCACCGAGGCACTGCCGGCGGGCCGCATCAACGCGGCCTACAACCAGCAGGTTCAGGTCACGGGCGGCGTGCCGCCCTACAGTTTCGCGGTAACCGGCGGGAGCCTCCCGAGCCAGCTCACTCTCAATGCCAACACCGGCCGCATCACCGGCATGCCGGACACGATCGAGACGCAGGCCTTCGAAGTGACGGTGACCGACAGCTGCCCGAACACCGCCTCGCAGGACCTCAGCATCACGATCAACAACGCCTCGCTCGGTCGTAACGACAACATCGCGAACGCGACCGCCCTCCCCGGTGACGGCGGCTACGCTGCATCGATCAGCCCGAGTGGAGATCCGAACACGATCTTCAACCCGGACGAGGATTACTACGCGATCACCACGACCGCGGCCTCGACCGTCACGGTGGACATCGACGCCGTCGTTAATGGCAGCCCGCTCGACTCCGTGATCGAGATCGTCGGCGCGAACGGGGTGCAGCTCACGAGCTGCGTCGCTCCCGGCTTCACGTCAGCCTGCGAGCACGACGACGAGGACACGCTGGCCGGTGATCTGGATTCCTTCCTGCAGATCGAGGTGTCCGGCGCCACGACTTTCTACGTCCATGTCGTGGACTGGGGCAGCGTCGCGCGGCCCGACAAGCTCTATAACCTCAACATCAGCGGCGTCAATTGATCAAGCCCTGTGCCGCGGCGCTCGCCGCCTGCCTGGCCTTCGGCCAGGCTTTCGCGGAAGTCCCAGCCGCCGGAAACGTAATCCTCATCACCCTCGACGGCGTGCGCGTGCAGGAGTTCTTCGGCGGCATGGACCCGGTGCTCGCGAAGGCGCCCGAGGCGGAATCCGGCATCTACGACGCCGCGGTGACCTCGAAGCGCTGGTGGCGCGAGACGCCGGAGGCGCGCCGCGAGGCGCTGATGCCCTTCATCTGGAAGACGCTCGCGCCGGCCGGCATCGTGCTCGGCAACCAGGCCCGGGGAAGCAAGGTCACCGTCCGCAACGACCAGTGGTACTCCTACCCGGGCTACTCGGAGATCCTGACCGGGCAGGCGCAGCCGGACGTGAAGAGCAACGACTTCGTGCGCTACCCGCACCGCACCGTGCTCCAGTACGTGCAGGAGACGCTGTCGCTCGAGCCGGCTGCGGTGGCGCAGATCGGTTCCTGGGACGGCTTCAAGTACGCGGCCTCGAGCACCGACGGCGGGTTCGTGATGACCGGCGCGCGCGATCCGGTGCCGCCCGCGCTCTCGACGCCCGAGATCGACCTCTACAACGGGCTGCGCTCGGAAGTCCAGCAGCTCTGGGAAGAGACCACCAACGACGTGCTGACCTACCGCATCGCGGTCGAGTACGTGAAGAAGAACCGCCCGCGCGTGCTGTGGCTCGGGCTCGGCCAGTCGGATGACTGGGCGCACGCGCGCCGCTACGACCTCGTGCTCGACTACCTGCACATTGCGGACGGCATGATCGCCGAGCTGTGGCAGACGCTGCAGTCCATGGACGGCTACCGCGGCCGCACGACGCTCATCATCACGACCGACCACGGGCGGGGACGCACGCCTGCGGACTGGGCGGAGCACGACGCCGGCATCGCCGGCAGCCAGGACATCTGGATCGCGATCCTCGGGCCGAAGACGCCTGCGCTCGGGGAAGTGCGCAATTTTCCGGACGTGACGCAGAGCGACGTAGCGGCAACCCTGCTGCAGTACCTCAACCTCGACGGGCGCGCCTTCAACGACAAGGCCGGCCCGCCGGTTCCGCACAGCCTCAAGCCCGAGTGACGCGCGTCTCGCTCGAAATGTGACATTCGTCATGCACGGCCGGCGTCCGCGCCAATTTCGGGCGAAGTTCGCTGCCGTACCGTGTGGGCCCCGGTAAACTGTCGCCCCGATGGCTCCCAGCACTCCGCCCCCTGGAATTCCGCCGCGTGCGGCGGTCGACACCTCCACGACCGGCAGTTTCGTGGTGGACGAGGTCATGGCCACCGCCCGGCACGGGCGGCCGCTCGTCTCGATCGTGCTCCCGGCATTCGACGAGGCCGCCATCCTCCGCGACCACGTCCTCGAGCTGCTCGGCTACCTCGAGACGCTGCGCCGCAAGTACCGGTTCGAACTGTTCATCGTCAACGACGGCAGCAGCGACCAGACCGGCGCGATTGCCGACCAGCTCGCCGCGGAGTCCGACGGGATCCGGGTCCTGCACCATCCCCGCAACTTCGGGCTCGGGCAGGCCCTCAAGACCGGCTTCGCGCAGTGCCGCGGCCAGTACGTCGTCGTGCTCGACATCGACCTTTCCTATGGCCCCGAGCACGTCGGGCTGCTGCTCGAGCGCATGACGAAAACAGGCGCGCGCCTCGTGCTCGCTTCGCCCTACATGCGCGGCGGGCGCGTGATCGACGTGCCGTGGCTGCGCGTCGTCTTCAGCCGCGTCGCCAACTGGTTCCTGGCGCGCGCCTCGGGCCAGAAGATCAGCACCATGACCTGCATGGTGCGTGCGATCGACGGGCGCTACCTGCGCTCCCTGCACCTGCGCAGCACGGGCATGGACGTCATGCCGGAGATGATCCACAAGGCGAAGCTCATGCGCGCCAGCATCGAGGAGGTGCCGGCGGAGCTCAATTGGCAGCGCCAGAACCGCGCCGGCGGCCAGCGACGCTCGAGCCTCAAGGTCTTCCGGCAGATCGCCGGCACGACCGTTTCCGGGTTCATCCTCCGCCCGTTCACTTTCCTGCTGGTGCCGGGGCTGCTGCTGCTCGCATTTGCGGCCTACGTGAACACGTGGATGGTGATCCATGTCCTCGAGGCGCATGCCAGACTCAGCGTCGCGTCCGCCGTGCCGGTCGCGGGACGCGGCGTGTCGGCGGCAGTCGCCCTCGCCTACGCCGAGTATCCGCACACTTTCATCGTCGGCCTGCTCTCGCTCATGCTGGCCATGCAGCTCGTCGGCATGGCGATGCTGTCGCTGCAGAACAAGCGCTACTTCGACGAGCTGTTCCACCTCGGTTCGACGCTGTTGCGCGAACGCCGCGAGGAGGAACTGCGCCGCCAGGATGAGAAGGATTCCCGGCGGTGAGCCCGCCCTATCTGGTCACCGGCTGCGCCGGCTTCCTGGGTTCCAATCTGGTTGGCCGCATGCTCGGGGCCGGCCACGAGGTTGTCGGCGTCGACAACCTGTCGATGGGCCTCGCCGACAACCTGGCGGAATTCAGCGGCAATCCCCGCTTCCGCTTCATGCAGGCCGACGTCACGGATGCCGCCGTGCTGGGCTCGCTCGGCGGCCCGTTCGAGGCGGTGGTGCACCTCGCGGCATTCAAGATCCCGCGCTACGGCAAGGCCATCGACACGCTCAAGATCAACTACCGCGGCACCGAGTGCGCGCTCGAGCTCGCGCGCCGGCTCGGCTGCAAGCTGGTGCTCGCATCGACTTCGGACGTCTATGGCCGCAACCCCGCGCTGCCGTTTTCCGAGGAGCACACCGACCACGTGATCGGCAACTCCAAGTCGCCGCGCTGGGCCTACGCGGTCTCCAAGCTGTTCGACGAGCACCTTGCGCTCGCCTACCAGGATGCCTACGGTTTCCCGGTGACGATCCTGCGCTTCTTCGGCTCCTACGGGCCCAAGCAGCCGCTCAGCTGGTGGGGCGGACCGCCGCCGGTGTTCATCGACTGCGTGCTGAACGACAAGCCGATCCCGATCCACGGGGACGGCAGCCAGACGCGCAGCTTCACCTTCGTGACCGACACCGTGGAAGGCATCTACCAGGCGACGGTCCGTCCCGAGGCGAACGGGGAGATCATCAACATCGGCAACACCGAGGAGATCACGATTCTCGAGCTCGCGCGCCGCGTCAAGAAGGCCTCGGGCACACCCGGCGAAGTGAAGGTCGAGTTCGTGCCCTACGCCTCGTTCACCGGCCGCAAGTACGAGGACGTGATGCGGCGCGTGCCGGACGTCGCGCTCTGCGAGCGCCTGCTCGGCGTGCGCGCCCGCATCGGCATCGACGAGGGTCTCGAGCGCACGATCACCTGGCAACGCGCCGTCGTTGCGAGGCGCGCCGCGGGCTGAGGCCCGGGGCGCGGTCGGAGCGGCCGGTGCGCATCGGCATCATCGGCGGAGGTCTCATGGGTCTCGCGCTCGCCGAGCGGCTCGGGTCCGCGGGGCACCGCGTGACCGTTTATGAGCGCGCGGAACAGCCGGGCGGCCTCGCCACCTGGCACGACTTCGGCCCCTTCACCTGGGACCGTTTCTACCACGTGATCCTGCCGTCCGACACCGCGCTGGTGGAGTTCGTCCGCCGCATCGGCCTCGGCGGGGAATTGCGCTGGCGCGCGACCCAGACCGGCTACTACGTCGATCGCGCCACGCATCCGCTCTCCAGCGGGCTCGACTTCCTGAAGTTCCCGCTGCTCGGCCCCTGGAGCAAGTTCCGGCTCGCGGCGACGATCCTCTATTGCTCGCGCATCCGCGACTGGCGGCGGCTCGAGGGGATGACGGTCGAGGAATTCCTGGTGCGGTACTCGGGCCGCGCGACGTTCGAGAAGTTCTGGAAGCCGCTCCTGCTCGCCAAGCTCGGCGAAAACTACCGGCGCGTGTCGGCCGTCTTCATCTGGACCTACGTGAAGCGCCTGTTCTCGGCCCGCGACGCCGCGGCGCAGAAGGAATCGCTCGGCTACCTGTCGGGCGGCTATCGCACCGTGTTCACGCGCCTGGTCGAGCGCATCCGCGCGGCCGGCGGCGACCTGCGCCTCCCGGTCGCGGTCGAGTCCGTGCGCCCGCGCGCCGGCGGCGGCATCGAGGTCACCGCCGGTGGCGCGACCGAGGCGTACGACAAGGTCATCTTCACCGGGCCGGTCAACGTGCTGCGCGCGGTCGCCGATCCGGCGCTGGTGCAGG
This sequence comes from uncultured Gammaproteobacteria bacterium, assembly GCA_963760725.1. Taxonomy (GTDB): domain Bacteria; phylum Pseudomonadota; class Gammaproteobacteria; order Steroidobacterales; family Steroidobacteraceae; genus SCUD01. The sequence goes on from CAVXET010000031.1 coordinate 91,816, forward strand.
TCCCGGCGCAGGGCGACGTCGAGTACCTCGGCGTGCTGTGCCTGGCGCTCGTCACGAAGAAGCCCTTCTGCCCTTACTACGTCCTCAACATCGCCGACGAGCGCATACCGTTCACCGGGATCATCGGCATGAGCTCGCTGGTCGACACCGCCGAGACGGCCGGCCTGCACCTGACCTACCTGCCGAAGTACGTGCTGTCGGACGACGCCGCGCTGCGGCGGCCGGACGCGGAGCTGGTGGCCGAGTTCATGACGGGATTCCGCCGCATGTTCCCGGACTTCCCGGAGTCGGAGATCGCGGGCGTGCACCTCAACCGCGCGGTCAAGGTGCAGCCGCTGCAGGTGATCGGCTACTCCCGCCTGGTGCAGCCGCCGCGCACGCAGAATGCCGATTTCTACGTGGTCAACACCGCCCAGTTCGCGAGCAACACCCTCAACAACAACGAGGTCATCCGCAGCGTGAACGCCTTCCTCGAGCAGTTCGAACCCGAATTCCGGAGCGCCGCATGACGACAACCCAGGACCCGAAGGGCTATTTCGCGCACGACACGGCCGTGGTCGACACGCCGTCCGAGATCGGCGCCGGCACCAGGATCTGGCACTTCAGCCACGTCATGCGCGACTGCCGGATTGGCGCGCGCTGCAACATCGGCCAGAACGTCGTCATCTCGCCGCAGTGCGTGGTCGGCAACAACGTCAAGATCCAGAACAACGTTTCGGTGTACACGGGCGTCGAACTCGAGGACGACGTCTTCTGCGGCCCCTCGATGGTGTTCACGAACGTGATCAACCCGCGCAGCCACATCGAGCGCAAGGACGAATACCGCAGGACGCTGGTGAAGAAAGGCGCCTCGATCGGCGCCAATGCCACGATCGTCTGCGGCGTCACGCTCGGCCGCTACTGCGTGGTCGGCGCCGGCGGCGTCGTCACGCGCGACGTTCCCGACTACGCAGTCGTCTACGGCAACCCGGCACGGGTGCGACAGCTGGGTGTGCTGGTGCGGCGTCGGCCTCGACCTCGGCGGCGACGACGGCGCGACCCGCGAGGCGGGCTGCAAGACCTGCCAACGCCAGTACCGGCGCGAGGGCCGCCATGTCACCGAGCGCTGACGCCTCTGCGGGCGGGCCCGTGCGCCTGATGCAGGTGGTCGGCGCGCGCCCGCAGTTCGTGAAGCTCGCGCCGGTCTGCCGCGCCATTGCCGCCGCCAATGCCGGCGGCGCGAAGATCGAGAACTTCGTCGTGCACACGGGCCAGCATTACGACCCGGCGATGTCCGACGTCTTCTTCACGGACCTCGGCATCCCGCAGGCGGACCTCGACCTCGGCGTCGGCTCCGGCCCCCATGGCCGCCAGACCGCGCGCATGCTGGAAGCGCTCGAGGCGGCGATGGTCGAGCGCGGCCCGGACCTCGTGCTGACCTACGGCGACACCAACTCGACGCTGGCCGCAACGCTCGCCGCGGCGAAGCTGCACGTGCCCCTCGCCCACGTCGAGGCGGGCCTGCGCAGCTTCAACCGGCGCATGCCCGAGGAAGCGAATCGCCTGGTCGCCGACCAGCTGTCCGACCTGCTGTTCGCGCCGACGCCGGAGGCAATGAAGAACCTCGCGAACGAAGGCCTCGGCGCGCGCGCGCGCCAGGTCGGCGACGTGATGCTCGACGCGATGCGCGCCTTCGCGCCGGTTGCGCTCGAACGCTCACGCGTGCTCGAGCGCCTTGGGCTCGCGCCCGGCGCCTACCTCGTCGCCACCCTGCACCGCGCGGAGAACACGCCAGCGGAACGCCTCGGCCCGCTGCTCGCGGCGCTCGCCGCCGTCGGCGCAGCCGGACGGCCCGTCGTCCTGCCGCTACACCCGCGCACGGCGAACGTGATGCGCGAGGCCGGCATCGCCCTGCCACCGGGCGAAGGTCTGCGCGCAGTCGAGCCGCTCGGCTACCTCGACATGATCGCGCTCGTCGCCCGCGCGCGCATCGTGCTGACCGACTCCGGCGGCCTGCAGAAAGAGGCGTACTTCCTCGGCAGGCCCTGCGTGACGCTGCGCGAGGAAACCGAGTGGGTCGAGACAGTCGCCGGCGGCGGCAACGTGATCGCCGGGACCGACCCGGCGAAGATCCAGGCCGCCGTCGCGGGCTGGGATGCGGCGCTCGCGCGCGCCGAGCCGGACTTCGCCGCGGGTGTACGGTCAGCCTTCGGCGACGGCGCGGCGTCCGCGAAGATCGTCACGCAAATCCTGCATTTCCTGGAACACGGGAATCGCGCCTGATCGGCCACCGGCCGTTCCGCCGGAGTGTGCGCACGGTCACGTTCTGCGCGCCATTCTGGGCGCCTTGCCCGCGATATCATGTGGACATAAGGGGATGATTCACCGCATGGATCCAGTACAGATCGCGGTCGTCGGCGTGGGCGGCTGGGGCAAGAACCTCGCCCGCAACTTCCACCAGCTGCCGGACGCCAACCTCAAGTACGTCTGCGACCTCGACCAGAAGAAGCTCGACGCGCTCGCGCGCCAGCTGCCCGGGTCGACGCTGACCCGGGACTTCGACGCCGTGCTGCGCGACCCCGAGGTGCAGGCGGTGGTCATCGCGACGCCCGCGCCCCGGCATTTCCAGGTCGCGAAGCTCGCCCTCGAGGCCGGCAAGGACGTCTACGTCGAGAAGCCCTTCACGCTCGAGATCGGCCATGCCGAGGAACTGATCGCGCTCGCCGCGGCGCGCCGGCGCGTGCTGATGGTCGGCCACCTGCTCGAATATCACCCGGTCGTGACGCGCCTGAAGGAGATGATCGGCCGCGAGGAGCTCGGCCGGCTCTACTACATCTACAGCCAGCGCGTGAACCTCGGCACCGTGCGTGCCGACGAGAACGCGCTGTGGAACTTCGCGCCCCACGATATCTCGGTGATCATGTTCCTGCTCGGCGCCGCGCCGACGGACGTCGCCGCGCGCGGCCAGAGTTATCTGCAGAAAGGCGTCGAGGACGTGGTGTTCCTGACCATGAACTTCGGCAACCGCGCCATGGCCCACGTGCACGTGAGCTGGCTCGACCCGCACAAGATCAGGAAGCTCACTTTGGTCGGCGACCGCAAGATGGCCGTGTTCGACGACCTCGAGGCCAACGAAAAACTGCGGATCTACGACAAGGGTGCGCAGGTCAACCAGGACTACAACACCTACGCCGAGTACGTGGGCCTGCGGTTCGGCGACATCACGGTGCCCTACATCAAGGTCGGCGAGCCGCTGCAGATCGAGTGCCGCCACTTCATCGACTGCGTGCGTTCGCGCAAGCAGCCGGTCAGCGACGGCCAGGACGGGCTGCGCGTGGTCAAGGTGCTGGACGCCGCGCAGCGCTCGCTGAAACTGAATGGCGAGCCGGTGAAGCTCGCGTGAAGCCTTACGCCAGCCTGTCGCTGGACCTCGACAACCAGTGGTCTTACATGAAGACGCACGGCGACTCCGGCTGGCAGTCGTACCCGTCGTACCTCGACACCGTGGTGCCGCGCATCCTCGGGTTCCTCGCCGCGCGCAGGCTCACGATCACGTTCTTCATCGTCGGGCAGGACGCGGCGTTGCCGAAGAACCGCGCCGCGCTCGCCTCGATTTCGGCCGCCGGGCACGAGATCGGCAATCACAGCTACCGGCACGAGCCCTGGCTGCACCTCTATACGGCGGAGGAGCTGGAGCAGGAGCTGCGCCAGGCCGAGGACGCGATCGAGGCAGCGACCGGCACCCGGCCGCGCGGCTTCCGCGGGCCGGGATTCAGCCTCTCGGAGGGCACGCTCGAGACGCTCTGCCGCCGCGGCTACGACTATGACGCGACGGTGTTCCCGAACCTCCTGAATCCGCTCGCGCGCGCCTACTTGTTCTCGACCAGCAAGCTGACCGACGAAGAGAAGCGCCAGCGCAGCGCCCTGTTCGGCACCTGGAAGGACGCGTTCCGTCCGGTGCGGCCGTTCCAGTGGAGGCTGTCGGGCGGAAAGCTGCTCGAAATTCCGGTGACGACGCTACCGATGTTCAAGGTGCCGATGCACCTCTCCTACCTCATCTACCTCGCGAAGTTCTCACGCGTGACCGCACGCGCGTACCTGCGCTTCGCACTCGCCGCCTGCCGCATGACGGGCACGCAGCCTTCGATCCTCCTGCACCCGCTCGACTTCATGGGTGGCGAGGACTGTCCCCCGCTCGCCTTCTTCCCGGGCATGGACATCGAGCGCGGGCGCAAGCTCGAGATCGTCGCCGAGCTCTTCGACATCCTCGCCGCGAGCCGCGAGTTCGTGACGATGGGCGAGCACGCGCGGCGCGCGGGCGCGACCCGCGACGGGCTGCCGATCCTCACCCCCGTCTTCCCCACCTAGCCGCGCGGCCCGTCATGCCCGGCCGTCGCGCAATGCTCCTCTTCCTCGGCGCCGCGCTCGGCGCGCTGTTCCTGTACCTCGCCGTGCGCAGGCTGGACTGGCCCGCCTTCGCCGCGGAAATGGGCCGCGCCCACATCGGGCAGATCGCGCTCGGCATGGTCTGTCTCTTCACCTACTACGGAGTGAAGGCCGAGCGCTGGAAGCACCTGATCGCGCCGTTTGCGCATGCCAGCGGGCGCGAGCTGCAACCCGCGGTGCTCGCGGGCCTCGCCGGCAACTACGTGTTCCCGCACTTCGGGGAGATCGCGCGCGCCGTGCTCGCGGGCCGGCAGCTCAGCGTGCCGCCGAGCGCCTTCCTCGGCTCCATCGCAATCGAGCGCTTCTTCGACTTCCTCGCGCTGCTGGTGATCGTGCTGGTCGTGCTGCTGCCGCTCGGTGGCATCGACGACGAGATTCGCGCGGCGAGCTTCGCCGTGGCGGGACTGTGCGCAATCCTGCTCGCGGGCGTCGTGCTGTTCGTGTTCCGCACCGAGGGCTGCATCGAGATCGCGCGGCGGATGGCGGCACCGTTCTCTTCGAGGCTCGCGAACATGGCGGTCTACCACCTGCGCCAGGCCCGGGTCGGGCTCGGCGCGATCGGCGCACCCTGGCTGCTCGCGCGGATCTTCGGCTGGTCGGTGCTGCAGTGGGTCGCGATCCTCGGCTGCGTCGTGTTCAGCCTGCGGGCCGTGGACGCCCCGGTGACGATCGCGGGCGCCGTGTCCGTGCTGCTGCTGAACGTCATCGGCCTCACGCTGCCGGCCGCGCCGGGCCACGTCGGCACGGTCCAGATCGCGTTCATCGCGGGGCTCACGCCGTTCGGCGTTCCCCACGAGGAAGCCTTTGCGGCCTCCGTGATCTACAACGTGCTGATGGTCGTGCCGACCGTGATCCTTGGCTTCCCGGGACTGCGTCGCGCGGGCGCGGACCTGCGCGCGCGGTTGATGCCGGACCCGCGTTAGGGCAGCTCTGCACAGGTGGCGTGGAGCGCGTTACGCGCGCGCTGGTCGGCCACAAGGCGCGACCGACGAAGTGGGTTGAATACCCACGAGGAGGGAGCAACGCGGAGGCCGCCCAGCCCGCGCGTAACCCCTCGGGGCCGGGCGGATTTGCGATCGGGCGGCGTCACTCGTCGCTCATGTATCTCGATACACATCGCTCCTCGTTCCTTGCCGGATCGCAAATCCGCCACGGCCGCGCCCACGCCACCTGTGCAGAGCTGCCCTAGCGCTTGCCGTCGCGTACCAGCCGCGCGAGCGCATCCTCGCCGAGCGGCTTCCTGTGCTTGACGCGCAGGCTGTCGGCCCACTCCCGGTTGAAGTCGCGCTGGAAGCGGCGGTTGATCGCGTAGGTCACGAGCATGGCGATCAACGCGCCTGCGCTCGCGAGCGCCATGTCCTTGTGCGCATCCCAGACGTCTCCCTGCGAGCCCAGGTAAGCCTGGCCGAGGTCGCCGCCGAAGATCTCGGCCGCGAGCCATTCGATCAGCTCGAAAAGCATCGACGTGGACATCGTGAGGTCGAGCGGCAGGAAGTAGCCCCAGAAGCCGCGCACGTCGGCGACCCGCAGGAACACCTCGCGGATCGGGTACGCAAGCAGGAGGCCGTACAGGAAATGGATGACGCGGTCGAAGTTGTTGCGTTCCCAGCCGACGAGCTCGTTGAAGGTCGTGCCGGTCAGCGACTCGAACCAGGCGTCGTAGGGCACTTCCGCGTATGTGTAGTGTGCGCCCACCTGGTGCAGGCACATGAAAACGAAGATGAGCGTGTACGAGACGCGCGAGAGCAGAAGCTTCCTGTGGTAGCCGATGATGAGCGCGGCCGCGCCGAATGCGAGCGCATTCTCCAGCAGCCAGGTGTGGCGGTCCCAGGGCTTGATGGCCAGCAGCGCCCACCAGACCGCGAACACCAGCGAAAGGACCAGCAGGTACTTGCGGTGCGGGATGCTCAAGCGCGGCTTTTTATCGCAGCGTCTGGATTAACCGGGCGACCGGCAGCAGCTTCCCGAGCGGGAGGAAGCGCACCAGCGTGAGGGCAAACTTCGGCTTGACGGCCATCAGGCCGGCGAATGCGCCCAGCGCCACCATGCGGCCTTTGCCGCCCATCAGGAAACGCATCGTCTGGCTGCGCGGAAATTCGTCGGGGCCAGGCGCGAGGAGACGCTCGATCTCGGCACGGCTGATGGCGAGGCGGCGCTCGCCGGGAGACGGAACTCCGGCGCCTTCGCGAACATCGTCAGTCGGCATGTCGCTCACCGCCATCCTTCGCCTGTCCCCGGCCATCGAAAGCGCGCCCGAGCAATTCGCGGTCGCGGCTCAACTCACCGCGGGTGCGAGGAAAGAATAGCGCATCCGAATCGCTGCCGCGCCGCAGTGCCGGCCAGGCCAGCACCGCACCGCCGGCCGCGAACAGAAGTGCAAGCCCCGCGGCCGCCCAGGCGCGCCACGGCGTGTCCCACGCGAGGATCAGGAGCCAGGCGCATAGCATGAGGAGCGCAACGAAGGCGCAGGCGCCGGCGACCAGGAGTGCGAGCAGCCGGCGCGCGACCTGCCCGGCCGCCTCGCGGGCGTCCTCGCCCACGATGTCGGCATAGGCATCGAGGTGCCTCAGGATGGCCGGCACCAGCCGCCCGATCAGCGGTTGCACGGTGTGCGCTCCCTCCGCGAGCCGCGGTTCAGCGGCGCCCGGCAACGAAACCGATGATGATTCCAACCGCCGCGGCGATGCCGATCGCGGCCCAGGGATTCTCGCGCACGTACTCGTCGGTCGCTTCCGAAGCGTCTTCGGCATGTCCGCGGGCCAAGGCGAGCCCCGCGCCTGCGGAGGACTTGGCCTCGGCCAGCGTGCTCTCGACCTTGGAGCGGATCTCGGCGATCTCGTCGTCGTCGACGTTCGCGACTTTCTTCACGAGGTCCTCGACGTCCGCGACCAGCCGCTTCCACTCGTCACGACCGGCTTCGCCGCCGTTCTTGACGGCTTTCCGCGCCCGTTTCCCCGTTTCGACTGCATTTTCCATGGCGATTCTCCTCGATGTTCGATCCTAGCACGGCGCCCGACGGGGCCGCGGACGCCGGGCCTCTCAGGCGCGTCGACTGAGGCTCAAGAAGAACGCGATTGCCGCGCCGATCAGGAACAGCACGAACAGGATCTTGGCGATACCCGCGGCGCCGGCTGCGATGCCGGAGAAGCCGAAGACCGCCGCGATCAGGGCGACCACGAAAAAGACGACTGCGTAGTAGAGCATGACGACTCCTCAGGTTTCGGTGGCCGAAAGCGTGCCGGGTCCGACAGCGGCAGGCCGTCGGTTCACCCGCCTACAGTGCGTAGGAACCGGCCCACGCACCGAACCGGGCGGCGGGCATGGCGGATGCCCGCGCCCCGGGAACATGCTGAAACCCACGCAGGAGGTTGCGCATGGCGAGCCCGATGGAAAAGCCCGATGTCGAGGCCATCCTGAAGTGCCCCGACAAGTTCTTCGCCGCACCGCGCGAGGTGGTCGCAGACGGCCGTTTCACGACCGACGAGAAGCGCCGGATCCTTGAATCATGGGCGGTCGATGCACAGCTGCTCGCCGTCGCCGAGGAAGAGAATATGGGCGGGCGGGATCGCCCTGGACTTCGCGACGTGAAGCTCGCGCAACTCGAGCTCGAAAAACTCGCCTAGGGCATCAGCGATCGATCGGGCGCCCGCGCGTTTCGGGCAGCGCCAGCGCGCCGACCACGAGACAGAGCGCCGCGACGCATACCGGGTACCAGAGACCCGCGAACACGTTTCCGGTCGCCGCGACGATCGTGAAGGCGACGGCGGGCAGGAGCCCGCCGAACCAGCCGTTACCCAAGTTCTGCGGGAAGGACAGCGCCGTGTAGCGGATCCGCGCCGGGAAGAGCTCGGCCAGCAACGCCGAGTACGGGCCCGTGCACGAGCGCGGTGATTGCGAGGAGCGCGACGAGCAGCGCAACCACGCGAGGCCGGTCGATGGCCGCGGGGTCTGCAGCGAGCCCATGGCCCGCAGCTGCGAGCGCTGCCCGCGCGCGCCGCTCGAAGTCCGCGATCGCATTCGCGCGCGTGTGCGCCTCGAGCCGCGCGGGGTCGGGCGCCGCCATGACGACGCCGCCGATATCGAGACGTGCCGGCGACGGCGAGGCGAGCGCGAACGTGGCGTGTCCGATGCCGGCGCGGGCCAGGAACGAGCGGGCGACGTCGCAGGAGCTGCCGTCGAAAGCGCGCCGGCCCATCGGGTCGAACTGCAGCGCGCATTCGGCGGGATCGGCGCGCAACACCACGGGTGCGTCCGCCCGCGCCTTCGCCAGCGCCGGGTTTGCGGCATCGAGCAGCGCGCCGAACAGCGGGAAATACAGCAGCACCGCGAGCGCGAGGCCGGCGAGCAGCGGCGGCTTGCGCCCGATGCGGTCGCTCAGCCAGCCGCAGGCGAGCACCAGCGGCGCGCCGATCGCGATGGCGATGCCCGTCAGGACCGTGGCGCTTGCGGCATCCACGCGCGCGATGCGCTCGAGGAAGTAGTACGCGTAGAACGTCGCGGTGTAGAAGGTGACGGCCTGGCCGACGACGGCGCCGAAGAGCGCGGCGAGCATGAGCCTCGCGTTCGGCCCGTGCAGGAACGCTTCCGACAGCGGCGCACGCGACAGGGCCTGTTCTTCCTTCATGCGGCGGAAGACCGGGCTCTCCTGCAGGCGGATCCGGATCCAGAGCGAGATGACGAGCAGCACGGCGGACAGCAGGAAGGGCACGCGCCAGCCCCACTCCGCGAAGTCTGCCGCCGGCATCGCCGAGCGCACCGCCGTAATCACGGCGAGCGACAGCAACAGCCCGCCCAGCGCCATGCCCGGGATCCAGCTGGTGTGCAGCCCGCGGCGCCCGGCCTCGGCGTGCTCGGCGACATAGACGATCGCGCCGCCGAACTCACCGCCGATCGCGAGCCCCTGGAGGATCCGCAGCGCGACCAGCAGCAGCGGCGCCGCGACGCCGATCTCCGCGCGGCCTGGCAGCACGCCGACCAGGATGGTCGCGACGCCCATGATCGCGAGCGTGACCAGGAAGGTGTTCTTGCGGCCCACCCGGTCGCCGATGCGGCCGAACACGAGGGCGCCGAGCGGGCGCACGATGAAGCCGACCGCGAAAGTCGCGAGCGCCAGGATGAAGGCGGCTGTCGGTTCGATGCCGGAGAAGAAGTGGGACGCGATGTAGCCGGCGAGCGCGCCGTACAGGAAGAAGTCGTACCACTCGAAGAGCGTGCCGAGTGCCGAGGCGCCGATGACGTGCGCCGACCCGCTGCGGGCCTCAGGCATTCCGGAGGAAGACCGGGAGCTTGCGCACGACGCGGTAGATCTTGCCGCCGACCCGCTCGAGGAGGCCGCTCCGCGATTCGTGCCCGCCGGTGTAGTTGGAGCGGTGGGCACAGGCCCGCGCAAACGTCTGCGAACCGGAACGGCCCGTGCTGAGGATGAAGACGTTCACCGGGCGGCAGTATATAGTTTTCGCGCCGCGCCCTGCCGGCGACCCCGGACGGAAACCATGTCGAAGGACCCTACCCGCACTGTCCAGATCCGCAAGATCGACAAGGTCGCGCCGGACCACCGCGGCCGTTCCGTGTGGCTCGGCAAGATCGAGCCGGTCGAGCTCGAGCTGGTGTCGACGACGGCGCTCGAAAAGATCATGAAGACGGAGGGCGGCAAGACGCGCAGCGAAATCCAGAAGCTCGCTGCCGGCCGCAAGAACGGCGTTCTCGCCCGCGACACCGCGACCGGGCATTTCCGCATCCTCTCCGACGCGGACCTCAAGAAGGCCGCGACCGCACCGCCGGCCGACGGACCGACGCGCAGCGGCGTGACCACCGCAAAGCCGCTCTCCGAGGCAACGCTGCAGAAAGCCGACGAGCTGTCGCTCGCCAGCACGCAGTTCCTGCGCAAGGTCGTGAAGCCGGACGGGGGCGCCGAGATCCAGAAGCCGAAGGCGACCGCAAAGAAGGACAAGTTTGGCGGCTTCAACCCCTACGACAACAACTGACGAAAAAGGGGACGCACCCCTTTTTTGCCGAAGGTCCGAAGGAAAAAGGGGTGCGTCCCCTTTTTCGTTACTTGCGGCGCCACTCCTGGACCCAGCCCGGGAAGTCCTTCGGCGGCAACGGCTTCGCGTAGTGGAAGCCCTGGGCGAAGTCGCAACCCATCGCCGCGAGCTTGGTCGCGACTTCCGCGCTCTCGACGCCCTCCGCGACCACCTCGAGGCCGAACGAATGGCCAAGCGCCACGACCTGCGCAACGATGCGCGCGTCGGCCTCGTCGGCGAGCATGTTCATCACGAATGACTTGTCGATCTTGAGCTCGTCGGCCGGCACCTGCTTCAGGTAGGAAAGCGACGAATAGCCGGTGCCGAAGTCGTCGATCGAGATGCGTACGCCCATCTCGCGCAGTTCCGTCAGCACGCGGTGGCTACGCTCGCGATCCACCATGAGCGCGTTCTCGGTCACCTCGACCGTCAGTCGCTCCAGCGGCACGGACCACAGGCCGGCGGCACCGCGGATGGCCTCGACCAGCTCCGGGTTGCAGATGATCGAGGGCGTGACGTTGACCGCGACACCGATGGGCCCCAGGTTCTTCGGCCACTCGCCGAGCTGGCGCAGCGCGCGATGGAATGCGAAGCGTGTCAGCGGGTCGATCTGGCCCGTCATCTCGGCGACGTCGATGAAGATCTCGGGCGGCACGTTACCGGCGTCCGGCCGGTTCCAGCGCATCAGCGCCTCGCAGCCGACGACCTCGAGTTTCGGCAGCGACAGCTTCGGCTGGTAGTTCATGACGAGGTCGCCATGCTCGAGCGCATTGGCGAGCTGGGTCTCGAGGTCCCAGCCGGCGACCAGCTCCTCGGCCTTGCGCTCGGTGTAGACGACGGTCGCGGCCTGCGTCTTCCAGGCCTCGAGCAGCGCGATATCTGCGCACTGCATGAGCTGCTCGGGCGTGCGCCCGTGCGCGGGATGCATGGCGACGCCGATCGAGAGCCGCACGCTGGCATGCTGGCCACCGGCCGAAACGGGCTCCGCGGCAGTGCGCAGGATCTTGTTCGCGGCCAGCAGTGCGTGGCCTGAATTGCGCAGGTTTGACAGCACGAAAACGAACTTGCGGTCGGCGAGGCGCGCGAAATAGTCACCGGGCTTCATCACCTGCGACAGGCGGTTCCTGAGCTCGTCGAGCATCCGCGCCGCGTTAATGTGGCCCGCGCTCGCGAACAGGCGCTCGAGCTGGTGAACGTAGACGACCAGCACGGCGATGCCGTAGAGCTTCGCCTCGCGCGCGGCGAGCCGCGCGCGCACGGCCTCGAGGCAGTCGGCGTAACCGCTGACCTGGGGCGGTGCCTGCAGCGCTGTGTTCATGGCGTCAATTGAGGTAGTACTCCGCCGGGTCGACGCCGTAGGCGCCGGGCTCGAGTCCCTGCTCGATCCAGAGCGATGCCTGGTCGTCGGCCGTCGCGGAGACCTGGTTGAGGTCCACCACGCGGTAATCGGCGAGCGGCTGCTTCCCGGCATCGAGGATGATCATGATCTCCGGGCGCAGGCGCCGGACTCGGCTCTGCGCCGTGACGACGGCGACCTCGCCGGTGTTGAGCAGCACCAGCGTGCCGGTCGGGAACATGCCGATCGCCTGGGTGAACTGGTCGACGAGCTCGGGCTGGAACTGCGCGCCTGCGAGCGAGCGCAGCTGGCGCAGCGCGCCGTAGGAGGACTGCGTGCTCGCGTAGGGGCGCGAGGTGATCATGGCGTCGTAGGTATCCACGAGGCCCGCGATGCGCCCGTAGACCGGGATCTCGTCGCCCTTGAGGCCGCGCGGGTAGCCGCTGCCGTCGTAGCGCTCGTGGTGGTTCGCGACCATTTCGAGGACCCGCGGGTCCACTTCGCCCGCCTCCTGCACGATCTCGAGGCTGAACTCGACGTGCCTGCGCATCAGCGCGAGCTCTTCGGCGTCGAGCTTGCCGGGCTTGCCGAGGATCTCCTCCGGGATGCGGGTCTTGCCGATGTCGAGGAGCATGGCGCCGAGCGCGACCACCCGCAGCGCCTCGCGCTCGAGGCCGATCTCGCGGCCGAGCGCCGTCGCCCACACCGACGAGGCGAGCGAGTGCGAATACAGGTAGCCGCCCTTGCGGCGGATGCGCATGAGGCAGGACATGGCGGCGGGATTGCGCAACACGCTGTCCACCATGGGCAGGACCGCAGCCTCGAGCTTGTGCACGTTGAGCTTGCCCGCATTCTTGAGCTCGCCCATCACGTCTTCGATCGAGGCCGCGACCGAGACATGGATACCGGACGCCTGCTTGATCTCGTCCTTCAGCTCGCGCATCGCCTCGGTGGGCGGGCGCGGGAGGCGGCGCGAGGCAAGCGGCTGCGGGCGGTCATCGTCGCGCTGCGTGTCGACCACGACCTGTCGGCATTGGTTGCGCACGGCGGCGATTTCCTCGTCGCTCTGGACGTAGAAGCCCTGGAACAGGAACGGCGTCTCGAGCCAGGGACGGTCCAGCTCGGACACGTACATCCCGACTTCGAGCTCGGCGACGGGGATTTTCCGGTATCTGGGCAAGGCAATACGTTCCGGGGCAGCAGACTGGTCCGGGGACAGTGACAAACCGCGCGAAAAGCGAGCGTGACGCGGGGCGCAAAAATATGACAAACGGCCGGTTTCCGGCCGGAAAGGCCCGGAATCCGGGCACAAAAAAGGGCCGGCCCCGCGGGGGGCCGGCCCTGTCGTCAGCTCCGGATCAGCGGCTGGCGCGGATCACGACCCGGCGGTTGTTCTGGCGACCTTCCTTCGTCGAGTTATCGTCACTCGGCTCGGCCTCGCCCTTACCCACCGTCGTGATCTGCGCCGGATTCACGCCCTGCGACACCACGTAGTCCTTCACGGCGGTTGCACGCCGCTCGGACAGGCCCTGGTTGTAGGCATCCGCGCCCGTGTTGTCGGTGTGGCCTTCGATCACGACGCGCGTCTGCGCCTCGATGTCGTCCGGCAACGTCTTGTACTGCGCGATCGCCGCGTCGATCCGGCTCTTGTCTTCCGCGGAAAGCTCCGTCGAATCCGTGCTGAACAGCACGCCGCGCAGCGTCACCTCGCGGAAGCAGCCGATCGTCGTCCACCGCGACGCCCGGCGTCGTGTTCGGGCAACGATCCTTGTCGTCCGTGACGCCGTCCTTGTCCTGGTCGCCCGGGGGCGGCGGCGGCGGCGGCGGCGGTGGCGGGAGGCGGCGGCGGCGGCGGCGGCGGCGGAGCGGCCGCCGGCGCGTCGTGGCCGAAGTCCTTGCTGAACGAAAGGCCGTAGGTGCGCGGCTGGTTCACCAGGTAGCCGACACGGGCCACGCGCCCGCGCTCCTGGTCGAGGCCGAGCCGCGCGTTCTCGTCGGCGACGTTGTTGACGAACAGCGCGGCTTCCCAGTCGTCGCCGCGCACGCCGAGGCGCAGGTTGCCGATGTCGTAGGCCGGCATCAGCGGATCGAACGTGAAATCGGTGATCGTCGGGTCGCCGTAACCGTCGGCGGTTCGGCGCAGCCGGGCGTTGATCCGGATGTCGAACGTCCCGAACCCGTCCGCCTGGTCCGCGATCTGCGTGTAGCGGCTGCCGACGTGCTGGTAGATGCCGGTGATGAAGCCGTCGACGCGGTCCGTGAACGGCCAGCGTGTAGGTAGCGTTCGCCGCGATCGAGAACTCCGGCACGACCGGCTGCCGGTCACCATCCGAAATCACGGTCGAGACGTCCGAGTCGACTTCCGAGTTGACGTAGGACGCCGTGATGCCGAAATCGAAGCGGTCGGTCGGCTGCGCGAACAGCTCGAGCTCCGCGCCCGTCGAATGGGCCTTCGGCACGTTCATCACGATGCGGGACGAGCAGGTGCCCGCCAACATCACCGCCTGCAGGTCGTCGATCTCGGCATGGAAAGCGGAGATGTTGAACTGGCCGCGCCCTCCGGCGAAGGAGATCTTCGCGCCGAGCTCGTAGTTGGTCAGCGTCTCGTCGTCGAACAGCGGCCGGCCGTCGAAGGTGACGAGGTCCTCGGCGAGCACAGTCCCGGTTTGAGCGGGTCGTTGATGCCGCCGAGCCGGAAGCCCTCGGAATACTGCGCGTTCACCTGCACGTTCTCGGTGAAGTCGTACGAGAACAGCACGCGCGGCAGGAAACCGTCGGAATCCGGTCGAGGCCGGTCCGTCGCTCGGGTCGGCGAACAGGCCGCCGAAGGTCAGCACGCGGTCTTCCGAGAAATCGTAGTAGCGGCCGCCGACCGCGAGGTTCGCCCTCTCGCCGAGGCTGGAAATTGACCTTCCGCGAAGAATCGCGATCTGCTCGATCTGGTACGGGATGTCCGAGTAGAACGGCATGTCGCGACCGGCGCGCCGAGGTCCGGTGCTGCGCAGTTGGGGCACGCCGCAGAGCGACTTCGGTCAGATGTCGTCGTAGCCCGGCGTCGGCAGGCGTCTGGCCGTAGTGGCGGTCCATGTCGCTGTAGAAGCCGCCGACCACCCACTGGAAGCCGCCGTCGTTGTCGGAGCTGAGCCGCAATTCCTGCGTGAAGACCTCGACCTGCGTGTAGTCGTGCAGTGGCGAGTTGAGGCGGATGTCGGTCGCCGTCGCCGCCCAGGTTGTAGTACGTGACGCTGCCGGTCAGCTGCGTTGCGTCGCGGGTCACGAGGATGTCGCGGTCGGTGTACGAACTGACCGAGGTCAGCACCGCCGCCGCCGAGGTCGAACTCCATGGTGAGGTCGCCGAGCATGAACTGGTCGTCGAACTCTCGTCGAGCTGGCGGTACTGCTCGCGCTCGCCGATGTTCACGACCGGCTGGGTCGTCGTGAACTGGTTGGCCAGCATGTTCCAGTCGTCTTCGCGGTTGTAGCCGTCGATGTCGACTGTCCTGGTAGATGACGCGCGGCGTGACCGTGACGTTGTCGGTCAGCTCCCAGCGCAGCGCGAGCGCGGCCGCCCTGTCCGCTCGCCGCCGTTGACGTCCTCGTCCAGCGTGCCGTTGGGGCCGTGCGCGTCGATGAAGCCCGGCATCTCGTTGAAGTAGCCGACGACGCGCAGCGCGGCACGGTCGCCCAGCGGCACGTTCAGCATGGCCTTGACGTTACCGCCGTATCGCCGTCCTCGATGCTCGTCATCCCGACTTCGAAGTCGCCGTAGCCGTCGGACAGGTCCGGCTGGTTGCTGATGTAACGCACCGTGCCGCCGATCGAGCCGGAGCCGAACAGCGTGCCCTGCGGGCCGCGCAGCACTTCGACGCGGTTGAGGTCGTAGAGGTCGAGGTCCGGCGTGAACAGCGACAGGGAGATCGGCGGACTCGTCCATGTAGACGCCGACCTGCTCCTTGACGCCCGGCAGGTCGCGATCGATCTTGCCGCCGGAAACGCCGCGGAGGGCCGCCTGGCTCTGGCCGGGGCCGAGGTTCAGCACCGTGAAGCCGGCGACGTTGCGCGAGATGTCCTCGATGTTCGTCGCGCCGAACGGCGTCGAGTTGCTCGCCGGTGCGCGCGCTGATCGCGAATGGCACGTCCTGCAGCGACTCGGCGCGCTTGCGCGCGGTCACCGTGATTTCGCCGAGTGCCGTCGGTCTTGCTTCCTGCGCGATCGCGTTCTGCGCGAGGACGAGGGCGACTGCAGTGGCAACGAGCGATGCGGGTCGCAGCCGGAGATTCCTGTTCATGATCCTGCCCCTTTCGTGCCCGTCCTTCCGGGCGGTGTTGTACGCAAGAGTGTGTCTAGATTAAGTAAATGTCGCAAGTCCGGCACAATTGTTGCGCTGCGGCAACACTGAGTTGGGTGTCGCGGGGAGCGGAAATGATGGGCCCGCTGGGATTCGAACCCAGGACCAAGGGATTCGCGTGGCCCCGCCGTTTCCGGCGGGAGCGGACTATCTCTTCACCCGTCCCCGGTCCGGGGGTGAGGGTGCGGGACGCTCTCGCCTGTCATCAAGGGCACTTCAAGCCCTCAGGTAGTCTCTGCACCTTCCGGCGGTGCACCGCCGGCTCGGCTCAGGATTGCCATCAGCCGCCCTAGCGCTGGAAGGTTTCCCTGAATTCGTCCCGTCCACCCGGCATCTTTCAACGCCGGGGCACCTTTCCCGAAAAAGATGAGTCCCCTGCTCTAACCACTGAGCTACAGGCCCGGCCGGAGTCTAGCAAGGACCCGCGCCGCAGGGGCGCGACCGCGGATCACTCGCGCAGGTAGCCCCAGGCATGGAGGCGATCGCTGTCCTCTTCGCTCCAGCGGTCGCCGATGTCCTCGCGGTAGTACATGTTCGGGATCATCACGTTCCTCACGCGGTTGTAGGCCTGCTTCTGCGCGTGGCGCATCGAGGGCCCGGTGCCACACACGATCAGCACGACGCCCGAGGTTCCGGTCACGAGCCATTCGCCGTTCACCAGCTTCACGTCCTCGAGGTGGAAGCCCTCGCGCGACTTGGTCTTGAACAGGATCACCGCGTCCTTGCTGCTCGTCTCAAAGCGCTTCGGGTCGGTGTACGGGAACGGCGGCACGACGACGCGGACGCCGACCTGGAATCCCGTGCGTGCGCGCACGCGCGAGAGCGACCCGGACGCGAGTCCCTCCAGCAGTTCGCCCATCGGCGTCAGCAGGCCCTCCTGCTGGATGCTGATGGTCGGGTAACCGAACCGCGCCGTGAACTCGAGCGGGTAGACGCCGTTCGCGTTCACGATGCAGTTGACGTCGATGTAGCCGACGTAGCCCTCGCGCGCGAGCGCCGGTTCCATCTTGCGCAGCGTCTGGTTGAAGATCTTGTTCGGCTCGCTCCAGAACATCGCCGTGCCCATCTCGCCGGTGGACGGTCCGATGTCCCCGGGGAAGAGCTTCTTGTGCTCGAAGTTGACGCAGATCGGGTAGACGAACTCGCGCCCGTTGAAGAAGGCGCCGGTCGCGACCTCGACGCCAAGGATGCGCTTCTGCAGCTGGAAGCTCGGGATCTGGTTCGACCAGGCACGCTTGTAGTCCTCGAGCACCTCGATGACGTCGCGCCCGTCCTCCTCCTCGCCGACGAAGAGCAGGCCCTTCAGGTTCTGCGCCTCGCCGCTCGGCTTGATGACGTAGCGGTTCGGGTTCGCCTTCACGAACGCCATCGCGTCGTCGAACGACGTGAAGTCCTGCTGCGGGATGATGTTGACGCCGGCGGCCTTGAGCTCGGACTGCCCGAATCCCCGCTCGTCCTCGAGGCGGTCGGTGTACGGCGTGCCGCCGACGACCTTCTTGCCGGCCTTGCGCAGCTCGTCGGCGAGCGTGCCGTGGCCGAGCACGTCGTCGAAGACGACGACGTCGGCCCAGTCGAGCTCGGCGCGCCAGTCGGATGTCTGCGGCACGAAGCCCGAGGTGATCTCGCGCTCCTCGGCGTGATCGATGTAGTACTTCGCCGCGTGGCCTTCCTTGGTCACCTGCCAGGCGATGTCGCCGATGAGGCCGTCGTAGGAAACGAACAGGAACTTGAATGGCACGCTGGATCTCCCCGGGGCGCGGGTCGCGCCGCAGCGCAAAGTTACACGCGCGGCGGCGCATTAGGAATGGTTCTCATTCGACGCACGTCGCGCTGCGGAATTGCCAGAATCGCGGTCGAAGCCGCAGAACCCCGCACAGAACCCAGGAGCTCCCGATGTCGGACGAAAAGCTTTCACGCAGGCAGCTGCTCCAGACCGCGATCGCGGGCCTCGCCGCCGTGCCGGCCGCGGGCCTGCTTCGCCGCACCGGCAGGCGCGGAGACGCTGTCCGAGAGCGACGCGACGGCGAAGTCACTCGGTTACGTCGCCGACGCGAAGAAGGTGAACGCCGCCGCGAACCCGAACTACAAGCCGGGCCAGCACTGCGCGAACTGCATGCAGTACACCGGCAAGGCCGGCGCCGCCGCCGGGCCCTGCAACATCTTCCCCGGCAAGGACGTCGCCGCGGCGGGCTGGTGCAAGGTCTGGGTTCTCAAGCCGGGCGCCAAGCTCGGCTGATCGCGCGCCCGAAGTACGCATAGCGCCGTGCGCGCGTACCTTCGCCGGCGGGACACCTCCGCTCGCTCCGAAGAACGTGACACTCGCTCGCTCCGGGGTCCCGTCAACGGCTCGCGCGCGCGGCACACGCCTCGGCATTCGGCGCGCGCGTGCGAGCCGGGCGGGGGCCCGCGCGAGCGACTTTCGGTCGCCGAGCGAGCGGAGCGCGGGAACCCCGCCCGGCCGAAGTACGCGCGCTTATGACCGCCGGAAGTGCCGTGCCCGTGCCGAGGCCCGCGCGATTTTCTATGATCGCGGACCGGGGCCTTCGCTCCGGACGCGAGGACCATGAACGACCCCCGATTCCGCGACCTCCCCCGCGACCGTCCCCGTGGCCGCCGCCGCAAACCGGCGCCGCCAGCGGCCCCGCCGCCTGACGGCGAGCGACTGCAGAAGGCGCTGGCGGACGCCGGCGTGTTTTCGCGCCGGGACGCGGAGTTCGCGATCCTGGCCGGGCGGCTCCGGGTCAACGGCCGCCGCGTCACCGCGCTGCCCTGCCTGGTCGATCCCGCGCGCGACCTCATCGAGCTCGATGGCGAGGTGGTGAACCTGCGCGGCCATGCCGGCGCGAAGTCGCGCGAGCGGCTCTATCTCATGCTCAACAAGCCGAAAGGCGTGATCTCGACCGCGCGCGACCCGGGCGGGCGACCGAACGTCGTGGACATGGTGCGCGCGGCGGTGCCGCGCGGGCGATCGCGTGTACCCGGTGGGCCGCCTCGACGCGG
Source organism: uncultured Gammaproteobacteria bacterium (assembly GCA_963760725.1). GTDB lineage: Bacteria > Pseudomonadota > Gammaproteobacteria > Steroidobacterales > Steroidobacteraceae > SCUD01. The sequence goes on from CAVXET010000031.1 coordinate 110,949, forward strand.
ACTCGACCGGCCTGGTGCTGCTCACGAACGACGGCGAACTCGCGCACCGGCTCGCCCACCCGAGCTCGGGGATCGCGAAGGAGTACCGCGTCGCGATCCAGGGCGCGCTGACCCACGAGGCGCTCGCCCAACTCGGGAAAGGCGTGTACCTCGCTGACGTCGGCTCGCGCGAGGGCGGCGCGAAGCGCGCGGCGCTGCGCAACATCCGCATCCTGAAGCGCGTGCGCGACCGGCGCCGCGGCGACCTGTCGCTGGTGTCGATCACGCTCACCGAGGGGCAGAACCGGGAAATCCGCCGCCTGTTCGCCCGCGTCGAGATCAAGGTGAAGAGCCTCGAGCGCGTCGCGCTCGGGTCGCTCGAACTCGGGCGCCTGCCGCGCGGGCACTTCCGCGCCCTGCGCGGCGAGGAAGTCCTCGCCCTCCGGCGCTCGGTCCGGCTGGCGTGAGCGCGTGATCGCACACGAGCGCAGGACCGCCGTCTGGCTGCTCGCGGTCATCGTGTTCCTGATCGCGTTCGGCTCGCTCTATCCCTTCAGCTTCTCGCTCGCGGGCGCGGGTGCGCTCGAGCGCCTCGGCGAGCTGCCGCGGGCCGGCACGACCCGCAGCGACGTCGCCGCCAACGTCCTCCTGTACCTGCCGCTCGGGACCTGCCTGGCCTGGCTCCTCGCCGCGCGCCAGAGCGCCGCGCTCGCGGTGCTCGCGGCGACGCTGATCGCGGCCGCCCTATCGTTCGCGATCGAGTTCGCCCAGCTCTACGAGACGCGCCGGGTCGCGAGCCTCGCCGACTTCGCCTGCAACACGGCGGGCGCGTTCATCGGCGCCGGCCTTGCGCTCGCGATCGCGCGCACACGACAGCGGCTGAATGTGTCGCCGTTCGCGGGGTTCCTGCGGCATCCCGTGGCGGCCGCGCTCTTCTTCTCGTGGATCGGCTATCGCCTCGCGCCCTTCGCGCTGGTGTTCGACACCGCGGAATGGGCGGCCTCCGTAGCGCCGCTCGCCGCCGGCGGCTGGCCCGCGCCGGGCGAGGTGCTGGGGCACGTCGTCGCCTGGCTCACGATCCTGTATTTCGGCGACCGGCTCATGCCGGGGCGCACCATGACACTGACGGCCGGCGCGATGGGTACGGTGCTTGCGGGACGCATCCTGTTCTCCGGCCTCGGGCTCGAGTCTGCCGAGGTCGCCGGCATGACGGCGGCGCTGCTGCTCGCACGGCCGCTCGCCAGGCTCCCGCGCCCGCAGGCGGCGCAGCTCCTCGCGGCCTCGCTCCTCGCGCTCATCGCCTGGCAAGGGCTCGCCCCCTTCGATTTCCAGCTCGCGCAGGACCGCTTTGCGCTGCTGCCGTTCGGCGAGTCGCTGACGCAGTACCGCGCGGCCAATCTTGCCGACATGTTCCTGCGCGTCTTCACGAACGGCGCGCTGGTCTGGCTGCTGTTCCAGGCGGGATTGTCGGCCCTCGCGGCCACGGGCCTCGCGGCGGGCGCGGTATTCGCGATCGAACTGCTGCAGACCTGGCTGCCCGGCCAGACCGCCGAAATCACCGATCCGCTGCTCGCCGTGTGCGCCGGGGGACTGATCGCCGTGTTCGAGCGGGAGAATGACCCGATGAACGGGGCGCAGCAGGCCGGGAACATGACCCGCGCGGCATGGTCTATCGTCGCAGCATGACCCCGCTTCTCGCCGCCCTCTTGCTTGCCGCCGCCCAGGCCGAAGGCCAACTCGGGGAGGCGCCCGCACCCATTCCTGAAGCGTCCGCACCCCAGCCGCAGACCACCGCCACGCTGCCGGAGGCGACTGCATCGCAACAGGCGAAGCCAGCGGCGCCACGGCAGCAACTGCGCATCCTCGCCCAGGATTCGCGGCTGGAGGCCTACCAGCAATTCCGCAACCTCTATGACCAGGAACGCTTCGACGAGGCCCTGCCCCTCGCGAAGCGCGTGGTCGAACTGTCCGAGGCCAGCGGCGAACGCGACCACGAGCTGCCGATCGCCTACAACAACCTCGGCGCGACGCAGTACCAGCTCGCCGATTATCCGGCGGCCGAGGGCAGCTACCGCAATTCACTCGAGCTCCTCGAGAGCACGCAGGGCATCTCTTCGCGGCGCCTGGTGGTGCCGCTCGCCGGCCTCGGCGCCGTGTACGCTGCGCAGGACCAGCACGAGGCCGCAGCCGAACTCTTCGAGCCGCGCGCTCGCAGTGAGCCGCCGCGCCGACGGGCTCTTCAACCTGCAGCAGCTCCCGCTGATCCAGCAGGCGGCGGACAGCCGCTATGCGATCAGCGACTTCGCCGGCGCCGAGCGCGAGCACCTGTACGCGCTCAAGATCGCGGAGCAGAACTTCGGCTACGGCGATGCGCGCACGCTGCCGGCCCTGCTCGAACTCGGGGCCTTCTACGAGAGCCTCAGGGAATTCATCGCCGCCCGGAACATGTACATGCGCGCGCGCGACGTGTCGTTGAAGCCGGGCGTCTACGATCCGCAGGCGGTCAAGGCCCTGATCGGCATCGCGCGCACCCACCGGCTCCAGTACACGATGGACCCGGACGCACTCGAGACCCAGCTTCCCACGCGCGACGAAGTGACCGGCGAGGTCATGGGCAAGATGTTCCAGGAACCGCGCGTAGCGCCGCCCGCCACGGACCGCACAGGCCTCAAGGCGGCGCAAACTGCGCTCGACCTCCTGCGGTCGACCCCAAACCCGTCGCCCGACCTCATGACGGAAACGTTGATCGAACTCGGCGACTGGTTCCAGGCGACGTCGCGCCCGACGATCTCGATGCCCTACTACGCCGAGGCCGCCGGAATTCTCGACGCACAGGTGTCGGCAGACCCGCTCGCCGGCCATCCGCTGAAAGCGCCACGCATGGTGTTTTACCGGCCGCCCTTGTCGGCGAGCCGCGGGCTCAAGACGCTGTCGGGGCAATACGTCATCCGCAAGACGGTCTTCAGCTTCCTCGTCACGGATGCCGGCTTGCCGCTCGACATCACGGTCGTCTCGACCGACATGGACGAGAGCCAGCTTTCGCAGTCAAAGCGCGCGATCGTCCGGGCGATCTACAGCCCGCGCTTTGCCGAGGGCAAAGCGGTGTCGACCGCCGGCGTCACCTTCACGAGCGAGTGGTACCAGGAATTAGGCCCGGAGGCGGCGCCACCGGATGCGCCGCCGGTCTCGACGACACCCGCGGCCGCGCCGAAACCGGCTCCAGAGCCGGAGGCGAAGCCGCCCTCAGGCACCTACGGCGGCGGCTCCGCAACGGGCGGCGTCGCAGGCGGCAAGTCTTCCTGCGGTTTTTCTTCTGCCGGCGCGCTCGCGCCCGGCGCAGCCGGCTGCTGCGACGGTGCCTGCAGCACCTCGGGCGGCGCCGGCGGCGACGCGGGCAGAGGACTCCCCGCGCCGCGCAGCAGGAGCCGCACCGAGTCCTGGTCGGTCAGCTCGACGGCCACCTTGGCGCCGGCGTCGCGCATCGCGCGCTGCGTCGCGATCGCGAGCGGTTCCTTGCTCGCGAGCGTGTGCGCCTTCTCGCGGCCGTAGCCGGTGAAGGTGAAGGAGTCGACGCGCGCGCCGCTGCCGTCGTAGAGCGTCAGCAGGTAGCGGATCGTGACGATGAAGGCCTCGCCGGCGACATCCTTCGGCGTCAGGAACGAGTACTCCTCGAACTTCGGCTCGAGCACGAAGGCGAGCGGCGGCGAGATGCTCGCGACGCGCGTCGGGTCGTCGACGTGCACGATCTCGCGGAACATCGCCTTCAGCAGCCAGTCGAGGTTGGTCACGTGCGCGGGCCCGAGGCTGACCTCGTAGTCGATCGAGCCGCGCGTCTCCTTGTGGACGTACTTGCTGAACTCCTCCGAGTAGTGGATGCCGACGCGCACCGGCAGCTGCTCGAGCAGCGGCGGCGGCAGCTGCGCCTTGGTCTCGAGGCTGGTCGTGGTGCAGCCCACGAGCAGGCCGAGGCAGGACGCGGCGAGCGCCGCACGCAGGGGGGTCGTGATCATCATCTGCTCCGTCTCATGGCGGTGGACTGCCCTTCGGGCAGGCCGACGAACACGCCGCCATTGCGCGCGCACAGGATGCGCATGAGTGTCGCATAGCGCATGCTGGTGTGTTGCGGATACTGGCCGGGAATCGGGAATCCGAGCGCATGGATTCGCACCAGCCGCTCGCCCGTCTTTCCGGAACGGTTGATGCGATCCACCGTGTCCACGACTTCCTGGATCGACGGGCCGGTGAACTCGTCGCCGATGATGTAGATGCTGATCGAGTGATCCCGGGTCCAGAACGTGCGGACCGCGGCGATGATCCCCTCGGACGGGCTCGAGTTCGAAAATGCCTGCCAGTTGCGGAAGCGATCGAGGATCGCCTTGCGGCGCGCGGGCGAGTCCGGGATCCACTTGCCGCGGTACTCGGTGAACATGTAGCCGCCCTCGTCGTCCATGACCTGGATGCCCTTGAGCTTCGGGTAGATGTTCAGCACCTCGCCGAGCTTCTGCTCGGCGTAGCGCCAGTTCTGCGACTGCATCGAGCCCGAGGTGTCGACGATGAAGATGACGTACTCGCTGTCGATCGGAACGCCCGCGACCGGCTGCTCGTAGACCTGCTGCCGGCTCGCGAGGCGCAGCTCGCGGGACTCGTCGATCAGCGATCGGCGCGTCGTCGCCAGCGTGGACTTCAGCTTCTCGAGCGCCTCCTCCTCCTCGGTGCTCGCCTTGTGCTTGCCCTCGACCGACGACAGGTCGCCGCGCAGGCGCGCGAGGCGCTGCTGCTCCTCGCTCAGCTCCTCGATGCGCTCGCGCAGCTCGCGCTCGAGCACGACCGCCAGGCCGCGGATGTCGAAGACCTCGTTCTCCATCTTCACGATCTGCTGGTCGAGGTCGACCTGCGACTGCTCGAGCTGGATCGGCTCGCCGAACTCGTTCAGCACCAGCAGCAGGATGATCGCGCCGAAGCCGCAGCAGATGCAGTCGAGGAACGACATGCTGAAGGTCTCGGTGTCGCGGCGCGTGCGCCGCTTCATGGCCAGTCCCTCGCCGGGCTCAGGAACGCCGCCGCCGGTCACGCGCGCGAGGCGCCAGAAGTAGATCGGCGCCGGCAGGGTCGCCCTCCATCGGCAGCAGCACGATGCTGAACGGCGGCGGCGACGGCGGCAGCGACTTCACCGCTTCCTGCATCAGGTCCTCGCGCTGCTCCATCGTCACCAGCGTGCGCATGAGCGGCGGCTTGTCGCCCTGGGTCGGCAGGCCGTCGGTCACCAGGATCACGTTGTCGGGCGCCGGGTCGAGCGACTTGATCACGGCGAAGGCGTTCTGCAGGCTCGAGCCGCCGGTCGGCGCGGTGCGCGCGCAGCGCCTGACAGCGCCTCCTCGACCTTGCTCGAGTCGTCGGCGTCGAGCCAGCGGCCCGCGCTGCCCTCGACCAGCGGGTCGCGGCGCCGTGTCGAAGGCGTAGATCTGGAATTGCGTGTTCTGCGGCAGGCGCGCGGCCACCCACTCGATGGTGTTGACCGCCTGCTGCCACTTGGACGAGGCGATGCGCCGCTCCGGCGGCATGTTGCGCAGGCGGATGATGTTGACGACCGTCTCGTCGAGCATGCTCGCGGACGCATCGACCAGGATCAGCACGCGCCGGCCGTCGACGGAGAGCGTCACGAGCTGCTGGCGGTCGAGGACCGGCGTGCGCGGACCTCGAGTCGACCGGTGCTCGCCGCCTTGAGCCGGCGCGTGCTTTCCTCCAGCGACTTGAGGTCGGCCTTGAGCCGCTCGAGGGCTCTCGCGGCGCGCCAGCGTGTCGTGCTCGTAGCGCGACAGCTCTTCCTCGGTGACGCCGTCAGCTTCTCCAGCATCTCGATCGAGAGGCCGGCGGCGCGGATCTTGCGGTCTTCGGTCGAGTCGAGCGCGTTCCTGCAGTTCCGCCAGGTGCTTGTAGCCGTCGAGCACCTCCTGCTCGAGCCGGCTTCGATTCCGAGTTCAGGTCCGTGTTCTCCTTGATGCGGTAGAGCCCGGCCTGCGCGCTGATGATCGTGTAGAACAGGACGACCGCGCCGAAGCCGCAGGAGATCACGTCCAGGAAGGACATGCTGAACGTCGTGGTCTGGCGCCGCGCCATGCTCAGCCCGTCAGCCGCGCGACCAGTTCGAGCACGACGCCGGGGCTGCCGACCCGCAGCCGGTCGCCGGCGCCGAGCTCCGCCTCGCCGTGCACGCGCTCGCCGTTCACGAAGGTGCCGTAGCGGCTGTGGTCGCGCACGACCGCGTCGGCCGCGCTCGCGCAGCGAGCGTGCAATGCGAGGCGCGAGACGCCCTCGCCCGCGCCGTCGAGCGCGATGCGCCGGCCCGCGCCCGTCGCCGAGGCCGACGACGAGCGGCCGCTCGTCGATCGCGTGGGCGCGGCCGTCCTGGATGACGTGCGTCGCGGCGCGCCGCGATGCGGCGGCGCTCGCCACCCGGCGCCGCGTGCGTGCGCGCGAGCGCGGTCACGAGCGCGGCCGGGTCGCCCGGGCCCGATCTCGGCCGCGCGCAGCGCGGCCGCCGGCGGCCGCCGCCACTTCCGGCAGGTCGCGCAATCTCGAGCCGGCCAGCGCGCCGCAGCCGCTCCGCGAGCGCGGGCAAGCGCGCCGCGCGCGCGCTGAGCGCGAGCGTCGCCGGCTCGTCGGCGCGGTGCCGGCCGTGCACGAGCTCGTCGAGCTGCGCGTACCAGGCTTCCGCCGCCAGCGTGAACTGCTCGCGACGCGACGGTCGCGCTGATAGCTGCCGCTGCCGCGTATCGATGGCGACGTCCACCGATTCGGCCGCAGCGAGCGCGTCGAGCCAGGCCGGCAGGCGCTCGTAGAGCTGCTGCTCGGTCGCCGCCTGGTGCAGCGGATCGAAGCGCGTGCGCCGGACCATCGCCTCACTGACGAGCTGGGCCCAGGCGCGCGTACATCGACTTGAGTCCCGCGCGCGGCGCGATCTCGACGCGCCGCCGCCGCAGGACGCCGCGCCCCGAGAGCTCGGTCAGCACCGCCTGGTGCAGCTGCACGTCGAGGTGCAGCACCGTCGGCGCGCGCCGCGAGGCCCGCGCAGGCCGCGACCGCGGCATCCACGACGCCCGCGACCGGGATGCCGATGCGAGCGCGCGATGCCGAGCAGCAAGCCCAGCCTGGTGCGGCGCATCGAGCCCGGCACCGCGAAGACCGCCTCGTCGCCCGGCGCCGCGACCGACGCGCCACAGCCCGCCGAGGTGGGCGTGCGCGAGGTCCGCGTGCGACACCGGCGCGCTCGGCGGCGCCCGCGAACGCATCCGGCGCGAGGTCGCGACCAGAAGCGGTCGGCCGCGAGCACCGGCTGCAGGCGCGCCGCGGCCGCCGCGGCTTCGCCGACGACCGGGCCGACCGGCGCGAGCAGCGCGACGCCCGGGCTCGCTGCCAGCGCGCTCGCCGTCACGCACCGCGACGATCGCGGCGTCGACGACCTCGATGCCGATCGCTGCCATCGTCAGCGCACCTGCAGGTTGCGCAGCACGCGGTCGTCGAGGTAGGTCTCGGCGTCGAGCACGAGCCGTTCCTGCGCGAGCTGCAGCTGGTGCAGCAGGAACATGAGCACCAGCGACAGCAGCAGCGCGACCAGCGTCGAGTTGAACGCGACGCCGAGGCCCTCGGTGACGCCGGAGATGTCGCCGGTCACCGCCTTGTGCGCCTCGGCGAGCGCGTCGCCGATGCCGCGCACCGTGCCGATGAAGCCGATCGCCGGTATCGCCCAGGCGATGTAGCGCAGCATGGACAGCTCCGAGTCGAGGCGCTCCGCTTCCGCCGCGCAGACCGCATGCCCGGCATCGCTCACGTCCTGGACGTTGCGGGTCGCGCCGAAGCGCGCGAGCGCGGCCTTGGCCGCGCGCACGATCAGCGACAGCTGCTGCTCGCCCGGTAGCGATTCGAGCTGGCGCACGTACTCGCGCGTGTCCTCGGGCAGGATGCGCATGCCCTCCGGTATGCGCACCGGGTCGCCGTCCAGCATCTCCTGCTCGCGCCGCGTCGAGCGGTTCTTGAGCACGATGATGGCGAGCGCCCAGATCATCAGGATCACGCAGGTTTCCTGCTCCCAGTCCTTCATGATCACGAACAGCGAGCGCTGGGGAACGTAGTTCGGGTCCTTGCGCATCGCCTCGGCCTGCACGGACAGGACGGCCTGCGCGTTCGGCCGCACCCACATCGACCAGATTCCGTGGATGACGACCACGGCGGCGAGCAGCGAGCCCAGGCTCTAGAGAAATTCCTTCGGGTAGCGGGTCTTCATGAATCCCCTCAGATGTCGATCGGGAATGAGACGGGAAAGTCGGCGCGCACTTTCTCGGTCGGATTGAAACGTTCGGGCGACGGACCGACCGGCTCTGCATCCGTCGGCAGCGGCGGCAATTCTTCCTCGTCCGCCGCGGGGTCCGCGGCCGGTTCGGGCGTGGGCGGCTCCTGCGGCGCGGGATCCACCGTCTCGGGCTCCGGCTGCGCGGGCGCACCGGGTGCGGGCTGCGGCGGCTCGATCGCAAGCGCCGCGAAAACGAGGAACGAAGCGGCCAGCGCGGTCATTCGGCACAGGTACTTCATTCGGCGTACCGCGCGATGCGGAAACCGAGGTCAGGCCGGGCCGCCGAGCCCGAGTCGCGCACGGCGAGGCGCAGCTCCGGCACCTTGCCCGTGAGCCAGCCCGCGCCGCGGATCACGTAGTTGTCGCCGTTCCTGGGACCGACCGGGTCGGTTGACTGATACTCGGGCCCGACGACGTAAATCGAGTAGCGATCGGTGGTCCACTCGAGCACGTTGCCGCCCATGTCATGCAGGCCGAGCGCATTCGACGCGAAACTGCCGACGGGCGCCGCTACGCGATAGCCGTCGTCGTAGCCCGAGATCGTGACCGGCGTGAGGTAGATCGCGGAGCGCATCGCCCCAGTTGCCGGCCTTCGCCGGAACCGGCAGGTCGTTGCCCCACGGATACTTGCGCATCGCGCGGCTGCCGTCGAAGCGCGCCGCGAACTCCCACTCGGCCTCGGTCGGCAGGCGGTAACCGGTCGTCGCCGGCTCGACGAGCTCGAAGCGGTCGCCGCGGCGCACGTAGGCCGGCGGCAGCTTGTCGCGCTCCGAGAGCCAGTTGCAGTAGGCGGCCGCATCCTGCCAGCTCACGCGCACCGCGGGCTGGCGCTCGAGGTCGAGCGACTCGTCCTTGAAGATGCCGGACAGGTGCTGGGCGCGGAACTCGCGGAACTCGCGGTTCGTCACCTGGAAGCGGGCGATGTAGAACGGGCGGCGCAGCTCGACCTGGCGCTCGGTCTCGTTCGAGCGGCGGCCGGGCTCGCGCCGCGGGCTGCCCATGGTGTAACGGCCGCCGTTCACGAGCACGAGCGCCTGGCCGAGCGAGGTCGCCTGCTGGCCGGGCATGCCGGCGACACGCGCCTGGTCAGCGGTCTTCAGCGCGAACTCGATCACCTGTGTGCGGCCTTCCTGCGGCGTCACCGTCGCGCGGAACGGTTCGAGGCCGCTCTTTCGCACCTCGAACACGTGCGGCGCCGCCGGCAGCGACAGCACCTGGTTGGCCGGGCCGCGCGACGCGCCGTCCACGTACAAGATTGCGTCGGCCGGCTCACCCTTGACGCGCACGTCGCCGAGCATCGCACGCAACTCCACGGCGAGGCGCCGCTCGGCGCGGCTCTCGACGGTTACCGACTGCGTCGCGGGCGCATGACCGGCGAGCGTCAGCAGCACATCCTGCGGCATGCCGGGCGGCACGCTGACCGTGAGCGGCGTGCGTCCACGATAGCGCCCGCCGATGCTGACGTCCGCGCCCACCGGTCGGCTCTGCACGACAAGGCGGCCGTCGGGCATGCCGAGCTCGACCGGGCCGACCGCGAGCGGCTGACCCGCGACCACGGTGAGCGGGCTCTCGAAGCGGCGGAACTCGGGGTGCACGATCGCCAGCGTGTAGCGACCGGCGTCGAGCTCGGTTTCGAGCGGCGTCGTGCCGAGTTCGCGGTCGTCGGCCCACACCGTGGCACCGGCCGGTACGGACGTCACGGTGACCCGCGCAAACACCGGCTTCAGCGCGAGCTTGAGGGATTGCCGTTCGCCGCCGCCCGTGACCACGAAGCGCAGCCGCTCCTCGGCGAAATGCGGCGCCGCCACGGCGAGCTCGCGCGGCCCCGCGGGCAGTTCGTACTCGCCCGGCAGCGCGCCGACGGTGCGACCGTCCACCGCAAGCGTCGCGGCGACGCCGCCGGTGTCGAACGCGACGCGGCCCGGCAGCCGCTCGAGCGCGACCACGATTCGTTGGCCCGAGAGGCTGCCGACGACGACGGGCTGGCTCGCCGGCGCGAAGCCGTCGGCCTCGACCCGCAGCACGTAGTTGCCGGGTGGCACGAGGTAGCGGCCGGAAAAGCCGACGTCGAGCGCCGTGCCCTCGAAGTTCAGACGATCGAAGTCCGCCGCGGGATTCGAGGCGACCTGCACCGGGGTCGCCGTGAAGAGATAGAGGAGTATGACCGCGATCACGGCGAGCGCCGCGACCACGATCCCGCGCCGGCCGGCGCGACGCAGCGCCGGCTGCATCGTGGACTTCACGACGCGCGGCTCGTAGGACACGACCGCGATGGCCTGGCGGTCGTCCGCGGCGGAATCGCCGGCGTGCGCAACCGACTGCGGCGGACGTGTCACGTTCGCGATGCCGCGGTGGCGCACGACGATGGTCGGGAGCCCGTCGCGCTGCTCAAGGTCGATGGCGACGCCGTCGAGTCCGCCGGCCGCCGCGCCGGGTTCCGGCACAACCGCGAGCCGGCCCTCGTCGAACGCGATGCGCGCGCGGATTTCCCCGGGACGGCAACCGGGTATCACGACCGTCGCGCCTGGGCCGCCCACGGTGAGCGGCAAATCGGAGGGCTGCAACTTGCGCCCGCCGAGCGGATCTTCGAGCCAGATGTCCTTCAAATAGGCTCCTCGCAGCGGACTACCACCGATGCGGACGGCGCGCCCGGCGGCAGCACCACCTCGCGGCGCACGTCGCGAAAGCCAGTGCGCGTGCCAACCACGGTGTAGCGCCCGGGCAGCAGGTCCACGTCGCGCGTGGCGAAGGTCCCATACTGCCCGACGCGGTAGATGACCACCTGAGTCTGCCCGTCGGATTCCAGCCGCAGCCGGATCGGCGACTGCGAGGCCTTGGCGAGCTGCTCGAGCCGGCCCGCCGACGCGGCGAGCCGCTCGCGCGGATTGCCGGCCGCAGCCGCAGCGGCCACGAGGCCGCGCGCCTCGGCCCGCCCCTCCGCGTTCCACAGGCGATCCGGGCTCGAATTCAGGGCGTCGATGCGTCGCTGCAGCTCCGCACGGGGCGTCGCGCGGGCAAGCCCCTCGCGCGCGGATTCCAGCGAGGGCTCGAGTGCCGCGGCCTCGCGCCAGGCCGTCACCGCCTCGTCCCAGCGTTCGTCACTCTCGGCCGTGCGCGCACGCGCCTCGAGCAGGCCCAGCGCCGAGGATTTCTGGCCTCGCTCGAGGGCGGCGATGGCGTCCTGCGCCTCGCGCGAACCCGGCCGCACCGCAAGCGCCTGGTTGAACTCGGTGCGCGCCGCATCGTTGCGGCCCGCAGCGGACTCGGCGAAGCCACGCGACATCGCGACCGAATAGGCGTCCGCGCTCTGGCCCGAGAGCAGGCGATCGAGTCCTTCCTGCGCGCCGGGCACGGCGCCATCGATCGAAAGCGCCTTGCGGTAACCCGATTCGGCAGCCGCGACGCGGCCCGCTTGCTCATCGCGCCTGGCGGCGTCGACGAGCGCCAGCGCCTGGTCGATCCGGCCGGCGCGCGCCAGCCCGGCAACGGCGGCCGGATGGTCGCGCTCGATCGCGAGCGCGAGCTCGAAAGCCTTGCGTGCGGCGTCCGTCTGCGCGACCGCGAGCGCCTGCTCGCCGCGTTTGACGGCATCAGCCAGCGCGGCGGGCCAGGCCGCCTCGAGCGATGCGAGGATTTTCGATGCCTCGTCCCAGCGCGTCGCTGCCGCCTTGAAATCGCCGATGGCGAAGCGCTGCGACGCCCCCGCGCCGGCATCGCGCGCGCGGGCGAAATCCGCGGTCGCCCAGCGCGCCGCGGCGCGCGCATCGACCGCCTTGAATGCCGTGTCGAAGCGCGTGCGCGCTGCCTCGGCCAGGGCGCGGGCCTCGGCTGCGGCCGCGCGGGCCGCCTCGGCGCCCTGCCGCGCGAGCCCGGCCTGCTCGGCCTCTGCCCTTGCCTTGCGCGCGAAGGCCGATTCCTCCATGTCCGCTCGCGGCATCAGGAAGATCACCGCGACGGCGACCAGCGCGGCGATGCCGAGCAGGGTCGGCAGCAGGCGGGTATTTCGCGCACGCACGGGTGGCGGTACTTCGTGCGCGAGCGGCTTCAGAGCGCCCGACTCGTCGGCGGCGGCGACGGCGAGCCGGGCGCGCGCGATGGTGGCGCTCGCCGGGCGCTGGTTGGCGGATTTCGACAGCAGGCGCAGCGCCAGTTCGCGCACTCCGGCCGGCACGGCGCCGCGGGCTACGAGCGCCGGCACCGGCTCATGCAGGACGCGATCGCGCGTGATGTCCGGGTAATACGGCGGATGGCCGGCAATCAGCTCGTAAAGGAGCGCGCCCAGGGCGTAGAGGTCATCCGCGGGCTGTGCAGTTTCGCCGCGCAGCTGTTGCGGGCTCGCGTTGTAGGGCGAATGCCCGGATTCAGCGCTGCCCACGAGGGCGGCGAGGCCGAAATCCCCGAGACGGGCCCGGCCCTCGGCATCGAGGAAGACGTTGGCGCACTTGAGGTCGCGGTGCACGAGGCCGCGGGCATGCAGCGCCTCGAGCGCGGCGGCGACGTCGTCAACGGCGTGCGACCAGCTCTCGAAAGAGCGCCCGCGCAACTGCCCGAGGTCGCCGCCCTCGAGGTATTCCATGACGAGAAAGGTCCGGCCGTCCATGCGCTCGAGACCGTGAACCGCCGCGGCGAGCCCGGGCGGAAGCGCGGCCGCGAGCGCGACCTCGGACTCGAGCCGCGCCAGGCGCGCGGCATCGCCGGTCACCGATTCATCGAAGAACTTGAGTGCGACCTCGCCGCCGCGTTCGCGGTCCGTGGCGAGCCAGACCTCGGCGCTTCCGCCGCGGCCGATCCGTCGCACCAGCACAAACCGGGCGCCGAGTTCGAGCCCGGGTGTCAGCTCCTGCATGGGGGATCAACCCGCGCCGCTCGAATGCGCAGCAGGCGTCTGCGAGTCCGCGGCGGGCGCCGGCGGCGGCGCCGCCGGCACGAGCCCGGTCTCTTCCTTGTAGAGCTCATGCAACAGGCGTCGCCACTCCGCGTACTGTTCCTCAGCCGTGCCGGTCAGGCGCAGCGCGCGCCCCTCGACGTCCACCACGAGCGGAGCGGCCTCGGTCGAGAAGCTGCCCGAAATTTCCTTCAGCGACTCGGCGTGGATCTTCGCTTCCTCGCGCTTTCTGTAGCCGCTGATCACGCCGGCGACGCCGCCGGCCACGCCGCCGTAGCGCGCGGCATCCACGATGCGGTCGCAGTTGCTGCCGCTCCCGCAGCTGTCAGGCACGAAGACCGCCGCGGCGATCGCGGCAGCGCCGAGGATCATGCGGTTGCGCGCCTGCGTCTTCAGCTTCTCTTCGGCAATGATTTCATCGTAGGTGTAACGGCGCCAGCTCGAGTAGGGCTCCTCGAGACGCTCACTGAAGACGGTGTAGTGCTCGCTTACGGTGTCGATCATGCCGTAGTCGCGCTCGCGGATCTGGTCGATGCGCCTGACCAGCACATCATCCTCGGCCGGCAGGCGCAACACCTTGAACTCGCCGGTCTTCTTGTCCTTGGCGAGATACTCGCTGAAGGCGACCGGCGCGAAATCCGCGGCGAAGCGCAGCTCGCTCACGCGGCGGATGTTGGCGAGGTCGGCACCGGCCTTCAGGTTGCGCACGGCGAGCAGGTCGTTCGCGATCGCGACGTAGACGTTCTCGAACGGGTCACGGCCCGCGGTGTAGTTGTCGCGGTAGACGCGCGTGTCGGCGCGGCCCTCGAATTCCTTCTCCTCGATCCAGACCTTGCCGGTCGCGTCGCGCGCCGTGACCTCGAGCTTGAGATAGGCGCCGTTCGACTCGAGGATGGTGGCGTCGACCGTGAGGTCGAACGAATTGACGGTCGCCGGCACGACGCGCGCCGTGCCCCAGTGGCCGGTGTCCTCGAGCGTGTCGCGCAGCTGCATGGCCATGTAGCGCGCCTCGGCCCGGCGGATCTCCGGGTAGATGCGCTTCTTGTCCATCAGCGCCGGGTCGTCCTCGACCTCCGGCGGGATGCCCGGATCGAAGATGTGCACGCCGACGTCGAGCAGCTGCTCGGTGGGCACCTCCACCGTTGCCTGCGTCGCCTGGAGCACGGGCACCGGCCGCGTCTCCTTGACGCAGCCCGCGGCGAGCAACGCGCCCGCCAACAACCCGCCCAGTATTGCCAGCCGCCTCACGCGCATGCCCGATCGACCTCAGCTGCCTTTCTTGTAGCGACGGTATTCCTCCCAGAGCGCCTCGCGCAATTCCGGGTCCGTCTCCTTCATCGCCGCCTCGCGGATCTGCCGCGCGACGATGTCATCGTCCTTGCCGTCCGGGACATCCGCCGGGACGGTCATCGGTCCCTTGCCGCCTTTGGCGCCACCGCCGCCGACGCCACCTTGCTGATTCGACGACTCGCCGTCCTCGGTATTGCCGGATCCGGCTTCGCCGCCCTCGCCACTGCTGCCGCCGGCTTCGCCGCCCTGACCCGTGGATTCCAAGCCGCCTTCGCGTTCGGGACCGCTGCCGGCTTCGCCACCCTCGCCTTCGTCACCCGCCGCTCCCTCGTCGCCGGACTCGCCGCCCGCGCCGGAACCCGCGGCCCCGCTTTCCGCACGCTCTTTCGCGATGTCGGCCTGCGCAGTGCGCACGGTGGCATCGAAAGTGCCGAAGGTTTCATCGAGGCGCCGGCCGATCTGTTCGCTGCGGTTGCCGCCGTCGCCCGTACCGGGCGTTCCGGCAGGGCCCTGGCCCGCAGGACCACCTTCGCCCCCAGGCACACCGGCCTGAGTCGTCGCGCCGCCACCCGTCGGTCCGCCGACGCTGCCAGCCGGACCGCTGCCGCCCGCCGGTGCGCCTGTGCCACCCGTCGGTCCGCCAGTGCCGGGCATACCCGGAACGCCGGGAGTTCCAGGTGCGCCGGGCGTGCCGCTGCCCGGCACACCGCCCGGCTCGCCGCCGGGTAGTCCGCCCGGCAGGCGCCGGCAGGCCGCCCGGCAGGCCGCCCGCCGTAACGCAGCCTTCGACATTCACGTCATCGTCGTCCGCATCTGTTGCAGGGTCGTCGGTGCTGATGCATGGACGTCCATCTTGTCCGGTGCCACCCGCAGCGCCGCCGGGCTCTCCAGATTCCGGGCCCTGGCCTGGCTGGCCGCCACCCGCACTGCCGCCATCCGTCGAACCGCCGCCGGCACCGCCAGAATCGTCGCCTGGGATCGGGATCGGGGCATCGGTGCCTGCCTGTTCGCCCTGCGACGGAAACGCGGAATCCGATCCGCCGCCGCCGTCCGAGCCGCCACCTGCAGACCCGCCTCCAGAAGAGCCGCCACCACCGGATGAACCACCACCACCGCTGGAGCCGCCACCGCCGGAGGAACCGCCGCCGCCCGACGACCCCCCGCCACCACTTGGCTGGCCACCACCGCCCGACGAGCCGGAATCGCCGGAACTCGGGCGCTGGGAGGACTGCTGGGTCATGCAACCGAAGAGGACGCCGAGCGCCGCGGCAACGGCGATGACGCGCAGGATGCGGATGGATTTCATCTCAAACCTCCCGGCTTCGGGCCTCGATCAAACTTGGAGACGCGCCCCGGGCAATGGTTCACCCGCCGGTTGCGGCTCCGGGCTCAGGTCCCCGCGGGGGCCGGGAGCGCGTCCTCGCCCTTGAGGAAAGCACCCAGCTGGCCGGCCAGCCGGTCGCAGGCCGTGCCCTGGACGCGCGCGATGAAAGGCAGGGGCACGAGCACGCCCACCAGGGCAGAGGTGCCGATGACGTTCGTCGAGACCGAACCGGCCGTCTTCGCCGTGTTGAGGTCCCAGACGATCGCCTGGTAGTCGGATTCCTTTTCCCACCAGCCGAAACCGATGCAGCCGCCGCCGGCAGGGCCGATGGTGCAGGTGATGCTGCCGCCGCTGTCGGTCTGGCGCGTGGAGCCGTCGATCCAGACGATGTAGCGTACGCCGCTCTGCGCGACCCGCTCCGCCACGACGTCCTTGGCGAGCAGCTTGGTCACGCCCTCCGGGCGCTGCGGTGCGGTGGACGGTTCGAGCCAGGGGAACATCGAGTCGACGAAGGCGTCGTTGGCGCGGACCTGGATGCCGGTGTTGCGCGCCATCTTGTCGCTGACGCAATCCATGAACTCGTCTTCGGCGGTGATGCCCTCGACGTGCGGCTTTGCGAGCAGCACGACGGCTTCATGCGAAGCGATGGCGGTGCCGAACTGGCGGTCCTCCTCGAGCTGCGCCGTCATGCAGCCGGAGAGCAGCACGAGCGTTGCCGTGCCCGTGCCCACTCGAACCATCGACCGGCATGCTTTCCGCATCACGCGACGTTTCCTCCGACCGCGTTCCCCGCTTCAATCGAGTATACGCCGCGGTCACCACAGGTCCATCTGTCCGGGCGAGCGATTTGGCGGGCGAAACAGCGACGTGGTGAGCGGCGCCGCGCGGCCGCTGCCGAGGCCGTGCTTGCGGCAGCTCGCCTCGAAACGGCTCTTGAGGAGCGCGGCCCAGGTGCCCTGCCCGCGCATGCGGTGGCCGAAGCGCGCATCGTTGTCGCGCCCGCCGCGCAGCTCGCGGATGCGGTTCTGCACCTTCTGCACCCGGTCCGGGTAATGCAGCTCGAGCCATTCATAGAACAGTTCCTTCACTTCGCCGGGCAGCCGCAACAGGACATAACCCGCCGTCGTCGCGCCCTGCGCCGCCGAAGCCTCGAGGACGGCCTCGAGCTCGTGGTCGTTGATCGCCGGCACCACCGGCGCGTACATCACGCCGGTCGGGATGCCCGCGGCCACCAGCCTGCCGATCGCCGCGAGCCGCGCCCGCGGCGACGCCGCCCGCGGCTCCATCCGTCGTTTCAACTCGTCGTCGAGCGTGGTGATACTGACAAAGACTTTCACCAGTCGTTCCGCGGCGAGCCGTTCGAGGACGTCGATGTCGCGGACGACGAGCGCGCCCTTGGTCACGATCGTGACCGGATGGTGGGCCTCGACCAGCACTTCGAGGATCGAGCGGGTGACGCCCAGCTTGCGCTCGAGCGGCTGGTAGGGATCGGTGTTCGCGCCGAGGTTGATCGGGCTGCATTTGTAGGAGCGGCGGCCCAGTTCTTCGCGCAGGTGCGCGGCGGCGTCTTTCTTGTAGAAGAGGCGCGTTTCGAAATCGAGGCCGGCGGAGAGATTCAGGTACTGGTGGCTCGGGCGGGCGTAGCAGTTATGGCTGATCACGCCGTTTGCGACGAAATCGCCGGTGCCGGTCGTGATGTCGAAGAGTTCGCGGTGTCCGCCCGAGTGGCTCAATCTCGACGATTTCCAGTCTGGCTGCTGACTTCACTGCCTGATCCTCGATGTCCCTCTTTCGGACGATCGAGGGATCGAAGGTGCCAATGAAGCGAAGGTGTTCCCGCAGCCCGCCGCGCACACGAACGTAGTGAACTGGTTTTGGCGAGACTCGATCGCGCCGTTTCAACGATTGAGTCAAATCGAAGGCAGCGAAGGCAGTCACGGAGCACGTCAACTATCCGACGATCGGTATTCGCGATGCGGATCGTGCCGTCTCTGAAGGATCCTTCAGCGTCGAAAATACCGCCGACAAAGCCCAGCATCCATCTCCGCTTGCGGGCGGTCCGGCCATTCGATCAGCTTGCAAATAGCGGCGACCGACGCCTTGGCGCTCGTACGAATTGCTTCCATGCGCCGCCGTAGCGCAGTTTCTGCCTGGAACAGGAACCGATCGCGCCAATGCCGAAAGCCAGCGAGAAAGGCCGTCGCACGCTCAAGCGCTTCGCCGATCGACCATTGCAAGTCGGAATCGTGTGGTCATCATTGGCAGCGTCCTGGCCGGCGAGTAGCGGTAGACACCGAGGTGACCGTCACCCCTGATGAGCCCGCAGAGATATCCACGTCGATAGTCGCTCGAGTGTTCGCGATCGGAGATCGAAGGCAGATACTGCGCCGAAGCCCATCAGCGTGTTGTTGAGGGTCAGGTAACGGACGCTGGCCCGACCATCACCTTTGCCACGAATTTCCACCCGCGTTCGGTGAGGAAGCGGTGATCGCCGCTTGCAACCAGCTCGGTACCGTCGGCAAGCCGAATTCGCCATGCGGCTTGCTCGTGCTGCCAATGGGCAAGGACGCGGGTGCGCACGTAACTGACGGTAGTGACCGCGCTTCTGCGGTGCCGTAGATTTCGTCGCCTACCGCGACATCAGCCAAGCGGCTTCTGGCTGCCGTCGCCCATGAGAATGCGCGTGTCTCCCGATCAGGCAGTACACGCAGCCATGCTCGCAGCCACGGTACGGATTGACGGACAGGTCGAACGGAATGTCGGGCGAGTTGTTCTTCGTGATGACGCTGTGCGCCGGCTCGGGCTGCACGGTGGTCTGGACGCGGTGGCAGCTCTTCGTCCGCGATGCCCCAGCCGTCGTCGACGCGCTCGACCGCGAGCGCTTCGAAGCGGCCGGTCCGGTTTGAGGCGGCGCCGCGTGCTTTGTTGCAGCCTCGGCAGTGCATACTGTATGGATATACAGCTACGCACTTTCGAGGTCAAGAGGGCCGGGTTTCGGGCTCCGGGAACTGATCGATGCGCCGCAGCGCCGGGAACCAGCGCATCCACAGTCCCGCGATCGCGACGCTCGCGACGCCGCCGACGACGACCGCGGGCTTGAGGCCCCACCAGGCCGCGGTCACGCCCGACTCGAACTCGCCGAGCTCGTTCGAGGCGCCGATGAAGACCGCGTTCACCGCGCTCACGCGGCCGCGGATCCCGTCCGGCGTCTCGAGCTGCACCAGCATGTGGCGGATGTAGACGCTCACCATGTCCGAGGCGCCGATGACGATGAGCGCGGCGAGCGACACCAAGTATTCGTGCGAGAGGCCGAACACGACGGTCGCGACGCCGAAGACGGCGACGCCGCGCGAACATCTTCGCGCCGACGTGGCGCGTGATCGGCCGCCAGGCGAGCGTCATCGCGACGACGGCGGCGCCGATGCCGGGCGCGGCGCGCAGCCAGCCGAAGCCGTCCGGCCCGACGTGCAGGATGTCGCTCGCGTACGCCGGCAGCAGCGCGACCGCGCCGCCGAACAGCACGGCAAAGAGGTCGAGCGAGACGGCGCCGAGGATCACCTTCTTGCGCCAGACGAAGCGCAGGCCCTCGAGAAGCGTGTGCCAGGTGTCGGGCGTCGCCGGGCGCGCGGGCTTGTCGGTCTTCACGCCGACGACGAGCAGGAAGGCGGCGGCGAGCAGTGCCGCGACCGTGGCGTAGACGATGTCGGGCCCGGCGAGGTAGACGAGGCCGCCGATCGCGGGACCGGCGATCGTCGAGACCTGCCAGGTGCTCGAGTTCACCGCGACCGCGCGCGAGAACAGCGAGGGCGGCACGAGGTTCGGCATGATCGCCTGCCCCGCCGGCATCGAGAACGCGCGCGCGACGCCGAACACGACCATCACGGCGAACACCGGCCAGGCGACGGCCGAGGCCCGAGTGCGTGAACGCGAGCAGCGCGAGCGCGCAGAAGAACTCGAGCGCGATGCAGAGCGCGAGGATCAGCGCGCGGTTGTGCCGGTCCGCGATGTGGCCCGCGGGCAGCACCAGCAGCACGAACGGCAGGAACTGCGAGAGGCCGATGAGGCCGAGGTCGAGCGGATCGCCCGTGATCGCGTAGACCTGCCAGCCGACCGCGACCGTCTGCATCTGCACCGCGACCGAGGCGAGCAGCCGCGCCGACAGGAAGCGCACGAAGTTCGGGTATTGCAGCAGCCGGCCGAGCGGTGCGCCCGTGCTTTCAATGAACGACATGCGGCGGTCAGCGGCCGACGAGCAGGCGCAACATGCGCCGGAGCGGCTCGGCGGCGCCCCAGAGCAGCTGGTCGCCGACGGTGAATGCAGTGACGTAGTCCTCGCCCATCGCGAGGTGACGGATGCGGCCGACGGCGATGTCCGAGCGTGCCGGTCACGGCGGCGGGCGTGAGGCGCGCGAGCGAAGCCTCGCGCTCGTTCGGCACGATGCGCACCCATTCGTGCGCGCCCGCGATCGCGCGCTCGACGTCGGCGATCTTCATCGGGCGCTTCAGCTTGATCGTGACGGCCTGGCTGTGGCAGCGCATCGCGCCGATGCGCACGCAGAGGCCGTCGATCGGAACGGGCGTCGTCGTCAGACCGAGGATCTTGTTGCCTTCCGCGCCGGCCTTGAATTCCTCGCGGCTGTAGCCGTTGCCGAGGTCGCGGTCGATCCACGGCAGCAGGCTCCCCGCCAGCGGAAGGCCGAGTCGTTCGACCGGCATGCCGTTCGCGAACGCCGCGCTCGCACGCCGGTCGATGTCGAGGATCGCGCTCGCGGGATCTTTCAGCAGCGTGCCCGCCGCGTGGTGCAGGTGGCCCATCTGCGCGAGCAGCTCGCGCATCTCGCGCGCGCCCGCGCCCGAGGCCGCCTGGTAGGTCATCGTCGTCATCCACTCGACGAGGCCCGCGCGAAACAGGCCGCCGAAAGCCATCAGCATGAGGCTCACGGTGCAGTTGCCGCCGATCCAGTCGCGGCCGCCCGCCGTCAGCGCGGCGTCGATCACCGGACGATTCACCGGGTCGAGGATGATGACCGTGCTCGTCCTTCAGGCGCAGCTGCGAGGCGGCGTCGATCCAGTGGCCGCGCCAGCCTTGCGCGCGCAGCTTCGGATGCACCGCCTCGGTGTAATCGCCGCCCTGGCAGGAGATGAGGATGTCGCAGCGCGCGAGCGCATCGAGGTCGTTCGCGTCGCCGACCGTTGCCGGTGCCGCGGCCGACATCCGGCGCCGCAACGCCCGCCTGCGTGGTCGAAAAGAAACGCGGGATCGATGAGCGCGAAGTCGCCTTCGGCGCGCATGCGCTCGACGAGCACGGAACCGACCATGCCGCGCCAGCCGATCAATCCCGTCCTGGTCAATTGCCGCCATCGACTCGCTTGTTGCAGCGCAAAGTGCGCACTATAGCGTGCCGGATGGGGGAGCCGAACATGAGCGAATGACGCGCCGCACTCAGTCCATTCCGCCTGAAGCCGACCTGGGGACCGACTTTCGACGTCGGCCGCGCGACCGACGCGTACATCGCGACCATCCCGGCCGCCGACCGCGCCAGTCGGACGCCTATTACGAGGGCGGCTACTGGATCGGATTCTGGTCGACGCTGATCACGGTCGCGCTGTGCGCGCTCCTCCTGCGCTTCCGGCTCGCGGCGCGCGCTGCGCGACTTCGCGGCGGCGCGCGGCGCGCGGACCCTGGCGTGCAGTCGCTCGCCGTCGCCGCCGCATTCCTGCTCGCGCTCGTCGTTGCTGACGCTGCCCTGGGCGCTCTACACCGACTACTTCCGCGAGCACCAGTACGCGATGTCGAACTACACGCTCGGCGGCTTCCTCGGCGAGTGGGCGCTCAATGCCGCGATCAGCACGGCGTTCGTCGGCCTCGCGATCTCCGGACATCTACCGGCTCGTGCGCCGCGTGCGCGAGCGCTGGGTGCTGGTGGGCGACGGCCGTCACCGTTCCGTGATGATCCTGTTCGTGTTCACGGTGCAGCCGGTCGTCGTCGAGCCGCTGTTCAACGACTACCAGCCGCTGCCGGCCGGCGAGGTGCGCGACTCCATCCTCGCGCTCGCGAAGGAGACCGGCGTCCCGGTCGACGACGTGTACTGGTTCGACGCTTCGAAGCAGACCAAGCGCATCAGCGCGAACGTCTCCGGCCTCGGCGGCACGGCGCGCATCGCGCTCAACGACAACCTGCTGCACGGCACCTCGCTGCCCGAGATCCGCGCGGTCATGGGCCACGAGATGGGGCACTACAGGCTGCACCACGGCACTCAAGCTCGCGCTCGGCTTCACGATCGCGCTCGGCATCGGCTACTTCGTCGATCAACCGCGCGTTCGGCCGCATCCAGCGGCGCTACGGCGACCGCTGGGGCATCCGCGACCTCGCCGATCCCGGCGGGCCTGCCGCTCGCGTTCGCGATCTTCATCGGTCGTGATGTTCCTGCTCACGCCGGTGACGAACACGATGGTCCGCACCGCGGAGCACCAGGCGGACGCGTTCGGGCTCGATGCGTCGCGAAGGAGCCGCACGGCTTCGCTTCGGTCGCCATGCGGCTGAGCACGTATCGCAAGCTCGAGCCGGGGGCGCTCGAGGAGGTCATCTTCTACGATCATCCCGAGCGGGCGGGCACGGGTCGAGCGGTCGATGCGGTGGCTCGCGGAACATCCGCCAGCGCAGTAGCGCGCGCGCGGGATCCGGCGGGGCACGCTCGCTCCGCCGGAACTTTACGCTCGCTCGCGGAACCCGCCACCTCGCGCGGCCGACTGCCGCGCGCGAGTTTCAGCCGCGACGTCTCACTCCGGCGCGCGCAGCCGCGCGGCGACAGCGCGACTGGCCCGCAAACGAGCTGGCGGGACCCCGAGGCGAGCGCATAAAGTTCCGGCGCGAGCGGAGGTGGTCCCGCCGGCGAAGTTACGCGGGCCGGGCGAACTGACTAGCGGCTGGGCGTGAGGCCCGGCGGGAACGAGCGCGAGGAGTTCGTCGCTGGCGATGACGGATTTCGCGGCGGCGATGTCGGGGGCGAAGCAGGCGGTCGTGGTCGTAGAAGGCGACGCGCTTGCGCAGCAGCGCGTGCGCGGATTCGAGCGCCGGGCTCGAGGCGAGCGGGCGGCGGAAGTCGATGCCCTGCGCCGCCGCGAGCAGTTCGATCGCGAGCACGCCGCGCGTGTTCTCCGCCATCGGCCCGAGCCGGCGCGCGGCGAAGGTCGCCATGCTGACGTGGTCCTCCTGGTTGGCGGAGGTCGGCAGGCTGTCGACCGAGGCCGGGTGCGCGAGCGACTTGTTCTCCGAGGCGAGCGCGGCCGCGGTCACCTGCGCGATCATGAAGCCGGAGTTGAGCCCGCCCTGCCGCACCAGGAACGCCGGGAGCTGGCTCAGGCTGTCGTCGATCAGCATCGCGATGCGCCGCTCGCTGACAGCGCGCCGATCTCGGCGATCGCGAGCGCGAGGTTGTCGGCGGCGAAGGCGACCGGCTCGGCGTGGAAGTTGCCGCCCGAGAGGACATCGCCCTCCTTGCCGAACACGAGCGGGTTGTCGGAGACGCCGTTCGCCTCGAGCAGGAGCGTGCGCGCGACGTCGTGGACCTGCTGCAGGCAGGCGCCGGCGACCTGCGGCTGGCAGCGCAGCGAATACGGGTCCTGCACGCGGTCGCAGTGCTCGTGCGAGCGGCCGATGTCGCTCTCGCCGAGCACGGCGCGGAACGCCGCGGCGACCGCGATCTGCGCCGGCTGGCCGCGCGCGCCGTGGATGCGCGCATCGAAGGGCGTGCGGCTGCCGAGCGCCGCGTCCACCGACATCGCGCCGGTGATGATCGAGCCGGCGAGCAGGTCCTCGGCCGCGAACAGCGCCTCGAGCGCGAGCGCGGTCGAGACCTGCGTGCCGTTCAGGAGCGCGAGCCCCTCCTTCGGCCCGAGCTCGAGCGGCTCGATGCCGGCGGCCTTGAGCGCCGCGGCGCAGTCCTGTTCCTTGCCCTTCACGCGCACGCGGCCCTCGCCGATCAGCGCGAGCGAGAGATGCGCGAGCGGCGCGAGGTCGCCGGAGGCGCCGACCGAGCCCTGCGACGGCACGACCGGATGGATGCCCGCGTTCACGAGCGCGAGCAGCCGCTCGATGACGACGGCGCGCACGCCGGAGAAGCCGCGCGCGAGGCTCGCGGCCTTCAGCACCAGGATGAGCCGCACGGTCGAGTCCGCGAGCGGCTCGCCGACGCCCGCGGCGTGCGAGCGCATGAGGTAGAGCTGCAGCGTCGCGAGCTCGTCGTCCGAGATGCGGGTCTTCGCGAGCTTGCCGAAGCCGGTGTTGATGCCGTAGAGCGATTCGCCGGCGGCGAGCCGCGCGCGCACGGCCGCGAGCGACGCCTCGACCGGGCCGCGCCAGCCGTCGGCGAGCGCGACGGCATCGCTGCCGCGCGCAATGCGGCGCAGGTCCGCGAGCGAGATCGAACCCGGCTTCAGCGTGAGCGTCGCCATCAGCGCACCGAGGGCAGGTCGAGGCCCTGCTCGCGCGCGCAGGCGATCGCGCGTTCGTAGCCCGCGTCGGCGTGGCGCATGACGCCGGTGCCGGGGTCGTTCCGCAGCACGCGCGCGATGCGCGCAGCCGCGGCGTCCGTGCCGTCGCAGACGATCACGACGCCCGCATGCTGCGAGAATCCCATGCCGACGCCGCCGCCGTGGTGGATCGACACCCAGGTCGCGCCGCCCGCCGTGTTGAGGAGCGCGTTCAGGAAGGCCCAGTCGGAGACGGCGTCCGAGCCGTCCTTCATCGCCTCGGTCTCGCGGTTCGGGCTCGCGACCGAGCCGGAATCGAGGTGATCGCGGCCGATCACGATCGGCGCCGAGAGCTCGCCCGTCGCGACCATCTCGTTGAAGGCGAGCCCGAGCCGCGCGCGATCCTTGAGGCCGACCCAGCAGATGCGCGCCGGCAGGCCCTGGAACTTGATGCGCTCGCGCGCCATGTCGAGCCAGCGGTGCAGGTGCGTGTCCTGCGGCATCAGCTCCTGCACCTTCGCGTCGGTCTTGTAGATGTCCTCGGGATCGCCGGAGAGCGCGACCCAGCGGAACGGCCCGATCCCTTCGCAGAAGAGCGGACGGATGTAGGCCGGCACGAAGCCCGGGAAGTCGAAGGCGTTCTTCAGGCCCTCCTCGAGCGCGACCTGGCGGATGTTGTTGCCGTAGTCGAAGGTGACCGCACCCAGGGCCTTGAGGTCGAGCATCGCCTGCACGTGGATCTTCATCGAGGCGCGCGCCTCGCGCTCGATGCGCGCCGGATCCTTCTGGCGCGCCTCGACGGCCTGCGCCAGCGTCCAGCCGCGCGGGAGGTAGCCGTTGCGCGGATCGTGCGCGGAGGTCTGGTCGGTGACGGCGTCCGGCACGACCTTGCGTCGCGCGAGCTCGGGAAAGACGTCGGCCGCGTTGCCGAGCAGGCCGACCGAGAGCGCCTTCTTCGCGCGCTTCGCCTCGTCGATCATCGCGAGCGCGTCATCGAGCGTCGTCGCCTTGCGATCGACGTAGCCCGTGCGCAGGCGGAAATCGATGCGCGACTCGTCGCACTCGACCGCGAGCATCGAGAAGCCCGCCATCGTCGCCGCGAGCGGCTGCGCGCCGCCCATGCCGCCGAGGCCGGCGGTCAGGATCCAGCGGCCACGCGCATCGCCGCCGAAATGCGTGCGCGCGCAGGCGCCGAAGGTTTCGTAGGTGCCCTGCACGATGCCCTGCGAGCCGATGTAGATCCACGAGCCCGCGGTCATCTGCCCGTACATCATGAGGCCCTTGCGATCGAGCTCGTGGAAGTGCTCCCACGTCGCCCAGTGCGGCACGAGGTTCGAGTTCGCGATCAGCACGCGCGGCGCATCGACATGCGTGCGGAAAACGCCGACCGGCTTGCCCGACTGCACGAGCAGCGACTCGTCGTCCTTCAGTCGCTTCAGCACCGAGAGAATGGTGTCGAAGGCTTCCCAGTTGCGCGCAGCCTTGCCGATGCCGCCATAGACGACGAGCTTGTCCGGATGCTCGGCCACCTCGGGATCGAGGTTGTTCTGCAGCATCCGGAACGGCGCCTCGGTCAGCCAGCTGCCGCAATTCAGGGACTTGCCGCGTGGCGCGCGCACGACGCGCGGACCGGCGGTTCTCGGGACGGGTTCGGCGTTCATGGTTCGCGAGAATAACGCGGATCGGGCATGATATGCGCCGCCCGACGGCTTCCCCATGACCCAATCCCGCTCACTCTCCGCGGCCACGCTGGGTGCGCTCGGTGTCGTGTACGGCGACATCGGCACCAGCCCGCTCTATGCGCTGCGCGAAGCGACCGCCGTCGCCGGCGGCGCGTCCGACGTCACCGCCATGCTCGGCGTGCTCTCCCTGATCTTCTGGAGCATGCTGATCATCATCACGCTGAAGTACATCGTCGTCATCCTGCGCATGGACAACGACGGCGAGGGCGGCGTGCTGTCGCTGGTCGCGCTGGTGGAGGACAAGCTTCCGGGCAACGGCAAGGCCGCGAAGCGGCTGGTGCTGCTCGCGGTGCTCGGCACCGCCTTCTTCTATTGCGACGCGCTCATCACGCCGGCCATCTCGGTGATGGGCGCGATGGAAGGGCTCGCGATCATCGACCCGGACATGCAGCGGCTCGTCGTGCCCGGCACGCTCAGCATCCTCGTCGTCCTGTTCGCCCTGCAGCGCCGCGGCACGGAACGCATCGGGCGGCTGTTCGGCCCGATCATGATCGTCTGGTTCGTCACGATCGGGTTCCTGGGCCTGCGCGAGATCGTGAAGACGCCCGAGATCCTGACGGCGCTCAACCCCGAGTACGCGCTCGGCGTGCTGCTCGGCCACCCCGGGCTCGCGCTCGTGATCCTCGGCGCCGTGTTCCTCGTGCTGACCGGCGGCGAGGCGCTCTACATCGACATGGGACACTTCGGGCGCAAGCCCGTGCGCATCGCCTGGTTCCTGGTCGTGTGGCCGGGACTGCTGCTCAATTACTTCGGCCAGGGCGCACTGCTGCTGAAGTCGCCCTCCGCCACAGTCAATCCTTTCTTCGAGATGGCATCCCCCGCGGCACTGCCCTACCTGGTCGCAATCGCAACGGCGGCCGCGATCATCGCCTCGCAGGCGACGATCTCCGGCGCATTCTCGGTCACGCGCCAGGCCGTGCAGCTCGACCTGCTGCCGCGCGTGAAGATCCTGCAGACGTCCGCCGACGCCCACGGGCAGATCTACGTCCCGGCGACCAACGCCTTCATGTTCTTCGCGACTTGCGCCTTCGTGGTGATCTTCCAGGGTTCGAGCGCCCTCTCGGGCGCCTATGGCGCCGCCGTGAACGGAACCATGGTCATCACGACCATCCTCGGCGCGATCGCCGCGCGCGCGGCATGGAAGTGGCCGATCTGGCGCGTGGTCGCCGTGTTCGGGCTGTTCGGCATCGTCGACTTCGCCTTCGTGCTCGGCAATGCGACCAAGATCCCGACCGGCGGCTGGATCCCGCTCGCACTCTCCGCCGCCATGTTCGCCGTGTTCGTCACCTGGCGCGACGGGCGCGCGCTGCTGCGCGCCGAGTTGCAGCGGCGCGCGGTGCCGCTCACCGAA
This sequence comes from uncultured Gammaproteobacteria bacterium, assembly GCA_963760725.1. Taxonomy (GTDB): domain Bacteria; phylum Pseudomonadota; class Gammaproteobacteria; order Steroidobacterales; family Steroidobacteraceae; genus SCUD01. Next base: position 138,340 of record CAVXET010000031.1, read on the forward strand.
CTGCCGAAACTGCTCCGCGGCGTCGCCCGCGTGCCGGGCACCGCGGTGTTCCTGGTGAGCCACCAGGGCTTCGTGCCGACGGCGATGCTGCGCAACCTCGAGCACAACCGCGTCTGCCACGAGAACATCGTGATCCTGAACCTCGAGATCCAGCGCACGCCGCGCCAGGACGTGGTGTCGCGCAGCTATCCCGAGGAAGTGTTCCCCGGCATCCACATCGTGCACGCGCGCTTCGGCTTCATGGAGACCCCTGACGTTACCGTCGCGATCGCGGGCGCGTGCCGGCGCGGCCTTCGCATCGACGACGACTGCACGTTCTTCCTCGGCTGGCACCTGGTTCGCGCCCGCACGCGCCACGGCATCGCCGGCATGAAGATGCGGCTGTTCGCCTGGATGCAGCGCCGGAGCGCGCAGGCCGCGGAGTTCTTCCGCATGCCGACGAAACGCGTCGTGGTGCTGGCGACCGAAGTCGAGATCTAGGGCGCGATCGGCTCGATCGTCGCGCCTTTCTGCACGCCGAGCCGGATCGGCCGCGGCGCGCCCGTCGGCGGCAGCGTGACCTCGGCCCAGAGCGACGCGCCTCCCGGCTGACGCGACGGATCGATCGCGTGCTCCGGGATGAAGTACGCGAGCGGCGCCGCGAGCTGCCAGCAGGCCTCGTCGCCGCAGCGGCCGCTGCGAACCCAGTGCCTGTCCGTTGTCGTCGTCCTGCACGGCGACCAGGCGGTCGCCGCGCGCTTCGAGCCGCGCCATGAACATGTTCGGCGCGCGATCGGCATCCGGCGCCCGGCGCTTCGCGGTCGGCCTCGACGAGCAGCGCGATGTTCACGTAGCGGCCACGGATCGGCATGTCCGGATCGTAGGGCGCGGTCTCGACCCAGAGCCGCGGGTAGCTTCCACGCTCGTAGAGGAACTTCGCGCCGATGCCGGCAACCAGCAGCACGTGCGCCGCGCCGACCGCAAGGCCCTTCGCGAGCGGCGTCATGGCCGACCCGCCTGCATGCGCGCGATCAGGCGCCGGCGCGCACGCTCGAGCAGCCAGCCGCCGCCGATGAAGAGCACGCCGATGCCGATGAGGCCGAGCGCGCGGCCGAGCTTGTCGTACAGGCTCGAGAAGTAGAACCCGAGCACCGCGAGCGCAAAGCCGAGCACGCCGACGTTGATCGCGAGCCGTTGCTGGTCCTTCAGCCCCCAGGACACGATGCCCACTGCGCCGAGCGCGAGCAGCCCATACATCGCCAGTTCGCCGGTATCCGAGCGCGGCGACACCTGCATGAGCAGCAGCGCCCAGGCGAGTGCCGCGAGGAGCCAGACAGCATCGAGTCCGCGCAGGAACCAGCCCAGCGCCAACGGCAGCGCGATCGCGACCGACCACGCAACAATGCGCGGCGCACCCGTCACCTCCGGGTACTGCACGCCGAACATCGTCCAGTCGACGTCGTTCGACATCGCGAGCGCGATGGCGGACGGAATCAGCGCGATCGCACCGAGCCAGGCCAGCGCGCGGCGCCAGCGCACGACCGACTCCGCAGGTTTCGCCATGAGATAAGCGCAAGCCAGCAGGAAAATCCCGACGGCGACCGGCGTGAGGCCCCGCCACACCGCGTTCAGCGCCTGCGCCGCGGTCCACTCGCCCCACAGCCACGCCGGTGCGAGCACAGCGAGCCACAGCACCTGTGGCCACTGCCGAAGCAGGATCACGCCAACCGCCGCGCCGATGGACCAGAGCATCAGCGCCGCCGGCCAGTGTTCGGCCATGTGGAAGATTTGCCCGGCAAGGTAGATGCCGGCGCCGAACGCCGCCGTGCCGACCGCATGCAGCGTCGCCGACAGCCCCGGACTCGAGCGCGACGCGAGCGCGCCGCCCGCGTGCAGGACCGCGATCAACGCCAGCACCAGCGAAAACCGCCCGCCCGGCGACATCCTGTCCCAGTGCGCCGCGACGAACAGCAGGATGCCCGCGGCCAGCAGCAAGGCGCCGAGCGAGAACGCGATCAGCGTCATCCGGCCCTGGCGCTGCACGCCGCCCTGCGCGGCTTCAAATGCGCGGATACGCTCCGCGGTAGCGGCATCCACCACGCCCGCATCCAGCCAGCGCTTCAGCGCCGACGACCAGCCCTCGCTCATGCGGCGAACTTCTTCTCGACGGCGTCGTAGTGGTCGATCACCTGGCGCACGTACTGGCGCTTGCTGAGGTAATCGCCCGGCCAGAAGCTGCGCTTGAAGCCGTAGATGACGATGGACTTGAGGTCGTGCCGGTCGAGGCCGAGATGCTGCACCGCGAGCATCAGCTCGTTGGTGACCGTCGTGTTGCTCATCAGCCGGTTGTCGGTGCAGATCGTGGTCGAGATGCGCGCGGCGCGCAGCTTCTTGAAGGTGTGGTCGCTCAGCGCCTTCATCGCGGGGTTCGTCTGCAGGTTGCTCGTCAGGCAGATCTCGAGCGTGATGCGCCGGTCGGCGATGTAGTTGCCGAGCTTCTCCACGTAGCGGGCGCGGTCCTCGATCTCCGGGTCGCGGATTTCCTGGGCTTCGAGCAGGTAGGTGCCGTGGCCGATGCGGTCCGCGTGCAGGTCGGTGATCGCCTGGAAGATGGATTCCGGGCCGTAGGCCTCGCCCGCGTGCACAGTGCGTTTGAGAAAGTGCTTGTGCGCGTACTCGAAGGCCTCCTTGTGGGCGCTCGCCGGATAGCCCTGCTCCTCGCCCGCGAGGTCGAAGCCGACGACCTGCAACCCGAGCGTGTCGCGCGCGAGCACCGCCGCACGCACGACATCGAGCGAAGCGATCGCGAAGATGTCCTTCGGCCGCGTGAACGGGTGCGCGGCGAGCATCGTGTCGTAGTGCTGGCTGAAGCCGGCGCCGAACATCCGAAGCGCGCAGCAGATGATGCCGTACTCGAACGGCGGCTCGCGGCCTGCGGCCATTTCCGGCCGACGGTTGAAGGCGTCGCGCGCGCGGCGCAGGCCGCGGTCCACCGCCGCCAGCACCTGGATCGCGTCGAGCCCGGGGCGGACGTGCAGCTGCGGCGCGAAGCGCACCTCCAGGTAACGGACGCCCTCGGCCTGGTTGTCCTCGGCGAGCTCCGCGGCGATGCGCTCGAGCGCCTCGGCCGACTGCATCACGCCGACCGTGTAACGGAAGCCCTTCAGGTAGTCGCCGAGGCTGGTGTAGCGCTCCTTATATACAGTCTCGCGCAGGCCGGCCTCGGTGTAGCTCGGCAGCTCCACCCGGTGCTCGCGCGCGAGCTCGATCAGGGTCGGGATGCGCAGCGATCCGTCGAGGTGGACGTGCAGGTCCGTCTTCGGCAGGGCCGCGACGAAATCGCGCGTGATCGAGACTTCCGGCACACACGCAGCATAACGCGGCGGCGCCGGCTTCCGGTAAGCTCTCCGTCCGTGGCAATCCTCGACACATCGACCTGGACCCGGGTCATCCGCAATGCGACCCTCGCGACCTGCGCCGAGGGCCGTCCCTATGGCCTCATCCCGAAAGGCGCGGTCGCGCTCGCGGGCAATCGCATCGCCTGGGTCGGATCCAAGCGCGACGTGCCGGCGACGCTGCCGAAGAACTGCGTCGTCACCGAGGTCAACTACGCGCTGGTGACGCCCGGGCTGATCGACTGCCACACCCACCTGGTGTGGGCCGGCAGCCGCTACAAGGAATTCGAGCAGCGGCTGCAGGGCGCGAGCTACGAAGACATCGCCAAGGCCGGCGGCGGCATCGCCAACACCGTCGCCGCGACCCGCGCCGCGAGCGAGGCCGACCTGCTCACCGCCGCGCTCGCGCGCGCCGGCAAGTACATCGCCGAGGGCGTGACCACGATGGAGGTCAAGTCCGGCTACGGCCTCGACAAGGACAACGAGCTCAAGATCCTTCGCGTCGCGCGCGCGCTCGGCAAGCGGCTCTCCATCAACATCCGCACGACGCTGCTCGCCGCGCACGCCGTGCCGCCCGAGTTCAAGGACCGGCCCGACGACTACATACAATATGTGTGCGACGAGATCCTGCCGGCCGCGGTCGCCGAGGGACTCGCCGACGCCGTCGACGCCTACTGCGACACCGTCGGCTTCACGGCCGCGCAGGTCGAGCGCGTGTTCGTCAAGGCCAAGGAACTCGGCCTCGGCGTCAAGCTGCACGCCGAGCAGTTTTCCAACCAGCAGGGCGCCGCCCTCGCCGCGAAGTACAAGGCGCTCTCCGCCGACCACCTCGAGCACCTCGACAAGGCCGGCGTCGAGGCGATGGCGGCGTCGCGCACCGTCGCCGTGCTGCTGCCCGGCGCCTACACCTACCTGCGCGAGACCAAGCTGCCGCCGATCGAGCTGCTGCGCGTCAACCGCGTGCCGATCGCCATCGCCAGCGACCTCAACCCCGGCAGCTCGCCGATGGCGTCGCTGCAACTCAACATGACGCTCGCCTGTACGCAGTTCGGGCTCACGACCGAAGAGGCCCTGCTCGGCGTGACCCGCCATGCGGCGCGCGCGCTCGGGCTGCGCAAGGTGCTGGGCAGCATCGAGCCCGGCAAGATCGCCGACATCGTCATCTGGAACGCCGAGCACCCCGCCGAGCTGGCCGCGCAATTCGGCCTGCTGCGGCCGGCCGGGGTGCTGCGCGGCGGCGCCGCGGCTTGATCACGCTCGACCAGCTCAAGCGCCGCGGCACCGGGTTCCTGCCCGGCTACATGGGCATCGTCATCACCGCGCTCGCCGGCAAGGAACTGCGCGCGGAGCTCACCATCCAGCGCCACCACATCGCCCCGAACGGCTACCTGCACGCCGGCACCGTGGTCACGCTCGCCGACACCGCGTCCGGCTACGGCTGCGTCGCAAACCTGCCCGAGGGTGCGAACGGATTCACCACCATCGAGCTCAAGTCCAACTTCCTGAACACCGCCCGCGAGGGCACGATCGAGTGCGTCGCCACCGCCGCGCACCTCGGCCGCACGACCCAGCTCTGGGACGCCGTCGTCACGCATCGCGAGAGTGCCAAGACGCTCGCGCTGTTCCGCTGCACGCAGCTCGTCCTCTACCCCAAGTCCTGACGTGCGCCGGGTCGCCTTCCTCACGCTGCACGACCCCAGCGGGTTCGTGATCGACGACGAGTTGGCCGTGCTGCCGCTCGCGCGACGCGGCATCCACGTCGACACCCTCCCCTGGGACCGCGCCGATGTCGACTGGCGCCAGTACGCGCTGGTCGTGATCCGCTCGACCTGGGATTACCCGCACAACGCCCGCGCGTTCCTGAACGTGCTCGAGACCATCGAACGCCTCGGCGTGCACCTCGAGAACGGCAGCGAAATCGTGCGCTGGAACATGCAGAAATCCTACCTGCGCGACCTCGCCGGGCGCGGCATCGAGACCGTGCCGACGTTCTGGCGCGAGGGACTTCGCCGCGGCGAGCTCGTGCCGCTGTTCGAGGAGCTGCGCAGCGACCAGGGCGTGATCAAGCCCGTCATGGGTGCCAACGCCCAGGGCGCCTGGCGCCTCGACGCGAAGCGCGCCCGGGAACTCGCACCCGAAATCGAGTCGTACTTCGCCGGGCGGCCGCTCATGATGCAGCCATTCGAGCGCGGCATCGTCGAGGAAGGCGAGTACTCGATGATCTACCTCAACGGCAAGCACAGCCACAGCATCCTGAAGACGCCGAAGCACGGCGACTTCCGCGTGCAGGAAGAACACGGCAGCGAGATCATCCCGATCGCGCCCGAACCAGCCCTCCTCGACGCCGGCAACGCCGCCATCGCGGCCATCGGGCAGAAACTCCTCTATGCGCGCGTGGACCTGGTCCGCAGCGGCGACACGTTCCGCGTCATGGAACTCGAACTCGTCGAGCCCTCCATGTACCTGCGCATCGATGCCGGCGCGCCGGACCGATTCGCCGACGCCATCGCCTCACGGCTCGCGTGAGCCGCGGACCGCGTCCAGCGGGCTGCGCACCCCGCGCCCGCCCTTGTTGAGGACGTGCGTGTAGATCATCGTGGTCTTCACATCCGCGTGGCCCAGCAGCTCCTGCACCGTGCGGATGTCGTAGCCGTCTTCGATGAGATGCGTCGCAAACGAATGACGGAACGTATGCGTGCTCGCGGGCTTCTCGATTCCGGCCGCACGAATCGCCAGCTTCACCGCCCGCTGCACGTTCTGGGGATAGAGGTGATGCCGGGTCAGCGCCTGAGAGTAAGGATCGATACAGAACGAGGGTGACGGGAAAAGCCAGTACCAGGCCCAGGACGTTGCTGCATTTGGGTACTTGCGCCTGAGGGCGAACGGCAACGTAACTCCCGGACGCGACTCCTGCCGATCCTTGTCGTACAGCGATTGCGCCTTCTCAAGCTGTGCCTTCAAGTGTGGAACCAGGGCATCCGGCAACATCGTCACCCGGTCTTTCTGTCCCTTGGCATCCCGGATGAGAATCTCACGTCGATGCAGATCGAGGTCCTTGACGCGCAGTTGCATGCACTCGCCCAGTCGCATTCCCGTGCCGTACAGCAAGGACGCCGCCAGCCATTCGACTCCACTGATCCGTTCCAGCACACGGCTCACTTCCGCGCGCGTCAGAACGACCGGCAGCCGCTGCGGACGCTTGGCACGAATGACTTCCGTCAACCACGGCAGCTTGATCTCGAGAACATCACGATAAAGAAAAAGGACCGCGGCAAGAGCCTGGTTCTGGGTTGCGGCGGAAACCCGGTTGTTGACGGCCAGCGACGTCAGGAACTCCTCGACCTCCGGTGCGCCCATCGTTCGCGGATGCCGGCGATCATGAAAGCGAATGAAGCGCCGGATCCAGTCCAGGTAGGTGCACTCCGTCCGGTAGCTCATGTGACGAGCACGGATGCGAAGCTGAACCTCATTCAACAGTTGTCTAGGCTCCGCCATCCTTGGGCGCCCACCGCAGTATGTTAGATATGATTCTCGGTAGCCTATTCAGGCACTTACCGCGGCGCAGCGTGATTATCGGCTGTAAATGACGTAAAACATCACGTCACTTTCACACCCAATAGTAGTTAGACCGCACTAGATCAGGCTCTTACCTGTCGACTTGCAATGCTTTTCGGTATGCGTAAGATTGCATATCGGATATCGGTGCTCGGATTCGGCAGATGCCGACTCGAATCCAAGACATGGCGTCCAGTCATCAGCAAGCCGCGACGCCCTGCTCGATCAGCTAGTGCAGTCCGGCTCGAAGGCGAATCGCGCTGGGTCCGATTCATGAGTGCTCGTGCGACTGCTGGCGTCCTATACGATTGCGGCATCGGATCGAGTCCGCTCATTCGGCGCGTAGAGCCACGCGTGAGGCAACACTATGCGCAAGCATATGACTCTCGAGGCTGGGCGCCATGGATGTCCACATCGCAGATCCAGGCGAGGCTACAGGCAGACTCGATTACCATCATGCTGGATCGACCTGCTGATGACGTTCCGACTCAGGCAGCCGAAGGCATTGGCTGTCGACTTCATCAGCAAAGATGCGTGGCGTGCGCGCATCTGCGGTCGATGAGCGCTTTGCGTAGAGCGCTGAGAGAAGCTCGAAGGCTGGCTAGTCGACTTGCATGTGCGGTCTAACTATGCGTTGGAGCGGTCCGTGAGAGGCTTGCGCGAGCGCGCCGCAGGCGCGCAGACGATTATCGCGCCTGCGGCGCGCTGGCCGCGCCTCGCGCGGCCCGCTCAACGCGGACGTTAGACGTCAGTCATGATGCGCTCGCACTACTGTCCAGTCTGGACGCTGTGCCGCGCACGACGAGTCGCGTTGACAGTCCTCAGAGGCGACTTGGCTGCTGCGGACGCCATGGCTACGACTGCGCGCGGCTGGTGCGCCACTGCAGCAACTCCCTTGAGTCGCGAAGCCGGTATGCTGAAAGTCGCGGGCTGGGCGATCGCACGATTCGCGTTGAGCGATGCTTCGAGTCGGCCAGATCGCGAACTTCGGCTATCGAACGAGTTCCGGCGACTCGACGATGACTAGCTGGTACGTGACGCAGGCACTGTCCAGAAGCACTTCGGTTCCAGCGGCAATCGTATTGAGCCAGGGCTGCCGACGTCGGACGGCGCGATAAGCGTCACGCTGGCGATTCGCGATCGCAAAATGACGGACGCTCGACAAGCGAACGTTGACGTCTAACTATGCGTTGGAGCGGTCCGTGAGAGGTTGTGGCGTGGCGCGCCGCAGGCGCGCAGAGAGATTTTACGCCTGCGGCGCGCTGCAACGGCCTCGCGCGGCCCGCTCAACGCGGACGTTAGGTGGCGATGTCACAAGCCGAGCCAGCCGACACCGACACGATCCGACAAGGGAAGCTCGTCGGTGGCTTCTGGTACTTTGCGTGCTGGTGCTTCGCACTCGCAGCGATGTCGCTCGACGTACCGGCTGTCATGCCGCATGCTGGCGATATTGGCTCCAGTAAGTGCTCATATCGCGCGGAATGATGGGCTGCTGTTGCCAGACTCGCAAGCGACGCTGCCCCTACGCGATTCGCCTCGGTGCGTTGCGGTGATCGCGCTACTGATCATCTGGCTACTCTCCGCATTGGTCGGCAGCGAATCGTGAACTCAGCCGCATGGCTTCTCCACTGGGTCGCAGGCTCTGCCATCTGCAGATGTCTCCTGAAAGGAGCTGCGTCAAAAGACGCTGACATCTAACTATGCGTTGGAGCGGTCCGTGAAAGGTTTGGGCGAGCGCGCCGCAGGCGCGCGGAAAGATTTTACGCCTGCGGCGCGCTGGCAACGGTCTCGCGCGGCCCGCTCAACGCGGACGTTAGACGGCAGCATGACTCGACGCACTGGCCTCTTCTGGCATTGGCTTTTGCGGCGCAAGTAGTTGTGCCGGCCGCACGAGACGAGGGTGAGAAGCCCGAGCTAAACGTCGATGAACCGGTCGCTGATGATCGGGCCGTATTGAAGTGTACTGGACTTCGCAGCTTGGAAGAAGCAACGTCGGAGTTCAGAAGCTTTCTCGCCTTGGACCCGCTCTCCACTGAACTTGTTTACCGACCTTCGGCGGATACACGACAGTCGATCGCGTCCAATCGCAAATGTGGTTAATGACGACCTAGTTGAGGCGTTTCTGGAGCTGAAACAAAGTACGAACCGATGTAACGTCCTTGGTTGCAAGGTCGCCATGGCGTACGCATCTTTACTCCACTGAGATGAATCGAGCTTATCTCGAGGCGCGTCCAATGGGGCGAAGGCGCTTCGCTCCATCTCAATGCCAGGATTCAATCCTGGCCGCACTCGCGCCATGGTACAGATCAGCCACTCATGGTGCATCCACAGCGCATTGTAACCTATGTACTGTCAAGCGGCGGCACATGGAAGATTCAAGCCAGAGATCAGCAAGTGTTCCGGGCATGCGTCTAACTATGCGTTGGAGCGGTCCGTGAGAGCTTGGCAGGGGTGCGCCGCGGGCGCGCGAGAAGATTATCGCGCCCGCGGCGCCTGGTAGGGCCTCGCGCGGCCCGCTCAACGCGGACGTTAGGTGGCACTTGAAGCCAATTGCCTAGGTCGCGTGCAATAGTTGCCACCGGAGCTACAACATGCCGGTACATGCCGTCCGCAATCACGCTCTACATGCTCAGCAGCCAACCGGAACGCGGCGGAATCAGCGCAGGAATGCTTTGCCACAGACGTCGATTGTCCTCGATGAAGGCAAGACGATTCGCGGCATTGAAGCGATTCAGCACTGGATAACTGACACGTATGCGCGGTACCACCACACGATGGAGCCACTCTCAGTCCGAATGGAGGGCGCCACTACAATTGTCACTAACCGACTGACGGGAACATTTCCTGGTAGTCCAATCGAGGTGCCGTTCAGATTTGTACTTTACCGGCAGCAAGATCTCGCAAGCTCGAGATCGGATAGCGTGCCACCTAACTATGCGTTGGAGCGGTCGTATTTGCGGGTCCGGCAGGCGCGAAAAGATTTTTGCGTGGAACGAGCTCCGCGCCGCTCAGGCGCGGACGTGAGCCGCCTAACTATGCGTTGGAGCGGTCCGTGAAAGCTCGGGCGAGCGCGCCGCAGGCGCGCGGAGAGATTTACGCCTGCGGCGCGCTGGCCGCGCCTCGCGCGGCCCGCTCAACGCGGACGTTAGATGTCACTCTTGACACGCACTACAGTGTAGTTACACTGTCGGTATGGACGATCTGCGCTTCCTGTGGGATGAGCGTAAGAATCGTGCGAATCAGCGTAAGCACGGCGTCGCATTTGAGGAGGCGCGGACCGCCTTCCTGGATGAGAATGCGCGACGGGTGTCAGACCCGGACCACTCAATCGGCGAGGACCGTTACATTCTCGTTGGCCTGAGCATTCGGCTGCGACTACTCGTGGTTTGTCACAGTTTTCGGGAGTCGGAGCGCGTCATCAGAATCATTTCCGCTCGAAAAGCAGATCCCTCAGAACGACGTGACTATTCCAGGTGGCTACCATGAGAAAGCGCTATGACTTTTCCAAGTCCGAGCCGAACCCGTATCTGAGCAAACCCAAACGCCAGATCACGATTCGACTCGACTCCGATACGGTCCAATACTTCAAGAGTCTTTCTCAGCAGTGCGGGATTCCGTACCAAAACCTGATCAATCTTTACCTGCGGGATTGCGCCGCTGAAAAGAAGCAGCTCAAGCTCGACTGGGCTTCGTGACATCTAACTATGCGTTGGAGCGGTCCGTGAAAGGTTTGGCGGGGGCCGCCGCGGGCGCCTGGGAAAGCTTAGCGCCCGCGGCGCCTACGACTGGCGTACCGCGGCCCGCTCAACGCGGACGTTAGGCCGCTTGTTGCGCGATGCGCAACACGCTATACTTGACCCGTGATTCAGTCGATTCGCCACAAGGGGCTGCGGCGTTTTTACGAGACCGGCAATCTCGGCGGCATCCAGCCGAAGCATGCGAAGCGACTACGGATGTTACTCATTGCCCTAGAGACCGCCCAGGCGATTGGCGATATGGATGTTCCCGGGTTCAAGCTGCATCCGCTCAAAGGCTCCGAGCGAGGTCGCTGGTCAGTTTGGGTCAATGGCAATTGGCGTATCACATTCGAGTTTAGAGACGGACAGGCCTACTTGTTGGACTATGAGGACTATCACTGATGGCCATGCACAATCCCCCGCACCCCGGCGAATTTATTAGCGCCGTTTATCTCGAGCCAAACGACATCAGTGGTCGTGAATTGGCGGGTAAGCTGCGGGTCTCCCCTTCCACGCTTAATCGCATCCTGACGGGTGTCAGCAGCATTTCTCCCGAAATGGCGCTACGGCTCTCGAAGTGTCTGGGTCGCTCTGCGGAGAGTTGGCTGGCCATGCAACACAGCTATGACTTGTGGCAGGCCAAGCGTCACGTCGATCTCCGCGGTGTTGAGACGCTCAAAGTAACTGCGGCCTAACCATGCGTTGGAGCGGTCCGTGAAGGGTTGGTGCGAGCGCGCAGCAGGCGCGCAGACCATTATCGCGCCTGCGGCGCGCCGGCCACGCCTCGCGCGGCCCGCTCAACGCGGACGTTAGGCCGCAGGAGCAAGTGGTGAAGCGTACGTGGACCATCATTGGTGTTGCCGATGTTGCTCGCAGCTTCAGGTGGTATCAGTCGCTATTTGGCCAACCGGAAACGAAGCCCGCTCATGATTATTTCGGGCAGGTTCTCGACTCCGACGGAACAGTCTTGCTCTGCCTCCACCAGTGGGGAGCTCACGAACACCCACCATTGACCAGTCCCGACCATGCTCAACCTGGCAATGGTCTACTCTTGTTCTTTCGCGTGGACGACTTCCATGAAACGCTACTTCGAGCACGCGCCCTTGTCGCTGAACTGGCAGAGGAACCCAATTTGAACTCCAATACGGGCACCAGCGAATTCGCAGTTCGTGATCCTGATGGGTATTACGTCATGGTCAGTGCGCTCGCTGCGGCCTAACTATGCGATGCAGCGGTCGTTGGGCCACGCAGACAGCCAGTGACCGCTTTGCTGGGAGTCAATAAGTGAAAACGAATCCGCCAAGCAATCTTATGGATGGCGCCCAATGCAGTGTCGTTGGGGGAACCCACAAGGGAAAATCCGGAACCGTCAGAGATATAAGGACGAGCAAGACGGGGCACGTAACGATCACGGTAGTTCAGAAGAGCGGCGAAAGGTTTAAGACCCTTGCCAGGAATGTCCAAGTCTAGTGCGCGGCCCAACTAAGCGTTGGAGCGGTCCGTGAAGGGTTCAAGCGAGCGCGCCGCAGGCGCGCGGAACCATTTTGCGCCTGCGGCGCGCCGGCCGCGCACCGCGCGGCCCGCTCAACGCGGACGTTAGACATCGTCTTCGGATGCAGCGGCAATGGTGAATCGCGGCGTGATAATTGTGCGGCCCGCCAAGCCGTTCCTAGACTGGGCAGCCACGCTCGACGACAGCGGCCTCGTGCCGAACACGGACGGAGAGCAGACTGTATATCTCGTACCCGATTTTGAAGATGACGACGAGGCCGCAGAGGTCCTAGAACTTGTATTTCCCGAGATCTTTGAACGCGAGCTCTACGCCTGGCATACCGACGACACAGGGTGGCCAAAGCAGCGCACACTCGCTTCGTTCAAACAGTGGTTCACGATCGAAATGCATTCTATGGTCGAGGATCTGTGCAGCGACGAGCTTGTCGATGACGATGTCTAACTATGCGTTGGAGGGGTCCGTGAACGATTGCGGGTGGCGCGCCGCAGGTGCGCGGAGAGATTTTACGCCTGCGGCGCGCTGGAACCACCTCGCGCGGCCCGCTCAACGCGGACGTTAGGCCACCTCAGAAGACCTGATTTCAGCGCTATACTAATACTTGCATAGTGTATGCAGGTGTTTGTATACTGCATCCGGACATGAAGCCCCTTAGCTTCGTCGGAAGCAGCCTGGATGATCTGCGCGCTTTTCCGGCGGCTGTCCGACATGCCATTGGCGTCGAGTTGATGCGCGTTCAGTTTGGCGGTCTCCCCACAAGCTTCAAGCCGCTGAAGGAAGCAGGAGCTGGCGCCTACGAGATTCGTGTGCATCTGGACGGCGCTTGGCGGGTCATTTACGTAGCGAAGTTTGAGAAGGCCATCTACGTGCTGCATGCCTTTCAGAAGAAGACTCAAAGAACGGCGCAGTCCGATATCGAACTCGCTGCAAGGCGGTACAAATTGATTGGAGGTTTGAGATGAAGAAGTCACCCCGTCGCTGGAAAGATGACCGCATTACGCCCAGCAGTGGGAACGTTTTTGTAGATCTTGGCTTTGATGAGGCCGAGGCACATGTGATGGCCCTGCGTGCCGAGCTCATGGTTCGCCTTTCCCAAGAGCTCAAGGCGAAGGGCTGGACTCAGGCTCAGGCAGCGAAGCGCCTTGGTGTCACGCAACCTCGCGTCTCGAAACTCAACAAGGGTGTGTGGCAGGACTTCAGTCTGGACATGCTGCTGACACTTGCTGGGCGAGCAGGCCTCCATGCCGAACTTCGGGTGGCCTAACTATGCGTTGGAGCGGTCCGTGAGAGCTTGCGGGTGGCGCGCCGCAGGCGCGCGGAGAGATTTTACGCCTGCGGCGCGCTGGAACAGTTTCGTCCGGCCCGCTCAACGCGGACGTTAGGTGTCTTGTAACCCGTAACGTTATGGGTTACACTCTGCTCCGTGATCCGCTCGTTCCGTCACAAGGGCCTGGCAAAGTTCTTTGCGACCGGTTCCAAAGCTGGTATCCAGACCGCTCAGGCCGAGCGTCTGGGCTTGATTCTGGCGGCCCTGAATGCGGCTACGGCCGCAAGCGACATGGGCCTTCCTGGCCTCAGGCTGCATCCATTGAAAGGTGGTCGGAGCGGTACTTGGTCGGTAAGCGTCAGTGGGAACTGGCGCATTACGTTCAGATTCGAAGGCAAGGACGCTACGGACGTCGACTACGAGGATTATCACTGAGGTAGTTTATGAGGATGCACAACCCTCCCCACCCTGGCGAGATTATCCGCAAGCTCTGTCTCGAGCCGCTGGATCTCTCGGTCACGGATGCAGCTTCCGCTTTGGGCATCAGTCGCAAGACGTTGTCGGCTCTGCTCAATGGCCGCGCCGGCATCAGTCCGGAGATGGCAGTGCGGCTATCGATCGCTTTTGGCACCAGTTCTGAGAGCTGGATGAACCAGCAGACGCAATACGACCTGTGGCATGCGGAAAAGCGCCGCAAGGAACTGCGGGTCTCTCGCGTGGCTGCCTAACAAGACACCTAACTATGCGATGCAGCGGTCGTCGCGCGTCGTCACGCCGCTTGCAGGAACTGCAAGCAGCTCCCAAAGGTTTCGATCAGCAAGCGGCGCGCCGCCGCTGATCGCGGACGTTAGGTTTCACTCTCAAAGACGTATCTGGCGATTCAGGCCTGAAATTCATCCTACCTTGCCTTGGTTAGTTGTTGTATATACACTAACCTATGGGCATTACCTACGATCCTGACAAGCGTGCACGGACGCTGGAGGAACGAGGTCTAGATTTTGACGATGCTCCGCTCGTGTTTGCCGGACTGACTGTGGAGTTCGAAGACACGCGCAAGGACTATGGCGAAGTGCGCATGATCTGCTACGGCACACTTGAAGGTCGCCTGGTCGTTATCGGCTATGCCCCGCGTGGCGCGGACCGCCACATCTTCAGCATGAGAAAGGCCAATAGACGTGAGCAAGACCGCCTCGCGCCGTACTTTGGGTTCTGACCTGAAGCGCGTTGACGCGCACCGTATTCGACGCTCGGAGTACAAGGAACTCCCGGAGCTGACCGAGGAGATGTTGCGCCGCGCCGTCGTCAACAAGGGCGGTCGGCCGCGCTCGCCAAATCCGCGCCAGCTCATTTCCCTCCGGTTGCCGCCCGATGTGGTAAAGCGTTGGCGCGCGACCGGCCCGGGTTGGCAAACCCGCATGGCAGACCGCCTCGCGAAGACTCCGATCCCACGTGGCAAGGAGTGAAACCTAACTATGCGTTGGAGCGGTCCGTGAATGATTGCGGGTGGCGCGCCGCAGGCGCGCGGAGAGATTTTACGCCTGCGGCGCGCTGCAACTGCATCGCGCGGCCCGCTCAACGCGGACGTTAGACGGCATCCCCGACTCCGGAGCATCTGATGAAGACACTGCACGACGACTCAGATACAACCGACTTCATTGATGGTGCGGCGATGTCATTCATGGCTCTAACTGCAAGTCGGCTAAACGAGGTTTTGAAGGGCAACGGCATTGCCGATGTCAAAACCCGTCAGAACATTTGCGCTAGCTTTCTGTTCGATTTTGCTTACCACCTCGATGCCGGATGGCTTATCCACGAGGGTCAGAAGATTTTCCCAGTGGTGGCAATGGCTGAACGAGCTGCACCGACGACCGATCAGAATCTCGGGTCTATAGAAAAACTACACGTTCCAACGCAGGCATCCTCCTGGCATGAGTATGCCCACGGGGTTGTATCGCAGTACTTTGACGAGGACGGCGAGCAGATTCTTAATCTGCGCTTCGGTTCCTATGACATTGAAAGTCAGTCGGATGCCGTCTAACTATGCGTTGGAGCGGTCCGTGAGAGGTTGCGGGTGGCGCGCCGCAGGCGCGCGGAAAGATTTTACGTCTGCGGTGCGCCGGAACGGCCTCGCGCGGCCCGCCCAACGCGTACGTTAGATCTTCCTGACCCGGCCGTGCCAGATTGACTCTATACGGCATTGCCGTATACTGTCACGGTGTTCAGCTTCATCGAGACCCGGCTCTTTACGCGCCTGGTGAAGCAATACCTTTCGGACGAACAGTACGCGGAGTTGCAGCAGGCCCTAATCGACAATCCAGAGCTGGGGCCAGTAATTGCCGGAACCGGCGGGGTCCGGAAGCTACGCTGGGCGGCTCCGGGTCGGGGGAAACGTGGCGGATACCGAGTCATCTACTACGTACGGCGTCCCAAGGGCATTATCTGGATGCTGACGATGTACCCAAAGAATATGGCCGATTCAATTCCAGCCCATGTGCTGAAAGAGATTCGAGAGGAACTGGGCGATGAGTAAGCGTAAGCGCAACATTGGCCTCGAGATCCGGGACGGGCTTCGTGAGCTCAAGCGCGGTGACTATGGCCGCGTCATCAACGTCCCGGATGTGGCAAAGATCCGGGAAAGTGTCGGGCTGTCGCAGTCGCGGTTCGCCACCCTGCTCGGCGTCTCCGTTCGCACGCTTCAGGATTGGGAGCAGGGGCGCCGAGCGCCTTCGGGCGCGGCCAGGACACTTCTGCTCGTCGCCGATCGCAACCCGCACGCCTTGCTCGAGGTCGCCTGAAGGCCTGGGGCCGGAAGATCTAACTATGCGTTGGAGCGGTCCGTGAGACGCTGCGGATGGCGCGCCGCAGGCGCGCCGGAAGAGTTTGCGCCTGCGGCGCGCTGGCAACGGCCGCGCGCGGCCCGCTCAACGCGGACGTTGGGCATCGCTGATGCGGGAGTGACGACCATGAGCAAGCTGATCGCGATTGGGTTACTCAGCGGAGCGGCACTGGTGTTCTCCTCCTGCACGTCGGAGGAAAAGTCTATGAAGCTCGACCTCACTGACTTTGGCACACGCTACGCAGCTGCCTGGAGCAGCCAGAATCCGGAGCAATTGGCGTCGTTCTATGCCGAAAAGGGATCCCTCATCGTCAATGGCGGCCTGCCGTCTACCGGCCGCGCAGCCGTTGCCGCAAAGGCGCAGTCCTTCATGACCGCATTCCCGGACATGCTCGTGAAACTCGAGCGAATGGATCAACACGGAGAGCGTCCGGTCTTCCGCTGGCTTTGGACCGGCACCAATACGGGGCCCGGAGGCACTGGCAAGTTCGTTCGTATCACCGGCTATGAAGAGTGGACCATGGATCCAAACGGCCTCATTGCGACGTCGGACGGTCACTACGATGAAGCGGAATATCAACGTCAGTTGAAGGTCGGCGTACCGTCACAGCCGTGATGACGCAAGCGATGCCCAACAATGCGTTGGAGCGGTCCGTGAGAGCTTGGCAGGGGTGCGCCGCGGGCACGGGGACAATTGTTGCGCCTGCGGCGCCTAGACAGGCTCTACCGCGGCCCGCTCAACGCGGACGTTAGACCGCTTTCGGAGGATGCGACGTCACATTTGGGGAAGAGGAGCAAGATTTGCTGTTTTGAGTGAATTCCTGCTTCTCAAACTTGGGGCTCACATAAGGGGATACCTTTGCCTATCACCGCTTTCAACAGCTTCACCGATGGCCTCGATCCGAATCGAAGAAGCCGCGAACACTTCGTTACCAACACCAACCTCGAAGAGGGTCCTCGCTGGGTTCCGTATGCCGATGGTGTCTGGATCCAACCCTGCCACTTCAATGTCACCTCCGGCGGATTTAGTGTGATTCTGAAGGGCCTCCCCGGTGCCATGCTCGGCACTCACTATCACGTCGGCACGGTACGTGGTTACACGATGCGCGGTCACTGGCGATACCTCGAGCACGACTGGGTCGCAAAGCCGGGAACATTCATCTATGAACCCGCCGGCGAGGCTCACACGTTGGTTATCACGAAGGACTCACCAGAGCCGGCGCTGATCATGTTTGTCGTTGAAGGTGGCCTCATCTACCTGGACAAGCCGGTCGATGGAGGCGTTGCAGCCTACGAGGACGGATTCACCGCTCTGGAGTTATGTCGGAAATACTATCGTGAGGCCGGTCTCAATGTTCGCGAACTGGATCTCCTTGTTCGCTAATCGTAGCTCGCGGTCTAACCATGCGATGCCGCGGTCGGCGCGCGGACTGCGCGCCGCCGCTGATCGCGGACGTTAGGTCGCACGATAGGGTCAGAGATGAACACCAAGCTGCGGCTAGCATTCGATCGAGAAATCTCTCTCGGCAAGGAGCTCATTGCCTCTGGGAGTCTGGAGCGCGCGTTTAAACACTTGGAGCGCGCCCACGTTCTTGGTCAGACGTTTGTTGGTCTGCATTCGAAGGCCCATTGGCTGATGCTGAGGTTGGAGCTTCGTCGAAGAAGATTTGGGGCTGCATTCGGCCAGGCTGTGCGCCTGATCTTAGGCGTGATTGGATCGGCTGTTGGTGTTGTTCCTGTCGGCAACACGGGCGGTACCGACATCAGTATGTTCAGGCGCTTGCCCATCGCGCCAGAATTGCAGGAGATCATTGACGGTACTACATCCGATCCTAAGGGGACATGAATTGGGATTCATCGTGGGTGCATGCTTGGCGCTAGCGGTTGGCTTGTTTGCCACGATTGTTGGCCTCGACCGAGATCGTGCCTTCTATCCCACCGTCATGATTGTCATCGCCTTGCTCTATGGGCTATTCGCGGTCATGGGCGGCTCGCTCCAAGCGCTCGCGCTCGAGTCGATCGCCATCCTGGTATTCCTGACCTTATCAGTTGCGGGATTCAAACGATCGCTATGGCTGGTAGTCGGGGCTCTGGCCGCACATGGCCTGTACGACTTTGTGCATGATCAACTGATCGCAAATTCTGGTGTGCCGCTTTGGTGGCCGGCTTTCTGCCTAGCCTACGATCTGGTTGCAGCCGCGTACTTGGCTTGGCTCCTGTGGCACTCTAAGGTTCGTGCAAATGCGACCTAGCTATGCGTTGGAGCGGTCCGTGGGAGCTTGGCAGGGGTGCGCCGCGGGCGCGTGGAAGATTGTCGCGCCCGCGGCGCTTAGAAGGGCTATACGGCGGCCCGCTCAACGCGGACGTTAGGCGTTAGATGAAATTCGTTGCACACTTAAAGGAGCGTCATGGTTAGGTCATTGTTGACTGCAGCATTGCTGACGGGGCTCCTTCTAGCCTCGTGCTTCACGCCGCTTTCGATGGCCACAGAGACGCCTGAGCTCGTGAATGTCGGCTTCGTTCTGTATACGAAGAGTGATGCGCCGGGCACTCTGAAGGCCCGGTGGAACTACGCTAATACTTACAGCGGCCCCGGGGAGGCAACCGGGGGACCCATTGAGGGTTTTGCCGGGCGCTACCACGTTCGCTACTTCTTCGAGAATGGAGAGTTCTCGGATGAATACGACCTCGTCATCGAAAAGACCGGGGACTTCTACAACGCGTCGTGGATCGTAGATGGCAAGGTCGGTGCCAAAGGCGTCGGCATGGAAGTTGAGAACGGCCTGGCTATTGGCTGGACCAAGGTTGCTAACTAGTTTGCAGGCACGCGTTGTCTTCGAAAAGGCAGTGACGCCTAACAATGCGTTGGAGCGGTCCGTGACGGGTTTAAGCGAGCGCGAACCGCCTAACGCGGACGTTAGACGTCAATGAAATGACTCTCACCGAACGCAACCTGCTACCGGCTTTCCTGCTGATTTATTTGGCGGCTAGTTTCGTTCACTTCGTGCACAACGCGGAGTTTCTCAGCGCCTATCCGAATCTGCCGGCGTGGCTCACTCGATCGGATGTCTACCTCACCTGGGCGGCCTTGGCAGGCATCGGTTTGAGCGGCTTCGCCCTCTATCTGCGGGCCTGGCAGGCCTGCGGCCTATTCCTGATTGGGCTCTACGCCGCATTCGGATTCGATGGCCTGCTCCACTATTCACGAGCCCCATTCGCCGCCCACACGGTCGCAATGAACTTTACGATCTGGTTCGAGGTTGTGGCTGCTGCCGCCCTGCTTGTCGCCGTTGTGTTCGCGACAGTCAAGCGACTCCATGGACATGTCATTGACGCCTAACCATGCGTTGGAGCGGTTTGCAAGAACTTGGCAGGGGTGCGCCGCAGGCGTGGGGAGCCGTATCGCGCCTGCGGCGCGGCGGCCGCGCCTCGCGCGGCCCGCTCAACGCGGACGATGGAAGGCACTTAGAAAGGAGATGGGCAATGCTCGGCGGTAGCTGCCTATGTGGCGGCGTCAGATTCGAAATCGAACGCGCTGTCGGACCCTTTGAACTTTGTCATTGCGCTCGTTGCCGAAAAGTGAGCGGATCCGCGTACCTCACCTGGCTTGGGGTGCGTCGCGAGGATTTCCGTTTTCTTCAAGGCGCGGACTTGATCAAGACGTACGAACGTCCGGTTAGCGAATCGCCTCCCGCGTATGACACGAGTTTCTGCAGTCGCTGCGGCTCACAGGTTCCGAACCCATCCAGAACCGGGGAGCCCTGGTTCGAGATACCAGCGGGCGCTCTCGATGATGATCCCCTCATCAGGCCTGACAAGCACATCTACGTGGAATTCAAGGCCCCTTGGGACCACATCGCGGATGAATTGCCACAAATGACGAAGAAAGACATCCAGAGAAGTCGAAGCGAGCGCGGCGCAGACAGGTAACCAATGAAAGACGTCGTACTCCTGCTCGTCGTGTTGACGGCCTCCTCGTGCGTGCCGGGTGAGCAAAATCGACGCCATGCAGGTGCACTATCACCAGACATCCCGGCCTTCGTCCAAAGTCTGGATACCCTCCGCAAAGCCGCCGACATTCCGGGATTGTCTGTCGCCGTTGTCAAAGACCAGGAGATCGTTCTCGCGTTGGGATTGGGCTACTCTGATCTTGAACGCCGCATTCCTGCCACTGCCGAGACGCCGTATAACATCGCCTCGGTCGCGAAACCACTCTCGGCTGTTGTTGCACTCCGGCTTGTCGAGAAGGAAGCGCTCGACCTCGATCGGCCGATGGCGGATTACAGCGAATGGGCAGAGTTCTGCAGTGATTTCAGTCGACAGCCATCTATCTTTGCCGCCGAGCTTCGCTGTCAGCCCGCCGTCCACACGCTTCGACACTTGCTTTCCCACACGGCCACCTCGACACCTGGGAGCCGCTTCTCCTACAACCCCGTGCTGTACTCCTGGGCGTCGCGCCCGATCGGGGCCGCGGGTGCCGCAACCTTTTCGGCTCTCGTCGAACAGTACGTTTTCGTACCCGCTGGCATGGGGCGATCGGCAAGGGTCAATCGGGACCTGCCCCTGCGTGAGGACTTGGCAGAAGGACTGGCCCCGCCCCATCGAGTCGGGGCATCCGGGGCCATGGAACGTGCCCCGAAGCCGCCGCCCCAGGGAGACGGCGCCGCTGGTGGAGTCATCACGACGGCCCTTGACCTTGCCAAGTTCGATGTCGCACTGGATCAGGGGATGCTGATATCGGCGGAGTCACGGGCTGCCATGATGGCTCCGATGCGATCAAGCAACGGTGAGGCGTTACCGTATGGTCTTGGTTGGTTCGTGCAAGAGTACCGGGGGCATACTCTCGTTTGGCATTCGGGATGGTGGGACGATGCCTATTCCGCCCTGTATCTGAAGATCCCGGCACTCAATCTCAGTTTCATACTCCTGGCGAACAGTGAAGGCGTCTGGTGGGAAAACCCTCTTGACCGGGCAGAAGTCGAGCGTTCTGGTTTCGCACAGGCGTTCCTTCGGGCGTTCGTTCCAGTCGAGTAAACGCGCGTGACGACCGACATCTGCTACGGCGACAACGTCCGGATTCGCCGTACGGCGGAGACGGAACGCCTCGGCATCGCCGAGATGATCGGCAACGTCTACGGCGAAACGACGCCATCCGAACTTCGCGTCGAGGTCATCGGCGAACTCCGGTCGGACTACGCCCTCCACGTCTACTTCAATTCGCTCAACAAGAGTTACTGGTTCGCGCCGGAGATGCTGGAGTTCGTCGATCACGCTTCCGGCACGGAAGTGCACGTCCATGGTTCGCCCTTCAAGTCCGTGCGGCAGCGCGACGGAACCTGGAAAGAAGTTCCCATCGAGCCCACCGCAGCTGTGCGGGGCGAAACACTCGCCGCGCACCGGTCGCGGCGTCGGCTCATTGCGGCCGTGATCATTGCGATCATCGGAGTCGCGTCGTTCCTGGCCATTCGCTGGGTCTGGCGCGATATCACCTACTGGTCGAGAAGCGTGACGGTCGAGTACGCCACGGATTCACTCGAGGACTGCGTCAGGCTCCTGCCGGAACGGAACGACGTCATCGTGAAACCCACCGACGAACCGCACGTCGCCCGAATCGTGGTCTTCGGGCACAGCGAGTCGGTGTCGCAGCTGGGGCCCGTGTCCGAGGAGACCGCGGCCGAGACACTTCGGGAATTCAAGGCGCTGGTCGTCTCGCTGTGCGGGAACCCGGGGACGACCCCCTGAGCCCGCTGCTCAAGACACCGGGGATCGCCTATCACTCCGTTCCCAACGTGACGGACACCTGGTGCTTTTCGATCGAGGGTGTCGAGGCTCGCGACTTCGTCGAGTCGCTGCTCGACGAAATTGTCGCCGGACAGGTCGTCGGGCTAGACGACCCAATACTCGATTGCAGCCGACAGGTACGTCGCGCGGGCGCGGGCTACCAGACGAAGCGAATCTGTCACGGCTCGTTCACCGACCCCTGGCACGACGCCACCCGCCAGGATGCGCTCGACTGGCTGCTGCCCGCAGCCGATTCCATGATTCGCAACCGGGCCCATGGCGGGTGGCTTTACTGGAGCCCCGATCCGCCAACACGCCCATGAACGGGAGCTACCCATGCACCGACTGATCCACGCGCTTGCTGCCACGAGCCTCGCGGCGCTTGCGATCCCTTCGTTCGCGGAACCGCCGGCGATCGAATTCCTCAACTCCGGCAAGGTCACGCCGACCACGCTGCCTTTCTCCGAGGCCGTGCGTGTCGGCAATACGCTCTACCTTTCCGGGCAGATCGGCATCCAGCCTGGCACGTTGAGCCTCGTTGCCGGCGGCATCCAGGCAGAAGCGCGGCAGACGATGGAGAACATCAAGACCACGCTCGAGACACACGGCTATTCCCTGCGCGACGTCGTGAAATGCACGGTGATGCTTGCGGACATCGCCGAGTGGGCAACCTTCAACGAGGTCTACAAGACCTACTTCGCGCCGCCCTACCCCGCGCGCAGCGCGCTCGGCACGAACGGCCTCGCGATGGGCGCGCGCGTCGAAGTCGAGTGCATCGCCGTCCGGGACTAGTACTGCGCGGTCTGCGGCAACCCGTCCTTGATCTCGTAGTAGTCGCCCTTGTCGTCGACGAAGATGTGCTCGGAGATCTTCGTTCCCGTCGGTGCCTCGAAGGCGCCCATGGCGACCGAGATCCGGTCCTCCTCGATGGGGTCCCAGAACAGCGAGGCGCCGCAGGTCGAGCAAAACCCACGCTGTATCTTCTCGGAAGAGCGGAACCAGGCCACGTTGAACTCGCCCTCGATCGTGAGCGCGCCGCGCGGCACGTTCGTGGCCGCCCAGTAATGTCCCGAGGTCTTGCGGCACTGCGTGCAATGGCAGGCAAGGGGCGCCTTGAGCTCGCCCTCGACCGTGAACTTCACCGCGCCGCAGAGACAGGAACCGGTGTGCATGGGAACCTCCTTCTGGACATTCACTCTGACGCTGAAGTCCAATGCTGGCAAATGGGGGGTCGGACGCCATGAAACGGATCTCGCGCCTGGGCGCGGTGCTGGTCGGCGGCTCGATCGCCGCGGCGCTCGACATCCTCTTTGCGCTGACGCACGCCGCCGTGAACGGCATGGCGCCGCAGCAGCTCCTGCAGGTGGTCGCGAGCGGGCTGCTCGGCCAGGACGCTTACTCGGGCGGCTGGGCCACCGCTGCACTCGGACTCCTGGCGCACTTCGTCCTGTCCTTCCTGTGGGCGACGCTGTTCGTCGTGGCCGCGACGCGCGTGCCGCAACTGGTCGCGAAGCCCGCCGTCAGCGGCGCGATCTTCGGCGTGCTCGTCTTCCTCGCCATGCGCCTCGTCGTGCTGCCGCTCTCCGCATTCCCGCACCCGGTCAGTTTCAAGCCGCTGTCGGCGGGCCTCGACCTGCTCTCGCACGTGTTCTTCTTCGGCCTGCCGATCGCACTCGCGGCGGCGAAGGCCATTCGATCCCCGTCCCCGCACATGACGCGCCTGGCCGGCGGATGCCTTTGCGGGGCGGTCCGTTTCACCGTCGAGGATGCCTTTCGTTACGCCCTGAACTGCCACTGCTCGCAATGCCGGCGCACGACGGGATCCGCGTTCAAGCCGTTCGCCGGCATCGAACGGCCGAAGTTCGGCGTCGAGGCCGGTGCGGACGGGCTGCTGCTCTACGGTGACCTGAAAAGCCATGACGCCCACTGCGGAACCTGCGGCAGCTTCCTGTATTCCGTGGTCCGTGACGGCGAGTTCGTGCACGTGAACCTCGGCGCACTCAAGGACCCGCCGTCGATCCGGCCGACGGCGCACATTTACGTCGGTTCGAAGGCGCCGTGGCACGAGATCACCGACGACCTGCCGCAGCACGAGGAGCTGCCGTGACAGAACTTCGTCTCGTCGCCATCCTGGAACGCGGCGAACTGGCCGAACCGGTCGAGTTGCCGGCGGCCGTTGCCGAGATCCTGCCGGCAACCGCCGGCATGTACCGCGCAAGCGGTTTCGTGCTGCCGTGGATCGGCTATATCGCCGTCAGGGACGGCCAGGCGGTCGGAACCTGTGCATTCAAGAGCGCGCCCGCGGGCGGCCGCGTCGAGATCGCGTATTTTACGTTTCCCGAGTTCGAGGGACAGGGCATCGCGACGGCGATGGCGCAGACACTCATCGCCCTGACCCGCACGACAAAGCCCGGCCTGACGGTGACCGCACAGACACTGCCCGAACGCAATGCCTCGAACCGCATCCTCGAGAAGCTCGGGTTCAGGCACACGGGCATGGCGCACGATGATGACGTGGGCGAAGTCTGGGAATGGCAACTCGAATCGGGAACGGAATGATCGAACGCCTCCTGCCGCCCGTCAGCGAAGCGGACCTGCGCTCGCTCGCGCAACTCCTCGTCGATGCGGTCGAGTCGGGCGCAGCCGTGAGCTTCATCGTCGCTCACCGAGACCCAGGCGCTCGACTGGTGGCGCAAGCTGTTCGGCGCGCCGGCCTCCGGCACGGTCGTCCTGGTCGCGCGCGACGCCGAGGGCATCGTCGGCTCGGTGCAGTTGCACCCGTCGTGGGCACCGAACCAGCCGCACCGGGCGGACATCGCGAAGCTGATCGTGCACCGGCGTGGCCGCAGGCGCGGACTCGGCGAGCAGCTCATGGCGGCGGTGGAGCATGAGGCAGCCGCCGCGGGATACCGGCTGCTCGTCCTCGACTCGAAACGCGGCGATGCGGGGGAACGGCTGTATCGTCGCCTCGGATGGACCGTGGTCGGCACGATTCCGCGCTTTGCGTTCGACACCGACGGAAAGACGCCCCACGACACGGTCGTGTTCTACAAGGAATTGCCGGGATGAACGCGGCGACCGGCGAAGAACAGGCACTCTGGGACGAAGCCACGAGTCAGCTCGCCTTCCACGCCCGGTCCGGGCACGACTGGGTCGACACGCTGAACCGCCTGTGGCGCAAGAACCGCTTCGTGATGTCGATGGACGGCGTGCTGAAGCTCGCCGAACCGCCCCCGGTTCTGACACGCGACATGCTCGCCGTTTCGCGCGAGCACTGGCCGCTCGAGCGCCTCGTGCCGCTCGTGCACGTGGATTCGCACGACCGCGCGCGACCGAAGAGTGACACCCGGCCGATCCTGCTGCTCGAATGGCAGGGCCGGCACTTCCTGATCGACGGCATCAATCGCATCAACCGCCGCGCGCGCGACAGGCAGGCCGGTCCGCACGAGGTCATCGTGATCCACGGGAGAGTTACTTGAACACACCACAGACCTGGCGCGCGCTCGTGCTGCTCGCCGCGATCGCCGCCGCGCCGATCGCCGCGGCCGACTGGGCCGGCGACGAGGCCGAGATGAGGCAGCGGCTCGCGGACTCCGCGCTGGCGTTCAACCGGGGCGACCTGCCAGGGCACCTCGCGGTCTACGACGAGAGCGTGATGTTCATGACCAAGGACGGGCCGCGCCCGGGCGTCGCGCCGATCGAGAAATCCTTTCGCGAAACGTACTTCCGGGACGGCCAGGCCATCCAGCAGCTGCGCTTCGAGCAGCTCGCGGTGCGCCGGCTGGCGCCGGATGCCGCGCTCGCGACCGCGCACTGGGTGCTCTCGGGCGGTGACAAGCCCGAGCAGTCCGGCTGGTTCACGCTGGCGTGGGTGCGGACGCCCGCGGGATGGCGGGTGGTGCACGACCATTCGAGCTGAGGGATAATCCTCGCCCCCCGGAAAACGGGGCACCCGTATGTCGTACCAGCTCCAGATCACCGAGAAGCCGACTTACCTGCACGCCATCGTGACCGGCTCGAACACGCTCGAGAACGTCACGGGCTACCTGCAGGCCTTGCTGCGCGAATGTGAGGCGAGACAGAACTTCAATGTGCTGATCGAGGAGCGGCTCACCGGGCGCCGGCTCGAGACCTGGGACATTTACCAGATCGCCTCGGACAACAGCGCCCTGGCGCGCGGTGTGTTCCGGTCGATCGCCTACGTGGACGTGAACGCTGGCGGCGACCTGATGAAGTTTGCCGAGACGGTCGCCAATAATCGCGGCGTTCCCATGAATCTTTTTGCCACCGTCGCTGAAGCGGAAGCCTGGCTCGCCGGCAAGCCGCGCTGATGGCCGCGGCCGGTTATGCCACGCTCTGGGAATTCGCGGTCGCGCCCGCGAAGCGCGCGGAGTTCGAGGCGCACTACGGCCCGGACGGGACCTGGGCGCGCCTGTTCGGTCGCGCGAACGGTTATCTCGGCAGCGAGCTGCTCCAGGACCGCTCCGACCCGCTCCGTTTCCTCACCATCGACCGCTGGGAGAGCCGCGAGGCCTGGCAGGCGTTTGGCCGCGAACACGGGGCGGAATACGAGCGCCTCGACCGCGAATTCGAAGGCCTGACCACGCACGAGGCGCCGCTCGGCGAGTACGCGCCCGCGGGCGGCGATTCCACGTGACCGTGCAGTACCCGCTGCAGGGCGGCTGCGACTGCCGCGGCGTCCGCTACCGCGTGGAAACGGCGCCGCTCTTCGTGCACTGCTGCCACTGCCGCTGGTGCCAGCGCGAGTCCGGCGCGTCTTTCGCCCTGAACGCCATGATCGAGGCGCACCGTGTGACGCTCCTCGCGGGCGAGCCCGAACTCGTCGACACGCCGTCCGCGAGCGGCAAAGGGCAGGCGATCGCGCGCTGCCCACGGTGCCACATCGCACTTTGGAGCCACTACGCCGGCGCCGGCCGGACGGTTTCCTTCGTCCGCATCGGCACGCTCGACAACCCCGACGCCCTGCCGCCGGACATCCACATCTTCACGGCTTCCAAGCAGCCCTGGGTCGTGCTGCCGGCAGGCACGCCCGCGGTGCCGGAGTACTACGATCGCAAGACGTACTGGCCTGCGGCGAGCCTCGCCCGGCGCGAAGCGCTACTCGCCGGGCGGTCTCCGTGAGAAAATCGCGCCTCGCCGCTTCCGCACTCCCCGCATGCAAGGACGTGACATGAACGAACCGATTTCGCGCAGCCTCGTGGTCCACGGCGCCAGCATCCTGCTCGGCTTCATCGCCATGGGCTGGTTGCTCGGCAACTACGCGGTGCGCGTCAAGAAATTCGACCGCACGGTCGTGGTCAAGGGCCTGTCGGAGCGTGAGGTGAAGGCGGATGTCGCGATCTGGCCGCTCACCTTCCAGGAAGCCAGCAACGACCTCAACGCCCTGTTCGGCTCGGTGCAGAAGAAGAACGGCCTGATCACGGAGTTCCTCGCGGCCCACGGCATCGCGGCCGATGCGATCACGGTCGGCGCGCCGTCGGTGACGGACCGCCATGCGCAGTCCTACGGTGACACCGCCAATATCCCCTACCGCTACACCGGAAGCTCGACCGTCACGGTGTACTCGACCGACGTCGACGCCGTGCGCAAGGCGATGGGCGACGTCATCTCGCTCGGCCAGAAAGGCGTCGCGCTTTCGGGCGAGGGCTACCAGGGCCAGACGCAATTCCAGTTCACCGGACTTTCAAAGCTCAAGCCGGCGATGATCGAGGAAGCGACCAAGAACGCGCGCTCGGTGGCGGAGAAGTTCGCCGAGGATTCCGGGAGCCGGCTCGGCAGGATCCGCTCCGCGCAACAGGGGCAGTTCTCGATTGAGGACCGCGACAGCACGACGCCGCACATCAAGAAGGTGCGCGTCGTATCGACCGTCGAATACCACCTGGCCGACTAGGCACGGCCGATGGTGGAACACGCGGAGACCGACGAGGCGATCCTCGCCTGTTACGAGGTCATGGCGGAGCTGCGCCCGCACGTCGCGCGCGAAGCTTTCCTGCCAACCGTGCGCGCGATGCAAAAGGATGGCCTGCGGCTCGCGTGCATCCGCGAGGAAGGGCGCGTGGTCGCCGTGGCGGGCTATCGCGTCTCCACCAACCTCTTCTGCGGCCGGCACCTGTACGTGGACGACCTCGTGACCGCCGACGCCGCGCGCTCGAAGGGCCACGGCAAGGTGCTGCTCGCCTGGCTGCGCGCGCAGGCGGTCGCCGAGGACTGCGACGTCTTCCACCTCGACTCGGGCATGCAGCGCAAGCGCGCGCACCAGTTCTACCTGCGCGAAGGCCTCGAAATCGCCGGCTATCACTTCAGCGAGCGGCTGAAGCCGCGAGCCTGACTGTGCGTGCGAGCGAGCGGCCCGCGCCCGCCCTGCCGCGGGCGCTGACCCAGGCGACGCTCGCGGCCGGCGTGCGCGCACTTGCACGCCGCGACCCGGACCTCGCCGCGCTCGCCGCGAAGAACGGGCTGCCGCCGATGTGGGGACGACGGCCCGGGTTCCCGACGCTCGTGCACATCGTGCTCGAGCAGCAGGTGTCGATCGCCGCCGCGCGCACGCTGTTCCGGCGAGTGAGCGTCCACCTCGGCGGCATGACGCCCGAGCGTGTCGCGGACCGCGGCGTCATCGGCCTGCATCGCCTCGGGATCACGCGGCAGAAAGCGTCCTATTGCCACGCCCTGGCGCTCGCGGTGATGAACGGCAGCCTCTCGCTGTCGCGCATCGCCGGAAGCGACGACGTGACGGGCCGCTCGACGCTCCTCGATTTGCGCGGCATCGGGCCCTGGAGCGCGGACATCTATTACCTGATGGCGCTGCGCCGCCCGGACGTGTGGCCGGTCGGCGACCTCGCGCTTGCCGTTGCACTGCACGAGGTCAAGCGGCTGCGCCGGCGGCCGGACGCAGAACGCCAGCTCGCGATGAGCGCTGCCTGGGCACCCTGGCGCTCGGTCGCGGCGCGGCTCCTGTGGCATTACTATCTGACTACGCGCAGGGCGCGCGTCAACTAGGAGAACACGCATGGAACGCAAAGCGACGGCCGTCTGGCAAGGCGACCTTCGGCATGGCAAGGGAGCGCTTACAACGGAGAGCAAGGTCCTCGCCGACACGCCCTATTCCTTCAGCACGCGCTTCGAAGGCAAGCCGGGCACGAACCCCGAAGAGCTGCTCGGCGCCGCGCACGCGGGTTGTTTCACGATGGCGCTGTCGGCGCAACTCGGCGAGGTGGGCATCAAACCCGAGCACATCGAGACGACGGCCACGATCACCTTCGAGAAACTCGACACCGGGTTCACGATCACGCGCTCGCACCTCGACGTCGCCGTGAAGGCGCCCGGCGCCGAGCGGGCGAAGTTCGAGCTGGCCGCAGACAAGGCCAAGACCGGCTGCCCGCTCAGCAAGGTATTGAATGCCGAGGTCACGATGAACGCACGACTGGAGAGCTGATGCCCGAACTCACGCCCTTTCACCTGGCGATCCCGGTACGTGACCTGACGACGGCGCGCGCGTTCTATGGCGAGCTGCTCGGTTGCCCGGAGGGACGCAGCGCGGCGGATTGGGTGGACTTCGATTTCTTTGGCCACCAGCTCGTCTGCCACCTGGTCGCCGGTGCCGAGCCGGATCGTGCCGGGCACAACCCGGTGGACGGGCACGACGTCCCGGTGCCGCATTTCGGCATGGTGCTGGAGATGCCGGACTGGGAGACGCTCGCCGCGCAGCTGAAGCGCGCGGGAGTCGCCTTCGTCATCGAGCCGCACGTGCGATTCCGCGGCCAGTCGGGCGAGCAGGCGACGATGTTCCTGAACGACCCGAGCGGTAATGCGCTCGAATTCAAGGCGTTTCGCGACATCGCGGGACAGCTGTTCGCAAGATAAGCACGGCTTCAAGGGGAGTTCCATGCACGCTGCACGATCGATGATCACGGCCACCGCCTGCCTGCTCGCCGCGGGAACGGCAGCAGCCGCCGGCAAACCGACCGACGCCGAGATTGCGGCACTCGCGGACAAGTACTCGGGCGCCAGCATCGCTCAGCGCCAGGACATGCACCGCAATCCCGAGCTCTCGAACCGCGAGCAGCGTACCGGCGCGCTGGTGGCCGCCGAACTCAAGAGACTCGGAATCGAGGTGCAGACAGGCATCGCGCACACCGGCGTCGTCGGCATCCTGAAGGGCGGCCTGCCCGGCCGCACGATCGCGGTGCGCGCCGACATGGATGGGCTGCCGGTGACCGAGCAGGCGGACTATCCCTTCAAGTCCACCGTGCGCAGCACTTACCTCGACAAGGACGTCGGCGTCATGCACGCCTGCGGCCACGACGTGCACACCGCGGCGTTGCTCGGCACGGCGGCCATGCTCGCCTCGATCCGCGACCGCCTGCCGGGCACGGTGATGTTCATCTTCCAGCCGGCCGAGGAAGGCGTTCCGTCCGGTGAACGCGGCGGCGCGCGCATGATGGTCGAGGACGGCATCTTCGCGAAGATCAAGCCGGATGCCGTGATTGCGTTCCACACCAACGGTTCCCCGCCGGATGCCGACGGCGACGACGAGCTGCTCGGCACGGTCGCCTACTCCTCCGGACCCACTTTCGCGGCCGCGACACGCTGGGAGGCGACCGTGAAGGGCCGGCAGGCGCACGGCTCGACGCCACACCTCGGCGTCGACCCCATCGTCACGGCGTCCGGGATCGTGATGGCGCTGCAGACGATCCGCTCGCGCGTCCTCTCCCCGCTGTCGGACAATGTCATCACCGTCGGCCTCTTCAAGAGCGGCGAGCGCCACAACATCATCCCGGAGTCCGCCCAGCTCGGCGGCACCATCCGCACTTTCGATGACACGACGCTCGAGACGATCGAGACGCGCATGCGCGACATCTTCGACGGCCACACCAAGGCTGCGCACGCCACGTACGAGCTTTCGTTCGACACGGGACATCCGATGACGGTCAACAACGCCGAGCTGACGGCCGAACTCGTGCCGACGCTCGAGCGGCTGCTCGGCAAGGACAAGGTGCGCGCGGCGGCGCCGATCACGGGCGCCGAGGACTTCTCGTATTTTGCGCAGGTCGTACCGGGCTTCTATTTCCGGCTCGGGGTCGTGCCGGAGGGCAAGTCGTCCACCGGCCACCACACGCCGGGCTTCTACGCGGCGGACGAGTCGGTGCCGATCGCGATGCGGCTGATGACGTCGCTGGTCGTCGATTACCTGGCGCCAGCTTCGCCGTAGTCCGGGAGAGGCCGCGTGTCCCAGCTGGTCGAATGCGTCCCGAACTTTTCCGAGGGCCGTGACAAGTCGGTGATCGACGCGATCGCGCGGGCGATCTCCGGCGTGAACGGCGTCCGCCTGCTCGACGTGGACCCCGGCGCCGACACGAACCGCACGGTGTTCACGTTCGTCGGCACGCTCGACGCCGTCGGCGAAGCCGCCTTCCGCGCTGCGAGCGCCGGGGCTGAGCTCATCGACATGTCGAGGCACCACGGCGCCCACCCGCGCATGGGCGCGCTCGACGTCTGCCCCCTCGTGCCGGTTGCCGGCGTGACCATGGACCAGTGCGTCGAGGCCGCGCGGGCGCTGGGCCGGCGCATGGCCGAGGCGCTCGCGCTGCCCGTCTATTTCTACGAGTTCGCCGCGACGCGGCCGGAGCGGCGCAACCTCGCCGACATCCGCGCCGGCGAGTACGAAGCGTCTCGCGAAAAAGCTCGCCGATCCCGCGTGGAAGCCGGACGCGGGTCCGGCGACGTTCAACGCGCGGCTCGGCGCGACGGTCGTCGGCGCGCGCGAGTTCCTGATCGCCTACAACGTCAACGTCAACACGCGCGAGCAGAAGCTGGCGAACGAGGTGGCGCTCAACATCCGCGAAGCGGGACGCCTGAAGCGCGACGCGAAGGGCGAGGTCGTCAAGGATGCCTCGGGCCAGGACCTGCGCGTGCCGGGACGGCTCAGGGCGGTGAAGGCGATCGGCTGGACCATCGAGCAATACCGACAGGCGCAGGTGTCGATCAACCTGCTCTCCTACCGCACGACACCGCTGCACGAGGTGTTCGAGGTCACGCGCGAGGAAGCCGCGAAGCTCGGCCTCGTGGTGACGGGATCCGAGCTCGTCGGCCTGACCCCGCTCGAGCCGCTGGTCGAAGCGGGTCGTTATTACTTGCGCAAGCAGGGGCGCTCGCCCGGCCTGCCGGAGCGCGAGCTGGTCGAGCTCGCCATCCAGTCGCTGGGCCTCGCGCAACTCTCGCCCTTCGACCCCGACAAGCGGATCATCGAGTACGCTGTGCGCATGCCCGCTCTCCTTGTTTCGATGACGGTCGAGCGCTTCGTCGACGAAGTCTCGAGCAACTCGCCGGCCCCGGGCGGCGGCTCGGTGGCTGCGCTCGCCGGCAGCCTCGGTGCGGCACTGGCGGCCATGGTCGCAAACCTGACTGTCGGCAAGGCCGGCTATGAGTCCGCCTGGGCATCCGCGTCGACGCTCGCGGAGCGTGCGCAGGCGCTGAAAGCGGCGCTGCTCACCGCAGTCGATGACGACACGAAAGCCTTCGACGACGTGCTCGCGGCGATGCGCCTGCCGAAGGCGACGGACGTCGAGAAAAGCACGCGTTCAGCGGCGATTGCCGCCGCCTACGAGAAGGCGACCTCGGTGCCGCTCGCGACCGCGCGCCTGTGCCTGAAGGCGATCGAACTCGCCGAAGAGGCGGCCGTGACCGGCAACCGCAACTCCGCCTCCGATGCCGGCGTCGGCGCACTGCTCGCCAAGGCGGGGCTCGAATCCGCAATCCTCAACGTGCGGATCAATTTGCCGTCGGTGCGGGAAGGGGCGTTCAAGGCGGCGACGGTCGCCGAGATCGCGGAGCTGCAGAAGAAATCTCTCGGTCCGCTTGAGAGAACACTCGCCGCGGTCGAGGCGAGCTTCAAGGCCTGACACCTCTACGTTGAGGCGCGCGGACGAGCCGGGGGGACCGCCTCCGCTCGCGCCGGAACTTTATGCGCTCGCCTCGGGGTCCCCCCGGCTCGTCCGCGCGCCTCAACGCCGCGGGAACGTTCTTGCGAGTCGGCCGGGCGGGTTCCCTGAGCGAGCGCATAAAGTTCCGGCGCGAGCGAAGGGTTCCCGACCGGCCGAAGCGCGCGCGAGTGAACCCGTGGCGATCAAGCCGGTGGCGGTTGAGGGGGATCCTTGGGCCGACCGCGGACGCGGTTCACGACGTCATGCGCGGTGGAGCGGAGCTTGCGCAGCCAGTGCCGCGCCCAGGCGAACTCGAGGCCGAGCACGCCGAGGCCGAGCGGGATGACGATGATGGCCGGCCCCGGCAGCACGACCATGGCGATGCCGACCAGCACGATCGTGCCGCCGATCAC
Organism: uncultured Gammaproteobacteria bacterium; assembly: GCA_963760725.1. Classification (GTDB taxonomy): domain Bacteria; phylum Pseudomonadota; class Gammaproteobacteria; order Steroidobacterales; family Steroidobacteraceae; genus SCUD01. Next base: position 171,753 of record CAVXET010000031.1, read on the forward strand.
GGCGACGGCGATGCGCCGTGCCCACGGGTACGTGATCGTGCGGCGTAGAAAGCCGCGCAGACGCCATCTCATCACACGGATTGCCTGAAGAAAGCCTCGATGAGCCGCGCGACCGCGCGCGGCTGCTCATGATGCAGCATGTGCCCCGCGCCAGCCACCTCCTCGATCGCGAGTTTGCGCACGAGCGGCCGGAATGACTCGACGCCGCCCTCCGGCTCGAGTCGGGCGGCGAGCTCGGACTCGCGGCCGACGACGAGCAGCACCGGCGCCTCGATGCGCTTCCAGCAGGCTTCTATCTCTTCGCGCCGGTACAGGTACGGATTTACGTGGCGGTGCGCGGGATCGGTGAGGAGCCTGACGCGCCCATCGGGAAGCGCCTCGCTCCAGCAGGCGGCTATGAAGGCGGCCAGGTCGGACGTGAGGCGCGGGTTGCGATTCGCGACGCGCGCCGCCAGTTCCTCGAGGCTCGCGTACTCGCCGGCGACCGCCGGTGCGCGGAGCTCGTCGAGCCATGCCGCGATCCGCTCCGGCGCCTGCGACGCCTGCGTACGCGGCAGGCCGAAGCCCTCGAGGTTCACGAGCCCGGCGACGCGCGACGGCCGCACGCCCGCGTAGATCATCGCGACGTTCGCGCCCATGCTGTGGCCGACGATGCGCGCCCGGCCCTTCGGGCAGAACGCGTCGAGCATCGCCTCCAGGTCCGCGTAGTAGTCCGGGAACCAGTAGCCGCCGGGGCTGCGGGCGCTCCCGCCGAAGCCGCGCCAGTCGATGGCGAGCAGCGGCAACGCGGGGTCGATGGCGTCGGCGACGAGCTGGAAGGTCACGGCCGCGTCCGCGAAACCGTGCAGGAACAGCAGCGGGTCGTCCGAGTCGGGTCCCCAGCGCACGAGATGATGCTCGAGGCCGCGGATCGAAACGCTCGCATGTCGGCCCGCGCGGGCCGGCCGGTAGGTCATGGCCTCAAGCCTGCGCCAGGCGCTGGACCAGCAGCTTGTCGATGCGCCGGCCGTCGAGGTCCACGACCTCGAAACGCAGGCCGCGCCAGCGGAAGCTCTCGCCCGTCGTCGGCAGGTGCCCGAGCTGCGCCAGCACGAAACCGGCGAGCGTCGTGTAGTCGTCGCCGGAGCGCATGTTGCCGCCCTTGAGCAGGCGCTCGACGTCGTCGATGGACATGCCGCCGTCGATGAGCCAGGAGGAATCGTCGCGTGCAACGGCCTCGGCAGGCTCCTCGTTGGCGGACTCCGGCAATTCGCCCGCGATCGCGGTGAGGATGTCGGAGGGCGTCACGACGCCCTCGATCGAGCCGTGCTCGTCGACGATCACCGCGAAGTGCACCTGCGATTCGCGGAACAGCTCGAGCAGGCGCAGGATGCGCGTCGATTCGTGCACGATGAGCGGCGCATGCGCGTGGGACGCGAGCTCGCCGGCTTCGCGGTTGCCGAGCCATTCGGCGAGGTCGCCGGTCATCAGGATGCCGACCAGCTCGTCGAGCTGGCCGCGGCAGACCGGGTAGCGCGAGTGGCCGCTGGTGCGCACGGCGTTCCACACGGTTTCGCGGCTGTCCGCGGCGTCGAGCCAGATGACGTCGCCGCGCGGAACCATGATGCTGCGCACGGTGCGGTCCGGCAGGCGCAGGACGCCCTCGATCATCTGGTGCTCGGCGACGTGGAAGATGCCGGTGTGCGTCGCCTCGGCGATCATCGAGCGGATCTCCTCCTCGCTCACGGCCCGGTTGGTCGTGGTGCGTATGCCGAGGGCGCGCGAGACCATCTCGGTCGAGCCCTGCAGCACCCAGACGAAGGGCTTGCTGACAATCGCGAGCGCCTCCATGAGCGGCGCGAGGCGCGAGGCGATCGCCTCCGGATTGGTGAGCGCCCAGCGCTTCGGCACCAGCTCGCCGACGATGAGCGAGAGGAAGGTGACGCCGACCACCACGATGGCGTAGGCGGCCGTGTCCAGGTATTCGGCGACCGGCACCAGCGCGTCGAATCCCGCCAGCCAGGCGGCCAGCGGCTCGGCGAACTGCACGCCGGAATAGACGCCCGCGAGCACGCCGATCATCGTGATGTAGAACTGCACGGTCGACAGGAAACGGGTCGGGTCGTCGAGCAGGCGGAGCGCCGCGCGGGCGCCGCGGCTGCCCTCCTTCGCCAGCTGCTTGAGCCGCGTCCCGCGCGCCGAAAAGAGCGAAAGTTCGGCCATCGCGAACAGTCCGTTCACGAGGATCAGGGCGAAGAGAATCAGGAAGTAGGCCAGCATCGTGCGCCGGACGTGCCGGCTGTCGGCATTCTACCAGTTGCGGCCAACCTGCCGTTGCGGGCCAGGGAAGCGCGCTGCAAGATGCCTGCTTGCAGAACCGCGATGCATCCCGGCGGCTGATCGCAGGTTCCGCGATCATCGGCTCGATCGGCACCTTCAGCCTGCACGTGCTGCTGCCGGCGCTGCCGGCGATCGCGACCGCGATGCAGGTCGCGCCACACGCGGCGCAGCTCCTCATCAGCCTGTCGATCCTCTCGATCGCGCTCGGTAACCTGATGGTCGCGCCGCTCTCCGACCGCTACGGCCGGCGGCCGATCGTGCTGCTCGCGCTCGGCCTGTTCGTGCTCGGCAGCGCCGCCGGCATCGTCGCCGAGTCGCTCGACATGCTGGTAGCGGCGCGCGTGGTGCAGGCTTTCGGCGGCGGCGCGGCAATGTCGGTGATGCGCGCGACCATCCTCGACCATTTCGGCCCGGCCAGGGCCGCGAGCGCGCTGGCGGCCACCGCGACCGCGATCCTGGTCGCGCCGATGCTCGCACCGACGATCGGCGGATTCGTGCTCGAATGGCTCGACTGGCGCGCCGTGTTCGCGCTATCCGGGATCCTCGGCTTCGCGGTGTTCCTGTTCGCCTCGAGGAACCTGCGCGACGCACGGCGTGCCGACCGCTCCGCGGGCCCGTCTCTGCGCTACTGGTCGAGCTACCGGCGCCTGCTGGGCTCGCGCGAGTACCTCGCGTTCCTGGTGTTCGGCTCGTGCATGGTCAGCATGATCTACACCTTCGTGACGGGCGCGCCCTACGTCGCGATCGACGTGCTCGGGGTCTCGCCCTCGCGCTTCGGCCTGCTGCTCTTCTTCCCGGCGGTCGCCTCGTTCAGCGGCTTCCTGCTCGCGGCGCGCCTGACCGGTCGCCTCGGCGGCCAGCGCATGATGCGCACCGGCGCGATGATCGCTTTCGCGGGGACGCTCTCCATGGCCGGGCTGGCCGTCGCCCACGTCTGGCACCCGCTCGCGCTCTTCATCCCCGGGATGGCGATCGGCTTTGCCAACGCGATTGCGGCGCCCTCGTGCACCATCGGCGCCATCTCGCGCGAACCGGCGATCGCGGGCGCCGCCTCAGGGTTGCTCGGGTTCCTGCAGCTGGTGACGGCCGCAGCCTCGACGCAGCTCGTGGCGGCACTGACCGGCCATTCGCCGGTACCGCTCGCGGTGGTGTTGCTGGTGCTTTGCCTGATCGCGCTGCTGGCGCTCAGGCCGATCGGGAAGATCGTGCTGGAACGGCCGCCGTCAGTGGTTCAGGCAGAGCCGCCCGGGCCGCCCGTGGATTCCGAGCCGACGCGGTAGCGGAAGCGGACGGTGCCGAAGGTGACGAGGTCGCCGTCGTCGAGGCGCGCGTAGCGCACCTGGATGCCGTTCACGAAGATGCCGTTGCGGCTGTTCGCGTCGACCACCATGGCCTCGCCGTTTCTCACCGTCAGCATGGCGTGCAGGCGGCTCACGGTCGGGTCGACGATGCGCAGGTCGTTGTCGCGGGTGCGGCCGATGTTCACGCGCCGGCTGTTGATCTCGTGCACGCAGCCGACGAGGTCGAGGCCGATCAGGTAGCGGCGCAGGCGCGGGACCGCCGCGACGGCCGGCTCGACCGGCAGTTCGGACGTCGGCAGCTCGAGCGTGAAATCGACTTCGGGCGTCTGTTCGCCGGTCGCGTCGGCGCCGTCGGCCAGGGCCTCCGGCGGCAGCGCGTCGGTCACCGAGGCGTTGAGCGGGCGTACATCGCGCAGTTCCGCGGCCAGGCCCTCGCGCTCGAGCGTGCGGGCCGCAAGCTTGGCCTGCAGCACCTCGATCCGTCGCTCGCGGTCGACGAGGAGCTGGTCGCGCTCGGCGAGCGCCCGTTGCAGTTCGTCCACCCGCTGCTGCCAGCGCGAGCGCTCGGAGGCCAGCGCCGCCGCCTGGTCGTTGCGGCGGCGTTCAGTCGTGAGCAGCTGGTTGAGGTCGGCCTGGGTCTCGGTGTAGAGCTGCGTGTCTTCTTCGTCGACGCGCATGCTGTCGAGTTCGGGGTCGTCGTCGGAAACCTCGCCTACCTGGACCGGCGCGTCGTCGAGATCGGTGGCCGGGCGGGCCTTTTCCCATGCGTGGGTTTCGGGAAGGCGATGCGGGCTCGTGAGCTCGATGTGCTCGACGAGCATGGTGAGATCTTCGGCGACGATGCCGTCGTCCGGACTCTTATCCCCTTCCCCCCTGTCCATGCCGCCCATTATCCCCGCTTACGCGCCGGGCGCCAGACATCTTCGCTCCACCGCATTATGTTTCAATGAGTTAGCTGAATACCCCGGTCACCCCAGGCGCGGAAACGTGAACTCCGTCACATGTGTAGGATGCGCGCGATGCGACCGGTATGGCTGTTGTCGGCGACCCAGGCGCTCTGCATGTCGGGCAGCTTCCTGTTCGTGCTGCTCGGCGGAATCATCGGCACGCACCTCGCGCCGGCGCCCGCGCTCGCCACCCTGCCCGTCTCGATGCTGATCGCCGGCCTCGCGACCAGCGTGGTGCCGGCCGGTGTCCTGATCCACCGCTTCGGCCGCCGCGCGGTCTTCGTCGGCAGCGCCCTGCAGGCGGCCGCCGGTTGCGTGCTGGCCGGCTACGCCATCTCGACCGGGCGCTACTGGCTCTTCTGCGCCGCCGCCTTCCTGCTCGGTGCCAACAATGCGGTCGTCATGCAGTACCGGTTTGCGGCGACCGAATACGTGGAGGCCGCGCGGGCGAGCCGCGCGATTGCCGTGGTGATGAGCGGGGCCCTGGTCGCCGCCTGGCTCGGGCCCGAACTCGCCGTGCGCACGGCGGACCTGGTGCCGTCCGCCCACTACGCAGGCTCCTTCTACGCGGGCACCGGGCTGTACCTGGTGGCGGCCGTGCTGCTGTCGCGCATCGGCGGGGCACCGCCAGCCGTCGCCGCCGATGCGGCCCCTCCCCGGCGGCTACGGGAAATCGCCGCGCAGCCGGTGTTCCGCGTCGCGGTACTCGCGGCCCTCGCTTCCTACACCGTGATGAGCTTCATCATGACGGCGACCCCCATCAGCATGCACGTGGTCGACGGGCACGACGAGGTCGCCACGGCGCGCGTGATCCAGGTCCACCTGCTCGCCATGTACCTGCCTTCCCTCGCGAGCGGCTGGATCATCGCGAAGTTCGGCGACCGGCCGGTGATCGTTGCCGGGACGCTGCTGATGGCGGGCTGCGTCGCCATCGCCGTCTACGCCGGCCACGGCGTCGTCCACTACGGCTGGGCGCTCGGCATGCTGGGCTTCGGCTGGAACCTGCTTTTCATCGCGGCGACGACGCTGTTGACGAAGACATACCGGCGCGGCGAGCGGGTCCATGCGCAGACGCTGAACGATTTCCTCGTGTTCGGGACGCAGGCGATCGCCTCCCTGCTTGCGGGGGTCGCCGTGACGACCATCGGCTGGGAGCGGCTGAACCTCGCGACGCTGCCGCTGCTTGCTGCAGTGCTGCTCGCGACCTTTACGCTCGGGCGGCGGCAGACCGCTGCCGCGACCTAGACCCGGTCGAGGAAGCTGCGAATCTCGCTGGCGAGGGCGTCGGCGGGCTCCTCGAGGAGGCGCGCGGGGTCGGGCGAGACCTGGAGCATCGGCTGGGCGAGCTGCGTCGCCGGATCCTGGTTGCCCGCGACGACGAGCCGGCGCACGGCCTGGGGACGGGTGGCCGCGAGTTCATAGGCGACCAGTGCACCGCGCCCCGCACCGATGAGGTCGACGCGTTTCAGGCGCAGCTGGTCGATCAGGTCGACGACCGCGAGGGCGAGCCCGGCAATCGCCATGCGACCCTTCGGTGCGTCCGACCCGCCGCTGCCCGGAAGGTCCGGCGCATAGATCGAGCGATCGGTGCCGAGGATCGCGGCGCAACGGTTGAAATCCGCGCCCGTACCGTCTTCAGCGTGCAGGAACAAGACGGGCGCCGCTTCATCGAAGCCGCCGCTCGCCGGGTAGGCGCTCGTCAGGTGCAATTGGCCGTACCGGCAGTCCAGATACATGCGGCGCAGGTGCGCGGGCGCACTCGCCGACTGCCGCTTCTTCGTCGCCATGCCTGCCTTGCTCCCTGCCCAGCCGCTATCATGGTGCATGAGGGGACCTGTCATGCCCAAGTACTCGCGCACATTCCTGGCCGCGTTCGCGGCTGCCAGCGCCGTGGCGCTCGCTCCGGGCGCCTTCGGGGCGTCCGCAGCGGACGACAAGGCGATTTATGACCGAATCGTGTCGCTTGCCGGCGACTGGTCCGGTCATATGGAAGATCCGCTGGCGGGCCCGCCGGTGACGGTGCGCTTCGAAGTCGCGAGCGGCGGCAAGGCGGTCATCGAATACCAGAGTCCGGTCGGCAGCCTGCCGTCGGTAACGGTCTACTTCCTCGCGAGCGGAAAGCTTCGCGCCGTGCAGTATTCGCCCGCGGGCAACCAGCCCGCGTACAAGCTCGGCAAGGAATCGACCGCCGATCTCGTGCAACTGGAATTCGACGGCGGCAGCGGATTCGATGCCGACCACGACGGCCACGTGCACCAGGGCGAGATCCGGTTCGTGTCGCCTGAGCGCATCGAGCATCGCTGGTTCCATTACGTCGGGCCGAAGGAACAGGGCGTGACGCAGTGGTTCCTCGAGCGTACTCCGCCCGCGGAGGCGCAGCCGGAAGCGGTACCCGTGCCGGCGCCTGAAGGCGAAAAGCCTGAATCCGCGCCGAAGTCGGCGGTGAAGAAGCTCTAGGCTAGAGGGGACGGAGCCCTATTTTCCGAAGTGCCCGGTCAAAGGCCAGGCAGGCCGACAGAAAATAGGGCTCCGTCCCCTCTTAATACTCGTCGTATTTTCGGGCGTCGCCGCGGACTTTCTCCGCGGGGTACTTTTTGGCGTTTTCGGCGAGCTTGAGCTCGGCGGCCTCGAGCAGGTCGATGTCGAGGCGGTCGGACAGGCGGACGAGGAACCAGAGCACGTCGGCGAGTTCTTCCGCGATGCGGCGGCGCGCGGCGCCGTCGAGCGCCCCGCTTTCCTCTTCGGTGAGCCACTGAAACAGCTCGACGAGCTCGGAGGCCTCGACCGAGAGGGCCATCGCGAGGTTCTTCGGGCTGTGGAAGCGCTCCCAGTCGCGCTCGACGACGAAAGCCCGCACGCGCGCCTTCAATTCCTCGAGATCCCGCATGCGGGAACTGTCCGCCAAAGCCGTCTGCGGTGCAACGTGCCTGCCATGCGTCGAAACGGGTTTGCGGAGCCGCACCCGGGACCGGCAGAATCACGCGCACCTCGAACACAGCGCCCTCACCGGCCCGGGAGCCCGTTTCATGCGTCATACCCATCGCCTCGTCGCGGCCGCCGTGGCCGCCTGGCCGGTCCTCGCGCTTGCGCAGGCCGCGCCCGCCCCGCTCACGGCCGACACGATGTGGCAGCTGAAGCGCACCGGTGCGCCCGCGATCTCGCCGGACGGCAAGTTCGCGGTCTACGGCGTGACGCGCTTCGACGCCGAGAACGACAAGGGCGATGCGGACCTCTACCGGGTGTCGACGGCAGGCGGCAAGCCGGAGCGCCTTACGAGCATGAAAGGCAACGAGTCCGAGCCCGCCTGGAGCCCGGACGGTCGCTACATCGCCTTCGTCGCCAAGCGCGGTGACGACAAGGTGTCGCAGCTCTACGTCATCGCCGCCAACGGCGGCGAGGCGACGCGCGTCGGCGACGTGCCGACTGGCGTCTCGGCGCCGAAGTGGTTCCCGGACTCGAAGCGGATCGCCTTCATCACGCGAGGTCTGGCCGGACATCACGGACTGGACCCAGACCCGTGACAAGCTGAAAGCGCGCGAAGACTCGAAGATGTCGGCGATGGCCTGGGACCGCCCGCCGGTCACGCACTGGGATCACTTCGTGGAAGACCGCGTCCCGCACGTCTTCTCGATTTCGATCGACGGCGGCGCACCGGCCGCGATCACGCTGGCGTCAGGACACTCGCTCGAGGCGCGCGAAGCCGGCGCGGATTCCTATGACATCTCGCCGGACGGCGCGGAGGTCGCCTTCGTCGCCAACACCGACGCATCCGGCATCGACGAGAACAACGACGTCTATGTCGTCGCCACGACGGGCGGCGCCGCGCGCAACGTCACCGCCGACAACCCCGCAGCCGACGGACTGCCGAGCTACAGCCCGGACGGTCGCTGGCTCGCCTACAGCAAGCAGACCATCAAGGGCTTCTACGGCGACACCCAGCAACTGTGGCTCGTCGACCGCAAGAGCGACACGCGCCGGCGCATCGCCGCCGACTGGGACCGCTCCGTGGGCAACATCGCCTGGGCGCCGGATGCGAAGAGCTTCTACGCATCGGTCGACGACGCCGCCACCGGCCGCATCTACCGCTTCGACGTCGCCAAGGGCACGCAGCACGCGCTGACGGCGGGCTCGAGCTATTCGGCGCTTGCGATCGATGGCAAGCCGGCCGCGCTGGTCGCGCTGCGCCAGTCGTTCACCGAACCGCCGACGCTGGTGGCGGTATCGACGAAGAATGGCGCGTCGACCAAGCTCTCGGACCACAACGACGCGCAGCTCGCCGCGACCGCCTTCGGCAAGGCCGAGAGCGTGACCTACAAGGGCGCGGACGGCGCCGACATCCAGATGTGGGTCGTCTATCCGCCCGGCTTCGATCCGGCGAAGAAGTACCCGCTGTACCTCCTGCTGCATGGCGGACCGCACAACGGGATCCAGGACAGCTGGACCTTCCGCTGGAATGCGCAGGTGTTCGCGGGCTGGGGCTACGTGACGGCCTGGCACAACTTCCACGGCTCGAGCGGCTTTGGCCAGGCGTTCACCGACTCGATCAACCCGGACGGCATCACCAAGCCGTACGAAGACACGATCAAGGCCGCCGAATGGTTCGCGTCCAAGCCCTGGATCGATGCGGAGCGCATGGCGGCAGGCGGCGGCAGCTACGGCGGCTTCCTCGCTTGCGTGCTGCTCGGTCGCGAGCACCCGTTCAAGACCCTCATTGCGCACGCGGCCGTGTACGACAACTACACGATGTACGGCGGCGACTACGGCGCGGAGAAGAACCGCTTCTTCGAAGCCTGGGAGCGGCCCGAGGAGTGGGCGAAGTACTCGCCGTCGACGAGTGCCGCCAACTTCAAGACACCGACGCTCGTGATCCACGGCCAGCTCGACCAGCGCGTGCCGCTCAACAACGGCATGGAGCTGTTCCACATCCTGCAGAACCGCGGGGTACCGAGCCGGCTGGTGTACTACCCGGACGAGAACCACTGGATCCTGAAGCGCCAGAACTCGCTGTTCTGGTACGAAGAAACCAAGAACTGGCTCGCGCGCTTCGCGCCGGCCGGCGGAACCTGAGGAACAACCGATGAATATGTCACGACGCACCATCCTGCAGGCCGGCGCGGGTACGGCTCTCGCGCTGGCGGGCGGCCGCCTGATGGCCGAGGAAAAATCCCCCGGCACGATGCTGATCCTGGGCGGCACCGGATTCATCGGCCCGCACATGACCGAGCTCGCGCTCGCGAAGGGCTGGAAGGTTACGCACTTCAACCGCGGCAAGCGCGATGCGGACGGCGTCGAGAACGTCGAGACCCTGCACGGCGACCGCAAGGGCCAGCTCGACTCGCTGAAGGACCGCAAGTGGGACGTCGTCGTCGACAACACCGGCTACATCCCGAAGTACCAGAAGATGTCGGCGGACCTGCTGGCGCCGAACACCGGTTACTGCCTCTACATCTCGAGCATCTCGGCGTACGCGAGCTTCGCGAAGCCGAACGACATCGGCTCGCCGACGGGCGTGCTCGAGAACAAGGACCAGGAAGAGATCACCAACGAGACCTACGGGCCGATGAAGGCGCTGTGCGAGCAGTACGTGCGCGATGCCTACGGCCTGCGTTCCTCGATCGTGCGTCCCGGCTACATCGTGGGCCCGCTCGACCCGACCGATCGCTTCACCTATTGGCCGGTGCGCGTCGCCCGCGGCGGCGACATGGCAGTGCCAGGCACTGCGGCCGACCCGATCCAGATCGTGGACGTGCGTGACCTCGTCGCGTTCATGATGGGACTCGTCGAGCGGCGCAAGGACGGCTATTTCAACGCCGTCACGCCGCCCGGTGCGATCTCAATGGGCCAGCTCATGGACACCAGCCGCAAGGTCAGCGGCGCGGACCCGAAGCTCACCTGGATCGACGAGGACTTCCTCGCGGCGAACCTGAAGCCGGAGGAGATGAACTTCGCGCCCTGGGGACCGATGCGCGGTGAGGAAGCCGGCGGATCGCTCACGGGCATGCAGGCCTCCGCCGACCAGGGGCTGAAGGCGCGTTCGCTCGAGCAGACCGTGCGCGACACCCTCGCCTGGCACGAAACGCGGCCGGCGGAGCGCAAGGCGGCGCTCAAGTCCGGATTCACGCCCGAGAAGGAAGCCGAGATCCTGGCGCTCTGGCGCGCGCGTAAAGCCTGAGGGCGAGCGCGCATCCGGGCCGGGCGGGTCCCCGAGCGAGCGCATAAAGTTCCGGCGCGAGCGAGGGTCCCCGCCCGGCCCTTTGCGCGCTCGCGCAAAGACGTCATGCGAGCGTAAGATCCCGAGGACCAGTGCTTCGAGGGATCCGTCATGCGTACCGTGCGGCAACTGCTCGAGGGGAAGAAGCCGGGCGTCGTCACGATCGACGCCGCGGAGCCGGTGCGGACCGCGATCCAGCTGATGGCGGACCACTTCATCGGCGCCCTGCCGGTGCTCGAGGGCGGCCGGCTCGCGGGAATCGTTTCCGAGCGGGACTACGCGCGCAAGGTCGTGCTGATGGGGCGCAAGTCCACGGAGACCACCGTGGGCACGATCATGAGTGCACCGGTAATCCACGTGGGGCCGCAGCAGTCAGTCAACGACTGCATGATGCTCATGACGGAGAAGCGCATCCGTCACCTGCCGGTGGTCGAGAACGGGAACCTCATCGGCGTGATATCGATCGGGGACCTCGTCAAGGCAGTCATAGACGAGCAGAAGCACGAGATCGAAGACCTCAGGCGGTATATCGCGGGTTGAAAAAGGGGACGCACCCCTTTTTCCTTCGATCCTTCGGGGAAAAGGGGTGCGTCCCCTTTTTCTACCAACTGCCGGTGTTCGGCATGGACTTCCAGGGTTCGGCGGGAGGTACGGCGCCGCCTTTCTGGAGGAGTTCGATGGAGATGTTCTCGGGCGAGCGGACGAAGGCCATGCGGCCGTCGCGCGGTGGGCGGTTGATGGTCACGCCGCCGGCCTGGAGCTTTGCGCACAGCGCGTAGACGTCGTCGACTTCGTAGGCAAGATGGCCGAAGGCACGGCCGATGCCGTAGGCCTCGGGATCCCAGTTGTAGGTGAGCTCGATCTGCGCCGCGTCATCGCCGGGTGCGGCGAGGAAGACGAGCGTGAAGCGACCGCCCTCGTTCTCGATGCGGCGCAACTCGCGCAATCCCAGCAGGTCGCGGTAGAAGTGCAGCGATTTCTCGAGGTCGGCCACGCGGACCATGGTGTGCAGGTACTTCATGGGTTCACGCTAGCACGGCGGCGGATTCAGGCGAAACCGAACGCGAGGCCGGCCACGACACCGCCCGCGATGACCCAGAGCACGTCGATTCGCGTCCACGTGAGTACCGCAAAGGCGAGCGCCGCAATGACGATCGCAGGCAGGTCCGGCTGGCCGATGCCCTGCGGAAACAGGACGCTCCTGCCGAAGGCGATAGCGAGGCTCGCGACGATGCCGACGACGGCGGCCGTGAGGCCGGCGAGCGCCGCGCTGAGGCGCGCGTTCGCCGTCACTCTCTCCACGTAGGGCGCGCCGACCAGCATCAGGACGACGGCGGGCAGGAACACGGCCCAGGATGTCAGCAAGGCCGTGACGGTCGCCGTGAATGTCGGGCCGGCGGGGCCTGGCTGGTTCCACCCGGTCATGAAACCGATGAACTGCAGCACGATGATGAGCGGGCCGGGCGTAGTCTCGGCGAGCGCGAGCCCCGCGATGGTGTCCGCCTGGGTGAGCCAGCCGTAGACCTCGACGACCTGCTGGTTGACCCAGGCGAGGACCGCGTAGGCGCCGCCGAATGTGACGAGAGCCGCCGTCGTGAAGAAACGGTACACCTCGAAATACAGCGACTCGCCGCCCGCGAGCGCGAGCACCGCGACCGCGGGCACGAGCCACAGGACGACGCCCGTGGCCAGCGTCCGCCACGGGAAGCGCACTGGCGCAGCCGCGGGTGGCGCGGCCGCATCCGCCCGGCGGCCGGCGAGCGCACCGACGAGCGCTGCGCAGACCAGGATGACCGGGAACGGCAGCACGCGACCGAGCATCAGCGCGAGCGCAGCCGCGGCGAGGACGACGTGCAGCGGCCCCTGCAGCGCGCGTCTGCCGATGCGGAACAGCGCCTGCACGATCATCGCAATCGCGACGGCCTGCAGGCCGTGGAGCGCCGCCGCGATCACCGGCACGTCGCCGTGCATCGCGTAGACAAACGACAACGCGAACAGCAGGATCACCGAAGGCAACAGGAAGCAGAGCGACGCGACGACGGCGCCCCAGACGCCGTGCAGGCGCCAGCCGAGCCACACCGCGAGCTGCAACGCCTCGGGTCCCGGGACGAGGACGGCGAAGTTGAGCGCGTTCATGAAGGTGCGCTCGTCGAACCAGCGACGGACGTCGATGAGCTCGCGATGCATGATCGCGATCTGCGCAACCGGCCCGCCGAAGGAGATCAGGCCAAGCTTCAGCCAGAAGCGGAAGGCCTCGCGGCGGGTCGGCGTTACGGCGACGTGATCGGTGCGTACCACGGCAGGCGCTTGAATTCCGCCACCCAGGCGGAGATCGCGGGGAAATCCGCGAGGCGATAGCCCGCCTCGTCCGCGACGTGCGTGTAGGCGAAGAGCGCGATGTCGGCGAGCGAGACGTCGGCGCCAACCAGCCAGCGGCGGTCCGTCAGGCCTTTCTCCAGCACCGCGAGTGCCTCGGCACCGCGCTGGAATCGTTCGGTGTACTTCTCGCCGAGTTGCGTCGGGGTCTTCTTGAGCGACGTCAGCCAGAAGCGGACGGTCGCAACGCCGGGCTCGAGCTGGTACTGCTCGAAGCAGAGCCATTGCCATACGAGCGCGCGCTGGTACTTGTCCGCGGGCATGAGCTTCGTGCCTTCGGCGAGGTAGTTGATGATTGCGTGGCTCTCCGCAATCGGCCTGCGATCCGGCAGCACGAGCACCGGAATCTTGCCATTCGGGTTGATCGCGAGGTACTCGGGCGTGCGCGTCGCGCCGGCGACGATGTTCATCGCCTTCAGCTCGTACGGCAGGCCGAGCGCCTTCATCGTCAGGCGGCACTTGTAGCCATTGCCCGAGGGCAGGTAGTCGTAGAGCACGTAACCCATGGTTCAGCCTCGACCGAGGAGCCGGCGCGCCTCGGCGGCGGCGCGGATGCCGGAGAGATGCGCGCCGTGCAGCGTGCCGTAGGCCGCCTGCTCGGTGTGCTCGCCCGCGAAGACGATGCGGTCGCCTACCGGCCTCGTCAGGATCCCGCGTGCGCCATAACGGCCCGGCACGCAGTGAGAATACGCGCCGCGCGCGTAGGGATCGGCGGCCCATGCGGTGGCGACGCCCTTGTCGAACTGTTTCCTGACGTCGCCGCCCAGCACCGCAGCGAGCTCGTCGACCGCGTGGACGGTCGCCGCCGCCTCGCCCTCGCCCTCCAACTCGCGCGCGAGTCGGCCCGCGGCGAAGGCGATGCAGACGTTGCTGTCCCAGTGGCGCGTGAGGTAATTGAGGCCGCGCCCGTCGTCGCGCTTCACCTGCAGGAACTCGGTTCCTTCCGACGGGAACACGTTCTTCTTGAAGCGCAGTGCGATCTTGTCGAGGATCCCGAGCGGCAGGTCATGGTGCGCCTGCAGCACCTCGGCCGGCAGGTGCGGCGTGAACACGACTGCGCCCTCGGCAACCACGGCGGACGGCAGCGCGACGATGGCGACGCGCGCTGTGACGAGGCCCGCGGCGGTATCCGCGGCGACGCCGCGCCCGCCCCAGCGGATGCGCGTGACCGGGGTCTTGAGGCTGACATCGACCGACTTCGCGTAATGCGCGAGCAGCGTCCCGTAGCCGCGCGGGATCACGAAGTCCGAGCCGTCCTCGTCGTATTGCCAGGAATCGAGCGCAGAGAAATTCGACGGCTCGACGCCCTCCCAGGCGGTGAGGTCGTCCATGGCGAGCGGGTACCAGGGATCAGCGAGCGTCTCCTGCGTAAATGCCGCCTCGGCCGGAATGTCGAGGCCGCGGCGCCCGGCCCGGTCGAGTTCGCGTTCCATGCGCCCGGTGACGGCACGAAAGCCCGCGGCCTCCGACTCGTCGATGCGACGCGCACCGTCGTAGACGTGCCTCGGGTAGGCATCCTCCAGGACCTCGAAACCGTTCTGGCGCGCGTAGTTCATCCACGGATTGACGTTCGAGGAATGCAGCCACGAGCAGCCGCGATCCCAGGTGACGCCGAGGCTGTTCTCGGTGACCGCGCGGCCGCCGATGCGGTCGCGCGCCTCGAGCACGAGCACCGACACGCCCTGCGCCATCAGTTCGCGCGCGGCGGTGAGGCCCGCGCCGCCGGCGCCGATGACCAGGACGTCCGGCGCCGCAGTCGCCGCACGGAGCGGCGCGCCGAACGCGCCGACCAGCGCGCCCGCGCCGAGGCCCTGCAGGATCTGTCTGCGATTCATCACGCGAGTGCGCTCCGCCACGCCCTGAGCTTGGAACGATAACCCATCCCGGCATGGGCCGGGCTCGTCGATGGAAGCAGGCGGTAATCGAGTTTGCGCGTCGCCGGGAGCGATGGCAGGACGTGCCTCCGCCAGGCCGACTCGGCCTTGCGTCCATTGAAGCAGACGCGGCGGACATGCGGGTGCGCGGCCAGGAAAGCGGCGAAGTCGTTGACGCGGATTGTGTCTTCGCGTATCGACGCGTCGAGGCTGCCGGGACGGACACAGTTCGCGACGACGTCCCAGAGCGCGATGCGCTGCCGCTTCAGCGCGGCCTTGCGCCGCGCGTAGGGCGCACCAGGTGCGAAGGCACAGATCTCGCCCGCGATGCGCCAGAACTGGTTTTGCCGGAAGGCGTAGTACTGGTTCGCCGCCAGCGAGGCCTCGCTCGGCATGCTGCCGAGGATGAGGACGCGGGCGTTGCGGGAGGCGATGGGAGGGAAGCCCGTAATTATTCTGCGAGCAGACATCGCGTCATTGTCAGAGGGGACAGTCCACCTTCAAAGCGGCGCGATGAATCGCGCCGCTTTGAAGGGGACAGTCCCCAAAAGAAAGGCCCGCTTGCGCGGGCCTTTCTCGTCAGCGATCGAACGGGTGCTTACCAGCGCCCGCCACCACCGCCGCCACCACCGCCGCCACCCGAACGGAAGCCACCGCCACCGCCCGGACGACCGCCGCCGCCGCCACCCGGACGGCCACCGCCGCCGGCGCCGCGGGGACGATCCTGCGCTTCGTTGACGCGCAGCTGACGACCGCCCATCGAGAAGCCGTTCAGCGCCTCGATGG
Source organism: uncultured Gammaproteobacteria bacterium (assembly GCA_963760725.1). Classification (GTDB taxonomy): domain Bacteria; phylum Pseudomonadota; class Gammaproteobacteria; order Steroidobacterales; family Steroidobacteraceae; genus SCUD01. The sequence continues at coordinate 187,567 of CAVXET010000031.1, forward strand.
CCTTCGCGGCCTCGGCCTGCGGCATTTCGACGAAGCCAAAGCCGCGCGGACGACCGGTTTCACGGTCAGCCGGCAGCGCCACGGACTCGACCGCGCCGTGCTGCGCGAACAGGTCGCGCACCTGGGCTTCGGTCGCCGAGAAAGGCAGGTTTCCAACGTAAATCTTCATGACTCTAGATCTCTCACTTTTCTTCAGAACATGGCCGTACGCGGCCCTCTCACGAGGGTCGGCGCTGGCCATTCACAACGGCAGGATTCACGGTCGGGATCGTCTGGGCGGGCAAATGAGCTCGGCAGGGCGAATCTTCGATCAGCTTTTCCTGTCACCTTGACCGTGCCAGGGGCAACGGTCGGCGCGGAGAATAACACGCGGGCGGGGGGGCTTCCATTTCGGGTTGGGCGCAAAAGTGGGGAATACCCCGGATTTTGGCGACTTCAGAGGGGACAGTCCCCTTTGGCGGGGGGTCTGGAGTGCGTCCAGGGCAGCGGGCCAAAGGGGACAGTCCCCTAGTCGAGGCGCTTGCGGAATCGCAGGATCGCCGCCGTCATCATTACCGCAGTAAAGGCGACGAGTGCCAGCACGCTTGGCCACAAATCGACCAGGGCGGCACCCCGGAGCATCACGCCGCGAATCAGCCGCAGGAAATGGGTGAGTGGCAGCACCTCGGCGATCCACTGAATCACCTGCGGCATGCCGGCAAACGGGAACATGAATCCCGAGAGCAGGATCGACGGGAGGAACACGAAGAACGTCATCTGCATCGCCTGAAACTGCGTCTGCGCCTTGGTCGAGATCAGGAGGCCGAGCGTCAGGTTCGCGAGGACGAGCAGGATCGCAGCGATGTAGATGTCTAGGACGCTGCCGCGAATCGGCACGTCGAACAGCCACAGGCCCACCAGCAGGATGACGGTCGTCTGGACCAGGCCGATCACCGCATAGGGCAGTACCTTGCCCACCATCAGCTCGCTGACGCTCACGGGCGTCGCAATCAGGAGCTCCATGTTGCCGCGCTCACGCTCGCGCACGATCGCGACGCCGGTAAACAGCACCATCGTCATGGTGAGAATGACGCCGATCAGGCCCGGCACGATATTGACCTCGGACCTCCGTTCCGGATTGTAGAAACTGACGACGCTGATCTGCGCCGGGGTGACTTCGCGCAGGCCGGTCACGTTCGCTTGCGCGCGGCTCTGGTCGAGCGGCATCTGCGCGAGCTGGATCGCGGCGCTCTGGACCACCGTGTCGCTGCCGTCCACGAGCACCTGCACGGCCTCGCGACCGTCGATGCGGCGGCGCTCGAAGTCCGGCGGGATCACGACCCCGACGCTGATCTCCCCGCGCTGCAGGCTTTCCATCAATTGCTGCGGAGTGGCGGCCGCCACCCTGGCATCGATCACGCCGGTTGCGATCATGTCCATGACGACCGCGCGCGATGCAGCCGTACCGGCCTGGTCAGCGACACCGGCCTCGAGTCCCCTCAGGTTGAGATTGATCGCATAGCCGAACAGCACGAGCTGCATCACCGGGATGCCGACGATCATCGCGAGAGTCACCCGATCGCGGCGCAGCTGGCGCAACTCCTTGACCATGACCGCGGAGAGGCGACGCAGGTTCATGCCCGCACGCGACCCGCAGGGTCCGCCCTACCCTGCTTCCGGGTCGCCTCCACGAACACGTCCTCGAGGTTGGGCGCCACCGTCTCAACCTCTCCCTGCAGGCCGGCGTCGGCCAGGACCCTCTGCACAGCGCCGGTGACGGCCTCGCCGGCCGTGGTCAGGACGCGCAGGTTGCTCCCGATCTGCGCGACGCTCAGCACGCCCGGCTGCCCGGACAGGGCCCTCTGCACACGGCGTGCCTGCGGCGTGACGACTTCGACGATTCGGCCCTCGAGCGCGCCCGTCAGCTCTTGCGGCGTGCCGTCGGCGACGAGCTTGCCGTGGTCCAGGATCGCGAGACGATGGCAACGCTCGGCCTCGTCCATGAGGTGTGTCGATACGAGGATCGTCGCCCCGTCGTCGGCGAGCTGGAACAGCTTTTCCCAGAAGCTCCGGCGCGACTCGGGGTCGACGGCGCTGGTGGGCTCGTCCAGAAACAGCAGTTCGGGCTCGTGTATCACCGCGCCGGCGAGCGCGAGCCTCTGCTTCTGACCCCCGCTCATCGTGCCGGCGAGCTGCCGCTCACGGTCTGCGAAATCGTACTGCTCGATGAGCGCGTCGACACGCTGCCGGGACCGTGCCTTCGGGACGTCGTGCGCCGCTGCCAGGAACTCGAGGTTCTCGCGCACCGACAGGTCCTCGAACAACGAGAACTTCTGCGTCATGTAGCCGATCCGGCGACGCAGCTCCTCGGCCTGCCTGGGGATGCTCAGGTCCAGCACCTGGATCTCACCCGCGGTGGGCGTGAGCAAGCCGCAGAGCATGCGGATGGTGGTGGACTTGCCCGAGCCGTTCGGCCCGAGGAAACCGTAGACGTGCGAGCGCGGCACCGTGAGGTCGACGTGGTCGACGGCGACCAGCTTCCCGAACTGCTTGGTCAGGCCGCGCGCGCTGATCGCCGCGTCATTGCCCGCCATCGAATTCGACCCTGACCGGAAGCCCGGCCGGCAGTTCCGCCGACTCGCCGCCGAGAGAGACCTCCGCGAGGTAGCTGAGCCGTGCCGCGTCCTCGCCGATGAGGGCGTAGTACGGCGTGAAGCTGGGCTCGCTGCGAATCATGCGTATGCGGCCCGGGAATGCCGCGTCCACGCCATCGACGAATACGCGTGCGACGTCGCCGACCTTGACGCGGGCCCGCATCGGTTCGGGAACGTAAATGCGCGCGTACGGCGCATCGCCGACGAGAAGCACAACGAGCGGCGCGCCGACCGGCGCCTGGTCACCGAGCCGGTACGGCAGGCTGTCGACGCGGCCGTCGCGCGGCGCGATGACCCGGAGCTTGTCGAGCAGCGCCTGTTGCGCGGATTCCGTGGCCTCGGCGCCGAGCAGCGCCGCCTTTCCCTGCGCGATCTGCTCGCGGCGCGTGCCGTGCTGGAGCTCGTCCAGCAGCGCCTGCGCCCGCCTCACCTGCGCGTTCGCGCTGCTCGCAGCCGCGCGTGCGCGATCGACGTCAGCAGCGGCGACGAGCTTGCGGTCGGCGAGCCCCTTGACGCGCTCGTAGTAGGCGTTCGCATCCTCCGCGTCCGCCTGCGTCGCCGCGAGGTTGGCGCGCGCCTGGCGGACCTGCTCGTTCCGGGCGCCGGCCTCGAGTTCGGACAATGCGTCGCGCTGGCGCTGCGCCTCCGCCTGCGTGGCGCGAGTCTCGGCTTCGACGCGCGTGCGGTCGAGGGTCAGGAGCACGGTACCCGCGGCCACCTGCTCGCCCTCGCTCACATCGATCGAAACGATCTTCTCGGCCACCGGCGCCGGCACCGTGATCCTGTCGTACTCCAGCGTCCCGAGGGCTTTCGGCGGCCCTTCGCCGCAAGCGCCGAGCAACAGCCCTAGCAACGGACCGGCCCACCTCCCACGCATCATCGAACCAGCTCCTTCGCAATGCACCCCGGGCGACAAGGATGCACGAACAGGCCGCGCGACGCTGCATAATACCCGCACCATGCGCAACCGCTTGTGGATTGCCGCCAGCGTATTTCTTGCGGTAGCCGCATCGGCCGCCGCCGACGGAGACTCACCGATGATTTCGATCGCCATTCACGGCGGCGCGGGCGTGATCAACCGCGCCTCCATGTCCGCGGAGAACGAGCGCGCCTACCGCGCCGACCTGGAGCGCGCGCTCGACGCCGGCTATGGCGTGCTGGAGAAGGGCGGCACCAGCCTCGACGCAGTGGTCAGCGCGGTGAAGATCCTGGAGGATTCGCCCCTCTTCAACGCGGGCAAGGGCGCCGTGTTCAGCCATGCCGGCATCAACGAGCTCGACGCCGCAATCATGGACGGCGCGACGCAGAAGGCCGGGGCCATCGCCGGCGTCCGCCATATCCGCAACCCCATCGAGCTTGCACGCATGGTCATGGAGCGCACCTCGCACGTGCTGCTCGCCGGCGAAGGTGCCGAGGAGTTCGCGCTCGAGCAGGGCGTCGACCTCGTGCCCGGCAGCTACTTCCATACCGAGCGGCGCTGGAAGCAGCTCGAGGACGCGCAGAAGGCCGAGCAGACGGCGGCGCTAGCCCCGGACGACATCGGCTACTTCGGGACGGTCGGCGCGGTCGCGCACGACAAGGCCGGCAACCTCGCCGCCGCCACGTCGACCGGCGGCATGACCAACAAGCGCTGGGGCCGCATCGGCGACTCGCCGATCATCGGCGCCGGTACCTACGCGGACAACGCGACCTGCGCCGTGTCGGCGACCGGCAGCGGCGAATACTTCATACGTGCAGTTGTCGCCCACGAAATCTGCGCGCGCGTGCGGCTCTCCGGCGTCAGCGCGGCGCAGGCGGCCCACGACGTGATTCACGGCAAGCTGGAGCAGATCGGCGGCGACGGCGGCGTCATCGTCGTCGACAGGGACGGCGCGCTCTCGCTCGAGTTCAACACCGAAGGAATGTTCCGGGGGGCGCGCGATTCCGGCGGCCGCCGCGAGGTCGCGATCTACTAGGCAGCTCTGCACCGGCGACATGAAGCGCGTTGCGCGCGGGCGCGTCACTCGTCGCTCATGTATCACGATACACATCGCTCCTCGTTCCTTGCCGGATCGCAAATCCGCCACGGCCGCGCTCACGTCGCCGGTGCAGAGCTGCCCTAACCCTGCGGGCCTTCGGGTTCGGCCTTCAACGCCGCCTTGCGGTGGAAATAGCCCGTCTGCATGTGCTCGTACTCCTGCTCGAGCACCTCGAGGCGATTGCGGCCGCCGTCCTTGGCCGCATACAGCGCCTGGTCCGCGAGCTGCACGAGTCCGGCCCAGCTGCGCCGCGCCGCCGGCACCACGCATGCAATGCCGATGCTGATCGTGAGCACCGGCGCCGCGCCCGAGTCCTGGTGCGGGATGGCGAGCTTCTGCACCGCCTCCAGGATCTCCGCGCCGAGGTGCTCGGCATCCGAGCGTTTGGTGTCGAACAGGATGATGGCGAACTCCTCGCCGCCGTAGCGGGCGGTGAGGTCCAGCGGCCGGCGCGCAAAGCGCGCGAGCGTGCCCGCGACATGCTTCATCGCCTCGTCGCCGGCCTGGTGCCCGTAGCGGTCGTTGTAAGGCTTGAAGTGATCGATGTCCGCGAGCAGCAGCGCAATCGGCTTGCGGTCGCGGATGCTCTGCGCCCAGGCGCGCTGCAGGTGTTCGTCGAAGCGGCGCCGGTTGGGAATGCCCGTGAGCCCGTCCTGCATCGCGGTCTCGGCGAGTCGCTGGCCCTCGAGCCAGGCGGTGCGACGCGCATGCTCGAGGTTCCAGGCGCCCGCGATGCAGATGACGTTCGCGATGCCGAGCGTGAGCAGGTAGTGGGTCAGGTCGATGCCCGGCATGCCCTTGAGGTTCGCGATGGCCACGTAGGCGGCGAGCCCGAGTGCGTTGACCGCGATCGCCGAGCGAAAGGTGAGGCCGAGGACGAAGTAGACGGCGATGATGGCGAGCAGCATGCGACCGAAGATGCGCGGTTCGCCCGCGATCCAGGCCGAGATGCTCACCCAGGACATCGCGGCGAGCGCGACGGTCATGGCGACGGCGATGTAACGCGGGTACCAGACGTCGGCGCGGCGGACGAAGGTCATCGCGAATCCCGCCAGCAGCAGCGGCAGCATGATGCCGGTGCGGGCGAGGTCGGGGACGATGCGCGCCATCATCGGGATCGCGACGCGGTCGACCTGGATCACGATCAGGCTGATGACCGCAAGCAGCGCGAGGTTGATGCGCAGGTAGCGCATCCGCTCCTGGAACTGGTCCCGGCGATAGGCCGATTCCAGCTCGCCCTCGAACCTCAATCCGTGAAATCCGCGTTGCAGCTGTTCCGTCAGCGAGGAGGTGTGCGCTCCGCTCAAGTCGACGGCGCCCGTGTCAAACCAGCGATCCCGCAGTATAGCGCGCCACGAATTCTCCGAACGGCAGCGTGTCGCGGGCCTCGATGGCGCGCTGCTCTTCGAGCGAGGCGGCGGCTTCCTCGCGCAGTTCCGCGAGCCGGCCGGGGTTCGGCGGGTACATCTCGCGGAAGTAGTCGCGATGCATGCGCGACATCCACAGCGCGACGTCGAAGAACGACATGTCCTGGCGCCGCATCTCCTCGAGCAGGCGCGCGGACGGCAGCTCGGCGAAGTCCGCGAGTTTTGCGCGCTGGAACGCGAGTGCGGCCGAGTACGGCTTCGAGGCCTCGCCCGCGTCGAGCAGCTCGCAGATGCCCTGCATCTGGTCGAGGATTTCCCCCGCCCAGTCGGCGAGCGGAAGCGACCTCGGCTCGTTCCACAGCACGAGCCCGGGTTCCCGGCCGCGGCTCGCGACGAGCACGTGGTTGGCCTCGTACTTGTCCGACAGGTCGTGCGACAGCGGCGCGCTCTCGCGCAGCAGGCAGAGGGCCGCGAAAGCCTCTAGGAAGAGCAGCTTGCGCTGGTTGACGCCGACCGGATCGTAGGCCCCGACGTCGAGCGAGCGCATCTCCACGTACTGCACGCCCGCGCGCAACAACGCCTTGGTCGGCCGCTCGCCCGAGAAGGCGACGCGCTTGGGGCGGATGAAGCTGTAGTACTCGTTTTCGATCTGCAGCAGGTTCGCGTTGAGCTGCCGCCATTCGCCATCCACCTCGACGCCCTGCGCCTGGTAGTCGGGATGCGGGGTCGAGATCAGGCGCGAAAGGTCGCGCACATACTCCTCGAGCGAATTGACCGAGACATACACGCCCGCCTGGCTCTTGTTGCGGTAGCCGAGGTCGCTCATCCGCAGCGACGTCGCGTAGGGCGCTATGAGCGTGCCGTCGCGCTTCTGCTCGAGGCCCGCGGGGATGTCGCGCCCGGCGAAGAAGGAACGGCACATCGCGGGCGAGACGCCGAACAGGAACAGGATCATCCACCCGTAGCGGCGGTAGTTCCGCAGGAGCGCGAAGTAGGCGTCGTCGACCAGTGCCTGGCCGCGCAGCTTCGACTCGGCCACGGACTCGAGCACGGGCCAGAGCTTGTCCGGGAACGAGTAGTTGAAGTGGACCCCCGAGATCGCCTGCATCATCCGCCCGTAGCGCTGGCCGAGGCCGACCCGGTAGACGTGCTTCATGCGGCCGATGTTCGAGCTGCCGTAGCGGGCGATCGGGATCTCGGCGTCGTCCTTGATCCCGCAGGGCATGCTGGTCGCCCAGAGCAGCTCCTCGCCCAGCTCGCTGTAGACGAACTGGTGGACGTCGCAGAGGTATTGCTGCAGTTCCCAGGCGCTCGGGAACGGCGGGGTCACGAGCTCGATCAGGGCTTCCGAATAATCGGTCGTGATGTGCGGGTGGGTCAGCGCCGAACCCAGCGCCGGCGGATGCGGCGCCTGCGAAATCCGCCCGTCGGGCGTGACCCTGAGCGACTCCCGCTCGACCCCCTTCAGGCCGCCCGAAAGCACGCCGCGCTCGCGGGCATTCACCAGGCCCGAAAGGCGGCGTTCGAAGGCGCGGTCGAGGCGGTTTCTGGCCATGGGCCGGCCATTCTGCTTGCGCCGCCAAACTAAGGGAAATTATGGTCGATCGCGGCTTGGTCCCGGCCCAGCGCGCGGCGTACATTGTTGCCCTGCGGCTTCAGCCGCCGTTCATCCGCTGCAAGGCAAGTTGGCGCCATGAAAAACACGATTTCGGGGATGCTCGCAGGAGTCGCCACCGTGGTGTTCTCGGGCCCGGCTGCCGCGGATTCGATGCGTTGCGGCAGCAAGCTCATGACCGACGGCGACCCGGCCGACAAGGTGGCGGCCTATTGCGGCGAACCGGTGAGCATCGAACGGCGGGAGATCCTGCGTTCCTACGGGTACCAGCGCGGCATGACGGTCCATAGCTCGTACGAGGTCTCGGTGGAGATCTGGACGTACAACTTCGGGCCGAACAAGCTGATGTACCGGTTGCGGTTCGAGGACGGGTTGCTGGTGGACGTCGATACGTTGTCGCACGGGTACAACCCGCCCTCCTGACTCACGCTTGGCCGGCCGGGGGATCACCGCGCACGTACTTCGCCGGCGGGACCACCTCCGCTCGCTCGGGAGAACGGACACTCGCTCGCTCCGGGGTCCCGCAACGGCTCGCACGTGCGCGCCGATGCCGCAGCCCTGTCACGCGCATGCCGGCCGGCCGGGTCCCCGAGCGAGCGCATAAAGTTCCGGCGCGAGCGAGGGTCCCCGGCCGGCCAAGCGCGCGTGCCGGCGTACGAAGTCAGCGAGTGCGGACAGGATTTGTAGGCGCGAGCGAAAAAAACGTCAGTAGATTGCGACACCGTTCGTTGGTTTTTCTCCGTCGGCGACATTAAATTTCGCCCCATGGGACGAAATGCCGCCATCGACTGGCTTCCGCACTACCGCGAAGTGCTCGTGGCGACGGCCGTCCGTGCACTCGGTGACCGCCTCTCGGCTGTCAACGGGTTCGCGCCCGCGGCCGAGCGGCGCGCCTGGCTCGCCGCCTCCAGGGACGAGGGCGGTTGGCGCGCCGTGGCAATCGCGGCCGGCGCCGTGTCCCAGCAGGCCGACCTCCGCTGATCCTTCCGGGCGCCCGTCCGGAACCCGAAAAACCCGCAACTTTCCGCTGACTGCCGCTCAGGCAGCCGACAAGACGCGCACGCGCGTCACGTGGCGGTAACGCAGGAGCAGGAAGACCGCGCAGGTCACGAGCCCGGCGATCAGGCCCGCCCAGATGCCGGTGGGACCGTAGCCCTGGCGAATGCCGAACCACCAGGCGGCCGGGAACCCGATCAGCCAATAAGCCCCGAAATTGAGCGCCATCGGCACGTGCGCGTCCTTGAAGCCGCGCAGCGCGCCGGCGGTGCCGACCTGCAGCCCGTCCGGGACCTGGAACAGCGCGACGAAGAGCAGCAGCCAGATTGCGAGATCGCGCACCGCAAAGTCGGTGGTGTACGCGGCCGCGATGGGCTCGCGCGCAGCGAGGATCACGAGCGATGACGCCGCCATCACGATGCCGCACATCGCAATCCCGCTCCAGCCGGCGTTCCGGCCCGCCCACACGTCCCCTCGCCCGACCTGGTGGCCGACGTGGATCGTGGTCGCGGAGTGCAGCGACAGCGGGATCATGAACATGAGCGAGGCGTAGCTGATGGCCACCTGGTGCGCGGCAACCGTCACCGTGCCAAGCGTGCTCATGAGGAGTGCCGCGACCGCGAACAGCGCGCCCTCTGAGACCACCGAGCCGGCGATCGGGATGCCAAGGGCAAGGATCTCGCCGAGGGCGCGCCGGTCGGGCCGCTCGAAATGCCTGAACAGGCCAAAGCGGCGGTAGACCGCGTGGCGGCGCTGATAGGCGTGCATGGTGGCGAGCATGGCCCAGCTGGCGAGTGCGGTCGCGATGCCGCAGCCCCGCGCGCCCTGCGACGGGATGCCGAGGCCGCCCAGCGTGAACAGCCAGTTGCCGGCGAGGTTGGTCGCGAGGCCGACCGCGGCCGTGTAGATCACCGGGCGTGTCCAGCCGATGCCCTCGCTGGTGTAGCGGTGCGCGAGGAACACGAGCATCGCCGGCATGCCGAAGCACATGGCATAGACATACCCGGCCGCGTGCGGGATGGCGCGAGCTTCGGTGCCGAACCAGCGCAGCACGGGCTCGACGCAGGCGAGCGCACCGACCAGCGGCACGGCGAGCATGAGGGCGAGCCAGATGCCCTGGCGAAAGCGCCGCCCGACTTCCTCGTCGCGGCCGGCGCCATAGGCGTGCGCCACGATCGGCGAAATCGACATCAGCACGCCGAGGCCGAACAGCCAGAACATCTGGTAGTAGCTGCCGCCGACCGCGACGCCCGCGAGCGGTTCGGGGCCGAGACGGCCCGCAAACAGGGTGTTCGCGAGCATCATCCCGGCGATCACGAGATTGTTGACGAGCAGCGGCCACGCGAGACGCAGGATCGCGCGCGAATCACGCGGGAAGGCGTTGGAAAAGCTGCCGGGTTCGCTCATGGGGCTCGCGGGACTACCGGGGTGCGCGCCGTGGCGGGCCCGTGGGGATGCTGGCATTCTAGCGGAAGCAGCAGCCCTGCCCCCATCGGAGAGCCCCCATGCTGGTCGGATCGCAGCCCCGGCGCGTCGCAGTCATCGGCGGCGCCCGCATACCCTTTGCGCGCGCGCACGGCGCTTACTCGAGCGTCGGCAACCAGGAAATGCTCACCGCGTCGCTGAAGGCGGTGGTCGACAAGTACGGGTTGAAGGGCGTGCGCCTCGGCGACGTGGTCGCGGGCGCGGTGATGAAGCACTCGAGCCAGTGGAACCTGGCGCGCGAGTCGCTGCTGGACTCCGGGCTCTCGCCGGAAACGCCCGGCCTCGACGTGCAGCGCGCCTGCGGCACCAGCATCGAGGCGGCAATCGTGGTCGCGAACAAGGTGGCGCTGGGCCAGATCGATGCCGGCATCGCCGGCGGCGTCGATACGGTCAGCGACCCGCCGATCGTGTTCGGCAAGGGATACCAGCAGATCCTGTTGCGCGCCCATGCGGCGAAATCGTTCGGCGCGCGGATCGCGCCGTTCTTCGGCCTGCGGCCACGCCACTTCAAGCCGCACTTCCCCGGCGTCGGCGAACCGCGCACCGGCCTTTCGATGGGCCAGCATACGGAACAGATGGCGCGTACCTGGCAGATCTCGCGCGCGGACCAGGACGCGCTCGCGCTGGCGAGTCACCAGAACGCGAGCCGCGCCTGGGCCGAGGGTTTCATGGCGGACCTCGTCGTGCCCTACCTCGGGCTTGCGACCGACAACAACGTGCGCGCGGATTCGAGCCTCGAGAAGCTCGCGAAGCTCCGGCCCTCGTTCGCGAAGGACGGCACGCTGACCGCTGGCAACTCGACGCCGATGACGGACGGCTCCGCCGCCGTGCTGCTCGCGAGCGAGGAATGGGCGCGCTCGCGCGGGCTCGACGTGCAGGCCTACCTGACTTACGGCAAGGCCGCCGCGGTCGACTTCGTCGGCGGCGAGGGCCTGCTGATGGCGCCCGCCTACGCCGTGCCGCGCATGCTGGCGGATGCCGGCCTCACGCTGCAGGACTTCGACTTCTACGAGATCCACGAGGCCTTCGCCGCGCAGGTGCTGTGCACGCTGAAGGCCTGGGAATCGGAAAAGTTCTGCCGCGAGCGGCTCGGGCTCGCGAAGCCGCTCGGGACGATCGACCGCGCGAAGCTCAACGTGAAGGGCAGCAGCGTTGCGGTCGGCCACCCGTTCGCCGCGACCGGCGCGCGCATCGTGGCGACCCTCGCCAAGCTCCTCGCCGGGCGCGGCTCGGGCCGCGGCCTGATCTCGGTCTGCACCGCGGGCGGCATGGGCGTGACGGCGATCATGGAGCGGTGATCGCGGACGAGTCTTCAGAGGGGACAGTCCCTTTCAGCGAAGGGCTGGAGTGCGGTCACGCGGTGGTGCTGAAAGGGACAGTCCCCTTGCCAATAGTTCATGTGAACTAAATTGGGTCGATGAAACGCTACATCGGACACCCGCGGATCGAGGGGACGGCCTCCCGCCAGGCCCACGCCGACCTGCCGCCCGGGACCTTCGAGCGGGAGATGAGCAAGGAGGGCTTCTTCGGCCCCGCCTCCTTCTTCCATCACCGCCACCCGCCGACCGGCTGGTCGAACTTCGAGGGCCCGCTCTCGCCGCACGCCTTCGACTTCACGAAGCTGGAGGCGGTGGCGGGCCACCCGTGGGCCGCACCGGACCTGCTCTTCAACACGAGCGTGCGCATCCGCTTCTGGCGCACGTCCGGGAAGATGGATGCGCTGGCCCGCAATGCCGACGGGGACGAACTCCTGTTCGTGCACCAGGGACGCGGCGACCTCTACTGCGACTTCGGCCGCCTCGCCTTCGAGGCCGGCGACTACGTCGTGCTCCCGCGCGGGACGATGTGGCGACTGGAGTGCGCCGAACCCGCGGCGATCCTGATGATCGAGGCGACGAACGCGTCGTACATGCTGCCGGAGAAAGGGCTCGTCGGCGGCCATGCGATCTTCGACCCGGCGATGCTCGACGCGCCGCGCGTGGACGAGGCCTTCCTCGCGCAGCAGGACGAGAAGCCCTGGCGAGTCGCGGTGAAGCGCCGCGGCGCGGTCTCGACCGTCACGTTCCCGCACAACCCGCTCGATGCGATCGGCTGGCACGGCGACCTGTCGGTGTGTCGCATCAACGTGCGCGACATCCGCCCGCTGATGAGCCACCGCTATCACCTGCCGCCGTCGGCGCACACGACTTTCGTCGGCAACCGCTTCGTCGTCTGCACCTTCGTGCCGCGCCCGTTCGAGACCGACCCGGGCGCGATCAAGATCCCGTTCTTCCACAACAATGACGACTACGACGAGGTCCTGTTCTATCACGCGGGCGATTTCTTCAGCCGCGACAACATCCATCCCGGCATGCTGACCTTGCACCCGGGCGGCTTCACGCACGGCCCGCACCCGAAGGCGCTGTCGCGGATGCTGGTGCAGCCGAAGCCCGCGACCGACGAGTACGCGGTGATGGTGGACACCCGCGACGCGCTCGAGATCGGCGACGCCGCAAAGCGCGTCGAGTGGGCGGGCTACGTGGACAGCTGGAAAGGCCCCGGAAAGTGAAGCTGGCGACGCTCCCCGGCGGCCGCGACGGCAGGCTCGCGGTCGTGAGCCGCGACCTCTCGCGCGCGATGCCCGCGCAGGGCATCGCGGACACGCTGCAGGACGCGCTCGACGACTGGGGCCGCAAGAAGCCCGCGCTCGAGGCACTGGCGCGCGAACTCGAAGCCGGGCGCGGCAAGAACGCACCCTTCGATGCCGCCACGGCGCTCGCGCCGCTGCCGCGCGCCTATCACTGGGTGGACGGCAGCGCCTACGTCAATCACGTCGAGCTGGTGCGCAAGGCACGCGGCGCGACGATGCCCGACTCTTTCTGGACTGACCCGCTCGTCTACCAGGGCGGCTCGGACGACTTCCTCCCGCCGCAGGCCGACGCGCCCTTCTACAACGAAGACTGGGGCATCGACCTCGAAGGCGAGGTCGCGGTCGTCACCGATAGCGTGCCGATGGGTACTGACGCCACGGCGGCGCGCGAGCGCATCCAGCTCGTCATGCTGGTGAACGACTGGTCGCTGCGGAACCTCATTCCCGCGGAGCTCGCGAAGGGATTCGGCTTCTACCAGTCGAAGCCCGCGACGGCGTTCTCGCCCGTCGCCGTGACGCCGGATGAGCTCGGCGATGCCTGGGTCGATGCGCGCGTGCACCTGCCGCTCGTCGTGCACCTGAACGGCGAGCCGTTCGGCCGCCCGAACGCGGGCGTGGACATGACCTTCGATTTCGGCCAGCTGATTGCGCATGCGGCGAAGACGCGCCGCCTCGGGCCGGGCAGCATCGTCGGCTCCGGCACCGTATCCAACGTCGACCGCGGCTCCGGCTCGACCTGCCTGGCGGAGCGGCGCATGCTGGAGACCCTGGACCACGGCAAACCGATGACACCTTTCCTTTCCTTCGGCGACCGCGTGCGGATCGAGATGTTCGACGCGGCCGGCCACTCCATATTCGGCGCGATCGACCAGCGCGTCGTGAAGGCTTCCTGATGCGCGCGAAAGACGACGAACGGCTGGCCCCTGCGGGCGGCCTCAAGCTCGAGGATCCCGCCCTGCTGCGGGAGCAGTGCTACGTGAATGGCGCATGGCTCGATGCCCCGGGCGGCGTCACATTGCCCGTCAACAACCCGGCGACCGGCGCATCGCTCGGCACGGTGCCCGCGTTCGATGCCGCATCGACGGAAAAGGCCGTCGCCGCCGCGCACGCGGCCTTCCCGGCATGGGCGGCGAAAACCGCGAAGGAGCGCTCGATCGTGCTCCGCCGCTGGAACGACCTCATCCTGCTGAACGCCGCCGACCTCGCGCGGCTCATGACCGCCGAACAGGGCAAGCCGCTTGCCGAATCGAAGGGCGAGATTGCCTATGCCGCGGCCTTTGTCGAGTGGTACGCGGAGGAAGCGAAGCGCGTCTATGGCGACGTGATTCCCGGCCACCAGGCGGACAAGCGCATCCTCGTGCTGCGCCAGCCGGTCGGCGTGGTCGCGGCGATCACGCCGTGGAACTTCCCGGCCGCGATGATCACCCGCAAGGTCGCGCCCGCACTCGCCGCCGGCTGCACGGTCGTCGTCAAGCCGGCGACGCAGACGCCCTACTCCGCGCTCGCGCTCGCCGAGCTCGCCGCGCGCGCCGGGATCCCGGCCGGCGTCATCAACGTCATCACCGGGCCCGCGCGCGAGATCGGCGGCGTGCTGACGGGCGATGCGCGCGTGCGCAAGCTGTCCTTCACCGGCTCGACCGAGGTCGGCAAGCTGCTGATGACGCAGTGCGCGAAGACGATGAAGAAGGTGTCGCTCGAGCTCGGCGGCAACGCGCCGTTCATCGTGTTCGACGACGCAGACCTCGATGCGGCGGTCGCGGGCGCGATCGCCAGCAAGTATCGCAACACCGGCCAGACCTGCGTCTGCGCGAACCGCCTGCTGGTGCAGAAGGGCGTGTACGAGGCGTTCACCCAGAAGCTCGTGGCCGCCGTGCAGAAGCTGCGGGTCGGCGATGGCCTCGCGGGCGAGACCGAGCAGGGCCCGCTGATCGACGCGGCGGCGGTCAAGAAAGTCGAGGAGCACATCGCGGACGCGACGGCCAAGGGCGCTACGATTGCGCTCGGCGGCAAGCGCCACACGCTTGGCGGCACGTTCTTCGAGCCGACCGTGCTCACGGGCGTCACGCCCGCGATGGCGGTCGCGCGCGAGGAAACGTTCGGTCCCCTCGCGCCCCTGTTCAGTTTCAACACAGAGCAGGAAGCGATCGCGATGGCGAACGACACCGAATTCGGCCTGGCGTCTTACCTGTACACGCGCGACCTCGCCCGTTCCTGGCGCGTGTCGGAAGCGCTCGAGTACGGCATCGTCGGACTCAACACCGGGCTCATCTCGACCGAGGTCGCGCCGTTCGGCGGCGTGAAGGAATCCGGCACCGGGCGCGAAGGCTCGAAATACGGGCTGCTCGACTACACCGAGATCAAGTACGTCTGCGTCGGTGGCGTGACGCCCTGACACCGCGCCAGAGGCGCGGAAACAACAACGGGCGTCTCGCTTTTCTGCGCGGAAACTCGCGGATTTCCGCGCAAATCCGCTGTTCCATTGAATCCGGTCACAAATACGCCACGCCGTGCTGTGCACGCCCGGCAGCGCTATTTAACATCCCATTATTGAAGCCTCCCTCCCCGCTTCCTCATACAGGACACAGATCATGAAGTTCGGAAAAATCATGTTGGGCAGCCTCCTGCTGGCGGTCGCGCCACTCGCGGCGCAAGCCGACGGCATGAACTACTCCTACGTCGAGGCTGACTACATCGACCTGGACATCGACGATGCCCCGAGCGGCGACGGTTTCGGCGTGCGCGGCTCGGTCGGCTTCGCGAACAACTGGTTCGCGTTTGCCGACTACGTGGATGCCTCGGTCGACGTCATCGACATCGAAAACATCGCCGTAGGCCTCGGCGGCCACTTTCCGATCAACGACACCCTGGATGTCGTGGGCCGCGTCGGCTACACGGAGACCGACCTCTCCTCAGGCCCATTCAGTGCCAGTGACGACGGCTACCTGCTGACGGCAGGCGTGCGCGGCCAGATGTCGCAGTTCGAGATGGAAGGCCACGTGGTCTACACCGACCTCAGCGACGGTGGCGACGAGACAGCGTTCGAGTTCGCCGGCCGCTGGAACTTCACCGACATGTTCTCGGCCGGTGTCGCCTACCGTATCGGCGACGACGCGAACGTGCTGTTCGCCGGCGTACGCTTGAGCTGGTGAGCGCCCGCAACTGACGCGCGGCCGGGAGGCTTCCTCCCGGCCGCTTTTTTTCGCCCGCTGCCTTCGTACCGCACGCGCGGGCCTTGCGGTATCGTGATCCCATGTCCGCCACGACCGGCGTCCTCGTCATCAACCTCGGCACGCCGGATATGCCGACGCCCGAGGCCGTGCGGCGCTTCCTCGCGGAATTCCTGTCCGACCGGCGCGTCGTCGACCTGCCGCGGATTCCCTGGCAGATCGTCCTGCGCAGCTTCATCCTGCCGTTTCGGCCCGCCCGGAGCGCCCACGCTTACCAGCAGATCTGGACGCCAGCCGGGTCGCCGCTCCTCACCGGCACCGTGGCATTGACGCGGGCGCTCGGGCGCAAGCTCACGGAAAACCAGGCCGATCCAACCGTGGTCGCCATGGGCATGACGTACGGCAAACCCTCCATCGGCCACGCGCTCGAAGAACTGCGCACCGCCGGCGCGACGCGGATCGTCGTGCTGCCGCTCTATCCTCAATACTCGGCGACCACGACCGCCGCAGCGTTCGACCGCGTGGACGCGGCGCTCGCGCGCTGGCCCGCGCCTCCCGCGCAGCTTGCTATCGAGGACTACCACGCCGAGCCCGGCTACATCGAGGCGCTCGCCGCCAGCATCCGCGCGGCGCGCGCGCCGTTCGACCACCTCCTGTTTTCCTTCCACGGCATCCCGCAGCGCTATGCGGACCGCGGTGATCCGTACGGCGTGCAGTGCCTCGCGACAGCGGGGCTCGTCGCCGGACGGCTCGCGCTGCCCGCGGCGCGCTGGTCGGTCGCGTTCCAGTCGCGCGTCGGCGGCGCGCGCTGGCTCAGGCCCTACACGGAGGACCGGCTGCGCGCCCTCGCTCAGTCCGGCGTCACGCGCATTGCGGTCGCCTGCCCTGGTTTCGCGGTGGATTGCCTGGAGACCCTCGAGGAGATCGCGATCCGCGGCGCGGCGACTTTTGTCGCGGCCGGCGGCATCGACTTCGAGTACATCCCGGCGCTGAACGACGACGCGGCGCAGGTGGACTGCCTCGCCAGCCTCGTCCGTACGCGGCTCGGCGCAGGCACGGAGCGGGCGCAGTGATCGGGCGCTTTCACGAGGTGAGCGTGTACGCGCCGGATCCGGCGGAATCCGTGGTGTTCTACGAACGCCTGGGCTTCGCGCAGGTCACGACCGGCGAAGCCTTCCCGTATCCCTACGCCGCCGTCGGCGACGGGCGGCTCACGATCGGCCTGCACGGCCGCGAACTGCCGCAGTCGCCGTTGATCGCTTTCGTACTGCCGGAACTGAGTGATGAGCTCAAGGCGATCGAGCGCCGCGGCATCGAGGTCCTGGATCGCCGGCTCGGCGAGGACGTGTTCAACGAGGCGCGCATCGAGGCGGCAGGACAATCGATCCGCCTGCTCGAGGCGCGCACTCATTCGCCGCCTCCGTTCGGGCCCGGCGAAACCTCGCGCCTTGGCTGGTTCGAGGAGTTCGCGCTGCCGGTCGCCGACATGAAGCGGGCGGAAGCGGACTGGGAGCGGCTCGGTTTCGTGCCCGCGGAGGAAGGCGAGGAGCCCTATCCGCACATCGGCCTCACCAGCGATTCGCTGAATGTCGCGCTGCTGCGTGCCGGCAGCCTGCGCTCGCCGGCCCTCGTCTTCACCGACGCCGACATGCCGGCGCGGATCGCGAAGCTCGCGGAGTCCGGCTTCGAATTCGCGCGCCGCCTGCCCGGCCAGCTCGACGCCTCGCGGCATGCACTCCTCCTCGCGCCCGAAGGCACGCAGCTGCTGCTCACGACGGTCGAATGAGCCGCATCGCCCCTGACGCTGCGCTTCGACCCGGCCCGCGCAACCTGCCCCAACCTCCGGGACCCCGAGCGCGACTCGCCCGCCCGCAATCGCCCTGCGCCGCGCGTGACCCGGCACGATGAAAAGCCCGCCGGCCGCGTCGAACGGTGGTCCGCCCTGTCCCACGATGCCGGGCAGCCGGTACCATGACGCCTTCGCCGCCCCGGGCGGCCCTGGCCATCCCCTGGAGTTCCCGATGAAGCTCGTCCCGTTCGCGACGCTCGCCGCGCTCGCAGCCCTGCCCGCGGCCGCCGATGAAGGCATGTGGACCTTCGACAACCCGCCCGCCGCCGCGATCGAGCAGAAGTACGGCGCCAAGATCGACGCCCCATGGCTCAAGCACGTGCGCGAATCGACCGTCAGGCTCGAGACGGGCTGCACCGGGTCGTTTATCTCCGGCGACGGCCTCATCCTCACCAACCACCATTGCGCCGAGGAATGCGTCGTCCAGAATTCTTCCGAGGGCAACGACCTCAACACGAACGGCTTCCTGGCCGGGACGCGCGAGAAAGAGCTGAAGTGCGAGGAAGACGCGGTCTCCGTGCTGGTCGGCACCGAGGATGTGACGGCCAAGGTCGCGGCCGCCCTCGAGGGCGTCGCGCCGGACAAGGTGGTCGAGGCGCGCCGCGCGGCGCTCACGACGATGGAACAGGCCTGCGAGGAAGCCTCGACGAAGGCGAAGGGCGGCGCCCTCAAGTGCGAGCGCGTGTCGCTCTACCAGGGCGGCCAGCACTGGCTCTACAAGTACCGCCGCTACGACGACGTGCGCCTGGTGTTCGCGCCCGAGCGCGACATCGCGGCGTTCGGCGGCGACCCGGACAATTTCCAGTTCCCGCGCTGGTGCCTCGACATGTCGATCCTGCGCGCTTACGAGAACGGCAAGCCGGCGGAGACGCCGAACCACCTGCGCTTCGACTGGGACGGCGCGCAATCGGGTGACCGGTGTTTGTTTCCGGTCACCCGGGCGATACGGATCGCCTGCTGACCGCTGCGCAGCTCGCGCTGCAGCGCGACACCTATCCTGCCGTTCTGGCTGATGCGCTTCTCGGAGCTGCGCGGCCGCATGATCCAGTACTCGAAGACGGGCGAGGAACCGCGCCGCACGGCCGAGTCGTACCTGAACCAGATCGAGAACTCGATCAAGGTGCGCCGCGAGCAGTTCGACGCCCTGCTCGATCCGGCGCTGCTTGAAAACGCGGCGGCCAAAGAAAAAGCGCGCGCGAATGTCGCCGGCAATGCCTCGCTCGCCTGCGAGCGGCGCCTTCGACGAGATCGCGAGGGCCCAGGACACCTGGCGCAACATCCTCGTGCGGCCTACCGTTCATCGAGGCCCTTGTATTCGATCGCCCGCCCGCCGCCTTCAACAGCGAGCTCTTCGAGCACGCACGCGTCCTCGTGCGCGCGGCGGCAGAGCGCGCCAAGCCTAACGAAGCGCGCCTGCCGGAGTTCACGGAGGCGCGGCTGCTCGGCCGTGGTGCAGGGTCTCAGCGCCGACACACCGATCTACCCGGATTTCGAGGTAGTTGCGGCTCTCCTTCGGACTCGAGCGTATGCGCGAATGGCTCGGCCCGGATGACCCGATCGTGCGCCGCGTGTTCGGCAACGATTCGCCCGACACGCTCGCCAACCGCGCTCGTGCGCCAGAGCTCACTCGGCAACTCCGCCGCGCGGGTTGCACTGTACGAAGGCGGGCAGGCTGCGATCGACGCGAGCCAGGACCCGATGATCCGCCTCGCCGTCGCAGTGGACCCCGACGCGCGGGCGCTGCGCAAGCAGTTCGAGGAAGAAGTCGAAGGCCCGACGGATCACGGCCAGGAGGAGATCGCGAAGGCGCGATTCGCCGCATACGGTACGAGCATCTATCCGGACGCGACTTTCACGCTGCGCCTCTCCTACGGCGCGATGAAAGGCTGGGTCGAAAAGGGCCAGGAAGTCAGGCCGTGGACCGAGCTCTCACGCGCCTTCGAGCGCGCGACCGGCGAGCCGCCGTTCAAGATCCCGCCGCGCTGGATGGCCGCGAAAGACCGCCTCGACATGTCGACGCGCGCGAATTTCACGACCGACAACGACATCGTCGGCGGCAACTCGGGCAGCCCGATGCTGAACGCGAAGGGCGAGATCGTCGGCCTCGCCTTCGACGGCAACATCCACTCGATCTCGGGCAGCTACTGGTTCGACGAGCGGATGAACCGCTCGATCGGCGTGCATCCGGCGTACATCCGCACGGCGCTCGAGAAGGTGTACGGCGCCAAGGACCTGCTCGCGGAGATCGACAAGCGCTGATGTCCGTTTTAGGAGCGCTCACCGGGCGGGAACCCTCGCTCGCGCCGGAACTTTATGCGCTCGCTCGGGGACCCGCCCGGCGAGCGCGCTAAAGCGGGCGGCGGCTGCCCGCCATGTCCGCGGGTCAGAGCTGGGCGACGGTCACCTTGACGATCTCGCCCTTGAAGTCGGTGGCGCCGGGCTTGTAGTCGTCGGAGACCATCGTCTCGTTGTCGACGCCGACGTCCACGCCCTCGTCGGCCGAGAACACGAACGGCTGGGTCTTCGGGATGTGGCCCTCGGCGACGACCTGGCCGTCGACGCTGCAGGATCGACTTGCCGCCGGTGCCCGGCTTCGCCTCGTCGGGCACGAACTCGTAGACGATCGTGTGCTTGCCCGGCGCGAGCGGCGCCTTCGACGGCGACCTTCGTGTGCGAGAGCCCGAAGAAGTTGTAGTCGTGCACGACGCGGCCGCCCTTCATGTAGAGCGCCCAGCCGCCGAAGTAGCCCGCCTGCGCGATGATCACGCCGTCGGTCTTCGAGTCCGGCACCACGACCTCGGCCGTGATCGAGTGACGCACGCCCTTCACGTTGATGAAGGCGTTCTCCATGATGCCGGTCATGCCGTCGAAGACGGTCATCGTCGTGCGCCCGCCGAGCAGGTCCGGGCGCCCGGCGATCGCCGGGTTGAAGCGCTCCGAGCGGCGGTCGTCGATCGGCAGCACGTGGTTGCGCTCGGCCTCCTGCATGAAGAGGTCCTGCAGCTCCTTGAGCTTCTCCGGGTTCTTCGCGGCCAGGTCGTCGGCCTGGCTGAAGTCCTCGTCGACGTTGTAGAGCTCCCAGACGTCGTCCGCGAGCGGCGGGTTCTGCGGCCAGCAGCCACGGAATCGAGTGCCGCGTCGCGGCGACCCAGCCCTCGTGGTAGATCGCGCGGTTGCCGAACATCTCGAAGTACTGCGTCTTGCGCCGGTCCGCCGCCTTCGCGTCGTCGATGGTGTAGAGCATCGACACGCCGTCCATCGGGCGCTGCTCGACGCCGTTGACCATCTTCGGCTCGGGAATGCCGGCCGCCTCGAGCGCGGTCGGCGCCACGTCGATGACGTGGTGGAACTGGCTGCGGATCTCGCCCTTCGCCTTGATGCCCTTGGGCCAGTGCAGGACCATGCCGTTGCGCGTGCCGCCGAAGTGGCTCGCCACCTGCTTGGTCCACTGGAACGGCGTGTTGGTCGCCCAGGCCCAGCCGATCGCGTAGTGCGGGAACGTCGTCGGCCCGCCCCAGTCGTCGACGTGGCCCGCCATCTGGTCGTAGGTGCCGACGATGCCGTTGAGCGCCATCATCTCGTTGTAGGCGCCCTCGGGGCCGCCCTCGGCGCTCGCGCCGTTGTCGCCGACGATGTAGAAGAACAGCGTGTTGTCGAGCTCGCCGAGCGCCTCGAGCTGCGCGACGAGCCGACCGACCTCGTGGTCGGTGTGCTCGGCGAAGCCGGCGAAGGTCTCCATCTGCCGCTCGAACAGGCGCTTCTGGTCGGCGCTCATGTCGTCCCAGGCCGGGATCTCCTTCGGCCGCGGCGTCAGCTTCGCGTCGGCCGGAATGACGCCCATCTGCCTTCTGGCGCGCGAAGGTCTCCTCGCGCAGCTTGTCCCAGCCGCCGGCGAACTGGCCCTTGTACTTCGCGATCCATTCCTTCGGCACGTGGTGCGGCGCGTGCGTCGCGCCGGTCGCGAAGTACATGTAGAACGGCTTGTCCGGCGTCAGCGAGTGCTGCGCGCTCACCCACTTGATCGCCTGGTTCGTCATGTCGGTCGTGAAGTGGTAGCTCGGCGACATGTCGTGCTCGACGCGCGTGACGCCGTCGAAGATCGCCGGCGCCCACTGGTTGGTCTCGCCGCCGATGAAGCCGTAGAACTTGTCGAAGCCCGAGCCGGTCGGCCAGCGGTCGAAGGGACCGGAGACCGACACTTCCCAGGGCGGCGTCTCGTGGTACTTGCCGAAGGCGGCCGTGCTGTAGCCGTTCAGGCGCAGGATCTGGGCGAGCGGCGTCACGCTCTGCGGCCGGATGCCGGTGTTGCCGGGGAAGCCGGTCGCCAGCTCCATGATCGCGCCCGCGTTGTTCGACGTGGTGGTTGCGACCGGTCAGGAGCGCGACGCGCGTCGGGCTGCAGAGCGCCGTCGTGTGGAAGCGGTTGTAGCGCAAGCCGTTGCCCGCCAGCTTCTCGAGCGTCGGCATGTGGATCGGGCCGCCGAAGGCGCTCGAGGCGCCGAAGCCGATGTCGTCGATCAGCACGATGACGACGTTCGGCGCGCCCTCCGGCGCCTTGACCTCGAAGCGCGGCGGCGCCTTGGCATTGCGCGCGTCCAGCTCCTTGATCGGCGTCGACCGCCGGTTCGTGGATCGGCAGGACCGTGCGGTCCAGCCCGCCGTCCGCCGTCGTCGCGGCGGGGGCTTCCTCGCGCGCACAGGCCGTCGTCAAGCAGGAGTACGGCGACCGCCAGGCCGGCGTCGCGGAAATGCTTGGGATTCATCTGCGGGTATCCTCGGGAGATGGCGGGATGGCTGAAATCGTGGACGCTTGTAGCACTTCACCGGGCAGCGTTCAATCGAACCAGTGTTTCAGCGATTCAATGACCTGTTCGTGGTGCATGCCGGCGTAGAAGATCAGGTAGACCAGTACGGCGATGTATAGCGCGGCCACCAGCGTCAGCAGGTAGCCGAGCGCGATCACGACGCCGTCGCGCTCGGCCATGCCGAAGCACAGGAGCAGGATCCCGAGCGCGGGGATCGAGTTCACGAACGGCACCAGCGGGATCGGCGCCATCAGGAGCAGTACCGCGGCGATCACGAGGGCGCCGTTCAGGACGTTGATCGCGCGGCTGCCGGTGAGGCCGAGCCAGCGCGGGCGCACGAGGTGCTCGAAGCGCTCGGCCCAGCCCTGCACTTTCTGCAGTACCTTGCGCACCGTCGGTGCGGGCAGGCTGTGGTTGAGCAGGCGTTCCGGCAGCCAGGGCACGCGGCTCACCATCACCGCGAAACCGATCAGCAGCATCGGCAACCCGAGCACGGTGCTCATGCCGGGCACCGTCACCGGCAGCAGGAAGGGCGCGGCGAGTACGCCGCAGAATACGAGAAGTCCCTGCTCGCCCAGTGCGCCCAACAGTTCGCGCAGCGTGACCGACGGATCGCGCACGGTGGCCGCGGCCGAGGCGAGCGCCGCGGACATCCGGACCTCGGGATTGCGAAACCGGATCGCGGTCACGAGCCGCGCCTCGCTTCGAGCGTCAGGTCGACGTCGAAGTCCTCGCGCACCCGCAGCGCACCGAGGGCCACCGTGAACGGCTCGAGGCCGAGATCGGCGTGTGTCAGGCGAAAGCCCGCGTGCGCCTCGAGGTGGTCACCGTCAATCGTGACGGTGAACGGCGCGACGACCTCGCTTTCGCGGCCTGCAAGCGACACGCGCACGCGCGCTTCATAGTGCCCCGACCCACCGGTGATCGACTGGGCGGCCAGGCGCATCGTGTCCTGGCGTGCGGCGTCGAGCAGCTTCGCGCCCAGCAGGTTGTGGCGCGTCGCGTCGCGGTCCTTCTGCGGCACCGGCGCCGCGAAGATACCGCCGACCGCGGCGCGCGCCGCCTCGTCGTCCACGACCAGTGACGCCAGCGGCACGCGAAAGTCGAAGCGGGTCGCCGTGAGCGGCGCGCCGAGTGCGATCGTGCCCACGAGGCCGTCCGAAGTGATGAGGTGATCGTGGCCGAGCTTCTGCATCGGGCCGTCGCGATAGACGCGCACCGAAAGCTGCGAAGCGACAACCGTCCAGACCTGCGCGGCCGGTGCGGGCTCCACCGGCCTGGTGGCGACTGGCGACTCCGCAGCGGGCGGCGCCTGCCCGCGCGGCGGTGCGGCGCAGGCAGCGAGGGCCAGGGCGGGCAGCAGCGACCACAGGAACTTGTGCATTGGCGTATTCTCCAAGACCTGATGCCGGCGCGAAACAGTTCCGTGCGCTATGGCTCGGTGGCGCAGTTCCTGCACTGGGCAATCGTCGTCCTGCTGATCGTCCAGGTGACGCTCGGCAAGGTCGCGCACGAACTGCCCGTCGGGCTCGAACGACTGGTGATGATGGCCCGGCACAAGTCGGTCGGCATCACGATACTGGGTCTTGCGCTCATCCGCCTCGCCTGGCGCTGGATCGACCGCCCGCCGCCGCCGCCCCCGATGCCGCGCTGGCAGGACGTCGCAGCCAGGCTGAATCACTGGGCCCTTTATGTCCTGCTGTTCGCCCTGCCCATCTCCGGCTGGCTGATGTCGTCGGCCGCGAACCGGCCGGCCAGCTGGTTCGGGCTCGTGCAGCTGCCGGACTTCGTCGCGCCGGACCCGGGACTGAAAGACCTGTTCGAGGAAGCTCACGAACTGCTCGTGAACGTCCTCTTCGTGCTCGCGGGGCTGCACGTCGCCGCGGCGCTGAAGCACCAGTTCATCGACCGCGACGGGCTCCTGCGGCGCATGCTGCCCGGGCGCGCGCAATGACCTTGCGCGCGCTTGCAATCGCCCTGGCCCTCACTGTCGGCGCAACGGCCGAGGCCGGGCCGCTCCAGGCCGACGCCACGTCGGGGACACTCGAATTCACCGCAACGCAGGCGGACGCGAAGTTCACGGGCGCGTTCAAGCGCTTCCACGTGGTGCTCGACTTCGATCCCGCGCAGCCCGCCCAGGGGCAGCTCGACGTCAGCGTGGAGACGGCCTCCATCGACACCCAGGACGGCGAGCGCGACGAGATCCTGCGCGGCCCGGATTTCTTTTCCGTCGCGCAGCATCCGAAGGCCCTGTTTCACGCCGGGCGCTTCGAGCGGGTCGGCGCCGCCTGGCGCGCAAGCGGGGAGCTGACGATCCGCGGCGTGAAAAAGGCCGTGCCCGTCACGTTCACGCTGGCGCCGGCGGGCGCGGCTACGGTCATGAAAGGCTCGGCGAGCTTCAAGCGCCTCGATTTCGGCCTCGGGCAGGGCGAATGGGCCTCCACCGAGTGGGTCGGCGACGCGGTGGACGTCCGCTTCGAACTGAAGCTCGCTCCCGTCGGCTAGAGTCGGATCCATGAATGCGACCGCGCCACGGCAGTTCGACGGCGTTGAGGACTGCGTCGAAGCCGTGCTCACGAAAGTCGGCAGGCGAATCGCACTGTGCACGCCGATCGGAGCCGGCAAGCCGGTCGCGCTGGTCAACGCCTTCTACCGCCGCGCCGTTGCCGATCCCCGCGTCGAGCTTTCGATCATGACCGGCCTCACGCTCGCGCGGCCGCAACCGGGATCCGAACTCGAGCGCAGGCTGGTCGGCCCGATCACCGCAAAGGTCTACGGCGATGCGCCGGAGCCGGCGTGGATCGCGCCGCTCCGTGCGGGACGACTGCCGGCCAACGTGCGCGTGCAGGAGTTCTTCATGGAGCCCGGCGCCTGGCTCGGCGTGCCGCTCGCGCAACAGGCCTACGCCAGCATCAACTACACGCACGTCGCACGCAGCGTCCTCGC
This sequence comes from uncultured Gammaproteobacteria bacterium, assembly GCA_963760725.1. Classification (GTDB taxonomy): domain Bacteria; phylum Pseudomonadota; class Gammaproteobacteria; order Steroidobacterales; family Steroidobacteraceae; genus SCUD01. Next base: position 213,077 of record CAVXET010000031.1, read on the forward strand.
CGAGGGCGCGAACGTGATCGCGCAGCAGATCGCGCTGCGCCCCGACGGCCGCGCAAGCCTCGGCAGCAACCCGGACGTGACTGCGGACCTCATCCCGATGATGCGCGCGCGTGAACTGGCCGGTACTCCGGTCGCCATCGTCGCGCAGGTCAACGACCACATGCCATTCATGTTCGGCGACGCAGACGTGCCCGCTTCGACATTCGACTTCGTGGTCGACGACGCACGCGGATACCACGAACTCGTGGCGCCGCCGAACCTCCCGATCCCGACCGCCGAGCACGCCATCGCGCTCGCGGCGAGCCTGCTGATCCGGGACGGGGGCACGGTGCAGATCGGCATCGGCGAGCTCGGCGACGCCATCGTGCACGCGATGACGCTGCGCCACCGCGGGAACGCCGACTGGCGGCGCGCGCTCGGCGACACCGGCCTGCTGCCGCGCTTCGAGGCCGAGATGCGCACGCTCGGCGGCGACGCGCCGTTTACGCAAGGGCTCTATGCAGTCACCGAGATGTTCGTGGACGGTTTCCTCGATCTCTACCGCGCCGGGATCCTGAAGCGACGCAACGAGACCGACGGGGCACTGCTACACGGCGCCTTCCTGCTCGGGCCGCGCGCGTTCTACCAGGCGCTGCGCGCCATGCCGGATGCCGAGCGCGCGCTGTTCCGGATGATGCCGGTCAGCTTCACCAACGAGCTGCTCGGGCCAGGTTGGGAGGCGAAGGTCGCCCAGCGCCGCGATGCGCGGTTCATCAACTCGGCGATGATGGCGACGCTCGGCGGCGCAGCCGTTTCCGACGGCCTCGAGGACGGTCGCGTCGTCTCCGGCGTCGGCGGGCAGTACAACTTCGTCGCCCAGGCGCACGCCCTGCCCGGCGGCCGCTCGATCATCGCCGTGCGCGCGACGCGCGCGAGTGGCGGCCGGGTCGAATCGAACATCCGCTGGAACTACGGTCACGTGACGATACCGCGCCACCTGCGCGACGTCGTGCTGACCGAATACGGCATCGCCGATATCCGCGGCCGGAGCGACGCGGAAGTCGCGGCCGCGATGCTCGCGATCGCCGACTCGCGGTTCCAGCCGGCGCTCGTCGCCGAGGCGCAGCGCGCCGGCAAGTTGCCGGCCACGTTCCGGATCCCCGACACACACCGCGGGAACCTGCCGGAGCGCCTCGAGCGCGGCTTCGCCCCGCATCGCGCCGCCGGGCGCTTCGTGGCCCTGCCCTTCGGCACCGACCTCAGCGCGGAAGAGGTGCGCCTCGGCGGCGCGTTGCGCCGGCTGAAGGCTCGATCGGATTCGCTCGCAGGGAAGCTGGCGATCGGCGCGGCGCTGCTGCGGCCGCTGCCGCGCGATGCGGACAGCAGGCAGCTGTTCGCGCGGATGGGCGTGGATGCCCCGCGTGATCTCAAGGAGCGGCTTTATCGCCGGCTCGTTGCAGCTGCGCTGAGGTGACCGTCGCGAACGGTCGCGGACATTTCCCTAGACGAAGCCCGTGAAGTCGGAAAACGGCTTGCGCGCGATGTCCGGCACGGTCGCCCCGGCGGCCGGGTAACCGACGATCAGCAGCAGGAACGGCCGTTCGAGGTCCTTCGGCCGTCCGAGAATGTCGTTGAGGAACTTCATCGGGCTCGGCGTGTGGGTGAGCGACACGAGCCCCGCATGATGCACGGCTGCGAGCAGCAGCCCGGTGGCGAGCCCGACCGACTCGTCCGTGTAGTAGTGCTTGCGCTTTCTCCCTTCCGGCAGGCGCTCGAAGCGCCGGATGAAGACTGCAATCAGCCAGGGCGCAATCTCCAGGAATGGCTTGTTGTAATCGGTGCCGAGCGGCTGCAAAGCCTCGAGCCACTCGGGCGGCGCCCGATGCGAATAGAACTCGCGCTCCTCCGCTTCCGCGGCTTCGCGGATCCGCCGCTTCACGCCGGCGTCCGAGACGGCGACGAAATGCCAGGGCTGCTGGTTGGCGCCGGAGGGCGCTGTTCCCGCGGCACGCAGGCATTCCTCGATCAGCGCCCGCGGCACAGCCCGCGCCGAGAACTCCCGCACCGTGCGGCGGCGCGACATCTCGTCGGCAAAGGCCCGCGCACGGGCCAGCATTTCGTCCGGCGGAAACTCGCGATAGCCGGGCAGCGGGATCATCGGAGGATTCATGGGGATCCTTTACGCGCCGGCGAGGCGTTCCGCCTGGCGCCGGAGAGCCGGGCCGAATTTCTGGCGGTCGTAGAAGGCGCCGAGCGCCTCGAGATCCGGCTTGCGGCGGCGCAAGGCCTCGTGGCTGACTTCGAGCGGCATGTCGCAGGCGATCACGGTGAGCCGCCGGGCGAGGTATGCCGCCTCGCGGTGCTGCACGAGCTTCGCCGCGAGCTTCGCCGCGCCACGCACCGGCAGCGCGCCCACGCGGTCGAGTCCCGCGTAGATCTCCTCGAGCGAGGCGAACGCCGAGAGCAGCGCCGCCGCCGTCTTCGGGCCGACGCCCGGGATGCCCGGGATGTTGTCCACCGAATCGCCCATCAGCGCCTGGTAGTCCGCCATCCGCTCCGGCCGCACGCCGAACTGCCCCTCGATGTCCTGGTATGCGAAGCGCCGCTCGCCCGCGTAATCCCAGTAGTGGTCGCCGTCGCGCACCAGCTGCGCCAAGTCCTTGTCGCGCGTGACGAGCACCGAGCGGTGGCCCGCGGCGCGCATGCGCGTGGCGATCGTGCCGATGATGTCGTCCGCCTCGTGCGTCGGGCTGCCGAACTCGGCGAGGCCGATCAGCCGGCACAGCTCGCGGCACAGGCCGAACTGGCGCTTCAGCTCCGGCGGCGCGGGCTCGCGATTCGCCTTGTACGCCGGATAGATGGCATTGCGGAACGAGGTCGACAGCGACTCGTCGAACGCGACCGCGACGTGCTCGGGCCGCGCCTCCTCCAGCAGGTCGCCGAGGAAACGGCCGAATCCGTACAGCGCGTTGACGGGCTGGCCGTCGCCGTCGGTCATCTCGAGGCCGACGGAATAGTAGGCGCGGAAGACGAAGTAGCTCGCGTCGATCAGGTGGACCGCAGGCGGCCCGGCGCGATTCACTGCCTGAATCGCTGGATGCGGGCGTGCAGCAGGCTCGTGCGCGGGAAGTGCGCGAGGAGATATTCCATCTGGTCGGCGAGCACGCGCCGGCCCTTCAGGTAGATGTACTCGGCATAGGTCGGCGTGAACGGCACGGCGAGCAGTTGCATGCCCGCCTGTTCCGGCGTGCGCGAGGCCTTCTGGTTGTTGCAGCGCCGGCAGGCCGCGACGACGTTGTTCCAGACGTCCTTGCCGCCCTTGCAGAACGGCCGCACGTGGTCGCGCGAGAGCTGATGCGCGGTGAAACGCCCGCCGCAGTACATGCACAGGTTCGCGTCACGGCGAAACAGCGTCTCGTTGTTGAGCGGCGGCACGTAATCGCCGCGCAGGCTTCCGGGATTCCCGGTGCTGCCCTGCGTCGCCATCATCGAGTTCACTTCGATCACGGTCTGGCGGCCGGTGCGCGCGTTGGTGCCGCCGTGCAGCGCGTACAGGCGGCTGCCGAACGCGTACGCGACCTGGCCGAGGCAATGCAAACGCACCGCCTCCTTGTAGTCGATCCACTCGAGGGGCATGCCGGACGCGTCGGTGCGCAGCACCTGCTGCGACAGCGCAAAAGGTGCGCTGCCCGCCTTGCCGGTCGCCCTGGATATGCCGCTGCCCGAGACCATGGCCTCTTTCCGGTTCCCGAATCCCTCAAACAATACGGCACGTTTGTGATATTTTTCAACGCGCCGCCGCCCGGCCGGCAAGACCTTAAGGGATGAACTGGATGCCAGTCACGATCGGCGTGCTGAAAGAGACCGTGCGAGGTGAGAACCGCGTCGCAATCGTGCCTGAGGTGGCCACTCGCCTGGCGGGGGCCGGCGCCAGGGTCCTGATCGAGCGGGGCGCGGGCGCCGCGGCGCGCTTTCCCGACGCCCTGTACAAGGACGCCACCCTCGCCGACGGTGCGGACGCCGTACTCGCCGCAGCCGACCTCCTCCTGACGGTGCAGCCGCCGGAAACCGACCTGGTCGCGAAGCTGAGGCCCGGCGCTGCCGTGGCCGGCTTCCTCGCGCCGCACAGCCAGGCCGCGCTGGTGCGCGCACTGAAGGACGGGCGCATCACCAGCTTCGCCATGGAGCTGGTGCCGCGCATCTCGCGCGCACAGTCGATGGATGCGCTCTCCTCGCAGGCGGCCGTCGCCGGCTACAAGGCCGTGCTCATCGGTTCGTCCGCGCTCGACAAGTTCTTCCCGATGCTGACGACCGCCGCGGGCACGATCCGCCCGGCCACCGTGCTCGTCATCGGCGCGGGCGTCGCCGGACTGCAGGCGATCGCGACTGCGAAGCGGCTCGGCGCCGTGGTCGAGGCCTATGACGTCCGCGGCGCGACGCGCGAACAGGTGCGCTCGCTCGGCGCGAAGTTCGTCGAGACCGGCGTCACGGCCGAGGGTGCCGGCGGATACGCGCGCGAACTGACGGCGGAAGAAAAGGCCAAGCAACAGGAAGTGCTGGACGGGCGCATCGCCGCCGCCGACTGCGTGATCACGACCGCTGGCGTCCCGGGCCGCCCGGCGCCGCGCATCATCACGCGCGCCGCCGTGGAGCGGATGAAGCCGGGCGCCGTGATCGTCGACCTGCTCGCCGAGGGCGGCGGCAACTGCGAGCTGACGCGCGCCGGCGAGACGGTCGAGCACCAGGGCGTGCGCATCATCGGGCCGGTCAACCTGCCGGCCTCGGTCGCATACCACGCGAGCGAGATGTACGCGAAGAACCTGCTCAACTTCATCAAGCCCGCGCTCAAGGACGGGGCGCTCGCGATCGACTGGACCGACGAAGTGTTCGCGGCCGCCTGCGTCACGCACGCGGGCGAAATTCGCCACGAACCGACCCGCAAACTCGTGGAGAGCGCATAAATGGAAGGCGTCATCGCCCTGTACATCGTGATGTTGGCGGCTTTCACCGGCTACGAGATCATCGCGCGCGTGCCGGTGATCCTGCACACGCCGCTGATGTCGGGCAGCAACTTCGTGCACGGCATCGTGCTGGTCGGCGCGATGGTCGCGCTGGGCCGCGCGGACACGGTGCTCGAGCAGGTGATCGGCTTCGTCGGCGTCGTGCTCGGCGCCGGCAATGCGGTCGGCGGCTACGTCGTCACCGAACGCATGTTGCAGATGTTCAAGGCCAGCGGCCAGAAGAAGAAGAAGGAGTCCGCCTGATGTCGGGCATGCTGCCGGAGAACGTCGCGACGCTCGCGATCGACTTCTCGTACCTGCTCGTCGCGTTCCTGTTCATCATGGGCCTGAAGGCGATGAGCTCGCCGGTCACGGCGCGCCGCGGCATCGTCGTCGCCGGCTTCGGCATGCTCATCGGCACGCTGATGAGCTTCCTCTACCCCGGGATGGGCAACTTCCCGCTGATGCTCGCGGCGATCGCGATCGGCGGCGGCCTCGCCTGGTGGTCCGGTCGCATCGTCGCCATGACCGACATGCCGCAGATGATCGCGCTCTACAACGGCATGGGGGGCGGCGCGGCTGCGGCGATCGCGGCGGTCGAACTGCTGCGCATGGCCTCCGCGCCCGAGGACGGCGCAGCGCACCACGGCCCGGTCGTGACCGCGCTCGCGACGGCCGGCGCGTTCATCGGTGCGGTGAGCTTCTCGGGCTCGCTGATCGCCTTCGGCAAGCTCCAGGGCCTCATCAAGCGCAGCTTCCGCTTCAAGGGTCAGCAGGCCTTCAATCTCCTGATCACGGCCGCGACGCTCGCGCTCGGCGCGATGATCGTGATGTCCAGCCACCCGACGATGGAGATGGTGGTCGGCTTCTTCGCGCTCGCGCTCCTGCTCGGCGTCGCCATGACGCTGCCGATCGGCGGCGCGGACATGCCGGTCGTGATCTCCCTCTACAACGCGTTCACCGGGCTCGCCGTCGCCTTCGAGGGCTTCGTCCTCGAGAACGCCGCCATGATCATCGCCGGCATCGTCGTGGGCAGCGCCGGCACGCTGCTGACCCAGTTGATGGCAAAGGCCATGAACCGCTCGATCGCGAACGTGCTGTTCTCGAACTTCGGCGAGGGTGCGGCCGCCGCGACCGAGGGCGTCAGCGGTTCGCTGAAGCCGATCGAGCCGTCGGACGCCGGCGTCATGATGGCCTTCGCGCAGAAAGTCCTCGTGATCCCGGGCTACGGCATGGCCGTCGCGCAGGCGCAGCACAAGGTCTGGGAGCTGTGCCAGCTGCTGATCGACAAGGGCGTGATGGTGCGCTTCGCGATCCACCCGGTCGCGGGCCGCATGCCGGGCCACATGAACGTGCTACTCGCCGAGGCGGGCGTGCCGTACGACCTCATCTCCGACCTCGACGAGATCAACGCCGAGTTCGAGACCGCGGACGTCGCGCTCGTGATCGGCGCAAATGACGTCGTGAACCCGGTCGCGCGCACCGACAAGTCGAGCCCGATCTACGGCATGCCGATCCTGAACGCGGACAAGGCGAAGAACGTGCTGGTGATCAAGCGCGGCCAGGGCGCGGGGTTCTCGGGCATCGAGAACCACCTGTTCTATCTCGACAACACGCGGATGGTGTACGGCGACGCGCAGAAGGTCGCGGCGGAGTTGATCCACGCGGTCAAGGCTGCGGGATAGGAGTCGCGCGCCGCGCACCTTCGCTGGGCGGGGTTCCCTCGCTCGCGCCGGAACTTTATGCGCTCGCTCGGGACCCCGCCCGCGCTCGATGCGCGGCGCACACTTCTTTTCCGGCGGACTTGAGCACACGACACCATGCGCGGCGAGCAGCCGCGTCGAAATTCCCGCCGGAGTTGACGCCATCGCTTCAGGCGCGCGGCGAGCCGGTGCGGGATCCCGGAGCGAGCGAGTGTCCGGTCGCCGAGCGAGCGGAGGGGACCCCGCCCGGCGCAGTACGCGCGCCGGAACTCAGACGTCGTTAACTTCGAGCAGCAGATCCTCGAAGAAGGCGCTGTAGGGCCGGTCGGGATGGCGGAGCTGGATCTCCAGCATCCAGAGACCAGGCGACGGCGTGAACTCGGCACGGGCCAGCGTGCCGTCGTGGAATACGGAGTGCGGGTACGCGCCGAGGCGGTGCCCCGCCATCTCGAGGTCGAGCTGCCAGCCGCGCGTTGCGGCTTCGGCCGCCGCGTAGCGGTAGAGCGCGGCGCCGGTCGCGCGCGTCTCGCGCCAGTGCCGGCTCGTGCGGTCGAAGACTGCGCGCACGTCGCGGACCAGTCGGTGTCGCTCCGGGTCGCCGCCGACGGCGAAGGTGTCGGCATAGTCGCCCTCGTGGTCCTGCCAGAGCGGACCGACGTCGACGAGCCAGACGTCGTCGCGCCCCAGCACGACGCCGGGATCGGATGGCTCGCCGTATTTCTTCAGCGTATTCGTGCCGAAGCGCACGTCCGGGGCGACCCAGTCCGCAGCGAACCCGTGCGCGCGGAGCGCGCGCCTTGCCAGGTCGAGCCCCTCTTCCTCCGCGATTCCGGGCACGACCTGGCGCGCGAGGTCGCGGACCGCGGCGATCGCGCGACGGCGCACTTCGAGCAGGGTGGCGTGGTCGTGGCGCTCGCCGAGTCTTTCCGCGAGCTCGCGGCTCACGCCGCTTCGTCGGCGTCCGGCATCAGGAGCCAGAGCAGCAGGTACAGGATGATGCCCGGGAAAGCGGCGCTGATGACCGAGAGGACCACGTAGGCGATGCGCATGCGGTCGGCCGTCCAGCCGACCCACTCGGCGAGGCCGCCGCAGACACCGGCGATCATCCGGTCGTGGGAGCGCTTGAGCGGGGCATTCGGCATCGTCGGAATATCCTCCCACGGTCGAGCTGCGGATGCGAGGCTGCGCGAACCGCCTTTTCCATGCTTTCCGCCCGCACGCCGCTTGCGCTTTCGCGCGACAATGACGCGGCGAGCGTATCAGAGTGATTCGCCGGCCCGCCCTTTCCAGGCGGTAGCGCGCACTTCGCAACTCACTGATCATAAAGAATAATTTGACCCCGTCCGCGCCCATCCTGCAGGTTGTCTTCGACACGCCGATGCGGCAGAGCTTCGACTACCTTCCCGCCGCGGGGGCACCGGTCCCACGGCCCGGCGAGCGGGTGCGCGTGCCGTTTGGCCGGCAGCGGGCCATCGGCGTCGTCGCCGCACATTCGGAGTCGAGCGATTGGCCGCGCGCGCGCCTGAAGTCCGTATCCCAGGCGATCGACGCCACGCCGCTTTGGGACGAAGCGACCTTCGGCGTGCTGCGATGGGCCGCCGACTACTACCACCACCCGCTCGGCGACGTGCTGTTCGGTGCCATGCCGAAGATGCTGCGTGAGGGTGCCGCGGCGTCGCGCGAGGAAGTCGTCTGGAGAATCTCGGATGCCGGCCGCGGGGCGATCGCCGGCGGAGCGCGTCTCGGCAGCCGCCAGCAGGCGCTCGTTGCGCTGCTCGGCGCAGACGGTGCTGCGCAGCCTGCCATTGCAGCCGCGGGTCACACGGCCGCGGTTCGCGCTCTCGCCGAACGCGGGTGGATAGAATCCTTTGCGCAGAGCGCGCCGCCGCCGCCCGCGGGCGCCGGGCGGCCGGGGCCCGTGCTGATGGCAGACCAGGGCCAGGCGGTCGCAACGATCGGCGCCTCGCTCGGGCAATTCGGCGCCTTCCTCCTGCATGGCGTCACCGGCAGCGGCAAGACGGAGGTGTACCTGAACCTCATCGAGCGGGTGCTGGCGGCGGGCCGCGGCGCTCTGGTGCTGGTCCCGGAGATCGCGCTGACGCCGCAGCTCGTCGCGCGCTTTCGCGAGCGCCTCTCCGCTCCGGTCGTCGCGCTGCATTCCTCGCTGGCGGACGGCGCGCGGCTCGACGCCTGGCGCGCGGCGAGCGCGGGCAGCGCGCCGGTCGTGATCGGCACGCGCTCGGCCGTGTTCACGCCGATGCCGGAACTCGGGCTCGTGGTGGTCGATGAGGAGCACGACGCTTCCTACAAGCAGCAGGAGGGCTTCCGCTATTCGGGCCGGGACCTGGCGTTGATGCGCGCGCAGCGCGCCGGCGTGCCGGCGGTGCTCGGCTCCGCGACGCCCTCGCTCGAATCGCTCGCGAACGCGGCGGCCGGGCGTTACGTCAAGCTGTCGCTGCCGGAACGCACCGGCCGTGCCGGCAAGCCGCGCGTCACGGTCGTCGACCTGCGCGTCAACGCGGCGCGCGACGGGCTCTCGCCGCCCGCGAGGGCCGCGATCGAGCGCCACCTTGCGGACCGCGGGCAGGTGCTCGTGTTCCTGAACCGGCGCGGATACGCACCGACGATGTTCTGCAACGGCTGCGGCTGGGTCGCCCCCTGCCATTCCTGCGACGCGCGCCTCACCGTGCACCTCTCCCGCGCGAAGCTGGCGTGCCATCACTGCGGGGCCGAGGACGCCCTGCCCTTTGCCTGCCCGCAGTGCGGCAATGAGTTGGCCCCGGTCGGCGAAGGGACGGAACGCGTCGAAACCACACTGAAGCAGCTGTTTCCCCGCGAGCCGCTGGTGCGCGTCGACCGCGACGTGATCCGCCGCCGGGGCGACATGGAAGAGGCGCTCGGCGCGGTGGCCGACGGCCGCGCTCGCATCCTGCTCGGCACCCAGATGCTGACCAAGGGACATGACTTTCCGGACGTGACGCTGGTGGTCGTGCTGGCCGCCGACCAGGGCCTGTTCGGTGCCGACTTTCGCGCGAGCGAACGGCTCGCGCAGCAGATCGTGCAGGTTGCCGGCCGCGCGGGCCGCGGCGATCGCCCGGGCGAAGTGCTGATCCAGACGTCCTACCCGGAGCACCCGCTCCTCAAGTGCCTCATCACCCGGGGTTACGAGGGCTTCGCCGAGCTCGCGCTCGAGGAGCGCCGGGCCGCCGGCTGGCCGCCCTACGCGCACCTCGCGCTGCTGCGCGCCGATGCGCCCGCCCGGGCCGACGTCTACACCTTCCTCGAGGCCGCCGCGGCCGCCGCGCCGGCCGCGCATCGCGGCGGGGTGCGCATCCTCGGCCCTGCGCCCGCGGCGCTCGCGCGTCGCGCCGGGCGGCATCGCGCGCAGCTGCTGGTCGAATCGACTGCGCGTGGCCCATTGCAGGCCTTTCTCGCCTCGTGGGTCGACGTCCTCGCCGCACTGAAGCCGCCGCGCGCGCTGCGCTGGTCGCTCGACGTCGACCCGGCAGAGGTCGATTGAGCGGGTGGGTAGGATAGAATTGCGCGCTTGAAAAACCTCGTCGAAAAACTGGTGAATGACGCCATCGCCGCGCTGCCTGCGGGCACGCTCGGTGACGCGACGGCACCCGATCCCGCGATCGAGCGCAGCCGCGACGTCGCGCACGGCGACTTCGCGACCGGGGTAGCCATGCGCCTCGCCAAGGCGGCGCGCACCAACCCGCGCGCGCTCGCGGCGAAAATCGTCGCGGCGTTCCCGGCGAACGAGCTGGTCGCGAAGACGGAGATCGCGGGGCCGGGATTCATCAACGTGTTCATGACGCCCGCTGCCTGGCAGGCGGAGATGGCGCGCGTGCTCGCGCAGGGCGACCGCTACGGCCGCGGCGCGGGCGGAACCGGCAGGAGCACGATCGTCGAATTCGTCTCCGCGAATCCCACCGGACCGCTGCACGTCGGTCACGGGCGCCACGCGGCCTTCGGCGCCACCGTGGCCAACCTGCTCGAGGCCGACGGCTGGCGCGTGCACCGCGAGTATTACGTGAACGATGCGGGCCGCCAGATGGACATCCTCGCGGCGAGCGTGTGGCTGCGCTACCTCGAGCTCTGCGGCGAGACGCTGCCGTTCCCCGCGAACGGCTACCGCGGCGAATACGTCCGGCCTGTGGCTGCGCACCTGCACGAGAAGCATGGCGACGCGCTGCGCCGGCCGGCCGCCGACGTGCTTGCCGGGCTGCCGCCCGACGAGGGCGCGGGCGGCGACAAGGACCAGTACGTGGACGCGGTCATCGAGCGGGCCCGGGCGCTGCTCGGCGAGGGCTTTCGCACGGTGTTCGACGCGGGGCTCACCGACATCCTCGCCGACATCCAGGGCGACCTCGCCGACTTCGGAGTCACCTTCGGCCGCTGGTACTCGGAACAGGACCTCGGCGACGGCAAGGACGGCGGGCCCATAGACCGCGCGCTCCGGCGCCTGCGCGCGAACGGCCACGTGTTCGAGCAGGACGGCGCGACCTGGTTCCGGGCCACGCTGTTCGGCGACGAGAAGGACCGCGTCGTCGTGCGTGCCAACGGCCAGAAGACCTACTTCGCTTCCGACATCGCCTACCACCTCGACAAGCGCGAGCGCGGCTTCGACCTGCTGGTGACGATCCTGGGGGCCGACCATCACGGCTACGTGGCGCGCGTGCGCGCGGGGCTCGCGGCGATGGGCGAGCCGCCCGAATCGCTCGAGGTGCCGATGGTCCAGTTCGTCACGCTGTGGAAGGGCGGCGAAAAGGTTGCCATGGGCAAGCGCGAGGCGCAGTTCGTGACGCTCAGGGACCTGCGCGCCGAGGTCGGCAACGACGCCGCGCGCTTCATCTACGTGATGCGCTCGCACGATCAGACGCTCGACTTCGACCTCGAACTCGCCCGGAAGCAGACCAACGACAACCCGGTCTACTACGTGCAGTACGCTCACGCGCGCATCGCGAGCGTGCTGAAGCAGGCCGCCGAACGCGGGCTTGCCATCGACCGCGCCGCCGGCGTCGCGGCGATCGGCACGCTCGTCGAGCCGGCCGAGCTTGCGCTGATGCGCGAGATCTCGCGCTGGCCGGAGATCGTCGGCCAGGGCGCGGCGCAGCGCGCGCCGCACCTCGTCGTGCACTACCTGCGCGAGCTCGCGCAGGCGTTCCACGCCTGCTACGCGGCGCTGCAGTTCATCGTGGATGACGCGAAGACGCGCAACGCCCGGCTGGCGCTGATCGCCGCGGCGCAGCAGGTGCTGCAGAACGCGCTCGCACTCCTCGGCGTTTCCGCACCCGAGTCCATGTGATGGTGGCTCGCGACTACAAGCGCAATCGCGGGCGGCGCGAGGGCTTCTCCGGCTGGACCGGGCTGTTCATCGGCCTCGTGCTCGGCCTTTCCGTCGGCATCGCGCTCTACCTGTTCGACCCGCGCGACCCGGGAGTCCCCGATGCCACGGTCGAGGCCGCGAACCCGGCCGAGCCCGCCTCGGCGAGCGAGTCGGCGACCGAGGAGCCGGCCGAGCGTTACGACTTCTACCAGATGCTGCCGAACTTCGAGGTGGTCGTCCCGGAGAAGGAAGTCGTCGTGCCGCGCGACGCGCCGGAGTCCGTCGAGAAGAAGGGCGCCTACGTGCTCCAGGCCGGCTCGTACCGCAAGTTCGAGGATGCCGATCGCGTGCGCGCGCAGCTGGCCCTGCAGGGCATCGAGTCGAACGTGCAGCGGGTCGCCATCGACAGCGACACCTGGCATCGCGTGCGCATCGGACCGATCACGGATCCCGCCGAGCTCGAGCGCGTGCGCACCCGCCTGAAGGAAGCCGAAGTCGACTTCCTGGTGGTCCGCGTCGGGGATTAATGGTGCCGGGTCGCACTTATCGCACTTATTGCGTAGCAATAAGTGCGATAAGTGCGACCCGGCACCAAAGAGTTACTTCTTGACGCCGAGGCCGTTGTTGACGGCTTTCACGCCGGTGACGGACTGAGCGACCTTGGTCGCCGCGTCCTTCTGGGCCTGGGTCGCCACGAAGCCCGACAGCTGCACAACGCCGCCGCGGGTCTCGACCTTGATGTCGCCCGCCTTGGTGGCATCGCTGTCGACCAGCGCGGACTTGACCTTGGCCGTGATCGACGAGTCGTCGATCGCGCCGCCGGTCGTCTGCGACGCCTGCTTGATCTGCAGGTTGTTCTCGACGCCCTTGACGCCTTCGACGGCCTTGGCGACCGTTTCGGCCTGCGCCTTTTCCTTGGCGTTGTCGACGAAGCCGTTCAGCTGGACGACGCCCTTGTAGGACTCGACGTTGATCTCGCCCGCGTCGGCGGTCTCGTCCGAGATGAGCGCGGACTTCACCTTGCCGACGAGCATCTTGTCGTCCGTGTACTCGCCGGCCGAGCGCTTCGAGTCGTCAGCGTGCACGGCGTACGCGCCGAGCAGCCCGACGGCCGCAATCGCCGCGGCCAGCACATTTTTCGTATTCATGCCTGTCTCCCGTTGAATGTCACCGATCAATCTTCGGTGATCTGCCTGAAGTCTACGCCCAACGATCGCAGCTTGCGGTACAGATGCGTGCGCTCCATGCCGACCCGCTTGGCGAGGAGCCCGACCTTGCCGTTGCAGAGCATCAGCTGCTGCAGGAGGTAGGCCCGCTCGAACTGCTCGCGCGCCTCCCGCAGCGGCAGGGCCAGCAGGTCCTGCTTGACCAGGGGCTCGTCCGGCGCCTGCTGCGCCACGAGGTGCTGCTCGATCTCGTCGAGGCCGATTTCCTCGGGCCCGCCGATGATCAGCATGCGTTGCACGAGGTTGCGCAGTTCCCGGACGTTGCCCGGCCAGGGGTAGTTGCGCAGCCGGTTCTGGGCCGCGACCGAAAAGCGCCGGAACGACATGCCGTCCTCGTCCACCAGTCGGTCAACATAATGTCGCAGCAGGTCCGGCACGTCCTCCGCGTACTCGCGCAGCGGCGGGATGCGGATCGAGATGACTTCGAGGTGGGCGAGCAGGTCGCGCCGCATGCCGTTCGCGGGCCCGTCGTGGCCCGGCAGCGCCGCGGTGACAAAGCGCGCCTCGAAGGGAATGACGGGACCGGCGCCCTCGCGCTGCCAGCCGCGCTGCTCGAAATCCGCGAGCAGCAGCCGCTGGGCGTTCGCCGTCAGGTCTTCCACGCCGCCGAAGAACAGCGTGCCGCCCCGGGCCTGCTCGTAGACGCCGGGCTCCGGCTTGCCGTTCGCCACGCTCCCGCGCAGGCGCGCCGCGGCATTGGAGTCGTCGAGGCTCGCACAGGCGACGGCGACGAAGGGACCGGCGGCGCGCGGGCCGAGGGAATGCATGTAGCGGGCAAAGGCCTCGCGCCCGGTGCCGGGCTCGCCGACCAGCATCACCGAGGCGTCGTGGCCCGCGACCTGCTGCACCTGCTCGCGCAGCTTCTGCATCAGGCGGCTCTTGCCGACCGGCGCGACCAGCGACGGGACCAGCGTGCGCTGCGCCTGGCGCCGGCGCTTGCCCGCCTCCAGCGCACGTTCCGCGGTACGCAGGAGCTTGGCGATGGACAGCGGCTTCTCGACGAAATCGAAAGCCCCGAGGCGGGTCGCCTCGACCGCGGTCTCGACCGTACCGTGCCCCGACAGCATGACGACCGGGCAGTGCAGCGAATTCTTCTCGTTCCACTCGCGCAGCAGCGTGATGCCGTCCATGTCCGGCATCCAGATGTCGAGCAGCACGAGGTCCGGCTCCTGGCGCGCCGCGGCGCGGCGTGCGGAGGCGGCGTCGGCCGCGACCTCGATCTCGTAGCCTTCCTCGGCCAGGATCTCAGACAGCAGGCCACGGATGTCGGCCTCGTCGTCGACCACCAGGATTCTCGGCGAACTCATGCTTTCTCTCTCCTCGCCTCGGTGCGCCGCGCCTCGCGCGCGGTCGCCGGCATCGTGATACGCACCCGCGCGCCGCCCTGCGGCGCGTTGTCGACTTCGACCTGCCCGCCGTGCTCCTCGACGATGCGGCGCACGATCGCGAGCCCGAGTCCCGTGCCCTTCGGCTTCGAGGTCACGTAGGGATCGAAGGCCTGCTCGAGCAGGTCGCCCTGGAAGCCGGGCCCGTTGTCGACGACAGTGAGGGCGACCAGGCCGCCCACGCGCTTCGTCTCGATCATGATGACAGGATTCGGCTGCGCGTCGAGCGCCTCGAGCGAGTTGGTCAGCAGGTTGTTGAGCAGCTGGCGGATGCGCCCGGGGTCCGCCTCGAGCTGGGACGCCTTCGGGTCGAGCGACAGGCCGAATGCGACCCGGGAATCCTGCGCGTGGTACAGGTCGGAGACCTGTCGGATCAGCGCACCGAGGTCGAACTCGCTGACGTGCATCTCGGGCGCCTTGGCGTACTCCGAGAAGGCCGCCACCATCTGCTTCATGACCTCAACCTGCTGCACGATCGTCTGCGTCGAACGGTCGAGCAGCTCTGCCTCCGAGGCTGCGAGCCCGCTCATGAGCTTCCTGCGCATGCGCTCGGCCGAGAGCTGGATCGGGGTCAGGGGATTGCGGATCTCGTGCGCGAGGCGGCGCGCCACCTCGCCCCAGGCTGCCTGGCGCTGCGCCTGCAGCAGCTGCGTGACTTCGTCGAACACCAGCACGAGACCCTGCGCGCCGGCGTCGCCGGGCAACGCCGTACAGGCCACGACAAGCTCGCGCCGGCCGCTGTCGGCGCGCAGCGTCAACTGCTCGCGCCACTCGGTCTCGCCCGCATCGACGTGACGCTGCAGCATTTCATTCAGCTCGGCGAGGAGCGGCTGCCCGGCCGCGACCTCCGCGAGCGGGCGACCCGCGCTGCCCGCGAAGTCGACGCCGAGGATGCTGCCCGCCGCCTGGTTGGCGACGCGCACCCGCAGGTCCGGCTCCAGCGAGACGACGCCGCTGGTGAGGCGCGCGAGGATCACCGCGAGCGCCGCGCGCTCAGCCTCGACCGTGGCGCGGCTGCGCTCTGTCTCCTCGCGCGCGCGGGCGAGCTTCTTGGTCATGTCGTTGAATGAGGTGACGAGGAAGCCGATCTCGTCGTGCGATGCGCGGAGCAGGCGCGTGTCGAAGTCGCCTTTCGCGACCGCGCGGGTGCCCGCGATGAGGTCCTGAACCGGCCGCACGAGGCGCTCGGAAAAGTACAGCGCGCCGTACACGGCAGCGAGCAGCGCCATCAGCAGCACGAGCGAGAGCGTCAGCACGAACGTCGCCTTCAGCGGCTCGCGCAGGTAGGAGAGCTGCCCGTACTGCTGGTAGGCCGTCTGTACCGTCGCCGCGAGGTCCGACAGGCGCTGCGGAACCGGGTAGGTCGCGATCAGCAGCAGCGCGCCGGCACCCGGCCCGGCGCGGATCGGCGTCGCCGCGCGCACCTGGTAGCCGCCTCCGGGCGCCGGCTGCAGGCTCACGTTGGGCTGGCCATGCCGCAGCAGCATCAGGAGGTCCTCGGGCGGCACGGCCGGCAGAGAATGCAGCATGCCCGCGCGGCTGAATGCGACCGGCTGCCCGCCCGCGCTCGTGACCACGAACTCCTCGGCGCCGGCGGCACGCAGTTCGTCGTCTAGCGCGAAGTAGAGTGCCCCCTCGGAGAGTCCCTCAAGCCGGCCGGCGATGCGCACGGTGCGGTCGAGGTACTCGCGCATGCGCAGGTCGAGCGCCGCGCGCGACAGGCCGAGCGCGTCGGTCAGGCCCTGGCGTATCTCGGCGTGGAACCAGCTGTCGATGCCGCGCGTCAGGAACATGATCGAGAAGGTAAACACGAGCAGGAGCGGCGCGATCGCGAGGCCGCCGAACATCAGGAGTGTCCGGCCGCGCAACCGCGAGCCGGGGACGTGACGGCGCCAGTCGCGCACGAAGTCCGCGAGACGGCCGCCGATCAGGACCAGGAGCGCGATGACTCCGGTGACGTTGACGAGCAGGATCAGCAGGTAGAGTTCGCCGAAGCGCTGCGGACCCCCGGCGGTCATCGCCAGCATCACGAGCGCCGCGATCCAGACCACGAAACCCGCGCCGACGATGAACGGCAGCCAGCGCCGGATCATGGCCGCACCTTCCAGGCGTACCACTCGGTGCTGCGCGACCAGTCCTTCCAGAACAGCAGCATGCGCACCGCGGCCGGCAGCTCGCCGACCTCCACGGTCGCGCGCACGCGCATGTCGAAGCGGCGTCCCTCGGGAAGCACCCCGGTATCGGCGACGACGATCCCGCTGATGCGCGAGAGTGCCTCCAGCGCCTCGGTCTGCGTCGCGTGACTGACGTGCTCGCCGTTCGCGGCGTCGGTGACGACGAAGCGTTCCGCGATCGCGTCATAGGCGACCTGCCAGGTGCGCGTCATCGAGACGACATCGTCGGCCGGGAGCAGGCGGCGCTCGACGCTCGCCTCGACCTCGAGCCGGAGCACCAGCGGCACGCCCTCCTCGAACGCCTGGCGCGCGGCTTCCGCGAGGCCGAGGTCGAGGCTGACGTCGAGCTGCCAGGCGCCGTTGACCAGTTCGACGTAGGCGTTGCGGACTTCGAAGCGGCCTGAATCCTGCGCGTGTGCGGCGAGCGCGAGCGCGGCGCCGCCGAGCACGGCGAATGCAAGCAGCCAGCGACGTCCCCGCATCGATCGCCTCAGGCCCGCTTCTCGAGGCAGGCGTAGTAGAAGCCGTCGGCGTCGGCCGCGCCGCTCGCTAGCGCGCAACCAGGCCCCGCAACTTGCCACGGCAGTGCGCCGGGCAGGGAAAGCCTAGCAGATTCGGTCACCTCCACCGCCCGCGGCTCCGCAGCCAGGGCCCGTCCGACGACCGCCGCGTTCTCCGCGACGAACACCGAGCAGCTGGCATAAACGAGGCGCCCGCCCGGCGCGAGCAGGTCCCAGCAGGCGGCCAGCAGCGCCGACTGCTGCGCCGCAAAGCGCGCGACGTCGGCGACCCGCCGCAGCAGCTTGATGTCCGGATGGCGGCGAATGACGCCGCTGCCCGAGCAGGGCACGTCGAGCAGAATGCGCTCGAAGGGCCTGCCGTCCCACCAGGACTCGGGCTTCAGCGCATCCGCGACGACGACCCGGGCCGACAGGCCGAGCCGCGCGAGGTTCGACTCGATGCGCACCGCGCGTCCCGCGTCGACGTCAAGCGCGACGAGCTCCGCGAGGCCGGGCTCGAGTTCGGCGAGGTGGCAGGCCTTGCCGCCCGGCGCCGCGCAGGCGTCGAGCACGCGCATGCCCGCCGCGGCCGCCAGGAAGCGCGGCGCGAGCTGCGCGGCGGCGTCCTGCACGGAAACGTCGCCGTCCGCAAAGCCGGGCAGCGCCTTGACGTCGGTCGGCTCCGCGAGCCGCAGCGCCTCGGGGGCGAACTCGCAGGCCTCGGCGGCGAAGCCGGCCGCCTCGAGCCGCGCGCGATAGGCATCGCGCGTCCCGCGGCGCGCATTCACGCGCAGCCACATCGGCGGCTCGCAGTTGCCGGCCGCTGCGATCGACTCCCAGCGCCCGGGCCAGTCGCGCGCAAACGCATCGAGCATCCAGGGCGGGTGCGCGAAGCGCGCGGCACGATCCTGGTGCGCGGCCGAAAGGATCGCTGCGCGCTCGCGCTGGAAGCGCCGAAGGATCGCATTGACGAGGCCGGCGGCGCGAGGGCGGCCGAGCGCGCGAGCTCCCTCGACCGTCTCCGAGACGGCTGCGTGCTCCGGCGTCGCGCCATGCAGCAGCTGGTAGAGGCCGACCAGCAGGAGGCCCCGCAATTCCGGATCCTGCTGGCCATCCGGGCGGTCGAGCAGGCGCGCGAGGCAGGCATCGAGCTCGAAATACCAGCGCACCGTGCCGAATGCGATGGACTGCGTCGCCGGCCGCGGCACACCGCCCTGCGTCGCGTCGGCAATTGCGTCCTCGAGGCGCCGGCCGCGGGTCGCGACGTCGGCGACCGTGCGAGCGGCCGCTGCCCGGATCGCGGCGCCGCCGGGCGTGCTCAGTGGGAGCCTCTGCTGGATCCGACCATGAGGCGCGTTACGCGCGCGCCTTGGCGGGACAAGGCGCGAGTCGAAGCCCAATAGCTGAGTCTATGGGCAAGGCGAGCAACGAAGTCCCGCCAAGGCCCGCGCGTAACCCGCAGGGACCGGGCGATATTCGTCCCTGGCGGCGTTGCTCGTCGCTCATGTATCACGTGATACACATCGCTCCTCGCGCCTTGCCAGGGACGAATATCGCACGCGGTCGCGCCCATGGTCGGATCCATTAGAGGCTCCCAAGTACCCTGCCGACCAGCGAACGCGAATTCGCGAGTTCACGCGCACCCACCGCCCGACGGCCCGGCAGCTGCACGCGCCGCAGCGCGAGCGCGCCCTCGCCTGCCATGACGACGATGCCGCCCGCGCCCGCGGACACGATGGTGCCCGGCACCGGGCCCGGCGTGACGGATACGGCATCCGCCTCGTGGATGCGAAGCTGCGCACCGTCGAGCGTCGTCTCGGCGATGGGCCGCGGATTCAGCGCGCGGACGCGGCGTTCGAGCGCGGCGGCATCCTCGCGCCAGTCGAGGCGCGCCTCGGCCTTGGTGAGTTTTGCCGCGTAGGTGGCGCGCGCCGGATCCTGGGACACGAACTCCGCGCGCCCGGCGGCGAGCGCATCGAGGGCCTCGGCGATGGCGGCGCCGCCCGCTTCCGCGAGCCGCGCTTCGAGTTCGCCCGCGGACTCGCGCGGGCCGATCTCAAGCTCGCGCGCGAGCATCACCGGGCCCGTGTCGAGCCCCGCTTCCATGCGCATGATGCACACGCCGGTGCGCGCATCGCCGGCGAGGATCGCGCGCGCGACCGGCGCTGCGCCGCGCCAGCGCGGCAGCAGCGAGGCGTGGACGTTGAGGCAACCGTGGCGCGGCACGGCGAGCACTTCGGGCGGCAGCAGCAGGCCGTAGGCGACGACCACCATGACGTCCGGCGCGAAAGTGACAATTGCGCTTGCGGCTTCAGCACCCTTCAACGACGCCGGCTGCAGCACCGGGATTCCCAGCGCGAGCGCGCGCTCCTTCACCGGGCTGGCCGCGAGGTGACGCCCGCGTCCGCTCGGGCGGTCGGGCTGCGTGAACGCGGCCACAATGCGGTGGCGCGACGCCGCGATGGCGTCGAGCGACGGCACGGCAAATTCCGGGGTTCCGGCGAAGGCGACCGCCAGGCCGCGGTCCGTAGGCATGGCGTCCGTCAGATCGCCGGCGCGCGCGAAGTGTCGGGCGCGCGGCCATCCGCGCGCAGCCTCCGCTCCTTCTCGAGTTTCTTGCGCACGCGCTGGCGCTTCATCTCGGAGAGATAGTCGACGAACAGCTTGCCGTCGAGGTGATCGATCTCGTGCTGCACGCAGATTGCGAGCAGCCCGTCGAGGTCCTCCTCGAACGACTTGCCGTCCCGGTCGAGCGCACGCACGCGCACGCGCGCGGCGCGCTCGACTTCGTCGTAATAGCCCGGCACCGAGAGGCAGCCCTCCTGCGACGTCTCGACGCCGTCCCGGGACAGGATCTCCGGGTTGATGAAGGCGCGGGGCTGGTTGCGTTCCTCGGAGATGTCCGTGACCAGGACGCGCTGGTGGATGTTGACCTGGGTCGCTGCGAGACCGATGCCCTTGGCGGCATACATCGTCTCCAGCATGTCGTCGATCAGATCACGCAATGACCCGTCCACCGCAGCCACGGGGGTGGCCCGGGTGCGCAGGCGGGGGTCCGGAAACTCCAGGATTGTGAGGCACGTCATGGGAGCGGGGTCCTGGGCGCGTGTATCTGACTGGGGAATGCTGCTAAAGTTCGTCGAAGCATGGACTTACGTGGGAAACCGGATGCCGTGAATTATACGATTCTACGGCTGCCCCGGCAGTAAGGGAGCATCTCGAATGGCACCGATCCCGAAGACGCATTCCCGTCACCCCCTGTTTGCGCTCACTGCGGCAGCCGTTGCCACGGTTACGCTCTCGCTGGCCGTCCCGACGGGCGTAGCCACCGGGCAGGACGGGGGCATCGACCGCAGCGTCATCCCCGTGGCGCAGGATGCGCCCGATCGCTACATCGTGCAGCCGGGCGACACGCTCTGGGACATCTCGTCGAAGTTCCTCACCGATCCCTGGTACTGGCCGGAGATCTGGCACATCAATCCCCAGGTCGCGAACCCGCACCTCATCTACCCCGGCGACGAGCTTGCGCTCACCTGGGTCGACGGAAGGCCGCAGGTGACCCTCGCCCGCGGCGGCCCGGTCCGCCTCTCCCCGCGCGTGCGGGAGAACCCGCTGTCGGACGCGGTCAATGCAATCCCGTACGAGCGCATCGCGGCGTTCATGCAGCGCCCGACCGTGCTCACGAGGGACCAGGTCGAGGGCGCGCCCTACGTCGCGCACGCGCGTGACCACCGGCTGATCTCCGCGGTCGGCAATGACATCTACGCGCGCCGCCTCGCGGATGGCGCGGTCGGCAACCGTTACAGCATCTACCACGTCGGCGACGAGCTGAAGGACCCCGACGACGGCGACCTGCTCGGCTACCAGGGCCAGTTCACGGGCGAGGCCAACCTCAACCGCGCGGGCGACCCGGCGACGCTGCGCGTCGTCGACTCGGCGCGCGAGACGCTCGAGGGCGACATCCTGCTGCCGTCCGCGGCCGACCCGAAGGCGGACTTCATCCCGCGCATTCCGGACACGAAGGTCGACGGCACGATCATGTCGGTCATCGACCAGCGCACGGTGGTCGCGGACTACGACGTCGTCATCATCAACCGCGGCACGCAGCACGGCCTCGAGCCGGGCCACGTGCTCGAGGTCTGGGAAGCGGGCGAGGAAGTCCGCGACGTGACGATGAATCGCGAGAGCGCGCAGGTCCAGCTGCCGGACGAGCGCAACGGGCTCGCCTTGATCTTCAAGGCCTACGACCGCATGAGCTATGGGCTGATGTGGCGGTCGGACCGTGAGGTCCACGTCGGGGACGCGGTCCGCTCGCCCTGACCGGTTCTCTTCAGTTCGAACGCGAAAACGCCGGCCTCGTGCCGGCGTTTTCGTTTCCGGTGGTCATGCGGAAGTCAGTACTTTGCGCCGATCCTGGTCTGGCCGGGGTTCCCTCGCTCGCGCCGGAACTTTATGCGCTCGCTCGGGACCCCGGCCGCCCGGATCGGCGCCAGGAACGGCGCGCCGCATGATCGCCGCAAGCGCAGACGGCGCGCGCGAGGTGGCGGTGGTGTCCCCGAGCGGAGCATAAAGTTCCGGCGAAGCGAGGGGACACCCCGCCGGATCCCGCGCGCGCCGTGCACGATTCCAGCGATCCCGAGCGGGCGTCATTAATAGTGTCTGTTCGGGGTGGAAATTGACGCCATGGCGTTCGGTTTCCAGTCCGAAGATCGGGGGATGGGCGGCCGGGATACCCGCGATGGGCGCATTGCCTGGCTCGAGCGCCTGCGGGACCCGGGGACGCCGGATTCGGCCGGGATCGACCGAGATCTCGCGTGGCTCGCCGGCCCGGGCCGCAGCCTGGTGACCGTCGACGACCCCCGCTACCCGGAGCAGCTCGCGGCGGTGCCCGGGATGCCTGCCGCGCTCTTCGTCCAGGGCGATCCGGCGGTGCTGTCGCGTCCGCAGGTGGCGATCGTCGGCAGCCGCGCCGCCACGGCGGCCGGCCGCGAGACGGCCTTCGGCTTTGCCGTCCGCCTCGCCGCGCAGGGCTTCGCGATCACGAGCGGGCTCGCCGTGGGCATCGACGCCGCCGCGCACCGCGGCGCGCTCGCCGCCGGCGGCGTCACGATCGCGGTCTGCGGTACTGGCCTCGACCGCGTGTATCCGCCCGGCCATGCCCGGCTCGCAGAGCAGATCGCGGCGAGCGGCGCCCTCGTCAGCGAGTTTCCGACCGGCACGCCGCCCGCCCCGTACAATTTCCCGCGCCGCAACCGGCTGATGTCGGGGCTCGCGCGCGGCGTGCTCGTGGTCGAAGCGGCCGCGCGGTCCGGCTCGCTGATCACCGCGCGCCTCGCCGGCGAGCAGGGCCGGGAAGTCATGGCGGTCCCGGGCTCCATACATAATCCCCTCGCGCGCGGATGTCACCGCCTGATCAAGGACGGCGCCGCGCTCGTCGAGACGGTGGACGACGTGCTTGCCGCACTCGGCGCTTCGAGGCTCGAAAGCGCGACGGATTGCGCATCGGACGCGCGCAAATTCGCGAAAATTCCGCAAGGCACGTTGGACAGCGACGCGGAAATGCTGTTGAATGCGCTCGGCTTCGAGCCGACGGACCTCGACCGGCTGGTGGAAAGAACCGGAATGTCCGCACGATCCGTCCTCTCGAAACTGCAGTTGCTCGAGCTCGAAGGCCGGGTCGAGACCCTGGCCGGCGGGCGGTACAGCCGGACAACAGCGAGGCAGGACCGATGAAGGACAGCGTGCTCGACATCCTGATCCACCTGTTCGAGAACTTTCTGGATGCCGAGGACGACTCCACGCCGGACCGTGACGCGCTGAAGTCCGAGCTGGAACAGGCGGGCTACCCGGAGGCCGAGATCGAGCGCGCGCTGATCTGGCTCGAGAGCCTCGCGACCGATCCGGACCGCGCCCTGGGCGAAGGCACGGCCCGCGCGGTGCGCGTCTTCAGCGGCTCGGAACAGGTCCGCCTCGACACCGACGTGCGCGGCTACCTGCTGCACCTCGAGAACCTCGGCATCCTCTCGGTGCAGCAGCGCGAGGTCGTGATCGACCGGCTGCTGGCGCTCGAGGCCGACGACATCGACATCGAGCAGCTCAAGTGGGTCGTTTTAATGGTGCTTTTCAGCCAGCCGGGTCAGGAAAACGCCTACCAGCGTATGGAAGACCTGGTGTTCGACGAGCGCCGGGATGCCATGCACTGAACGCCACCGCCCCGCGTGCACAGCAGAGCCGCGGCCGGGCCCGCGGCTTTAGCGTCTCTGGGGACGTCGCATTGAACCTGGATTCATGAGCGCAAATCTCGTCATCGTGGAGTCGCCGGCCAAGGCGAAAACCATCAAGAAGTACCTCGGACCGGACTTCGAGGTGCTGGCGTCCTACGGCCACGTGCGCGACCTCATCGAGAAGGAGGGCGCGGTCAACCCGGAACGCGACTTCGAGATGAAGTACCAGCTGATCGAGAAGAACAAGCCGAAGATCGACGCGATCG
This sequence comes from uncultured Gammaproteobacteria bacterium, assembly GCA_963760725.1. Lineage (GTDB taxonomy): Bacteria > Pseudomonadota > Gammaproteobacteria > Steroidobacterales > Steroidobacteraceae > SCUD01. The sequence goes on from CAVXET010000031.1 coordinate 236,866, forward strand.
AACGCGCGATGAAGAAAGCCGGCGCGCTCTACCTCGCGACCGACCCGGACCGCGAGGGCGAGGCGATTTCCTGGCACCTGTCGGAGATCCTGCGCGAGCACGGCGCGCTCGAGGGCAAGGAACTGAAGCGCGTGCGCTTCTACGAGATCACGAAGAACGCGGTGCGCGAGGCGGTCGCGCAGGCGGAGAGCGGCGTGAACGAGAACCTGGTGAACGCCTACAAGGCGCGCCGGGCGCTCGACTACCTGGTGGGGTTCAACCTCTCGCCGCTGCTGTGGAAGAAGATCAAGCCGGGCCTGTCCGCCGGCCGCGTGCAGAGCGTCGCGCTCCGGCTCATCTGCGAGCGCGAGGCGGAGATCCAGAAGTTCCAGCGCCAGGAATACTGGACCGTCGAGGCCGACACGTCGAAGGATGCGGCGCGCTTCGCGGCGCGGCTCATCGAGTTCCGCGGGGAGAAGGTCGAGGCGGACACGCAGAAGGCGCGCTTCTCCATCACCAACGAGGGCGACGCGCGCGACGTGGAGCGCACGATCCTCGCGGCGGCGAACGGCGTGCTCACGGTCGAGAGCGTCGAGCGCCGGCCGAAGCGCCGGAACCCGCCGCCGCCGTTCACCACGTCGACGGTGCAGCAGGAGGCGGCGCGCAAGCTCGGCTTCACCGCGCGGCGCACGATGCAGACCGCGCAGCGGCTCTACGAGGCCGGCTACATCACTTACATGCGCACGGACTCGGTCAACCTCTCGGCCGAGGCGGTGCGCGAGATCCGCGAGACGATCCTGGCGCAGTTCGGCAAGCAGGGCCTCTCCGACGGCGTCAACGAGTACAAGACGAAGGCGAAGAACGCGCAGGAAGCCCACGAGGCGATCCGGCCGACGGTCGCCTCCGAGACCCCGCAGAAAGCCGAGCACGACATCCACGACGACGACCAGCGCCGGCTGTACGCGCTCATCTGGAAGCGCGCGGTCGCCTGCCAGATGGCGCCCGCGGTGTTCGACACGGTGGCCGTCGACCTCGTCGCGGGCGACCCGAAGTCCGCGACCGGCGCCAGCCGCCACGTGCTGCGCGCGAACGGCCAGACGCTGATCGAGCCGGGCTTCCTCGCTGCCTACCACGAGGACCACGACGAGGACGAGACCGACGTCGAGAGCGAGGACGACAAGGCGCTGCCCCCGCTGGCCGAGGGCGAGCGCGTCACGCTCGAGGCGATCCGCCCGGAACAGCACTTCACGCAGCCGCCGCCGCGCTACACGGAAGCGAGCCTGGTCAAGTCGCTCGAGAGCCACGGCATCGGCCGGCCCTCGACCTACGCCTCCATCATCGAGACGCTGCGCTACCGCCGCTACGTCGAGATGAGCGGGCGCGCGTTCATCCCGACCGACATCGGCAAGATCGTCAGCAAGTTCCTGGTCAAGTACCTCGGGACCTACGTCGAGTACGGCTTCACGGCGCAGATGGAAGACGTGCTCGACGAGATCAGCAACGGCGAGAAGGAGTGGCACGTCGAGCTGGCGCGGTTCTGGAAGCCGTTCACCAAGGAAGTCCAGCACGTCCAGAAGAACGTGACGCGCGAGGAAGTCGCCGAGTCGCGCGAGATCGGCAAGGATCCGGTCAGCGGCAAGCCGATCGCGGTGCGCATGGGCGCGTACGGCCCGTTCGTGCAGCAGGGCACGCGCGACGATCCCGACAAGCCGCGCTTCGCGAGCCTGATGCCCGGCCAGCACATGGACGACGTCACGCTCGCCGACGCGCTGAAGCTGCTTTCGCTGCCGCGCGACCTCGGCCACGCGCAGGATGGCACGCCGATCAGCGTCGGCCGCGGCCAGTACGGCCCGTACGTCAAGTACGGCGCCAAGTACGCCTCCATCAAGGAGGACGACCCGTTCGAGGTCGACCTCGCGCGCGCGATCGAGATCGTCGAGGCGAAGGTGCGCGCCGACCGCGAGCGCACGATCCTCGATTTTCCGGACGCGGGCATCCAGGTGCTGAAGGGGCGCTACGGGCCCTACGTCACCGACCGCAAGAAGAACGCGAAAGTGCCGAAGGACCGCGAGCCGGCCTCGCTCACGCTCGAGGAATGCCAGGCGCTGATCGCCGCCGCGCCCGAGCGCAAGGGCCGCTTCGGCCGGCGCGCAAAAGCCGCCGCACCCGCCACGCCTCCGGCCGAGGGCGCGCCGGCCAAGGCGCCGCGCGCGCGCAAGAAGGCCGCGCCCGCAGGACCCGTCGCCGCCCCGGCCGCGAAGCCGGTGAAGCCGGCGAAGGCCACGAAGCCGAAAGCGGCACGGAAGAAGCCCGCTGCAAAGAAGGCGGCCGCCCAGGATCCGCCCGCGGGAGCGTGACCCGTGACTGACCGCGTCGCCGTGCGCGACTGGCTGACGGGACTGCAGCAAGGCCTCGTCGAGGCGATCGAACGCGCGGACGGAGGCGCCCGCTTCGGCGGCGATCGCTGGGAACGCCCCGGAGGCGGTGGCGGCGAATCGCGCGTGTTGAAGGACGGCGCCCTCATCGAGCAGGGCGGCGTGAATTTCTCAGAGGTCACGGGCACGAATCTCCCCGCCTCCGCCACCCACGACCGGCCCGCGCTCGCGGGCGCGCCGTTCACGGCGATGGGCGTCTCGCTCGTGCTCCACCCGAAGAATCCGCACGTGCCGACGACGCACCTGAACCTGCGTTTTTTCATGGCGGAGCCGGCGCAAGGCGCGCCGGTGTGGTGGTTCGGAGGCGGTTTCGATCTGACACCGTATTATCCGGTGCGCGAGGACGTGCTGCACTGGCACCGCACCGCACGCGACGCCTGCGCGGGCATCCCGGGCGGCTACGCAAGGTACAAGGCCTGGTGCGACCGCTATTTCTTCCTGCCCCACCGCAATGAGACGCGCGGCGTCGGCGGGCTGTTCTTCGACGACCTCAACGAGCCGTCCTTCGACGCATGCTTCGCGTTCGCCCGCGCCGTGGGCGGGGCCTTCCCGAAGGCCTGGCTGCCGATCGCGGAGCGCCGCCGCGCCGCACCATTCGGCGAGCGGGAACGCTCGTTCCAGCTGCTGCGGCGCGGCCGCTACGTCGAATTCAACCTGGTCCACGACCGCGGCACGCTGTTCGGGCTGCAGACCGGCGGGCGCACGGAATCGATCCTGATGTCGCTGCCCCCGCTGGTGCGCTGGGAGTACGGCTACGCGCCCGAAGCGGGTTCGGCGGAGGAGGCCCTCGTGCGCGACTGGCTGCGCCCGCGCGACTGGCTCGGCGAGGCGTGAAGTACCGTCACGCGTTCCACGCCGGCAACTTCGCCGACGTGATGAAGCATGTGGCGCTCGTCGCGGCGCTGCTGCGGCTCACGGAGAAGGACCGGCCGCTGTTCCTGCTCGACACCCATGCGGGACGCGGCCGCTACGAGATCAGCGGGCCGGGCGGAGAATCCGCGCAGGGCATCGGCCGCCTCGCGACCCTGCCCGCTGCAGCTTCGCACCCGGTGCTCGCGCGTTACCTGGAACTCGTGCGCGCACTGAATCCGGACGGCGGGCTCCACACCTATCCGGGTTCGCCGCTGATCGAGGCGACGCTGATGCGCCCGGGCGACCGCGCGGCATTCTGCGAGCTGCAGGGCGCGGAGGCCGATGCGCTCAAGAGCGAATTTCGCCGCGACGCGCGCATTGGCGTGCACGAGCGCGACGGCTTCGAGGCGCTCGGGGCGCTGCTGCCGCCGCAGGAAAAGCGCGGGCTCGCGCTCATCGACCCGCCCTACGAGGACACCGACGCGGACCTCGCGCGCGTCGCCGCGGCGCTTGCCGACACCGCATCGCGCTGGCCGCAGGGCGTCGTGATGGCGTGGTACCCGATCAAGCAGGGCGCCGTCGCCGCGCGCCTGCACCGGCGCCTGGTGGATGCCGGCGTGAAGCGCCTGCTGGCCGCGGAACTGTGCGTGCACCCGGACGATTCGCGCGCGGGCCTGAACGGCTCCGGGATCCTCGTCGTCAATCCGCCGTGGCAGTTCGAGCAGGACCTTCGCCAGCTGCTGCCCCTGCTGCACACGGTTCTCGCCGAGCGCGGCGCGGGCCGCACGCGCGTCGAGCTCCTCTCCGGGGATTGAGCGGGCTAGTCGCCCCAGTCGACCGCGCCCATGACCGTCCGTGCGACGGCGTCGATGTCGGCGATGCCCGTGCCCACGACCGCAATGGCGCCCTTCGGCGCCGGCAGCACGACGCCGCGGTAGCCCTGCTCGTCGATGCGAAGCGGCTCCGCGACCGTGCGGTGCCGCAGCATGAGCACGGTGACCGGGCCCTCCGGCGTCCGCACGACGAGGTGCGGGACGACGTGGCCGTCGAACACGCAGCGCGCGGCGAAGGTGACGTCACCGATGCCGGGACGGAGCCGCGTGCCCTCGGGATCGAGGACTGCGGCGAGCGCGACCGGCGCGAGCGGCGCCGTCGCGATGACCGCGCCCGGCTCGTGGGCGACGTGGCCGATCACCTCGCGTGCGATCGAGGCGCGGGGGGCGCTGACGAGCAGCACGACGCCGACGGCGGCGCCCACGACGAGGCTCGCCGCGATCGCAAAAAGCCGTCGGCGCGTGGCGCCCGCCGGCGCCGCAACCGGACCTGCCTTGCGCGGCGGCGGGTTGACGGTGAGCGCGCGACGGATGACGCCGTCCATCGCGCGCAGGTCGTCCTGGTGCCGGGCGCAGGCCGCACACTCGCACCGGTGCGCCTCGATGTCGGGACCCGAGGCAAAGGGCTCGGCGCCCACACGGCGGCGGAACTCGAGACAGGTCATCACGACTCCCCCTCGGGCGGCAGTCCGAGCTGCTGGCGCAGCCGCGCGCGCGCGCGGAACAGCCGCGTCAGCACCGCGCCCTGCTGCATGCCCATGAGGTCCGCGATCTCCTGCGTCGAGTACCCGAGCAGGACCTGGAGCACCAGCGGCTCGCGGTATTCCTCATCGAGGCGGAAGATGGCGTTGCGCATTTCCTCCACGCGCTCGTCCTCGGGCGCCGCGAGCACGGCCGATTCGGCGGTGACGAGCGCGTCGATGTCGGTGAGTTCGGGCCGCTTCTTCTCGAAGCTGCGCGCCAGCTCGCGACGCACGATCGTGAGCAGCCAGGACTTCGCCTTGCCCTCGTCTTCCAGCGCATCGAATGACTTCCACGCCCTCAACAGCGACTCCTGCACCACGTCCTCGGCAAGGCCCCGGTCCCGCCCCAGCCACCATGCGAAACGCAGCAGGTCCGGCCGCAGGCTCTCGCACAACGTGCCGAAACGCCGACGCCGGTCCGTTTCTCCGTCCCCGCGGTTCATGTATAAAGACCGGCCATAGTCGCAGCTTATTTCCGGCCCATCGCGGGCCAATCTACCCCAGGAAGAACCGAGCCAGAAGCCTGATGGGACCGAAAGCCACAGGAAGATTCCCGGGTACCCGCCTGCGGCGCATGCGTCGTGACCCGTTCTCGCGCCGGCTCGCGCGCGAGACGGACCTTGCGGCCGACGACCTGATCCAGCCGCTGTTCGTGATCGAGGGCCGCGGCCGGCGCGAGGCCGTCGCCTCGATGCCTGGCATCGAGCGCCTGTCGATCGACCTCGTAATCGAGGAGGCGCGGCGGCTGGGCACGCTCGGCATTCCGGCGGTCGCGCTGTTCCCGGTGCCGGACCCGTCGACCAAGAGCGAAGACGGCCGCGAGGCGTGGAACCCCGACGGCCTCGTGCAGCGCACCGTGCGCGCGCTCAAGAAGGCAGTGCCCGAACTCGGCGTGATCACGGACGTTGCGCTCGATCCGTACACCACGCACGGCCAGGACGGATTGATCGACGCCTCCGGCCACGTGCTGAACGATGCGACGGTCGACGCGCTCGTGCGCCAGGCGCGCTCCCAGGCCGCGGCCGGCACGGACGTGGTGGCGCCCTCCGACATGATGGACGGGCGGATCGGCGCGATCCGCGCGGCGCTCGAGGAAGACGGCCGCCAGGACACGCGCATTCTCGCCTACTCCGCCAAGTACGCTTCCTGCTTCTACGGACCGTTCCGCGACGCGGTCGGTTCCGGCGCTGCGCTCGGCAAGTCCGACAAGGCGAGCTACCAGATGGACCCGGCGAACAGCGACGAGGCGATCCGCGAGGTCGCGCTCGACCTCGAGGAGGGCGCCGACATCGTCATGATCAAGCCCGGGCTGCCCTACCTCGACATCGTGCGTCGCGTGAAAGACCGTTTCGGCGTACCGACCTTCGTGTACCAGGTGAGCGGCGAATACGCGATGATCGCCGCCGCCGCCGCGAACGGCTGGATCGACGAGAAGAAGACGGTCCTCGAGAGCCTGCTGTGCATCCGGCGCGCGGGCGCCGACGGCATCCTGAGCTACTATGCGGGGCGGGCCGCAACGTGGCTGGGAGAATCGAGACAGTGACGATCAACACGGGCCCGGGCCGATACGTGCTCTTCGGCCATCCCGTCAGCCACAGCTGGTCGCCCTTCATCCACGGCCTGTTCGCACGCCAGTTCGACCACGTCGTGGATTACAAGGTACTGGACACCTCACCGGCCGTGTTCAGGCACGCGGTGATCGAGTTCTTCGTCCAGGGCGGCAGCGGCGCCAACATCACCCTGCCGCACAAGCCCGCGGCGGCAGAGATCGTGAACGACCTTTCGGCGCGCGCCGAGCGCGCGCGCGCGGTGAACACCATCGTGCGCCGCAGCGCCACCGAGCTCTACGGCGAGAACACCGATGGCATCGGCCTCGTCACCGACCTGACGCGCAACCTCGGCGTGACGCTCTCGGGTGCCCGTCTCCTCATCCTCGGCGCGGGCGGCGCGACGCGCGGCGTGCTGGCGCCCCTGCTCGAGCAGGAGCCGCGCGAGGTACGGATCGCGAACCGCACGCCGGAGCGTGCCGCGGGTCTGCGCGACGAGTTCTCCGACCTCGGCGAGATCTCCGCCTCGGGATTCTCGGAGGTCGAGGACCGTCCCTGGGACGTCGTCATCAACGCGACCGCCGCGAGCCTCGCGGGCGAAGTGCCGGAACTGCCGCCGCGCTCGATCGGCCGCGACACCGTCTGCTACGACATGGCCTACGGGCGTGGCGACACGGTCTTCATGCGCTGGGCCACGGGTCGCGGTTCGAAGCGGGCCTACAAGGGCTGGGGCATGCTGGTCGAGCAGGCCGCCGAGGCCTATCTCCTCTGGCACGGCGTGCGTCCCGAGACGCGGCCGGTGATGGGAGCGCTCGAGCGTCTCTGAAATAAAGGGGACGCACCCCTTTTTAGTGACTCCACTGTCACCTCGAAGTCCGCCGCTGAAAAAGGGGTGCGTCCCCTTTATTTCAGGTAATCGTCCTTCAGGTTCACGTAATGCGCCGCGGATTCCGCGAGGTGCGCGATTTCCGCCGGTGTGAGCACGCGTACCTGCCGCGCGGGGCTGCCGACCCAGAGCGTACGCGAAGGCAGGACCTTGCCCGCGGGCACGAGCGCGCCAGCACCCACGATCACCTCGTCGCCGACCACGGCGCCGTCCATCACGATCGCGCCCATGCCGATGAGGCAGCGCCGGCCGATAGTGCAGGCGTGCAGGATCACCGCGTGCCCGACCGTGCATTCGTCGCCGATGACGAGCGGGATGCCGTCGCCGCCGGCGAGACGGCTGCTCGCGACGTGCAGGACGCTGCCGTCCTGGATGCTGGTGCGCGCGCCGATCGAGATCGCGTTCACGTCGCCACGAATGACCGCGCCCGGCCATACCGAGGCGTCCTCCCCGATCGTCACGCGCCCGATGACCGTCGCGGCCGGGTCGATCCAGGCGCCGCGCCCGATGCGCGGGGTCCAGTCGCGGTAGGAACGGATATTCATCCGGCGAGCGTGACGAGCTCTTCCGCGCTCGTCGGGTGAATGGCGACGGTGTCGTCGAAGTCGCGCTTGGTGGCGCCGAGGCGCAGCGCCACGGCAAATCCCTGCAGGAGCTCGTCCGCGCCCATGCCGATCGCGTGCAGGCCGACGATGCGCCGCTCGCGGCCGGCGGTGACGAGCTTCACCTCGGCGCGCCGGCGGCGCGCCGTGATGCCGTGGTAGAGCGGCATGAAATCGTGACGGAACACTTCGACGCCGTCGCCATGCGCCGTGCGCGCCTCAGCCTCGGTGAGGCCCACGGTGCCGACCGGCGGGTGGCTGAAAACGACCGTGGGGACCAGGCGATAGTCGAGGTGACGATCCGGCTCGCCGCCGAAGAGCCGGTCGGCCAGGCGGCGGCCCGCCGCAATCGCGACCGGCGTCAGCTCGCTGCGTCCGGTGACGTCGCCGATCGCGTGCAGGCCGGCGACGTTCGTGTCCTGCTTCAGGTCCGTCGCAATGCCGCCGCCGGGTCCGAGCGCGACGCCCGCCGATTCGAGGCCGAGTCCCGCGGTCTGCGGCCGGCGACCGACGGCCCACATCGCGCAGTCGAAGGGCCCGAATTCGCGGCCATCCGCGAGCGCCAGGCGAAGTCCCACGGCATCCCGCTCGAGCGCCGCCGCGAGTGCGTCCGTGACGATCTCGATGCCGTCGGCGCGCATGGCCTCCATCAGCCGCGACGAGAGCATCTCGTCGAAGCCGCGCAGGACGCGTTCGTGGCGCGCGAAAATCGTGACGCGGCTGCCGAGCGCTGCGAAGACGCCCCCGAGTTCCGCGGCGATGTAGCCGCTGCCGACGATGGCGACCGAGCCGGGCAATTCGTCGAGCGCAAAGAAACCGTCCGAGGTGATGCCGAGCGCGGCGCCCGGCACGTCGGGCACGGCAGGCGCGCCGCCGGTCGCTACGACCACGTGGCGCGCGGCGTGGGTTTCCCCGCCGATCTCGACCCGGCCTGCGCCCGCAAGCCGGGCACGGGCGCGGATGAGCTTCGCCCCGCTCCTCTCCACGTTCTCGAGGTAGATGCCGCGAAGCTTTTCGACATAAGCATTGCGGCGCGCCTTCAGGGCGGCGAAGTCATGGCGCACGGACGCGAGGGTGAAACCGTAGTCGGCGGCATCCGCGAGCGCGTGGGCGACGTCGGCGGCGTGATACATGAGCTTCTTCGGCACACAGCCCACGTTGACGCAGGTGCCCCCGACGTGGCCCGGCTCCGCGATGGCGACTCGCGCCCCGTGGCGCGCCGCGCGCTGCGCGCAGGCAAGGCCCCCGCTGCCGCCGCCGATCACGATCAAATCCCAGGACTGCGTCATGTTCCCACCACGCGGAAGCCGCGAGGGCCGATGTTATACTCGATTCACCCATGGCCTGGATTCTCCTCGTTGCGTTCGCGGCGCTCGCTGCGGCGGTGGCCGCCGCCGCTCGCCGCGGCCTCGCCAACCTGCAGGACTCCCGTGAGGAAGCGTGGGTCGCACTCGAGACCCAGCTCGAGAAGCGCCATGCGCACATGATCCAGATCGTCGGGCTCTGCGCGCGGCTCATGAAGTACGAGCGCGACACGCTCGATCGCATCACCACCTCCGGCAGCGCCGTCATCGCCGCTGCGCGGCGCGGCAACATGCCGGCGCTCGCCGCCGCGGACAAGACGTACCGCGCGGCCGCGGAATCGTTGTTCCGGCTCGCGGCGAACTACCCGCAGTTCGGGACCAGCCGCGCCTTCAAGGCGTTGCACGAGCGCGCGCAGACGCTCGATGGCCGCGTGGACGAGCGCCGCGAGCACTACAACAACGTCGTCAGCGTGCTGAACGTGCGCTGCCAGGCGTTTCCCTACAGCCTGGTCGCGCGCACGATGGGGATGCGTCCCGCCGCCTTCCTGTCCTGACCGCTCGGCTCAAGAGGCGTGCGCGGCGATCAGCGCGTATATTGGTTCGCCATGCGCATCGCGACCTGGAACGTCAACTCGCTGCGCGTCCGCATGGAGCACCTCGGCCGCTGGCTCGCGGAAAACGCCGTGGACGCGATCGCGCTGCAGGAGCTGAAGCTCGCCGACGAGCATTTCCCGCGCGCGGACTTCGAGGCGCTCGGCCTGCACGCGGCTTTCTTCGGCCAGAAGACCTACAACGGGGTCGCGATCGTCTCGCGCCGCGAAGCCGCGGACGTCGCGCTCGGCATGCCGGCGGATGCCGACCCGCAGCGGCGGGTGATTGCCGCGACCATAGGCCCGATCCGGCTCGTGAACGTGTACGTGCCGAATGGTCAGGCGGTCGACTCGGAGAAGTACACCTACAAGCTCGCCTGGCTCGAGCGCCTGCGCGCGTACCTCGCGGCCCTCCTCGACACGCACGAGCACCTGCTCGTCGTCGGCGATTTCAACATCGCACCGGAGGACCGTGACGTGCATGACCCGGCGGCCTGGGAGGGCTCGGTCCATGTGAGCGCCCCCGAGCGCGAGGCGCTGGCGAAAATTGCCGCGCTCGGCCTCACCGACCTCTTCCGCCGTTTCGAACAGCCGAAGAATGCGTGGAGCTGGTGGGATTACCGCATGAACGCGTTCCGCCGCGACCGCGGCCTGCGCATCGACCTGATGCTCGCCTCGAACGCGCTGGCCGCGCGCTGCACCGCCTGCACCATCGATCGCAGCCCGCGGACCTGGGAGCGGCCTTCCGACCACGCCCCGGTCACGGCGGTATTTGACATAGGCTGAGTCCCGGGTTGTGATGCCCCGCATGTCCGCGGCACCCCAGCACGTGGAAGCGCCCCCCGGGGGCGTAAAATCGACCCCGGAAACGCCATACAAGAAGAACCGACGCCCCGTGCCAAGGCCTTGTCGCCGCAGCGATTTTGACGTCACCGATACCGTGCAGGTGAGCCGGCCCGCAGCCGTGCGCGAGGCGGTCCTCGAGCTCTATGCGGACACCTGGCCGGGCGCGCCGCGCGAGGTGCTCGAGAAAGCCCTCAAGGATTTCGAGAGCCTCTTCACCGGGCAGATGCCCGGCTTCCTCGGCGTCGACACCGTCTACCACGACCTGCAGCATTCGCAGGACGTCGTGCTCGCGATGGCCCGGCTGCTCGCCGGCTATGAACGGGCCCCGGATGGCCCGCGGCTCGGTGCCGAACGCGGGCTTGTCGCACTGATCACCGCCTTGTTCCACGACTCGGGCTACATCCGCGAGACCGGCGAGGCCGCGATCACGAATGGCGCCGTGTTCACGCGCAACCACGTGACCCGCAGCGCCCGCTTCATTGCGCGCTACCTGCCCGACGCGGGACTCGGAAACTGGGTACCGATCTCGACGCGTATCGTCCATTTCACGGGCTACGAGGTCCCGCTCGACCTGCTACGCGTCGCCGACGCGCGCGACCGGCTCGCGGGCCACTTGCTCGGCACCGCCGACATGCTCGCGCAGATGGCGGACCGCTGTTACCTCGAGAAGTGCCGCGATCGCCTGTACGCCGAGTTCGTGCTCGGCGACGTCGCGGTGCATACGGGCGCGGAAGGCGTAAAGGTCCTCTACGGTTCGGGGCTCGACCTGCTGCGCCAGACGCCGAAGTTCATCGCCTCGACGATCGACAATCGGCTCGGGACGGCCTTCGGCCACAGCTATCGCTACGTCGAACCGCTCTACGACGGCGACAACCCGTACATGAACGCAATCCACCAGAACGTGCAGTATCTGAAGGGGCTCACGCGCGGCAGCCGCTGGCCGATGCTGCGCCGCAACCCGCCGGTGTTCACGGTCGAGTCGAATGCCATGGACGGCGTGCGCACGCTCCTGGTCCGGCACCTGAAGGAAATCTTCGGCGCACCCGCACCCCCGCTCAGCGCGAACTGACGCGCGCGAAGCGTGAGCGCATGCGGGGCGGCGCGTCCACGTCGAGCACGTAACGCTCGCGAATCACATGCAACCGAGCCAGGATCTCCGCCTCCCCTTCGATGCCCGCGCCGGCGATGGCGTCCGCCAGCAGGCGAGGCGTCATGCGCCCGAGCGCGCGCCTCGCGACGGGCGCGTAGGACAGGTGCCAGGGCTCGGGCTGGACGCCGCGGCCGCGGCGCGTGTAAGGACGGTAGAAACCGAAGCGCTGCATGTGGTCGCCAAGCCATGCGGAAAGGCCTGCGAACGGGCCGCCGCGCCGGTATTCGGCGACTTCCAGCTGTGGCTTGTATCCCCCGGCCATGACGCGGCCGTCGGCGACGTCGACGTCCGTGCCCCAGTGATGGCGGCTTGCGCCGGGCAGCGCCGACCACAGCAGGATCGTCTCCACGCGCGCACCTGCGGAAAGCGCAGCCATGTCCACGAGCCGGCCCTTGCGGTCCCGGGCCGGGCGCTCGCCGCGGAACTTCGCGTTCCAGATCGCGCGCTGGCGCCCGAAGTCGCGGTAGGACGAAACCGGCACGAGGTCGAAACCGTCGCGCGCGGCGGCTTCACGCATCGCGAGGAACGGGCGCACAGCCGCGCGGTGCAGCGCACAACGCGGCTCGGCGAGTTCGACGAGGTGGCCACGGTCTCGGCCGGTGAGATGCTTCCCGTTCAAGGGCGGTATGATGAGCGCTTCCACCGGGGGGCGCCAAGAGACCCATGGCCGCTTTGCTGAACGCGTACTGGACACTTGCGGGGCTGGGCCTCGTGCTGGCGATCTTGCTGGTCTTCGCCTGGCGGTTCAACCGGCGCGTCGGCGGCCCGCTGGCCGACGTCCTGAAGTCGATGGAGCGGCTCTCGAGCGGCGACTGGACGACGCACGTCGAGGTGCCAGCCGGACGCGTGGGGCGCGCGCTCGGCACCGCGCTCGAGCGCCTGCGCATCAACCTCGCGGACCACGCCGCCACGGGCCGCGCGCTCGACATCATGCTGGACAGCATGAACGACGCGGTGTTCGTGACCTCCCCCGACGGACTCATCAAGCGGGTGAACCTCGCCGCCACGCAGATGCTCGGCTGGTCGCAGATGGAGCTTTTAGGGCGCGAACTGGCCTATGTCATCTCCGACCAGGACCGCCCGGCCTTCAACATCGAGCAGGCGACCAACGAGGTGCTCGAGCTCACCATCCGCACGCATGCCGGGCAGACGATCCCGGTTTCGCTGTCGGGCTCGATCATGAACGCCGAGGATCCGCGCTTCCAGGGCTGCATCTTCGTAGCCCGCAACATCACCGAGCGCAAGCGCGCCGAGCGGCGCATCCGTTACCTCGCGCGCTACGACACGCTGACCAAGATCCCGAACCGGCTTCAGTTCCAGCACTCCCTGCAGCAGGCGATCGCGCGCACGCGCCGCGCCGGGCGCGAACTCGCACTGATATACCTCGACCTCGACCGCTTCAAGGAGGTCAACGACACCTTCGGCCACGCCGCGGGCGACCAGGCGCTCGAGATCCTCTCCGAGCGGATGAACAAGAAGCTGCCGCGCGACACCATGCTCGGCCGCCTGGCCGGCGACGAATTTGCCCTGTTCGTCGAGAATCTCCCGGCGGCGACCGACAACCGCGCCGTCATCGGCGCGCTCGCGCGCGAACTCCTCGACGAGCTCGGCCGGCCGTTCCAGCTCAACCAGCACGAGCTCTACGTCACCGGCAGCATCGGCATCGCGCTGTGCCCGCGCGACGCCGACAACGTCGTCGACCTGATCCGCGACGCTGACGCGGCGATGTATTACTCCAAGCAGAACGGCGGCAACAGCCACAGCTTCTTCACGCCGGAAATGAGCGCCGCGGCGGTCGAGCGGCTGATGCTGAAGGCCAAGCTGCGCCGCGCGGTCGAACGCGACGAGCTCGTCATCCTGTACCAGCCCAAGGTGGACCTGCGCGACGGGCGCGTGGTCGGCGGCGAGGCGCTGATCCGCTGGCGCCTGCCGGGGCACGGCGACATCTCGCCGGCGCAGTTCATCCCGCTCGCGGAAGAGTCGAACCTGATCCAGGAAATCGGCGAGTGGGTGCTGAAGCGCGTCGTGCGCGACTACCAGAGCTGGCAGGTGCAGGTGCCGAAGCCGGGCCGCATCTCCATCAACCTCTCATTGAAGCAGCTGCGTCATGCCGAGTTCCTGACCCGTTACCGCACCGTATTCGACGACGCGGGCGTCTCGCCCTCGAACTTCGAGCTGGAGATCACCGAGACCACCCTCATGACCGAGGCCGGCCGCATGGTGCGCCTGCTCGACGAGCTGCACGCGATGGGATTGCACCTGTCCATCGACGACTTCGGGACCGGCTACTCCTCGCTGTCGGCGCTGCAGCAGTTCCCGGTCGGCACGCTGAAGATCGACCAGTCCTTCGTGCGCCACGCCACCGTGTCGAAGGAAGACGCGACGCTCGTGCGCACCATCATCGAGATGGGCAAGAACCTCGACCTCAAGGTGGTGGCCGAGGGCATCGAGTCGCAGCAGCAGCTCGACTTCCTGCGCAGCCGCGACTGCCACTTTGGCCAGGGCCGGCTGTTCGGCGAGCCCATGTCAGCCGAGAATTTCCTGCAGCTCCTGCTCGCGCAGGGTCGCGGCGAGGCCGGCTACACCGGGATGTTCGCCAAGGCCCAGTCGTCCTGACGCGTCAGGGTGCGGCCGGCGGCTCGGCCGCGAGTGCCGCGAAGCTCCTCTCGGCGATGTCGGCGGCGGCGCGGCTGAAAGCCGCATCCAGCGCAGCGACCACCGACGTCTGCCGATTCTCCGCGGCAGACTCGCTCGCACTCGTGGTGAAGGACGCCAGCACGTGCCGGTCGGAGTTCCGGCCCAGGTTGGCCGCGAGCGTGACCTGCGCGACCGGAAGGCCGCCGGCGGTGTAATCGGCTTCGAAGCGGCGCACCTCGATGACGAGCGTGTGCGTCGCGCGAAAGCGCCCCAGGTCGTCCTGCACCGAGCGCAGCCGCCCGGAATCCTGGAACGATTCGACCAGCGCGGACTGCAGGAGCCGCGGCAGGTCGTCGGCCCAGCGCGCGCCGGCGATGTAATCGAGCCGCCGGCCCGGCCAGCGGCCCGCGATCCCGTATCCGTCGAGGCCGGGCGCGGTTCCGGAAACTGCAACCTGCAGGTCCGACGGCAGCGATGGGCCCGCGGCGAGTTTCGGCGAATCCACGCGATAGATGAGCGGCTGCGGCACCTCGTTCTTGAGGCCGCCGAAGCAACCCGCGGCGAGCAGGACGACGGCAGCGGCGACAAGCAGGGTTCTCATGGCGGGATCTCCACGCCGGAAGGCGCCGGTCGGTAAATGACGCGCGACGGATCGCGCTCGAGGCTCTCGGTCAGCGTGTCGAAGTTCCGCACCGCCTGGCGCGTCTCGCGCAGGAGCTGCTCGAGGTCGGCAAGGCCCTGTTCCGCGAAGCGATCCACGTTGCCCTCGTTCTCGGCCACCATGCGGTCGAAGCGCGCGGCGGTGACGGCGATGGTGTCCGCGACCTCGCGCAGGCGCGTCGCAGCGGCCTTGATGTCCCCGCCGCCCGTGCCGCCGAGTTCGCCTAGCGCCGACATCGTGGCCTCCATCTCGTTCGCGGCCTCCTTCAGGTCGCCGAACATCGCGCGTGCTTCGGCGACCGCCGCGGGCAGCTCCGCGCTCGCCCGCTTGGCGTTGGCGAGCGAATCGGAGATCGAGGCGATGTTCTTGTCCGACAGCAGCGCGTTGATGCGCTCGAGCGCCTCGCCGGCCTTCGAGACAACATCCGGCAGGTTGCTCACGAGCACGTCGAACTGGGATTGCTCCGAAGGGATCACGGGATACTTGAGGCTCGCGGTGACGACGCCCGGCAGCGTGCCCGGATTGCGCGGGCGCAGGTCGACGAAGAGGAGTCCGGTGACGCCTTGCAGCGTCAGGCGTGCCACGGTGTCGGCGCCGATCGGCGCGTCCGCGTTGACGTCGGCCACCACCCGCACCCGCCGCGCATCGCGCGGGTCGATGCCGATGCGCGCGACGCGCCCGACCACGACGCCGAGGTAGCGCACGCTGCTGCCTTCGGAGAGGCCGGTGACGCTGCCTTCGAAGTAGATCTCGTAGCGCTTCTGTTCCGCGGCGTCGCTGGCATTCGAGTACCAGAGCACGAAGCCCGCGCCGAGCAGGAGCACCAGCAGCACGAAGGCCCCGACCGCGACGTACCTGGCTTCCCTATCCATCGCTTCGCCCCTGGTCCTGCGCAGCGCGGCTGCGCTCGCCGTGGAAGTAGTCGCGGATCCAGGGATGCTCGTTTTGCATGATCTCCTCGAGCGTCCCGACGATCATCCGACCGTCGACGATGACCCCGACCCGGTTGCAGACCCGCACGATGGTATCCAGATCGTGGGTAATCATCACTACCGTCAGCGACAGGCCCCGCTGCAGCTCCAGGACGAGGCGGTCGAAGGCCGCGGCCGAGATCGGATCGAGGCCGGAGGTCGGCTCGTCGAGGAAGAGGATGGCGGGATCGAGGGCGAGCGCCCGCGCAAGCGCCGCGCGCTTGGTCATGCCGCCCGATAGCTGGGCCGGGTACTTGGCGCGCCGCGTCCTCCTCCGAGCCCGACCATGCGCATGCGAGCAGCGCAAGCTCCGGCAGGACGGCTTCGTCCGGCATCGGGAAGTGCTCGCGGATCGGCAGCTCGACGTTCTGCGCGACCGACAGCGAGGAGAACAGCGCGCCGCGCTGGAACATGACGCCGTAGCGCCGTTTGACCGCGACCAGGTCGCGGTCCGGACTGCCGCGTGATCTCCACGTCCTCGATGTGCACCGTGCCCGACGCCGGCTTCTGCAGGCCCAGCATGGTGCGCAGCAGCACCGACTTGCCGCTGCCGGAGCCGCCGACGATGCCGAACACCTCGCCCGCCTCGATGTCGAGGTCGAGGCCGTCGTGCACGACCTGGCGGCCGAAGCGGTTGACGACGCCGCGAACCTGGATCACCGCGGCCATCAGATGTCGAGCTCCATGAAGATCACGGCGAAGACGGCGTCGGCGAGTATCACGAGGAAGATCGACTGCACGACGGCGACGGTGGTCAGCCGGCCGAGTTCGCGCGAGGACGTGCGCACCTGCATGCCCCGCAGCGTGCCGACCAGCGGCGATCAGCACGGCGAAGACCGGGGCCTTGATGATGCCGACCCAGAACGTGTACTCGCTGATCGAGCCCTGTACGCGCTCGACGTACTGGCCGAAAGGGAATGTCGACGAGGTACCAGGACAGCATCGCCCCGCCCGACGAGGCCCATGGCGTCGGCGACGATGGTCAGGATCGGCAGCGCGATGACGAGGCCGAAGATGCGCGGCAGCACCAGCACCTCGACCGGGTCCATGCCCATGGCGCGCAGCGCGTCGACCTCGTCGTTCAGCTTCATCGCGCCGATCTCGGCGGCGAATGCGCTGCCCGAGCGGCCGGCAACGATGATCGCGGTCAGGAGCACGCCGAGTTCGCGCAGCACCGACACGGTGATCAGGTCGACGACGAAGATCTCGCCGCCGAATTGGCGCAGCTGCTGCGCGCCGATATAGGCGACGATCACCGCGATCAGGAAGGCGATCAGCGACACGATCGGCACCGCGGTCAGGCCGGTCTCGTACACGTGCGCTGACGACCGACGGAAGCCGCAGACGCTTCAGGCTGCCCGCGATGCGGCCGACGCCGGCCGTGACGAGGCCGACGAATCCGAGCAGGTCCAGTGCGCTCTCGCGCGCCCTCACGGTCGCGCGCCCGAGGTCGTCGAGCGCCCGCGTCAATCCCGCGGGCGCAGGCGTTGCTGAACCTTCCTCGGGCACGCCCTGCGAGTCGATGCGGTCGATGAGGTCGAGCGACTCCGGGCGACCACCCTGCCACTCCACGCGACCTCCGCCCTCTTCGAGCCGGCGCTCGAGCGAACGCAGGAGCCAGGCGCCGGTGAGGTCGAGCTTCTCGATGGCGGTGGCGTCGAGCACGCTTGCGCCGGCCGCGCCCTGCGCAGCCGCGGAGACGCGCGGGGCAAGCACCGGCGCTTCATTCACCGTCCAGCGGCCATCGAGCCTGAGCCGCCGGCGGCCGCCGGCATCTGTCCATTCGAGCGGCAAGAAATCTCCTCGCTGCCTCGCGATGCTAACAGGGGACAGTCCCCTTTTCCCGTAACATGGTCGCCGGAGGCGGCACCTGGAAAACAGCGTCCTCGAAGACGTCCTGCTGCTCCTCATGGCGACACTCGTGGTCGTCGTGGGGCTGCGCCGCCTGCGCCTGCCGATGATCCTCGCCTTCCTGATCGTGGGCATGAGCGTCGGCCCCCACGCACTCGGCTGGGTGACGCCGACGGAAACCACCGAGACGCTCGCCGAGTTCGGCATCGTGTTCCTGTTGTTCGCTCTCGGGCTCGAGTTCTCGCTGCCGCGCCTCATCGCGATGCGGGGCGAGGTGTTCACGCTCGGCGGCCTGCAGGTCGCCGGCACGACGGCCGCCGTCGCCGCGGTCGGCTGGACGATCGGCCTCACGCCGCCGGTCGCGATCCTGCTCGGCGGCGCGGTGGCGATGTCCTCGACCGCCATCGTGCTGCGCCAGCTCACCGAGCAGGACGAGCTCAACCGCACGCACGGACGCCTCGCGTTCGGCGTGCTGCTGTTCCAGGACCTCGCGATCGTGCCCTTCCTCGCGCTCGCGGGCGTGCTCGCCTCGCCGCAGGAGGACTACACGACGCTCGCAGATCGCGCTCGCCGTCTCGAAGGCGGCGGTCGCGCTGCTCATCGTGCTGGCCTCGGGGCGCTGGCTGCTGCGGCCCCTGTTCCACGAGATCGCGAAGAGCAACTCGCCGGAGCTCTTCAC
The DNA here is from genome assembly GCA_963760725.1 of uncultured Gammaproteobacteria bacterium. Taxonomy (GTDB): domain Bacteria; phylum Pseudomonadota; class Gammaproteobacteria; order Steroidobacterales; family Steroidobacteraceae; genus SCUD01. The sequence continues at coordinate 255,432 of CAVXET010000031.1, forward strand.
GTTCGCCGTGCTGTTCGTCGCGATCGGCGCGGCCTGGGCGACGCACGCCGTGGGCCTGTCCTTCGCGCTCGGCGCGTTCCTCGCCGGCATGATGCTGGCGGAGACGGAGTATCGCTACCAGGTCGAGGCCGGCATCCGCCCGTTCCGCGACACGCTGCTCGGGCTCTTCTTCGTCACCATCGGCATGCAGCTCGACGTGCCCTCGCTGCTCAGCGCACCTGCCCGTCGTGATCGCGATCCTGGCCGGGATGCTGCTGCTCAAGGCGACGATCGTGATGCTGGCGGCACGGCCCTTCGCCGGCGAGTGGTTCAAGTCGCTGCGGTCCGGGATCGTCCTCTCGCCGGGCGGCGAGTTCGGCTTCGCGCTGCTCGCGCTCCTGCTCGACAACCGGCTCATCGGCGCCTCGTTCACCCAGCCGCTGCTCGCCGCGATCACGCTCAGCATGCTGATCTCGCCGCTCCTGATCCGGCACAACAAGTCCATCGCGCGCTTCGTGCTGCGCCAGAGCGGCCCGCTGCAGACCGGGCTCGACCGGCTCGACGCCGCGAACCAGGCGCTCGCGCGGCGCGAGCACGTGATCCTGTGCGGCTACGGCCGCGTCGGCCAGAACGTCGGGCGGGTGCTGGAGATCCGAGGGCTTCGAGTGCCTGGCGATGGACCTCGACCCGGTGCGCGTGCGCACCGCGCTCGCCGCGGGCGATGCCGTGATCTACGGCGATGCCGCCGACGAGGGCGTGCTGAAGTCCGCCGGCGTCGAGCGCGCGATCGCGGTCGTGGTGACCTTCTCCGACACGGCACGCTCGCTCGCGATCGTGCGCGCGGTGCGGCTCCAGCGCCCGAACCTGCCGATCCTGGTGCGCGCACCGGACGATACGCACCTCGAGGACCTGCTCGAGGCCGGCGCCACGGAGGTCGTGCCGGAGACGCTGGAGGCCGCGCTGACGCTGGTGTCGAACGCGCTGCACATGCTGCAGGTGCCGGCCTCGCGCGTCATCCGCACGGTCGGCGAGATCCGCCGCCAGCGCTACAAGACGCTGCGCTCGGTGATCGGCCGCGATCCGGCCGGGCCCCGCCGACGAGTCCGGGACCTTCCGCGAGGAACTGCACACGGTGGTGCTGCCGCCGGGCGCCTGGTCGATCGGCCGGACCATCCAGCGAGATCCGCAGTCGCGGCGCCGAGGTGTCGTTCACCGCCGTGCGGCGCGACGGCATCGTCGGCCGCGACCCGGACCCGGAGATGACGCTGCGCGAGGGCGACGTCGTCGTGCTGTTCGGCACGCCCGAGGCGCAGGAGCACGCCGAGGCCGTCCTGCTCGCCGGTTGAAAAAGGGGACGCACCCCTTTTTGGAGCGTTGGCAGTCCGCCGCAAAAAGGGGTGCGTCCCCTTTTTCAGAGGTTACTGGAAGTCGAGGTCGACGCTGCCGGAGCCGGTGTCGATGACGCCACCGTGCGTGCCGAGTCCTTCATGCGCACGATGGTGACGTCGTCGTACTCGCGGATGCTCGCGCCGGGCGCGTTGACGTCGACGCCGCCGCTGCCGGTGTCGATGCGCAGCTCCATCGAGGGCTGCGCCGACGAGCGCAGGCGTCACGCCGCCGGAGCCGGTGTCGACGTGACGGCTCGAGCGCGGACAGGTCGCCCTCGATGCTCACGCTGCCGGAACCCGTGTCCATGTCGAGGCTGCGCACGTCCGTGAGGCCGCGCGCCTTGACCGAACCCGAGCCGGTGTCGGCCGCGAACGGGCCGGCGAAGTCGTCGACGTCGACGCTGCCCGAGCCGGTGTCGGCGGAGACGCTGCCCTTGCCGCGACGCGATGTTGACCGACCCCGAACCGGTGTCGGCCACGATCTCGCATTCGCAGTCGCTGATCTTGACGTCGCCGCTGCCGGTGTCCGCGATCACGCGCCCGCGGTGGCTCGCTCACGACCACCTCGCCGCTGCCGTTGTCGAGCTCGACCTCGCCCTCGCCGCCGGTGGAGGACAGCAGCCCGCTGCCGCCGTCGAGGCGCAGCGTGCCCGGAAAAGTCCTGCGCAATCGCGTCACCGAAGGTGATGTCGACGTCGAGCTTCGCGCCCGCGGGCGCACGGATCAGCGAGGTCGATGCGCACGGCCGGCGCATCGTCCGCGGTCGCCGACCAGCCGGATGCGTTCGCCGAGGTGCTCGACGTAGCTCACCGAGTACCAGTCGATCGGCGCCCTTGTCCCAGAACAGCTTCGGGAAGTGCTCGCGCGGCAGGCGCACGTCGAAGCGCGAGCCCGCGCCGACATCCGACGTGCGGAAGTCGACCAGCTTGATGAGCCGGTCGGCCTCGGCCTGATTTGGAGCCTCGATCGTCGTGTTGGCGGTGACGTGGATGCCGGGCGCCGTGCCGCGCTCGACGCGCACGGTGCCCATGAGGTTGCGCACCGTCAGGCCGGCGTTCGACTCGGGCTTGAACTGCCAGGCATCGCGTCGCCGTCGCGCTCGCGGCCAGGGCGGGGAGGCTCGCCGCCAGCAACGCGAGCGCGGCGGCGGCGCGGAAAATCGTGTTCATCGTTCGGATCTCCGTCGGATTCAGGGTTTCAGCTCGTCTCGTCGCGGTAGCGGCGCACCCACATCGCGGCTGCGAGCAGCAGGGCGGCGGCGACGACGCCGAGCCAGAGCTCGGGCGATGCGTAGAACTCGCGCAGGCTGCCGACGAGGTCCAAGTTGCCGATGTCGGACAGGTCGTCGGAACGCTCGAGCTCGCCCATCCCGCCCTCGTCGCGCGTGCCGAGCAGGCGGTACAGGCCGAACAGGCGGTCGGTGATGAAGTCGCCGACGTACTCGGAACCGACGACCACGCGCTCGAGCACCCACAGGCCGACCGGCGGCAGCACCGCCCACAGGAAGGGTCCGCGCGGCGCCCAGGCCGAGGCCAGCATCAGGTAAGCCGATGATCGGCGCGTACCAGAGAATCGCGGTCACGCACCACAGCAGCGCCACGCTGAACCCGCCGAACAGGGCCTCGGGCGCCCACATCATGCTGCCCGGCAGGCCGTTCGATCGCGAGCCGCACCGAGCCGCCGGCCGCGATCAGCGAGCTGCGCGACCAGCGAGGCCGCGAGCGCGATGAGCGGAATCAGGATCGCCGCGACCGCGAACTTCGACAGCACGGTCTCGGCGTCGGAGATCGGCAGCGACTTCCAGAACAGCACGGAACGGTCGCGCCGGTCCGAGTACAGCGAATCGATCGCGTAGAAGAACGCGACGATGCCCAGCACCATGTCCATGACGAGCGCGAGGCCCGCGTAGACGATGCACCAGCAGCTCACTCTGCAGCTCCGGCGGCACGTCGCCGAACATGGCGGCATCGCCCGCCTCGCCGATCGGGCCGAGGTGCACGTTGCCGGTCAGGATCAGGATCACGAGGCAGCCGATCACGATCGCCGGGGCGACCCAGATCGCCTTGTGCTCCCAGACCTCGCGGCGGACCAGCCACAGGAAACGGTTCATGCGCGTGCTCCCTGGATGACGGCGACGAAGAGGTCGGCGACCGACGGCACGCCCACTTCGCCGAGGCGCTCGAGCTCGGCACGCTCGACGTCCGGAACAGCATGTGCGTGCGGCCGAGGCCCTGGCGCTCCGCGACGGCTGTGGCGTGCGGGCCGCGGCGAGGTGTTCGGGGCGGACCGCGACCTGCGCGTATTTCTCCTGCACTTCGTCCATCGTCGCGTCGAGCACGATGCGCCCGCGGTCGATGAACAGCAGGTCGGTCAGGATGTGCTCGATCTCCTCGACCTGGTGGGTGGTGACGAGGATGGTGCGCTGCTCGTCGAAGTATTCGTTGAGCAGCGTCTCGTAGAACTGCTTGCGCATCAGGATGTCGAGGCCGAGCGTCGGCTCGTCGAGCACCAGCAGCTTCGCGTCGATCGCCATCACGAGCGCGAGGTGCAGCTGCGTGACCATGCCCTTCGACAGTTCCTTCACGCGGCTCGTCTTGCTTGATGTCGCTGCGCGACAGGAATTGCTCGCAGACCTCGCGCCGGAAGCGCGGGTGCGTCGCCGCGACGAAGTCGATCAGCTGGGCTGACGCGGATCCAGCGCGGCAGCACCGCGACGTCGGCGATGAAGCAGACGTCCTGCATCAGCTGGTGGCGCTGGCGGTACGGGATTGAGGCCGAGCACCGAGAGCTCGCCGTCGAAGCGCGTGAGGCCGAGCAGGGCCTTGAGCGCGGTGGTCTTGCCGGCGCCGTTCGGGCCGATCAGGCCGACGATGCGCCCGGAGCCGGACGCTGAAGTTCACGTCGTCGAGGGCCCGCGTCGAGCCGAAGGTCTTGCCGAGGCCCGCGTCGCCACGATCAGCTCAGTCACGCTCCCCTCTCCTCCGCATCGTCCGCAGTGTCTTCGCGCACGGCCGACAGCGACGAGGCCGGCGCGGGCGGAATCTGGTCGAGCGTGTCCAGCAGCTCCTTCGGCTCGAAGCCGAGGCGCTGGATGCGGCTCGCGATCTTGGGCCACTCTTCCTCGAGGAAGAGCTGGCGCTCGTCTTTCAGCAGGGCGCGCCGCGCGCCTTCGGTCACGAACATGCCGCGCCCGCGGCGCTTCTCGACGAGGTGCTCGTCGACCAGCTGCTGGTAACCCTTCAGGACCGTCAGGGGATTCAGGCGGTATTCGGCCGCGACGCTGCGCACCGACGGCAGCGGGTCGCCGTCGTTCAGCACGCCTTCCAGGATCATCGCCACCACGCGGTCGCGCAGTTGGCGGTAGATCGGAAGGCTGTCGTTCCAGTTGGTGTCCATGTTTTCGCCGAAGTGAGCTAGCCCGCTACCAGACTACTTTAGCAGAGCACCTGCAGAAGCCCTTCCGGGCTGATGGAACCCGGCGCTCATGACGGCTGCGCTGCGCGGCCTTGTCGTCCTTCGCCACCATCTGCGCGACGCGCTTGGCAACCACCACGATCTCGGGCAGCTGCGCCGCCGCGTAGCTACGTGGCGGCTTCGCGCTTCGCGACGACGACCACTTCCGGCAGCTGGGCCAGCGTGATCGCGCCGTGCCGAGGGCCGTCAGCTCGCCGATCTCGACCGTGCCCTGGGGGCCGCCGCCAGGTACGCCTGGTCCATGACGAGGCCGCCGAACGAGACGATGGCAACCGCCGCGACTGCGCTGAAGGTCTTCCGAGTGTTCTGTGCAACCATCGTGAACATGACGCTCTCCTTTCCTCTTGCTTCGTTCCGGTCCGGTTCTGCGCCGGTCCCGATGTACTGATGTGCTCTTCTGGTGTTGTAGTCGACTATAACACCGACTCCAATGCAAGTGCTTTTTGAGAAGAAAATTCGGGCTTGTCGGTGTTTTCTATTAAAAACAATAGGTTAGGCGACGAAAAATCGCTGCTTCAGGCCTTGCGGGGCATCCCGGAGGCCGCCAGCAGCGTTTTTTTGCGCAGGAAACGAACACTTTCCGGGCCTGACGGGCGTTCAAGGGACTGCCGCCCGCCCCTTCCGGGTAGAGTGGCGGCCGATGGGAGAAGGCGACGCCGACGCGCAATTGATGCTGCGTTACGCCGCGGGCGACGCGCGGGCGTTCGACGCCCTCTATGAGGCGCACCGGCACGGGCTGTGGCGCTTCATCCGCCGCTCCGTGCCGGACGCGGCCGCGACGGACGACGTCTTCCAGGAGTGCTGGTCGCGCGTGATCGCGCATCGCGAAAGTTACCGGCCCGAAGCGCGCTTCGCGACCTGGCTGTATCGCATCGCGCACAACTGCTGCATGGACCACTGGCGGCGGAGCGGCCGGCGCGGCGCGCGCGAGACGGCGGACGACGACGCCGTGCTCGCCGCGCCCGGCGATGCCGCGACGGAGCCGCTCGAGAGGGTGCTGCAGGGCGAGGCGGGTGAGCGGCTTGCCGCGGCGCTCGAGCGCCTGCCGCAGGAACAGCGCGCAGCTTTCCTGCTCTACGTGGAGGGCGGACTTTCCGTGGCCGAGATCGGCGAGGCTACCGGCGTGAACCTGGAAACCGCGAAGAGCCGGTTGCGCTATGCGGTGGCGCGACTCAAGCAGGCACTCGGCGATGCCGCACCGGATTAGGGCAGCTCTGTCCGGGTGGCGTGGGCGCGGCCGTGGCGGATTTGCGATCCGGCAAGGAACGAGGAGCGAGGTGTATCGTGATACATGAGCGACGAGTGACGCCGCCCGATCGCAAATCCGCCCGGCCCCAAAGGGTTGCGCGCGGGCCGCGCGGCCACTGCGTTGCTCCCTCCTTGTGTGGATTCACCACACTTCGTCGGTCGCGCCTTGTGGCCGCGCGGCGCGCGCGCAACGCGCTCCATGCCACCCGGACAGAGTTGCCCTAAAGGACATGGACGAGAAAGACGACACGACGCCCTTCCCGCGCGAGCCCTGGCAGAGGCTGCTCGAGGACGCGTCCGACGGACCGCCGGAAACGACCGACGCGCGCATCCGCGCTGCCGCGCGCCGCGACCTCGCGCCACGCGGCCGCCGCTGGTGGCTGCCCGCCTCGCTCGCCGCAAGCTTCGTGCTCGCCGTGTTCGTCGTGCAATCGCAGTTCGGCACCCTGCGCGTACCGGTCGCGCGCGAATCCGATCACGGCGACGGCGGCGCCATCACGGCGCGGATCATCGACCGCGAAGCGGCGAAGGAGGCACGCCCGTCGGGGCAGGCGCCGTCCGCTGCCGGGAAACGCGAGGCCCTGGCACGCGATGAAGCCGAGGCGGATGCGTATGGCTATCCGGATGCGGAACTGGCCGCGGATTCCGCAGGCGCGGGCCCGATGGTGGGCGGACCCGAGCGCGAACTGAAGGCCGCGATGGAGTTGCCGCAGGAATCCTCCGCCGCTGACACACCGCGGACTGCGATCGACTTGCCGGCGCCGCCTGCCGCCGCTGCCGCCGAAAGCAGCGACGACCTGGGCAACGTCGTGGTGACCGGCAGCGACCGGCGCAGCGAAGAGATCGCCGTGACCGGCAGCCGGGCGCCGGCCACCGCGGCGCTCGCCGAGTCGCCGCCCGCCACGACCCGGATCCAGCCGCCGCCGTTCGAGAAAACGCCCGAGACCTGGTTCGCCTACATCGAGAAGCTGCGTGCGGAGCGCAAGACCGCGGAAGCGGATCGCCAGCTCGCGCGCCTCGAGAAAGCCTATCCGGGCTGGGTCGAACGTCACCTCAGGGAGCGCGGCGACCGCTGACGCCGGCGCGCGGGGATCACTCCGCCCGCAGCCGCTTCCGTCCTGCCTGCAGTTCGCGGCGCTGGGCTGCCCCGACCTTCGGGTAGCGCGGATCGATCCGCTCGAGCGTCTCGACCAGGATGCGCGCGACCGCGGCGCGCATGTAGTCCTTGTCGTCGGCCGGTATCGCGTACCACGGCGCCCAGGGGCGCGAGGTCGCGCGCAGCATCGCCTGGTAGGCGGCCTGGTAGTCGTCCCAGAGCGCGCGGTCGTCCAGGTCGCCGAGGCGGAATTTCCAGTTCTTCTCCGGGTCCTCGATGCGGTCGAGCAGGCGCTTCTTCTGCTCCTTGCGCGAGACGTTCAGCCAGAACTTCACGACCACGGTGCCGTTCCTCGCCAGGTGCCGCTCGAAGTCGCGGATCGACTCGAAGCGCTCCTCCCAGAAGCCCTTGCCGCCGGCATCCGGCAGGTTCTGCGCCGCCAGCGCCGCCTCGTGCACGCGCACGACCAGCACTTCCTCGTAGTGGCTGCGGTTGAAGATGCCGATCTTGCCGCGCTCCGGCAGCGCGCGCCGCAACGCGCTGCAGGAAGTCGTGGCGCAGCTCGAGCTCGCTCGGCCGCCCGAAGGCGTGCACGCGAAAGCCCGCCGGGTTCACGCCCGAGAACACCTTGCGGATCGTGCTGTCCTTGCCGGCGGCGTCCATCGCCTGGAACACCGCGAGCAGCGCGTGGCGCTGGTCGGCGAAGAGCTTGCGCTGCAGCTCGTCGAGGCGCGCGACGCTCTCCTTGAGCTCGGCCTCGAGCTTCGCTTCAGATCCGCTGGCCCTCGGCGGGTCCGGGTCGAGGTCGCCGATCCGGAACTTGCCGTCGTAAGGCACCCGATGGCGCTTCGGAAAATCGATCATTGCTGCGCTCCCTCCGCGCCTTTCAGGCGCACGAACAGCCAGAGCCCGGCGCCGATCACGGCGAAGATCGAACCGCTCGCGATCGTCGGCAGCCAGCCGAGCCGGTCGATCATGAGGCCGATGAGCGGCGCCAGCAGGCTCGGCAGGTTGCCGCCGAAATTGAGGACGCCGGACGCGCTCATGGTGTTCTCGCCGGTCGCGTAGGTCGTCGCCGCCCAGTAGGCCGTGTCGGTGAACAGCACGAAGCCGAAGCAGAGCGAAAGCAGCGCGACCGCGACGTAGGGATTGGGCGCGAAGGCGCCAGCCAGCATGAAGCCCGCGACCAGCAGGAGCCCGGTCATCGCCGTGATGCGGCAGCCTCGCGCGGGTCCTGAGGCGACGGCACAGGCGATCGCAAATCGCTCCGCCGACGACCGTCAGAGCCGCGCCGGTCAGGAACGGCAGCGTATACATCCAGCCGCCTTCGAGGCTCGAAAAGCCGCGCGACTCGCGGAGATAGATGTACAGCCAGTACGAGAACATGAAGAACACGTAGTTCATGCAGAAGTAGCTCGCGGCGAGCACCAGCACGTCGCGCTCGAGCAGCGCCTCGCGCCAGGATCCGGGCGCGGCGGTTTCCACTTTCGCGCGATCGCGATCGATGAAGGCGATTTCCTCTCGCGTGATCGCCGGGTGCTGCACGGGCAGGTCGCGCGCATACCAGTACCACCACGCGCCGACGACGACGCCCAGGGGCGCCAGGAGGTAGCAGGCCTGTCGCCAGCCGAAGGCGAGGATCAGCGCGGTCACGACGGGGCCAAGCGCGGCTTGTCCGATGGAAAGCCCCGCGCTCGTCACCGCGTTCGGCAGCGCCCAGTGGCCCGGCGGGAACCAGGCCTCCACCGTGCCCGCGGTCACCGGGAAGATCGGCGCCTGGGTCGCCCCGAGCAGCAGCCGCACGCTGACGAGCGCGACCATCGCGCCGGTCGCAGTCGCCGCCATCAGGGAGGGGGCGAAGCCGGTGAGCCAGGTCAGAAAGCCCCAGGCGATGGTCAGGAAGCCGAGCGCGCGGCGCGTGCCGTAGCGTTGGCCGAAGATTCCGCCCGGAATCTGCAGCAGCGTGTAGCTGAGGCCGAAGCTGCCGAGGATGTAGCCGACCTCGACTTTCGAGAAGCTGAACTCCTTCGCGATGCTGTCCATCGCGACCGACGGCACGTTGCGCAGGAAATAGTTCACGAGGCACACGAGGAACAGCACGGACAGCACACGCCAGCGAACCGGGATCCTGCGCTGCATGTCGTTCTAGTTCCTCATGAGGTCAGGCCGCGCCGCAAGCGTGCGGTCCCGCTTCAGGTCGGCGAGGATGCGGTGCGCGGCGTTGTGGCCGGGCGCGCCCGTCACGCCGCCGCCCGGGTGGGTGCCGGCGCCGCAGAGATAGAGCGCCGGCACCGGCGCGGCATAGCGCGCATGGCGCGGCACCGGCCGCATGAAGAAGAGCTGGTCGGGCCGCAGGTCGCCGTGAAAGATGTTGCCCTCGGTGATGCCGAAGGTGCTCTCGAGGTCGGCCGGCGTGAAGAGCCGCTGCGCGACCACCGAGCGGCCGACGGCCGGCACGAAGTGCGCGATCTGGCGGATGAGCTGCGCCTCCAGGCGATCGCGCTCGAGGCTCCAGTCCGAGCCCGAAAGCGTGTACGGCAGGTACTGGATGAAGCAGGTCATCACGTGTCGGCCGGGCGTCGCGAGCGAGTCGTCGATGAGCGAAGGCACGAGGCAGTCGACCCAGAGCTCCTCCGCGATGCGTCCGCGACGGGCCTCGCCGTAGGCGGCCTGCGCGCCCTCGAGCCAGGGCACGAAGCGTGAACTGCGCGCGCCGCAGCACATCCGAGCCCGGCTCCTCGTTCTCGAGCCGCGGCTCCTCGGACAGCACGAGGTTGAACTTGCCGCAGGGCCCGTCCATCTTGATCGCCGCCACGGCCGCGCGGAATTCCGGGTCGAGCGCCGCCTCCGCCACGAGCTTGAGGTAGGTGCGCTTCGGGTCGGCGTTCGATACGACCAGTGCGGCGTCGATCTCGCTGCCGTCCGCGAGCACGACGCCGGTCGCGCGGCCGCCGTCGATGCGGACTGACGCGACCTCGGCCGACGTCCGCAATTCGACGCCCGCGCCGCGGCAGGCCTCGGCCATCGCCGCCGTGATCGCGCCCATCCCGCCCATCACGTGCCCGACGAAGCCCTGCTTCGACTCCGCGCCGCCGCCCAGCAGGTGGAACAGCAGGCCGAACAGCGTGCCCGCGTCATAGGGACCGCCGTGCTTGCCGTACAGGCTGTTCGCCAGGATCAGCGACTTGAGGTGGGGCGAGGCCAGCGAGCGGTCGAGGAATTCGCCGAGGCTGCCGGTCGTGAAGGCGACGAGGTCCGGGATCTCGCGCCCGCGCACGCCGCGGAACTTCAGCGCGAGCCCGAGCAGCTCGCGAAAACCGGCGAAGCCCTCGCGGTACAGGTCGGGCGGCGCCTGCATGAAGAGCGGCTCGAGGTGGCGCGCGAGGCCGGCGAGCCGGCCCTCCATCGCGAGGAAGCGCTCGCAATCGGCCGGCGCGAATTTCTCGAGCATCGCGCGCATGCGCGCGTGGTCGCTCCACCAGGCGAGCACGGTGCCGTCGGGCGTGACGGCCTGCACCGTCGGCTCCGCCGCGATCATGCGCAGGCCGTGCCGATCGAGCGCGAGGTCGCGGATCACCTCGGGCCGCAGCATGCTCGCCATGTAGGACGCGGTGGAAACGCGGCAGCCCGGCGCCTTCGCGCCGTCGATTTCCTCGGTGACCGCGCAGCCGCCGAGGATTGCGCGGCGCTCGAGGACCAGCACCTTGAGGCCGGCGCGCGCGAGGTAAAAGGCGGCCGTGAGCCCGTTGTGGCCGCCGCCGATGACGACGACGTCGTAGCGTTTCGGATTCACCGCGCCGTTCCCCTCGTCAAATCGCAGGTCCCGGCACGATCGGCGACCCGTCGAAGAAGCGGCCCAGCCGGAATCCCGCGAGCGCGGCGGGATCCGCAGTGCCGCACACCATCCCCGCCACCAGTCTACCGGCGCCGGGGCCGATGCCGAAGCCGTGGCCGCTGAAGCCGGTGGCGACGTAGAAATCGCCGATGGGCTCGACCGGCGAGATGATCGGCAGGATGTCGGGCGAAGCCTCGATCATGCCGCCCCAGGTTTCGACGAAAGGCAGCGCGGCGAGCTCCGGCAGCCAGCGCACGAGTCCGGCGCGCATTTCGCGCAGCACGCGCGCGTCCGGCTTCGGGTCGAGGACGCGCTCGCGCTCGAACGGCGATTCGCGGTCGAGCGGCCAGCGCGCGGGCATCGCGAGCGCACGGAAGAAATCCGCGCCGATTCGCAGCCGCGTGGAGCCAAGGCTCGCGCGGAACGCCGGCAGGTACTTGAAGGCCTCGGAAAAGCTGGCCGGCACGATCGAGTGGATCGACGTTTCCCCATGCGCGATCGTGTAGCCGCCATCGGCGCGCCGGCGGACCGCGACCGCGGGCGACCACGCCTGCCCCGCGAGCAGTTCCGGGCCCGGCGGCAGGCGCGCCACCGTGTTGAGCACCGGCAGTTGCGGCACGCGGATGCCGAGCGAGCCGCAGAACAGGCGTGACCAGGCGCCGGCCGCGCAGACGACCGCGCGCGTCGCGACGCGGCCGTGCTCGGTGACGATGCCGGAGACGCGTCCCGCCGCGGTCTCGATGCCGCGCACGGCGGTTCGCGTCAGAATGCGTGCACCGGCGGCCCCGGCCCCGCGCGCGATCGCACGCGCCGCACGCGAGGGTTCGGCTCGCCCGTCGCTCGCCGTGTACAGCGCGCCGGCCCATCGCCCGCCCGCGCTGAACAGTGCCGTGAGTTCCGACCCGCGCACGATGCGCGTGTCGAGCGCGTGCGCGCGCGCGACGTCGAGCCACTTTGCCTGCTCCGCGAGCTCCGCTTCGTCTTCGGCGAGGTACAACGTACCGCCCTGGCGGAAGCCGAGGTCCTCGCCGAGCGCCTCCGGCAGCGATTTCCAGAGGCCGAGGCTCTCCATCATGAGCGGCAGCTCGACCGGAGAGCGGCACTGCTGGCGCACCCAGCCCCAGTTGCGGCCCGATTGCTCGCCGCCGACGCGGCCCTTCTCGAACACCGCGGCCGACACGCCCTGCTTCGCGAGGTAGTACGCCGCCGAGCTGCCGATGATGCCGCCTCCGACGATCGCGACGTCCACGGCCTCCGGCAGCGGGTTGTCCGCCGCGTGAAAAGCGAATTCGTCGACCTCGCCCGGGTGGATCTGCGCTTCGCCCGTCACGGGAATCGATCGCTGCGGTAGACGACGTCGCCGTCGAAGATCGTCATGAGGCAGGCCGCGTCCTTGATGGCCGAGGCTCGGCGCCGCATAGAAGTCCGTGTCCCAGACCGCGACGTCGGCGCGCTTGCCGGGTTCGAGCGATCCGATGCTCTCGTCCATGAAGATCTGGCGTGCCGCCGAGATCGTGAAGGATCGGAGGGCCGCGTGCGCGTCCACCGCCTCGGCGCGGCCGAAGGGATCGCCGCCGGACAGGCCGAGCAGCGGCTCGCGCGCGATCGACGCCCAGATCCCGTAGCGGGCCGGAAACGGCGTCACGACAATAGTCCGACCCGCTCGCCCAGCGGATGCCGCGCCTCTCGAAGGTCGCGAACGGATTGAGCCGGAGGCTGCGCTCCGGTCCGAAGTTGGCGGCATACGTGTCGCCGAACCACCAGGTGAAGGACGGCGACGGCTCGGGAATCGCCGCATCGAAGTTCCGCTGCATCGCGGCCATCGACGCGAGCGCGCGATCGCTCGGGATGTTCGCGTGGATGATCGGAATGGCGCAGTCCCTTTCACCGGCTTTCGCTTCAGCGCCTCGGCGTAGGAATCGACCACCCAGTCGATCGCGCGGTCGCCGATCGCATGCGTGCCGACGTGCAGGCCGGCGTCGTGGTAGAGCGAAGATGAGCTCGCGGATGACCGCGGGGTCGAAGGCGGGATAGCCGCGGTTGCCGGCATCGATCCCGGTCCGTTCGCGGTTCCAGTCCTGCCACATCCAGGCCGTGCGCGCGCCGCCGCTGCCGTCGGCGAAGATCTTGATGCCGCCGGAGACGAGGCGATCGTCGCCGGCGCCGGCCGCGGGCTTGCCGAAGCGGCTCGATCAGCGCGATGAGCTTTTTCGCGTCCTCGACATTCTGCGGGCTGTTCCAGAGCACGAAAACGCGGACGGTGCAGTTCGCGCCGCCGCGAGCACCTCGCGGTAGGCGTTCCAGGTCTCCAGCGCCTCGGCAGGATCGTAAGCAAGCTCTTTGCCGATGCCCGGGTCCTTCACGCCCGTCATGCACTCGCGGTTGAACTCGCGCGCCATCGCGCGGATCGCCTCGCGCATCCTCGCCCGGCGCGGCTTTCGGCAGGTGGCGCGCGACCAGGTCCATCGCCGATTCCTTGAGGATGCCGGTCGGCTTGCCGTCGGCATCGCGGTCGATGGTCCCGCCCGGCGGGTCGGGCGTGTCGCGCGTGATGCCCGCGATCGCGAGCGCCGCGGAATTCGCGACGCCGTAGTGGCCGGTGGTCTGCACCAGCCAGGCGGGGTGGCCGGCAGCTCACCGGGTCGAGGTCGGCAGCGATGACCAGGCGGCGCTCGGCGAGCTTGCCCTCGTCCCAGCCGCGGCCGACGATCCAGTCGCCGGCGGGCACGGTGCGCGCGCGTTCGCCGACGAGGCGCGACGATGTCCGCGACGCTCTTCACCTGCGGATAGCTGAGGTCGATGTGCGTCAGGCGCAGCAGGCCGCCCGGACGAGAAATGCGCGTGCGCATCGATGAGGCCCGGCGTCGCCGTGCGGCCGGCGAGATCGATGCGCTCGGTCGCGGGGCCCGCGAGGCGCTCGATCTCTGCCGTCGTGCCGACCGCGAGGATGCGCCCGTCGCGGATCGCGATCGCCTCGGCGACGCGATCCTGTGCATCGACCGTCAGGATGCGTCCGTTGACGAGGATGCGGTCGGCCGGTTCGTCCGCCCAGGCGGGCAGGCACAGGCCCCCGATCACGATCGCCGCCGCCAGCCGCAGTCCCATGGCATGCCCCCTCGGTCTGGCATGCTAGCGAAAATGACCATGGCCGCGTCGAATTCCGCCCGCAGCGCCTGGCTCGTCCTCGCGCTCGTCGCGATCGCCAACTTCGGCAACTTCTACGTCTACGACTCGATCGGCCCGGTCGCCGACCTGCTGCAGCGCGAACGCGGCTTCAGCGACACCCAGATCGGCTGGCTGAACGCGATCTACAGCCTGCCGAACGTCGTGCTGCTGCTCGTCGGCGGGTGGATGGTGGACCGCTTCGGCGCGGGCCGATGATGGCGGCAACCGCCGCGCTGTGCGTCTGCGGCGCATTCCTGACCGCGCTCGGCACCGGATTCGCGGGCATGGCGGCCGGGCGGCTCGTGTTCGGCATCGGCGCGGAGACCTTCAACGTCGCGACGCTCGCGGCCATCGTGCAGTGGTTCAGCGGGCGCCACCTCGCCTTCGCGATCGGCGCATCGCTCGCGCTCGGGCGCGCCGGCGCTTTCGCGGTGGACCTTTCGCCCACGTGGATGGCCGGCGCCTACGCGGATGGCTGGCAACCGCCGCTGCTCGTCGCCGCGCTGCTCGCCGTGCTGTCGTTCGCGATGGCGCTCGCCTACTGGCGCATCGATCGGGGTCGCGACGCGGCCCATCCGCGCGCGGCGACACCTGCCTTCGCCTGGCGTGACCTCCAGCGTTTCGGCCCGGCTTTCTGGCAGCTGCTCGCGCTCTGCGTCCTGTGGTACGCGGTGATCTTCGCGTTTCGCAGCACGTTCTCGATCAAGTTCTTCCAGCACGCGCACGGGCTCGAGCTCGCGGCGGCGGGCGCGATCAACGGCACCGTCTACCTCGCCGCGCTCTTCGCGACGCCCTTCTTCGGCTGGCTCGCCGACCGCAGCGGACGTCCTGCGCCATTGCTCGCGTTCGGCACCCTGCTGCTGCCGGTCGCGGTGCTGGCGATGATGTCCCCGCGTTGCCGCTGTGGATCGGCACGGTGCTGATCGGGATCAGCTACTCGCTGGTGCCCGCGGTGCTGTGGCCGCTCGCCTCGCGGCTGGTGCCGGCCGCACGCCTCGGCACGGCGTTCGCCGTCCTCTCGGTCGGACTCAATGTCGGCATCGCGGCCGCGAACCTCGCCGCCGGCAGCCTCAACGACGCATTCGGCGCAGGCCCCGGGAATCCCGCGGGCTACGGGCCGATGATGCTGCTGTTCGCCGCCTGCGGCGCCGCGGGATTCGCGTTCGCCCTGCGGCTGTGGAAATCGCGAAAATGAAGGGGACGCACCCCTTTATCTATCGGCGCGCGCGATTGCACAGTTCAGCTCGGCGATAGAAGGGGTGCGTCCCCTTCATTTTCGCGCTGCTACACTACGGCCCCTTTTGCGGCCATCGGGGAGCCCCGTTTGAAGAAGCCCGCCACCGTCACGATCACCGGCGCCGCCGGCCAGATCGGCTACGCGCTCGCCTTCCGCGTCGCTTCCGGCCAGATGCTCGGCACCGACCGCCCGGTCAACCTGAACCTGCTCGAGATCACGCCCGCGCTGCCCTCGCTCGCGGGCGTCGTCATGGAGCTCATGGACTGCGCCTTCCCGACGCTGAACCGCGTCACCGCGACCGACGATGCCAAGGCGGCCTTCAAGGACTGCGATTACGCGATGCTGGTCGGCGCGCGCCCGCGCGGGCCGGGCATGGAGCGCAAGGACCTGCTGCTGGCGAACGCGCAGATCTTCTCGGCCCAGGGCCGCGCGATCAACGCAGTCGGCGAGCCGCGACGTGCGCGTGCTCGTCGTCGGCAACCCTGCGAACACCAATGCGCTGATCGCCGCGTCGAACGCACCCGACGTCGAACGCCGTAACTTCACCGCGATGATGCGCCTCGACCACAACCGCGCGCTCGGCCAGCTCGGCGCGAAGACCGGCAAGCACGTGAACGACATCCGCCGCATGATCGTCTGGGGCAACCACAGCGCGACGCAGCATCCGGACATCTCGCACTGCACCGTCGGCGGCAAGCCGGCGAAGTCGCTGGTGGAAACGAAGTGGTATCGCGAGGAATTCATCCCGACCGTGCAGCAGCGCGGCGCGGCGGTGATCAAGGCGCGCGGCTCCTCTTCCGCCGCTTCGGCGGCCTCGGCCGCAATCGACCACATGCGCGACTGGGCGCTCGGCACGCCGGATGGCGACTGGGTCAGCATGGCCGTGCCTTCCGACGGCAGCTACGGCATCGGCGAGGGCGTCATCTATTCGTATCCCGTGACCTGCAAGGACGGGCAGTACGCCGTCGTGCAGGGACTCGCGATCGACGAGTTCAGCCGCGAGCGCATGGACGCGACGCACAAGGAGCTCCTCGAGGAGCGTGACGGCGTGAAGGACCTGACCTGAGGAGTGCCGGAATGAGCCATCCGCTTCGGGCCGCAAGCGCGGCAATCCTCGTCTCCCTGATCGCGACCGGTCCCGCGCCCGCGCAGGAGAAGACGCAGAAGCCGCCGCTGCACGGCTCGCACTGGATGGCGATCACGGGCAAGCCGCTCGCCGCAACCGCGGGGGCGCGCATGTTCGAACGCGGCGGCAACGCGGTCGACGCGGCCTGCGCGATGCTCGCGGCCACGTCGACGATGTGGGACGTGCTCTCCTGGGGCGGCGAGACGCAGGCGCTCATCTACAACCCGAAGACGAAGAAGATCATCGCGGTCAACGGGCTCGGCGTCGCGCCGACCGGCGCGACGCCCGAGTTCTTCCGCGGCAAGGGCCTCGAGGGCCCACCCGAGGACGGGCCGCTGTCCGCCGTGACGCCCGGCACGCCCGGTGCGCTCATCACGATGCTCGCGGAATTCGGCACGCTCTCGCTCGCCGAGGTGCTCGCGCCGTCGATCGAACTCGCCGACGGCTACGCGATCGACGCCGAGACCGCGGACCGCATCGAGCTCGAGAAGGAAAAACTCAAGCAGTGGCGCTACGCGAAGGCGGTCATGCTGCCGCACCTCGGCCAGGCGCGCGAAGCGCCGGTGGCCGGCGAGATCTTCCGCCAGGCCGAACTCGCGGCGACGCTGCGCAAGCTCGTGGAAGCCGAGTCGATCGCCCTCAAGGCCGGGAAGTCGCGCAAGGAAGCGCTGCAGGCGGCCTATGACCGGTTCTACCGCGGCGACATCGCCGAGGAATTCGTGCGCGGCGCGCGCGAGGAAGGCGCGTTGATCACGGCGAGCGACCTCGCGAACTGGCAGGTGAAGTTCGAGGAGCCGCGCCACGCGAATTATCGCGGCATCGACGTCTACAAGCTCGACCGCTGGACGCAGGGCCCGGCCATGCTGCAGGCGCTGAACATCCTGGAGAACTTCGACCTGAAGTCGATGGGCTACAACAGCGGCAACTATATCCACACGGTCTACCAGGCGATGAACCTCGCCTTCGCCGACCGCGACTTCTACTACGGCGATCCGTACTTCCCGCCCGAGGAGCCGATCGAAGGCCTGCTCTCGGAGGACTACGCGAAGCAGCGCGCGGCGGCGATCTCACCCGGCGCCGCCAATGATCCCGCGATCGGGCCCGGCGACCCGTATCCCTTCCAGGGCGGCACGAATCCGCATGCGGACCTGCTGAAGAAACGGGCGGCCGCCGCGCTGCCTGCGTTCGACGCAGCGCGCTTCGCTGCGGCGACCGATCCCGTCACCGGCTCGTTCTACCGCGGCACGACTTCCGTCGTCGCCGCCGACAAGGACGGCTGGCTCGTCTCGATGACGCCTTCGGGCGCCTGGCTGCCGGCCGTGATCGCAGGCCGCACCGGCGTCGGCATGAGCCAGCGCGCGCAGCAGTTCGTGATCGACCCGGCCGTCAACCCGTACAACGTGATCGAGCCCGGCAAGCGCCCGCGCGTGACGCTGACGCCGTCGCTCGCCTTCAAGGACGGCAAGCCCTGGCTCGCCTTCGCCGTGCAGGGCGGCGACACGCAGGACCAGAACCTCCTGCAGTTCTTCCTCAACATCGTCGAGTTCGGCATGACGCCGCAGCAGGCGGCCGAAGCGCCGAACATCACCAGCTACCAGATGCGCGACTCCTTCTTCCCGCACGAGCGCTTCGCGGGCCGCATCACGCTCAACAACGCGATTCCCGACTGGGTCCGCCGCGACCTGAAGGCGCGCGGCTACAAGGCCGAGTTCTCCTCGCGGACCTCCGGGCCGATCAACGCCATCCTGATCGACCACGCACACGGGAGTTTCTGGGGCGGCTCGAGCAATCACGGCGAGGATTACGGCATTGCGTGGTAATCGCGTCCGCGCGCTCCTGCTGGCCGCCGCTGCGGCCCTGGCCGCCTGCGCGTCACTGCCGGCTTCTGCCGAGACCGTGCTGCGGGTGATGACCTTCAACACCTGGGGCGGCGGCGCCAACGAAGGCAAGCCGGTCGACGAAACCGCGGCCGTGATCCGCGCCGCCGGCGCGGACATCGTCGGCATCCAGGAAACCCGGCAGGAAGCGCCGGACTGCGACGAGGAATCCTGCCCGCCCGCGAGCGAGAGCATCGCGGCAAGGCTCGCGGCCGCGCTCGGCTTCCATTACTACGACCAGGCGAAGTCGAACGACGCGCTGTGGGCGAACGCGATCCTGAGCCGCTACCCGATCGGCGCCGCGACGCCGAACGACCTCGGCGTCGCCATCGACGTCGACGGACGGCGTGTTTACGCCTTCAACATCCATCTCACCGACTATCCGTACCAGCCCTACCAACTGGTCGGCATCCCGTACGGTTCGGCCCCGTTCCTGCGCACCGGGGCCGAGGCCGCGAGCGCGGCGGAAGCCGCCCGCGGGCCGGGCATCGCCCTGCTCGTCGAGGACCTGAAGGCGGCCGACGGTGCGGATGCGGCGTTCGTGTTCGGCGACTTCAACGAGCCCTCGCATCGCGACTGGACGGAGCGCGCAGTCGCCGCCGGGCGCAAGCCCGTCGCAGTGCGTTTTCCGTCGGCGCACGCCGTCGAGGCGCAGGGATTCGTGGACGCGTACCGCGCGACGCACCCGGACGAGGTCGCGAATGCCGGCTACACCTGGGAAGCGATCGCGCGACCGGCCGATGTCGCGGTCCATCACGACCGCATCGACTACGTCTTCGCGCGCGGAGCCGGGCTTGCCGTGCAGCAGGCGCAGATCGTCGGGGAGAAAGCGCCCGAGGCGGAAGTGGTCGTGACGCCCTGGCCCTCGGACCATCGCGCGGTCGTCGCGACCGTGCGCTTTTAGGGAAGCCCTGCTCAGCTGGCGGGCTTCGCCTGCGCGGCGGCCGCCGCCTCGAGGCCCGCGACATCGACGCCCGCGGCGAGCGCCGCCTTCAGTTCGTCCATGCTCGACACCTGGCCGGAAACCTTGACGGCAAACCGGTTGGCGACGATCGCGCTGTACTCGCCGCGATTGGCCTTCGAGTCCCAGCGCTCGTGGATCATGCGGCCATTGTCGCGGTACGTCTTCTCGTAGCCGCCGTCCCACTCGCGCTCTTCCTCGACGTTCGCCCACGCCGCGAGACCGAGGAGCCCCTGGGCGCCGCCGGTGTCGTTGATCTCGAGCCGCAGGTTGCGGCTGGCGCCGTCGGAGTAGTCGGCGCTCGCCTCGGCGACCTCGAAGCCCATGGCGGCATTGCGCTCCGCGGACAGGCTCTTGCGCGGCAGGCCCGCAAGCGTCTCCGGCAGGAAAGCCTTGATCTGGTCTGCCGGCAGCGCAGTCACGCCCTGCTGGCCCCCGACGGCGGCGCCGATGAGCGCGCCGACCGCGGCAGCCGAAGGCGCGCCGGCGTTCTGCTCGGCGGACGATTCGACCTGCTTGCCGGCCTTCTCCATGTCCTTCGCCCATTTTTCGAGCGCGGCGCCGGTGCTGCCCTCCTCGAATCCGGTATCGCCGACGGTCGCTGCAGGACCGCCGTAGCCGCCCATCAGGCCGCGGCCCATGACGCTGCCGATGATCGACCACAGGATCCAGGACAGGACGATGGCGACGATGATGGTGACCGCCGTGTACGCGCCAGCGCGGTCGGCGGGCGCCTTCATCGTGTGCGGCAGGCCGAGATAGAGGAGGTAGATGCTGTAGACAGCGGCAGCAAGGCCGACCAGCCAGCCGATCCAGGGGACGAGCTGCGCGATGCCGCCGACCCAGGCGGCAGTCGCGGCGTAAGCCGCCGTCTTCAGCGCCTGCACCGAATCCTTCTGTGCGCCGAAAGTCGGCGCGAGCGCATTGATGATGAGCGACCACAGGTAAATGCCGATCAGCCCGGTCGCGTACACCAGCACGAGCCACATGAGCCCCGTGCCCATGTCCATGCGGAAGGTGCCGAGGAACGTCGACGTGCCGATCAGCGTGCCCTTCAGGAACATCGCGATCGGCCCGAGCGCCGACACGATCAGGATGTACCGGGTGTAAAGGGCGGACGTCGTCTCCGGCTCCGCGGCGATGACCGGCCATTCGGTTTTCGGCGTCATCAGGATGTTCTGGACGCGCGCGACGAGATTGCTCATGACGTATTCCTCCCCTGGACCCAAAGCATAGCGCCGCCGCTTCTTTTTGCAGTGCAAACACAGGCCGTCCGAGGGTGCATCGCCTAATCCCGCATCCCATGCTGAAAGCGGTATAAATACGGGAGCCCATGCTTTTGACAGCGCTCTGGTTGCTGCTCTTCGCGAGCCTCGTCGGATGGCTCGCCTACCAGCGTGCGAGCCTCGCCCAGGCGACGCTCGTGCTCGGGGTGCTGCTCGTCGTCTACACGCTCTGGGGCGTGGGTGCCCCGTGGTGGAAGGCCGTGCTGTGGGTCCTCTTCGTCCCGCATCTCGCCCTCAACATCCGCCCGCTCAGGCGCGTGCTGATTTCCAACCGCTTCCTGCTGGTCTTCAAGCGCATGTTGCCGCCAATGTCGAGGACCGAGCGCGAGGCGCTCGAGGCGGGCACGGTCTGGTGGGACGGTGAGCTGTTCACCGGCGGGCCCGACTGGAACAAGCTGCTCTCGGCGAAGGCACCGACGCTCTCGGCCGAGGAACAGGCCTTCATCGACGGCCCCTGCGAAGAGCTGTGCCGGATGATCGACGACTTCGACATCACGCACCGGCGCGCCGACCTCCCGCCCGAGGTCTGGGACTTCATCAAGAAGAAGGGCTTCTGGGCGATGATCATCCCCAAGAAGTACGGCGGCCTCGAGTTCTCCGCCTACGCGCACTCGACGGTCGTGGTGAAGATCGCAAGCCGCTCGAGCACGGTCGCATCCACCGTCGTCGTGCCGAACTCGCTCGGGCCGGCCGAACTCCTCCTTCACTACGGAACGGAAGAGCAGAAGAAACACTTCCTGCCCCGTCTCGCGCGCGGCGAAGAAATTCCCTGCTTCGGCCTCACCGGGCCGCGCGTCGGTTCGGACGCGAGCGCGCTGCCGGACACCGGCGTCGTCTGCCGCGGCATGTACCAGGGCCGCGAGACGGTCGGCATCCGCCTCAACTTTTCCAAGCGCTACATCACGCTTGCGCCGATCGCGACCATCATCGGGCTCGCCTTCCGCCTCTTCGATCCCGACAAGCTCATGGGCGGCGAGGCGACGGACCACGGCATCACGGTCGCGCTGGTGCCGCGCGATGCGCCCGGCATCACCATTGGCCGCCGCCACTTGCCGCTGAACGGGCCGTTCCAGAACGGGCCGATCCACGGCAAGGACGTGTTCGTGCCGCTCGACGCGATCATCGGCGGCTCGAAGATGGCCGGACAGGGCTGGCGCATGCTGGTCGAGCAGCTCTCGGTCGGGCGCTGCATCTCGCTGCCGTCGATCGCGACCGGCGGCGCCAAGGGCGGCGTCTACTCGACCGCCGCCTACGCGCGCATCCGTCGCCAGTTCAACCTGCCGGTCGGCAAGTTCGAGGGCGTCGAGGCGGTGCTCGCGCGCATGGCGGCGCGCGCCTACATCATGGATGCGGCGCGCTCGGTGACGACCGGCGCCATCGACGGCGGCGAGCGGCCCTCCGTACCCGCCGGCATCCTCAAGTACCACGTCACCGAGTTCGGCCGCATGACGGCGAACGACGCGATGGACGTGCAGGGCGGCAAGGGCATCATGCTCGGCCCGAAAAACTACATCGGGCGCGCCTACCAGATGGTGCCGGTCAGCATCACGGTCGAGGGCGCGAACATCCTGACGCGCAACCTCATCATCTTCGGCCAGGGCGCCGTGCGCTGCCACCCGTGGGTGCTGAAGGAGATGAACGCCGCCCAGGACCCGGACCGCGAACGGGGGCTGCGCGACTTCGACGTCGCGCTCTTCCACCACGTCGGCTACACGATCTCGAACGCCGTGCGCTCGCTGATCGGCGCGGTCACGCTGTCGCGCGTCGTCAACGCGCCGATGGACGGGCCCACCCGACGCTTCTACGAGCACATCAACCGCTTCAGCGCCTCGTTCGCCTTCGCGACCGACGTCGCCATGCTCTCGCTCGGCGGCTATCTCAAAAAGAAGGAGAACCTGTCGGCGCGCCTCGGCGACGTGCTGTCGGCGATGTACCTCGCCTCCATGGTGCTGAAGCACTTCGAGAACCAGGGCCGGCCGCCGGCCGACCTGCCGATCGTCGAGCACGCCTGCCGCTCGCTCCTGTACCACGCGCAGGAGCAGCTCCACAGCTTTATCCGGAACTTTCCGGTGCGCTGGCTGGCCGCGATCATGCGCGTCGTGATCTTCCCGCGCGGCCTCACCTACTTCGCGCCGAGCGACCGACTCAACCCGCAGATCGCCGAGCTCGTCATGAACCCGGGCGAGGCGCGCGAGCGGCTCTGCCACTTCGTGTACCGCACGCAGGAGCCGACCAACCACCTCGGCCTCGTGCAGCAGGCGCTCGAGCTCGCGATCGCCGCCGAGCCGCTCGAGAAGAAGATCCGCGTCGAGGGCGTGAAGACCGGGCGCGTGCAGGCGCTCGACCTGCCGGGCCAGATCCGGGAAGCCCTAACCGCGGGCATCATCTCCGAGGCCGAGGCGGCGCAACTGCGTGAGTACGACCGCAAGGTCATGGAGATCATCAACGTCGACGACTTCGAGTCGCACGAGCTCGCGGCCGGCGGTGCGCAGGATTCCGGGCTCGGGTCGGATACGTTCCAGGTCGCCTAGGCGCAACGAAGGGGACGCACCCCTTCATTGCGGAAGCGGTTCAGTACACCAAGTTCACGGCCCAGGCGGCGAAGGCGAGCCAGGGCTCGGTCCCGGACATCATGAGCCGCAACGGTTGTGAAGCCACCAGAAGCGCCGAACCCCAAAGCGTCGCCGGGTGGATGCGGCCGCGGGTGACGAGGTCCCAGGCGATGAGCGCGAGCAGGAAGAGATCCGTCAGGCCGAAGAATGCCAACGGGCCGCCGGGCTCGATGAAGTCGAAGGGCAGCCGGACGACCGCCGCGGCGAGCAGGCTCGTCGACGCGATCAGCATCAGGCGCTTGTGGGTCTGCGCTACGTTGCGCTTCGCGATCGCGCAGGCGACGAGGATCGCGAAGACCACCATGTCGGTGAGCGGCACGGCGAGAAACGCGAGCGGCGGCACCGGTATGCCGATGAACCCGCCCTCGCGCCCCGCAGCGACGAGCGCTGCATAGCCGCCGAGCACGACCATCCCCGCGGCGAGCACACCACCCGCGCGGCCAAGCGCGCGATGGGTGGCGATCCTGCCGGCCGTGATCAGCGCCGACTGGCCGACGAGCAACAGGTACCAGGTCGCGAACAGCGCGCCATGCCAGTAGAAGACCGTCTCCGCAGGCGACGGGTGATCCGGAAACCATGCGCGCAGGAAGAAGCTGCGCGCGAAGCCGACCAGAACGGTCGCCAGCATCAGGATCGCCATCGCCAGGAAAAAACGGCGCTCGTCCGTCACGCGGGCGGGACTCAGAGTGACCGATGCCATGCACCCCCCTGTCCGGCCGCACGGCGGCCGGCTCCCCTGCGGCCGCATCCTACCCCATCCAAAACCGCCCGCAAGCCGGGGGCCTCGGCACTCCGCGTCGCCGAGTGCTATCTCAAGCTGCGACGCAGTTTGCAGAATCGCGACGACATCCGGTTTCAACTGGCGCCATGGAGCTCCAGACCGTCTCCGACGTGCGTGAGTTCTTCCGCGACGCCCTGCAGGCTGCGCTCGGGCACCAGCACCTGCATGTCCAGGACCACACGGAGCACTACATCGTCAACCTGCTGGCGATGTTCTCGCACACCGAAGCGCTCTTCGATCCGGACGAGGAACGCACCCAGCTCAAGCCGCTCGCCCTGCTGCTCGCCGAGGCGGCGAATGCGCCGGACGACCGCCAGCGCTTCCGCACGCTGCAGCGCCTCGGCGACGTCGCGCTGTTCGTCGCCGGCTTCCTCGCTGGCGGCTTCTCGCGACGTCCGGTGGACGTCGACTACCACATCGCGATGGGCGGCCGCGCGTACGGCACGCTGGCACAGGCGCCCTACCACGGCGCGCAGCGCGTGCTCGGCGGAGTGTTCGCCGAACTCGGCGACAAGTTCCTGCCGCTGGTCGACGCGCTGAACGAGATCGGCGAGGGCGCGGCGAAGAACTCGCCGCGCGACCTGCTGCGCCTCTACGAGCTCTGGCACAAGACCGGCAGCCCGCGCGCGCACCGCCTGCTGGTCAAGCTCGGCATCCGGCCGGTCGCGGCCGGCCGGTTCGCCCATTGAGCCGCGATGGCCGCACGCGCGATCGAACGACTCGAAGCCCTGCTGACCGGCATCTACGACCTCGATATCGGATGTCGCGTCGAAGACTTTCTCGTCACTGACCGGGCGCAGCTGCCCGGCGAGTGCCGCGACGCGCCGGGCGACGAGCAGCTCTTCGTCGCCGAAGCCGGCGACGAAATGTGCCTGTCGCTCTATCTCGACGCCGCACTCCTCGAACGCCTCGACCGGCACGACCCGAGCGACGGCCTCGACGCCGGCAACCTCGCCGACTGCTGGACCGCGCTCGAGGGTGTCAGCCACTTCCTCTGCGTCGCGCACAATGCCGGGCACGACCGGCCCGTCTCGCGGCTGGCGCTCGAAATGCAGGCGGAGATCGACAAGTACGTCGCGTGCTTCGAGCTGCTGCGCCGCAGCGATCCCCGGCGCTTCCCGGCCGAGCTGCACACGCTCCTGTTCCGCCGCGCACGGGTGGACCCGGAACTGGCGGCGGGCCATGAGCCGCTGTACCGCCGCGCGAGCCGCGAGGCGGCGCGGTTCTGCAGCCGGCTCGAGCCCGGGCTGCGCGCCCTGTGCCGCCGGGACGACGGCGGCTGGCTCGCGCAACTACGGCGGTTCTACCGCCTGAGCGACTTCGGCAAGCTGCGGCACATCGAGCGGGCCTGCACCGCTTTCTGACCCCTGCCTGCGCTAAGATCCGCTGTCGCCCCGGGGAGCGGCAACGTGACCACGAGCCTCATCTACGAAGTCGAGTGCCAGCTCGACCCGGACATCGTCGCCGATTACGACGCCTGGCTGCCGGGCCACGTCCGCGACGTGCTCGCTTGCCCGGGCTTCCACGGCGCCAGCATCGAGATGCCCGAGACGCCGCCCGGCGAGCGGCAGCGCCGCCGCGTCCGCTACCGCGTGGAGAGCGCCGCGGCGCTCGACCATTACCTGGAGAACAACGCGACGCGGCTGCGCACCGAGACCGCGCAGCGCTTCGGCGGCCGGGTCCAGTGCGAGCGGCGCGTGTTCAAGCCGCGGCACGAACTTACGCCCCCCACGCACGAGCCGGCGCGCTGCCTCAACTGCGGCACCGTCATCGAAGGCCGGCATTGCCCGCAGTGCGGCCAGTCCGCGGACGCCCACGTGCTGACGATGAAGGAGGTCGCGGGCGACGTCACGCATTCGCTGCTGCACCTCGACAGCCGCGTGTGGCGGACGCTCCAGCTGCTGCTGCGCCGCCCGGGCGAGCTGACGCGCGAGTTCATCGGCGGCCGGCACCAGTCGTACATCCCGCCGTTCCGGCTCTACCTCGCCGCCAGCATCATCTACTTCGCGCTGTCCGCGCTGCTGCCGGAATCCGGGCCCTTTGACCTGGACGCGGTGGGCGACGACCCAAAGGTCGCCGCGCCCATCATCCTCGACGGCGCAGACGGTGCGGGCGTCGCGAAGCCGGCGACGAGGGCGCCGGCCGAGCTGAAAGACGTCACCGGCGAGTTGCGCAAGGAGCTCGCCGCCGAGGGCGTCTCGCAGGAAGACATCGACAAGGCGCTGAAGCAGGACAACAGCTGCAAGGTCAGCATCTTCGGCGACACGCCGAACTCCACGGAATTCGAGCGGGAGCTCAGCCGTTCCTGCGAGAACATCAAGCGTGACGGCGGCCGGCACTTCATCGAGCGCTTCGCATCGACCGCGCCGAAGCTCATGTTCCTGTTCCTGCCGCTCATGGCGGGCGTCGCGATGCTCTTCTACTGGCGGCCGCGGAGGCTGTACGCCGAACACCTCGTCCTGTTCCTGCACAACCATGCCTTCACGTACCTGCTGCTCGCCTTCACCGCGATCCTGAACGAGATCGCCGAGCTCAAGTTCCCGGGCGCCGGCATCCTCAACCTCGTGATGTTCCTGATGTGGTGCTGGCTCCCGTACTACGTCTACCGCTCGATGCGCGTGGTGTACGCGGATGGCCGGTTCAAGACGCTGCTCAAGTTCTTCACGCTTTCGACGATCTACTTCGTGGTGCTCGGACTCACCATGCTGCTCGGGCTCGTATTCACCGCGCTGTCGCTGTCGTGAGCGAGTCGCAGCGCACGATCCTGCACGTCGACATGGACGCGTTCTACGCGGCCGTCGAGCAGCACGACCGGCCCGAGCTCGCGGGCCAGCCGGTGGTCGTGGGCGGCTCCGGGGGCCGCGGCGTGGTAGCCGCCGCGAGCTACGAGGTGCGCCGCTTCGGCGTGCATTCCGCGATGCCGATGCGCGAGGCGCTCAGGCGCTGCCCGCAGGCGGTCGTCGTGGCGCCGCGCTTCAAGCGTTACCGCGAGATCTCGGCGCAGGTGTTCGAGGTGTTCCGCGAGTTCACGGACCAGGTCGAGGGCCTCTCGCTCGACGAGGCCTTCCTCGACGTCACCGGCAGCATTGGCCTGTTCGGCGGCGGCGAGGACATGGCGCGTGAGATCAAGCGGCGGATCCGCGATCGCACCGGCCTCACCGCCTCCGTCGGCGTCTCGCACAACAAGCTGCTCGCGAAGCTCGGCTCGGAGATGGGCAAGCCCGACGGCCTCACGGCGATCCGCCCGCAGGACGTGCACGCCATGCTGGACCCGCTGCCGGTCGGGCGCCTGTTCGGCGTCGGCGCGAAGACGGCGGCGCGGCTCGAGAAGGAAGGCATCTTCACGCTCGGCCAGCTGCGGCACGCGCCGGAATCGGTGCTGTGGCCGCTGTTCCGCCGCGAGACGCGCAAGTACCAGGACCGCGCCGCGGGCATCGACGAGCGGCCGGTCGTCTCCGACGCGCCGGAGAAGCAGATCAGCTCGGAGGAGACTTTCGACGTCGACATCCGCGACCACAAGGAGATGCAGGAGCGCCTCGCGCAGCTCGCCGACCGCACCACGTCGCGACTGCGCGCCCGGCAGTTCAAGGCGGGCATGGTCAGCATCAAGGTGCGCCGGCGCGACTTCGAGACCTACACGCGGCAGCGGAGCTTCAACCCGCCGACGCAGGAGACGCGCCTGATCGCGCAGGTCGCCGCGGACCTGCTCGAGAACTGGCTCGCGGAGCAGCCGCGCGCGGCCGTGCGCCTGCTCGGCGTCGGTGTGAGCGACTTCGAGCCGGAGACGCAGCTCGATCTCTTCTCGACGCCCGAGTTCGCCGTGGCGCGGCGCTCGACGACGCCCTCGACCGCATCCATGGCCGTTTCGGCGACGAGGCGATACGCCGCGGCACAGATCACTGAAGGGGTGGGTCCCCTCCGGTAAGATGCAGGCAGCATGTACACGAGCTTCTTCGGGCTGAACGAAAAGCCGTTCGCGATCACGCCGGACCCGCGCTACCTCTACCTGAGCGAGCGGCACACGGAGGCGCTCGCGCACCTCGCGTATGGCATCAGCGAGGCCGGCGGCTTCATCCAGCTCACCGGCGAGGTCGGCACCGGCAAGACGACGGTGCTGCGGAGCCTGCTGCAGCAGCTGCCGCCGCACTGCGACGTCGCGCTGATCCTGAACCCGCGGGTGACGCCCGCCGAGTTCCTGCTCGGGATCTGCGACGAGCTGCACGTGCGGGTGCCGGAGGGCGCCGCCGGCAGCGTCAAGTCGCTGGTCGACCTCCTCACGCACTTCCTGCTCGACGCCCACGGCCGCAGCCGTCGCATCGTGCTGATGGTGGACGAGGCGCAGAACCTCGACGCCGACGTGCTGGAGCAGGTGCGCCTGCTCACGAACCTCGAGACCGCGACGCAGAAGCTCCTGCAGATCATCCTGATCGGCCAGCCGGAGCTGCGCGAGGTGCTCGCGCGGCCCGAGCTGCGCCAGCTCGCGCAGCGCATCACCGGCCGCTACCACCTCGAGGCGCTGAAGAAGGAAGAGACGATCGCCTACGTCCGTCACCGCGCGCGCGTCGCGGGCGCGAACCGCGACCTGTTCACCCCGGGCGCGCAGCGCGAACTGCATCGGCTCTCCGGCGGCGTGCCGCGCATCATCAACGTCATTGCCGATCGTGCGCTGCTCGGCGCCTACACGCGCGAGCAGCCGATTGCGAACGGCGCACTGGTGCGCCGCGCGGCCTCCGAGGTCTACGGCCGTCCGGTGCTCGCGCCCTGGCTCCGCTGGCTTGCGCTCGGAGGCGCCGCGGCCGGCATCGCCCTGCTCGGCCTGGTGCTGTGGCGCGCCTGGCCCACGCTCGACCGCGCCGAGCCGCCGGCCGTTGCCGCGAAAGCAGCGGAGCAACCCGATGCGGCGCCTGCACCCGCACCGCCGCCGCGCGAGGCGCTCGATGCCGTGCTGGCGCGCGATGCCGCATCGACGACGGCGGACGCCGCTTTCGGGTCGCTGTTCTCACTGTGGGGCGCCGCGTTCCTGCCGGACAGCCGCCTCGCCTGCGACCAGGCGCTTGGGCACGGCCTGGCCTGCGTGTGGCAGCGCGGCTCGCTCGCGCAGCTCAAGCTGATCAACCGCCCGGCGATCCTTTCACTGGTGGACGCCGAGGGCACGGCGCACCAGGTCGTGCTGGCGGAACTCGGCGACGCTGACGCGCGGCTGCTCGTCGGCGGCGGCGAGGCGCGCGTGCCGGTCGCGGAGCTCGCCAACTACTGGTTCGGCGAGTTCCTCGTGCTGTGGCGGCCGCAGGCCGCGGGGCTGCGGCCCCTGCGCGCCGGGATGCGCGGCGACGACGTGCGCTGGCTGCGCCAGGGACTCCAGCAGCTTTCCGGCTTGCCTGCCACGGCCGACGGGGACTACTTCGACTCCGAGCTGCAGCAGCTGGTCGAGAGCTTCCAGCGCAGTCGCCGCCTCGCGGTGGACGGCGTCGCCGGCCTGCAGACGCAACTCGTGCTCGACGCCGCACTCGGCCAGCCGGGCACTCCGACCCTCGCGCATGCAGGGCCGCAGGCGGGCGCATGAGCTTCATCCTCGACGCGCTGCGCAAGTCCGAGATCGAGCGCCAGCGCCAGAGCGGCCCGAGCATGGCCGAGTTCCCGATAGCGCGCGAGGACCGGCGCCTGCCGGTCGCGCTCATCGCGATCGGCTTCCTGCTGGCCGTGAACCTCGCGGTGGTGCTCTTCTTCATGCTGCGCGACGACGACGGCGGACGCGACGCGCAAGCGGCGCCCACCACCGGGGCCGCTGAACCGGCGCCCGTCGCGAGCGCGCCGGCAGCGGGCGCGGCCACGACGCCGGCCATGCAGGGCCCGCTGCAGTCGCAGCTCGGCGACACGGGGTCGATCGAGGAACCGCCGGCGATCTACTACGACGACGCGGCGACGCTTCCGCCGGATGCGCCGGACCCGACCCTGATGCCGGACACGCCGGTCTCGAGCCCTTCCGTTGTCTACGACGACGCGCCGCCGACGCAAGCTTCGTCCGCTGGCGTCCCGCAGGGGCTGCCCGAGCTGTCGGTGGACCTGCACGTCTTTGCCGCGGATCCCGCCAAGCGCGCGGTGTTCATCAACGGGCGCCGCTACACCCAGGGTGCGCAGATCGCCGAGGGACCGGTGGTCGAGGAAATCACCCGCGAGGGCGCCGTCCTCAGCTACCGCGGCCGGCGCTTCGTGCTGCCGCGGCTCTAGCCGCGGCACGTCCATGAACGCGGCCGTCGCGCCCGCCACTCGCGCTCGATGGCGTGGCGCTCGCTGCAGCGTTGCGGACCGGCATCCACCGCCTGATCTCGCGCGAGGAAGTGATCAACAAGATCAACGTGTTCCCGGTGCCCGACGGCGACACCGGCACGAACCTCGCGTTGACGCTGCAGGCCGTGCTCGCGACGCTGCGCGCGAATCCCGAACCGCACGCGGGCCAGCTGCTGACGCGCGTCGCCGATGCCGCGCTCGACGGCGCCCGCGGCAATTCCGGCGCGATCCTCGCGCAGTTCCTGCTCGGCGTCGGCGACCGTGCGGCGACTGCAACCGTCGCTGAATGCGGCCCAGTTTGCCGAGGCGATGACCGGCGGCGCGGAGTACGCGCGCGAATCGCTCTCCGAGCCGCGCGAGGGCACGATCCTCACGGTCATCGCGGATTTCGCCGCCGAGGCCACGGCCGCGGAGCGCGCGGGCGTCGGCGACTTCCGGCTGCTGCTGCGCCGCGCCCTGGCCGCCGCGCGCACCTCGCTCGACGCGACGCCCGAGAAGCTCGAGATGCTGCGGCGCGCGAACGTGGTGGACGCCGGCGCGCTCGGGTTCGTCGAGCTCGTCGCCGGCATGACCGACTACCTCGAGACCGGCGTCGCGCCGGCGGACGATGCCGCGATCCAGCTCCTCTCCGACGACGAGGCGACGGCCGGCTCGCAGATGGACCTCGAGCACCGCTGGTGCACGGAGTGCATGATCACGGGCGATGCGATCGACCGCCGCCGCCTGCGCGAGGAGGCGTCCCTGCTCGGCTCAAGCCTCGTCGTCGCCGGCGGCCGCAACAAGGTGCGGCTGCACATCCACACCAACGAGCCACCGCGCGTGTTCGCACTCGCCGCCGGCTTCGGGACGGTCGGCGGCGAAAAGGCCGACGACATGCAGCGGCAGCAGGAGATGGCGCACCACGCCGCGCGGCGGCGCGTCGCCGTCGTCACGGATTCCGCGGCCGACCTGCCCGAGTCGGTGCTCGAGGCACTCGACATCCACGTCGTGCCGGTGCGCGTGCATTTCGGCACGCACAGCTACCTCGACAAGGTCGGGCTGTCCTCCGAGGAGTTCTTCCGCCTGCTCGAGGCGAATCCCGTGCACCCCAAGACTTCGCAGCCGCCGCCCGGCGATTTCCGGCGCGCATTCGAATTCCTCGGCTCCCACTACGATTCCGTCGTGTACGTCGGCCTGATGGCGCGCGTTTCCGGCACCTTCCAGAGCGCCGAGACGGCGGTCGCGCGCGTGCGCACGCGCGCGACGATCCTGACCCACGATTCCGGCACGGCCGCGCTCGGCCAGGGCCTGATCGCGATGCGCGCGGCCGAGGCCGCTGCCGCGGGTGGCGATGCCGAGGCGGTGCGCGCGGCCGCAAGCGCGGCGGGCGCGCGCACGCGCACCTGGGGCTGCCTCGTCACGCTCGAGTTCGCCGTGCGCGGCGGACGCGTTCCGGCCTGGATCAAGCCGATCGCCGACGCGCTGCGGCTGGTGCCGATCCTCATGGTGAAGCCAGGCGGCCGCCTCGGATTCGGCGGCGCGCTGTTCGGACGCAAGAATCCATACCGGCGCTACGGCAAGTTGCTGCGGCGCCGGCTCGATCCGGCGCGGCACTGGCGCATCGGCATCTCGCACGCCAACGTGCCCGAAGGCGCAGCTGCAGTACGCGAAGTGCTGGCGGCGGGGCTGCCGCGCGCGGAGTTCCTGCCCATCATCCCGCTCGGCACGGCGCTCGGCGTGCACGGCGGCCCGGGCTGCATCGTCGTCGCCGCGCAGGAACTGTAAGAGGGGACGGAGCCCTATTTCGGCCGGCGCTTCGCCCCATCGCCCAACCGAAATCGAAATAGGGCTCCGTCCCCTCTTAGAGCTCGGGCGTAGGCGAAGAGGTTCACGGCGAGGACGACGGCGCCGAGCGCGACCTGGATCTCGCGCGTCAGCCAGCCCGGATAGATGAGCGCCTCCAGCTGGCTTTCGATGAATCCACCGGCGTAGCCCGCCTCGCCGCCCGCAGCGCGGAGGCGATTCTCGAGCGGGGTCAGCGGGCAGATGCCGCCGAAGAACGCAATTCCCGCCGCCCACGCGGCCGCCGGCAGGTGCAGCCACGCGAGTCGTGGCCATCGCCACACGAGAATGCCGCCGAGCAGGGCGAAAGCAATGAACGCGAAGTGCAGGGCGAGGACGGCATCCGCGAGGATGCGGTACGTCACTGCGTCGCGACCACCGGCCGCTTTTCCTCGGTCCAGCGGGTGTAGTCGCCCTTCAGGTGGAAGAGCCGCTTGAAGCCGGCCTTGTCGAGGACTTCGAGCGCTTGCGCCGACCGCACGCCGGTCCGGCAGTAGACGACGATGTCGCGCTCGCGCGCAGCGGAGAGCTCCGCGATGCGCGTGGCCAGCTCGCCGTGCGGGATGTTGACCGCGCCCGGCAGGTGGCCGGCCGCGAATTCCTCGGGCGAGCGCACGTCGAGCAGGAACAGCGAATGGTCGGCCCAGGCGATGCGCTCGCCGAGCGCCTTCGGCTCGATCGTCGCCGGCCCCGCGGCCGCGACGGGGAACGCGAGGACGCAGGCAGCGAGTGCGATCGCCAGGCGCCGCACGGTTCAGCCCTCGAGCACGAACGTGATGCGCATGCGCACGCGATAGGCCGTCACCTTGCCCTTCTCGATCTCGACTTCCTGGTCGGCGATCCAGGCACCGGTGATGTTCTTGAGCGTCTTGCTCGCGCGCTTGATGCCCTTTTCGATCGCGTCCTCGAAGCTCTTCGAGGACGTCGAGGTGATCTCACTGACTTTCGCGACGGTCATGGCCTTCTCCTTCGTTTGTGGTTGTTCCGGCCCCCCGGGCACGAATCATAGCGCTACGGGCGTCGCCCGCGGGGCCGCTATCATGCGCCGTCCACAGGAGGCTCCCATGTTCCGCAAGTTCCGCAGCGCCCTCGTGCGCGGTCTCGTCGTCGTCCTGCCGATCGGCTTCACGATCTGGCTGCTGTGGTGGATCGGCAGCACGACGGAAGCGCTGCTGCAGCGGCTGATCCTGCTGGTCGTTCCGCCCGAGCACTACCTGCCGGGCATGGGCATCGTGGTGGCACTGGTCCTGCTGTTCGCCGCGGGCACGCTGTTCAACGCGCTGATCGTGCAGAGTGCGCTGGCATCCTGGGAGCGCTTCCTCGACCGCATCCCGGTCGTGAAGACGATCTACGGCGCCACGCGCGACTTCGTGAGGCTCCTGCCGACCGGCGGCAAGCGCAGCGACCTCAGGCGCGTCGTGCTCGCGCGCTTCGGCGAGGCGCGGGTGATCGGCTTCGTCACGCAGGACGACGCCTCGGAACTCGGCATCGTGGAGGCGCGGGACGGCCTGGTCGCGGTGTACTTCCCGATGAGCTACCAGATCGGCGGCTACACGGCACTGGTGCCGCGCTCGCGCATCGATCCGCTCGACATCCCGGTCGAAGCGGCGATGCGCATGGTCCTGACCGGCGGCATCTCGGGAGCCGCCGCCTGACGGAAATCAGGCGAAGGCGGCCCGCGGCCTTTCGCGGGAATAGACCAGCTCGACATGGCGGATGCCGGTGGTGCGGCGCGCCACGCGCTTGACGGCCTGCACCAGGCGCAGCAGCAGGTTGTAACCGGCCCGCGGTCCGCCGGCGGCATACGTCTCGGCGACGACCAGGTGCAGCACGGTGATGCGCTCGAAGCTGTCGCGCACGTAAAGGATCACGCCGATCGGCCGCGCGAGCTTGCCCTCGCGCTCGACGGCGAACAGGCACTGCGCATCGGTCTCGCCGCCGACGCGCACCCGGAGTGACTTGCCCTCCGCCACGATCTCGGGAGGGCCGTAGCGGTCTATCGACGTCTCGATGCCCTTGCGTACCTGGTGCTGCCGCCCATTGAAGAACAGCAGCGCTTCGAGCTGGTGGTAATGCTCGGCCGGCAAGGTCGAAACGAAGGAAACCTGTCGACTGATGGCCGTCACTCCCGAATTGCGCCCGAAGGCACAGTCGGGCCACCTTAGCGGGGCCTTCCCGCCCCTGTCGAGGTTCACATAATTCGGGGATAATGGAAGAATCAGCTACCGATGTAGCGTGCCTGCAACGGCCAAGGAGGGCCTGTGGACACCCTGGGGATGGTTTTCCGCAAGTCGCGGGGCAGGAGGGGGTTTTGGCCTCACGGACGGGGGCGGCTCGCGGAAACGCGACCTGTGTCTCGTCCGCCACGACCGATTTTGTCAACGATGGACACTCCTGTCGGCCGTGGGCACCCGGTGCCCGTGTCGACGCTGATTTGCGCGGGTCGGGGCGACACGTGAACATCGACTATTCAGACATCCTGCCGGGCGACGACGCCCCGGATCCGCTGGATCCGGGTGCGCAGAGGCCTGTCGCTGCGCCGGCCCCGGCGCCGCCCCCAGCGGTTTCCACCAGCGCGACCGGCACGCACGCGGCACTGAACCAGCCCGGCACGCGCACGAGCGGCGCGAACGTCGTCATCCTTTCGGCTGACCCGATCCTCATCGACCTCCTGCGCGACGCAGTCGCCGGGCATCACCGCGTATGGCGCGCCGACGACGCGACGCACGCGGCGGACCTCATGGTCGCCTCAGGCAACGCGGTGCTCCTGATCGATTCCGCGCTCGCCGACCACGACACCCGGACCCTCGTCACCCAGGTGCACCAGCAGTTCCCGGACCTCGCGATCATCGTCGCGGGCCGGCGCGACGACGAGCACGAGCTTGCCCCGCTCGTCTCCGAGGGCGTCATCTTCCGCTTCCTGCATAAACCCGCCTCGGCCGAGCGCATCCGCAATTTCGTCGATGCGACCCAGCGCCGCGCGAACGGCACGGACCTCACGGCCACGCTGCCGCCCAAGTACAAGAACCAGCTCTTCGGCGGAACCGCCGAGCTGCCCGCACTCTCGCCGCCGTTCAAGCTGAACCTGGACGAAGGTTTCATCCGGCGCTGGGGACGCAGGAGCCTCTTGCTCGTCCCCATCGTGCTGATCGCCTGGGGCATCGCGGCCTGGGAGCCGTGGAATCGCACGGCCTCCGACGAGGCGCCGGCCGCCGCGCCGGCCGCGAAGCTGGACGCTGCCGAGGATGTACGCCAGCAGAAGTTACTGGACGCCGCCGGGCTCGCGCTCTCGCAGGGCGCGTTGATCGAGCCGCCGGGGCAGAACGCGCTGGAGCTCTACCGCGCGGTGCTGGCCCGCGACCCGGGCAACGACCTCGCACGGCGCGGCATCGACAGTGTCGCCGACGAACTGATCGTGCAGGCCGAGCGCGCGTTGATGGAACAGGACGTCACGCGGCTCGCGAGCGCAGTCGACGCCGTTCGCTCGGTGCGCCCCGACCACGCGCGCCTGCCGTTCTTCATCAGCCAGCTCGAGCGGGAGCGTGCGATCCAAGGCAAGGCCGGCCAGCCGGTGCGCGCAGTCGACACGATGGGCCGCCCGATCGAGGTGCCTGCCGCCTCAGGCGAGCTGCCCTCGGTGCGGGTGCAGGCCTTCGTCCAGCTCGCAAACGAGCGCATGCGAAGCAACCAGCTCGTCGGCAAGGACGGCGCGCTGGGCTATGTGCTCTCCGCCCGCAGGATCGACCCTTCCGACCCGGGCGTCGTCGCCGCGGTCGACGCGCTCGGCAGCCAGTTTCAGGACAACGCGCAGAGGGCGATCCGCGAGAACCGCCTCGACGACGCCAACCGCTGGTACCAGAACGCCCTCGAGCTCGACATCGACCGCACGCAGCTCGCGAACATGCGTGCCGACCTCGATGCCGCGCGCATCGGCAACGAGCGCGCCGACCGTGGGCGCCTGCTCGTGCTCGCGAACCAGCGTATCGCCCAGGGCCGCCTGATCGAGCCGAAGGGCGATTCCGCCCAGCACTACATTGACCTGCTGGGCGCCGCCGATCCGCAGTTCGAGGGCCTCGCCGACACCAACGCCCTGCTCGCCTCGCGTGCGCTCGCCGAATCGCGCGCCGCGATGGGCGCCAATAACCTCGACCGCGCCGATGCCTATGCCCGCGCGGCGGCCGACGCCGGGGCGCCCGCGGCGGAAGTCGCCGAACTCAACGCGAAGATCATGTCGATGCGCGTCGTGCGCCCGGCCGCGGTCGCGAAGGCGGAACCGACAATCCTGCAAGAGAACCAGATGCGCCGCACGGCCTTCATGGCACCGGCCTACCCGGGCCGCGCCCGCGAGCGCGGCACCGAGGGCTGGGTGGACCTCGAGTTCACGGTGGCCAAGGACGGGACGACGCGTGACGCCATCGTGCGCGCAGCGGAACCTGCCGGAACTTTCGACCGTGCTGCGCTGGACGCCGTGAAGCGCTGGCGTTACGAGCCGCGTGTTGTCGGCGGCAACGCGGTCGAGCAGCGCGTCGAGACGCGCCTGCGCTTCCGCCTTTCGGAATAGCCGGAAAAAGGGGACGCACCCCTTTTCCCTCCTTCCGTCTCAGCGGAAAAGGGGTGCGTCCCCTTTTTCCGACGCCATGCGCTCGTGCGCGCGGCCGAGTGTGAACGCGACCAGCGCCCACAGCGCGGCGACCCCCGCCCCGACCAGCGCGATGCCCGAAAGGCTCGCCGACCAGGCCGAGACGATGGCGTCGTGGCCCTTGGCGACCACGTAGTCGCTGGTGCGGTACACGAGCGTGTCGTTGACGTTCTTCGCCTTGTACTTCGACTCGCGGTCGACCGTCGTATAGAGCATCTCGCGGCACGGTCGCACGATCGCGTACTGCCCCACGCGGCGCGCGATGAAGACCGCGACCAGCGTCGCGAGCGTCGGCGACAGCGAGATCAGCAGGAACCCGGCGACCACGAACAGCGGCACTACCACGATCATCGCCGCGACGCCGGCGCGCTTCGTCAGCCGGCCGATCGCGAACAGCTGCAGCGCCAGCGTGATGACGCTCATCGCGAGCTCGATGCGGCCCAGGAACGCGGTGCGCGCGGAGCTTTCCGGGTAGTGCACGCTCAGCAGCTCCGCCTGCTGCAGGTACAGGAAGGTGTTGACCGCGGCCATCAGGAACACGAAGGCCGCGATGCCGCCGAGGTAGGGCGAGGACAGCACGAGCTTGAGCCCGGCGAAGGGATTGCCGCCGATCGGCCGCTCCTCGGCACGCCCCGCGCCGGCGTCGCGGCCCGCACCCCAGCCCAGCAGGTAGCGCATCAACAGGACCGTCGAGGCCAGCATCACGGCCGAGACCAGGAGCAGGTTCACGTCGCCCACCGACTTCGCGAGGAAGCTCGTGATCGCGGAACCCGTCATGGCGCCGACGCTCGCGCCCGCGGTGATGAAGGCGAACAGCCGCTTGCCCTGCTCCTTGTCGAACAGGTCCGCCATGAAGCTCCAGAACACGGAGATCACGAACAGGTTGAACACGCTGACCCAGACGAAGAACACGCGGGCGGTCGCGGCATCGTCCTCGTGCCCGGTGAAGACCGCCCAGAACGCCACCAGCTGGACCGCGAAGAAGACGTAGGTCCACGGCAGGAACACGCCGCGGCGGAAGCGCCCGCTCAGCCAGCCGAAGACCGGCACGGCCAGCAGCATGCCGAGCAGCGTCCAGCCGAACAGGTCGTCGATGTTCTCGACGCCCCCGGTGACGCCCATGCTGTCGCGGATCGGCCGGAGGATGTAGTAAGCCGTGAACAGCAGGAAGTGATAGGCAAACGCGGCGGCGAGCCCCGGCGCCTCGCCGGGCCGCAGGTCCACCGCGCGCGCGAGGCCGCGCTCGACGAGCGTACCCGTGCTCATGGGCGCGCGACCGGCTTCTCGCTCGTGATCGCGAGCGTGTTGCCTTCGGTGTCCTCGAAGAAGGCCATCCAGATCTCGACCTCGCCGAGCTCGGCGATGCGATGCGGTGGCTGCAGGAACTCGACCTCACGGCGCTCGAGCTCGGCGTGCGCCGCCTCGATGTCGGCCACTCGGTAGTAGACGATCGAGCCCGGCGGATCGTACATCGGGTCGGAAGACGTCGACAGCGCGAGGCGGATGCCGTCGCAGTCGAAGAACGCGAGCTGCGACGGCACCTCGAACAGCAGCTTCATGCCGAGACGCTCGCGGTAGAAAGCCGTCGCCCGCGCGAGGTCGCGCACCGGGATGGCGACCTGCTCGATGTGGCTGAGGTTCACGCTCACTGGCGGATGCCCGACTGGTCGAGGATGAAGGCGTACTCCTCGGCGATCTCGTGGAAGCGCTGGAAGCGCCCCGACCTGCCGCCGTGACCGGCCTCCATCGTGGTGCGGTACAGGAGCGGGTTCGCGTCGGTCTTGCGCGCGCGCAGGCGCGCAACCCACTTCGCGGGCTCCCAGTACTGGACCTGGCTGTCGCGCAGGCCCGTCGTCACCAGTATCGCCGGGTAGGCCTGGCGCGCGACGTTGTCATAGGGCGAGTACGACAGCATGTAGTCGTAGTACTCCTTCTTCTTCGGGTCGCCCCACTCGTCGAACTCGTTGGTCGTCAGCGGAATGCTCTCGTCCAGCATGGTCGTGACGACGTCGACGAACGGCACCTGCGCGACGATCGCGCGATAGTCGGCCGGCGCCATGTTGGACACGGCGCCCATCAGGAGCCCGCCCGCGCTGCCGCCCATCGCCGAGACGCGC
Organism: uncultured Gammaproteobacteria bacterium; assembly: GCA_963760725.1. Lineage (GTDB taxonomy): Bacteria > Pseudomonadota > Gammaproteobacteria > Steroidobacterales > Steroidobacteraceae > SCUD01. The sequence continues at coordinate 294,362 of CAVXET010000031.1, forward strand.
TTGCCGTCCGCATAGCCCTCCTGGACCAGGAAGCGCGTGACGTCGATGAAGTCGGTGAAGGTGTTCTTCTTGTGGAGCAGCCTGCCGTTCTCGTACCAGCGGCGCCCCATCTCCTGGCCGCCGCGGACGTGCGCAATCGCGTACACGAAGCCGCGGTCGAGCAGCGACACGCGCGCGATCGAGAACGCCGGGTCCATGGTGGCGCCGTAGGAACCGTAGCCGTACTGCAGCAGCGGCGCGCTGCCGTCCTTGCGGAAGCCCGCGCGGTAAACGATCGACACCGGCACTTTCGCGCCGTCGCGCGCCGGCGCCCAGAGGAGCTCGGTGCGGTAGTTCGCGGAATCGAAGCCGCCGAGCACGGGCGTGCGCTTCATGAGCTGGCGCTCGCCGGTCTGGATGTCGTAGTCGTACACCGTCATCGGCGTCGTGAGCGAGGTGTACTCGTAGCGCACGATGTGCGTGTCGATCTCGGCGTTCACGCCGAGGCTCGTCGTGTACGCGGGCTCGTCGGAGCCGATGTAGAAGTCCTTGCCGCCGCCCCAGGGCCGGATGCGGATCTTGCGCATCGCGTCCGAGCGCTCCTCGATGGCGAGGAAGTCGCTGAACACGTCGAAGCCGTCGACGAATGCGTCCTCGCGGTGCGCCAGCAATTCGCGCCAATTCCGGCGATCGCCCTCCGCGCCGACCGTCGCTTCCATCAGGCGGTAGTTCGGCGCCTGCCAGTTGGTGCGGATGATCCAGCGCCCGTCGAGGTGGTCCGGGTAGTACTCGAGGTCGCGCTCGCGCGGCAGGAAGACGCGGAACGCGAGCGCGGGGTCCGCCGCGTCCGCGTAGCGCACCTCGGTGGACACCGTGCTGCGCGCGAAGATGGTGATGTACTGCTCGTCCTTGGTGGTGCCGACGCTCGTATAGAAACTGTCGTCATCCTGCTCGTAGACGAGCGTGTCCTGCGCCGGGTCGGTGCCGAGCACGTGGCGGCGCACGCGCCGCGCGAGCAGCGTCTCCGGGTCCTTCTCCAGGTACAGGATGCTGCGGCTGTCGGCGGTCCAGGCGAGGTAAGGCTCGACGTTCTCGATCCGGTCCGGCAGCAGCTCGCCGGTCGCGAGGTTCTTGACCCGCAGCGTGTACTGCCGGCGGCCGACCGGGTCCTCGGTGAACGCGAGCAGGTTGTTGTCCGGCGCGATCGAGGTGGAACCCACCTGGAAGAAACCGTGGCCCTCCGCCATCCGGTTGACGTCGAGCATGACCTGCTCGGTCGCGTCCAGCGTGCCGGCCTTGCGTGCGTAGACCGGGTATTCCTTGCCGGTCTCGTAGCGCGTGTAGTACCAGTGGCCGCGCAGGCGGTACGGCACGGTCGAGTCGTCCTGCTTGATGCGCCCGACGATTTCCCCGTAGACCTTTTCCTCGAGCGCATCGGTGTGCGCCGTCATCGCCGCCTTGTAGGCGTTCTCGGCCTCGAGGTAGCCGATCACCTCGGGACTGGTGCGCGTGTCGTCGCGCAGCCAGTAGTACTCGTCGGTGCGGGTGCCGTTCGGCGACTCGACGACGTGGGGCCGGACGGCTGCGATCGGCGGCACCGGCGCGGTCTTCGGCATGCTCTCGGGCTCCGGCCTGGCCGGCGCGTCGCCCGCGCAGGCAGCGAGGAGCGCCGGCACGACGGCCAGGAACAATGCGTTGCGGAAACGGTTCATCGACTTGTGCGTATCTTACCGGAGGCGGTCACCTCCCGCGCCGTCGCCAGCGCCGCACCGAGCGCCCGGCCCGAGATCCACGCCGCTTCCGCACGCGCGGCCAGGCACCAGTCGCCGCAGAAACCGATGCGGGACTGCGGGTCGTAGAGGCAGTCCTCGCCGAGCGGGACCTCGACGCTCGCGTAGCGCCAGCGGTGGGCATCCGCAACGAGCGTACGCGGAAGCGCCCGGCCCACGAGTTCGGAGAAACGGTCGAGGAGCGCCCGCTGCACGGTGTGCGCCGGCTGGTCGAATGCTTCGCGCGACCAGTCGGCCGTCGCATGCAGCACGAAGGCGTCGCGCGCCTCGCGCCCGGGCTTGCTCCCGTTCCGCGCATACCAGGCCAGGATCCCGTCGCCCGCGTATCCCGCGTCCGGAACGCCGGTGAGCGCCGCGTCGAAAGCGACGAGTGCCGCCCAGCAGGGTGCCATCGGCACGGCCCTGACGCGCGCGGCCACGGCCGCGCGCTGGCCCACGAGCGCGGCGGCCGCCGGCGCCGGCAGCGCGAGCGCGACGGCGGCGTAGTCCGTGTGCGCGAGGCCGCGGTCGTCGAGCAACGACCAGCCGCGGCGGCCGAGCTCGAGGCTGACGATCCGCGCCCCGTACTCGACGTCGAGGTCCTGGGCGAGGAATCGCGGCAGGGAATTCATGGCCGGCACGCCGACCCACAGGTCGCCCGGCCGTTCGCGATCCGGCCAGTGCGGTTGCCAGCGGCCGGCGGCGCCGGCGGCCTGCGCGCCTTCCAGCGCCTGGATGAATCCGGCGTCCGTCGCGGTCAGGTACTGGGCGCCATGGTCGAAGCTCGCCGTCGCGAAGCGGCGCGTCGCGAGGCGTCCGCCCGGCGCGCGCTGCGCCTCGAACACGCGCGCGTGCACGCCGGACTCGGCGAGGCGCCGCGCGCAGGCGATGCCCGCAAGCCCGGCGCCGACCACGGCGACCGTGACGGCATTCATGCTAGCCTCGGGCTTCGATGCGAAATTCAACGACGGTCCTCGGAGTGATCGCGGCCACGGCGCTCGCGGCCTGCGCGACGCAGCCGTCGTCATCCTATCCGGCGCGTACCGAGGCCCGTCTCGCGACCTACGCCAAAGCGACGCCCTGCTGCGACGATCCGTCCGGCTTCAGCTACGGCGCGCTGCCTCGGCAGGGCCATGCGCAGGCGACCGTGGACGCGAAGACACCTGTGTTCGATTTCCAGAGCGGCGTGTCGCCCTTCGTGGCTTACGAGCTGCCGGACCAGTCATCGCGCTATCGCATCCGCGTGAAGAGCGTCTTCAACCGCAGGGACGGCGGGAAGGACGGCGTGTTCTATCCGGTCATCGCACTCCTCGACGACACCTACATCGTCGTCCACATGACGGGACCGGAAAGCCTGCGCCTCGAGCCCGCGCTCGCGACGCCGGGCGGCGAACCGGGCCTCTCGGTGTCGATCGGCGTCGATCCCGCGGAGCAGAAGGGCAAGTATCTCGTGGTGTTCACGCCGGCGGCGATGCTCGGCAAGCCGCCGCCCGCAGACCGCGAGGGCGACGTGCTCTCGATTTCTTCGCTCGCCTACATGGAACGGCGCGGCGAGGCGGCGATTCCCGCGTCGCCCTACGGAGAACTTCGCATCACGGTGGCGCCCGAGGCCCCGGTCGCTGCGACCGCAGGTCTAGACTAGCGCTGCGCCGCGACGATTTCGGTCGTCGTCCAGGTTCCTTCCGCAAACACGCTGTCGTCGTTGATGCCGCCCTGCTCGACGTCGAGCGGCGCGCACAGCCACTCGCCCGAGATCGAGCGGTCGGCGTCGAGCACGCCGTCGAAGAAGCGCAACTCGTCCCAGAAGCGCGAGCCGGTCGACGGCCCGTCCGGCGGGAAGTCGAGCGACACGAGCTGGACGCGGTTCGGCAGGATGTGCAGCACCTGCAGCCGCGGGTAGTGGGCGAATCCGGACAGGATGACGCCGCTGCCGTCGGGACGCCTGAGGTCCCGCACCGCCTCGCCGCCCATGACCGCGCTGTACTCGACGACCTCCGGCGTGCGCGAGACCTCGCCCGAGATCTCGACCACGAAGCCGATCGAGCAGTTGACCGAGAGCTCTCCCTCCTCGGCCGACGCAGTCGCGTTGAACTCGAAGAACATCGGCATCGGCAGCTCGATGGGGGCGTCGTTGCCGTCGTCGTTGCAGGCAGGCAGGAACGCCATCGACACGATCGCCGCGGCCGCCACGTATCTGCGCTTCATGCCGTGAATCCTGCCAAACCGGCAGGCCGGCAGGGATGCCGGTTACAAAGCCGGCGCGGCCGCTGGATCGACAAAATCGACGATGGTGCGCAGGACGTCAGGCGCCGAGAGGATGTCGCGGTGCCCCTTGCCGCGCGTCGTCATGAACTTGAGGCCCGGCCAGGCGTTCTTGAGCGCTTCGGCCTCGGAGTACGGGATCACCGCGTCCTCGAGGTCGTGGACCAGGAGGCCCGGCACGCCCGACTTCGGCGCGGCGGCGATGAGGTCGAGCTCCGCGGAGGGCCGCCCGGCGTCGCGGTCGAGAAGCTTCACGAACTCGGCCATCGCGGCCGGCGGCAAGCCCGCCGCCTTCGCGACCCAGAGCGGTATGCGGCTGACGCGCGTCGGGCTCGACACGATCACGAGGCGCTTGGGGCGGAATCCGTACACGAGGGCAGCGCCGAGCGCGGCGCCGCCGAACGAATGCCCGATCGCCGCGTGTATCGGGCCGGTGATGCGCTCGATCTCGACCAGGAGTTCGCCGATGAGGCGCGGCGTCGCGCTGTCGCCCCTCGAGATGCCGTGGCCCGGCAGTTCCAGCGCGACCGTGCGCATCCCGCGCTCGAGGAGCATGGCCGCAATCGGGCGGAACTGCGTGGTGCGGCCGCGCCAGCCGTGCAGCGCGAGCACGAGCGGGCCCGACTCGCCCCAGCTCCGTGCATGCAGGCCGGTGCTCAGTTCGATGGCCTTGCCGTCGGTGCCGTGCGCGAGTTCCCAGGGCTGGGTCGGGTTCTGCCCGCCCGGGCGCGAAATCAGGTCGGCGAGCAGGCGCGCCGCCTGCTTCGGCGCGATGCGCCCGTAGAGTCCGAGCATGAGCGGCGCGTAGTACGGAATCGGGTTTCGCATGGATAAAAAGGCCGGCACGGTTACCCGTGCCGGCCCCTTGTCGGATCGACTGCCGGTCTCAGCCCGTGGGCGGGGCCGGCTCCGCGCCGTCGGCCGGCACTTCACCCTCGACGGGCGGCGCGAGCGGATCCACGGCCGGCGCAAGCGCCGCTTCCGGACCACCGCAGCCCATGACGCCGTCGACGAACTTGATGTCGAGGTCGCCCCCGCCCTGGATGTCGCGCACGCAGGTCGTCGTGCCGGAGGCGAGCGGCGCACTGAACTCCCAGTCGCCCGGCGCGAGCGGCAGGGTCTGGTTCGAGCCATTGCACATCGGCGCGCCGTTCTCGTCGGTCGGGCCGGTCATGGTGACGTCGGTCACCATCAGCTTGTTGTTGGCGTACTTGTTCGCCTGGCCCTTCAGCGCCTTGGGCGTCACGCGAACCGGGATGACTTCGCACACGCCACCCTGCGACACGGCCTTGATGGTCAGGTTCGCGCGGATCAGCGGCAGCGCGCCGTTGCCGCCACCCGAATCGCCGCAGGCGGCCAGTACGCAGGCCGCCGCGACGGCGGTACCGAGGGCACGGAGGCCCGAATGCTTCAGGATCGACATCGTCGATTTCTCCCCAGAAAGTTGTCGGTCCGCACCGGGACCCCGGAAAACAGGCGCCAATTCTACGGCGGAAACGAAGGGGACGCACCCCTTTGCGAATATGAAGGGGCGCGTCCCCTTCATATCGGCCAGGGGCGTTCGAGCTCCCACAGCAGGGGGTCGAAGCCGCGCCGCACGAGCATGCCCCCGCCGACGGGGCGGAAGTGCCTGAGCAGGCGGGACCGGTACCAGGCGGCCGGGCGCAGGTGCACGCCGGAGTCGGTGCGCGCCCGGTCGGCGTTCCGGCGCCAGTCGCCGGCCGTCAGCACGCTGAAATAGAGGACGCCGCGCGACAGCCGGCCGAGGTTCGAAAGCGCGCGCGCCGCGGTCCGGTCGTCGAGGTACTGCAGCACGTCGTGGCAGAAGACAAGGTCGAAGGGCTGCTTCGGCGCATAGTCCGCGACGCTCTTGCGCAGCCAGCCGTAGCGTCGGCAGAGGTAGGCGCTGGTCTCGAGCCCGATGTAGCGTGCGCGCGGGAAAAACTGGCGCACCGGGACCCGGAAGTGGCCAAGCCCGCACCCGGCATCGAGCACGCGCTTGACGGTGAACCCGAGGTAGTCCGTGAATGCGCAGATGAAGCGCCCGAGCCGCAGCGCGTCCGCCCGCGAGGCGACGCGGGTGCGCGGGTCGACGTAGTAGCGGCGGTAGAACTCCGTGTCGAATAAAAGGGGACGCACCCCTTTTTCATTCATGACGCGATTCTTCCTGGAGCGGCGCAAATGGAAAAAAGGGGTGCGTCCCCTTTTATTCGACCGTGACGCTCTTCGCCAGGTTGCGCGGCTGGTCGACGTCCGTGCCCTTCAGCACGGCGGTGTGGTACGCGAGGAGTTGCAGCGGGATGGTGTAGACCGCCGGCGCCTGGAAGTAGCTCACGTGCCGCGGCATGGTGATCACTTCGACGCCCTCCGAGGGCTCGATGCCGGACTCGGGATCCGCGAACACGTAGAGCATGCCGCCGCGCGCGCGCACTTCCTGCAGGTTCGACTTCACCTTCTCGAGCAGGTCGTTGTTCGGCGCGACCGCGATCACGGGCATGTCCGCGTCCACCAGCGCGAGCGGGCCGTGCTTCAGCTCGCCGGCGGCATAGGCCTCGGCGTGGATGTAGGAAATCTCCTTCAGCTTCAGCGCGCCTTCCATCGCGATCGGGAACATCGCGCCGCGCCCGAGGAAGAGCGCGTGGTGCTTCGGCTCGATCTTCTTCGCCAGCGCCGCCACCTGCGGGTCGAGCGCCAGCGTCTGCTCGATCATCGCCGGAAGCTCCAGCAGCCGGTGCACCAGCGTCCGCTCGCGCTCCTCGGGCAGCCCGTGGTGCTTGCCGATCGCGATCACCAGCATGCCGAGCGCGGCGAGCTGCGTGGTGAAGGCCTTGGTCGAGGCGACGCCGATCTCCGGCCCCGCGCGCGTCAGGAGCGTGAGCTCGGACTCGCGCACCAGCGAACTCTCCGGCACGTTGCAGATCGCGAGCGTCGAGAGGAAGCCAGCCTTGCGCGCGAGCCGCAGCGCCGCCAGCGTGTCGGCGGTCTCCCCCGACTGCGAGATGGACACGAACAGCGAATTCGCCGGCACCACCGGGTCGCGGTAGCGGAATTCGCTCGCGATCTCGACGCGGCAGGGCACGCGGCAGAGCTGCTCGATGAAATAACGCGCGACGACGCCCGCGTGGTAGCTGGTGCCGCAGGCGACGATGTGCACGCTCGTCACCCGCCTGAAGACTTCCATCGCCGCCGGCCCGAAGGCCTGCGACAGCAGGCGCCCGCCGGCGACGCGTTCCTGCAGCGTCTGCGCGACCGCGCGCGGCTGCTCGTGGATCTCCTTCAGCATGAAGTGCTCGAAGGTGCCCTTCTCCGCCGCCTCCGAGGACTGCTCGGAGACATAGGGCTTGCGCTCGACCTTCGCGCCGCTCGCGTCGACGATGTCGATGCTCTTCCTGCGGATGCAGGCGACGTCGCCCTCCTCGAGGATGATGAACGTGCGCGTCACGGGCAGCAGCGCCGCAATGTCGGAGGCGATGAAGTTTTCCTGGTCGCCGAGGCCGATCAGGAGCGGGCAGCCGGCACGCGCGAGCACGATGCAGTCCGGGTCCTGGCCCCACATGACCGCGAGCGCATAGGCGCCGCGCAGCTCCGCGACGGTCTTCTGCACGGCCTTGAAAAGGTCGTGGTTCCCGGCCAGGTAAAAGTGGATGCGGTGCGCGATGACCTCGGTGTCGGTGTCCGAGGTGAACTCGTAGCCGGCGCGCTCGAGCTCGGCCCTGAGCTCCTCGTGGTTCTCGATGATGCCGTTGTGGACGATGGCGACGCCGTCGCGCGAGATGTGCGGGTGCGCGTTCCTCTCGTTCGGCACGCCGTGCGTCGCCCAGCGCGTGTGGGCGATACCGAGGTGACCGGAGGTCGGGTGCGCGGCCAGGGCGTCCGAGAGCTTCGACACCTTGCCGACCGCACGCAGGCGTGCGACTTCGGAGCCGCCGTTCAGCACGGCGACGCCGGCCGAGTCATAGCCACGGTATTCGAGGCGCCTCAGGCCCTCGATCAGGATCGGGACGACGTCCCGGTCAGCGACTGCTCCGACGATGCCGCACATCTGGCGGCCATTCTAACCCGGCGGCTGGTCCTCGGCCCCGAGCCAACGGAGAGCTGAGTTCAGGTCCTGGAAGAACTCCATGCGCACGCCCCGGTTCATGGCCGCCGTGCGGAAGAACTGGCTTTGCGCATCCGGGACATAACCCCGGAAGACGCAGGCGACTGACAGCCCCGGCAGGAGCCGGGCTGCGAGGTCCGCGATGTCGAAAGCCTCCATCGGAGTCAGCCGGCGGGTCACGTTGTCGCCTTCGGCCAGCGCGCGGCGCAGGCCGCGCTCGCGGCAGGTCTCGCAGATCGCGACCCAGACCGCCGACGTGCTGGCGGACGTCATCTCAAAGTCCGGCTCCAGGTGCACGTACAGATAGCCCTCGCGCGGTTCCAGGGTGAAGCCGGAACTCAAGACGGGCTACTTGGGCGCCTTCTCCGGCCGCTTCCAGTTCTCGATCGTGACCTGGCGGCTGCGCTCCACCGTCAGCTTGCCGGCCGGGGCCGGTTTCGTGATCGTGGACCCCGCGCCGATCGTCGCGCCCTCGCCCACCGAGACCGGCGCGACCAGCATCGAGCCCGAGCCGATGAAGGCGCCGTCGCCGATTTCCGTGCGGTGCTTGTTGGCGCCGTCGTAGTTGCAGGTGACGGTGCCGGCGCCGACATTGACGTTGCTGCCGACCGTCGAGTCGCCGAGGTAGGTGAGGTGGTTCGCCTTGCTGCCGGCGCCGAGCGTGCTGTTCTTGACCTCGACGAAGTTGCCCACGTGCACGCCGTCGGCCAGCCGCGTTCCCGGCCGCAGGCGCGCGAACGGGCCGATGACGCAGCCCTTGCCCGCCACCGAACTCTCGATCAGGGAGTTGACGCGCACTTCGCTGTCGTCGCCGATTTCGCAGTCGCGCAGGAGGCAGTTGGGGCCGACCTTCACGCGATCGCCGAGCCTGACCTTGCCCTCGAGGATCACGTTGACGTCGAGCACGACGTCGCGGCCGCAGTTCACTTCACCGCGCACGTCGAGGCGCGCCGGGTCCACGACCGTGACGCCCGCGCGCATCAGTTCCGCGGCGCGGCCCGCCCGGTGCGCGGCCTCGGCCTCGGCGAGCTGGAGCTTGTCGTTCACGCCCAGGACCTCCGATGGCTTCTCCGCCACCACGGCGTCGACCGCACAACCGTCGCGCACCGCGGCGCCGATGCAGTCGGTCAGATAGTACTCCCCCTGCGCGTTGTCGGCCTTCAACGCCCCGAGCCAGGCGCGCAGCTTCACGGCGGGCGCCGCGAGGACGCCCGTGTTGATCTCGTCGATCGCACGTTCCTTGTGGTTCGCGTCCTTCTCCTCGACGATGCGCACGACGCGGCCCGCGCCGTCGCGGATCACGCGGCCGTAACCCGCGGGGTCGGGCAGGCGCGCGGAGAGGAGCGCGAGCGTCGTCGGGCCCGCGCGCGCGACGAGGCCCTCGAGCGTTTTCACGCGGATCAGCGGCACGTCGCCGTACAGCACGAGCAGCGCGTGCCCGTCCGGCACGCCCGGCATCGCCTGCATCAGCGCGTGGCCGGTGCCTTTCTGCTCCGCCTGCAGCGCCCAGCGGATGTCGGTGCCCGCAAACTCCGCGCGCACGCGCTCGCCGCCGTGGCCGTACACGACGTGGATCGCCTCGGGATTCAGGGAGCGCGCGGTCGCAACGACGTGCGCCAGGAGGGGCCGGCCCGCCAGCGGCTGCAGCACCTTGGGAAGGTCGCTTCCCATGCGCTTGCCCTGGCCTGCGGCCAGGATGACGACGGACAACGGCATCGCCAGGATTGTACCGGAGCCCCCTCCCGGACACGGCGCACGCGTCGGTCGTGATTTGCCGCTCCGCGCACAAGGGTGCTATACCGTTGCTCCCGGGCTTAGGCCAACCATTGAGGCGGTCAGGAATCATGGCAACGAAGCTGGAAAAACCCCTGAGACGCGAATTTCCGGTGAACGAGGAGCTGTACACGCTCACCATCTCGCCGGAGGGCCTGAAACTCGTCCCGAAGGGCAAGCGCAAGGGCCATGAGCTGACGTGGAAGGACCTGCTGAACGGCCAGCCCGCGGTCGCCTCGGCACCTGCCTCGTCGATGGATCCGTCCTGACGCCTTAGCCAAGGCTTCGGAACCCCGGCCGCACCCGGCCGGTCAGACTCCCCATGACAGGGGGGATTGTCCGTATCTGTGCGCTCGCGCTGGCGCTGGGAGCCAGCACCCCGGCGTCGGGCGCGCGCGTCGTCGACGCGGCCCGTGCGCGCCAGGCGATCTCGACCCCGGCCGTCATCGCCCGCGATGCCAGCTTCACGGCCCTTGCGGCCGAGGGCCGCGCCACCGAAATCGCCGCCCGCCTCGAGCTCATCGCCCACGACGGCACGCTGGAAGACGTCGCGCAGGAATGGCTGCTCGATCGCGGCCTGCACGCGCTCGCGAGGATCGAGCCCTCACCGGCGGCGCGCGCGACCGTCACGCGCCTCGTGGCACGCGCGCCGACCGTGTTCACGCGCGTCGACCCGGATCACGGCGAGCGCGCCACACCTTTATATGATGCCGGCGCGACCGCGCGCTTCGTGCTGCAGAACTGGGAGCGCCATGCGGCGCGCACAGCGGCGCAAGCCGAACTTGCGGCGCGCAGCTCGCTCGCAGTGGCGCGTTTCGCGGAAGCAGCGTCGGAGCCGGTGCGCTCCGGCATCGCCGATGCTTTTCGCGCCGCGCCGGCCGCCGAGCTCGCGGCGCAGCGCACCGCCGTCGCGGCCGCGCTGGCGCAGGGCCGGCGCGTGGATGCGCTGGCGCTGATCCTCGCCGAGCGTCTCGCGGATCGCGATCTCTTCGCCCAGCTCGTCGATTACGCCGACGAGCGCGAGGCGCTCGCCGCGCTGGCCGCGGCGCGGCGCGTGCTCGACCCGGCTTCGGCCTTCGAGACGCTCGTGCTCGCAAGCCGCCGTGCGGACATCGCATCCGCCGCCGTGCTCGAGGCCGGCCTGCTCGCGGCGAACGACGCCGCGGCGCGCGGCTTCCTGTTCGAGGCCCTGGCCGATCCCGGCATCGCGCCCTCCGCGGCGGCGGCGCTCGCCGCGCTCGGCGATCCGGGCGTCAGCGCCGAGATCGGGCGGCGCCTCGTCGCTCGCGCGCGCCGACGGCGAGCGGCGCCTGCTGGTGCTCGCACTCACCCTCGATGGAAGCCCGGCGGCCCGCGCCGAACTCGACCGCTTCGCGCGCTCAGGGGCCGGTTCGCCGCAATTGCAGGCAAAGACCCGCCGGTGGCTCGAACGATGAGCCGCGCGATACTGGCCACGCTTCTCCTCGGTGCCGCGCTGCCCGCCGCCGCCGTCTGCGACTTCGACAACGACGGCGAGATCACGAATCCCTTCGCCCCGGGCTGCGGCGACGTGCTCTTCACCTACACGGACAACGACAACTCGGGCACGAACATTGCGCTCGGCTATGCGCCGCCCGTGCCGGTTGCCTCGATGACGCCGGTCGCGGGCTTTCGCGAGTACGCCTCGCTCTTCGCGCAGCACCAGTCGCTGTTCACGCTCAACGACGAGGTGAATGGCGAAGTGGTCGGCGAGACGCTCGCCGGCCGCGACATCTGGGCCTACGTCATCGGCGATGCGGATGCGAATACCGCGGAGGGCTTCGCGGAGGGCGCGGTGCTGGTGAACGGCGGCATCCACGCGCGCGAGTGGCAGACGCCCGAGGCGGTGACCGCGGTGTTCGAGGCGCTCGTCGCCGGCAAGGCCGACGGCGGCTTCGTCCAGTACCTGGTCGAGAACCTGAACACCGTGCTGGTGCCGGTCAACAACGTGGACGGCTTCATCCAGACGCAGCTCTACCCGGTCAACGTCACCGCCGACCGCGAGCAGCCGCGCGAAGGCCGCATGCGCCGCAAGAACCTGCGCAATCCCGCAGACCGGCGGCTTCATCGACTCCGACATCGACACCGTCGCGGACAACTTCTGGGGCGTGGACCTCAACCGCAATGCGGCGCAGGGATTCGGCCAGCAGGGCGCGAGCAGCGCGATCGTGACGAGCCTCGTCTACCGCAGCGCGGCGCCGGACACCGAGCCGGAGATTCCTGGCGCTGCAGCAGGCCGCGACGCTCGGCCCGGCGGCGCGCCTGCGCTTCTACAGCGACACGCATTCCTTCGGGCAGGTGTACCTCGCGCCGACGCCGCCGAACACGCGGCTCAACGCGATCACGCAGCCGCTCGGCGTGCGCATGATCGACGCCTCGGGCCGCAACTACGGTTACGGGCCCGACCCGCACGGCTCGCCGGGCATCGGCACGACCGCGGACCATTTCACGTTCACGTACGAGATTCCCGGCGTGGACGCTCGAACTCGAGCCGGCGAACGGCGGCCAGGACTACGGCGGGCTCGCCTCGCACGGCCACAGCGGATTCATCCTGCCGGACGCCGAGGCCGCGCGGATGCGCGACGACGTCGCGCGCCAGTACCTGCTCGGTTTCTACCGCCAGAGCGGGCCGCCGGCCGCGGTCGCCGCGGAGATCCGCGACACTGCCCGGCGACGCGGTCGTGTATCGCGCACGCTGGGACCGAAGCGGGCCCGGTGCGCGCGCGCTCGACGGTCGAGGTGAACGAGGCCCTCGTGCCGGGCGGCAACTACCGGCTCTGGGTCGCCTTCAACAAGCCCATGCGCATCCGCGACGGCGCGGGCGCCGTCGTGTCCTATGCCGGCCAGAGCCCGGGCGCGGACGTCGGCACGGTCAACGCTCGAGATCCCTGCGCTGGACGGCGCGGACGTCGCGCTCGGCGGCGGCGCCTGGCTCGACACGCCGGGCGGCGCGCCGGACGGGTACCTGCGCTACGCCGACGACGCCTTCGCCGTCGATTTCACGCTGCCCGACACGATCGCGGTGGACTGCCGCGACGCCGGCCGCGCTGTTCCTGGATCCGCAGGACCTCGCCAGATGGCGCTCGACGCCGATCCGGCGACGCGCCGTCGACTGGGGCAGCGGGCACTGGCTCGGCTACGAGAACTCGCTGGGCGCGGCCGGCGATGCCGGCGGCGGGAACTGCTCGTTCAAGCCCTTCATCGCGCCGCAGCCGGGACCGCGCCGACCGGCCGAAGAGGCCGTGTGCGCCGCCGCGGAACCGCCTCCACCCCCGCCGCCCCCGCCTCCGCCAAATCGAGGCGGCGGCGGTGGCGACGGCTCGGGCCTCCTGTTGCTGCTGCTCGGCCTCTCTTCTCATACTGCGGAAGAGTGGCCTCGGCGAGCACGACAGGGAGTCGGCACCAATTCAGGACACACTAGCCGCCGACCGCTGGGTCCGGATCGCGATCCTGGCCGCGGGCTATACGCTGACCGGCATCGTCGGGCTCTCGCTCGCCGTGCCGCCCGGCTATGCCACGGCCGTCTGGCCGCCGTCCGGCATCGCGCTCGCCGCCGTGCTGCTCTGGGGGCCGCGCGTCTGGCCCGGCATCGCGGCGGGTTCCGTGCTCGTCAACCTCGGCGGTCGCGTTGACCACCGCCGGACGTCGCGTTCAACTGCGATCGAGCGTCGTCATCGCCGTCGTCGATCGCGGCCGGCTCCACGGTGCAGGCGCTCGCCTGCGCCGGCGCCTTCAGGCGCTGGGTCGGCGTCTCCGAGATTGTTCGAGTCGGGTCCGGCGACGCTCCTGTTCACGGGCATCGCGGCGGTCGCCTGCCTCGTCGCCTCGACCTGGGGCGTCGCGACGCTGAGCGTCGCGGGCGTCGTCCGACGCGGCCAGTTCCTCGACACCTGGCAGACCTGGTGGCTCGGCGACCTCATCGGCATGATGGTCTTCGCGCCGGTCTTCCTGACCTGGCGGCAATCGCTGCAGATCGGGCGCAAGCCCTGGCGGCTCGGCGAGCTGATCGCCGCGTTCGCGCTGCTCGCGCCTGGCGGCCGTCGCGGTGTTCGCCGCGCCCGCGCCGGACGCCGGTGCGGCAAGCCCGCTGACCTTCCTGCCGCTGCCTTGCCTGGTGTGGATCGCGTTCCGGTTCCGCCCGAGCGGCGTCGCGCTCGGCGTCTGCCTGCTGTCCGCTGATCGCGATCGCCGCGACCGCGAACGGCTCGGGACCCTTCGGCGGCGAGAGGATCGAGCGAGTCGCTGCTCGCGCTGCAGGCCTTCATCGGGCGTCACGACCGTGATGGCGCTGACGCTCGCCGCGGCCGTGACCGGGCACCGGCAGTCGGACGAGTGCGCTGCGCAGCCTCAGCGTCGAGATGGAGCAGCTCGCCCTCACCGACGAGCTGACGGGCCTGCGCAACCGGCGCGGCTTCCTCGTGCTCGCGGACCAGGCGCTGCGCATGGCGCGGCGCACGCGCTCGAAGTGCGCGCTCGTCTTCGTCGACCTCGACGGGCTCAAGCGCGTGAACGACACGCGCGGCCACGCCGCCGGCGACGCGCTGATCGCCGACGCCGCGCCGGGTGCTCGGCGAACGTGTTCCGCGAGAGCGACGTCGTCGGGCGGGTCGGCGGCGACGAGTTCGCGGTGTTCGCCCTGCTCGACGAGCACGACGGCGCGAGCGCGCGTCAACAACCGCCTGCACGCGCGAGATCGAGAGGTTCAATGCCCAGGCCGTGCCGACCCTCGATGCGGCTGTCGATGAGCATCGGCATCGAGGAGACTGCTCGCGCACGCCGACACGCCGCTCGACGTGCTGCTCGTCGCGGGCCGACCGGGCCATGTACGAGAAGAAGCGCCGGCGGGCCTGACAAGGGGACGGCGCCCCTTCACATTCGAAGGGGCGCGTCCCGCTTTCGGCGGTCGAACTCGTGCCGAAGTAAGGCGCGCGTCCCCTTTAGGGCTCGTCGGCGCCGATGGCGTAGGTGGCCACGGATCTCGTGGGTCACGGTGTCCCGCACCACGTTGAACCACTGCCCGCAGCCGAAGCTGTGGCACCAGCGCTCGGCGTGCTCGCCCTTCGGGTTCGAGCGGTAGAAGAGGTACTCGCGCCCATTCCGCGTCGCCGGCGCCGGCCGGCGGGCCGCGTCGACGTGCGACTCGCCGCCGTAGGTGAATTCCGGCTCGTCGCGCAGTCCGCAGTAGGGGCACTCGATCCTGAGCATGCTCTATGATTCCACGATTCCCATGAGCGAACGCTATTCATTCTTCGCCCTCGCACGCCACGCGGTCAACGGCCGGAGGCCCTGGCCGCGCGTGCTGCAGCGCCCGACGCTGAAGAACGCCTACGACGCCGTGATCATCGGCGGCGGCGGCCACGGCCTCGCGACCGCCTATTTCCTCGCGAAGGAGCACGGCATGAGGAACATCGCCGTGCTCGAGCGCGGCGCGATCGGCCAGGGCAACTCCGGCCGCAACACGCAGGTCGTGCGCTCCGACTACTACCACCTCGCGAGCTCGAGGTTCTT
The DNA here is from genome assembly GCA_963760725.1 of uncultured Gammaproteobacteria bacterium. Classification (GTDB taxonomy): domain Bacteria; phylum Pseudomonadota; class Gammaproteobacteria; order Steroidobacterales; family Steroidobacteraceae; genus SCUD01. The sequence continues at coordinate 309,770 of CAVXET010000031.1, forward strand.
CGACCGCTCGCTGCACGCTCTACGAAGGGCTCGCCCGCGAGCTGAACTTCAACATCATGCTGAGCCAGCGCGGCAAGGTCTCGCTCGCGCACAGCCCGCACGAGCTGGAGGTCATGCGCCGCACGGTCAACGCGATCCGCATGAACGGCGTCGACTCGGAGATCGTGACCGCCGCGCGAGCTCGCGAAGCTCGAGCCGATGCTGAACCTCAACGAGCCGCTACCCGATCGAGGGCGCGGCCGTGCAGTGGCGCGGCGGCATCTCGCGCCACGACGCCGTCGTCTGGGCCTTCGCGCGCGCGGCGGGCGCGCTCGGCGTCGACATCGTGCAGGGCTGCGAGGTCACCGGCTTCACGATCGTCGAACGGCCGCGTGCGCGGCGTCGAGACGACGCAGGGCGCGGTCGCCGCGCCGCGCGTGCTGATCGCGGTCGCCGGCCACTCGAGCGTGCTCGCGCAGAAGGCCGGCCTGCAAGCTGCCGATCCACAGCACCGGCACTGCAGGCGATGGTGACCGAGCCGGTGAAGCCGCTCATCGACACCGTGCTCGTCTCCGCCGCGATCCACGTCTACGTCAGCCAGACCGGGCCGCGGCGAGGTCGTGATCGGCGGCGGCGCGGACGTGTTCAATTCCTATGCGCAGCGCGGCGGCCTGCCGGTGTTCGAGGCGAACGCGCAGGCGGCGGTCGAGCTCTTCCCCTGCCTCAGCCGCCTGCGCGTCATGCGCCAGTGGGCGGGCACCGCGGACATCACGCCCGACACGAGCCCGATCATGGGACTCACGCCGGTCGAGGGACTCTTCATCAGCGGCGGCTGGGGCACCGGCGGCTACAAGGCGATTCCCGCGGGCGGCGAGACCATGGCCTGGACGATCGCGAACGGACGGCCGCACGAACTGATCCGCGCGTTCGGACTCGACCGCTTCGCGACCGGCGCGCTCGTCGACGAGGGCGCCGCCTCCGGCGTCGCGCACTGATGGGCTACCGGCTCGACAAGGGCGGCCACGTCGACCGCTCGCAGCGCGATCCACTTCCGCTGGAACGGGCGCAAGCTCCCCGCGTTCGCCGGCGACACGGTCGCTTCCGCGCTCCTCGCCAACGACGTCGCCGATCGTCGGGCCGCGGCATGAAGCTGCACCGGCCGCGCGGCGTGTTCTCGATCGGCCCCGAGGAACCGAACGCGCTCGTCACGCTCGGCCGCGGCGCCGAGCTCGAGCCCTCCGCGCGCGCGACGATGATCCCGGTGCGCGACGGCCTCGAAGTGCGCGCGCAGAACGCCTGGCCGAGCGTCGCTTCGACCTCGGCCGCATCGCTCGACCGCACCGCCGGCCTCTGGCACGCGGGCTTCTACAACAAGACCTTCAAGTGGCCGTCCTGGGATTTCTGGGAGCGGCTGGATCCGCCGCACGGCCGGCATCGCGAAACCGCCGCGCGAACGCGACCCGGCGCGCTACGACGCGGTCAATGCGCACTGCGACCTGCTCGTCGTCGGCGGCGGGCCGACCGGGCTGCTCGCGGCCCAGGTCGCCTCGCGCGCGGGCCTGTCACGTCATCCTCGCGGAGCAGGACTTCGAGTGCGGCGGCCGCCTGCTCGCGACCAACACGCTCATCAACGACGCGCCCGTCACCGTCTGGTTCGCGAGCGTGCTCGGCGAGCTCGCGGCGTCGCGCAACGTGACGCTACTGACCGCGACGACCTGCTTCGGCCTCTACGACCACGGCATGGCGGGCCTCCTGCAGCGGCTCGACCTCGGCAGCAAGCCCAGCTGCCGTGCGCCAGCGCTACTGGCGCGTGCACGCGAAGCAGACGCTGCTCGCGACCGGCGCGATCGAGCAGCCGCTCGTGTTCGAGCAGAACGACCTGCCGGGCATCATGCTCGCCGGCGCGGTGCGCCAGTACGCGAACCGCTACGGCGTCTCGGCCGGGAGGCAGATCGTGCTCGCGACCAACAACGACTCCGCCTACCTCGCCGCCCTCGACCTCGTCGCCGCCGGCGCGCCGGTCAAGCTCGTGCTCGACAGCCGCGGCGAGGCGCCGGCCGACCTCGCCAAGTGGCTGCGCGCGCAGGGCGTCGAAGTGCGCGCAGGCACGAGCGTCGTGAAGGCGCTCGGCCGCAAGCGCCTCGAGCGCATCGTGCTCAGCACCGGCGAGACCATCGACTGCGACGCACTCGGCGTCTCCGGCGGCTGGCAGCCCGCGGTGCACTTGTGGTCGCACGCGCGCGCGCCGGTCGCCTTCGAGGAGAGCCGGCGCAACTTCCGCCCGCAGGACTCGCGCCCGCCGCTGCAGGCGATCGGCTCGCTGAACGGCTGCACGTCGCTCGACGCGAGCTTCACCGACGCGATCGACGCCATCCACCAGGTGCTCGCGCACGCGGGACGCCCGGACGAGCTCATGGTCGCGCGGCCGACCGTGCAGGAGGCGCCGCTCTCGCCCGAGGTCGGCGTGCCGCCGCGCCCGCAGGACCAGAGCGGCCGCCAGTGGCTCGACCTCCTGCACGACGTCACCGTGGCCGACGCCGAGATCGCGCTCGCGGAAGGCTACGAGCACATCGAGCACCTGAAGCGCTACACGACCTGCGGCATGGCGGTCGACCAGGGCAAGACCAGCAACCTCAACGCGCTCCTGACCGTCGCGGAGATGACGGCGAGCAGCCCGGCCGAAGTCGGCACGACGACGTTTCGCCCCCCTTACACGCCGGTCACGCTCGGCGCGCTCGCCGGACGGCAGCTCGGCGCACGCTACGCGCCGAAGCGCTTGCTCCCGGCGCACGCGGAGCACGAGGCGCTCGGCGCGCACTGGTGGGAGGCCGGCGGCTGGATGCGCCCCGCCTGCTATCCGCGCAAGGGCGAGACCGCGGCGCAGGCCGTGCAGCGCGAGGCCGTCGGCCGTGCGCGCCGGCGTCGGCCTCTTCGACGCCTCGCCGCTCGGCAAGATCGAGGTCACCGGCCCCGACGCGGCGAAGTTCCTCGACCGCTTCTACGTCAACAGCGTCGCGAAGCTCGAGGACGGCCGCGTCCGCTACGGCCTCATGCTCAACGAGAACGGCGTCATCATCGACGACGGCACGGTCGCGCGGCTCGGACGCGAGCACTTCGTCGTCACGACGACGAGCGGCGGCGCGTCACGCATCGCGGCCTGGCTCGAGGAGTGGCGCCAGTGCGAGTGGCCGGACCTCGAGGTATTCGTCACGCCCGTGACGACGCAGTGGGCGACCTTCGCGATCGCCGGACCGCGCGCGCGCCAGCTGCTCGCGCGATTCCGCACCGACATCGCCTTCGACTGGCGCTCGATGCCGCACATGAGCCTGCGCGAGGGCCGTTTCGCCGGGGTTCCCGCACGCCTGTACCGCGTGAGCTTCTCCGGCGAGCTCGGCTACGAGATCAACGTGCCGGCGCGCTACGGCGCCGCGCTCTGGACCGAGCTCCTGAAGGCCGGCGCGGACTTCGGCGTGACGCCCTACGGCGTCGAGACGGTGCTGCTGCTGCGGCTCGAGAAGGGCTACCTGCACGTCGGCGCCGACACCGACGGCACGACCGCGCCCGCCGACGTCGGCTGGGGCGAGATCGCGGCGAAGCGGAAGGCGGACTTCATCGGCAAGCGCTCGCTCGCGCGCCCCGACAACCAGCGCGCCGACCGCCTGCAGCTCGTCGGGCTCACCGATGCCGATGCCGCGGTGCTCGTGCCGGGCGCGCACCTGCGACTGCCCGGCACGACCGAGGGCAGCGACGGCTGGGTGACCTCCGCGGCGCACTCCCCCGCGCTCGGCAAGACGGTCGCGCTCGCGATGCTGCGCGGCGGCCGCGCGCGCCACGGCGAGACGCTCACCGTGCACGACCTCGACCGCACGTGCGAGGCGACCGTCGTGTCGCCGACGTTCCTCGACCCGGAAGGCAAGCGCCTCAATGCCTGAACTCGTCACCAGCCTCGTCTCGCAGTCGAACCTGCCCGCGGGCGGGCAGGTGTTTTCCGACGCGCTGCGGATCTCGATCCTGCCCGCGCGCACGATCCTGCGCCTGCAGCTCGGCGCGCGCTCGCAGAAAACCGTCGACGCGCTCAAGATCGCGGGCCGGCCGCTGCCGGTCGCGATGAACACCTGGAGCGGCGACGACCCGGTCATCTGCCGCATCGCGCCCGACACCTGGCTGCTGTCCTCCGCGCTGCACGAGGCCGCCGAGCTCATCCCGGCCGTCCGCACGGGTTGCGGGCGGCGCTCCTACGCGGTCACGGACGTCTCGGATTCGCTCGTGACGATTCGGGATCGAAGGGACGGCCGTGCAGTCATTGCTCGCCCGCGGCTGCGGGCTCGATCTCTCCGCCGCCGCTTTCGGCAGCCAGGCCTGCACGCGCACGCGGCTCGCGCAGCTGCCGGTCGTGCTGCGGCGCGCCACCTCCGAGCGGTTCGAGTGCGTCGTGGACCGGTCGGCGGCGCAGTGGCTGTACGACTGGTTCGTGGATGCCGCAGCAGGACTCTGAGCAGGTCACCGATGAAAAAGACGAAGCCTGCTCCCACCCCCGCGAAGTACGTGGCATCCCTGCGCGGCTGGCAGGCCGGCAGCGTGCGCCGGCTCCGCGCCGCGGTGCGTGCAAGCGCGAAACTCGAGGAAGAGATCAAGTGGGGCAACCTCGTCTACTTCTCGAACGGCCCCGTGATCGTCATCCGGGCCGAACCCGCACGCGTCCTGTTCGGTTTCTGGCGGGGCCAGCGACTGGTGGCGCGCGAGCCGCGGCTGAAGCCGGGCGGCAAGTACGAAATGGCGACGATCGTGCTGGGCCCGGACTCGACCGTCAGCCCGACGGCCATCCGGCGGCTCACGCGGGCCGCGGTGGCGCTCAACCGGACGCTGGGCGATCCGACACGCGCCGCAACGTCGTCGAAGCGACGGTAGCGAGTACTGCCTCCCATGTCGCGTGCCATCGCCCTGTTCGGCAGTTCCCGCCGCCACGGCAACACCGGGCAGTTCATGGACCGCATCGCGGCGGAAGCCGACATCGAGGTGGTCGATCTCGGGGCGCGCAACATCTCGCCCTACGACTACGAGCACCGCAATCGCGGCGACGACTTCGAGCCGCTGATGATGCGCGCCCTGGAGCACGATGCGATCGTGTTCGCGTCGCCGGTCTACTGGTACACGGTCAGCCCGCAGCTCAAGGTCTTCCTCGACCGCATCTCGGACCTTCTGGACCTCGACGACCTGCTCGACCACGGCCGGCGCCTGCGCGGCAAGACCGGCTATGTCGTCTGCACCTCGATCTACGATGAGGTGCCGAAGCCTTTCGTCGGGTGCTTTGCCGAATCGTTCGACTATCTCGGCATGCGCTTCGGCGGCATTGCGCACGTCAATTGCGGCGACGGCTACGACCCGGCGCGGCACGACGCCGTTGCCGCAGACTTCGCAAGACAGCTGATGGCGCCATGACTGCCATCGATCCCGTAACCCTGAATGCACTCCGCGCCTTCCCGGACCTGCTCGAGGCGCACTTCGCCTTGTTTCCGGAGAGTCGCCGGCACTGGGCGCCGGCTTCCTGGGACGGCGTGCCGAGCGAAGCGCTGACCGCGCTCGAGCAGCTTTGCCACGTGCGCGACATCGAGATCGAGGGTTACCAGCGCCGCATCGAGCGCACGCTCGCCGAGGACAATCCGTTCCTGCCGTCCATCGACACGGATGCCCTGGCCCGCAAGCGCCGTTACGGTTTGTCGGATCCCGATGCGGCGCTCGCCGGTTTTCGCGCAGCGCGCAGCCAGACGGTCGTCATGGTCGAGCGCTTGACCCCGGCCCAGCTCGAACGGCCGGCCGAGTTCGAGGGCTACGGTCCCGTGACGCTCTGCAGCCTCATCCATTACCTCTGCAGCCACGACCAGCAGCACCTGGCCGGGCTGCAGTGGCTGCTCGGCAAGATCGGCTCCAGCCCGGAGATCCCATGAACACTTCGCGCGGCATCTTGTGGCTTGGCCTCGGCGCGGCGATCGCCGCGTTTCCCGCCCATGCCTGCGACGGCGATGGCCCCGCCGCGAACGACGTGCGCGCCGTCGCCGAGGGCGTGGTCGCCGCCGACAACGCGCGCGACATCGGCCGCGTGCTTGGCTACTACGCCGCCGACGCGATCCTGATGCCGCCCGGCGAGCCGCCAGTGACGGAACGCGCCGCCATCCAGGATCGCTATGACGCACTCTTCGGCGGCTACGACCCGAAGATCGAGACGCGCATCGACGAGATCTGCGTGGACGGGGCGCTCGCCGTCGTGCGCGGGTACAACGGCGGCTGGCTCGTCGCGCGCGAGGTCGGGCGCACCCGCCAGCTCGACGACGTGTACCTGATGGTCCTGCGCCGCGGTCCCGACGGGGTCTGGCTGATCACGCGGCTCATGTGGCATCCGACGACGCTGTCGGCCCGGTGATCACCAGTCATGCCTTCCACAAAGCCCAAGAAACCCGCTCACGCCACGGCCGCCGACACGTCGGAGGCGGTCGACGCCTTCATGAAGGCACTCGATCATCCCCACAAGGCGGCGATCGAGTCCCTGCGCAAGATCATCCGGGGCGCTGCGCCGGACATCCGCGAAGGCGTGAAGTGGAATGCACCGAGCTTTCGCACGTCGGAATACTTTGCGACGACGAACCTGCGCGAGAAGGCCGGCATCGGCGTCATCCTCCACCTCGGCGCGAAGGCCCGGTCGCTGCCTGCCGGCGGCATCTCGATCCCGGACCCCGGAAAACTGCTCAAGTGGCTCGCCAAGGACCGCGCAATGGTCGTGTTCAGCGACGGCAAGGACCTCGCAAAGCGCAAGGATTCGCTGGTCGCGCTCGTGCGCTCCTGGATCGCGCACGTCTGAATTCCCGCAGCGTTGCCCAGAGTAGGCAATTTGCGACAGATTTACGCTGGAAAGCATTGAAAAGGCTGGTATTCTTGGCGCCCCAAATCGCGCCGTGGAGCCCCGTCTTGTCGCAGGATGCCGATCACGAATTTCTTGACCGCGCGCACGAGCACCTGCGCATCGCCAACGAGCAGCTGTCGGACGTCTCCCAGGGACAGGTCAGCGCGTCGATGCTGTACGCCTGTGCGCGCTTCAACGCCTGGGTCAGCGCCAACAACCAGGACTCCGCCAAGGACCTGAAGGGTGCCTACGGCGAGACGATCGAATACTTCGTCGCCCAGTATCGCAAGATGCTGGTGAAGAACCTCGACGATTTCGTCGCGAACTTCGGCGAGTACATGCAGCCGCCTGCCGACAAGAACTCCTGAAGGGACAAGTGGCGCCGTGAAGTTCCAGCGCTTCGATACGTCGCATGTACCGGAGCTCATGACCTGGTTCAAGGATGCCGGGGAGCTGCACATCTGGGGCGGCCCGGATTTCCGCTTTCCGTTCACGGCGGCGAGCTTTCGCGAGGATTCCAGGGTCGACAGCATCGACAGCTTCTCGCTCGTCTCGGAGGGCGGTTCGCTCGCCGCCTTCGGGCAGTGTTACCTGCGCGTCGGTCGCTGCCATTTCGGGCGCGTCGGCGTCGTCGCCGCGCCGGCGCAGCCAGGGCCACGGCTCGCGCCTGTTCCGCGAGATGGCCGACTGGGGCCTCGCCGAGTTCGGTCCGCGCGAGTTTTCGCTGTTCGTCGACAAGACCAACTCCGAAGCCCACCGGCTGTACCTGCGCCTCGGTTTTCGCGAGGCGCCGTATCCGGAGGCCATGCCGCCGGCATGGACGCCCACTACATGATTGCGCAGCATCTGCCGGGTGCGGCTGCCGCGCGCTAGGATCCGTGCGCGATGCAACTCGCCGACGTCCGCCGCCTGGCGATGGACGCTGCTGGGAACCACGGAGTCCCCTCACCACCGCTACACGTCGTTCCGCGTGCGCGGCCGAATCTACGCGACGGCGCCCGTGGAGGGCGGCTCGCTGCACGTATTCCTTGACGAGGAGGATCGCGATCGCATGATGCGACTTCAGCCCGATGCGTACATCAAGCTCGGATGGGGCCGGAAGATCGTCGGCCTGCGCGTCGACCTCGACCGCGCGAAACCGGAGGACGTCGCGTGAACTCCTGCGTGCCGCCTGGAAACGCAAGCTGCCGAAGAGCGTGACATGAGCGCCGAGATCCGACCCGTCACGACCCATGACATCCCGGCCTTGTTGCCTCTGGTGGAGCAGTACTGGCTGCTTCGAGGACATCGCGGACTTCGACGCCGCGCGCGTCAGCCGCGAGCTCGGGCGCGCCGTGGCGGACGCCGGAGCTCGCAGCGCGTGGATCGCGTTACGCGCAGCGGCAAGCCGTCGGTTACCTGCTCGCCGTCTACGTCTTCAGCCTCGAGCACCTCGGCCTCACGGCGGAGATCGACGAGTTCTTCGTGCTGCCCTCGGCCCGCGGCCAGGGCTCGGCGACGAGTTGCTCCGCCTCGCCGAAGCCGAGTTCGTGCGTCGCGGCTGCACCAACGTCGCGCTGCAGCTCGGGCGCGGCAATGACCGCGCGCGGGCGTTCTACCGCGCGCACGGCTACGCCGAGCGCGCGGGATACGAATTGCTCGACAAGATGCTGGGAGAGGGAGAGCGACCATGACGCAGGTTGACGATCACGCCCCGCCGAAGCTCGCGACCTCGACGCGGTCGCGGCACTGTTCGACGCCTACCGCCAGTTCTACGACATGCCCGCCGACCTCGCGCTCGCGCGGCAACTACCTCGACGAGCGATTCCACCGCAACGAATCGGTGATCCTGGTCGCGGAGGACGCGCATGGCGAGCTCGTCGGCTTCACGCAGCTCTACCCGGCCTTCTGCTCCGTGCTCGCCGACCGTACCTTCGTGCTCTACGACCTGTTCGTCACGCCCGCGGCGCGCGGCACGGGCGCGGGCCGCGCGCTCATGGAAGCGGCCGAGTCGTATGCACGCGCAGCACGGCGCGGCGCGCCTGAGCTGCAGACCGCGAAGACCAACACGGTCGGCCAGTCGCTGTACGAGTCCTGCGGCTGGAAGCGCGACGACCTGTTCTACGTGTACGCGAAGGGCCTGCGCGACGGGCAGCTCGCGGGTCACCGCTGTTCCGCGAACCGCGTGAGCCCCTTCAGGTCGGTGACGTGATCGAGCGGTAAGCCGACTTGACCCAGCCCTTCTCGGCGAAGCGCTGAGCGCGGCATTGACCGTCTTGCGCGACGTGTTCGAGAGGATCCCGAGCGCGGCCTGCGCCAGCGGAATCGGGACCTGCTCCAGCGCCGCCACGCGACGCAGGGCGCGCGCGATGCGACGGTGCTCGTCGGGATCCTGGAGGTCGTAGAACGCCTTCAGCACCAGGTCGAGATTGATCATCAGGATCTGCGTGAATCCGGCGCGTCGCCATCGGGTCGCGCGCCGGCCATCTGGTCCATCTGCTCGAGCGGCAGGTAGATGGCGGCGGTGTCGATCGCGGCCTGCAGCTCGACGCCGGCGCGGCTCGCGGCTCAGGAACGACCCCTCGCCGGTCCAGCCGCCCGGAGTCAGCACGTGCATGATTGGGGTGTCGCCTGGGGCGGCGCGACGCTCGCGATGACACCGCGCCGCTGACGAAGCCGTAGATGCCGCCCACCGGATCGCCCAGCCGGTAGATGACTTCGCCGGCGCGGTACTTCACGGGCACCGCGCGCCGGAACACCTCGTCCTGGAACTCCTCCGGCTGCTGCGAAAGCCAGCCGATGCCGCCAGGAGGTCCCGCGCCTTCGACGGTCCGATCAAGGCTATTTCCTCCGGCACGCCCCGAACTGGGGCCATGCCACGGTCGGCACAGGTCTCGCGGAGGTCCGTCATGGACGCCACGATCCCAGAAAAATCCCGTGCCGCGATTGTCCTTGAAGGTACAATGCGGGGCCATAGGACGTGCAAACCTTGCGCCCTGATTGTGCATGCCCGCCTCATCCGACGGCGGGATCAACGGAGGACTTCATGAAGACCGTTCGATTCCTGGCCTGGCTCACCGCCCTGGCCGCGTTTCCGCTGCTGGCGGCCGCTGCCAGAGCAGCAAGCCGAACATCCTCGTCATCTGGGGCGACGACATCGGCGGATTCAACATCAGCGCCTACAACCAGGGCATGATGGGCTACAAGACGCCCAACATCGACAGCATCGCCAAGGAAGGCGCGCTGTTCACCGACTGGTACGGCCAGCAGAGCTGCACCGCCGGCCGCGCCGCCTTCATCACCGGCCAGTCGCCGATCCGCACCGGCCTCACCAAGGTCGGCCTGCCGGGCGCGCCCGGAGGGCATGAAGAAGGAAGACCCGACGATCGCGACGCTGCTGCGCGCGCAGGGTTACATGACCGGCCAGTTCGGCAAGAACCACCTCGGCGATCGCGACGAGATGCTGCCGACGGCCATGGCTTCGACGAGTTCTTCGGCAATCTCTACCACCTGAACGCGGAGAGGAGCCGGAGAACCCGGACTATCCGAAGAATCCGGAGTTCAAGAAGAAGTTCGGCCCGCGCGGCGTCATCCACAGCTTCTCCGACGGACGCATCACGGACACCGGTCCGCTGACGCTCAAGCGCATGGAGACGATCGACGAGGAAGTCACCGACAAGGACGCTCGACTTCATGGAGCGCGCGAAGAAGGCAGACAAGCCGTTCTTCATCTGGTGGAACTCGACCCGCATGCACGTCTGGACGCACCTGAAGGCGGAGTCGGTCGGCAAGACCGGGCTCGGCATCTATCCGGACGGCATGGTCGAGCACGACGGGCACGTCGGCCAGGTGCTCGCCAAGCTCAAGGAGCTCGGCCTCGACGAGAACACGATCGTCATGTACTCGACCGACAACGGCGCCGAGACGATGAGCTGGCCCGACGGCGGCACGACGATGTTCCGCGGCGAGAAGAACACGAACTGGGAGGGCGGCTACCGCGTGCCGACGCATGATCCGCTGGCCCGGCGTCATCAAGCCCGGGCACGGTCATCAACGACATCGGCGCGCACGAAGACATGCTGACGACGCTGGTCGCCGCGGCGGGCGACACGACGGCCAAGGAAGACCTGATGAAAGGCCGCACGATCGGCGGCACGACCTACAAGGTCCACCTCGACGGCTACGACCTCGGCCCGGCGCTCCGGGGCGAGGCGGCCTGGCCGCGCAAGGAGTTCATCTACTGGACCGACGACGGCAGCGTCGCCGCCCTGCGCTACGACCAGTGGAAGATCACGTTCCTCGAGCAGCGCGCCACGGCTTCGCACGTCTGGCAGGAGCCGTTCGAGAAGCTGCGGCTGCCCAAGCTGTTCGAACCTGCGCAGCGACCCGTTCGAGCGCGCCGATTACGAGGGCATGGACTATGAACGCTGGTTCATCGATCACATGTTCCTGATCGCGCCGGCAGGCGCCTACGTCGGCCAGTGGCTGCAGAGCTTCCGCGAGTTCCCGCCGCGCCAGAAGCCGGGCTCCTTCAACCTCGACAACGTGATGGAAGCGGTAACCAAGCCCGCGCACCAACTGACGCTTCGCCGGAAGCTGCCTGAAGCGTGGATAATCGGGCCGCACGCCCTCGGTGCGGCCCGAACTTTTCTGGAGGCATGACATGAACCGCATATTCCGGCGCTGCGATCGCTCGCTAGCGGCCCTGGTCGCGATGCTGGCTTCTGCGCACATCGGCCATCGCCGCCGACCCGCTGCCCTCCTGGAACGACGGCGCCACCAAGCAGTCGATCGTCAAGTTCGTCGAGGCCGTGACGACGCAGGGCTCGCCGGATTTCGTGCCGGCTGCCGGAGCGCATCGCCACCTTCGACAACGACGGCACGCTCTGGGCCGAGCAGCCGATCTACACGCAGATCTTCTTCCTCGTGGACCGGGTCAAGGCGATGGCGCCCCAGCACCCCGAATGGAAGACCCAGGAGCCATTCGCGTCGGTGCTGAAGGGTGACGTGCACGGCGTCACCGCGGGCGGCGAAGCGGGCGTCGCCGCCCTGCTGACCGCGACGCACTCCGGCATGACGACCGACGAGTTCAGCCGCACGGTCAGCGACTGGATCGCGACGGCGAAGCATCCGAAGACCGGCCAGCCGTTCACGTCCATGGTCTACCAGCCGATGCTCGAGCTGCTCGATTACCTGCGCGCCAACGGCTTCAAGACCTACATCGTCTCGGGCGGCGGCATCGAGTTCATGCGTCCGTGGACGGAAAAGGTCTACGGCATCCCGCCCGAGCAGGTGATCGGCTCGAGCGGCGGGCTCAAGTTCGACATGCAGGACGGCAGGTACGTGCTCCACAAGCTGCCGAACCTCGTCCTCATCGACGACAAGGACGGCAAGCCGGTCGGCATCCAGCGCCACATCGGCCGGCGTCCGATCGCGGCCTTCGGCAATTCCGACGGCGACCTGCAGATGCTGCAGTGGACCTGCTCGGGTTCGGGCCGGCGATTCTGCCTGTACGTCCACCACACGGATGGTTCGCGCGAGTGGGCCTACGATCGCGGCTCGCAGATCGGCGCGCTCGACAAGGGGCTCGACGAGGCGAAGCTGCGCGGCTGGACCGTCGTCGACATGAAGGACGACTGGAAGAAGGTCTTCCCCTTCGAGTAGAGGCGGCCGTGGGATAATCCACGCATGGCACGGAAGGCTCCCAGCAAGGCGATCGCGATCGCGCTGATCGTGATCGGCGTATCGGCCGGCGTTTATTTCGGCCTGCTCTCGCGCAAGGGCGAAGCGCCCGCCCCGGCTGCTACCGGTGCGCCCGGGATGGAAGCCACGGTCGCGACGCAATTCGAGCCGACGGTGCCCAACGCGGCCGCCGTACCCGGGCCCGCACCCGACGGCATGGCGTGGATTCCCGGCGGCGAATTCTCCATGGGCGCGGTCGATCCGCTCGGCGAGGACGCCAACGTCGTCGGCATGCAGGCGACGGAAGACTCGCGGCCGATCCATCGCGTGAACGTGAACGGTTTCTGGATGGACACGACCGAGGTCACGAACCGCCAGTTCGCCGCGTTCGTGAAGGCGACCGGCTACGTCACGGTCGCCGAGCGCACGCCGACCGCAGAGGAGTTTCCCGGCGCGCCGCCGGAGAACCTCGTCGCGGGGTCCGTCGTGTTCACGCCGCCCGATCACGAAGTGCCGCTCGACACGCACTTCCGCTGGTGGTCGTACGTGGAGGGCGCCGACTGGCGCCATCCGCTGGGTCCGGAGAGCGACCTCGAGGGGCGCGAGGATTTCCCGGTCGTGCACGTGGCCTACGAGGATGCCGAGGCCTACGCGAAGTGGGCCGGCAAGCGGCTGCCGACCGAGGCCGAGTGGGAGTTCGCCGCGCGCGGCGGCCTCGCCGGGCAGGTCTATCCGTGGGGCAACGCGTTCCTGGTGGACGGCAAGTTCATGGCCAACACGCACCAGGGCCATTTCCCGAACGAGGACACGCGGGCGGACGCGCACGGCGGCACGGCGCAGGTCGCTTCTTACCCGCCGAACGGCTACGGGCTCTACGACGTCGCCGGCAACGTCTGGGAGTGGACCAGCGACTGGTACCGGCCCGACTACTACGCGGATCTCGCTCGCGCGGGCGTCGCGCAGAACCCCAAGGGACCGGATACGTCGAGCGACCCGAGCGAGCCCGGCGTGATGAAGCGCGTGCATCGCGGCGGCTCCTACCTGTGCACGGAGCAATACTGCTCGCGCTACATGGTCGGCACCCGCGGCAAGGGTGAGCCGTCGACCGGGACCAACCATCTCGGTTTCCGCCTGGTCAGGGACCCGTAATTACGCCGGATGCCTTCGAAGAGCCCCCCGGCCTTTACAAGTCCCCGATATCGCCGCGATGCAGAGGGCCTACGACGGCTGATACCCTTCGAGTTCGAGCAGGACGCTCCGCCCTGAAAAGGGGCGCGTCCCCTTTTCCGGAGGCGAGATGGCGGGAGATGCCGGACTTTTCGTGCTGCTGTTCGGCGTGCCGGCGCTGCTGCTCGCCGTCGTTTTCGCGGCTGTCGCGCTGAAGGCGCCGCGCGGCGGCGCGGTCCTTTGCGGCCTGCTGCTCGCGTCGGTCGCGCCGCTCCTGTTTGGCGTGGACCGCGTCGGCTACATGAAGGGTGCCGGCATCTGGCTCAAACTGTCGGTCGGGATTGCGGCGGTCGGCCTTGTCATCGCACTCGTCGGACTCATCCGCCAACCGCGAAAGCCTGCCGAAGCAAGGAAAGACACCTGATGGACCTGAAGCTGCTCGCCACCGTTTTCGGATCGGTCTTCATTGCCGAGCTCGGCGACAAGACGCAACTCGCGACGCTGCTCTTCTCGGCCGACCAGGCGGTCAGCAAGCTCACCGTTTTCATCGCGGCTTCGGCGGCGCTGGTGCTGGCAACCGGCATCGGCGTGCTCGCGGGCGGAGTGGTGTCCCAATACGTCAGTCCCGCGACCTTGAAGTACGTGGCCGGCGCGGGTTTCATCGCGATCGGCGCCTGGACGCTGTTGCGCGCTTGATGAAGACGCAAGCCGAGAAAGCCGAGGCATTCCGCGCGCTGCACGCGCGCCCGCAGGCGTTCATCATCCCGAACCCCTGGGACGTCGGCACGGCGCGGATGCTCGCGAAACTCGGCTTCGAGGCGCTCGCGACGACGAGCGCGGGGTTCGCATTTTCCATCGGCGTCCTCGACAACCGCGTCGGGCGCGAACGGATGCTCGCCCATGTCGCGGAGATTGCCGCTGCGACCGACCTGCCGGTCAGCGCCGACCTCGAGAACGGATTCGGCGACGACCTGAAGACCGTTGCCGAGACGATCCGGCGCGCTTCGGCGACCGGCATCGTCGGCGGGTCCATCGAGGACTCCATCGACCGCCCGGGCGAGAAGGTCTACGACATCGCGCACGCCACGGACCGCGTCCGCGCGGCGGTCGAGGCCAAGCGCGACCTGCCCTTCCCGTTCACGCTGACGGCGCGTGCGGAGAATTACCTGGTCGGCATCCCGGACCTCGCAGACACGATCAAGCGCCTGCAGGCCTACCAGGAGGCCGGCGCGGATGTGCTCTACGCGCCCTGCATCACGACGCGAGAGGAGATCACGGCCATCGTGAAGTCCGTGGACCGGCCGGTGAATTTCCTCATGGGCACGCAGCCGCAGCGCTTCACGCTCGCGGAGCTGTCCGGGATGGGCGTGCGCCGCGTCAGCGTCGGCAGCGCGCTTTCCGCCGCCGCGCTCGGGGCGTTCCTGCGCGGTGCGCGCGAAATGCGCGAGACCGGGACCTTCACCTACACGGCCGAAGCGGCCGGTTTCGGCGAGATCAGCAAGTTGTTGAGCTAAATGCGGAGAACAGCGATGGGCAATGACAACGGCATTCGACGACACGATCGAGCACGACCTGCGCCAGGGTGGGCTTTCCCGCAGGGAGCTCGGGTCGCTGGCCCTCGGGGCTGGCCTCGCGTTCGCGCTGCCGCGCGCGGCACACGCGGCGGAAACGACGGAATCCGAGGTCGAGATCAAGACGCCCGACGGCACGGCGGATGCGTACTTCGTGCATCCGGTTTCCGGCCAGCATCCGGCCGTCCTGGTCTGGCCCGACATCTTCGGCCTGCGCCCGACGTTCCGGCAGATGGGCAAGCGGCTCGCGGAAGCGGGCTATGCCGTGCTGGTCGTCAATCCGTTCTATCGCGTGCAGAAGGCGCCCACGGCGCCGGAGCGCGCAGACTTCAGCGACCCCGAGACGCGCAAGAAGCTGATGGGCCTGCGCGGCACGCTGAGCCCGGTGACGGCGCGGACCGACGCGCAGGCGTTCCTGTCGTGGATCGACGGGCAGGCGGCGACCGATACGAAGCGCAAGGCCGGCACCACGGGTTACTGCATGGGCGGCGCGATCGCATTCGAGACGGCGGCCGTCGTGCCCGATCGCATCGGCGCTGTGGCCTCTTTCCACGGCGGCGGCCTCGTGACCGACCAGCCGGAAAGCCCGCACCTCCTCGTTCCGAAGATGAAGGCACACGCCCTCGTCGCGATCGCGGACAACGACGACCAGAAGCAGCCCGAAGCCAAGGACGTCCTGCGCGACGCGTTCGCCAAGGCGGGCCTGCCGGCAGAGATCGAGGTCTATGCGGGCGCCCAGCACGGCTGGTGCCCGCCCGACTCGGCCGAATACAACGCGGCCCAGGCGGAGAAGGCCTGGGAACGGATGATGGCGCTGTTCAAGTCCGCGCTGGCCTAGCGCGCAATCGGGCAACCCGGAGCGGACGCCGAGTCAGCACTTGACTCGTTCACCCGTCCGGCTCTATATTCACCCATATGGGTGAATATAGAAAACCGGGCATGGACAGGGTCCTCGGCGCCATCGCAGACCCGACGCGACGGGCCATCCTCGCGCGGCTCGCGCAGTCGAATGCCCGCGTCACCGAGCTCGCGGCCGCATTCCCGATCTCGCTCAACTCCGTGTCCAAGCACGTGCGCAAGCTGGAAGACGCCGGACTCGTGCACCGCGAGGTGCGCGGCCGCGACCACGTGCTGTCGCTCAATGCCGCTCCCCTCTCGGAGGCGGCGGACTGGATCGCCCATTACCAGCGCTTCTGGACCGAGAGTCTCGCGGCGCTCGACGAATACGCCACCGGCAAGAAATCCAAGCAGAGGAAATCGAAATGAACGCAGTCGCCCATGTTCCCACCGTCTCCGTCCGCCGCGAGATCGCGGCGCCCGCGGCCGAACTCTTCGACGCCTGGCTCGATCCCGGCAAGCTCGCCGCCTGGATGCGCCCGTTCGACACCGAGCGCTCGGACGTGAAGCTGGACGCGCGCGTCGGCGGGGCGTTCGAGATCGTCATGCACACGCCCAAGGGTTCGGTGCCGCACACGGGGTCGTACCAGGAGATCACGCGCCCGCGCCGCATCGTCTTCACCTGGAATTCTCCGTTCGCCGGCGACCACGGCTCGCTCGTGACGGTCGACTTCAACGCCCGGGGACGCAGCACCGAGGTCGTCATCACGCACGAACGGCTGCCGAGCGAGGAAATGGTCCAGGCGCACGCGGGCGGCTGGAGCGGGATCCTCGATCGCATCGTCGAGGCCTACGGAGCCCTCCCCTCCGCGAGCTGACGCCCAAGGGGACGCTCACCTTTAGCTAAAGGTGACCGTCCCCTTTGTCATTTCCGTAAAGGTGAGCGTCCCCTTGGGTCGTGCGATCATCGGCGCATGGCCGGCCTGCTCGACACGGATTCGCTGCTGCT
Source organism: uncultured Gammaproteobacteria bacterium (assembly GCA_963760725.1). Classification (GTDB taxonomy): domain Bacteria; phylum Pseudomonadota; class Gammaproteobacteria; order Steroidobacterales; family Steroidobacteraceae; genus SCUD01. The sequence continues at coordinate 326,889 of CAVXET010000031.1, forward strand.
GCTGCACGACGCGCTCGCGCGTCTCGAGCAGGGCTTCTCGCATCTTCCGCCGCTGGAACCCACGGTCGGCAATCCCGAGGCACTGCGCCAGGTCCTGAACGACGTGGCCGTGCGGCTGCGCGACAACTACCCGTACTTCCATCCGCAGTACGCGGGCCAGATGCTGAAGCCGCCGCATGCGGTCGCGCGCCTCGCCTACGCGCTGGCGATGTGGATCAACCCGAACAACCACGCGCTCGACGGCGGCCGCGCCAGTTCCGCGATGGAGAAGGAGGCGGTCGCCGAACTCGCGCGCATGTTCGGCTGGGGCGCGCACCTCGGCCACCTCACGAGCGGCGGCACGATGGCGAACCTCGAGGCGCTCTGGATCGCGGGCGAGCTGAAGCCCGGCGCGACCGTGGTCGCCTCCGCGCAGGCGCACTACACGCACGGCCGGATCAGCGCGGTGCTGAAACTGCCGTTCGAGAGCATCCCGGCCGATGGCCAGGGCCGCATGGACATCGCCGCGCTCGAGAAGCGCGTGCAAGCCGGCGGCGTCGGCACGGTCGTCGCGACGCTCGGCACCACCGCGATCGGTTCCGTGGACCCGCTGCCCGAGATCCTGCGCCTGCGCGACCGCTACGGTTTTCGCGTGCACGCGGATTGCGCCTATGGCGGCTACTACGTGCTCGCCGACAACCTCGCGCCGCCCGCGCGCGCGGCGTTCGATCGCCTCGCGGAGGTCGATTCGATCGTGATCGATCCTCACAAGCACGGGCTGCAGCCCTACGGCTGCGGCTGCGTGCTGTTCCGCGACCCGGCCGTCGGCGCGCACTACCGCCACGATTCGCCCTACACGTACTTCAGCTCGAACGAGCTGCACCTCGGCGAGATCAGCCTCGAGTGCTCGCGCCCGGGCGCGGCCGCCGTCGCGCTCTGGGCGACGCAGAAGCTCCTTCCGCTGGTGCGTAGCGGCGAGTTCGCGCGCAGCTGCACGACTGCCGGGCAGCGGCGCTCGAGTTTCACGGGCACCTGGCGAAGGACTCCGCGCTTCATCCCGGCCTTCCCGCCGGAGCTCGACATCGTCGTCTGGGCCGTGCGCGCCGAAGTCCGCCGCGCAATCCTCGGAGCGCGCGCGCGAGATTTTCGCAAAGGCCGAAAAGTCCGGCCTGCACCTGGCGCTCGCCGAACTGCCCGCCGCGTTCTTCGGCGACCCCTGGGGCACGGGCGGCACCGTGACCGCGCTGCGCTCGGTGCTCATGAAGCCCGAGCATCGCGGGACGCTCGGCACCATCGGCCGGTTGCTGTCCGACAGTACCGGCTGAGCCGCCCGGGCGTAAGATGCGCGGACGCCGGGTCCACCGGCCCAAGGGGGAGCGAGAATGATCAACATCAATTGGGGGAAGTTCGTCCTCGGTGCGGCGATCGTCACGGCGATCTGCTTCGTGAGCGACGGTTTCCTGCACCAGAAAGTCGTCAGCGACCAGTGGGCGGACGTCGTGACTGCGCTCGGCGCAAGCGTCCCGCAGCACGCCGGATGGTCCATGATCTGGTTCGTCATATTCGAGGCCGGTCGCGGCTTCCTGACGATGTACACCTACGTGCTGCTGCGCCCACGCCTCGGCCCCGGCGTGAAGACCGCCACCTGGGCCGGCGTCGTCGCCTGGGTCGCCTTCTCGCTCACCGGACCCGCGCAGTTCATTCCGCTCGGCTTCTACAGCGAGAGCCTGTGGTTCACCGTCGCCATCTACCAGCTCGTGTTCTCGATCGTCGCGGCGATCGCGGGCGCGGCGCCATACAGCGAGAAGGCTTCATCGCACTGACCCCTAAACGCTACCCGGCGGCGGGCGCATTCGCGCCCGCCGCCCAGCCTGCATGAGCCGCTACCAGGCCGTCATCGAGTGGCGCCGCGACGGCGCCCGCTTCACCGACAATCGCTACAGCCGCGGACATCTCTGGCGCTTCGACGGCGGCGTCGACGTGCCGGCTTCGGCCTCGCCGCATGTCGTGCCGCTGCCGATGTCGGTCGCGGCGGCGGTGGATCCGGAGGAGGCCTTCGTCGCCTCCCTCTCGAGCTGCCACATGCTGTTCTTCCTGTCGCTCGCCGCGAAGCAGGGCTTCGTCGTCGACGGCTACCGCGACGAGGCCGTCGGCATCATGGCCCGGGACGCTGGCGGGAAGCTCGCGATGACGCGGGTGACGCTGCACCCCGCCGTGAACTACGGCGGTGAAAAGCGGCCCTCGCGCGCGGAAGAGGACGCGTTGCACCACGTTGCGCACGAGGAATGCTTCATCGCGAGTTCGGTCAAGACCGAGGTGACCTGCGACCCGGTCCGCTCGCCGGACTAGAATGCACGCCATCGAGGTCGGCGGAGATCCCCCATGCGCAGCACATCCTGGTTCAGCCGTTTCGCGAAGAAGACTGCGCAGCTCTCCGGCCGGCCGACCACGTTCGCGCTCGCCGCCGCCATCATCGTGGTGTGGGCGCTCATCGGCCCGGTCTTCGGCTTCAGCGACACCTGGCAGCTCGTCATCAACACCGGCACGACGATCATCACGTTCCTGATGGTGTTCCTGATCCAGAACACGCAGAACCGCGACACCGCGGCGATCCAGATCAAGCTCGACGAGCTGATCCGCGCGACGCAGGGCGCGCACAACGCGCTGCTCGACCTCGAAGAACTGGAGGAGAAGGAACTGGAGGCGTTTCGCCGGAAGTACGAGAAGATGGCTGCTGCCGCGCGAAAGAATATCGGCAAGGGCGGCGGCGACGGCGACAGCCCGGAACCGGAATGACGACCGCATGATCTACGACGATGCCAGCTGGCACCGTGGCGAGGATTTTCCGCCCGATCTGCCGCCCGAAGCCGCTGCCACACATTCCGGCATGTTCCTCGCCTGGGCCCTGTTCGCGGGACTCGGCGGCGAGCACCACCTCGTCGACTCGCCCGACGAGTTCGAGCACGTGCGCGCGCGCAAGATCACGCCCGGTGCGTACCTGCTGACCGTCTGCGATGGCAAGTTCACGCCCGAGGACCTGAATTCCGAGGGCAATGCCTTCGCCAAGGCGTACTTCCAGCAGGAAGGCGCGATGTTTTTCGCGGACTACCGCGAGTACCTCGCGAAGGGACTGCCGTCCGACTATCACGTCGCCGACAGCTGGTCGAATTTCGACAAGCTGACGCCCGTGCTGGACCGCCGCCTCGCGAACTGGCGTCGCGGCCGTCCCGCGGATTCGCCGCCACGTCCCAGGGTCGCGGGCTCGGCCGACTTGCCGGAGGACATCCTGCACCGGATCGCCGCGGACTTCGGCAGCGTCGAGGCGCCCGCCGCAGCGTCCCGCCTTGCGGGCTTCGCTGGCCAGTACGCCGACCAGTACCACGCGGCACCGCAGGCGCGGCTCCTGCGCGCCCTGGTGCATCTCGCCGCTGGCGACCGGCAGCGGCTCGACGACACCTGCAGGCTCGCCCTGACCGACACGCGCGACGTCTATAACGGCGCCGAGTACGATGGCGAGACAGCGCGTGCGCGACCTCAACATCCCGTTCGAGGTCTGAGCCCCGGGGGGCGCGAGGAATTCACATGGAACGTCGAATACTCGTTGCTGTGCTGCTCTCTGCCCTCGCTTTCTCGGCCTGCGAGAAGGCGGAATCGCCGCAGCCTGCGAAGCCGGAATCCGCGGTCCAGCCGGCGCCCGCCCGGGAAGGCGCGTCCTTCGTCAATCGCGTCTGGGTCGCCGTCGAATCGAAGCAGGTCCAGCCAGGGGAGCTGCGCGTCTTCCTGTCGGACGGCACGCTCGTGATGGCCTCTCCGCACTCGAAGCCGGCTTTCGGGCAATGGCGCTCGGAGGGCGGGCAGCTCACGATCACGGAAGAAGGTCGTAATTACCCGACCGAAATCCTCGCGCTCAGCGAGGATGCGTTCCGGATCCGCATCAACGGCCCGGGCGAACCGGTCGAGATCCTGTTCGCGCCGGCGCCGCAAGTCGGACCCGGAAGCGGCCGCAAGCGCGGAACCCGCGGTCGCCGCAGAACCTTCCGCAACCGCCGCAACTGCCGCGACCGTCACCGCGGCCGCGCCCCCCGCGCCCGTCTCCTTGCTGGGATCCGCCTGGCGCCTCGAGAGCCTCGGGAACGGCAAGTTGCAGGCCGACACGCAGCCGTCACTGGAATTCCCGACCGAAGGCCGCGCGGGCGGCAACGGATCCTGCAACCGCTTCAACGGCATCGTGATCATCGCCGGCGACGCCATCAAGTTCAGCGGCCTCGCGACCACGCGCAAGGCCTGCGCCGAAGCCGTCATGAACCAGGAAGAGTCCTACCTGGCGGCGTTGCGCGACGCCGTGCGCTTCGAGGCCGACACCGAATCGCTGCGGGTGTACTCCGCGGGCCGCGAGGAACCCTTGCGCTTCGCCGCCGCGCCGGCGCCGGCCTCAGCGCCCGCACCGGCGATCCAATCCACACCGGCGGTCGAGACGCCGACGATGACCGGCATCTGGACCGTGGTCGGCCACTCCATCCCGGGCACCGCGGCGATGAACGACGAGCAGGCCAAGGCCCGCTACGGCGAGAGCCTGCGGCTGACGCGCGGCACGGCCGCCTCCGCCGGCCAGCGTTGCGATGCCCCGCGCTATGCCGTGCGCGTCGAGCCGACCGAGGAATTCCTCGCGGGCGAGTACAAGCTCGCACCGGGCAGCCTCAAGCTGATCGCGCGCCGCAGCCAGGTCCGGGTCATGCAGGTCACTTGCAGCGGCCCTCCCTGGAATGCGCTCGGTGCGACGCTGATCGAGGTCGACCGCGACCGTGCGATCGCGCCCTGGAATGGCGTCTTCTTCGAACTGGCGCGCGACCGCGACTTCCGTGCCGTCGGCCAGGAACCTGGCTGGCAGCTCGAGCTTCGCATCGGTTCGGAGATGCGCTTTACCTACGACTACGGCAAGAATTCGGCCGTGACGCCGGCCGCGCGCGCGCAGGTCGACGCCAGGACCGGCACGCGCAGTTTCCACGCCGTGACGGAGGCGAACGACCTGCGCGTCGAGATCGTGCCGGTGGCCTGCCAGGATTCCATGAGCGGCAAGTCGTTCCCGGCGACGGTGACGGTGACGCTGAACGACCGCAGCTACCGTGGCTGCGGCGAATCGCTCGCGACGCCGTTCCAATAGCATGTTGCGCCGGGGAGGACGGGAAAAACGCATCGCCGGCCGGATCCGGCAGCTGCCGTTCGCGCGGCTCGTCAATCCCTACACGCCGATCGAGATCCTGAGCGCCGACAACGTCGACGCCATCATCGACGGCGCATTCACGATTCTCGAGACCCGCGGCATGCGTTTCCTCGAGGCCGGCAGCCGCAAGACGCTCAAGGCCGCCGGCGCCGAACAGGTCGACGAGCTCGGCACCCTGCGGCTCGACCGCGGCCTGGTGCGCGAAAAGCTCGCCCTCGTGCCGCGCGAGTTCACGCTGCGCGCCCGCAACCGCGATCACGACATCCGCATCGGCGGCCGCAACCTGGTCTTCACGTCAGTCGGCGGCCCCGCGTTCGTCAACGATCTCGACAAGGGCCGGCGGCCCGGCGTCCACGCCGAAGTCTGCGACTTCCTGAAGCTGGTGCAGAGCCTGAACATCCTGCACCAGGAATCCGGCGGACCATTCGAGGCGATGGACCTGCCGCCGGAGACGCGGCACCTGGACCTTTATCTCGCGCAGATGACGCTGCTCGACAAGAATTGCCAGGCCTACGCACTCGGCGGGACGCGCACGCGCGACTGCATCGAGATGAACTGCATCGCGATGGGCGTCACGCGCGAGCAGCTCGCCGCGGACCCCGCGGTCATCGCGATCGTCAACACGAACTCGCCGATGCAGCTCGACATACCGATGACGGAGGCCGTCGTCGAGCTCGCCTCCTCCGGCCAGGCGATCTGCATCACGCCCTTCACGCTGGCCGGTTCCATGAGCCCGGCGACGCTCGCCGGCACGCTGGCGCAGCAGACCGCCGAGGTGCTCGCGGTCATGACGCTGGCGCAGACGGTGAAGCCCGGCGCGAAGCTCATCTACGGCTCGTTCGCCTCGAACGTGGACATGATGAGCGGCGCACCGGCACTCGGCACGCCCGAGTACACCAAGGCAGCGTTCGCCAGCGGACAGATCGCGCGCCGCCTCGGCATGCCGCTGCGCTCGAGCAACACGACTTCGTCGAACTGCGTGGATGCGCAGGCGGCCTACGAGAGCGAGATGTCGCTGTGGGGCGCGATCATGGGCGGGGCCAACCTCGTCTATCACGCTGCCGGCTGGCTCGAGAGCGGGCTCACCGCCTCCTTCGAGAAGCTGATCGTGGACGCCGAGATGCTGCAGATGATGGCCGAAGTCCTGCGGCCGATCGAGGTCAACGCCGACCAGCTCGCGCTCGAGGCGATCGCCGGCGTCGAGCCCGGCGGGCATCATTTCGGCACCGCGCACACGCTCGCGCACTACGAGCACGCCTTCTACGCCCCGATGATCTCGACGCGCCAGAACTTCGAGAACTGGCAGGAGTCCGGCAGCCTCGACTCGGCCCAGCGCGCCAATGCGACCTGGAAACAGCTGCTCTCCGAGTACCAGCGCCCGCCGATGGATCCAGGCATCGAGGAAGCGCTCAACGACTACGTCGCGCGGCGCAAGCACGAGATCGAGCGGGTTGTGGCGGCCGAGAAGATGGCCCGATAATCGGGTTGCCGATGACGAACGTGACCCGACATCTTCGCGCCTGCACGGCCCTGGCGGCCTGCCTCGGCATCGGCGCGCCCGCGTTTTCCCAGGAGTTCCAGCCCTACCCGGCACCCCAGATCACCGCCCAGCAGTGGGCGACGTACGCGGAACAGGTACGCCAGATCCACGGGGATACCGTCGAACTGCTGGTGGGCCAGAACCTCGTCGCGTTCTCCGACCCGCGCACGCGCACGTTCTACATCTTCACGACCAAGGATCACCCGGCCCACCCGGCATGGATCACCCGCCAGTTGTTCGAGGAAGGCGGCGAGGTGCGGGTGCGCCAGATCGGCTATTTCGCAGGCTCCGAGCCCGAGTTCGCGAAACTGTTCGCCGACTACCAGAAGCGCAACACGCAACTGATGGAAGACGTGCAGCGGCGCAACCGCTAGGTCGCGCGCCGCACCGCCCGATCAGCCCTGCCGGATGACCTGCGTCGGCGTCGGCGCCGGCCAGCCCGCGTCACGGGCCACCTGCACGATCGCCTCGTTGGTGTCGAAGTACACCTGCCAGTAGTGGTTGGTGTGTGTGTACGGACGCACGGAGATCACTGTCCCGACGAGGTTAATGTCGAGCAGGTTCACTTCGGGCGCCGGCGAGGCCGCGACGTTCGGGATGCGTGCCACGGCGGCACGAAGCTTCGCGATGGCATCCTTCGCATCCACGCCGCCCGCGAGCTGCGCGGTGCGCTCCACGCGCCGCACCGGCATCGCCGAGTAGTTCTGGATCACCTCGGCGAAGATCTTGCCGTTTCCAATAATCGTCAGCACGTTGTCGGGCGTCAGTATCGTGGTGCCGAACAGTCCGAGCTCGTGCACCGTGCCCGTGAGGCCCGCAACCGACACGAAGTCGCCGATCTTGAACGGCCGCAGCACCAGCATGAACGCACCGGCCGCGAAATTCCCGAGCATCCCGCTCCAGGCCGCGCCGATCGCGAGCCCGGCACCGGCCAGGAGCGCTGCGAAGGAGGTCGTCTCGACACCGAAGTAGCCGAGGATCCCGATGACGAGCGCGATGTTCAGGATCACGCTGACCACCGACCCCAGGTACTTGACCAGCATCGGGTCGATGGAATTCCGGTTCATCGCCGCGCGCATGCCGGCCGAGATTCGGCCGATCAGCCAGCGGCCGATCAGCCAGAATGCGAGCGCAGCCAGGATCTTGAGCCCGACCGCGAGTGCGGTGGTCGTCAGCAGCGTCTTGATCGAATCCAGGTCCATCCCGATGTTGTCCATTTTTCCCCCTTGAGCTTCGTGGATGCCGCCCGAGTTACGGCGCGGGCCAGATAGTCTTGCCTTCCTTGAGCGTCTCGACGACCTTGATGCCATTGATCGTCATGGGCTCGACTGCGAGCGGATTCGCGCTCAGGATCACGAGGTCGGCGAGCTTGCCGGCCTCGAGCGATCCTTTCGACGCCTGTTCGCCGTACTGTTCCGCGGCCCAGATCGTCATCGCCTTGAGGCCCTCGGCAGCCGTGACGCGCTGATCCGGACCGATGACCTGCCCCGAGCGCGACGTACGGTTGACGGCGGACCAGAGCATGAACATCGGATCGAGCGGCGCCACCACGAAATCCGTGTGGTTCGTGGGATGCAGTCCCTTGTCGATCGCGTCACGCATCGGACTGATGTAGCCCGCCTGCCCGGGCCCGCGATTCGCGATGTGCGCATCCGCGAAATAGTAGGTGTGCAGCGTGTAGAACGAGGGCGTCATCGAGTATTCGACGTACTTGTCGAGCTGGTCCTTGCGCGTGAACTGGGCGTGGATGATGGTGACGTTGCGGTCCTTGCGCAGGTCGTCCGCCGCCGCCCATTCATGGGCGCGAATCAGCAGGTCGATCGCCGCATCGCCGTTCGCGTGGTAGTTGAGCGGTACGCCGAGGTCATAGACTTTCTTCAACATCGCGCGGAGCGTCTCTTCCGGGAAGGTCGGTTCCCCGCGCCAGTCCTTCTCCCCGGCTGGCCCGCCCAGCAGATAGGGCGTCGTGAAATATGCGGTGCGGCCCTGCGGCGAGCCGTCGGACGTGATCTTGACGCCGCCGATCTTCAGGCGCCGGTCGTACTTGCCCCAGCTGCCCACCGGATTCTTCTCGAGAATCCTGTCGAGGTCGGTGATGAACGGATACGCGACGATGTCGATCAGGTTGTCGCCGGCGGTCGTCGACGCGCTGGATCATGCTCGAGGTCGGTCGCGTGCGTCGCGCCTTCCTGCGCCGTGGTGATACCGGCCGGCGGCATAGAGCAATTGTCCCGCCCGGGACCATTCGATCTCCTGGTCCGACGTCGGCTTCGGCAGCGAGGCGAAGATCGGCAGGAAGGCCGTCTCCATGATGAGGCCGTACGGCTCCTGCGTTCCCGGCTTGCGCACGATCACGCCGCCCGGCGGCGTCTTCGTCGCGGCCGTCAGGTTCCACTTCTTCATCGCGGCGGAATTGAGGACGGCGCCGTGCATGGAGACGTGCCCGACCAGCACCGGATTGTCCGGGAACGCCCTGTCGAGGTCGTCCCGGTTCAAGTGACGGCCGTCCGGCATTGCATTCTCGTCGTAGCCATACGCCTGGATGACGACGCCGGCCGGAACCTTGCGCGCATCGCGGAACTTCGCGAGTTCCGCGACGATGCTGTCCGCGTCCTTGCCCGGGCCGGCGGGCGGCGCGTACACGTTCACCTGGTTGGCGACGGACAGCGACTGGACGTAGTGGCTGTGGGCGTCGAGGAAGCCCGGAAGCAGCGCCTTGCCGCCCAGGTCCACGATTTTCGTCGTGTCACCCTTATGCGCTTGCTCGAGTTCGGCGCGTGTCCCGACGGCAAGGATCTTGCCGTCCTTGACGGCCAGCGCCTCGGCCACGGGCTGGGCGTCACTGATCGTGACGATGTCGCCGCCGACGTAGATCGCATCTGCAGTGGCGGACGGGTCGGGCGATCGCGCGCATCCCATGCCGACAAGTGACGCCAGCACGAAGAGCACAGCGCTGCGGAAGGTGAACATCAACGACAACCTCCTGATGAACCGCCAGACGCGGGTACCGCGGCGGCCCCGGAGCGCGGCAGTTTCCCTCAAGATCCGATGGAAAGCCACCTCTGGCTCCAGCCATTCGACGGCCGCCCCAAACAGGCATACATTGCGCTGCCGGGTTTTCCGGCAGGGGAGATTCAAAGATGAAAGCGACGATCATCGCGGCTGGCGCCGCGAGCCTGATGGCTCTTGCCACACAGGCGGCCATCGCGGATGACAAGGTGATTTTCGAGAACGATCGCGTGCGGGTAATCGAGGTGAATTACGCGCCCGGGGCGGTACACGAGACACACTCGCATCCGGACCATGTGATTTACGCGCTCGGGGATGCCAAGGTGCGCATGACGGGCGCAGATGGCAAGAGCACGGACGTGGATATCAAGAAAGGCGGCACCCGTTGGCAGCCGGCAGTCACCCACAAGACCGAGAACATCGGCACCACGCCGATCAGCGTCATCATGGTGGAGCTGAAGGAACCTGCCAAGTAAGGGTCAAGTTCGATTCAGGAAGCGGGCCCGGCGCGACATGGCGCCGGGCCCGCCACCTTCGTCAACTCAGGAGCGTCACGACATGAACCTGTCTCGAAGGGGCTTGCTGAAGAACGCAGGCGGCCTTGCCTCGCTCTCCATGCTCGCCAACCCCGCGCTCGCCGCGCTCATGCGGCAAAGACCTGAGCTGATCCTGCACAGCGGCAACGTCCTCACGATGGACAGCACGGCAGCCTCAGGCGGAGGCGGTTGCGATCGCCGGGGATCGGATCCTCGCGGTGGGCTCCGACGCCGACATCCTGGACTTCGCCGGCGCCGGCACGAAGAAAGTCGACCTCGGCGGCAAGACGGTCGTCCCGGGATTCATCGACGGGCACTCCCACCCGGCCTGGTCCGGCCGCCGGCACCTGCGCTTCATCGACTGCGACCTGCGCTCCATCGCCGCGATCCAGGACGCCGTGCGCGAGCGCGCCGCGAAGACGCCGCCCGGCGAATGGGTTGCCGGCTTCAAGTACGACGACACCAAGACCACGGAGAAGCGCTTCATCACGCGCGAGGACCTCGACGCCGCCGCGCCCTATCATCCCGTGTACATCGAGCATCGCGGCGGCCATACGGCCTACGTGCAATTCCCTGGCCTTCGCGAAGGCCGGCATCACCGAGCGATCGACGGATCCCGAGGGCGGCAAGTTCGTCCGCGACCCGGCCACCGGCAAGCTCACCGGGCGCCTGCTCGAGCGCGCGGCAACGATCTTTCGAGGGCATCATTCCTGCCTTCGGCACGACGAGCCGCGACGAGGACCGTGCAGCCGTCAAGCTGATCACGCAGATGTTCGCGAAGGCCGGCGTCACGTCCTCGACCGACGCCTACGGCTCGCCGGACGACCTGCGCGCCTACCAGGACGCCCGCGAGGCGGGTGAACTCGCATCGCGCATCTATTGCATGATCGGGTACACGCACCTCGACCGCATGATCGCCGCCGGCGTGCGCACCGGCTTCGGCGACGACTGGATCCGCGTCGGCGGCATGAAGGCCACTTGCGACGGCTCGATCTCCGAGCGGACGGCGCGCATGTCGCAATCCTATGTCGGGCGGCCGGACGACTTCGGCATGATCGTCGCGGACGCCGAGGAACTCTATTCGTACGCCGCACAAGGCGCACGACGCCGGTTGGCAGGTCGGCATCCACGCGAACGGCGACGTCGGGATCGGCATGGTGCTGCGACCTCTACGAGCGGCTGCAGCGGGAGCAGCCGCGCCGCGACCCGCGCTATCGCCTCGAGCATTGCACGGTGATCAACGACGACCTGGTGCGGCGCATGAAGGCGTTGGGCGTGATCCCGACGCCGTTTTCGACGTACGTCTATTTCCACGGCGAGAAGATGCAGGAGTACGGCGACGAACGGCTGAACTCGATGTTCGCGCTGCGGAGCTTCCTCGACGCGGGCATCCGGCGTGACGATGGCCTCGGACTACCCGCCCGGCCCCTTCGAGCCGATGATGGCGCTGCAGTCCATGGTCACACGCACGGACATCACCGGGAAGACCTGGGGCCCGCGCCAGAAGATCACGATCGAAGAGGCGCTGCGCGTCTGCACGCTGAACGGCGCCTACGCCTCCTTCGAGGAACACGAAAAGGGCTCGCTCGAGCCCGCCAAGCTGGCCGACCTCGTGGTGCTCGGGCGCAACCCGGTCACCGAGGATCCGGCATCGCTGGTCACCATTCCGATCGAACGCACGATGGTCGGCGGACGCTGGGTGTACGAATCATGAGCACGAATCGCAGGCGACTCCTCCAATCCATGCTCGCGGCGCCGGCGCTCGCGGGACTGGCCCCCGCCTTCCGCGCCTTCGGCCAGGACGCGGACCCGTTCATCACCGCGCCCGAGAAGGCGGCGGACGTGTTCGATTTCGAACGCCTCGCCCGGAAGAAACTGCCGCCCGCGCATTGGGGCTACCTCGCCACGGGCGTCGATGGCGACGCAACGCTCGAGGCCAACCGGTCCGGCTTCTCGAACTACAGCCTGCGCGTGCGCCGCCTCGTCGACACCCGAAACGTCGACATGTCGGTGAAGCTCTTCGACTCGACCTGGGAAACACCCATCGTGCTGGACCCGGTCGGCAGCCAGAAGGCGTTTCATCCGGATGGCGAGATCGCGGACCGCCAAGGCGGCGCAGTCGCGCAAGCACCTGCAGATCCTCTCGACGGTTTCATCCACGAGCGTCGAGGACGTCTCCGCCGCGCGCGGCGAGCCAGTCTGGTACCAGCTCTACCCGACCGACCAGTGGGCGATCACGCAGGCGCTCGTGCGGCGCGCGAAGGACGCCGGCTGCCCGGTCCTCGCGCTGACCGTGGATCTCCAGGGCGGTTCCAACCGACTCGACGCTCGCGCGCTCGATTCCGCGCGACGCGCGCGACTGCACGGCCTGCCATAGCGACGAGTCGCACGCAGCTCTCCGGCTTCGACCACCGGCAAGCCGATGTTTGCGGGCCTCGATACGGAACCGTCGCGGACCTCACGCCGCCGGACATGACCTGGGATTACCTCAAGCGCCTGCGCGACATCTGGCCACGCAAGCTCATGGTCAAGGGCCTCGTCACGCGCGAGGACGCGGAACTGGCCGTCACGCACGGCATCGACGGCATCGTCGTCTCGAACCACGGCGGGCGCGCCGAGGACAGCGGGCGGCCGACGATCGACAGCCTGCCGGAAGTGGCCGAGGGCGTGAAGGGCCGTGTGCCACTCGATCGTGGACGGCGGCTTCCGCCGCGGCTCGGACATCTTCAAGGCGCTCGCGCTCGGCGCGACCGCCGTCGGCATCGGGCGTCCCTACATCTGGGGGCTTGCGTCGTTCGGCCAGGCGGGCGTCGAGCGCGTGCTCGATATTCTTCGCTCGGAACTCGTGATCGCGATGCGGCAGGCCGGCACGCGGACAATCACCGACATCAACCGGTCGTACGTCGTCGACAACCGCCGGGCCTAGTCGAACCGCGGCGGTTCCCGCTCGACCCAGCACTCCGCCAGGCGTCTGTCCCGCACCCGCCACACGCTGATGCCGTGAAACGCGATGGGCCGGCCATCCGCCGGCAGGCCAAACACGCCGTTGTTCCGGCCGCGGTTGATCCAGCGCGCGACGACGCGATCGCCCGCGGAACTTGCGAAGACGTCCACAATCTCGTCTTCGGCGCCCGGCATCGTCCGGAAGAATTCGGCGACCCAGGCCTTGAACGCTGCGCGTCCGCGGATCTCGCGTCCGCCCGAGTGAATCACGTAGTCCTCCGTCATCAGCTCGTCGATGGCGTCGATGTCGTGCTGCGGGCCCCAGACGCGGCCGAGGAACTCCCGCGCCAGCTTTTCCGCGCGATCGCTCACCAGGGAAGCTCCTTCCCGTCGACGTTGAAGAACTTTCCGGAGTCCTTCGGCTTCAGCGACGCGATCAGCGCGCGCAACGACCTGACGCTCTCTTCCGGCGAGAGCTTGCCGCCCGCGCCGCCCATGTCGGTGCGTACCCAGCCGGGATGGACCACGACGCAGGTGATGCCGCGCGGTGCCAGGTCGATCGAGAAACTCTTCATGGCGGCATTCACCGCGGCCTTCGAGCTTCGATAGGCATACGCACCACCCGAGGAGTTATCCGCTATCGAACCCATCAGGCTCGTCACCGTGACGATCCGCTTGTCGCGACCCTTGGCGACGTTCTCGACGAAGGCCTCGACCATGCGCGCGGGACCGAGCACGTTGGCGTCGAGCACCTGCGCCCAGGCCGGGTAGTCGAGGCTGCCGATCTTCTGATTGCGCGGACTGCCGACGCCCGCGTTGTTGAGGAGCAGGTCGATCGGTTCGTCGCGAAGCGACGCCGCAGCCTCCTTCACGCCCGCCGCATTCATGACGTCGATCTCGAGGACCCGGATGCGTTCCGGCTGCCGCGACGCCAACTCCTGCAGTTCCTGCGCAGCGCCCGGCGAGCGGCAGGCCGCGAGGACTTTCCAGCCGTCTTCCGCATACTGGCGCACGAACTCGAGGCCGAGGCCGCGATTCGCGCCCGTGAGAAGGACCGTGCGGGATTCCATACGGCGATCCTAACCCGCGAGTAAAGTGCCCGCATGATTCGCACCTGCCCCCTGCCGGGCGAGGCGCTGACGAACCGGTATCGCAGCAGCGGCGCCTACACGGACTGCTACTTCGTCGATGTGCCGCGCTTGATTTCCCACGCCGAGTACGTCGAAGCGTTCTACACGACGGCCCTGTTCAAGCTCGAACGATGGCTGTTGCGGATCGCGGTCTCGCGGCCCTCCACGGATGCCGAGGCGTCGTGAACTCGCGACACGGCAAGCGCGACACGTTCGCCGCCTGGACGGTGGAAGCGCGTGCGCCGGACCAGCTGCTCCTCTGCGATTTCATGGGGCGTACGCGCTCCTGGCTCATGGTGGCGCCGGCCGAGGCGCCGGGCGGTACCCGCCTCTATTTCGGGTCCGTGGTCGTCCCGGAACGCAATGCCACGACGGGCGAGACGGCCATGCCGGCGACCCACAGCCGGCTGCTGGGGTTTCACAGACTCTATTCACGAATGCTGCTGTCGGCAGCCGCCCGCAGGCTGACCTGACGCCAGGCGCCTCCGGCCATCAGCCGGTGTACCATTTCGGCGTTCTCCCGGAAGGATCCATGCCATGACTCGTCGAATGCTTGCCGCCACGCTCGCACTCATTTTCTGCTCATCCGCCCACGCAGACGTCACCATCAAGACGACGTCCACCGGCAAGGGCTTCGGCATCTCCGGCAGCACGACGAGCACGACCTACATCAAGGGCCTCAAGATGCGCGGCGACACGACGGCGGGTAAGAAGAACCTCTCGACGATCTTCGACGTCGATGCGCAGAAGATGTACATCCTCGACGTCGAAGACAAGGAAGCGAAGGTCTGGGACATGGCCGCCTTCGCCTCGAAGCTCTCTGCCACGGTCTCCCCGGAAGGCATGCAGGCGTCGATGACCCCCAATGGCCAGACGAAAACCGTCTCCGGCCAGAACACGGAGGGTTACGACATCAATATCGTGGTGCCGACGGTTGTCGCCGGAATGGAGATGACGATTCGCCTGACGGGCACCACCTGGATCGCCAAGGGCGCGCCCGGCAGCGCGGATTACTCGGGCTTCTACCAGGGCGCGGCGGAAAAGGGCTGGATCTTCAGCGACCCGCGCGCCGCCGAGGGCGCGCCCGGGCAGGCGCGGGCGATGGCGCAGATGTACACGGAGTTCGCGCGGACCGGCGGCATACCCTACGAGACACTGATGGACGTCAAGCCCGAGGGCGGCGGAGCCATGGGCGGGCTCATGGCGAAGGTCGGCGGCATGCAGACGACGACCACGACGGACTCCGTCGATACGGGACCGCTCGCGGACGACCTGTTCCGGGTGCCGGCGGATTACAAGATCAAACAGCAGTAATCAGACACTCCGATGCGGCGCTTCTTCACGCTGATCCTGCTGCTGGCCGCCGGCGCCGCCCAGGCGCAGCAGGCGGATGTGGCGGCACTCATGGAGAACTACTGGCGCGCGTACTCGCGCTCGGACTTCGAGACGGCTGCCGCCTACCTCGACCCGCGGGACGTGAACTCGTTGCGCGCCGGAATCCTGCCGCTGTTCCTGCAGGCGGCCGACAGCAAGAACGTCAATGTCGTCCCGCTGGTGAAGGTCTTCTTCGACGACGTTCCGGTCGGGAAGCGCAAGGACATGACCGGGCCGCAGGTCTTCGCCGGCATGAACCGCATGATGCGCGACGTCATGCCGACGGTTTACGAGGCGCTGAGAAAATCCACCATCCAGGTGACCAAGGTCACCTTCGACGCCGACGGCATGGCCGTCGTCGAGTACACCGTGCGACTCCCCGCGGAAGGCGATGCCACCGACAGCGAGCGTGCCAACCTGCACGAGGGGCGGTGGTACCTCCGGACCAAGGACTCGACGGCGATCACGATCGAGCGTTTCCGGATGCTGCTGGGGCTGAATTTCGAGTCGGGCCCTGAGGTCAAGCTCAGCCCGCCTGACACGCAGTAGGAATCCGCGCCATGAGACATGCGCCACCGGCACGCTAGGGCGCTTCGCAATCTCGAGGCGCGATCGGCGGCGTGCAGAAGACCCCGCCCTCCGTAATCGTCTGGTTGCCGTTCTTCTCCGTCGCCAGCACTTCGAATTCGTAGATTCGCCGGGGCTCGAGGAACTGTTTCGGCACCGGGAAAGTGGTCTCCGATTTCGCGAGATCGGCGTCGAGCACCGTCTTGGTCTTTCCCGGAGCCAGGACCGGGTCGGTGACATCCGCGACCACCACGTGGTAACCGGTGATCTCAACGGGACCGAGCTCCGGCAAGAGCGGGCCCGTTACTTTCTTCCACCGGATGAGGGTTGATGCGTCGTGTGGGACAACGGCGCCGTCCTCGGGAGCCAGAATCTCGGGACCGGCGGGAATCTTGTGCGTGAGTTTCGCTTTGCCTTCAAATTCGACGCCCCCGCTTTCGCCATCGAACTCATACCATCCGGCCGGCCAGGCGCCGAAGAGCTCCGCCAGCGAAATGGGATCACCCTCGGGATCCTCGCAATCGAGCGCAGCCAGCAGGTCGGAGATGGGCGGTTCCACCCGCTCGTGAAACATCTCGGTCAGGTCGTCGGTGACCTCCATGCCGTCCACCGCCCGGAAGCTGAAGACCACCTGCTCGAACGGGCCTTCGACCTCACCCTCCGTAAGCCCGTCCGTATCGAAGCTCATCTGGATACCCATGTCGCAGGCCGATGCGTTCGTCTCGAAATGGATGTTGGTCTGCTTGAACGGCTCTTCCGCCGCCACGGCGGCAGGGCTTGACGCGACCGCGGTCGCTATCGCCCCGGAAAGGGCGGCCTTGACCATCATCCCGATGCGATTGTTCATGGCTAGCGCTCCAGGCTCGTGAAGGGTTTGACCGTTTAATTGGCGGCACTGCTATCAATTGACGCGGCCGCGAGCCGAATCCTTCGCCGGACGGGGGGTTGCTCGCGCGGGGGTAGTGTGATCAGACTGCCGCACAACGATTCCGGGTGCCGCCACCATGACCACGTCTGACCAGAAACTCGGCCTTTCACGTCCCATCACGCGGCGCGATTTCGTGCACGAAGTCAGCCTTGTGGGCCTCGGACTCGCGCTGCCCCTGCCGGGACTCGGGGCGCCGCTCGACGGCAGTGCGCCCTACTACCCGCCCACGCTCACGGGCCTGCGCGGTGCGCATCCGGGTTCCTTCGAGGTTGCCCATGCCTTCGCGCGCGAGGGCCGGCATTTCGACAACCCCCAGGTGCTCGACGAGACCTACGACCTGGTCGTCGTCGGCGGCGGCATCAGCGGGCTCGCGGCCGCGTACTTCCATCGCAAACTCCACGGCCCGCAGTCGAAGATCCTGGTCCTCGACAACCACGACGATTTCGGCGGCCACGCCAAGCGCAACGAGTTCCACCAGGGCGGGCCGATGCGCCTCGCCTGGGGCGGCACGGTGAACATCGAGTACCCGAAGTACAGCGAGGTGGCGATCGGCCTCCTCCGCGACCTCGGCATCGACATTCCGCGCCTGCGCAAGGACTTCGACTTCAACTGGCTCGGATCTCGGGACACGCTCAAGCCGGCGCTGCTGTTCAACGAGGCGCGCTACGGGCGCGACGTGATGCTGCGCGGCGTGACGCTCGACAATCTCGAACCCAAGAAGCTCGCCGAGCAGGTCGATGCGTTCCCGCTCCCCGAAGACGCACGCGCGAAGCTCAAGGCCTTCCTGCTGTCGGACCGCGACGTGCTCGCGGGGAAATCGCCCGACGAGCGTGACGCCTACCTGCGCGGCACGAGCTACACCGATTTCCTGCGCCATCAATTCGGCCTGCCGGATGAAGCCATCCAGATCTTCAGCAATGCACCGTCTGGATTCTGGGGCGTGCCGGCCGAGCATCTCTCCGTCGCGGAGGGCCTCTGGTCCGGGTTGCCGGGCGCGCACGTCGTCGGCGACTGGGACGAGCCGGGTCTCGAGGAAAACGACCGGGACGTTGCGATGTTCCCGGACGGCAACAGTTCCATTGCGCGGCTGCTGGTGCGCTCGCTGATCCCGGCATCCTTCCCTGACATGCCCGCGGACGCCGATCCGTTCGGCGTCGTGACCGCACGGCTCGACTACGGCGCGCTCGATCGATCCGCGTCGCCCGCACGGTTGCGGCTCAACTCGACGGTCGTCCATGCCGCAAATTCCGCAGACGGAACCGCCGTCACCGTCGACTACGTGAACGACGGACGGGTGCAGCGAGTCTCCGCGCGCCAGGCCGTGCTCGCCTGCTACAACGCCATCATTCCTCACATCGCGCCCGAACTCCCGGCGGCGCAGAAAACGGCCCTCGCGCTTTGCGTGAAGCGGCCGATGCTGGTGGTGAACACGGTGCTGCGCAACGGCCAGGCGCTGCAGAAACTCGGCATCAAGGGCGCCCAGCTCCCCGGAAGCATCCTGCAAAACCTGTTCCTGGTGACCGGCATCAACGTCGGTGACTACCACCCGGCCTGGCGGCCGGAGGACGCCTGCGTATTGCAGTCCTTCGCGAGCTTCGGGGCGCCGCTGCCCGCCGCGGGTCTCGCGAACCAGGCGCGGGCCGCGCGCGCGCAGATGCTCGCCATGCCGTTCGAGGACTACGAGCGCGAAGTGCGCCAGGTGCTGAACAGCCTGCTCGGTCCCGGCGGATTCGACGCCGGGCGCGATATCCTCGCGATCACCGTCAACCGCTGGCCCCACGGCTACGCGCGCGACCACCTCGACCTCGAAGACGCGGCCTGGAATGCCGAGCCCGCACCCGAAGTCGTCGGGCGGCAGCGCTTCGGCCACATCGCCATCGCAAATTCAGACGCCGGCGCGGACGCCTACACGCACGCGGCGATCGACCAGGCCTGGCGCGCGGTCAACGATCTCGCGGTTGCCGGCTAGGGCGCACGATCGATGAATGGTCGCGTGGCGCTGGTCACCGGCGGCGGTCGCGGGATCGGGCGCGAAGCGGCACTTTTGCTCGCGGCGGCGGGCGCCCGCGTCATGATCGTAGCGCGCAGCGGGTCGGAGCTTTCATCCGTCGGCCTCGACTACGTTGCGGCCGACCTTGGCACCGTCGAGGGCTGTACCCTCGCCGTCGCCGAGACCGAGCGACGACTGGGGCCGGTCGACGTCCTGGTCGTCAACCACGGCATCGGCTCCGCGCATGAGCGGCTTATATGGGAGCAGGATCCCGCCGTCTGGCGCGAGACCATGCGCATCAACCTCGACGGTCCGTTCGAGCTCGCGAGGCTGACAGTCGGTGGCATGTGCAAGCGCGGATTCGGCCGGCTCGTGTTCACCAGCTCGACCGCCGGCGAGAAAGCGGAACGCTCCGGCAGCGCCTACAGCGCATCCAAGCATGGGCTGATCGGGCTCGCGCGCGCGGTCGCCCAGGACGCCGGGCCCTTCGGCGTCACATCGAATGCCGTACTGCCGGGGTGGGTACGAACCGCGATGGCCGAGCGTTCGGCGAAAGCGCAGTCCGAGCAGCGCGGCATCAGCGTCGAACAGGTGTGGAGCGAGCGCGCCGCCCTCTACCCGCAGAATCGCGTGCTGGAGCCGCGCGAGGTCGCGGAGGTCATCGCGTTCCTGTGCAGCGACGCGGCCGGCGGTGTGAACGGCGAAGCGATCACCGTGGCTCTTGGCGGCATGTGGTAGAGGATGAGTGATCCCCACTCGCTGAGCTGCCCTTACTGCGGCGAACCTGTCGATGTCGCCATCGACGAGGGTGGCGGCAGCTCACAGTCGTATGTCGAGGACTGTCCGGTGTGCTGCCGGCCGTGGCAGGTCGAGGTCAGTCGGGATCCCGACGATGGTTGGATCGCCACGCTACGGACGTCTGACGAATAGTGAGCCAGGACCTCCAATGGAAGATCGCCGCATGGGCCTTTGCCTTCGCCCTGGCGACGTTCTGGTTCGGCGTGGTGATGGCGGCGCAATTCTTCCCGGATGCGCCCTATGACTGGATGTATCGCGTCGTATCCGAGCTGGCCTCGCGCAAGCACAACCCGGACGGCGGCCGCTGGTTCTCGGTCGCGCTCGGACTTTCCATGCTCGCGCTATGGCCGACAGCGTCGTTCCTGAGGGTAACGGTCGGAGACCGGCGCTGGCCGATCCTGGCCCTGCGCGCGGGCATCCTGTTCGGCGTGTTGGTCGGCATCGAGCGGCTGACTTTCGTGCGGTTTTCCTCCTTCGTGAAGGACGGGCACGAAGCGCTCGCGGTCGGCACGTTTGCCGGGCTCTACACCGGCATGCTCGGGCTCTACGCGCAGCGCATCCGCCGCGGCTGGACCGGTGCGCTGGTCGTGGCTGCGCCGCTGGCGGCGATCTTCATCACGCAGATCGTCATCTACTTCGACCAGCGCGACCTTGGCTGGGTCGACCATCGCTGGCGCGAGATGGGCGTCTCGCCGTGGCTGAGCTTCGCGTTCTGGCAGTGGCTCGCCGTCGCATTCCTGTGGGTCGGCCTCGGGCACCTGTTATGGTCGAGTCGTCAACAGGTTATGCAATATCGCTCAGAAAAATTCGAGGTTTTAATCAAACCTTAATATGCGCATGGCTAACTGCACGCGGGTCAAACAGCGGCAGGAAGTCACATGCTGGCCCGGACCGACGAGTGCCATCACTACAGGACGATCTGGCTCTCCGACATCCACCTCGGCACGCCCGGCTGCCAGGCGTATTACCTCCTCGATTTCCTGCGCACGCACACCTGCGACACGCTCTACCTGGTCGGCGACATCCTGGACGGCTGGCAGCTGAAGAAAGGCTGGTACTGGCCGCAGGCGCATAACGACGTCGTGCAGAAGGTGCTCCGCGCCGCGCGCAAGGGCACGAAAGTCATCTACATCCCGGGCAATCACGACGAACACCTGCGCCAGTTCATCGGCCTGCAGATGGGTGGAATCACCGTCGCCGAGGACGCCATCCACGTGACGGCGGACGGCAAGCGGCTGTGGATCGTGCACGGCGACCTGTTCGACGGCGTGATGCAGCACGCGCGCTGGCTCGCGCACCTCGGCGACCGCATCTACGTGCTGCTGCTGAAACTCAACCGCTGGCTCAATGCGATCCGCCAGCGCCTCGGGCTGCCGTACTGGTCGATGTCGCAGTACCTGAAGCACCAGGTCAAGAACGCGGTCAATTTCATCTCCGACTTCCAGCACGTCATGGTCCAGGAAGCGCGCCGGCGCGGCTGCGACGGCGTGGTCTGCGGCCACATCCACAAGGCCGAAGTCCGCGAGATCGACGGCATCCTCTACTGCAACGACGGCGACTGGGTCGAGAGCATGACCGCCCTCGCCGAGACGCCTGACGGCAAGTTGCAGCTCATCGAATGGCGCGGCCGCCTGGAAGAGCCGCTCAACCTGGGGCGCATCGCCGACGAACTGCCCACGATCGAAGGAGTTGCTGCTTGAACATCGCACTGGTGACGGACGCCTGGGAGCCGCAGGTCAATGGCGTCGTGCGGACGCTCAAGAACACCGCACGGGAACTGCAGTCGATGGGTCACACGGTGGAGATGATCACGCCGCTGGAGTTCCGCACGCTGCCCTGCCCGACCTACCCCGACATCCGCCTGTCGATCCTGCCGGGCGGTAAGCTCACGCGCCGACTCGCGGACTTCGATCCGGATGCGATCCACATCGCGACGGAAGGCCCGCTCGGGCTCGCGGCGCGGCGCTTCGCTTTGAGCCGCGACATCCCGTTCACGACCGCGTATCACACGCGCTTTCCCGAATACGTCCAGGCGCGCACCGGCATGCCGCTGTCGTGGACCTACTCGTTCCTGCGCTGGTTCCACGGGCCGTCGAAAGCCGTCATGGCGCCGACGGTCGTGGTCAAGCGCGACCTCGAGGCGGTCGGCTTCACGAACGTCGTGCTGTGGTCGCGCGGCGTCGACCTCGACATCTTCAAGCCGCGCAAGTGCAACCGGCTGAACACGACGCCGCCGATCTTCCTGTATGTCGGCCGCGTGGCGGTCGAGAAGAACATCGAGGCCTTCCTGGCGCTCGACCTGCCCGGCTCGAAATGGGTCGCGGGCGAAGGCCCGGCGCTCGCCGGCATCCGCGCGCGCCATCCGGAAGTGAGCTACCTCGGCGTCCTCAACCAGCAGGAACTCGCGGAGGTGTACGCCTCCGCGGACGTGTTCGTGTTCCCCAGCAAGACGGACACGTTCGGCCTGGTGTTGCTGGAAGCGATGGCCTGCGGCCTGCCGGTCGCGGCCTACCCCGTCACCGGCCCGCTGGATGTCATCGGCGACTCGAAGGCGGGCGTGATGCACGAGGACTTGCGCACGGCATGCCTCGCAGCGCTCGAGCTCAAGCGCGAGGACGCCGCGGCCTATGCGCGGACGTTCTCCTGGCGCGCGGCGACGGAGCAGTTCCTCTCCAACCTGCACCCGCGCGGCGCGCGGCTGCAGGCGGTTGCGTCCTAGGCGATCGCCCGCACCGCGCGGAGCGCCGCCTCGACCTCGCGCTCGTCGTTGACCAGGCTCGGCGCGAGCCGCGCTTTCGAGATCTTGTACGGCGACGACGAGGCCACGACCTTGTGCGCGTGCAGCTTGTGCACGGTCTCGCTGGCGCTCTGCCCTTCGACCTCGAAAGCCACGAGGCCGGCAGACAAGGCCGGATCCATGGGCGTCAGCACCTTGACCTTCGGGATCTTCGCCAGGCCTTCCTTGCACTGCGTGTTGAGCGCGGCAATGCGGTCGGCGACGCGCTTGCGGCCGATGCTCGAGTGGAACTCGAACGCCTCCGCCATGGCCCACTGGTGCTCGAACGCCTTGAAGCCGCCGGGTGAAATCCAGGCGATGCTCTTCGGCGCATTCGGCGGGCGCTCGTCTTCCCAGGCGGCGAACGGCTCGACATCGTAGAACGTCGGGATCGTCGGCCGGATGCGTCCCCAGTTCTTCTCCGGCACCCAGAGGATTCCCGTGCCCCGCGGCGCGAAGATCCACTTGTGCGTGCCGGCCGCCGCGAAGTCGACGCCGAGGTGCGCGAGCTGTTCTTCCTGGTTGCCGAAGCCGTGCACGGCATCGAGCACCACGAGGATCTGCTCGTCCTTCCCGCGCCCCGCGTTGACCTTCGCCACGGCGTGCGTCAGGGCGCGCACCGGAATCTTCATGCCGCTGCTCGAGTGCACCCAGGTGATGCCGATGACGCGGGTGTACGGGCCGATCGCGCGCTTCAGGCGCTCGACCATCTCGTCGGCCGATGCGCTGGCCGGATCGTCATAGAGCGGGATGCGCCGCCACTTGGCGCCCGACTTCTCGACCGCGAGGCGAATCGCCTCGTGATGCACGTAGTGGTCGTGCGTCGTGCAGAGCACTTCGTCGCCCGGCTTGAGCATCAGCCCCTGGTAGATGAGCGCGAGGCCCTGCGTCGTGCTGTCCGTCAGCGCGATTTCCTCGGGCTTGCCGCCGATGTACTTCGCGGCCGCGTGCTGCACGCGGACGGGGAATGGGTCCTGCTGTGCCTCGTCCCCCAGGAACGAATCGAAGCCCATGCCGTGCTCGACGGTCGCAAACGGCTGGGTATCGAGCATGTTGCGGAAGCGCTCGATCGCTTCGCGCACCGGCTTCGGGTGCGAGACGATGTAGAACTGCGAGAAGTGCATCCAGTCCGGCGCCAGGTCGAACTGCGCGCGAATCGCGGCCCAGTCGGAATTGGCGTCCACAACAGGCGCAGCCGCTGCCGCGTTCGCGAAGGCTGAGCGAGAGGCCGCGCCCCCGACCAGCGACAAGCCGACGGTGGCAACGAAGTCCCGGCGATTCAGGCTCATGGTGCGCTCCTCAAGGGGTCGGTCAACGATGGCCGCAGATACTACACCCGACAGCAGTCAGACTTGCGCGAGTGCCCGATCGAGTCCCTCGAGCAGCATCCGCGCATTGTCTGGCGTGAACACCAGCGGCGGCCGGACCTTGATGACGTTGTCGAAGGCGCCGGTGCGGCCGAGCAGGAAGCCGTCCTCGCGCAGCAGGTTCATGATCCGGTCGGCCTCCTCGACGGCCGGCGCGCGCGTTTCGTGGTCACGCACGATCTCGAGTCCCCAGAACAGGCCCTTGCCGCGCACGTCCGCGATCAGCGGGTACTTGGCCGCGAGCTTCGCCAGCCCGGATTCGAGAACCTTGCCCGCCGCGATCACGTTCTGCTGGATGCCTTCGCGCTCGAGCACGTCGAGCACCGCCATGCCGACCGCGGCGGAGACCGGGTTGCCGCCGAAGGTGTTGAAGTAGGAGAACTTCGCCGCGAATTTGGCTGCGATTGCGGGCGTCGTGATCACCGCGCCGATCGGGTGGCCGTCGCCGATCGGCTTGCCGAGCGCGACAATGTCGGGCACCACTTCCGAGTAGTTGAACGCCCACATTTCGTCGCCCGTGCGGTAGAAGCCCGACTGCACTTCGTCGGCGATGAACAAGCCGCCTGCGGCCCGGATCGCCCGGGCGGTGTACTCGAGATAGCCCGGCGGCGACAGGATCGTGCCGTTGGAGTCGAAAATGATGTCGCATACAAAGGCCGCGGCACCCTGCTTGCGCTCCCGAAGCTTCGCGATCGCCGGGTCGATGTACGCGGCGTACTTCCGTCCGAGATCCGGCGTGCCGTACCGATACTCGCCGCGATAGCCATTCGGCGGCGGCACGGTCGCGAGCCAGTCCGGCTGCTCCGACTTCGGGTACATGCAGGTCGACGCCGTGCCGACCACGTTCGAGTTGCCGTGGTAGGAGTCGTCGGAGACGATCACGCCCTCGTTTTTGCTGACGACCCGCGCAATACGGATCGCGAGGTCGATCGCCTCGGTGCCCGTGCACACGAAGTAGCAGACGCGCAGCGGCTCCGGCATCGTCGCAGTCAGCCGCTCCGCGTAGCGCACGACGTTGTCGTGCAGGTAGCGCGTGTGGGTGTTGAGCGTCGCCGCCTGCCGCGACAGCGCGGCGACTACGTGCGGATGGCAGTGACCCACCGACGCCACGTTGTTGTAGCAGTCGAGATAGCGCCGCCCTTCCGCGTCGTAGAGCCAGGTGCCTTCGCCGCGCACCAGGTGCACGGGCCGGTCGTAGAACAGGCGATAGCTCGGTCCGAGCGCGCGGTTACGCCGCTCCCGCAGTCGTTCGATGTCGATGCTCGACGGCGCGCGGCCCACACGCCCGCA
The DNA here is from genome assembly GCA_963760725.1 of uncultured Gammaproteobacteria bacterium. Taxonomy (GTDB): domain Bacteria; phylum Pseudomonadota; class Gammaproteobacteria; order Steroidobacterales; family Steroidobacteraceae; genus SCUD01. The sequence goes on from CAVXET010000031.1 coordinate 352,337, forward strand.
GGCGGCGCGATAGCGCTCATGCACCTCGTCGCGATCGAGCGCGAGGAACCGCGTCAGCGCGCGCACGATATCCGGCCTTTCCTCCGTGAGCCAGGCGGCCGGCTTCTCGGTCGCGTGGATACGGAAGTCGTACAGCGCGAGCGCCGTCGCGAGCCTCAGCAACGTCAGGTCGTGCAGGACTTCCAATTCGTCGTCCATGAGCGGCAGGACTGCGTTCCACGCCTCCACTTGCGCGACGGCATTCTCCGAGCGACATCTCGCCATGGCGGGCAAAGCTCGCGAGCGTGACGGCGAGGTCCTGCACCAGCGGCGCATGCACCATGTCGCCGAAGTCGATCACGCCGACGACTTCGTCGGAATCCGGTCCGGCGCGCAGCAGGTTGTCGGCGTGACCGTCGCTGTGTACGACCTGCGCGCGCAGTGCCGGCAGGCGCGGCAGCACGTCACGCGCGGCGCGCGCGTGGAAGTCCGCGCACAGCGCTTTCGCATCGTCCGCGACCCAGGCCTGGACGCCCGGATCCAGCAGCAACGCGCGCTGGATGTCCCAGGCCACGAAATGACGGGCGTGGGGGTGAAACAGGCCGCGCAGGCCGCGCGCGAGGCGGGCCTGGAAAGCGGCCACGTTCTGCAGCGTGGCGATCGTCACCGGCTTGCCTTGGGAGATCGGCACGCCCGGAATCCAGCTCAGCAGCCGCACCATGTGACGCGTGCCGTCCGCGGCCGCGATCCACTCGCGGCCGTTGCCGGCTTTCGAGGCGATGATGCGCGGCACGGGCAGGTCGGGGGCATTCCGCTCCAGGTGACGCAGCGCGGCCACCTGGAAATCCACGGCACCTTCGCTCTCACCCGCCGCGGAAACCTTCAGCACGTAGCTCGTGCCGTCCGAAGTCGTCACGCGGTGGTTCTGGTCGCGCTCGCCCTCGAGCGGCGTGAACTCGCCCGCGACGCCCCAAAGGTCGCTGACCAGGCCCACGAGCCGGTCGAGCGGGAAGCGCGGGGGATTGAAATTCAGGTCAACGGCGCTGAGCCGCTGCTGCAGGGCGACATTCATTCAGTGCGACTCCGCCAAGGATCGATCGCCGTGGGCGACGGAACCGATTATAGGAGGTTCTTAACGTTCCGACTTGTCGCGACCGAATCGTGAACGGGTTGGGGTGTCCCCGTGTGCGGGTTTCCCCGTTCGACGTCGCAGGACGCGACGCGCGACCAGCGCCACGGTGCCGCCGCCCGCCGCAGTGCCACCGGCGATCAACGCGGCCGACATCAGGCACGCAGGGCACATCGGTCAGCCCTTCCCGCCGACGTCATCGGCGTCGTATTCGCCATGCCGGCGCCACCATTGGTACGGCGCGCCCTGCGGTGAACCCGCCGGCGCGTCCTGCCAGGTTTCCTGGCGGCCGAGCGGCACGACATCGAAGAACGACCACGCCGTCCCGAAGGCCTCGAGGCCCCGGCGGGCGACGAAATGCGTACGGTATACGTCGTCGCCATCGCGATAGAAAACGTTGAGGCCAAAGCTGTTGCCGCTCTCGTCCGAGACGTCGAGGTCGCGGGCGAACTGCGCCGTGCCCGAATACCATGGCCAGTCCTTCCAGCCGAAGCGCTCGCGCAATCCACGAATGTCTGCGAGCGGCGCGACCGTCACCATCGCGAACGTGATGTCGCGCGCATGGATGTGGTCGAGATGACTGATCTGGTCGGCCACGAACGAACAGCCGACGCATCCCTTCTCCGGCCAGCCTTCGACCTTGGGCCCGAACATGAAGTGGTAAAGGACGAGTTGCGAGCGGCCGTCGAACAGGTCCAGCAGGCCCACGCGGCCCTGCGGTCCTTCGAAGGCGTAGTCCTTCTCGACCTTCATCCAGGGCATCCGCCGCCGCGCTGCCGCGAGCGAATCCATGGCGCGCATGTGCTTTTTCTCGCGCGCGGTCATGGCGACCCGGGCCCGGCTCCATTCCGTGGGCGAGACGACCTTCCGGGTGACGCCGCCGATGGACGCGGTCGACCGGGGCTTTCGTGACGCTCGGCTATTTCGCTTCTTCATGTGGGCCTGCACCGTGAGTCTAGCTCTACCCACTGGTCGGCCGGGACACCCCTGATTCGACAATCGGGTGTAGGACTCCGCGATCACATGGAACGCCAACCCTGCAAGGCCGTATAGGCCGCGGTCGCGAGCAACAGGACGCCGACGGTTCGCGCCAGCCAGACATTGGCCTCCGGACGTTCCGCGAACCAGACGCGCACCCGGTCGCCCGCCAGCGCCATGGCGCCGTAGACCGCGACCTGCGTCGTCGCGATGATCAGCCACAGCACGATCGCCTGCGTGCCGATGTCGCCGTACTCCGGTTTCAGGAACTGCGGGAATATCGCGAGCATGAAGAGATACGCCTTCGGGTTCAGGAGGCTCGTGACCATGCCCTGCCGGAATGTCGCGCCGCCCGAGCGCGGACGCTCGCGCGATGGCTCGACGAAGGCCGCGCGGCTCTTCAGCAACGAAAACCCGATCCAGGCGATGTACGCGGCACCGGCCAGCAGCACGGCGTTGAATGCCGCTGGTACCAGCTGCAGGATGGCAACGATGCCAAGCGCGCCCATCGCGACGTGGCAGACGCCGCCGGCAATGATGCCCGCGGTCGCCGCGAACCCGGCACGGCGTCCGCCTACCAGCGAACTCGCCAGCACGAACGCCATGTCCAGTCCCGGCAACAGGATGACGCCGAAGACCATGACGAAGAACAACCAGAGGTGAGTGGTTTCCTGCAGTGCGATCAAGCCGGGTCGTGCTTGCTGCGCATCGCCCAGACGTGCCGGGCGTGCAGCTTTTCCGAGGCGTTTTCGGGTTCCGGCGGCAGGGCATCGATCAGGCGCTTGAGTTCGCCATGCGCGCTCGCCAGCGCCGGACTCACCTGCAGCAAAGGACGATAGCGGCCGAGGAATGCCTCGTCGCGCGGCTCGCCGAGCCCGAAAACCAGCGCGCGCACATGGCCCGCGGCCGACGCCGCGTCGCTCGCCGTCACGTCCGTGTCCTTGGCCAGCGCTTCGTCGAGGTCCGTGATCAACGAGGACAGCGGGCGCAGCCACGCCCACTGGGGATCATTGAGCAGGCGATCGAGCAACTCGAGCGGGGACCGACCCGGAAGATGCGCGCCTTCCGCTTCGAGAATCTGCTTGTGCAGCGCCTGCAAGGCGCGGCTGACCGCCTCCAGGTCCTGGCGCAGCGACCTCATGCCGGCCGCGGCAGCTTGAAAGAGCCGGAATCGCTTGGCACGAGCTGCTCGACCCGCGCGACTGCGTTCACGTTGATCGGGCCGTAGACGTGCGGGAAAACGGAGCCGTGCATGAACGCGGGCACGCGTTCCGTCGAATGCGGCGGCTCCCACCGGACCTGTGACTTGAGCTTGCCGGGATCTATTACGAGCATCACGAGGCCTGATTGGCCCCGGAAAAACGCGTTGGCAACCAGCATCACCTGCTCCGGCGTCGAGCAGTGGATGAAGCCGATCGCGTTGAACTCCGGTGACCGGAATTCACCGCCTGCCTGGGCTGCTTCCCAGGCATCCCGCGACGTAATGTGGCAAATCACCCGCTCAGGCGCTCTTGCGCCGCGGCAACTTCCAGTCGGCGCGCACGAAATGGCAGGTGTAACCGCCGGGATTCTGCAGCAGGTAGTCCTGGTGCTCCCGCTCGGCCTCCCAGAAGTCGCCCACCGGCGCCACTTCGGTCACGGCCTTGCCCGGCCACAACCCGGATGCGTCGACGTCCGCGATCGTGTCCTCGGCGATGCGCTTCTGCTCATCGCTCGTGTAGTAGATCGCCGAGCGATAGCTCGTGCCGACGTCATTCCCCTGGCGATTGCGCGTCGAGGGATCGTGGATCTGGAAGAAGAATTCGAGCAGGTCCCGATAGCTGATCTTCGCGGGATCGAAAATGATCTCGACCGCCTCGGCGTGGTAGCCGTGGTTACGGTAGGTCGCGTTCGGCGTGTTGCCGCCCGAATAGCCGACGCGCGTCGAGATCACGCCGGGGTATTTGCGCAGCAGGTCCTGCACGCCCCAGAAGCACCCGCCCGCCAGCACTGCACGTTCCTGTGTCATGACTTCTCTCCTACCTGGCTAAGGTACGCCCCATAGCCCTCTTTCTCCATGTCGTTGCGATGGATGAATCGGAGCGATGCCGAATTGATGCAATAGCGCAGGCCGCCGCGCTCGCGCGGGCCGTCCGTGAAGACATGCCCGAGATGGCTGTCGCCGTTCGCCGAGCGCACTTCCGTGCGGACCATGCCGAGGCCCTCGTCCGACAGCTCCTTCACGTTGGCGGGCTCGACCGGCTTCGTGAAGCTCGGCCAGCCGGACCCGGAGTCGTACTTGTCGGTCGAGGCAAAGAGCGGCTCGCCCGAGACGACGTCGACGTAGATGCCCGGCTCCTTGTTGTGGAGGAGCGCTCCCGTGCCCGGCATCTCGGTGCCGCATTGTTGCGTCACGCGGCGCTGCTCGGGGGTCAGCGTTGCGATTTTTGCGGGATCCCTGGCGTACTTGCTCATGCGATAGGCCTCCTGCCGTGGGGTTGGCGGATGATCAGACCGCGGGAGGGGTGCGGATATTGCACTATGGTGCCGGTATTCGCGTTTTCAACGAAAGAACCGGGGGTCCGGGTTCAGTCGTCGGCGTCGGCCAGCGGCGCGTTGAGCAGCGATTTCTGGCGCTCCCGGCCGGCGGCCAGCTTCAGCTTGTCGACCTCGGCCAGGTAGTCGGCGATATCCCGGTTCGGCACGACGCGCCTCGCCTCGAGCCGCACGTCCGGGCCGAGATCCACGCTGTTGACGTCCCAGTCTTCGACTCCGATCGAGACGATCCACGCGACGGCACCGATCACCAGGGTCGCGGCGCCGGCCAGCGCCAGCACGATGCGGCGCCCGTAGTGCGTGGCCTCGCGCACATGCAGGTACAGCGCGACGAATGCGGTCGCCCCGACGACGGCGACGCCCGTCTGCACCATCGCCGACCATTGCGCGGCGAACGCGACCAGGCTCGCCACCCAGTATCCCCAGGCGCAGATCGCCGCGCCGATCGAGGCAATCGTCAGGTGAACGCGGACGTGCCAGCTGCCGTGGTTCAGCTTGGTCGCCAGCGCCCACAGGCCGGTCCACAACGCGATCACGCCGAGCACGACGAGCACCGCCGTCATGATGCTTCGGAGCAACGACGGCGGCGCGTCGAGCCACTGCAGGAACCCGCCATACGCGACGCAGGCCGACACACCGGCAATGGCGAGGATCGTGCGGTGCCGGCGCACGAACTCGCGCCGGAAGATGCGTTCCTGGCCGATCGGCGTGTGCCGCGTACGGACGCGCAGCCGCGTACGGCCGACGATGATCTCGCCCTGCTCGATCACCGTGCCGGTATCCGCAGGCACCCGAATTCCGTCGACGCGCGTGCCGTTTCGCGTGCCGAGGTCCCGCACACGGACACGCCCGTCTTCCTGCAGCGTCAGCAGCGCATGCTGCGGCGCCGCATGTTCGTCTTCGACGACGATGGCGCAGCCGATGTCACGGCCGACGCAGCATTCCGTGCCGCCGCCGATGAAGCGCTGCCGCAGGACCCGGTGTCCGTGCGGGTCGATCTGTTCGACCAGCATCACGGCGTCCATTGCAGGGCTCCCAGGTAGCGCTCCACGATCCGCTTGCCGGACTCGAATCCGACGCCCTGGAGCGCAAGCCGGCTCACCAGCGCCAATTGCGAGTCGTCGATGCCGACGACGGTCACGTCGAAATCGTAGAGACCCGCAAACAGCCGGTACTGGCGCACGCAGGTCGAGATGCGCGCATCGAAGCCATCCAGCGAGACCAGTGCGTCGCGACATGCGAACGGCGCGACGTGTGCCGCTGCGCCCGCCCGTCTCGGAGCTTCGGCGAGTTCGTTGACCTGACGCTCGAACTGAAGTGGGTGCAATCCAATCGACTGCAGGATCCGGTGCTGCATGGACAGCCCGCCCACGCTGACGCCGGCCTGCACCCGTATGCGCGCCGGAATCCAGCAACTGACGGTCTCCACCCGCACGCGCACATGCGGGCTCGGCTCGTCGACCGTGCTGCACTCGGCGTGCCGCGAGATTTGCGTCGGCAATGCGTAGCCCCGCACGCTCTGCGTGGCCGCGGTTTCCGGCAGCGACTCCAGGACCTCGGCCTCGTAGGCGAGCACTTGCCCCGTCACGCGCAGGCGCAGCTGCTGCGCGCTCAGGGACGGGTCGAGCGGCGTCTTCGCGCGCGCCAGCAGCGCCGGGATGTGCTTGGCGGGCACGACAAAACCCACGAGCTGCCGGCCGGTGATCACGGAAACGTTCACGCCGTACACGCGGCCCCGCGTGTCCAGCGCAGGCCCGCCCGACATGCCGCCGTTGATCGCGCCGGTGTAGTGGATGCGCTGGTCAAGGCTGTTCTCGACCAGCCCGTTCGCGACGCCCTCGGTGATGGTCAGGCCGAGGTTCAGCGGAAAGCCGATCGACCAGGCGCGCTCGCCCTGGGCGGGAATCTCGGGGCGAAGCTTGAGGGCGGGCAGTTCGAGGTCGTCGGCCGCGACCACGGCGAGGTCGTTGCGCACGTCGATGGCGAGGACGCGCAAGGGCCCGGTGCGGCCGTCGCTTGCCAGGTACTCGAGCCGGTACTGGCGCGGGTACAGCACGGCCTGCGCCACCACGTGATAGTTGGTCACGATCCGGCGCCCGTCGTCGACGGCGAAGCCGCTGCCGTGGAAGGCACTCGATTCGGACGTGTCGAAGAAACCGCGAATCTGCACCACGGAGTCGCGTGCCGCGTCGAGCCGGACCTGCGCCTCCCCCGAGAGCTCCTGGCTCGCGATGTCGGCATCGATCGCGGCCTCGTCGACAGTGTCCCCGGCGGGCGCCTGTTCTTCGGGCGGTGGGCCGGTCGGCACTTCGACGGGCCCCTCGGCAGGCGCCTCAGCGGGCTTCGCGGGGTCCGCCGCCTGTCCGACGGCGCCGGCGACGGATCCGCACAGCCACAGGGCGACAAAGAGACGGCCGAACTTCATGACTAGGAGTGTATGCCACGCAGCCCTGACGCCAATCCCCGACGTCGGACGTCACACGGCGGCAATCCAGCGGCGTTATCCTGCGGTGGCAGAGTCTTGGAAGGCCATCCACATGCAGACACACGAAATCGCAGAGTCAGTCCAGCACGGCCTCCGACTTCCCGCCGCGGAGCAGACGGCGGCCGCCCAGCGCGTGATGCCTGATGAGCGGGTGAAGCGCCTGGGCACGGATGAGGAACGGAGGCCTGCCGCTCGGCAGCCCGTGAGCATGCCTCGGAGCTACGGCGCCGGCTTCTGACGGGGCTTTAATCCCGGCCCCACCCCAAAGTGTGAGGCTGGTCCAACCTTTTCGCGGCACGCCGGATCAAAGTGAGTACGGCGACCCGAAATGAGGACCAGCTTATGTACAGCAGGAAATTCGGGATTCATGGAATGATCAGCGCCTTCATCGCAGTCGCGATTCTCGGCATCAGCGCAGTCGTACTCGACCGTGGACACCTTCTCTCGGCGCCGGATGGCGTCGTCAAGGTCGGCCGAGTCACTCCTGTCGAGGCGCTCGACGAAATTACCGTCACTGCCGGGCGCTAAGTACACCCGCGGATCAGGAAGAACAGGAACAGCAGCGGGATCGGCACGCCTAGCAGCCAGAGCAGGATGTAGCCGATTTTGCCCTGCTCGCGTTTCGACGGATTGTGTTCTGGCGTAGTCATTGCGCCATTTCAGCGGAATGCCCTGCAATAGCGTGAACGGTTACGCCTACGTTCTGGCGTCGCAATGGCGCATACGCGGGTCAGACGTGTCCGACGATGCGGACTTCTTTAAGGCGTAGAAAGCGTTTCCGCGGAAACGCTTTTTCTAGCGGACTTCCAGGAATTCGAATAGCGGACCATAGTCACGTGCGTCCGCTGCCTGAAGCGCCGCGATGTACCGTTCGCGCACTTCTCCCGGCGCCACCAAATCCCCGGCACCCCAACGAAATCGCTGCTCGCCCCGCGAAACCAGGAGCAGGTCTGCAAACGTCCGCGCGATCCTGCCGTTGCCGTTTGGAAACGGATGAACATTTACGAGTCGGTGATGCAGGCGCGCTGCAATCTCCCTGGTTGGATAGCTATGGGCTTCCAACTGGGTAGCAACGTCCAGCAGCAATTCACGAACCGCTTCGGGAACACGCTCGGGCGCGATGCCAATGTTTTTCTCTGTCGTCCGCCACTGCCCGGCCCACTTCCAGGTGGCGCCGAACATCTTTCCGTGCAGCCGCTTCAAGAAGCCGTCGGTCAATAGATCCTTGCGTCGTCGTGCAAATGCCCAACGCTCGCCCTCGACGATGTTTTCGTGCTCCCACTCATTGAGTTCGGCTTGAGTTGCGATGTGCGACGGGATCAGTCCGCCCGCCTCGTCAGGATCGAGGGGCGTGGCGCCGCCCGGATCCGTGGCGTTCATTGCCAGAGCTTGCGACGGCTGCCCGCGAGCAGCTGCTCGATCTCTCGCTCGAGCGCTCGCTCTTTTTCCCGCACGCCGAGTCCCTGGCGCTCCAGTTCCATGGAGTGCCCAGTCCGTCGAAGCGTTTCGCGCGCGATCGCTCGTGCGCGCCCTTCCAGCATCGTGGCCAGTGGCATTCTCGGCACGATCGCGTAAACAAGATCGCAGTCGAGCGCGTTCGCCAACTCGCGCAGTGTGTTGAGTTGGATCGTCTCGGCCGCCTCGCGTTTCTGTAGATCGAGCAGCGTCTGGGGCTTGCGCCCGAGTCGGGTCGCGAGCTGCACATTAGTCATGCCGAGCGCCTCGCGGATGGCGCGAACCCAGCCGCCAGTGGGGCGCGAGGTGCCCAAGGCAGCTCTGAACGCCCGCAGACGCTCGTCAAGCTGTTGAATCGACATGCTTTTCTGCTTCGTCATGATGCCTCGTCCCGTGATCTGGACTCATTAACTACAGCTTATAAGCTGATAACAAAATAAAGTAAACAGCTTATATACTGATTTTAGTGGCTGCCACCCCTTAACCCCTAGCTCGTGACCTGAGCCACCTACGCGCCCAAAATGCGTCAATGTCCCCGGACTCTCTCTCCGGCTTCCACCCGGCCGTCGCCGGGTGGTTTCGCAGCCGTTTTCCCGAACCTACTGAAGCGCAGGCCCGCGCCTGGGCCGTCACCTCCCGGCACCGTAATGCCCTGATCGCCGCCCCGACCGGCTCGGGCAAGACGCTGGCGGCGTTTCTCTCCGCCATCAACGACCTGGTGGTCGAGGGCATCGAGAAGGGCCTGACCGACGAGGTGCACGTCCTCTACGTCTCGCCGCTGAAGGCGCTCTCGAACGACATCCAGAAGAACCTCCAGGAGCCGCTCGCCGGCATCCGCGACCAACTCCTCGAGCAGGGCATCGACGACGTGCCGATCCGGGACGCCGTCCGCACCGGCGACACCTCGGCCTTCGATCGCAACCGCATGCGCAAGACGCCGCCGCACATCCTGGTCACGACGCCGGAGTCGCTCTTCATCCTGCTGACCTCGGAATCCGGCCGCGCGATGCTGAAGAGCGTGCGCAGCGTGATCGTGGACGAGCTGCACTCGGTCGCGGGCAGCAAGCGCGGCTCGCACCTGATGCTGTCGCTGGAGCGGCTGGATGCGCTGTGCGGCAAGCCGCCGGTGCGGGTGGGACTCTCGGCCACGGTGAAGCCGCTCGAAGACATGGCGCGATTCCTGGTCGGCGCGCGCGGCGAGGCCGCGGAGATCGTGGACACCGGCCACGTGCGCAAGCGCGACCTCGCGCTGGAACTCCCGCGCTCGCCGCTCGAGGCGATCATGTCGAACGAGGTCTGGGGCGAGCTGTACGACCGGCTCGCGGAGCTGATCCAGTCGCACCGGACGACGCTGATCTTCGTCAACAACCGGCGACTCGCCGAGCGCGCGACGCGCCACCTCGCCGAGCGGGTCGGCGCCGAGAACGTCGCGACCCACCATGGCAGCCTCTCCAAGGAACACCGGCTGCGCGCCGAGCAGCGGCTGAAGGACGGCCAGCTCAAGGCGCTGGTCGCCACCTCGTCGCTCGAGCTCGGCATCGACATCGGCGACATCGACCTCGTCTGCCAGATGGGCTCGCCGCGGCTGATCTCGGCGCTGCTCCAGCGCGTCGGCCGCGCGGGGCATGCCGTCGGCGCGACGCCGAAGGGGCGGCTGTTCCCGCTCTCGCTCGACGACCTCGTCGAGTGCACTGCGCTATTGGATAGCGTCCGGCGCGGCGAGCTCGACCGCATCCGCGTGCCGGCGAAGCCTTTAGATGTGCTCGCCCAGCAAATCGTGGCGGAAGTCGCCTGCCGCGAATGGGGCGTGGAGGAACTCTTCGACGCCTTCCGCGGCGCGCAGCCGTACGCGGATCTCGCGAAGGAAGAATTCGAGCAAGTCCTGCAGATGCTCGCCGAGGGTTACTCGACCCGTCGTGGCCGGCGCTCGGCCTACCTGCACTACGACACGGTGAATGCGCGGCTGCGCGCGCGGCGCGGCGCGAAGCTCACCGCCGTGACCAACGCCGGCGTGATCCCCGACCAGTTCGACTACGACGTGGTGCTGAACCCGGAGGGCCTGCGCATCGGCTCGATCGGCGAGGACTTCGCGTTCGAGAGCCTGCCCGGCGACATCTTCCAGCTCGGCAACACCTCCTACAAGGTGCAGAAGGTCGAGGTGAACAAGGTCTTCGTCGAGGACGCGCACGGCCAGGCGCCGACGATCCCGTTCTGGTTCGGCGAGGCGCCGGCACGCAGCGACGAACTCTCCGCCGCCGTCTCGCGCCTGCGCGAAGAGGCGCTCGAGCGGCTGGACGGCGAACCGGAAGCGCTCGAGCGCTGGCTCGGCGCAGACATCGGGCTCGACGCCGGTCGCAGCGCGGCAGCTCGGCAACTACTTCACGACGTCCAGGCTCGCGCTCGGCACGCTGCCGACGCTCGACACCGTCGTGTTCGAACGCTTCTTCGACGACGTCGGCGACACGCACCTCGTCATCCACTCGACCTACGGCTCGCGCGTCAACCGGGCCTGGGGACTGGCCCTGCGCAAGCGCTTCTGCCGCCAGTTCAACTTCGAGCTCCAGGCCTCGGCACTCGAGGACAGCATCGTGCTGTCGCTCGGACCCACGCACAGCTTCCCGCTCGAGGACGTGAAGGGCTTCCTCAAGTCCGCCACCGCGCGGGACGTGCTGGTGCAGGCGTTGCTCGACGCGCCGATGTTCGGCACACGCTGGCGCTGGGACGCGGCCATTTCGCTCGCGCTGCGCAGGGTCCGGAACGGCAAGCGCCTGCCGGCCCCGTTCCAGCGTGCGGACTCCGAGGACCTGCTGGCGGTCGTGTTTCCCGACCAGCTCGCCTGTGCCGAGAATCTGACTGGCAAGCGGGAGGTGCCAGACCACCCGCTCGTGAAGCAGACCATCGACGACTGCCTGCACGAGACCATGGACGTGGACGGTTTTCTCGGGCTCCTCGGCAAGATCGAAGACGGCTCAGTCCAGGTGGAATGCCGCGACCTCACCGCGCCCTCGCCGCTCTCGCACGCCGTGCTCGGCGCGCGGCCATATGCGTTCCTGGATGATGGTGACGCGGAAGGACGCCGCACGCGCTCCATCACGATGGACCGAAATCTCGAGCCCAATGACGCCGCCGATCTCGGTCGCCTCGACCCCGACGCCATCGCACGGGTGAAGACCGAGGCCTGGCCGGAGGTTGGCAACCACGATGAGCTGCACGATGCGCTGGTCGTGCATGGCTTCCTCACCCAGCCTGAAATAGAACTCTGGAAGACACAGCTCGCACGACTGCGCGATGAGCGGCGGGTGGTGTTTCACGACGGGCTTTGGGTCGCCATCGAGCGATCCGCAGAGTTCGAGCGTGCAATGAGCGGGGATCTCGAAACGCTGGTTGAGATCCTGCGCAGCCGACTCGAGCTCTTGGGGCCGGTGACCGAAGCGACTTTGTCCGGTGTGTTCAACCTGCCGGCCAGCCAGATCCGTGCAGGGCTCCTCGCCCTCGAGGCGCAGGGATCGGTCATGCGCGGCCAATTTGGCGGCGGGCGAGAGGAAGAGTGGTGCGAACGGCGCCTCCTGATCCGCATTCATCGTTACACCCGCGACCGCAAGCGGAATGAAGTCCAGACCGTGCCGCCCGCGCAGTTCATGCGCTTCCTGTTCCGCTGGCAAAGGGTGGCGATGGAAAGCCGCGACGACCGGCGCGAAGGTGAGGCCGGACTGCTTGCTGTGCTGCAGGAGCTGGAAGGATTCGCTGTACCGGCCGGCGCCTGGGAACGGGACATCCTGCCGCTGCGTGTAAAGAACTACGTGCCGCAGGATCTCGACAAGCTCTGCGCTGCCGGTCGCATTGCCTGGTATCGGCCGTTTGAGACTTCCACAAGCGACGTCGCGCCAGCGTCTGGCCCCGTGCGTTCGACACCGATCACGCTGGTGGTGCGCGAGGTGCTCCCGCACTGGCAGAAGTCGCACGCAGTAGCAGCTACCGACGAAAGCTTGTCCTCGCGGGCGCAGAAAGTCCTGGATAGCCTGCGCGCGCATGGCGCGTCGTTCTTCAGCGATCTCGTGCATGACACGGGCATGCTGCGGGCAGAGGTCGAGCTAGGACTCGGCGAGCTGGTCACTCGTGGGCGGGTGACCTCGGATTCCTTCGCCGGTGTCCGGGCCCTGATCACGTCCAAGAAGCGGCGCGAACAGTTGCGGCACTATCGACGACCGTTGATCGACGTCGATGATGCCGGGCGGTGGAGCCTGCCGCGACAAGTGACAGTACCGGCCGATGCGTCGGCTTTGGGCGATCCTGCGGTGGAGCACATCGCGCGCGTGCTGCTGCGGCGGTACGGCGTCGTTTTCCGCAAGCTTCTGGAACGCGAGAGCGGGCTGCCGCCGTGGCGGGAGTTGTTCTACGTGTACCGACGGCTGGAAGCGCGCGGGGAGATTCGCGGCGGGCGGTTCGTAAGTGGATTTGCTGGAGAGCAGTTTGCGCTTCCGGAGGCGGCGGACTTGTTGCACGGCGTCGCGCGCGATACGGCTTTGGACCGAGTCTCGATATCGGCGGCAGATCCGTTGAACCTGATGGGCATCGTCACGACCGAGGACCGCATTGTCAATCGAGTGCTGTTTGCGGCACGACCGGCGCAAACCGGTGATCGGTTTGTTGGACGTGCGGGCGATCCGCAACCTCCTGTCGACGCCAGGGTCGGCTGCCTACTTGCCAGAATCGAGGCGTCTCACTCGAACATCTTATTCGCCCGATGAACTTGACGTCGCGTTCTCCACCATCCGCGGGCACGCGATAGAACTCGTTGGCGAGTTTCACATCGAAGGGTGCGATCGGCTAACCACCAGGAAGATCAGCTCCCCCGCCACGTGCGGACAATGCAGCTCCAGACTTTCGCGCCACCACCATCGCGTTCGAAATAGTAAGCGCACTTTGCTTGAATATCGTGACGGTGCGCATCACCCAGCTTCTGAAGCTCATCCGCCAAACCCAGCCTTACGACGTCAGGCAACCGCGCGAGCAGCCCCTCGAATTCGGCGGCATTTGTTGCGTGACTAAAGCTGACAACCTTGTTGTAAGTCTTCTGCAGCACGCCCCCCCCCCGGATCATACTTCTGGTTCCTCGGACGGCGCTGGGCCAATCTTCCTACAGCTCCCATGGGCGCACCGGACTGGACGGTCCTCCAGTGCGCGGCGCCATCATGAGCCGCCAGATGTGGCGACCCCCATGAACCGCGCAAATCAACGAGGAATTGGCAGTTACGCCGCCACCGGCACCGCCACATGCACCTGATTCCTCCCCGCCCCCTTCGCCACGTACACCGCCGCGTCCGCCCTCGCCACGAGCTCGTCGCCCCAGCATTGAGTGAGTCGCTGGCCGCCACGCCGATGCTGCACGTGAACCGGATCGGCGCGCCGAACCCCTCGATCTCGAGGTTCTCCACGCGCTCGCGGATGCGCTGCGCGATCGTCTGCGCGGCGTGTGCGTCCGCGCTGCTCAGGATCACGACGAATTCCTCGCCGCCGTAGCGCCCGATCACGTCGGACTTGCGCAGTTCCTTCTGGATCGGTCCGATCAGGGCCCGCAGGCACGCGTCCCCGGCGAGGTGGCCGCGCGTGTCGTTGATGTTCTTGAAATGGTCGAGGTCGATGAACAGGAGCGCGACCGGCAGCTCGCGTGCCTGCGCACGGTCGCAGGCCGCGTGCAGGCGCTCGATCAGGGAACGGCGGTTGAGCACGCCCGTGAGCGGATCGGTCTGCGCCCGCCGCTCGGCATCCGACAGCGCGTTGCGCTGCTCGCAGCAGCCGGTCGGCGATGCCGAGCGCGACCAGGATCGCCGCCGCAACCATGGAGAGCGGCAAGTCCGAAGAACAGCAGCGACTCGGCCGCGCCGACGATGGACTTGGCGGCGGTCCAGATGGTCATGACTTCGAGCAGTCCCCAGGCGATCAGGAACCAGCCGGCTGGCCGGCTGCCGCGCCGCCATGCGAGGAACGCGATCACCAGCGTGTACAAGGCCGCGCCGAGAAAGATCAGGTTGCCGCCTGCCGTGATGTACGGCGTTCGTGGCGGGCTCGCGCACGAAATTCGAAAGCGCGAGCACGACGAAGAGGCCCGCCAGCCAGCCGAACACGACGTAGTGGTACGGGTAGTAGCGCCGCATGTCCGTGATCTTGCGGGTGAACAGGCAGGCCGCCGCGCCCGAGAGTGCGGCCGGCACGTTCCAGGCGTGCGAGCCGAGCGGCGCCGCAGCGCCGAGCAGCGGCCAGTCGAAGCCCTGGCCGGAGATGTAGACGATGTAGAGCGCCTGCAGCGTGAAGAGCGTGGCGTACCAGACGAAGATGCTCCCCGGCATGACGATGCAGATGAGGAGCGCCGTCAGGGACATGGCCAGCAGCGCGCCGAAGGCGGCCGCGACCATGCGTGTCTGTGCGCGACCCCGCGCGAGCGCGTCCGTCAGCGACGGCTGGGAAAAATCGAGCCGCTCCGCACCGATGCCCGACGCGTCCACGCGCACGTAGATCGGGTTGCCCGGCATCCGGCCACCAGGCAGCGCGTACAGGGCGGTTTCCTCGCCACGATATTCCGGCAGTACCGCGGCCGCGGTCAGGAGTTGCCCCGCCCGCGCGCCGGAATCATAGGCACGAAGGTGGACGTGTCGT
This sequence comes from uncultured Gammaproteobacteria bacterium, assembly GCA_963760725.1. Classification (GTDB taxonomy): domain Bacteria; phylum Pseudomonadota; class Gammaproteobacteria; order Steroidobacterales; family Steroidobacteraceae; genus SCUD01. The sequence continues at coordinate 367,552 of CAVXET010000031.1, forward strand.
CCCTTGCGCACGGCGAGCGCCAAGTCGGAACGCGTGTCGGGGCCGTCTTGCGGCACGAGGCGCAGCCAGAACGGCCCGCCGTGGTTGCGCGTCGCGCGATAGTCGAAAGTCGTGAATTCGCCGTCCAGCCGCCCGCGGGTGACATCCTCGACCGTTGCGTCGATCGCCGAGAACGGCAGGACGGTGACCGTGAACGGGCTGGTATCCGACGCAGCAAAAGCCGCGGACGACGAAATGAGCAGACACAGAATCAGGAGGAGAAGACGCATGCCGGCACCCATCCTTGGGCCAGTCACCGTACCACGGCTGGTTACATCGGCAGCCACCTGTTGGTGCGGAGGGCGCACCGCTACGATATGTCACGCACCACTGGGAATCTTCACATGCAGCTCGCCTGGCTCTCACTCGCGCTCGTCACGACAGTCGGCTACCACCTCGTCATGAAGGTCACGCCGGCCGCAGTAGACCCATTCTTGTCCCTGGCCGCCACCTACGCGCTCGCCACCGCCGTGTTCCTGGCCTGCTTCGCGCTCGTGCCCGACGGTCCTACGCTGCGGGAGGGCCTGAAGCCGCTCAACTGGACGGCGCTCGCGCTCGCCGTGATGGTCGTCGGCCTGGACGTGGGATTCCTGATGCTCTACCGCTCGGGCTACGAGGTGAGCCTCGGGCAGATCGTTACGCAGTCCGGCGCCGCGCTGATCCTGCTGGTCGCGGGCATTGCCCTGTTCAAGGAAAAGATCAACGCCGCGAATCTCGCCGGCATCGTCCTATGCGTGATCGGGCTGTGGCTGATCAACCGGAAGTAGTCGCATGAGATTCGCCCAATTCGCCTCATGTCTCGCGTTCGGGCTCGGCATTTGTGGACACACTGATGCAGCAACCGAAATGGAACAGCGCGCGGAGGTTGGAGCGGCGACGCAGAAATCCTTCCTAGCCAATGATTTCGCACGACTCGAACGCGACTCGACGAAGTATCGGACCAAGAAAAGCCGAACTTCGAGCGGGCTCTGGATGCTCACGCTGTTTTACGCCGGCATCGAAGACGCAATCGAAAGTCAAACCCTGGACCAGGATCCAGACACGGTGTTTGAAGCGATCGACGAAAGAACCCGGAGATGGATACAGGAATTTCCGGATTCCCCGACCGCACACATCACGCAAGGCATCGCGTTGATACATCGCGGATGGGCCTATCGCGGGCGAGGATACGCGCCAAGCGTCAAGCCTGAATCCAGGGATCAATACAAGCAATATATCGCAAGGGCGAGAGCCTCCCTGGAAAGCTCCAAGACCGTCGCGTCCACCGATCCCCGATGGTACGACGCCATGTTTACCATCGCTCGCGCGCAGAACTGGGAGCGACGCGAATTTGATGCATTGCTGAACGAAGCCCTCGAGAGAGAACCCTTGTTCTATCAAACCTACTTCTCGGCGCTTCAGTACCTCCTGCCAAAATGGCACGGGGACATACGGGAGATCGAGGCATTCGCACAGGATGCGGTGAGATGGACGCGGAAGGAGGAAGGACTTGGGATGTACGCCAGGATCTATTGGAATGCCTCACAGTCCCAGTTCAAGAACGACCTTTTCAACAACTCGCTGGTCGACTGGCCTCAGATGAAACAAGGATTCGAGGACGTCATCAGCCGCTATCCCGATGCATGGAATCTCAACAATTTCGCTCGATTTGCATGCCTCGCTCGCGACAAACCAAAAACCTTGGTGTTGCTAAAGCGCATCGAACCTATGGTTGTCCGGGAAGCGTGGGTCCCCATTTCACTGAAGCAAAAATGCTCGGACTGGGCATTGCCGCCGTGAAGTTGCGGGCGTACGTCGTTCTTTGCCTGTATGCATGGTCGGTTTCCAGCATGGCCTGCTCCTGCCTGAAAGACTCCTCCCCCCTGGAGCAACAGGTGACTAGCGCATTTCGAGAAGCGAACTACGCGGGCCTGCTCGAAATCACATCGACCAAGGTCATCGCCATCACGCGCGAAGAACCCGTCGCCATCTGGAACCCCAAGACTCAACAATCCGAGAGTTCGACCAGGGTCGTGCATGAACGCCTGCTGGTCGCCGGATTTACCCCATTGCGCAAGTTCAAGGGAGACCCGTCCGCAACCGAGCTCGACACACCCGCGGATGCTGCCGCCTGTGGCGTAACCCTCAAGCCCGGATCACGGTATCTCGTCTATGCCTACGGACCCGACGACAACGGCCGCATTTCGACGAATCTCTGCATGAGGACCGCGCAAGCCGAGGACGCAGCGCAGGAAATCGAGATTCTGAATGCAACCACTCGGCCAGCATCCATGGTTTCCAGGAAAACCGGGCCCGAGCGACGATTCGACGAGGCCCTGGATCTGCTCTACGCGCGTCCGGACGATGCCGATACGATGGCGCACACCGTGGCAATCGCAGGCCAGCTCGCCCAGTCCGATCCATTTTCAGGCTACTCGCAGGCCTTGCGCGCCGAGTTGCTTTCGATGCAGTTGCTGGCGAACAACGGCGAGCCGGCGGAACGACAGGGTGAAGTCCTCGCACTGATTGACGAGGCGCTGAGAATCAATCCGAAGCTCGTGCAAGTGCACGTCGCCAAGGCGCGAACCTATGCGAGCGTCTCGCGGTTGAATGACGCCCAAGCAGAGCTCCAGACCGCGCTTCGCCTCCAACCGCAACTGCCCAGCGCGATTTTCGTGCAGGCAGAGATCTATCGCCGCGCCAACAACAGCGCCAAGGCGGCAGACTGGATCCGGAACTACATTGCCGTTGTTACTCAGCCCGTGCTGAAGGCAAATGGCCACCAGTGGTATGGAAACATGTATCGGGATATTGCATACCACCCTGAAGCCGTGAATCGCGAAGTAAACCTGCTCATGGCGAGATCCGCTCTTCAGATGTCCATTGACCTCGATCCAAACAATGTCGATCGATTGGTCAATTTCGTTGCATTCCTCAACGACTTGCCTGCCGACTACGCGGCAGCGGAGAAGTACGCAACCAGGGCCCTGGCGCTCGAGGAGAATGTGCTAGCCCGCCACCACCTCGCCGCGGCGCGTTATCAAGCGCTTCAGGCCGATGGAGCAGCCCTGAATGCGCAGGGGCTTCGGGAAGCAACTGCCAGGATTGAAGTGGCGACCAAAGTCTCGTTGGACGAAGCCGTGCAATTCTGGGGCTTCCGTGAAGTGATTCATGTGCGGCTGTCGCGTCTGCAGATTCGAGCGGCTCGATTCTAGCCGCCTACACGGGGTTTTCGTACCAGGGATCCCGGCCTCTCCGATCGCAGGCGCTCTCGGTTATCATCGCTGTGCAGCAATCGCACGTAGCTCGGAAGACTGCCACAATGAGTTTTCTCTTCGATCTTCCATTGTGGGTCGTCGGCCTCGTGCTGGCCGTGGTGATGGGCGGCCTGGCCGCCGTCGGCCTCCTGTGGTTCCGACGCCGGGTCCTTCCGCGCTTCCAGTTCTCGGAAGAAGACGGGCATTTCACCAGCACCGTCGTCCACTCCGTCATGGTGTTCTATGCGTTGACGGTCGCGATGATCGCGATCACCGTCTGGGAAACCTACGATGCGGCCGCGAAGATCGTTTCGCAGGAATCGTCTGAACTGGCAACGCTGTACCGCGACGCGAGCGCCTATCCGCCGCCGGTGCGGGCGCAGCTACAAGACGCGCTGCGGCAGTACACGGAGTCCGTGATCCGGGAGTCGTGGCCCGAGCAGCACAGGGGACTCGTCCCTCGCGGGGGCGTCGAGAGAATCGACCGATTCCAGAATCTACTCACGGAATTTGAACCGGCAACCGAGGGACAGAAGCTGTTGCACGCCGAAACCCTGCGCGCCTACAACACGATGATTGAGGCGCGCCGGATGCGACTCGACGCGGTACAGACTGCTTTGCCGGGCTTGCTGTGGACGGTGATCTTCGTCGGCGCGGGGCTGGGTATCGCCGCGTCCTACTTCTTCCGGGTCCGGGACACCCGCCTGCAGATGACGCTGGTACTGCTGCTGACGACGTTCTTCGCGATGGTGATCTTCGTCGTCTTCGCGTTTGACCGGCCGTTCCGCGGCGACATGGGCATCGAGTCCGAGCCGTATGAACTCGTCTACGACCAATTGATGAAGGCCGACTAGCGCCGCTTCAGGCCGGATCGCCGCCCGCTCTCAGCGATGCGCTGAGCGCGCGCAGTTCGCGGTCGAGTTCGCTGGCGCGATTCGCGATCCACTCCTCGCTGAACGTCTCGTAGAGCGCATCGCGCCGGGCACGCGCCCGGCCGGCCAGCACGAGAAGTCCCAGCACCTCGTCGCGCCGGCGCGCCTGCGCGAGTCGCCGAGCCTCGCCTTCGACGGCAAGCTCATGCATGGACCGGGCCTTCTCTGCCGCAGCTTCTTCTACCGCGGCCGCGAGCTCGGTCTCGATGACCTGGGTGTCGTGCAGTTCACCCAGGAGCTTTTGGAGCTTTCGGAGCCGCTTGTCGACCGCGCGCGCCTCTTCGGACGCGTTCCGCAATGGCTCGACAAGGTACCGCAGCCGCTTCACCTGGATGCGGGTCCGGTGGATGCTCTTGTTGTCGCCGGGACCTTCGTTCGCTGCCAGGCGCATTCGGAACTTGTCCGCTGCGGGCTCGAGCAGCTCGCCGAAGGCCGAGCGGAACGGGCATTCGTCCAGATCCTTCGGCTTCCCTAGGCGGCGATCGAGCAGCCTGGTCGCGCGCGCGAAATCGAGACCGAGCTGTGCGACTGCCGCACGCGTCATGCCGCGCTGGCGACTGCGCAGCTTCTTTCGCATCCATGCGACGCCCGCCCGGTCTTCACGATCCAGCGACGGCACCTCGGTCGCGAGCCAGGTTAGCTGCACGTGGGCATCCCGCGCGGCGTTGGTCGCGCGCGTGAGTTCGCGCAGCCGGCGGCGCGGCTTGTTGCCGCCGGCCCGCCCGAGCCAGGGCCGGTAGGCGCGAAGCAGCGAGCGCAGCCGTCGAAGCGCAACGCGAAAGGCGTGCAGGCCCTTGTGGTCGTCCGGATCTCGGGCGCGCTCCAGGCCGCGGACCGCAGCCGCCACGTGGCGGCGCACCAGGCGACGCAGGGCGCGCTCCACCGGAATGTCGAGCAGCGATTTTTTCACGGCGGCGCCGGATGTCATGGCTGCGGGATGCCAATCGTGCGCGTGACAGCCTGGTAGCGCGAGTCCTGTCCCAAGAACGCGAACTCATCGTCGCCACCGATGAATGGGAGAAATCCTTCCCGCGCCTCGACCGCCTTCTGCAGGTAACGGATCGTCAAGTCCCGATCCTGAAGACCTGCCGCAATGCGGGCAAGTTCGAGCGATGAAATGAAGGCTTTGCCCTTCTCGCTTTCCAGTCTCCTCAGCAGTGCGCGCGCGTCGTCCGCTTGGCCCGCGCGCCCGAGGCACAAACCCAGCACAGCCATGGACGGCAGGTTGCCCGGCGCAATCTCAGCAAGCTTGCGTGCTTCGGCCAGCGCTTCGTCCGTGCGACCGAGCGCAAGAAGTTGCAATGCCAACTCGCGACGTGTTCGTGGAAAGGCGGGGTCCAGCTCGATGGCAGCGCGCAAATCGGTTACGGCCTCTTCGCGGCGGCCGGCGAGGCCAAGTACGTTGGCCAGCGATGTACGAACGATCATGGACAGTGGGTCGATCTCCCGCGCCTGTCGCAGGCGGGCGAGCGCGCCTTCGAGGTTGCCATTCAGGACCTGCGTTTCAGAGCCCCACTGATAAGCGGTCGCGAATGCCGGGGCCAGGCGGATGCCCACTTCGAGTTCGCTCTCCGCTGCAGCCCAGTCCCAGTCGTAGTGAAACAGTATGTCGCCGAGCGAGGCATGCGGCTCGCCGGCCTTAGGGTCGAGCGCAATCGCCGTCTCGGCAGCCGCCTTCGCCTTCGGCATGACCGTGTGCGGCGGCTCGTAGCCGTGGACGCCGAGGAGAATGTAGCTGTCGGCCACCCCCGCATGCGCGAGCGCAAAATCCGGCGCGATGCGCGCCGATTTCTCGAAGTGCGTCAGGGCCGCGCGGATGCCCTGTTCGGTGCGCTGGTTCCACAACGCGCGTCCGAGCAGGTATTCCTCAAATGCGCGCGGGTTCACAACTCGTGCCACCGCGAGGCGCTCGGATTCTGCCGGGCTCAGGCGCACCTCAATGGCTTTCGCGATGGCTCCAGCCACCTCCGACTGGAGCGTGAGGACGTCGCGCTCGTCGCGCTCATAGCTCTCGGCCCATATGTTCTGCTCGGTGTCGGCCGAGATCAGGGCGGCGGTATAGCGAATACGCCCATCGGCGCGCAGCACGGAACCGGTTACGAGGCTTGCCACGCCGAGGTCGTGCCCGATGTCGGAGGGGCGCTTGTCGGATCCCTTGTAGCGAGCCGTCGAGTTGCTGGCGATCACCTTGAGCCCGGAAATGCGCGCGAGCGCCGTCGTCAGCTCGTCGGTGAGACCGTCGGCGTAAAAATCCTGGCCCTTGTCACCGGAACGGTTGTCGAAGGGCAGCACGGCGAGGGACTTGGCTTCCGCCGCCGCCCGCTCGGGCGCGGCGACCGCACCTGTTTCGCGGGCGGCGACGGCGTGGTCTTCGGCGGGGCTACCGAACAGCCAGAGAACGCTGCCCACAAATACGAGCAGCACCGCCAGCACTGCGATCTCCTGCCGGCCGACACTTTGATGCCCCTTGTGGCCGTGATACCACGCCAGTGTCCGCAGCGATGGGCACGCCGAGAATCAGGACCAGCGTCACGAAGCGCACGACTGCGTGCGGCCAGCTGAACGCATTGCCGACCATTTCCACGCCATGCAGTAACGTGTAGGCGGCTGCAGCGTAGCCGAGCGTCCACTGGAGGACCTTGTGTTCCTTGATGCGGGACCAGATGCTCATGCGCCAAGCGTGCAGGACCGGCAATGCATTTGCATAGCCTTCGCCCTAATGAGGCCTGCGTCCCCGCGTGTAGCCCTGGCGCAGCTCGCCCTTGTCGCAGACGACGACCATGGAGCGCCAGTCCTCGATCATGTGGTCGGCCTGCGCTTCCCCGATCATCGCGACGACCTGCGGCCGGCCTTCGCCACGCATCCGCTCGTACTCACGCCGCGATTCGCGGCGGTACCAGTCGGATGCATCCTCCGTCGTGACGTCCTCGAAGCCGCCTTCGGTCAGGTGGCGGCCGAGTTCAGCCAGGCTGATCAAGTTGTAGGTCAGCCCTTCCATCTTGATGAAGTAGCGCATGTCGTCGCTGACCGGGGCGTCGTTCTTCAGCCAGTCGTAGCAGGTCAGGATGCCGCCCGGCTTCAGCACGCGGAAGCACTCGGCGACGATCCCGGCCTTGTCCTCGGTCTGCGTCAGCGCGCCGGACGTGAAAACGACGTCGAAAGCCTCGTCCGGGAAATCGAGCGGGCCGAGCGTGACGGTCCGGAACTGCGCCTGCTGTGAAAGCCCGAGCTCCGCCGCGCGGCGCGTGGCACGCTCGATGAGCTGCGGCTCGAGGTCGATGCCCGTGACCTGCGCACCGTACTTGCGCGCCAGCACGAATGCCGGCCCGCCGATGCCGCAGCCGATGTCGAGGACCCGCTTGCCGGCGAGGTCGATGCCCGCGACGAGCTTGTCGACGTTGCCCTCGCCGCCGGGCGCCATGAAGTCGGTGCCCCAGATCCACTCGAGGAAGGCGACCATCGAGTCGTGGTATTCGCTGACGTGGGGTTCTTGCGCCATTGCCGGATTCTGCCTGTGTTGCAGGAAATGTTCCGGCCGGCAGAGTGCCTTGCAGTCCGGCACCTTCCGGTAGCACCATGCGCCCATGAGAAGTGCTGGCGCCATCGTGCTGGCAATGCTTGCCGCCGTTGGAGTCGCGGGACTCTGCGCTGCGCAGGCCCCGCCGGGAATCACACGCACTCCTCTCATGCGCGAGGACCTGAGCACACCCGGGCGCGAGACCGTCCAGGTCCTCGTCGAGTTCGCCCCGGGCGCATCGTTTCCAGCGCATTCGCATCCGGGCGAAGAACTCGTCTACGTCACGGAAGGATCGCTGGAGTATTCAATCGACGGAAAGCCCCCGGTGACGCTCGGGGCCGGCGATGTCCTGTTCATTCCGGCGCGCGCCGTGCATGCCGTGCGCAACGTCGGCAAGGACAAAGGCACGGAGCTTGCAACCTATATCGTCGAGAAGGGCCAGCCCTTGCTCGTGCTGGCCGAGTAGTCACTGCGCAAAGGGAGTTCACATGACCGCTGCCAACATGAAGAAGAAAATCCGGTCCGTCATGACCGCCGTCGCCGCCGCGTCCGGCGTCGCGCTGTTCGCTGTGACCGGCACGGAGGCGGCCGCGGAAGGCGCGGCCATCCAGCCGTACAAAGTGAGCATTCCGGAGAAGGAGCTGGTCGCGCTGCGTCAGAAGATCGCAGCCACGCGCTGGCCCACAAAGGAACTCGTCGAGGATCGCTCGCAGGGCGTGCAGCTGGCGACGATGCAGGCGCTCGCCCGTTACTGGTCGACCGAGTACGACTGGCGTAAGGCCGAAGCGCGGCTGAACACGCTGCCGCAGTTCACGACCGTGATCGACGGGGTGACGATCCATTTCATCCACGTCAAGTCAAAGCATGCGAACGCGCTGCCGCTGATCATGACCCATGGCTGGCCCGGCTCGGTCTTCGAACTGCTCGAGACCGTCGGTCCGCTGACCGATCCGACCGCGCATGGCGGCACGACCGCGGACGCATTCGACGTGGTGCTGCCGTCCTTGCCCGGCTACGGCTTCTCGAGCGAGCCGAAAGAGCTCGGCTGGGACTCCGGCCGCATTGCGCTCGCGTGGGCCGAACTCATGAAGCGCCTCGGCTACTCACGCTTCGTCGCGCAAGGCGGCGATGTGGGCGCGCTCGTCACCGACGTGATGGGCCGCCAGGCGCCTGCCGGACTCGCCGGCATCCACCTCAACCTGCTCGCAGGTGCGCCGTTCATCGTCGACCACTTGCCGAAGAAAACAGAGCAGGAACTCGCGGCACACAAGGCGCTCGCGACGTTCACGACGGACGGCTTCGGCTACTTCCAGGAGCAGGTGACGCGGCCGCAGACGATCGGCTATTCCCTGCTCGATTCACCCGTCGGATTGGCGGCCTGGATGCTCGACCACGATACCGACAGCTACACCAAGATTTCCAGCGCATTCGTCGACGGCAAGCCCACGGGCAATCTCACCCGGGACCACATCCTCGACAACATCACGCTGTACTGGCTGACGGGCACCGGCGCGTCGTCCGCCCGCTGGTATTGGGAAACCGGGCGGGCCGGAGCGCGCGCGGCCGGAGCGCCGCCTCCGCCGGTGAAAGTCCCGGTCGCCTTCACGTCCTTCCCGGGGGAGATCTTCCCGGCGCCGCGCAGCTGGATCGAGACAGCCTACCCCGGCGTCGCCTACTACAACGAGGCCGTACGCGGCGGGCACTTTGCAGCCTGGGAAGAACCCGCGCTCTTCACCTCGGAGCTGCGCGCGGCGTTCAAGCCTCTGCGGTAACCGGACCGGTCTAGCCGGATCCCTACGGCGGGTGCCGTTTCATCGCACCAATCATGGTGCGATACTTTGGTCATACCGTTTCCATTCCAATTGCGAGATAACCCCATGATTCGAACAATCCTGATTTGCAGCCTGCTGGCGTGTTCCATCAGCGCGGCCTTCGCCGGCAGCTTCGCCGCCTCCTCGGCCGGCACCTCCGCAGCCGGTTCGTCGGCCTCGTCCGGCAGCTCGTCCGGCAAGGACGACAAAGTGGTGCTGCAGGCCCGCGATGACGCCGCCAGCTTCGTCGCCAGCGACGGACGTATCCGCGGTGCGCAACTCGAGGCAGCGCTGCGGCATCTGCGTGAGCACAACGCGGGCGCGCAGCGCGCCAGCGACATGCAGCTGGCGCAGGCCATCCTGGCGTTGTGAGCCCGGGGCGCCGGCCGCGAACGGCGTGGCCGTGGCCGGCGCTAAGCCTGCTGGCCTGCATCGCAACGGCGCAGGCAGCACCGCAACTGGAGCCGGTCGATCTTTCATTGACGACGGCCCAGGCCGCGGCCACGCGGGAACTCCTGTCTGACGCCGTCCAGCGTCTTCCCGCCACCTGGGCGGACGCGCTGCAGCAACGCATCCAGTTGGAATGGCGCGACGACCTGTCCGCGCAAGTCCATGGCCGTGCACAGGGACGAAAGCTGCTGCTGAATCGCGCGCTGCTCGACGGCTGGATGGCGCGTCCGGTCGATGCCGGCGTCGAGGACCCGGCCACGCGCGCGGCACTGGCTGCCGTCATCCACGAGCTGGCGCACTTCTACGAACGCACGCCGCAAGGCCGGCTGTCGCACGATCCGCGCCTGCTCGATCTTGCCGGCTGGCAGGTCAGCCCGATGCGGCTCGGCCTGCGCATCCCGGACAACGCCTTTGGCGATCGCAGCCCGGATCGCTACGAGCTCACGAGCCCGGGCGAATTCGTCGCGGTGAATCTCGAGTATTTCCTGCTGGATCCGGCGTACGCCTGCCGCCGTCCGGCGCTGTACCGCCATTTTGCTGCGCATTTCGGGAGCGCCCCGCCGGCGGCCGAGTGCGCGCCCAATTTCGTGGTCCTGCGTACCGACGCGGACGGAGACGTGTCGCCGCTGCTGCAGCTCGATCCCGAAAGCATCTTCGCGGTCGAGTACCTGCTCGCCGAAGGCAACGAACGGGCGATGAGCCGCTGGGGCCACAGCATGCTGCGGCTGGTGGTCTGTGCGCCGGGCCGCGCGCGCGGGCCGGATTGCCGGCTCGATTTGCAATACCACCTCGTGCTGTCGTTTCGCGCGTTCGTGGGCGACGTGCAGATTTCAAGCTGGCGCGGGCTGACGGGCTCGTACCCTTCGCGCCTGTTCGTGCTGCCGCTGGAACAGGTGATCGAGGAGTACACCAAGGTCGAGTTGCGCGGGCTGCAGTCGATTCCCTTGCAGCTGGACCCGTCCGAGGTCGCCGACTTGCTGGAACGCACTGCGCGGCTGCACTGGAGCTACGACGGCCGCTATTACTTCCTCAGCAACAACTGCGCCGTGGAAACTTTCAAGCTGTTGCACGACGGCGTGCCGCGGCTCGCCGACGAGGACCTGTCCAGCATCACGCCCACCGGCCTGCTGCGCAGGCTCGAGCGCGCCGAGATCGCAGATCGCACGGTGCTGGAAAATCGCGAAGAGGCCCTGCGCCTCGGCTACTACTTCGAAGCCTCGAGCGCGCGCTACGAGGCCATGTTCGAAGTGGCCCGGCAAGCATTGCAGCTGCCCCAGGAGAACGTGCAGGACTGGCTGGGACTATCCGCAGGCGAACGCGCCCCGTGGCTCACGCGCGCCGACCTGCGAACGAGCGCCGCGCTGCTGCTGCTCGAACAGGCCGCGCTGCGACGCCAGGAGCTGCTGGCACGCGATGAACTCAAGCGGCGCTTCCTGGGCCGCGATGCGGACACGAGCACGAACGGCGTCGATGCGCTCGCGGCCGTGAAGGACGTCCTGCGCCTCGAGGGATTCCTCAGCCGCCCGGCGGAGCTGCTGCCGGATACCGGCTACGGCCTGCCGCAATTCGCAGAGCGCGAAAAGCTGACGCAGGAATCCAATCGGCAGGCCGCGCAGTGGCGACAACAGAATGTGTGGCTGCGGAGCGAGGCTCGCCGATGGATGCCGCCTGAACGGCAGGCCGCGCTGGATGCGACCGAAGCGAATGTCGATGCGCTGGGCGAGCAGCTGCGTCGCCTGCACCGGGACCAGGGCGGACTGGAGCTGCGATAAGGTGCGCCGTCAGCGCGCCACCCTCGCCTGGTAAATGAGCCTGCGAAAATCCGCGAGCAGGTCGTTATCGCCCGGTGGCGACAGCGGCATCGTGAAGTACGCGACGAGATTCAGCGCCGGATCGACCCAGAGCACCGAGAATCCGCCCCCGGTCCACCCGTAGCCGGAACCGCCGGAAGGCAGCGGCTCGATGGCGCCGCCAAAACCCCAGGTGTACCGCGCAGGCGCCTTGTCGCCGAGCTGGTTGCTCATCATCTGCCGCACGGTTTCGGGCTTCAGGATCCGCACGCCGTCCACTTCGCCCTCGTGCAGGAACAGGCGTGCGAACTTGAGCACGTCGCGCGGCGTGGACTGCACGCCGCCGCCGCCGTAGAAATACCGGCTTCGCTCGTCCGGCTCGCCGTACGCGCGATGTACCCGCAGCGCGCCGTCCGCCTGGCGGTAGATGGCCGGGCGCCGTGACGTCTTGTCTGGCGGAATGTAGAAGTACGTGTCGTCCAACCCCAGCGGCCGGAAGATGTTCTCGGCCATGAATGCCTCGAGCGTCTGTCCGCTGGCGATCTCGATGACTGCACCCAGCACTTCGTAGGACGCGCCGGTCGGGCCGTAATTGAATACTTCGCCCGGCTGCGACACGAGCGGAAGGGCCGCGAGCGTCCGCGCCATCGCCGTGGTATCCGTCTTTTCGGTGTGAGCGTCCCAGGCGGCCCAGAACTCATCGCCATCCACCGTCAGTCCGCTCGTGTGCGTCAGCAAGTGGAAGACCGTGATGGGATTCCCCGGAGATACCATTGAGAACTCCGGGATGTACTGGCTGACCGGATCGTCGAGCGCGATACGTCCGCGCTCCACCAGGATCATCGCGGCGGCCGCCGTGTAGATCTTGCCGATGGACGCCAGCTGCAGGATCGCGTCGTCGCGCATCGGCAGGCCGGGGCCCATCTCGCCCGCCGTTTCAAGCCAGAGAATCTCGTCGTCGCGTGCTAGGAGGGCGGTCGCCGCCGGTGTGCGGCCGTCCCGGACGGCGGCCTGCATGAAATCGTGAACGGCGGCGAGGCCTGTCTCGGTGAACAGGATTCGCTCCGCTGGCGACCTATCGGTGCCAGGCGCGCTGCTTGCGAGGCTGGTGACCAGTGAGCAGGCGGCGACAACGGCAATGCGCGTCCAGAGTATGGCCAAAAGCGTGCCCCCTTTCGAGTTGGACGCCGAAGACGGCCTGCCGGTTGGAATGCTGGACGTTCCGGCCGGAACGTCTTTTGCGATGCACTAAAATGCGTTTCCGCGGAAACGCTTTTTCTTTCGTCCCGCTTCAGAATGTCGTCATGAAATCCATTCTCCGAATGCTCTTCGTCTTTTTGGTTATTTCACTCCCTGCGGCAGCCGCGACTGAAGAGGCGGAAAAGGAAGCAATCCTGGGGCTGATAGCCCGCATGGAGGCCGCCTGGAACCGCGGCGACTTCCGCGCCTACATGGAAGGGTTCGCCAACCCCGACGTGGTTTTCGTATCGCGTGGCGAATTCCAGAAGGACTGGCAGGGTACGCTCGATCACTATACTCGCGACTATGGCGCCACGGAGGAGACGCGTGGCCGTCTGCGCTTCTTCGACATCCGGATCGAGATGCTGGGGCCGGATACCGCCCAGCTCATCAGCCGTTATCAGCTTGATCGGCCGAAGAATCCCCAGGACGGCATCAACACGCGGCTGATGCGAAAGCGCGATGGCGAGTGGGTGATCGCGCTGAACCATGTTTCGTCGCGCGAGGTTCCGTGCACTCAGCCCTGATACTGAAGCAACCCCTGCGCCAAACTACCAGTAGAGCATCGGCGACTTGTCCAGCAGCTCGACGCCCGTCTCGGTGACGATGAAGTTGTTCTCGACCCCCGCGGTGCCGACGCCGGGCCTGTTCAGGAATGCCTCGGACGCGAGGACCATGCCCGGCTTCAGGGTCTCGCGAGAGGCGCCGGTAGCCAAACGGTCCGATCTCCATGTCGCCGATCGGCAGTACGTAACCCGGAAACGACGTGGCGAGGCCATGACCGAAGCCGTGCCCCGAGTTGCCGCTTTCCGGCTGCCCGGCGTCGTAGTACGTCCCTTCCCGCTCGATCTCGGCCCAACGGATGCCGACGTCGCGCGGGGTCATGCCCGGGGCAACCGCTCGCGTCATCTTGTCGACCATGTTCGCGCAGTCTTCCACGAGCGACTTCTGCGCGGGCGTCGGGCGACTGCCGCAGATCGCGGTGCGACCCGGATCCAGCCAGTACCCGGCGAAGATGGGCCCGTAGATCCACACGGTCACCAGGTCGCCGGCATTCGGCGCGCGCGTGTCGTAACCGTAGTAGGCCTTGCTCAGGCCGTTCTGCATCATCGGGCCGTGGTTGATGGAGATGCGATGGAAGCCGCCGCCGCCGGCCATGAGGATGGAGGCCGCGCGCGCAGCGGCTTCGCAGGAGCGCTTCCCGGCGATCATGTCCTTCATCGCCGCGTCCAGCGCGGCTGACACGAGCGCGCCCGCCTCACGGTAGATCTCCAGCTCGCGGGCGCTCTTCACCAGCTGCGGCCCTTCGAGCAGCTGGTACTCCGCCACCCACTCGATCTGCGGCGTGTGGCGGCGCAGCACGCGGTCCGACATGCCGGGCAGCACGTCGTCGCCGACGACCGCCACGCGCCCTTCGATGCCGGCGCTGCGCAGGTACTCGGCGAACCGGACCATCATGTTCGGCTCGTGCATGACGAGCTTGCCGAAGACGAGGCTGGGCCGATCGATGTCGTCCTCGGTCAGCCCGACATGCAGTTCGGGCTCCTGTCCTTTGCGGATCAGTACGGCCGAGAACGTCCAGGGCGCGCCGGTCGCGTCGGTGCCCGGATCCTGGCCCGTGCCGTAGGTCTGGAAGTTGGTCAGCCAATAGACGTCGCCGACCTTGTCGTAGGTACCCGCGGAACGTTGCCAGACGACGAGGTTCTCGTAGCCCGCGGCCGCCATGGCCGCCTGCACGCGCGCCCACCGCGCCTCGTACTCCTCCCGCGAGAAGCCGATCGACGAACCCGGCGGCGGGCCCGAGCCGTGCAGCTCCGCGCCCGCGGCGCGCGCGCCGAAGCCGGCGGCCATCGAGGCGAACAGCGCCGACGTGGCGCCCGATTTCAGGAATCCGCGTCGGTCGATCGTCATGTCGTCACCCTCACTCGGCCAGGAAGCGCGCGACGGCGTCGTTGAACGCCGCATTCTGGTCGACCATGGTCATGTGCGCGCTGCGCGGAATCTCGACCAGCAGCGATCCGGCCAGCGCTTCGTGGGACTCCCGTGCGGTCGCGTCGCTGACCATGTCGTGGTCGCCGTAGATCACGAGCGCCGGAATCTTCAGCTTGCGCAGTCCGGGCGTGAAGTCGAAACCCATCAGGTTTCCGTCGATGTGGAAGTCGCTCTTCGCGCCCCACATCGTGTTCAGCACGTCCCAACCCAGCGATCCACCCGATTCGCTCCAGGCCGGCGGCCGCACGAAGTAGCTGTAGGGCGCTTCCGCCTGGTCCGCCAGCTGCCGGTACTCCTGCAGCTGCGCGCCGTCCGGGCCGATGATGCCGCTCGCTTCCAGCGCCTCGATTCGCGCACGCAGTTTCGGGTCCAGCGATGCCTTGATGATCCTGAAGTCCTCGTTGACTCGCGCGGCCGACGAGCCCGTGCTGGCCAGTATCAGCCGCCGGATGTTTGCCGGATACCGGATGGCCACTTCCTGCGCCAGGATCCCGCCGAAGGAATGTCCGAGCAGGTCGATCTGGCCGAGGCCGAGCGCAACCCGAACCGCCTCGACGTCGGCCGCCATGTTCTCGAGGTTGTACTGGCGGTGATCTTCGAGCCGCTGCGATTTCCCGCTCCCACGCTCGTCGATGAACACGAGCTGCCGGTCCCTCGCGAGCGGCAGCACCCAGGGCAGGAAATAGTCATGCGTCGAGCCCGGCCCGCCGTGCAGCAGCATGAGCGGTCGTCCGCGGCCGATCGTCTTGTAGTAGATGACCGCGGAGCCCGTATCCACGAAGCCTTCGGCTTGCGGGAGATTCGCCGGGCGAGCTCACGCGACCACGCACCGTGGGGCGAGCATCGCGACCGTCAGCAACCAGGCATGGATCTGATTCATGCGTCGCACCTCAGAAGTCGACGGCCAGGTTGAGTCCGATCGTCCGCGGCGGAGTCGAGATCTGCGTCCAGAAAATGCCCTCGATGCCGCTCGTCGCGCCTTCGCTGATGTCCACGATGCCATCCTCATTGGTCAGGTTGCGGCCATAGAGTGAAACCTCGTAGCGCCCGAAGCGGTAGGCGGCGCTCGCGCCGATCGCACCGAAGGACGGCCGGGTGTTCTGCGTCGTGAACCCGGTCGGCACGGAGCTCAGGTAAGTCCAGTCCGCGCGGACGAACCAGGAGCGATCGTCTCCCAGCTCGCGGCCGTACTGCGCGTCGACGTTGAACTTCGTCTCCGGAATGCCCGGCAGCGGGTCCCCGGTCGTCGCGGCGCTCGCCAGCTGGTAGTCCTCCGCGATCGAGGTGAACTCGGCATCCGTATAGCTGGCGCTCGCGGACAGGGTCAGGTTGTCGATTGGCCGCATCATGATTTCCAACTCGGCGCCCCGGCTCTGGGCCTCGCCCACGTTGGCGACGATGAGGTAGCCGCAACCCGGATCGGCGACGGCCTGCTGCACGTCCTTCCAGTCGATCTGGTACAGGGCCACGTTGATCGACAGCCGGCGCTGCATGAATTCCGACTTCGCGCCCAGCTCGTAATTCCAGACGGAGTCCGGATCGTACAGCGGCTGGTAGGCATCGGAGAGTTCGCAACCGATGCCGTCCGGCAGGCCGACGTTGGGGCCGCCCGGCCGATACCCGCGCGCAGCCGTCGCGTAGAGCATGAAGTCGTCCGTCGGGCGGTAGGCAACGACCGCGCGCGGGCTCGTGCCGCTCGCATCGGCGCGGATCAGCGGCTGGTTGGGCGCCGCCAGCACGCCGGTCTGCACGTTCTCGAGGCTGCTGCGCAACTCGTAGTAGCGCGCGCCGACGGTCAGGTCGAGTTTCGGCGTCGCCGCATAGGTGAGGTCGACGAACACGGCGCCCTGGCGGTCAATCACTTCCTGTTCGAAGGTGTAGAGGCTCGTGTCGTCGACCTGGCCGATCGCCGTCGCGAACGTCTCGCTGTCGAGCAGCTCGACCGAGTCCTGCTCGAAGCGGCTGAAGTACGCACCCGCCACCCAGGTCAGGCGCTGGTCGGCCGGCGACGTCAGGCGGAACTCCTGGATCAGGCCCTCGTTGTCCGAGGTGAAGCGGTCCAGCGTCGGGTAGTCGACCGCCGGCAACCCGAACAGCGGCGCGAGGTTCACCATCAGCAGGCTGAGGTCGCGGTTGTTGTTCACGTCCCGCGTCAGCATGGAGCTCGACGAGATCAGGTTCGCGAACCCGAGGTCCGCCTCGACCAGCAGGTTGCCGTTCACGGCCTTGCTCTTCGCGGGGTTTGGATACGTGCCGGCTGTCGTGAACCGCGGCAGGTTCGTGTGGTACTCGGACGCTCCTCCCGCGTCGATCTCCGAGTACCAGATGCTGGGCGTGATCTTCACCTTGTCGTTGACCTGCAGCAGGCCGAGAATGCGCCCGCTCAACAGGTCGGCGTCATTGGTGCGCCGCTCGCTGATCGGAAGGTCCGGGTTCGGCTCGAACCAGTCGCCGGGAACGGCGCGATCGACGTAGCCGGGGATCTTCTCGTAGGCGCCGACGAAGCGGATCGCGGCGTTGTCGCCGAGCGGGACATTGACCGCCGCCTTGCCCATGTAACCCGTGCCGCCGCCCTCCATCGTCGAGACGCCCGTCTCGGCCTTGGCGGCGAATGCCGTCGGGTCCGGCTGTGCGGTCAGCACGCGCAGTGCGCCGCCCATCGAACTCGATCCGTAGAGCGTGCCCTGCGGGCCCCGCAGCACTTCCACGCGATCGACGTCGAAGAAGTCGACGTCCGGGACGCCCGTGCTGCCGTCCGTGCGGATGTCGAGCGGCGTTTCATTGAGGTAGTAGGAAACGGCCGGCGCAAGCCCGTAGGCCGTGCCCACGCCGCGAATCGACAGCGTCGATTCGCCCGGGCCCTGGACGTCGAGGGAAAGGCTCGGCACCCGCGCCACCAGGTCCGCGTTGCCCTGCAGGTTGCGGCGGCTCAGGTTCTCGCCGCTGAGGGAGGTGATGGCGGCAGGCACGTCCTGCAGCCGCTCCTCGCGCCGCTGGGCGGTGACGACGACCTCTTCCAGCATCGCCGACCTCGGCCGTCTGCGCGATGGCCTGGCCGGCGGCGATCAGTGACACGATTGCGAGCGAAAGTTTCGGGCTCATGGTTGCCTTTCCTGTGTTCATATCAGTTCGAGCGCCTGCGAGCGCGCCCCGCTTCCCTTCCAGCATGGCGTGCGCCATGTTCATGTTTCCCTGCAGTTCCGAGTGCGCGAAGACGATCCGTCCGTGCGGCCGGCGGATCACGTCGTGCGGCGCCGGCTCGCCCGTTCGTCCCGAAGAAGAAGCCGACCGGCGGCGCGAAGTAGGCGTGGCCCCAGCGGTTCAGCACGATGCCGGCGATGTCCCGGCGCGCATCGAACCCGGCCGCGCCGAACATCTCGGTCATCTGTTCGCGCAATTGCCGCTCGAAGTCCGCGTACGAGGGCGACAGCAGCTGGGCCCTGCCGACGCTGCCCTGGACCGACGGATCGACGCCGGGATTGAGGAACGGGATGTAGAAAGTCAGGACGATCGGGCTGTCGGGCGTCAGGGGCGGCGCGTCGGGGTCGAAGATCGCGTTCCGCCGCACGCAGACGTGCCAGCCGAGGCCGGAGAACCAGCGCGCCACGCTGATGCCGAGCGCGTCGATGTAGCGCCAGTGGCGGACCGCGACGTTGGCGGTGAGCACCGGTCCGTAGCGGAACTGCGCGTAGGCCTGCGCGTGGGACGGCGGCAGGTCCGCGACGATCCTGCGATTCACCCAGCCGCCCGATCCGAGGATCGCGGCCTTCGCCCTCACCGTGTGGAGCTTTCCGTTGCGCGCATACGTGACGAGGACCGACCCGGCGGACGCCGGATCCCCGTCGTGGCGGATCTTCACGACGGTGGACTCCAGCCGGATCCGGACGGGGGCGCCGTCGCGGTCCAGGCTGGCGAAGTCGATGTCGCCCCAGGTGGTCGACTTCAGCGATCCGTCGCCCGCGATCGAGCCGGGGATCATGCGCGCGACCATCCTGCGCACGATCGCGGCATTGCCGCCCGGGAAGGAAATCCCCTTCACGTCCGCGAAGCGGCTCGACGCCGTGCTGGGAATGGTTCCCGGCAGCGTCAGGCGCTTGGCGCCATAGGCCGAGATCGCATTGCCGCAGACGCCGAAGTTGCCGACGCCGAGCAGCGGGTCGACGTAGCGCTTGGCCTCGGCGCCGTAGCCGAGCCTGTCGAGCAGGTCGTGATAGCTCATCGAATCGAGCCAGCGGTCGGGGTCGGCTTGTCCGGACACCAGGTCGCGCCGGTTGCCGGCGAAGTCCGCGAGTTCCCGCTGCACGTTCGCGGGCCAGGGCGTGTTCGCGAAGTTCGCCGCGATGGGATCGCGCGCCCAGCCGACGCCCGGGAAGAAGTAGCCGGTCGCGAACTCCTTCTCCATGATCATCGGCTCGAAGTGATCGTTGGTGAGGTGGTACTTCTCGGCGCCGCCGGCCAGGCGCTCGAACTCGTAGGACGCGGGCATGTCGAGCTCGCGGTAATACTCGGCGTAAGTCTCGTACCGGCCGGTGATCGTGTCCGTCGGCCTCACGACGAGGCCGGCATTGGAACCTTGCGGGGCCGCAAGCCGGCGTCCGTCGACGACGAACTCGTTCTGCCGCGCTTCGCCGCCGAACATCGCGTGGTTCTCGAGCAGCGAGGCAGGTCTGGCCCGGCTTGCGCTGCTTGTTGAACTCGAAGGCCGCGGTGATGCCGGAGAAGCCGCCGCCGACGATGACCAGGTCGACCGTCTTCCTCGGCCGCGGATCCGGACGCATCGGTATAGAGGCCGTCGCGGATGCCGTGGGCGGCGTTCATCACGGCTTCCGTGTTGCCGTTCGCCCATCGGTAGTCGCCGACGCCGCCGTAGCCGGTCCACGGCGAGCCCGACGGAGCGTACGCATCGATCGAGTCCGCGAGCGCATCGCCAGGGCGCCAGAGCAGCGCGGCGCCGCCCGCCACGAGCACGCCGTTGACGAAGTCGCGCCGGGTGATCGGGGCGTCCATGCCGAGGTCGACCTTGCCGGTGTGCTTGCGCGTCATCATCGCTTGTCCTTGCGGAGGTAGCGCGACGCGATGAGCAGGAAGATCGACGACCACGATCGCCAGGCACTGGACGGCGACCAGGGATGACTGCAGCGAATGGCTGCCCGCGCGCGGCGCGAGGAAGTCGCTGATGAGTCCCACGAGCACGGGACCGACCGCAACCCCGAAGATGCCGCCGACCATCAGGGTGATGGCGCTGGTCGTGGCCCGCATCATCGGCGGGACCGAGATGAAGCACGCGGCCCAGAAGGCGCCATTGGTCGCGAAGATGACGAAGGCGTACAGCGCGTTCAGCACCAGGGCCTGTTGCGCCGTGGTCGCGAGCAGCATCGACAGCCCGACCGGCAGCGCGATCGCGTACATCGTCGCCGGCAGCCAGGCGAGCCAGCGGACGTCCGAGCGCACGAGCCGGTTGGCGACCAGCCCGCCGATGATGCTGTCCGGGATGCCGCCGCTCGCGATCGCGAGCCCATAGGAATAGCCGACGTCCGCCATCTCGAGGCCGAACTGGCGCACGTAGAAGGACGGCAGCCACTGGTTCAGGCCGAACTCCACCAGCAGGCTGAAGCAGATCGCCAGCAGCACGAAGAGATAGGACTTGTGTCGACAGCAGGTGCTGCACGACCGCCTTCAACGGGAAATGCCGGACCGTCCGGCTCCGAGATCGCCTGCGCCCTGCCGGGCCGGCTCGCGCAAGGTGAAGAACACGAGCAGCGCGAGCGGAATCCCGGGATCGCGGCCAGAACATCGTGCTGCGCCAGCCGATCGGCGGTCGCGAGGTAGCCGCCGAGCATGAGCGCGATCGTCACGCCGACGACCCCGCCGGTCGAATGAATGCCGAACGCCAGCGGGCCGGTTGTCGGGCGAGACGTAATCGGTGAGCAGCGAGTGGGAGGTCGGGATGCAGGCCGACTCGCCCACGCCCAGCGCCACCCGCGCCGTCAGCATCTGCGCGAAAGTACTGGGTCGCCCCGAACAGCGCGGTCGCGGAACTCCAGAACAGGATCGCGCCGGCGAGGAAGGTCCGCCGCACGGTCCGATCCGCGATGCGGGCCAGCGGCACGCCGGCCACCGCGAAGAACAGCGCGAATGCCGCCGCCCATGAGAATGCCGAGCTGCGCATCGGTGAGCGCGATCTCGGTCTTGATGGCGGGCAGGATGATCGCGATGATCATGCGCTGCCCGTAGTTCGCCGCATTGACCAGGAACAGCAGCAGGATGACGTAGGCGAGGTAGGTCCTCGAAACCTGGCCGTTCACGTGCCGGCCGCCATCAGCCTCAGGTAGCGGCGGACGAAGTCGTCTGCCATCCCTTCCAGCTTCGAGTAGGGTCCCGGAACGTAGCCGCGCGTGGCGACGCCGGCCGCGTTGAGTTCGATGAGGCTCTTGTCCTGCTCGGTGGTCGTTTCCCAGAGCCAGCGGAGCTTGCCTTCGTCGTAGTCGACGCCCTCGCGCGCGTCTGCGCGGACCAGCCACTTCAGGACGACGAGCGTCGCGTCCGCCGACTGGGGCACGAAGGTCACGAGCAGGGCGTGGTCGCACATCGCGACCACGTAGCTGAGGAACCCGATGCAACCGGTCGTCACGCTCTCGTCGTAGGCCGCGACCTTGCCCAGCAGGGGCGCCAGGGGCTTACCGTCCTGTGACCCGGTCATCTGCCCCGGCGCCAATGGAAACGTGCCGGCGCGGCACGGCTGGCCGCCGGTTTCGATGATCCCCGACCTGCCGAGCGGAATCTTGCCCTCGAGGCCCGCGGTCCAGGCCGCGTGATAGGCGGAGAACTTCGACACGTCGGCTTCGGTCGTCCTTTCGTCGGACTTCACGAATGCGTTCGCCGCCGAGTACTCGGGGTGACTCGTCAGGCAGTGGTAGCACTCGAGCGAGTTCTCGACCGTCAGCTTCCAGTTGGCCGCGAGGCGCCAGCTGCGCTTGCTCACGACCTTGCAGTTCGCCAGCTCGAATCGCGCCCAGTAGGGCTCGGCATGACGCAGCAACGCGCCGGGATCGGGCGCACCGTCCGGGATCCAGGCTGATGAAAATGATCCCCTCGAACACCGTGACCGCGCAGCGGCGCAGTGCGTACTCGGACTTCTCGAGTCCCTCCGGCATGTGGCGCCAGGCCGCGAGTTCGCCATTCAGGCGGTAGGACCAGCCGTGGTATCGGCAGGTGATCAGCGACAGGTGGCCCTGCGGATTCCTCGCAGAGCCGGGCGCCGCGGTGACGGCAGACGTTGTGCAGCGCCTGGATCGAACCGTCGGCCTGCCGTATGACGATGACCGAGGCATCGAGGCCGTCGAAAACGAGAAAGTCGCCGCGCCCCGGGATCTCGGACACGTGCCCGACCGCGATCCAGTGCCGGGACAGGAAACGGCCGAGCTCGGCCTGGTAGACCGACGCGGATTGATAGAAATCCTGCGCCAGGCTGAAGCCTGGCCGATGGTCCCGGACCAGCCGTTCGAGAGATTCCCCCACGTATCCGACTCTAGCGCCCCGTGCGCGAGGGCGATAATCAAGCGGGACACGAATGATGAAATCGTATCCCGCGGCGCCTAGAATCGCCGGGATGGGCGCCAAGATCTACATCAGCGCCAGCGAGCCCCGCATGTGGGAGAAGCTGGAGCAGATGACCCACATCGACCCCTCGGTCGGTGGCGGCATCGGCGAGGTCATCCAGGGCAGGCGCTCGATTCCGCGGAGCGAGCCCATCGGTCCCATCTCCAAGTCAGGGTACGAGGAGATCTACGAGATCGATCCCGGGTTCTGCGCCCACATCGCCGATACTTTCATCGAGCAGGACTGGCGCCTCACGATCCGCAGCCGCGAGAACAACCTCCGCTTCCGGATCGCGTTCTCCGGTGAAGCGGCTTACTTCGACCGCAAGCACCGCCTCTCGGACGAATCCCTCGGCTGCAGCTACATCGTCCGCCCCGCGGGCGACTCCCTGACCGCCAGCTTTACCGGCGGAGTGCGCTATCGCTACTGCTCGTTGAATGTCACCCAGGCGTACCTGGTCGACTTCCTCGGCCTCGGCAGCGACGAACTGACCCCAGTGCTCATTTCACTCTGGGAGCGGCGCGAGACCGTGATGGGCCACTTCGCGGCATCGAAGGCCGCGTTGGCATTGGCCAACCGATTCTTTCGCGCCAGGTCCGCGAGCGCCTGGCGCGACGTGGAGGTCCGGTCCAATGCCCTCGAACTGCTGCGCGTGCTGTTCGAGGATTGGCGTACCGCCAGCCCGCATTCGCGGGCCTCGATGCGGATCACCCTGCCCGAACGCGAAAAGCTCTTTCGCATCCGCGACCTGATCAAGGCGAACCCGGGCAAGACCTACACGCTCCCGGCCCTCTGCACCCAGTTCCGGCTGAGCCGCAAGAAGCTCCATTACGGCTTCAAGCGGATGTGCGGCGTCTCCGTGCACGAATACCAGACCGAGGTTCGCATGCAACTGGCGCTGGAACTCCTGCAGACCACGAGCCTCCCCATCGCGCATGTCTCCGAGAAGGCGGGTTTCAGCGAACCGACGAACTTCACCGCCGCGTTCAGCAAGCACTTCGCGGTGCTGCCCAGCCAGGTTCGCAGTACGCAATAGCTATGATGCCGCAGCCACCTCGTCGCCATCGGAGGCGCCCATGAGTCCCGTTCTACGAATACTGCTCGCATTCCTCGCGATTTCTTTTGCTGCCCACGCCCGTGACGTCCCGCAACTCGGGCCGCTGCGCGCGAGTGCCGGGGAAGCGGTATCCGGGTATCTCGAAGTCCCGGCGCTGAACGATGCCGGTGCGCGCATTCCCGTGTCGCTCGTGCGCGGCTCCAAGGACGGGCCGGTCCTCGCGCTGATTGCCGGCACGCACGGCTATGAATACCCGGGTATCACCGCGCTGCAGCGATTGCGCCAGTCGATCGATCCGAGGCCCTGCGCGGCACGCTCATCCTGGTGCATATCGCCAACCCGCCGTCTTTCTACGGCCGCACGGTCTATACGAGCCCGGCCGACGGCAAGAACCTGAACCGCGTCTATCCGGGGCGAGCCGACGGCACGCTGAGCGAACGCATCGCTCACGCGATCACGACCGAGGTGATCGCGAAGGCGGACTTCCTGGTCGACCTGCACGCCGGCGATGCCAACGAGGCGTTGCGACCGTACGTCTACATGCCGGTCACCGGGGACGCGCGGCTCGACGCAGCCACCCGAGGAATGGCGCTGGCCTTCGGTCTCGACCACATCGTGATCGACACCGGGCGAATCGCGTCACCCGAAGCAACGAAGTTCGTCGACCAGACCGCGCTGGCGCGCGGCATTCCGGCGATGACCACCGAGACCGGCCAGCTCGGCCAGAACGACGAGCACTCGATCGCGCTCGCGGAGCACGGCGTCTGGAACCTGATGCGCCACCTCGGGATGCTCGAAGGAACGGCGGAGCCGAACACCGGCGTGGTGTGGCTCGAGGACTACCAGGTGATCACCAGCCCGGTGACCGGCGTGTTCCGCGCGACGGTCCGCGACGGCTACGCGGTCGCCGAGGGCGGCCTGCTCGGCGAGCTCTTCGATGCCGTTCGGCGCCAATCGGCGACGTGCGCGCGCCTATCGCGGGCATCGTCAATTACGTGATCGGCACGCCGCCCGCGGTCGAAGGCCAGCCGCTGGCGATGGTGAGTCGCATCGCCTCACCACCGCCGTAGCGCGCCGCGGAAAAAGCTCCCACGCGATCGAGCAGCGCTAATTCGGCTCTCTGCCTGGCGACCTGGCTTGCAGACTTGACGACTTTGTCCGGTTTCATGACGATCCCGGTGACTGTGGCTGCATTGCAGTGCGCGGTAACTTGCAATGAGGGCGTCACAGGCGCCAATCGCAACTGAGGCGGTGGACGACAAGTCATGAACGCCTGGACGCGCTGGCTGCCCGGCCTACAGGTGCTCGGCCGGTACGCAGCCGCCTGGCTGCCGCACGACCTGATGGCGGGCCTGGTGCTGACCACGATGCTGGTGCCGGTCGGCATCGCCTACGCGGTGGCTTCGGCGTCCCGGGCATCTACGGCCTGTACGCCACGATCATCCCGCTGCTGGCCTACGCGCTGTTCGGGCCCAGCCGCATCCTGGTGCTGGGGCCGGACTCCTCGCTCGCCGCGGTGATCCTCGCGGTGGTGCTGCCGCTGTCCGCCGGCGATCCGGCGCGCGCCGTGATCGTGGCCAGCCTGATGGCGGTGGTATCGGGCCTGGTTTGCATCCTGGCGGGCGTGCTGCGGCTGGGGTTCGTCACCGAGCTGCTGTCGAAGCCGATCCGCTACGGCTACATGAACGGCATCGCGCTCACGGTGCTGATCAGCCAGCTGCCCAAGCTGTTCGGGTTCTCGATCGAGAGCGACTGGGCCGCTGCGCGACCTCTGCCAGATCGTCGAGTCGATCCTGGTCGGCGAGGCCAACTGGACGTCGTTCGCTGATCGGCGCGGGCACGCTGGCGGTGATCCTGCTGCTCAAGCCCTGCCAGCGCATCCCGGGCCTCCTGATCGCGGTGGTGGCGCGCCACGATCGCGGTCGGCGTCTGCGATCTCGACGCGAGCGCCGGCGTGAAGGTGCTCGGTCCGCTGCCGCAAGGGCTTGCCGTCGTTCGCGCTGCCGTGGATCGGTCTCGCCGACCTTGCAGCAGTCGTGATCGGCGGCTGCGCCGTCGCGCTGGTTTCGTTCGCCGACACCAGCGTCCTGTCGCGCACCTACGCGGCCAAGACCCGCACCCACGTCGATCCGAACCAGGAAATGATCGGCCTGGGCGCGGCCAACCTCGCCGCCGGACTTCTTCCAGGGCTTTCCGATCAGCAGCAGTTCCTCGCGCACGCCGGTCGCCGAAGCCGCGGGCGCCAGGACCCAGCTCACCGGCGTCGTCGGCGCCATCGCCGTGGCGCTGCTGCTGGTGCTCGCCCCCAACCTGCTGCAGAACCTGCCGACCAGCGCGCTGGCGGCGGTGGTGATCGCCTCGGCCATCGGCCTGTTCGAGTTCGCCGACCTGCGCCGCATCTTCCGCATCCAGCGCTGGGAATTCTGGCTGTCGATCGTCTGCTTCGTCGGGCGTCGCCGCATTCGGCGCGATTCCCGGCATCGGCCTCGCGATCGTCATCGCGGTCATCGAATTCCTGTGGGACGGCTGGCGACCGCATTCCGCCGTGCTCGGCCGCGTGGACGGCATCCGCGGCTACCACGACATCAAGCGCTATCCCGATGCGCGCCTCGTACCCGGCCTGGTGCTGTTCCGCTGGGACGCGCCGCTGTTCTTCGCCAATGCCGAGCTGTTCCAGGAGCGCGTGCTCGCAAGCCGTGGCGAGCTCGCCGACGCCGGTGCGACAGATCATCGTGACCGCCGAACCGGTGACCAGCATCGACGTGACGTCGGCGGACATGCTCGCCGAGCTCGAGCAGGCGTTGCACACATCGAAGATCGAGCTGCGCTTCGCGGAAATGAAGGATCCGGTCAAGGACAAGCTGAAGCGCTTCGAACTGTTCGAGCGATTCGGTGCCGAGCACTTCCATCCCGACCATGGGCGCCGCCGTCGACGCCTACCTCGAAGAGCACTCGGTGGATTGGAAGCCCTGACGCCCGGCATTAAGTCCAAACACCTTGTTGAACGCCCGCACAACAGGCTTTTATGGTAGTCTAACGGCCGTATTTCAGCGGGATTTGAGCGGCTTTTGCCGGCACGTACGGGCCACCGCAGCATGCGGCGCGCGCCGCCCTCGACACCCGATTCACCACAAGTGAAGAAGACGCCACCATGAGCCAGCCCGCCAATATCCTCATCAATGAGATCGATGCCGCCCCCCGCGTCCGCGACGTCGCTGCCGGGGATGGCCGGAACACCCGGTGCTGGCCGAGCTGATGGATCTCGCGGTGCCCGCCGCCCTCAGGCCGGCCGTCGATCCCGAGGCCTTCGCCCACCGCAACTTCCGGGACGACGAGTTCTGGCGGCAGATCCCCGGCTACGCCGACGTCGATCGCGCCACCTTCATGGACTGGAAGTTCCAGAACAAGCACAGCGTCACGAGCCTCGACAAGCTCGCCGCGGTGCTCGGCGACCGCGTGTCGCCGGCCTTCCTCGACGACGTCCGCGCCGGCATCGCCCGCGCGCCGATGAACGTCCGGATCTCGCCCTACGTCGTCGCCCTGACCAACTGGGCCGATCCGTATCGCGATCCGCTCCGGATCCAGTTCCTGCCGGTCGCCTCGACCCAGCTGCCGGATCACCCGCGCCTGACGCTCGACTCGCTCCACGAGCAGGCCGACGCGCCGACGCCCGGCCTGACGCACCGCTACTACGACAAGGCGCTGTTCCTGCCGCTCGACGTCTGCCCGGTCTATTGCCGCTTCTGCACGCGCAGCTACGCGATCGGCGGCGACACCGACACCGTCCAGAAGGCCGGCCTCAAGCCCGACCCGAAGCGCTGGCATACCGCCATCGCCTACATCGCCTCGCGCCCCGAGATCGAGGACATCGTGGTCTCCGGCGGCGACCTGTACATGCTGCCGGCCAAGCACCTCCAGACGATCGGCCATCTGCTGCTCGCGATCCCGCACATCCGCCGCATCCGCATCGCGACGAAGGGTCCGGCCATTTCGCCGATGAAGATCCTCACCGACGAGGCCTGGACGAACGCGCTGTTCGAGGTCGCCGAATGCCGGCCGCGCGATGGGCAAGCAGGTCTGCCTGCACACGCACTTCAACAGCCCGAACGAGATCACCGAGATCACGCGCCAGGCGATGGAGCTGCTGTTCAAGGGCGGCGTCACCGTGCGCAACCAGACCGTCCTGATCCGCGGCGTCAACGACTCGGTCGCGACGATGACCGAACTGGTCCGCCGCCTCAGCTACATGAACGTCCGGCCCTACTACGTCTACCAGCACGACATGGTCAGCGCGGTGGAAGAGCTGCGCACCACCGTCCAGACCAACTGCACGATCGAGCGCGGCGTCCGCGGCTCGACCGCGGGCTTCAACACCCCGCTGAACATCGTCGACCTGCCCGGCGGCGGCGGGAAGCGCGACATCCACAGCTTCGAGCACTACGACCGCACGACCGGCATCAGCGTCTATCGCTCGCCGTCGGTGCATGCCGATCTCGCGTACCTCTACTTCGATCCGGTCGACCTGCTGCCGAAGGAAGGCCAGGAGCGCTGGGCGCGCCCCGCCGAGCACCAGCGGATGATCGACGAGGCCGTCAAGGCTGCCGGTCTCACCGGGATGCCGCTCGCCGTCGCGTAAGAGGCCGGCGTTTCATGACTTTCGTCGTCGGCGAAAACTGCATCAAGTGCAAACACACGGACTGCGTGGAAGTTTGCCCGGTGGACTGCTTTTACGAGGGTCCGAATATCCTCGTGATCAATCCCGACGAGTGCACCGACTGTGCGCTGTGCGTGCCGGAGTGCCCGGTCAACGCAATTTTTCCCGATAACGAACTGCCCGCGGACCAGAGCGAATTCCTGCAGCTGAATGCCGAGCTGGCGGTCATCTGGCCGAACATCAAGAAGAAGAAAGACTCGCCTTCCGATGCCGAGCAGTGGAAGGACGTGCCGGGGAAACGCAAGCTGCTGGAACGTTGACCAGCCTTTCGTCCGAAGCCGCTCCGCATTGATCGAAAGCTGACCCCTGCTACTGCATTGCCAATTGCACGTCCTTGGATGAAAGCTGGAGGTTCGAGACCAGTTTCTCAACTGCGGCCATCTTCTCCTTGAGCAGCCTCATCTCGGTGAGTTGCAGCGACTGCTCGGCAAGCAGTTTCTCCTGTCTATCCAGTTTTTCGGATTGCGCCTGATTCAGTGCGTGCTCCTTCTGAAGCTCATTCAACAGGAGAGCCGGCAGCAAGTGGTAACCGACAGTTTCCGGTTGTCCTTCCTCGTCAAGGTAGACCAGCTCCGGGAACACCTCAGCGACTTCTTCTGCGATCAACCCATACTGGACCGGGCGCTCGCCCGAACCATCGGCATCGGTGTATTGGAACTGGACCGGACGCAGTTGCAGGAGCCGGTCGCTGGCGTCGGCCATGGCCTGGATTTCCTGCTTGTGGCGTCGTGAGGACGAGATTGTCCCGAGCTGGCCCGACGCATCGATCAGGACAGGGATGCCGGGTCGGGACGTCGTGACTCCCCGGACCCCCGCGATGAATGTCCGGATTACGCCTGAACCCGGAACGCCTTCAGTTCCGCGGGTCCCAAGTCTCATGGTTTGCGACTCGTCGACCACCCCGCGGTGCGCGATGAGCACATTGTCATTGCCGGTCGTGCGTTGGCCGGCAGCCCAGCCGATCGCAGTGTTGTTGCGGCCGGTCGAGTTGTCCCGCAATGCGGTGTAGCCGATGCCAACGTTGCGAATTCCCGTGCTGTTGCTCACCAGCGCGAGGAATCCCGTCGCCGTATTCGCCGAACCGCTGGTATTGAGGTTGAGCGTACCGAAGCCAATGGCCGTATTGCTGCCGCCCGTGGTATTCCCGAAAAGCGCGTCCACGCCGATCGCGACATTGGCCTGGCCCGTGTCATTGAGCACGAGTGCTTGGCGGCCTACTGCGGTGTTGTTGGCGCCTGACGTGTTTGAGCGGAGCGCAAATGAACCGAAAGCCGTATTGGCTACACCCGTCGTGTTGAAACGAAGGGCTTCACTTCCCGATGCGGTGTTGTCGAACCCGTCGGTGAGTCTCGCCAGTGCGTCGGTCCCCATCGCGGTGTTTCGGCTCCCATCGCTGTCGACGACGTTGGGCGGAGGCACGGCAAAGACCGGTTGAACGATTGCCACAAGTGCTGTGATCAGGAGAAGGGGATGCTTGCGAAGGGCTTTCATGGCGATTACTCCCGAGTGGAAGTCGCCGGATAGGCTTCAATGCTTCCGTGCGACCGGATGCAGCCGCCTGGCTGTTTTTCTTCTTCTACTCCTCCCGGACCCCGGACTCAACCGGGGACTCAGGTCGCAGCCGCGCTCAATAGCGGGTGGTCGCCTAGCTGCCCTTTCGCAGCTGCCGCAGCTTCTCGATCGCGCGCAACTGCGCCGCCGCCCTCGCCAGCTCCGCCTGCGCCTCGGCCACTTCGATCGCCCCGACGCGATCGCGCAGCGCTTCTTCGGCTTTCTGCTTCGCCGCCAGTGCCGCGGCCTCGTCCAGGTCCTTCGCCCGCGCCGCGGTGTCGGCGAGGATCGTGACCTTGTGCGGCTGCACTTCGATGCCGCCGCCGCCGACCCAGAACAGCAGCTCTTCGCCGCCCGGCGTCTGCACCCGCACTTCGCCGGGCTTCATGGCGGTCAGGAGCGGCGCGTGCCGCGGCGCGATGCCGATCTCGCCGCCGATGGCGGGCGCGAAGACCATCGTGGCCTCGCCGGTGTAGACCTCGCCTTCGGCGCTGACGATGTCGATGTGGATCGTGTTCGCCATGATCAGGTGAGCGTCTTCGCCTTCTCGACCGCTTCTTCGATGCCGCCGACCATGTAGAAGGCCTGCTCGGGCAGGTTGTCGTACTCGCCCGCGATGATGGCCTTGAAGCCGCGGATCGTGTCCTTGAGCGCGACGTACTTGCCGGGGCTGCCGGTGAACACTTCCGCGACGTGGAACGGCTGCGACATGAAGTTCTGGATCTTGCGCGCGCGGTACACGGTCAGCTTGTCTTCTTCCGACAGCTCGTCCATGCCGAGGATCGCGATGATGTCCTGCAGTTCCTTGTAGCGCTGGAGGATCGCCTGCACGCCGCGCGCGGTGTTGTAGTGCTCCTCGCCGATCACCAGCGGGTCGAGCTGGCGGCTCGTGGAGTCGAGCGGGTCCACCGCCGGGTAGATGCCGAGCGACGCGATCTGGCGCGACAGCACGACGGTCGCATCGAGGTGCGCGAAGGTCGTCGCCGGCGACGGGTCGGTCAGGTCGTCCGCGGGCACGTAGATCGCCTGCACGGAGGTGATCGATCCGGTCTTGGTCGAGGTGATGCGCTCCTGGAGCACGCCCATCTCTTCCGCGAGCGTCGGCTGGTAGCCCACCGCGCGTCGGCATGCGGCCGAGCAGCGCGGACACTTCCGTGCCGGCCAGCGTGTAGCGGTAGATGTTGTCGATGAACAGCAGCACGTCGCGGCCCTTGCCGCCGGCCTGCTTCTCGTCGCGGAAGTACTCCGCCATGGTGAGGCCGGTGAGGCCGACGCGCAGGCGGTTGCCCGGCGGCTCGTTCATCTGGCCGTACACCATCGCGACCTTGGAGTTGGTCAGGTCCTTCTTGTCGATGACGCCCGACTCCATCATCTCGTGATAGAAGTCGTTGCCCTCGCGGGTGCGCTCGCCGACGCCGGCGAACACGGAAAGGCCGCTGTGCGCCTTCGCGATGTTGTTGATGAGCTCGAGCATGTTGACGGTCTTGCCGACGCCGGCGCCGCCGAACAGGCCGATCTTGCCGCCCTTCGCGAACGGCACGAGCAGGTCGATGACCTTGATGCCGGTCTCGAGCAGGTCCTGGCCGCCGGTCTGTTCGTCGTAGGCCGGGGCCGGACGATGGATCGGCAGGAAGTCCTTGGTCTTGATCGGGCCGCCCTCGTCCTGCGGCTTGCCGAGCACGTCCATGATGCGGCCGAGCGTGCCGACGCCGACGGGCACGGTGATCGGCGCGCCGGTCTTCTGGACGGCGAGGCCGCGCTTCAGGCCTTCGGAGGCGCCCATCGCGATGGTGCGCACGATGCCGTCGCCGAGCTGCTGCTGCACCTCGAGCGTCAGGTCCTGGTCGACCAGTTTCAGCGCCTCGTAGACCGCCGGGATTCCCTCGCGGGGGAACTCCACGTCGACCACCGAGCCGATGATCTGGACGATCTTGCCGTTTGCCGCTTGTACCGTGTTCGCCATCTGCACTAATACCTTCGACTTAAACCGCTGCCGCGCCGCCGACGATCTCCGAAATCTCTTTCGTGATCGCGGCCTGGCGGGCCTTGTTGTAGATGAGCTGCAGCTCGTCGATGATGCTTGCCGGCGTTGTCGGTCGCGCTCTTCATGGCGACCATGCGCGCGGCCATCTCGCAGGCGAGGTTCTCGATCACCGCGCGATACACCGCGCCTCGATGTACCGGATCATGAACCCGGAGATGAGCTGGTCCGCCGCCGGCTCGTAGATGTAGTCCCAGCGCTCCTGCAGGTCGCACGCGTCCATCGTCTCCGCCGGCAGCATCTGCACGCACGACGCGGCTGCTGCGTCATGGTGTTGACGAAGCGGTTGCCGGCGATGAACAGCCGGTCGATCTTCGCGTCGCGGTAGAGCTCGAGCATCGCATCGACGCCGCCGATCAGGTCCTTGATGTGCGGCTTGTCGCCGAGCTGGGTCATGGACGCGACGACCGGCAGCTTGAGTCGGCGGAAGAACTGCAGCGCCTTGCTGCCGATCAGGCACAGGTGCACTTCGACGCCCTTGCCCTGCCACTCACGCGCCGCGATCAGGACCTGCTTGAACACGTTGACGTTCAGCGATCCGCACAGGCCGCGATCGGAGCTGACGACGATGATGCCGACGGCCTTGACCTCGCGCTCGACCAGGAACGGGTGCGAGGAGTTCTGGTTCGCGAGCCGCAGGTGGCCGATCACGCTGCGGATCCGGTCCGCGTAGGGGCGCGCAGCGCGCATGCGCTCCTGGGCGCGCCGCATCTTGCTCGCAGCGACCATTTCCATGGCCTTGGTGATCTTCTGCGTGCTCTTGATGCTCGCGATCTTGACCCGGATTTCCTTCGTGCCGGCCATGGGATCAATAGGCTCCGGTCGATGCGAAGTCTTCGCAGATCTTCTTGTAGCCGGCCTCGACTTCCTTGCTGAGCTCGGGCTTGTCGTTGACCGACTTCATGAAGGCCGCGTGCTGCGTCTTCGCGTAGGCCTGGAGCGCCTCTTCGAACGCCACGATCTTCTTGCGGTCGACCTTGTCCATGTGGCCGTTGTTGACGGCGTAGATGGAGAGCGCCTGCTCGGCGACCGACATCGGCGCGTACTGCTTCTGCTTCATGAGCTCGGTCACGCGCTGGCCGCGCTCGATCTGCTTGCGGGTCGCCTCGTCGAGGTCGGAAGCGAACTGCGAGAAGGCCGCGAGCTCGCGGTACTGCGCGAGCGCGAGGCGGATGCCGCCGCCGAGCTTCTTGATGACGCCGGTCTGGGCCGCGCCGCCGACTCGGGACACCGAGATGCCCGCGTTCATCGCGGGCCGGATGCCGGCGTTGAACAGGTCGGTCTCGAGGAAGATCTGGCCGTCGGTGATCGAGATGACGTTGGTCGGCACGAACGCCGTCACGTCGCCCGCCTGGGTCTCGATGATCGGCAGGCCCGTCAGCGAGCCGGTCTTGCCCTTGATCTTGCCGCCGCTGATCTTCTCCACGTACTCGGCCGAGACGCGCGCCGAGCGCTCGAGCAGGCGTGAGTGCAGGTAGAACACGTCGCCCGGGTAGGCCTCGCGACCCGGCGGGCGCTTCAGCAGCAGCGAGATCTGGCGGTAGGCCCAGGCCTGCTTGGTCAGGTCGTCATAGACGATCAGCGCGTCTTCGCCGTTGTCCATGAAGTACTCGCCCATCGCGCAGCCCGAATAGGGCGCGATGTACTGCATCGAGGCGGGCGTCGAGGCGGAGGCCGACACGATGATCGTGTGCGCCATCGCGCCGTGCTCTTCGAGCTTGCGCACCACGTTCGCGATCGAGCTCTGCTTCTGGCCGATGGCGACGTAGATGCACTTAACGCCGGTGCCCTTCTGGTTGATGATCGCGTCGATCGCGACCGCGGTCTTGCCGGTCTGGCGGTCGCCGATGATCAGCTCGCGCTGGCCGCGGCCGATCGGCACCATCGCGTCGATCGCCTTGAGGCCGGTCTGCACCGGCTGGCTGACGCTCTTGCGCCAGATCACGCCCGGCGCCACGCGCTCGATCGGCGAACGCTTGCTCGCCTTGATCGGGCCCTTGCCGTCGAGCGGGTTGCCGAGCGCGTCCACCACGCGGCCGAGCATCTCGGGGCCGACCGGCACTTCGAGGATGCGGCCGGTGGTCTTGACCGTCGCGCCTTCGCCGATGTGGCGGTACTCGCCGAGCACCACGCAGCCGACGGAATCCTGTTCCAGGTTCAGCGCGAGGCCGAAGGTGTTGTCCGGGAACTCGACCATTTCGCCGTAGGCGACGTCGGCCAGGCCGTGCACGCGGCAGATGCCGTCGGTCACGGAGACGACGGTGCCGACGTTGCGCGCTTCGGTCGCGGCATCGAAGTTCTTGATCCGTGCCTGGATCAGGTCGCTGATTTCAGAAGCCTTGATGGACATATCCGCTTTCCTTGACTAATTCTGTAGCGCCGAGCCGAGCCGCTCGAGGCGGCCCTTCAGCGATCCGTCGATGACGAGGTCCCCGGCGCGCACGATGGCGCCGCCGAGCAGCGACTCGTCGATCCGCGTGTGCATGCGCACCTCGCGGCCGAGGCGCTTCTTGAGCGCTGCCGCCGAGCGCCTTCTCCTGCGGCGCCGCGATCTCGCGGCCGCGATCACTTCGACGTCGACCACGCCCTCGACTTCGGCGCGCAGCTGTCTCGAACTGCGCCGCGATCTGCGGCAGCAACGCGAGCCGGCGGTTCTCCGCGAGCGCGCGCAGGAAGTTCTTCCCGCCCTCGCCCGCAGCCTGCTTCGACAACCCGCCCAGGAGTTCCACGAGCTCCTCGCCCGTGACATGCGGGTTGCCGATCAGGCGCGAGACGCGCGGATCGGCGGCAGCCGTTGCAGCGGCGCCCAGCAGGCTTCGACCAGCCGGCCAGCGTCGTTCGCTTCCTGCGCGTGGGCGAAGGCCGCCCGCGCGTAAGGCCTTGCGATGGTGGCGCGATCAGCCACGGGCCGGCGCCTGCTTCTCGAGTTCCGCGGCCAGCTCGTCGAGGAGCTGCGCGTGCGCCTTGGCGTCGACCTCGCGGCCGAGCACCTTCGTGGCGCCGGCGAGCGCGAGCGCCGCGACTTCCTTGCGCAGCGCATCGCGCGCACGCGTCTTCTCGTTTGCGGCCTCGCCACGCGCCGCCGTCACGATGCGCTCGCTCTCCGGACCGCGAGGTTCTTGGCCTCGCCCACCAGTTCGTCGAACGCCTGTGCGCGATGTCCACGACCTGCACGGCCTTCTGCCGCGCGTCGGTCAGGATCGCCTCCGAGCCGTGCCGCGCGTCGGCCAGTTCCTTCTGGCCCTTCTCGCCCGCGGCGATGCCGTCGGCGATGTTCTTGCGGCGTTCCTCGATCACGTTCATCAGCACGGGCCAGATGAATTTCATGCAGAACCAGACGAAGACGATCATCGCGACCGTCTGCCCGATCAGTGTCAGGTTGAAGTCCATCGAACTTCTCCTTCGGCCGCGATCAGCCGCCGGCAACCGGCGCCGTCGCGTCCTGCAGCTGCCCGATGAACGGGTTGGCGAAGGCGAAGAACAGCGCGATGCCCACGCCGATCATCGCGACCGCGTCGAGCAGCGCGACGACGATGAACATCTTCGTCTGCAGCATCGGGGCGAGTTCCGGCTGGCGCGCGGCGCCTTCGAGGAAGCGGCCGCCGAGCAGGCCCATGCCGATGCCGACGCCGAGTGCGCCGAGGCCGATGAGGATCGCGACAGCGATCGCGGTGAATCCAATTACAGTTTCCATCGAACGTCTCCTGGTCAAAAACCGTTAGTGATGCTCGTGTGCCTGCGCCAGGTACACGATCGTCAACATCATGAAAATGAAGGCCTGCAGCAGCACGATCAGCAGGTGGAAGACCGCCCAGACGAAGTGCAGGGGCAGCTGCCAGATGCCGAGCAGCGCGATCAGCATGAAGATCAGCTCGCCGGCGTAGAGGTTGCCGAAGAGCCGCAGCGACAGCGAGACCGGCTTCGCGATCAGCGACACGCCCTCGAGCGCGAAGTTGAACGGGATCGCGGCCCAGTGGTTGAAGGGCGTGAGCGTCAGTTCCTTCGTGAACCCGCCGATGCCCTTCATCTTGACGCTGTAGTAGATCGTCAGGATGAAGACGCTGATCGCCATCGCGAAGGTGACGTTCACGTCCGTGGTCGGCACGACGCGCAGGTACTCGACGCCCGCGTACTTGGCCGCCCAGGGCAGCCAGTCCACCGGGATCAGGTCCATCAGGTTCATCAGCAGGATCCAGACGAAGAGCGTCAGCGCGAGCGGCGCGATGACGGGCTCTTGGGCGGATGGCTGAAGGTGTCGCGGACGCTGCGGTCCACGAAATCGACGATGACTTCGATGAGGGTCTGCGTCTTGGTCGGCACGCCGGTCGACGCCTTCTTGGCGACGCGGCTGAAGAACCAGGTGAGGAGGACGCCGAGGACGACGGCGAAGAACATCGAGTCGACGTTGATCGCGAAGAAGTTGCCGTGGCACTCGTTCCAGACCCAGGCGCCGTCCTGCTTGCAGACGGTCAGGTTCTGGAGGTGGTGGGAGATGTACTCGCCAGCCGTGTGTGACCCGTTTCTGCCATGATCTCTCAGCGTCCCCTATCGAACAGCAGTCCCACCGGCATGGCCAGGAGGGTCGCGATGTACCCGGTGAACAGGAATCCCGGGTGCAGCGGCTTCAAGGTCTTGAACACGGCGACGAACAGCAGCGCCGCGATCACGAGCTTGCCAATCTCTCCCAACCATCCCGCCCGGAGCAGGCTCTGTGCACTGCTCCCGGCCCGCGGCGACATCACTCTCGCCGCCAGAAATGCGTTCGGCACGACGCCGATCAATCCACCTACCAAGGTGGGGATCGCCCGCTCGGAACCCAACCCGATCCAGACGATCGCGGCGACTCCCAAGGCGGTCGCGAGCTGCGTCAGCAGGATGTTGCGGACGGTTCGCATGCACCTGTCCGCAGGGCGGCAAAAACCGCGCGCATTATAGAGGGGCGGCTCCCGCGGCACAACCGCGAAAAGCCGGAAAAACCTTAGTTTTTTTGCGGGGTTAGCCGTCGCCATCGATAAAAGGGGACGCACCCTTTTTCCGAAAAAGGGGTGCGTCCCCTACAGGCGTGCCCGCGGGTGTCGTCGGGGCGGGTCAGCTTGTAAACCGAACAACGGTCGTCGCCGAACGTGCGGCACACGACATATTCGAACCCGAGATTCTCGTAGAAGCGGTGGGAACGCGTGTTGGACTCGAGCGGGTCGATCAGGATGGTGTGCACAGAAGGGTCGGCGAAGCAGCGCTCGATGGCCTGCTCCATCATCTGGGCGCCGTAGCCGCGGCTGCGGGCATCGGGCTCGCCGATCCAGATGTCGATGGCGCGATGGCCGGCCTCCATGCAGCCCCAGTAC
This sequence comes from uncultured Gammaproteobacteria bacterium, assembly GCA_963760725.1. Lineage (GTDB taxonomy): Bacteria > Pseudomonadota > Gammaproteobacteria > Steroidobacterales > Steroidobacteraceae > SCUD01. The sequence continues at coordinate 404,865 of CAVXET010000031.1, forward strand.
TGGGACTCTTCGTGCTCCGGGTCGATGATCTGGATGAAGCCGATGGGACGGCCGCCGACTTCGGCGATGAGCCACTCGCGCCAGGCCGGGTGCCGGTGGAGCTCCGTTTCCCAGTGCCAGTCGCTGTCGATGAGGGCGCTGCGGACGTCGGGATCCTGGTCCCAGCGGCGCAGGTGGCTGAGGTCCGCCGGCGTCGCGGGTCGGAGGGTCACGATCCCGGGTGCCGGCCGACGTTCGATGGGGTCAATTCTGGGGTTCAAGCTCACGATAGACCCGCTGGCGGCCACGTTCTCGGGCGCTGGGCTTCCGGCTGACCTGCGGCGCCTGGGGGTGCCACGGTGGCCGGGATTCCGGCCAGAGCTCGCGCGGGCTGGTTTCGAAGGCGTGCTGCTCGCTCTCGAGGTAGCGCGCGAGGATCTCGTGGAAGATGTGGCGCATGGTCAGGCCCCTCCCGCCGGTCGGCCATCGCCAGGCGGGGGGCGCTGACGATGACCGCCGGCAGTGCCGCGACCTGCGGCAGCACATCCACCGGGGTGAGCTGACCGACCTCGATCGAGCCTCTGGGCAACGCGCCTTCGTGGCCCTTGTCCAGGGCGAGGCCGCTGGTGCCGACGATGGCCGCCGCGAGGACCGCCGAGAAGGCTGCGCGGACGTTGTAACCGTTGTTGCTGCTGTTCATGACCCGTGTCCTCTCTTTCCGTATTTCCATCGTTTTTCCGATGGGGCTACTTTGGAGAGGCGGGCGCCTCCGAACAAACCGGCTTTCTGAAGCTCGCTTAAGCTTTTCTGAAGGGGAGGACTATGCTGTCGCGGGGATGCTCAATGGGGGAGCCGAGCATGAATTCAAGCCAATTCCGCGCGGAAATCGTGTTCCTGGTTGCGCTGTTTGCAGTCACGCCGACGGCACTGGGTGATTCGACGTCCTGCCAAACGGACTTTCGCGATACGACGCCAGCCGAGCGTGCGCAAGTCACGAGCGTGCTCAAGACCATGCAATCCGCGCTGCCGCCGGCACCCGAGGGTTGGATCATCGTCGTCGACCCGGCGAACGAGATCAGCGTTCCATCCAGGACCTGCATGGACAAGGACACGGAGAACACTCCGTGGAATTACGGTTTCACGCGCACGTACAAGCAGGTCGAGGGCGTAGAAGCGCGGGGAAAACTCATCGAAGACCAGGCGGCGAGCCACCAGGCTGCCATGGCACAGCGGAAGCCGCGGCTCGACGCAGCGCAGGCGAAGTACCAGAAGATCACGGACCAGATAAACGCGCTGATCCAGAAGAAAGACTACGAGGGCGCAGAGAAACTCGCTCCGCAGCTGAGGGCGGCGGAAAAGGAATACGAGGCGATACTCAACGAGGTTAACGACCCTGCGGCGGCGGCGGCCAGCAACAAGGAGGTCAACCGGGACTTTGAGATGTCGATCAGCGTGTACGCGAATCCTCGGCTGGAGTCCGTCGGCGAGGGGGCCAAGGCCATCGCGCTGCCCGCACACGCGAAATCAGCGCAGCGCTGGCACGTCGAGAACGAAAACGAGAGCACCGACCATGCGCTTTACCTGTTCGGCGCGTGGACCGCAGACGCAAACGGCAAATGGCGCGGCGGGAGCCGCGCTGGCGCTTCGCCTACGGCGGCGCACGCGATCTCGGTTCTCGTGAGCGGCGATCCGGCGCGGGTCACAAAGACGATCCCGACGATCAAGTTCGCGACGGTCGAAGCCGCGGTCAGGTAAAGCAATAAAGGGGACGCTCACCTTTTCGGAAAAGGTGAGCGTCCCCTTTTATTCGCGCTTGCAACCCGCTGCCGTGCAGTTGGGCGCGCTGTCCCGCAGCGCGTAGAGCGATTCGGCATCGCCCATGTACTTGACCGCCTGCTCGCCGGCGTCCGTGGACTTCCACGACGCGGCGGGCGTATTCATCATGGCGAACTGCGCCAATTTCGCGTCGGCGCCCCTTTGGGCGTACGGGATGCGTTTCGTCACCAGCCAGTCCCGATAGCGCTTCAGGTAACCCGGCACCTGGCCCGTGGCGCCGAAATACTGGGCGCAGGTTGCCTGATAGGCAGAATCCCGCTGCTTCTGGATGGCGTCATGTTCCGCCCAGTCCGCGTCCGTCATGCGGCACCCGACATGCATGCCCTCGCATTGGCCGGCGGCCTCGACCTTCTTGTCCAGAGCCGCCTGCCTTGCTTCGGCCGGCGCGTAGGCCTGCTTCAGCGCCGATTGGTACCGGGTGGGCAGGCCCTGCATTTCTTCGTTGAACGCCCCCTCTTCGGCAAGCAACCCATGCAACTGCTCCTGTGACTGGCCCAGCGATTGCGCCGCCTGCATGTACTTCATCGCTTCCTGCGGGTTGCTCATCATCCATTGCTGCATGCGGGAAGCCATCTCCATCGGGTCAATGTTTCGATAGTTTTCCTCGATGGTCGCGTTCGTCGCTGTCTGGTTCTCGACCTCGGCCTGCACGGCATTTTTCGCGGCCTCGATCTTGGCTGCGAACGGATCGGTGCCCGTGTAACAGGTCGTCGGGAAAGCGGGCACCTTGGCAAAGGGGCCTGTTGCGGCGGCCTGGGCCGACACTTCCGCCGTGAACAGCAAAGCGAGGACAACCGCAACGAGTGGCGCCCGGATGTGAATCGCGCTCATGATGACTCCCTCGATCGAGTGACCGGCGATCAACCGACGGGGTTGTCGCACTCGCCGATCTTCGTTCCCGTCAGGTTGACGGTCATCGTCATGCCGCCGGCATTGAACAGGATCGTGCCCGTGTAGGCTTCCTCGTTAAAGGTGATCTCGCCTTCGCCCGTCATGTCCATGTCGCCCGTGCAGGCAATGCTCCAGGTGATCTTGTTGCCGGTGTGCTGAAAGTTCGTCTGCGTGCAGGTCTGGCCCTCGGGCGGCGGCGGCGGCTGGGTCCACTCCTTCGCCGTGCAGAGCTCCATCGCCTGCGGCGGCATCGCCGGCATGCCAGGCATCGACATCTGCGACGTCGTTTTCCAGAGATTGCCGGGACGTTCGTCGGCGACGGCCGCGGTCGCCAGGATGCTCATCGAGATTGCCGCCAGGAGGCGGCCGGAGCAGGAACCGATCATGCGAATCCCCCTATTCGTGTTGAAAACAATTGGCCGGGGTCGGCGTGGTATGCGCCCGAGGCCGTTGGACTGTCAAGGGGGAGCGCTTGCGGGAGCGCTGCGGGCAGGACTATAACGGGGGCGCATTTCAGGGGAATTCCAGTGAAAAGCACGTGGACCTGCGGCGTCGCGGCCGGGATCGTCGGCGCGATCGCGGTTGCGCTGGCGCACGCTGCCGACGGAGTGCCGACGATCGGCGCTCGCGGCTATGTCGGCGGCAGCGCCAAGGTCACGGTGACCGGATCGTTCCAGGTCAATGCCGACATCCCGATCAACAAGCAGGCCAGCATGAGCGACGGCGAAATGACCTGGCTCCAGTTCGGCGTGTCGGGTGCTGCCGAGCCGAACATGCTGCTGACCGTCAGCCGCTACGAGGTCGGCTTCGGCGTCGCGCGCGGCAAGGCGATTGCAACCGCCGGCGCCGAGGACTGCACCGGCGACATGGTCGTCGGCGAGCGGCAGGTCAACGGCAAGTACAGCTGCAAGGGCGTCACCTCGTACGACCCGGGCACCGGCCAGATGGGCACGGTGGACATCGAAATCCAGTTCACCGCGCTGTCCTGACCCGAGATCCGCGTCGCGCATGTTCTCCTGGCTCGACGCCCCGCTCGCCGCGCTCGGCGACGGCTTCATGCGCGCCTGGTCGAAGGTCGAGCGCAGCTACCGCCGCCCGTTCTCGCGCATCGCGTTCCGGCTGAAGTTCGCGTACTACCCGCTGCTCGCGCTCGCTGGCGCTCGGCTGGCTCGCCTGGGACTGGACCCACGATCGCTCGCTGAACGCGGCCGAGAACGCGATCTTCGACCAGGTCGTGAACTGGCGCCCGATCGAGCCGCAGCCGTCGGGCCGCGTGGTCGTGGTCGAGATCGACGAATGTTCGATCGAGTATTTCCGCGCGCGCGGCGAAGGCGGCTGGCCCTGGAGCCGGCAACGGCACGCGGACCTGCTCGACCGGCTGGATCGCGAGGGCGTGCGCGCGGTCGGCTACGACGTGCTGCTGACGGATCCGTCGCACGAGGATCCGGGCGGCGACCAGGCGCTCGAGGCGATGGCGCAGGGCGGCGCCGGCCGCTTCCTGTTCGCCGCCGCCCGCATGCACCGCGACTACGACGCCGGCGCGCCCCTGTCGGCATCGCAGACGCCGGGCGCGTTTCCGCTCGCGGACCGCGCCGGCCGCCGATCCGCAGGTCGCGCTGCTCCTGCCGTACGGCGACGCGATGGCGGCGGCGAGCGCGATCGTCAACGTCGCGCGCAATGACGACGGCGTCCTGCGCGACCTGCCGGTCTACGAAGCGGCCGGTGACTGGGGCATTCCATCGCTGCCGATGCGCCTCGCCGATGACAGCCACCGACAAGTCGCCCCGCGCGTTCGCGCCGTCCGTGCGGCCGAACTGGCGCGAGAACACGCGCCTGCCGCGCTTGAGCGCCGCGGATCTCCTCGTCGAGGGCCCGCCGGTGTGCCGCCGCGCGACGACCGCAGTTCCGACGCTGAAAGGCGCGGTCGTGCTGGTCGGCTACACGGCCGCGGGCCTCAACGACGCGAAGCCGACACCCGTCGACCCGGTCATGCCCGGCGTCGAGGTGCTCGCCGAGGCGACCGAGGCGCTCGTCGCCGGCAGCGCGATCCGCGTGCCGCCCGCCTGGCTCAAGTACGTCATCGCGGCGCTGCTGGTCGCGCTCACGGCTTTCGTTTTCTTCCGCGGCGAGCCGCACAACGACATCGACTCGATCTTCGTCGCGACCAACCTGCTGCTGCTCGGCGCCGCCTTCATCGGGCTCACGTTCTTCGCCTACTTCTTCGACGTCTTCGCCGCGGTCGGCTTCGTGAGCCTCGTGTTCGGCCTGTGCCGCATCTACGCCAAGATCCAGCGCGGCCGCGCGGTCGGCAACGGCGACTACCTGCCGGACTTCGACCCGGCGAAGGACCGCTGGCTCGCGGTCGCGCGCCTGCATTTCGTGCCGGACGCCGGGCCTCGATGCGCGGTCGGTCGTGCGGCGCCGCCGCGAGTACCGCCGCCGGCTGCGGCGCTTCCTGTACGCCGGCACCGACGCGGTGATGCTCGAGGGCGTCGTCGAGGAAAAGACCTGGCTGCACGACGCACTGAGCGACCTCGTCGTGCTGATGTGGCACGGTGAGAGCGAGGCCGACGCGCGCGAGGCCGCGGCGCGCGACCTCACGCGGCTCGAGCGCAGCCTCGCCGAGCAGGACGCGCGCCTGCCGGACGACGGCACGGTCCGGCTCGCGTTCGGCAGCGGCGAGATCGCCGGCAGCGTCGATGCCGCCGACCCGGGCCAGAACCGGCCGCTGCACGTGCTGATCGGGCAGGTGCTCGCCTCTTCCGCCGAATGGCCGCTGGCGAAACGCAGCATCGACTCGCTCCAGCCGACGGCTCCTGCAGGAGAACGATGATGCGATTCTTATCCGCCTGCCTGATCGCCGCGCTGCTTTGCGGCATCCAATGCTTTGGCCGCCGACCTCGACCGCCACCGTGCGCAAATCGGAGGTGAGCGTGTACGCGGCGCCGAACCTCGAGTCCGCAAAGCTGAAGAAACTGAAGCAGGACGATTCGGTCGCCATCGTCGCGCAGCAGGGGCTCTGGTACGAGGTGAAACTCCCCGACGGCAAGAGCGGCTTCGTGCGCGTCAACGACGTGCGCGTGAACTACGGGAACGTCGAGGACAGCGGCGCCAACGCCCGCGTGCTGACCACCGGCAAGGCGGGCGCGGGACGCGTGTCGGAGACGGCCGGCGTGCGCGGCATCGACGAGAGCGAGCTGAAGGCGGCGTCGTTCAACCAGGCGCAGTTCGACGCGATGGTCGCCAACCGTGCCGACACCCCTGCCTCCGCGGCCTACGCCAGCGGGCACGGCTGGCAGGCAACGACTGTCGCCTGGGATGCCGAATCGAAGCCGAAGAAGGAGGAAAAGGCGTCGAAGTCCTCGTCGTCGGGCTCGTCCACGCTGCAGGGTCTGGGCGGCATGATGGGCTCGCTCGGTCAGAAGGCCAGTTCGATTCTCGGCACCGCGAGCAAGGTGGCGCCGAAGTCCGAGCAGGAGCAGGCGGCGGAAGAACTTGCGCTCGGCCCGCAGATCGCCGGCCGCGTGCTCGGGGCGCGCCCGCTGTGGAGCGACGCCGAGGCCCAGAAGCGCGTCAACGTGGTCGGCCGCTGGGTCGCGTCGCAGACGAGCCGCCCCGACCTGCCGTGGACCTTCGGCGTGATCGACGACGCGGAAGTCAACGCCTTCGCCGCGCCGGGCGGCTACATCCTCGTGACGCGCGGGCTGTACGAGCTGCTTTCATCGGACGCGGAACTCGCTGCCGTGCTCGGCCACGAGATCAGCCACGCCGTCGAGCGCGACCATTACAACGTGATCCGCAAGCAGGAGATCACCACCGTCGGCAAGGACGTCGTGGCCGGCGAGATCGAAGTGGGCACCGGCGTCGCGGAGAACTATGCGAAGCAGTACGTCGAACAGCACGGCGCCACTATCTTGCTGACCTCGCTCGACCGGCAGGCTGAGTTCCGCGCGGACAAGGCCTCGGAGATCTACCTTGCGCGCGCGGGCATGAACCCGATGGCGTTGTACGCCGTGCTGCAGAAGATGATGGCGCTCGGCAGCCAGTCCGCGAGCCTCGCGTCGCTGTACAAGACGCACCCGCCGCTCGATGCGCGACTCGATCGCATCGACGAACGCGGCTATGGCGCGCTCAAGGCCTACACGTCGCGGGAGTAGCGCTCAGCAGCGATCGTTCAGGTCACTCGTCGGAATCCTCGTCACCCGATTCGCCGTTGCAGGCATCGTCCTTGCCGATCTGCGCCATCGCGGTCTCGTGCTTGTTGTAGAAGTCGACGTTGGCTTGCGAGACGCCCGGCGGCAACTTGCCGCCCGGCTGCTTCAGCGCCCAGGCCGCCATGCCGTTCTGCATCATCGAGAACATGAAGACGACGTATTCGCGCGACGTCATGCCGGCAGACTGGATCGCGGCCTGCGCACCCGGCCTGGAGTTGAGCTTCGCAACCATCTGGTCGATTGTCTTCAGGTCGTCCGAGTCATCGTCGTCGTCCGTTTCCTCTTCGCAGGCACCCGGAACGGCAGCCAGGTTCCTGCTCGCCTGCGCGAACTTTGCGAGGCCGGATTCCGTCAGCACGTAGGCCGAGACTTCGCGGCTGTCGTTGTCCTGGGCGACGGCCGGGCCCGGCGAGACCAGCCCGATCACCATCGCGAAGACGAGCGCGGCTGCAAAGAGGCGATTCCATGGCATGTCGATCACTCCTGCTGTTGGGTGCGAGGATTCTGAAATCTAGTGCGACAGGTTCCAGGTCACCGTGCGTGTGGCGATCGAACCGTCGTTGAGTTCGTGTCGCTGCGCCGCGGTACCCACCAGCACGTTGGGCTGGGCGGGATTGATTTGTCCGTCCACTGCGCCGGCAGCGCCACCGATGTTCGGGGGCGTGCCGGAGTCGCCGCTCGTGCTCCTGCCGGGACGGCACGTCGGGTCTGCGTTGAGGTCGGTGCAGGTAAGCGTCGAAGTGTCTTCCATCAGGTAGGCACCGGTGACGCCGCCGCTGCTGAAGGCGATCTGGTACGCGCCACCCGAGCGCAGGTCGATGCTCACGGACGCGGCGTCGTTGTTCGTTCCGCTGGCAGTGGTCTCCTCGGTCTTGCTGCCGACGACCATGTGGTACTGGTATCGCGCTTCATAGTCGACGCGGGTCTTCGACTGGTACGAGATCTTGGCGACGACGCCACTGTGGGTCACGGTAAGGACGACGTGGCTGTTCAGGCTGGTCTGCGTCGTGGAACCGCCGATGACCCCGTCGTCCGTGCTAGAGCTGCCCGACGCGCTGTCCTTGACGACCACCGTGCCGGTGAAAGTCTGCGAGGCAGCGTACTGCGATACAGGATTGGGTTTCTGCGCGGACGAGCTCGGGCTTGCCGGGGCAGGCGCACCGGGCTTCCCGCAGGAAAGTCCGGCGAATGCGACAAGCAACACCAGGACCGCGGTTCGAACCAAGCGGGCCATGACGACCCCTCCCGATGAGACGGGCAACTAGGTGATGTGCGCGAGAATTCCGTCGAGCTCGTCGAGGCTGTGGTAGCTGATGACGAGCTTGCCCTTGCCCGTCGTGGAATGCTGCAGCTCGACCGTCGCGCCGAGTTTGTCGGCGAGGTCGTTCTCGAGCCGCTGGATGTCCGGGTCCTTCGAGCGCGCCCGCGCGGGCTTGGCCTTGCCCTCGTTCGCGTGCGCGATGAGGCGGCGGACCAGCGCCTCCGTCTCGCGCACCGACAGGTTCTTCTTTGCGACCAACGCACCGACCTCGGCCTGCTGGCGCGCGGCCGGCAGCGCGAGCAGCGCACGCGCGTGGCCCATCTCGAGCTCGCGCTTCTCGATCAACGGGCGGATCGCCTGCGGCAGGTCGAGCAGGCGCAGGAGGTTCGACACCGCCGCGCGCGAGCGGCCGACGGCCTCGGCGGCCTGCTGGTGCGTGAGCTGGAACTCGCCGATCAGGCGGGAGAGCGCGAGCGCTTCCTCGAGCGGGTTCAGGTCTTCGCGCTGGATGTTCTCGATGAGGGCGAGCGCGACGGCGTGCTCGTCGTCGATGCGCCGGAGCACCGCCGGGATCTCGTGCAGGCCCGCCATCTGCGTGGCGCGCCAGCGGCGTTCGCCGGCGACGATCTCGTAGCGTTGCGGCTCGCCCGGTGTCGGCGCGCCGAGCGGGCGCACGACGATCGGCTGGATCACGCCCTGGGCCTTGATCGAGTCGGCCAGGTCCTGCAGCGACTCCTCGCGCATGTCCACGCGCGGCTGGTACTTGCCGCGCGAGAGGAGGTCCACGGGGATCTGCAAGAGTTGCTCGCGCGCTGGCGGCATGCCCGGCTCCGGCCGCGGCTTGGCTTCGCCGAGCAGCGCCTCCAGCCCGCGCCCCAACCCGCGTTTCTTGTCGCTCATGACGCGAAGTGTAGCGGACTTCTAACGGTGCCGGGTCGCACTTATCGCACTTATTGCGAACGTTTTCCTCGCCCGATCGACCTGTTAAATAAGTGCGATAAGTGCGACCCGGCACCGCTCAAGTCGGGATGACGAGGCGGGCGAGGCAGCCGCTGGCGCCTTCGCGGTTCTTGAGCGTCAGCGTGCCGCCGTGGGCCTCGGCGACCTGGCGCGCGAGCACGAGGCCGATGCCGCTGCCGCCGGGCTTGGTGGTGAAGAACGGCACGAAGAGGTTGTCGGGGTTGGCGACGCCCGGGCCGCTGTCCTCGACCTCGAACACCACGCTGTCCTTGCCGCGCAGGGCCCGAAGCTCGACCGGTGCGCCGCCCTCCGGCGTCGCCTCGACGGCGTTCCGCACCAGGTTGATCAGCGCCTGCTGGATCTGGTCCGCATCGCCGCGCAGCTCAAGCCTCTCCGCCGCCGCGAACTGCACCCGGCCGGCGGGCTGCACGGCGGCCACCTGGCGCAGGATCGCCGCGGCGTCGCTGGCCGCGATCGTCGGCTCCGGCATGCGCGCGAGCTCGCTGTATCGCGACAGGAACCGCCGCAACGACTCCGCCCGCTCCGCGACCAGCGCGAGGTTGTGCGCGAGCTCCTCGCGCTCCGACTTGTCCGGCGACCCGGCCGCGAGCGCGTCGCGGCTGGTCTCGATCACCGACTTGATCGGCGCCAGCGAGTTGTTGAGCTCGTGCCAGATCACGCGGATCAGCCGCCGCCACGCGCGGCGCTCCTCGTCGCGCAGCGCCTGGGAGAGGTCCGTCACCACCAGCAGCCGGAACGGCCGGCCCGCCTCGTGGAACACCTCGCGCATCACCTGCCAGCGGCCCGCGCGGCCCGGGAAGGTGTGCGACTCGCTCGACACCGGCGGCCCCTCGAGCAGCGATTCGAAGCCGATGTCGGCTGCCGACAGCCCCACCAGCGCGTCCGGGTGGCGCCGCAGCAGCGCGCCCGCGGCGCGGTTCGCGAGGCGGATCCGCTCGTCGCCGTCGAAGGCGAACACGGCGACGTCGATCTCCGACAGCACCTTGTTGAGAAGCGCGGAGGACTCGATCGCCTCGAATCGTTGCGAACGCAGCGTCGCGCCGAGCCGGTTCGACTCGAGCACGATGTCGCCGAGCGCGTCGCCCTTGCGCCCGTGCCGCCCGCGGATCGCGTAGTCGCCGCCGCGCAGGGCTTCCAGCAGGTTCGCGATCGAGCGCAACGGCTCGACCGTCGCATTGTGCACCGCGATCGCGAAGCCCACCCAGGCGCCGACCAGGACCACGACCACCAGGCGGTGCACGGAATCGGCGATCGGCGCATCGCGCAGCAGGACGAAAGCGACCAACAACGCGGGCAACCCGCCCGCGAGCGTCAGCAGCGACGATGCGCGCCTGGAACGGCAGGCCGCGCCGGCGCATCACCGGGCGGGAGTGCAGGGGCTTTCGCGATTCTTCTTCAGCCGCCACGACCGAAAGTCTACGCGCTTGGCGGGGCGGCGCAGCACGTTGCCGTGCTGCGCCGCGGGTCGTTACTGGACCAGCGGGATCCCGTCCGCCAGTTCGGCCTTGATGGCCGAGCGGATCTTGTTCTCGATCTGGTAGTAGCGCGCCACTTTCGCGGCGGGCAGCACTTTCTCGAACTTCGGGACGTACGACTTCTTGAGGTCGACTTCCGAGTCCTCGATCGCGAGCGCATCGTTCGAGCAGCTTCTTCGCCGTCGCGTCCGGGACCGCGCCCGCGTTGTACGCGTCGGCGTAGCTCTTGATCGTGCCCTTGATGCGCTCGTTGAGGGCGCTGAGGTCCTTCTGGTAGGCCTCGTAGACCGGCCAGAACGCCGCGGCTTCCTGTTCGGTCAGGCTCATGTTGGCGGCGACCAGCAGCTTCTTGTCCGCCCGGACCTTGTCCAGGAGGATCTGCATGTTGTCGGCGGGCTTGTCCTGGGAAAACGCGGCCGGGCTCATCAGCACGGCGGCAGCCGCGACGGCGGCATAAAGGGCTTTCATTTCGACTCTCTCCTGGGTGCGTTGATTTCTTGTCGACCCGCCAGGCGGATCGCGGGCGGCATCATCCCATATCACGGCTGATTCCGCGCCTGTTTGAAGGGATTTTTACAGCTCGTCGGGCTTCAATCCGAGCTTCTCCAGCCGCCGGTACATCGCGCTGCGCGACAGCCCGAGCGCCTCGGCCGCCGCCTGCACGCTGCCGCCGTTGCGCTTGATCGCGGAGCGGATCAGGGCCCGCTCGGCGTCCTCGAGGCTCATGTCCTCGAGCGAGGGCGGCCCGGCCCGGGCGGCCGAGAGCCGCAGGTCCGCCGCGCCGATTTCGTCGCCGCCGGCCAGCAGGAGGCTGCGCTCGACGACGCTGTTGAGTTCACGCACGTTCCCCGGCCAGGCGTACTGCTGCAGCGCCGCCAGTGCGCCCGCGTCGAAGCCCTTGACCGCGCGCGCGTACTGCGCCGCCTTGCGCTCGAGCTGCGCATTCGCGAGCTCCAGGATCTCCTCGCGCCGCTCGCGCAGCGGCGGCAGGCGGATCTCGACCGTGTTGATGCGAAACAGCAGGTCCTCGCGGAAGCGCCCGTCGCGGATCATGGTCGGCAGGTCCGCGTTCGTCGCCGACACCACGCGCACGTCCGCGCGCTGCGTGCGCGACGAGCCGACGCGCTCGAACTCGCCCTTCTCGAGCGCGCGCAGCAGGCGTGCCTGCTGCGCGGGCGGGACGTTGCCGATCTCGTCGAGGAACAGCGTGCCGCCGTCGGCGAGCTCGAAGCGGCCGGCGCGGTCGGCCTTGGCGTCGGTGAAGGCGCCCTTCACGTGGCCGAACATCTCGCTCTCGAACACGCTCTCGGGCAGGCCGCCCGCGTTCACGGCGATGAAGGATTTCTCGGCACGGTCCGACCAGTCGTGGATCAGCTTCGCCAGCAGGCTCTTGCCGGTGCCCGGCTCGCCGGTGATCAGGACGCTCGCGTCGGATCGGGCGACCTGCCGCGCGAGTTTCACCACCTCGAGCATCGGACGCGAGGTCGCGACCAGGTCGGTGCCGTCGGCCGCGCGCAGGATCGCGTTCTCGTCCGCGAGCCGCCGGCCGCGCCGGCGCGCCTCGGCCAGCTTCACCTGGTTGCGCAGGACCGAAAGCAGGCGCTGGTTGTTCCAGGGCTTCTCGAGGAAGTCGTTGGCGCCGCCCTGCATCGCCAGCACGGCGACCTCGACCGTCGCCCAGGCCGTCATGACGACGACCGGCAGGTCCGGGTGCAGGCGGTGCAGCTCGCCGACCAGCGCGACGCCCTCGGCGCCGGAGGTCGTGTCGCGCGAATAGTTGAGGTCGACCAGCGCGACGTCCACGTGCTCGCGCGCGGCGATGTCGATCACGCCCGCCGGCGAGGTCGCGGTCGCGACGTCGAACCCCTCGCGCTTCAGCAGGAGCTTCAGCGCCGAGAGGATGTCCGCCTGGTCATCCGCAACGAGTATGCGCGGCTGCATCAGGCGGACTTTGCACGGCGCTCACTCGTAGCGCAATGCCGCCGCGGGATCGACTTTCAGCGCGCGCCGCGTCGGCGTGAGCGTCGCCGCGATCGCGACCACGATCATGAGACCGACGACCATGCCGTAGATGCCCGGGTCGTACGGACTCACCTCGCCGAGCACGTCGCCGAGGCCCCGGCCCATGAGCGGCAGCAGCGCCATGCCGATGCCGACGCCAAGCAGGATCTGCACGCCGCTCGCGCGCATGACCATCCGCAGGATCCGGCCATCGTCGGCGCCGAGGGCCCGGCGCACGCCGATCTCGCGCGTGCGCTGGCCGACATGGAAGGCGAGCACGCCGAACAGCCCCGCGGCCGCGAGTATCAGCGCGACGCCTGCGAACATGGCGAACATGGAGCCGATGAGCCTGAAGCCGGCCGTCTTGATCTTGCGCGACTCGTCGAACGTGCGCAGCCAGTAGAGCGCGAGGTCCGGGTCGGTCTGGGTGAGCGCCGCGCGGATCGGCGCCACGAGGCTGCGCGGATCGCCTTCGCCGCGCACCACGATGCTCATGAACCGCTCCGGGCGCTGCAGCACCGAGATGTAAGCGCCCTCGTCGGGCGTGCCGTCCTCGTCCATGACCACGTCCGGCACGATGCCGACGATCGTGAACCACATTTCCTTTTCGGCGAGGTCGAACTTCACCCGCTTGCCGATCGGCGACTCGTCCGGAAACATCGTGCGCGCCATGAACTCGTTGATCACGACCACGGGCATCGACGCGGCGTCGTCACGGCTGTCGAAGACGCGCCCCTGGACCGGCTTGATGCGGAAGGTGTCGAAATAGGAGGGGCTCACCGTCAGGTGATTGACGAACGTCTTGGTGGAGTTGTCGCCATAGTCGCGCCCCTCGACGGACAACGGGCCGTCGCCGGTACCGTGCCCGGGCAGCGAGTTCGTGACCGCCGCGAAGTGGATGCCCGGCTGCGCCGTGATGCGCGCGAGCAGCGTGTTCCAGAACCGGCTCTGGTCCGCGTCCTCGAGGTAGGTGCCGGCCGTGAGACCGACGCGCGCCGTCATGACGTCATCCGTCTCGACGCCGACGTCGTTGGTCGTCGCATTCAGCACGCTCTTGGTCATCAGCGCCGAAACGCCCAGGAGGACGCAGGCGAGCGCCACCTCGACCACGACGAGGCCCCAGGCGATGCGGCCGATCGCAAGGCCGGTGCCCATGCGTCCGCCGTCGCGCAGCAGCGAGTCGAGCGACGGCCGCGAGGCACGGATCGCCGCCGGCAGGCCCGCGAGCAGCGTCGAGAGCAGCGCCGCGCCGACCGCGACGGTGGCGACGCGGCTGTCGATCTCGAAAGTCCACCAGGCCGGGCTGTCATCGAGCATTTCCCCGACGAAGATGGCGATGGCATCGAGCGCGATGGACGCCAGCAGGAGCCCGATGCACGCCGCAATGGCGCTGATCACGAAGCCCTCGGCCAGCATGTGCAGCACAAGGCGGCTGCGACTCGCACCGAGCGCCGAGCGCACCGTGGTCTCGCGCACGCGGTAGGCGGAGCGCGCGAGCAGGAGGTTGGAGACGTTGGCGCAGGCGATCAGCAGCACGAAGCAGACTGCGACGAGCAGCGTCGTGATGAGCGGCTTGGCGTCGCCGATGAAGCTGCCGGCGATCGGGACGAGTTCGAAGCGGCCGTTGAACTTCTGCTGGCCGACTTCCGCCTTGAGGGCCACCGCAGCCGGCGCCAGCGCCTGCTGCACGTCGTCGGCGGTGACCCCGTCCGCGAGGCGGCCGAAGACCTGGACGTCGACGCCCTCGTCGCGCGGCGTCTTGAGCGGGTCCTGCTGGTTCGCGACCCAGAGCGCGGCTCGCGACGGAAAGGTGTAGTCCTCCGGCATCACGCCGATGACCTCGGACGCCTTGCCGTTCACGCGCACCGTGCGCCCGATCACCGCCGGGTCGGCGTTGAATCGCTCGGCCCACAGGTCATGCGACAGGACGACAACCGGCGCCGCGCCCTCGATCGTGTCACGCAGGAGGATCGTGCGCCCGAGCTCGGGCGCGACGCCGGTTACGTCGAAAATGTGGCCGTCGGCGAAGGCGCCGTCGTAGCGCTCGGCCTGGCCGTCACCCGTGAGGTAGGTGGTGCCGATATAGATGCCGCCGAAGGATTCGAAGAGGTCGCCCGCGGCCTCGCGGACCCTGAGCGCGTCGCGCGGCAGCAGCGAGTTGTCGTAGTCGTCCGGAGCCTGGCCGTCGATCACCACGACCGTGTAGACGCGGTCCGCACCCGGGTAAGGCGGCGGCTTCAGCATCAGCGTGTCCGCGACGCCATACATGAAGATGACGGCGGCGAGGCCGAGGCCCAGCACGCCCGTCGCGAGGGCCGTGAAAGCCCGGCGAGCGCCCGAGACCCGTGACCGCCGCCTTCAGCTCGTCGATGAATCCACGCATGGGTGTTTCCTCAGGCCTTGGCGCGGCGCTGCGAGAGATCGATCAGCGTGCTCTCGTCGACCACGCGGCCGTCGAACAGCTGGACCTTGCGGTCGGCGTAGTCGGCGTAGCGCGAATCGTGGGTCACCATGCAGATCGTCGAGCCCTCGCGGTGCAGCTCGCGCAGCAGGTTCATGACGGCCTCGCCGTTCCGGGAGTCGAGGTTTCCGGTCGGCTCGTCGGCCAGCAGGATCGCGGGCTTGCCGGCGAGTGCGCGCGCCACGGCGACGCGTTGCTGCTGGCCACCGGACAGCTGCGACGGGTGGTGGTTCACGCGGTGCGACATGCCGACACGCTCGAGGGCCGCGTGCGCGGCCTTGCGGCGCTGGTCCGGCGTCATCGACTCGCGGTACGTGAGCGGCAGCTCGACGTTCTGCAGCACGGTCAGGTCGCCGATCAGGTTGAAGGCCTGGAAGATGAAGCCGATGCGCTCGTTGCGCACCTTCGCCCGCGCGGCGGGCGGCAGCGCCGCGACCTCGTAGCCGTCGAGCGCGTACTTGCCCTCGTTCGGCGTGTCGAGCAGGCCGAGGATCGCGAGCAGTGTCGATTTCCCGCAGCCCGAGGGCCCGGAGATGGACAGGAACTCGCCGCGGGCGACGTCGAGGTGGATGCCGTCGAGCGCGTGCGTCTCGAGGTCGTCCGTGTAGAAGACCTTGGTGACGCCCGACAGGCTGATCATGGCTTTGTCCTGCATGTCCCCTCTCCGTTGCCGTTGCATTGTCAGTCGATGACGATCCGGTCCTTGCCGGACCACTGCGTGGTGTCCGCGAGGGCCACGACGTCGCCGGGCTCGAGGCCCTCGAGCACGACGATCTGGTTCACGGACGCCTTTCCGAACTTGACCGGCACGCGCTCGGCGACGGAATCGCCTGGCTTCGCGCGGAAAACCGTGGTGGTGGAGCCGGACTGGGCGCCGACCGGGCGGCCGACGTAGCGCACGCCCTTCAGCGTCTCGATCGCGATGGTGCCGTCGACCGAGAGGTCGGCGCGCGCCTGCGTCGGCAGCGGCTCGTCGAAGTCGATCTCCACTTTCACCGCGCCCGCGGTCACCGCGGGGTCGACGCGGATCACGCGGCCGCGCACCAGGCGGTCGCGCATGTCGATCGTCGCCGGCAGGCCGGCGGCGAGGTCGCGGGCGTCGAGCTCGGGAATCCGGAGTTCCGCGTACAGCATGCCGGGCTTGGCGACGCGCGCGACGTTGGCGCCCGGCGCAAGCTGCTGGCCTTCCTGCACCGGGACGCTCTGCACCACGCCGTCGATGCCCGCCTTCACCTGCAGCGAATCCGCGGCGAGGCGACGTTCCTCGTGCGCGCGCTCGAGCTGGCGCAGGCGCGCCTGGCGCGCCTGGAGCTGGGCGCCCACCGCGGCGTCGAGCGCGGCGAGGCGCTGCTCCTCGATCTTCGCGCGCTCGCCGAGCTGGGCGGCGAGGATCTTCGAGCGCTGGGTCTGAAGTTCCGAGACCGCGCCCTGGTCAAATGCGCGTTGCTCCGCGAGCGCCTGCAGGCGCGCGGACTCGGAGTTCGCCTGCGCCTCGGCGAGCGTGGAACGGCGGTCGAGGCGCTGGCTCTCGAGCTCGAGCCGCGCGGCCGCGAACTCGGCGCGGGCGGCGGCAACTTCGAGTTCCGCGGCATCCGCCGCGCGCTCGACCTCGGGATTCGACAGCTGGACAATGACAGTGTCGGCGGTGACGGTCTCGCCGGCGCGCACCAGCACGCGATCGACGCGCGCCACTTCGCGGGTTGAGAGCCAGCGCGCCTCGCGCGGCTGCAGGGTGCCGGGCCCGCGCACCTTGCGCTCGAGCGTGCCTTCCTTCACCTCGTCGAGGTAGAGCTGTTCCCGCGCGACGGAGGGCGCGCCGGGTTCGAGCTTGGCGATGCCGAGCGCGACGCCGGACAGCAGCAGGAGCACGCCGGCCACGACGGCGAGTTTCCTGTGCCTGACCAGCAGCGATTCGCGGGCGCGCGGGCGATCCATCAGATCACCAGGGTCCGGATGCCGGAGAGCGCACGCTGCTCCGGGAGCGCGGTGCGCACGTTCGGGTTGGCGCACAGCGGGCGGAGCACCCAGAAGGCGAGCAACAGTCCGGCCGCGACTGCGATGAACGCACGCGTCATCTGCACGTCCGCAGGCGATTCGTCACGGCCCACGGCCGTGACTGTCTCAGCCCTGCGGTTCGGCATGGGCGACCGCATCGGCAAGCTGCACTTCGCGGGCGCCGATCACCTGCACCGCGGGGAGCTGCGCGACGATCAGGTCGCCGACCGACAGCGTTTCCGGGTTGCCGACTTCGATCACGCCCTTGGGCAGCGCGCCTTCGTGGCCGCGGTCCAGGGTCAGGCCCGTGAGGCCGACGATGACGACCGCTGCGAAGGCCGCGATTCCAGTGTTCCGATTGATCAGGGTCTGCATGGCTCTCTCCTTACTCTCCGTTTCGATGCGGCCATCGCCGCCTCTTGTCCTAGATAGAGCAAGGTCCGTGCCAAGTTGGTTCAGGCGCTTTAACTGATTGATATTGTTGATGTTATAGTTGTTCCGAGCGGGCCGGGTCCGGTGTCCGATACCGCCATGCGGACACGAACTTCCCGCTCGTGGGACACCCCGAGCGGACACCGTCCCACGACTGGGACGACTAAAAGGGGACGCACCCCTTTTTCGACAGCCGCGCGATGCGGCAGTCGCAAATGCCAGAAAAAGGGGTGCGTCCCCTTTTCAGTGGTTCGTCAGGTAGGGGATGGAAGCCGCTGGGGCCGCGGCTTCTTCGGAGGGCGGTGCCGAGGAGCCGGACTCGGGCTCGGATTCGGCCAAGGTGATGGTCATCTCGCCGCTATCGGCCGGTTCGGCTGGCGCCGGTGCGGTCTCGGCGTAGTAAGCCTCGGGCTCCTCGGAGCGGCGGATCATCTCGCCGGCAAGCGCGAGGTAGGCGAGCGCGCCGCGCGAATCCTTGTCGTGCAGCATCACCGGCACGCCGAAGGAAGGCGCCTCGGCCAGGCGAACGTTGCGCGGAATGATGGTGCGGAACACGCGGTCGCCGAAATGCGAGATGAGCTGCGCCGCCACGTCGTTCGAAAGGTTGTTCCGCGGATCGAACATCGTGCGCAGGATGCCCTCGATCTCGAGCTTCGGGTTCACCGAGTCGCGGATCTGGTCAATCGTGCTGATGAGCCCCGACAGCCCCTCGAGCGCGTAGTACTCGCACTGCATCGGAATCAGCACGGAATCCGCGGCCGTCAGCGCATTCACCGTCAGGATGTTGAGCGCTGGCGGGCAGTCGATGATCACGATGTCGTAGCTGTCGCGCACCGGTACCAGCGCCTTCTCGAGGCGGTGCTCGCGGCCGGCGAGGAGTGTGAGGAGCCGCACCTCGGCCGCTGTCAGGTCCTGGTTCGCGGGCAAGAGGTCGAATCTGGCGCCCTCGATCGTGACGATCGCGTCCACGATGTTCACGTCGCCCAGCAGCACCTCGGTCACCGAGCGCTCGAGCGTGCGCTTGTCGACCCCGCAACCCATGGTCGCGTTGCCCTGCGGGTCGAGGTCGATCAGGAGCACGCGCCGCTGGGTCGCGGCCAGCGAGGCCGCCAGGTTGACCGCGGTGGTGGTCTTCCCGACCCCGCCTTTCTGGTTGGTGACCGCAATGATCCGCTTCATCACCTCAAACCCTACCAAGTTCGACGAAACAACGCTCGGCATCGAGTCCGGGGATGGCGACAGGGTGAACCGCGACCGCCTTCCAGCCCGCCGGAAGCGCCTGGATTTCAGCCTCCGGGACCTTGCCCTTCATGGCGAACAACCGCCCGCCTCGCCCGGCCAGGTGCCCCGCGACCCGCACGAACTCCGCGAGCGGGCCGAGGGCGCGGGCGACCACGGTGTCGAAGGGCCGCGGCGGCTTGTAGGACTCGGCCCGCAGCGGGACCACCTCCACGTTGGGCAGGTCCAGCCGCGCCACCATGTGCCGCAGGAATTTCGCCTTCTTCCCGGTGGATTCGATCAGCACGTAGCGCCGGTCGGGGTCGGCGATGGCGAGCGGCAGGCCCGGGAAGCCGGCGCCGGAGCCGACATCCGCGACCGCGAGGCCGCGCAGCCGCGGCAGGAGCGCGAGCGAGTCGAGCAGGTGCTTGTCCACCGCCTCGGCCGGGTCCTTGATCGCGGTCAGGTTCATGCGCGTGTTCCAGTCCGCGAGCTCATCGAGAAGCGTCCCGAGCGCCTCGACCTGTGCCGGCGCGAGTTCGAGGCCGAGCCCGCGAATCCCCGCCGACAGCCGTGCCGCGATCGCCGCGTCCACGTCAGGCGATCTTGACGACCGTGCGGCCCTGGATCTGGTTCTTCACGTAGCCCTCGAACGCAGACGGAAGGTCGTCGAAGGCAATGGTGCGCGTGACCAGCTTGTCCAGGTGCCGCGGCTTCAGGTCCGTCGCGAGCCGTTTCCAGATGGCGATGCGCACGTCGCGCGGCATCGCGGAGGAATTGACGCCGAGCAGGCTCACGCCGCGCAGGATGAAGGGCATCACCGTCGTCTCGAGCTTGTGGCTCGCGGCCAGGCCGATGCTCGCGATGTTGCCCCAGCTGTCCACGGTGCGCGTGAGCCAGGTGAGGATCTCGCCGCCCACGTTGTCGAGCGCGCCGCCCCACTGCGCGGCCTCGAGCGGCCGCTTGCCGAGGTCGATGTCCTGGCGGCGCAGGATCCTCGAGGCGCCGAGCGACTTGAGGAGCGCATCCGCCTCCGGCTTGCCGCTCACGGCGACGACCTCGTAGCCGAGCTTCGCGAACAGGTCGACCGCGATCGTGCCGACGCCGCCCGATGCGCCGGTCACCACGATCGGGCCCATCGAGGGCTTCTGCCCGTTCTGCTCCATGCGATGGATCGCAAGCCCGGTCGTGAAGCCGGCGGTGCCGAGCGCCATCGCGTCGAACAGGCTCATGCCGTCCGGCAGCGGAATCACGGAGTCGCCCTGGGCACGCGCGTATTCCGCGTAGCCGCCGTCGAGCGTCTCGGAATGGCCGCAGCCGGTGACGAGCACCGGTTGCCCCGGCTTGTAACGCGCATCGGTCGAGCTCACGACCTCGCCCGCAAGGTCGATGCCGCCGTTCAGCGGGTACTTGCGCAGGATCTTGCCCGCGCCGGTCGCGGCGAGCGCGTCCTTGTAGTTGATGCTCGAGTACTTCACGCGCACGACGACGTCGCCCGCCGTCAGCGCGTCCACCGTCATCTGCTCGAAGTCCGCGGCGATCTTGCCCTCGCGCTCGTGAATCCGGAATGCCTTGAATGCGTTCATGTCATTTCCTGTCCAGCCAAACCTCGATGCCCTGGCAGTTGAGTTCGACGTCGTCGTCCAGCAGCCAATGCCGCTTCGCATCGTCCCGCGGGAAGCCGTGCGCGTCGAGCCAGGACGCCATCATCGCAAACATGCCGCGGCGAAGCTTGTCCGCGCGATCGGGCGCGTCGCGGTAGCGCGCCCCGAGGTCCGCAAACGCCAGCACGCGTTCCTTCATCTCGCGCGCGAGCCGCTCGAGCTCGGTGACCTCCGCGTAATGCGTGAGGAAGATCGAGCGCGGCCGGTATGACATGAGCCGGTCCACGCTCCTGCAGAGCGCCTCGGGGTCGAAATGCACCGGCGTCGTGGTCGGGAAGATGAAGGCGCGACCGTCCACGTCGAAGTCGCGGTAGGACAGGCCGAAGGTGTCGCCGGAGAAGATGAGGGCGTTCGCGGCGTCCACCACGCAGTAGTGGTGCAGCGCGTGCCCGGGCGTGTGGATCAGCTCGAGCTCGCGGCCGCCGAGGCGGATCTTCGCGCCGTCCTCCGGCTGGAAGATGCGGGACGCATCGATCGGCAGGATCTCGCCGTAGAGCGCGTGGTAGCGCGCCTCGCCATACACCGCGATCGAGCCCGCGATGAGCTTCGCCGGCTCGGCGAGGTGGCGCGCGCCGCGCGGATGCACGGCGCAGCGCGCGTTCGGCAGTTCGCGCATGAGCGCGCCCGCGCCGCCCGCGTGGTCGAGGTGCACGTGCGTCGTCAGCACCCAGTCGACCGCCGAACGGTCGATGCCCTTCGATTCGAGCGCGTACAGGAGGGTCGGCAGGGAATGCGTCGTGCCGGTGTCCACGAAGGCCGCGCGGCCCCCGTCCACGACGAGGTGCGAGGCCGCGAGCCGCGGACGCACGTAGTCGACGTCGATGGCCGTGATGCCGGCGCGGAATTCCGAGAGCCTGGACGCGAGCGCGCTCATGCCAGCTGCTGGTCCAGGTACTTCTGGAACGCGCCGAGGAACTTCACGAGGAATTCCTCCGTCTTTGCGTCCGCGACCTTGCCTTCGTCGTCGATCAGGTCGGGCAGGTACTGCACGTAGGCCTCGGGCGAGACCATCTGCGGCGAACCGACGGCGCCGAGCACGCTGTGCAACTCGCGCTGTGCCACGGCGGTGCCGATCTTTCCCGGCGAGGTGCCGATCACCGCCGAGGGCTTGCCGGCGAATGCATTGCTTTTCTTGGGCCGACTGCCCCAGTCGATGGCATTCTTGAGCGCGCCCGGAATGCCGCGGTTGTACTCGGGCGTGACGAAAAGAAGCGCCTGCGACGCCTCGAGCGCCTGCTTGTAGGCCCGCGCCGGCGCGGGAAAATCCGCGTCGTAGTCGTAGCTGTAGAGCGGCAGGTCCCGGATCGGGATCTCGGTGAGCGCGAGGCTCCCCGGCGCCAGGCGCACGAGCGCCTTCGCGAGCTTGCGGTTGATCGAACCCTTCGCAAGGCTGCCGACCAGGTAACCGACTTTGTGGGTGGCCATGGGTTTCTCCGTTGTCATGATCGCATGCCGCGCGGTTAGAATCCGCCCATGAAAAAGCTCATCTTTCTGCTCGTCCTCTGCTCCTTCAACGCCGGTGCGGCCGACGTCGAGCGCGTCACCCGTGGCGACCTCGCGATCGAGGGCATCCCCGAGATTCCGCCCGAGCTGCAGCAGCGCATGCGCCGCTACCAGTTCTCGCGCGGCGCCTCCTTCGCAGGCTGGACGCCCGACGGGCGCATCACGATCAGCACGCGCTTCGGCAACACGAACCAGCTCCACGTCGTGGACAAGCCGCTGGGCGCGCGCCGACAGATCACCTTCTTCGACGAGCCGATCTACGGCGGCGACTGGTCGCCGACGGGCGCGCGCAAGGGCGTCGCCTTCATCCGCGACTCGGGCGGCAACGAGAACTACCAGCTCGAGTACCTCGATCCCGCGGTCGCGGACCCGGTGAGGCTCACCGACGGGCGCGGCCGCGCGGACACCGGCGTGTGGTCGCCGGACGGCACGAAGTACGCGTTCCAGTGGACGGCGCGTACCGGTGTCGCGACCGATGTATACATCGACGATCCGCTCGATCGCATGGCCCCCGAGCTGGTATTCGAGGCGCCCGCGGTGGGCTGGAACGCGGTGGACTGGTCCCCGGACGGGAAGTCGCTGTTGCTCATCCATTTCGTGTCGGCCAACGAATCCTACCTCTGGGTCTACGACCTCGCGACGCGCGAGAAGCGCGAGATCGAGCCGTCGAAGGTGAAGGCCTCCCGCGGCGGCGGCTTCGCGCGCGACGGCAAGGGCGTGTATTTCACGTCCGACCTCGGCAGCGAGTTCCGCACGCTCCGCTACGCCGACCTCGCGACGGGCAAGGTCACGCCGCTCACCGACCACGTCCCGTGGGACGTGGACGAGTTCGTGCTCTCGCGGGACGGGCGCTATCTCGCCTACGTCGTGAACGAGGACGGCGCGAGCCGGCTCGGCGTCATGGACCTCGTGCAGCACGCGGACCTGATCCCGCCGCAGCTGCCGTTCGGCGCGATCGGCTCGATGGACTTCGATCCCGCGGGCAAGCGGCTCGCTTTCGGCCTGCAGACGCCCGCGCAGCCCTCGGACGTCTTCGTCTGGACGCTCGCGGACGGCGGCTTCGAGCGCTGGACCGAGAGCGAGATCGGGCCGGTCGATGCGAAGTCCCTGCGCGCGCCGACGCTCGTGCGCTTCCCGACGTTCGACAAGGTGGACGGCAAGCCGCGCGAGATTCCGGCGTGGGTGTACAAGCCCGCGGGCACGGGCCCGCACCCGGTGCTGATCAGCATCCACGGCGGGCCGGAGTCGCAGTCACAGCCCGTCTTCAGCATCACGACGCAGCAGTGGGCGGTCGAGCTTGGCTATGCGGTGATCCACCCGAACGTGCGCGGCTCGTCGGGCTACGGCAAGACCTACCTCGCGCTCGACAACGGGATGAAGCGCGAGGACTCGGTGCGCGACATCGGCGCGCTGCTCGACTGGATCGCGACGCAGCCGGACCTGGACTCGAAGCGGGTCGTCGTGATCGGCGGCTCGTACGGCGGGTACATGGTCCTTGCGTCCATGACCCACTACAACGACCGACTGCGCGGCGGCATCGACATCGTCGGCATCAGCAACTTCGTGACCTTCCTGGAAAGCACCGCCGAATACCGCCGCGACCTGCGCCGGCCCGAATACGGCGACGAGCGCGACCCGAAGATGCGCGAGTACCTGCAGAAGATCTCGCCGCTCAACAACGCCGGCAAGATCAGCAAGCCGATGCTGATCGTGCAGGGCCAGAACGACCCGCGCGTGCCGATACACGGAAGCGGAGCAGATGGTCGCGAAGATCCGCGCCAACGGCGGCGAGGTCTGGTACCTCGTCGGCCTCAACGAAGGCCACGGCTTCCAGAAGCGCGACAACATCGACTACTACCAGTGGACGGTGGCGATGTTCCTGGAGAAGCTGAAGCAGTAAAAGGGGACGCACCCCTTTTTCAACTGACACAGCTCGGACATTCAGCCTTTTCCCGAAAAAGGGGTGCGTCCCCTTTTACGCGCGCAGGTCGGCCCACTCGGGGCGGTGGTCGAAGAGCGCGACGACGAACGGGCAGGTCGGGCGGATCCTGAATCCCTCGCGGCGCGCGTCGGCGACCATGTGCTCGACGAGCACGGTCGCGATCCCCTGCCCGCGCAGGGCAACCGGGGTCAGCGTGTGGTCGGCGATGACGAGGTCGGGATTCACGCGCTCGAAGGTCAGCTCCGCCTCGCCGGCGTGGCCTGCGATCCGGCCGATGTAACGGCCGCGCGTGGGCTGGAGCTCGCGGGTCACGGTGACGTTCGTCATGTCCCGCCAGGCCTGCTCAGTCGTGCTTCGGGGTTCCGAGGCCCTTCTGCGCGGCGAAGAATTTCGCCAGCGCCTTGATGTCGTCCTGCGACAGCTGCTGCGCGAACGGCTGCATGATCGGGTTCTTGCGCTTGCCGAGGCGGTAGTCGTTCAGCGCCTGCACGATGTAGTCCGCGTGCTGGCCCGCGAGGTTCGGGTATTCGTCCATCGTGCCGACGCCGTTCTTGCCGTGGCAGGCGACACAGGTCGCAGCCTGCCCGGGCGGCGTGCCGACAGGTTCGGCGCTCGAAACCTTCGGCGTCGCGGCGTTGAAGTACGCCGCAAGGTCGGCACGCTCCTGGTCGGAGAGCCCGGTCGCGAAGCCGCGCATCGTCGGGTGCCAGCGCGCACCCGCCTTGTACTCCGCGAGCGCCGCAATGATGTACGCCTGGTTCTGGCCGCCGACCTTCGGGACCGAGTATTTCGGGTACGCGTTCTTGTAGTACTCGATGCCGTGGCAGCCGAGGCAGCTGTATGCGAGCTTCGCGCCGCGGGCGGCGTCGCCATCGGCATGGGCGGCGACGGCAGCGAGGGCGAGCACGGCGGCTGCGATGCAGGATTTAGCGCGGCGGTTCAAGGGCTTCGAACTCCGGTTGAGCGCCCGGAATGTTAAGGGGCGCGGGCCCGAATTGCCACCGGTAGACCCGGGCGTATAGTGCGGCCAAGCCCCCCATCCACGAGGGGCGCCATTCCAAATCGGTCAGGAGGGAGTCATGGATATCGCAAGCTTGCTGGTACAGCTGGTCAGCGGAGCCGTCGGCGGAAACGTCGCCGGTGCCGCCATGAAGAAGTACAGCCTCGGCACGGTCGGCAATTCCATCGTCGGAATTCTCGGCGGCGGCCTCGGCGGTCAGATCCTCGGGATGCTGGGCATGGGCGGCGGCGCCGAAGGCGCAATGGACGCCGGCTCGATCCTCTCGAGCGTTGCCGGCGGCGGCGTGGGCGGCGCGGTGTTGCTCGCGATCGTCGGCGCCATCAAGGGCGCGATGGGCAAGTCCGGCTGAGGTCACTCGCGCGGAGCGGTCACGGCGCCGCGGCCAGCCTCCGGGTCATCGTCACGACGCCCGCGGTCCAGTCGTCCGCGCCGACGGGCGCGGTCTCGATCGTCACGCGGTAGGTGTCCGCATCGAGGAACGTCACTCGCAGGCGCCGGAGGGTGGCCGGGTCGCCGCCCGCGATCCGCACGATGAGGACGTCGTCGCCATCGGCCTGCCAGCGGTAGGTCGCCGGCCGGTTGTTGCTGAGCACGTAGGTTTCCAGCCATTCACCACTCGCCGGATCCACGTAGCCGAGCGTGCGGAAACTGAAAGCCTCGTCCGGGCTCGTGTATGCCTGCGAGAGCGCGCATCCGCCCGCCTCTAGCGCCGTGTCGAGGCCACCCTCGAGGCGCTCGCCTTCGGGAGTGACGGAAAACTCCTGCCAGGTGCCGACGAAGCGGCGCGCGAGGTCGTAGGCGGGGCCGGCGCAGGCGTTTTCCTCCTGTGCACCGACGGCGGCCGCGAGCAGGAAGCCCGCAGCGCTCGCGGCGACCGCGCCGACGCGCTTCACAGTGCAGCCGCGATGTCGTTCATGAGGCCGTTGTCGCGCGGCTTCACCGTCGGCGCATAGCGGTTGATGAGCTTCCCGTCGCGGGCGACCAGGAACTTCTCGAAGTTCCACTGGATGTCGCCGGCGTGGCCGTTCGTGGGATCGGTGAGCCATGCATAGAGCGGGTGGCGCCCGGCGCCGTTGACGTCGAGCTTCGCGCTCATCGGGAAGGTCACGCCGTAGGTCGCCGAGCAGAACGTCTGGATCTCCTGCTCGCTGCCGGGTTCCTGCGCGCCGAACTGGTTGCAGGGAAAGCCGACGACCGCGAAGTCTTCGCCCGCCAGTTCCTCGTGCAGTCCCTCGAGGTCCGTGTACTGCGGCGTGAGGCCGCAACGGCTCGCGACGTTCACCGCGAGCACCACCTTGCCCTTGAGGGTTGTGAGCAAATCCGGCGTGCCGTCGATGGCCGCTACCTGGAAGTCGTAGAAGTTCTTCATCGCCGCATTCTAAGAGGGGACGGAGCCCTATTTCTCGCTTGTCGCGGGCGGGTTCCCGTCGGTTACAGGAAATAGGGCTCCGTCCCCTCTTACGGGGCGGTGGGGAGCCACACGGTGACGATGGCGCCGCCGCCGTCGCGGTTAGCGATGGACAGGCGCCCGCCGTGGGCGTCCACGATCTCGCGGCACAGCGTGAGCCCGAGACCGGTGCCCTTCGGCTTGGTCGAATAGAACGGCAGCAGCGCGTCGCGCAGCACCTCGTCGGTCAGGCCGTTGCCTCGATCCCGCACTTCGATCGCGACGCCGCTGCCGCGCTCGGTGACGGCAAGCGTCACGTCGTCCTCCGGCGAGCCCGATTCGATCGCGTTCTTCACCAGGTTGATCAGCACCTGTTCGATCTGCGCCCCGTCTACCCAGCCCGGTGCGGCGGGCAGCGGCTGCAGCACGCGAAACGACAGGCTGTCCTTGAGCCCTGCGAGCAACGGGCCCCAGTGCACCTCCGCCGGGCGCGGCCGCGGCAGCTTCGCGAAGCGCGCATAGCCGTCGATGAAGGTCGCGAGGTGCGACGCGCGCTCCTCGATGGTCGAGAACACGCGGGTGAGCCGCGCGGTGTCCGGCTGCACGGCGAGTTCGCGACCGGAGTGGGCGAGCGAAGTGATCGGCGCCAGCGAATTGTTCAGCTCGTGTGCGATGACGCGAATCACCTTCTTCCAGATGGCGACCTCCTGCGCCGCCATCTCGCGCGTGAGCTGCTTGAAGAGCAGCAGGCGGTGCGGCTGGCTGTTCAGCGTGAACGGTCGGTTGCTCAGGTGGAAGATCTCGGCCTCGGTACCCTCGGACACCGTGAACAGCGTGTCGACGCCGCCCGCCACCGCCTCGCGCAGCGGCTGCGGCGCCTGTTCCAGGATGTCGCCGAACCGGATGCCCTCGATCTTGTGCCCGGCGCGGAACAGCTGGCGCGCCGCAATGTTGCCGAAGACGATGTGGTCGTTCGCGTTGGTCAGCACGAGCGCGAGCGGCGTCGTCTGCACGACCGTGTCGAGCAGCAGCTCGCGCTGGTACAGGTCGAGCCGCTCGCGCCGCAGGCTGTCGCCGAGCGAGTTGTACTCGGCCGTCAGGTCGCCGATCTCGTCCGGGCCGGCGGGCGTGACGCTGACGCTGAAGTCGCGGTCGCGCAGGCTGCTGATGCCGTCCGCCACGGCGCGCAGGCTCCGGCTCCAGCGCGTGAACATGCGGTTCGTCAGCCAGGCCGCGAGCGGGAGCGTGACGAGTAGCGCCGCACCGCCGGCGAGCCACGGCGACTCGAGCCAGCGGTCGAAGGCGATCGTGACGGCGGCAACGACCGCGGACGTGGCCGCGACGACCACGACGATGCGACCTGCGAGCGACCGGCGGGCGCGCGGTTTGCTGGCCATGGAATTCGCGGCGGCGCCGGATCAGGCCGGCGTCACTGGCCCGCGATCCACCGGTCGAGCTTCGAGTTG
Organism: uncultured Gammaproteobacteria bacterium; assembly: GCA_963760725.1. Classification (GTDB taxonomy): domain Bacteria; phylum Pseudomonadota; class Gammaproteobacteria; order Steroidobacterales; family Steroidobacteraceae; genus SCUD01. The sequence continues at coordinate 432,592 of CAVXET010000031.1, forward strand.
AGTGCGGAGAACGGCAGCATGCCGTCCTCGAGCAGCACCTGGTGGAATGCGCGCACGTCGAATTTCGGGCCGAGGGCTGCTTCGGCGCGCGTGCGCATCTCGTGCCACTTCACGCCGCCGAGCGGGTACGCGAGCACGAACCCGGGAATGCTGCTGATCAGCGCGACCGACTGCTCGGCCCGCTGCGGCGGACGCAACGGCATCGCTTCCTGGAGGAACTGGATCGCCTGCTCCGGCGTCCAGCCCTTCACCTGCATGCCGAGGTCCACGATCATCATCGGCGTGATCGAGCTCATCAGGCTGCCGATGTAGTCGCGGTCGGAGTCGTAGAGCCCGATCTCATGGGCAAAATCCTCCGAGTACGTCGCCCAGCCTTCGCCCGGCCCGCTGAAGAACAGGAGCCGCGAGATCGGGTGGTTGCCCTTGCGCCCGTGCTCGGCGAGGAACTGCACCTGCAGGTGATGTCCCGGCAGCGTCTCGTGCAGGATCACGTTCTGCAGCGCCGTGCGGTACAGGTCCGTCGTCACGTTCCGGTAGTAATACGTGCCCGGCCGGCTGCCGTCGTCGGCCGCCGGCAGGTACTGTCCGCCCGGCGCGGTCGCCTGCTGGAATTCCGGGAATGGCTCGAGCACGACCTTGCCGACGGGCGGCGTCAGCACCATCTTCGCGGCCGCGGCCTCGGCACGTTCGTAGGTGCGCTGCGTGAAGTCGCGGACCTCATCGGCGGAGGCAAACCTCTCCTTCGGGTCGTTGCGGATCACGTCGACCAGCGTCTTCCAGTCGCCGACCTGCGCGCCGAAGAGCTTGCGCCCGAGGCCGACCGCCAGCTCGCGCTCGCGCGCGAGTTCTCGCTGCGCGACCTCGAAGAGCTCGACCGGATCGGCGTCGATGGTCGTCACCGCGAAGATGAGCCCGCGATAACACTGGCGCCCGTCGGGCATGCCCTCGAGCGAGGGCGACTTCCGCGCGCGAGGCAGGTATTCGTCCCGAAGGAAATCGCGGTAGCGCGTGATCGCCGGCAACACCGTGGCCGCGATGACCTGCTTCCACTCCGCGGCGAAGGCCGGCGCTTCGCTGCGCGAGGCCGGTTCCATCAGGGGCGATTCCTCCGCCTTCTGCGCGAGCATCTGGTCGAGCTGGCTTACCGTCGAACGCACGGCGGCTTCGGTCGCGGAGTAGCCGAGCCGCTGGCCTTCCTTGAGGTTCGCGATCTCGCGGTCGAACCACGGGCCGAGTTCGCGCCAGCGCGCGAGCGCCTGCGTGCGCGCCTCGTCCGTGCCGACCGGCTGGATGCTCGCGACCTGCGACAGCGCCGACTGCACGCCGAGCGGCGAGACGCTCCACAGCTCGTTGCGGCAGGCGGTCGTCGCTGCGTCCTGCCGGACCGCCTGGTCCAGGAACTGCCAGGTGACCCATTCCGGCTCGGCCGCGAACGCCTCGGGCTTGATCGTCGCGAGCTCCCCCGCCATTTCCTTCATGAGGCCGTGCCAGCGCGCGACGTCTTCCGGCGAGTTGATGTCGACGCCGTCGCTGCGCTTCACCGGCAGGCCCGAGAACCCGAAGGAGATCGGGAAGTTCTTCTGGTATTCCTCGACGAATCGGTCCGCGAGCGCCGTGACGCGTTCGCGATCGCTGGCCTGTCCGTGCGACGGCAGCGCCGCCAGGGCTGCGAGCAGCGCTGGCACGAGACGAATGAACTTCATGAGAAAACCTCCGGTGGACCCGGACGGCAGCGTAGCGCTTGTACCGGCCGCCCGACTAGACGCTTGCGGAACTGCGGCCGGGATCGACGGGCGTCTTGAGGCCGAGCTTCTCCATGCGGCGATAGAGCGCCTGGCGCGACAGGCCAAGGTCACGCGCGGCATGCGCCACGACCCCGTCGGCGACCAGGAGCGCCCGTTCGATCGCCTCGCGGTCGATGTGCGAGCCGTCGGCGGGCTCGGACGCGACCGGAAGCGCAAGCGCCTTCGCAGTGACCACGCTTTCCACCGACAGCAGGCACGCCCGGTGGATCGCATTGCGCAGCTCGCGCACATTGCCCGGCCAGTGGTAGCGCGCGAGCGAGCGCAGCGCGTCCGGCGCGAGCGTGAAATTGGGCTCGAGGAAGTGCTGCGCGAGCGGGAGGATGTCTTCCTGCCGCGCGGCGAGCGTCGGCACCTCGAGCTCGATGACGTTGAGGCGATACAGCAGGTCCTCGCGGAAGCGGCCGTCCTTGATGAGTTGCGGCAGGCTCGCATTGGTCGCCGCAATCACGCGCGCGCGGGTCTTGCGCGTCGTGTTCGAACCGAGGCGTTCGTACTCGCCCGTCTGCAGCACGCGCAGGAGCTTCGCCTGGCCCTGCGCAGACAAGTTGCCGAGCTCGTCGAGGAAAATGGTGCCGCCGTCGGCGGCCTCGAAGCGGCCGATGCGCGCCTTGGCGCCGGTGAAGGCGCCCGCCTCGGTGCCGAACAGCTCCGACTCCATCAGCGTGTCGGGCAGCGCGCCGACGTTCACTTTCACGTACGGGCCGGACTTCACGGTCGAGTTCGCCTGCACCACATCGGCGATCACTTCCTTGCCGGCGCCGTTCGGGCCGGTGATCAGCACCGGCACGTCGGCGTGCGCGACGCGCACCGCGGTCGAGGCGAGCGCGTGCATCGCCTCGCTCTCGTAGATCAGGCCCTTCAGGTCGAAGCGCGACGCGAGCTCGCTGCGTGCGAGTGCGCGGCGGCGGCGAATCGCGCGGTTCTCGGCGCGCGCCGCGTGCAGGTCGAGGAGGTTCCTCACCGTCGTCAGCAGCCGCGCATTGTCCCAGGGCTTCGCGACGTAGTCGGCGGCGCCCGCCTTCACCAGCTCGACGGCCGTCTCGAGGTGGGTCCAGGCCGTCAGCAGGATGACCGGCAGGTCCGGGTGCAACTCGCGGATGTGGCGGAAGAGCGCGATGCCCTCCTCGCCGGAAGTCGCCTCGCGGCGGAAGTTCATGTCCTGGACGACGAGGTCCACCTGCTCCCGCGCGAGCGCTTCGAGCCCGGCCGCGGCCGAATCTGCGGCGACGACGCGCGCGCCGTGCATGGACAACAGGACGTCGAGGGCCGTCCGCACAGCCTCGCTGTCGTCGATCACGAGTACGGTGCGGTCACCCAAGCTGTCCTGAAGTCCCTGTCCCTGCTTGTCCTTCATGAACTTGGATGCACCGAATCCCGGAACCGTTGCAACGAAGGCCACAGTCTATGCCTTCAGCCTCAGACCGTGCGGCTCGCGACCGCCGGCGAGACTGTCGAGGCCCGGCGTGCCGGCTGCAGCGCCGAGACGATGCCGATCACCCAGATCGTGAGCACGCCGCCCACCAGGTAATAGAGGTCGAGCCGCGGCAGCTCGTACTTGACCGAGATCCAGTAGCCGATGCCGAGCGCGGCGCCGCAGCCGGCGACGACGCCTGCGGTCGTCACCATCCAGTTCTCGACCAGGAAGTGCCGCACGATGTCCATGCGGCGCGCGCCGACCGCGCGGCGCGTGCCGATCTGGCGGATGCGAGTCGAGACGTTGAAGGTGGCCAGGCCGAAGATCCCGAGCGCGGTGATGGCGAGCAGCGCGCTCGTCACGCTCACCAGGAAGATCGCCATGTTGCGGTCGTCCAGGTAGGACTGCCGGATGAAGTAGTCGAACGGCCGTACCCAGCGCAGCAGGCGGTCCGGGTTCGAATCGCCGAGCTTCGCCTCGATGTCGCGCATCACGGCGTCGCGCCGGCCCGGTTCGGTCCGGACGAGGTAGATGCCGGTCGGACCGCTCTTGATGCGCGGGAACAGCACGACGTTCTCGAGGTCGTCCCATCCGACCCAGGCGCCCTGCATGTGTTCCATGATGCCGACGATCGTGATCGGCTTGCTGAGGCCGTCATAGAAGGTCTTGCCGAGCGGGTTCGGGTCGTTCGGGAACAACTTCCTGGCGAACGTCTGGGTGACGATCGCCTGCGGCGACATCTCGAAGGTTTCCGAAGGCGGCAGGATCTCGTGCGCCTCGAACGGCCGCCCCGCGATCAGCTTCACGCCGAGCGCCGCAATGGCCTGCTCGTCCACGTCGTAGTTATTGCCCGGCACCGACTCCTTGGGCGGCACTTCGCCCGGCTTCGACTGGAAGCCGTTCGAGCTGCCGCCGCCCGACAGCGGGATGTTGCTCATGACGCTCGCGGCCTTGACGCCCGGCAGCGCGCGCAGCGTCGCGATGTCCTCGCGCCAGCTCGCCTCGTAGTCGAAGCTCTTCGAGAAGCCGGCGCTCGCCACCCAGATCATGTTGGCGGTGTCCATGCCGGTGGGGCGGCCGATCTTGTCGACCCGCTGCTTGACGACGTAGACCGCGTTGACAAGCACGGCGAGGCCGATCGCGATCTGGATCGCGACCAGCATTGCGCCGGTGCGGTTGCGCCAGAGCGCGGAGGCGATAGGGCGGATGTTCCAGGCTGTCATGTCACTGCGCCTTCAGGTAGGAAGCCGGCGGGATGCGGCCGATGCGCCAGGCCGGGTACAGGCCTGCCGCGATGGTGGCGAAGAATGCGAGCAGCAGCGCGGTCGCCACGCTCGTCAGGTCGACGTGCGCGAGCGCCTGCGTACCGCCGGCGTCGGTCGGGTCGGTGGTGTAGAGCGCCCGGAGGCCCATGAGGAACAGCGCGCCGAGCGCAAGGCCGAGAGCTGCGCCGATCGAGGAGATGACGCCGACCTCGACCAGGTGCTGCATGAAGACCTGCTTGCGGCTCGCACCCAGCGCGCGGCGCACGCCGGTGATCGGGGCATTGTTCAGGAACTTGGCGAGCAGCAGCCCGACGGTGTTCAGCAGGCACACGGCGAGGAAGGCGAAGGCCAGGCCCACGAGCACGCGGTCGTCGTTGCTGACGACGTTGTTGTCGATGAGCCATTGATCCGGCTTCGTCAGGCGATTGTTGAGTGGACGCTGGTAGCGGCCCGCCTGTTTCTGCTGCTGTCCGTAGTTATCGATGAAGCCCTGGAAGCGGTTGCGCGCATCGGCATCCGGCAGCTCGACCCACATCTGGATCCAGACGCTCTCGGATCCGAGGAAATCCTGGTAGGACTGGATGTCCTCCGGCTTCCAGCCGTTCGTGTTGCCGGCGCTCAGGATCTCGAGCGCCACGTTCCAGCCGAACGGGATGTAGACGTCCTCGGGCTCCTCGAGCGCGCCGTTGTTGACGTCGTAGAACGACGGCAGCGGCATCCAGTTATCGCGCACGCCGACGATACGGAACTGGTTGTCGTTCCAGCGCACGCGCCTGCCGACGCTGTTCGCGCCGCCGAACAACGTGTCGTTCATCTTCCGCGAAATGACCATCACCGGCTCGGGGCCGGTGTCCGCCGCGTCGCTCCAGCTGCCGCCGTACTGGAACGGCACGTCGAACATGGCGAAGAAATCCTTGGTCGTGACGCGCGTCATGACCCGCTCGGGCTTCACCTGCGCGCCGTCGACGGAAAGGATGCCGACGGCCTTGTGCATGATCACCTTGTGCTTGGGGATGTCGGAGCGGTACACCGCCATCGCGTCGCGGTAGGTGAGCTGTTCCGGCGGCAGCTCCGGCTTCTTGTCCCATGACGGCTGCTGCGGATCCCAGAAATCCATGGTGACGGCGTACAGGACATCGTTCTTCCACCAGATCGGGTTGCCCGACATCGCCCGGTACATCGTCAGCGTCATGACGCAGACCGCGATGCCGAGGGCGACCGCGCCGATCATCAGCGCGGTCAGGCCCGGGTTGCGCTTCAGGTTGCGGAAGGCGAGCTCGAGGTAATAACCGAACATGCGCGACTCCCTCAGGCGGGCGACATTGCCGCCACGGCGGCGGGCTTCACGAGGGCGGTTTCCCGCGTCTCGTACGGCTTCAGGTCGGAGATCTGCCCGTCCACGATGTGGACGTTGCGGTGCGCGCGGCGCGCCAGCTCCGGGTCGTGCGTGACCATGATGATGGTCGTGCCCATCTCGTTGATCTGCTCGAGCAGGTCCATGACCTGCCGAGCCATCAGCGAGTCGACGTTGCCGGTCGGCTCGTCCGCCAGCAGGAAGCGCGGGTCGCCGGCGAGCGCGCGGGCGATCGCGGCGCGCTGCTGCTGTCCGCCCGAGAGCTGCGACGGCATGTGGTGCATGCGGGATGAGAGCCCGACGACCTCGAGCGCGCTCTTGATGCGCTGCTCGCGCTCCTTCTTGGCGAGGCTGCGGTAACGCAGCGGCACGTCCACGTTGTCGAAGATGTCGAGGTCCGGGATCAGGTTGAAGCTCTGGAAGATGAAGCCGATCTTCTCGTTGCGCAGCTTCGAGCGCGCCTCGTCGGAGAGCCGGCTCACGTCCTCGCCGTCCAGCCTGTAGGTGCCGGTCTCGAAGGTCTCGAGCAGCCCGGCGACGTTCATGAACGTCGTCTTGCCGGAGCCCGAGGGGCCCGTCACCGCGACGAACTCGCCGTCGGCGACCTTGAGCGAGAAGTCACGCAGCGCGTGCGTCTCGATCAGGTCCGTGCGGTAAATCTTGCTGATTCCTTGCATCTCGAGCATGTCGTGTGGCTCCAGGGTCTTGAATGAGTCCGGCGGTCAGCCGCCGATGTGGAATTCGGGAACGTCGTCGAGGTCGCCGTAGCCGGAGATCACCACTTCCTGCCCGGGCGTCAGGCCCTTCAGAACCTCGATCTCGCCGACGGAAGCGGCGCCGAGCTCGACCGGTGTCAGCACGGCCTGGTCGCCGTCGACCACGTAAACCGCTTTCGTGCCGGAGACGATGTCGGAGCTGCGCTCGAACTTCACGGCCTTCGCGCGCTGCTCGATCACGATGCGGATGGAGCCGCGCTGGCTCTGCCGCAGGCCCGGGGGTTGCTCGCCCGCGAACTTCACGCGGCCGGTCACCTGGCCCGAGCGCACTTCCGGGGAAATCCCGGTGACGAGGCCCTTGTACTCGCGGCCGTCGAGCGAGATCTCGGCATCCATGCCCGCCTTGATGTCGCGCGCATAGACGTCGGCGACCTGGAACTCGACTTCGAAGGCCGAGAGGTCGACCACGGTGAGCAGCGGCGCGTTCTCGGCGACGCTCGCCTTCTCGGCGGCGGCGAGGTTCGCGACCATGCCGTCGACCGGCGAGCGCACGGTGAGTTCGTCGACGCGACGCTTCAGGTTCGCGACCACGTAGCCCTGGCGCTCGCGCTCGATCTGGCGCGCGCGCAGGTCGAGGTCGAGGCTTTCCTGCTCGAGGCCCGACGTCTCCATCGCGTTGTCGTAGGTGAGCTTGGCCGACTCGCGGTTGTCCTCGGCGCTCTTGAGGTCGCGCTCCGGGATCGCGCCCTCGTCGAAGGCCCACTTCGCGCGCTGGAACTCGCGCTCGGCGGCGCGGATCTGCACGTTGGCGAGGTCGGCGGCTTCCTTGGTGGCGAGTTTCTGGCGGCGGATCTCGATGGCCTGGCGCTTCAGCGCGGTGTCGAGGCTGTCGAGCGTCGCGCGCTCGCGCTGGTATTCGCTCTCGAGCGTGGGGCTCGCGAGCGTGCCGAGCACCTGCCCCGCCTTGACGGTATCGCCCGCACGAACGGCGTAGGCGATGTTGCCGGGCGCGACGGCGAAGAGCGTCGGGCTCACGGCGGCGACGACCGTGCCCTGCGCGGAGACGTCGCGCACGAACGGCCCTTCGGTCACGGTCGCGATGCGCAGGCGCTCGCGCGACACGGTGAATTCGGTGGAGCTCCAGCCGCGGATCAACAGGCCGAAGACGAGGATCAGCACGAGGCCGCCGGCGGCCATGCCGATCGTCTTCTGGCGCGTGCGGTCGGGCTTCGCGGCGACGGTCAGGTCCTGCGCGTCCGTGCCGCGGATCGAGGCGTCGCCGGCGGGCGTCGTATCCCGCCCGCCGGACGACAGGGGACGTAAGTTCGTGATCTTCATGTTTGTCGACTCATCGCATTGGATGTTGCACGGGGCGTGCCAACTTGGAGTGGCGCGTAACCCGCTGATATCGCTTGGGATTTGCGCGCGCTGCCGCCCGTTCGCGTGTCCGCGGACAGTGTCCGGACACTTCCCGGACGCCTTAAAGAGGGGACGGAGCCCTATTCCTTAAAGGGCTCCGTCCCCTCTCAGGGCCAGGTCCTTGGAATAGGTGACGTTCATGACGTTGTCGTACCAGCCCTCGACGCGCGGGGCGACGAGGTGCTTGGAGACGTAGAAATAGAGCGGGATCAGCGGCACGTCCGCGAGCAGCTGGCGTTCGGCGGCGGCGAGGTACGTCGCCCGCGCATCGCCTGGCGACACCGCGGCCATGGCGAGCGCGACGTCGTAGGGATCGCTCGCGTAGCGCGGCAGGTTGATGCCGAAGCCGCCCTTCAGCACCTGGAGGAAGGAATAGGCGTCGTTGTAGTCGCCGATCCAGCTGCCGCGATAGAGCGGCGCCTCGCGCGCGTCGATCGCGGCCTTGAGCACGCGGAAGTCCTCGGAGCGCAGGCTGACTTCGGCGCCGAGGTGTTCTTTCCACATGGCGGTCACCGCGAGCGCGATGCGATCGTGCAGCGGGCTCTTGCTGGTGCGCAGCTCCACCCGCAGCGGATTCGCCGTCGAGTAGCCCGCCTCGGCGTAGAGGCGCTTCGCCTCGGCAATGCGCTGCGCCGCGTCCAGCGTCGCCCAGTCGAACTGCTGCGGCGCGTAGCCGGCGATGCCCGGCGGCACCCAGCCGTAGGCGGGCCGTTCGCCGTCGCCGAGTACCTGCTTCGCGAGCACGTCGCGGTCCACGGCCATCGCGAGCGCGCGGCGCAGTTTCGGGGCGTCCTTGAACGGCGGCAGGTCGAGCGCGAAACCGTAGTAGTACACGCCGACCGTCGGCGCGATGCGCAGCTGTCCCGGCAGCGCCTTCTCGAGCCGCGCGACTTCGCCCGGCGGGACGGTGTAAGTCACGTCGAGGTCGCCCGCGCGAAAACGCGTGAGCTCGGTCGTGGGATCGGCGACGTGCACGTAGCGCACCGCGTCGAGCTTCGTCGCCGCATCGTTCCAGTAGAAGGCGTTCCGCGTGGCGCGAATGTGCGAGCCGATGGCCCATTCGGCCGGCGTGAATGCGCCGTTCGTCACCGCGACGCCGGGCCGCGCGAACTCCTTCGGTTTTGCGGCGAGCGTCGGACGATGCACGGGGAAGGTGCTCGGGTGCGAGAGCATCGCGAGGAAATACGGGGACGGCTCGGCGAGGTCGACGACGAGCGTCGCCTCGTCCGGCGCCGCGACGCCGAGCGAGTCGGCGCTCTTGCGGCCCGCGACGATGTCCGCCGCATTCGCAACGGTCTCCAGCATCAGCGCGTACTGCGAGGCAGTCGCGGGTTCAACCAGCCTGCGCCAGGCGGCGACGAAATCCGCCGCAACGACCCGATCGCCGTTCGACCAGCGCGCGGCCGACCTGAGCCTGAACGTGTAGCGCCGTCCGTCCCCGGAGACAGTCCAGCTCTCCGCGGCGCCGGCGACGGGCGTGCCGTCGGGCGCCATCGAGACGAGCCCCTCGTAGCAATCGCGCAGGATCGTCATTGCCGCTTCCATGCGTGCGAGCTGCGGATCGATGGAGTCGGGCTCGCTGCCGTTGCCGCGGCGCAGCTCCCGCGCCGCGCCGTCGTCCGTCCCGCGCCCGCAGGCCGGCAGCAACGCGCAGGCCGCAAGCAGGGCGGCAAGCGCGAGGGCGGCATGAAAAGGGGACGCACCCCTTTTCCGCGGTGGAAAAGGGGTGCGTCCCCTTTTCATGCCGCGCGCGCGCGCTTCTTGAGGTGCACGAGCAGGATCGAGATCGTCGCGGCGGTGATGCCGGGCAGGCGCGAGGCCTGGCCGAGCGTTCCGGGCCGTGATTCGACCAGGCGTTGGCGCGCTTCGTTGGAGAGGCCGGCAACCTGCAGGTAGTCGATCTCCGCCGGCAGGCGCGTTTCTTCGTTCCGGCGCTGGCGCTCGACCTCGGCCTGCTGGCGGCCGATGTAGCCCGCGTACTTCTCGCGCGACTCGAGCCCCTGCCTCACCTGCTCGGCCAGGTACTCATCCGCGCCTTCCGGCACTGCGCCGGCCGCGATTGCGTCGCGCTTGGCCGAGAAGAACTTCCAGCGCGCGTCGTCGACGAGTCCCATCTCGCGCGCGACGGGCGTCAGGCGCTCGTCGGCATTGTCCTCGCGCAGCAGCAGGCGGTGCTCGGCGCGGCTGGTGAACATCCGGTACGGCTCCATCGCGCCGCGCGTGATGAGGTCGTCCACCATCACGCCGAGGTAGGCCTCGTCGCGCCGCGGCGACCAGGTCGCGCGCCCGGACACGAGCCGCGCCGCGTTGATGCCGGCGAGCAGGCCCTGCGCCGCAGCCTCTTCGTAGCCGGTCGTGCCGTTGATCTGTCCGGCGAAGAAGAGTGCGGCGAGCGGCTTGGTCTCGAGCGAGTCGCGCAGGCCGCGCGGGCAGAAGTAGTCGTACTCGATCGCGTAGCCGGGACGCGTCATCTCGGCGCGCTCGAACCCGGCGATGCTCCGCACGAATTCGAGCTGCACGTCGGCGGGCAGGCTGGTCGAGATGCCGTTCGGGTACACGGTGCGTGTATCAAGGCCCTCGGGCTCGACGAAGATCTGGTGCGACGCCTTGCCGGCGAAACGCACGACCTTGTCCTCGACCGATGGGCAGTAGCGCGGGCCGACGCCCTCGATGACACCGGTGAACATCGGCGAGCGGTCGGTCGCTCCGCGGATGATCTCGTGCGTGCGGACATTCGTCGCCGTGATGTGGCAGTTGACCTGGGCCGGATGATCCTCGCGGCGGCCGAGGAAGGAGAACACGGGCCGCGGCTCGTCGCCCGGCTGCGGACGCATGGCGGTGTAGTCGAGCGTGCGGCCATCGAGGCGCGGCGGCGTGCCGGTCTTGAGGCGCCCGACCGCGAACGGCATCTCGCGCAGGCGCGCAGCCAGCGCATTCGAGGGCGCATCGCCGATACGACCTCCCTCGGAACTTTCGAGGCCGACGTGGATGCGCCCGCCGAGGAAGGTGCCGACGGTCAGCACGACGGCGCGCGCGTATATCGCCGTGCCGTCCATCGTGACGACGCCCTCGGCGCGCCCGTTCTCCACCACGAGGTCGGCGACTTCGGCCTCGCGCAGCGTGAGGTTCGGCTGCGCCTCGAGCAACGCACGGATTGCCTGGCGATACAGCGTGCGGTCCGCCTGCGCGCGGGTCGCGCGCACGGCCGGGCCCTTGCTCGCGTTCAGCGTGCGGAACTGGATGCCGGCGCGGTCGGCGGCGATCGCCATCGCGCCGCCCATGGCGTCGATCTCCCGCACCAGGTGACCCTTGCCGATGCCGCCGATCGCCGGGTTGCAGCTCATCTGGCCGACGGTCGCGAGGCTCTGCGTCACCAGCAGCGTGCGCGCACCCATGCGGGCCGCCGCGAGGGCCGCCTCGGTTCCGGCGTGGCCGCCGCCGATCACGATGACGTCGTACTGTTCCATGAGGTGCGACATGATACCTCCATGGATGACCGCCGCCATTTCCACGCCGAACTGCTTGCCACGTTCGTTCTCGGCGCATTGCTTTCGCCCCAGGCGCTCGAAGCAAAGTCATTGCTTCCGCTCGAGCCCTGCCGCATCGCCGACGTCGACGGGCTCGTCTCCACCGAGGCGCGTTGCGGCACGTTCTCGGTGCCGGAGGACCCCGACGACCCGGACGGCCCGCGCATCCGGCTCGCCGTCGCCGTCGTCCCCGCGATCGCGACGAAAGCGAAAGCCGATCCGTTGTTCCTCATCGCCGGCGGGCCCGGCCAGGGATCGATCCACGGCTTCGCGCCGCTGCTCGGCGCCTTCGCCGGCATCCGCCGCGAGCGCGACCTCGTGCTGGTGGACCAGCGCGGCACCGGCGACTCCAACCGCCTCGACTGCGACATGCCGGACGATGCGCTCGAGGGCGGCGAGATCCCGCCTGAAGAACTGCGCAAGCTTGCCGGGGCCTGCCTGCCGACGCTTCCCGGCCGCGCGCAGTTCTACACGACCAGCATCGCGGTGCGGGACCTCGATGCCGTGCGCGCGGCGCTGGGTTACCCGCAGGTCAACGTCTTCGGCGGCTCCTACGGCACGCGCGTCGCGCAGCACTATGCGCGCCGCTTTCCGCAGCACACGCGCACGGTCGTGCTGGACGGCGTCGTGCCGCCGGCGCTCGCGCTGGTGCCGAACATCGCGATCGAGTCGCAGCGCGCGCTCGACGGCGTGTTCGCGCGCTGCGCCGCCGACCCGGAATGCGACCGGCGCTTTCCCGCGCTCGCGCAGCAGTTCGCGAAGCTCGATGCGCGCCTCAGGCAGGGCGCGGTCCCGGTGACGCTCGCCGACCCGGTGACGGGCGAGAACCGCAAGGTCGACGTCACGCGCGCGCACCTCGTGACCATGGCGCGGATGCTCACCTATTCGCCCGGGACCGCCTCCATCCTGCCGCTCGTCGTGCACGAGGCGGCGACGAACGGCAACTACGGGCCGCTCGCCGCGCAGGCCGAGATGATCGGCGACGACCTCGACCGCACGATCGCGATGGGCATGCACAACTCCGTGGTCTGCGCCGAGGACGCGCCGCGCTTCGCCGGCGCCGTCGACCGCAAGGCACTCGAGGCGACCTCGATCGGCACCCTGATGCTGGACGGCATGCAGGCGATCTGCGCGGACTGGCCGCGCGGGCCGGTGGACGACGACTTCGCCGAGCCGCTCGACTCCGCGGTGCCGGCGCTGCTGCTCTCCGGGGAGTTCGACCCGGCGACGCCCGCGTCCTACGGGCGCGGCGGCGGCGAAGGGTTTCCGCAACGGCCTGCACATCGTCGTGCCGGGCCAGGGCCACGGCCAGGCGCGGCTGCCCTGCGTGCAGAAGCTGCTGCGCCGGTTCATCGACGCCGGCAGCGTCGCCGGCCTCGACACCGCCTGCGTCGCGACGATCAAGCCCGCGCCTTTCTTCCTGTCGTTCAGCGGGAGCGCGCCATGATCCGCGTCGAGGGGCTGGGCCGCAGTTTCGGCGCCGTGCGCGCGGTGGACGGCGTCGGGTTCGAGGCCCGGGACGGGCGCATCACCGGCCTGCTCGGCCCGAACGGCGCCGGCAAGTCCACAACGCTTCGCATCCTGTACACGGTGCTTCGCCCGGACGGTGGCAGCGCCACCATCGACGGCATCGACGTCGTCGCCGATCCGCTGGGCGCGCGACGGCGAATCGGCGTGTTGCCGCACGGCGCCGGCATCTACCCGCAGCTCACCGCGCGCGAGAACATCGCCTACTTCGGCCGGCTGCACGGGCTCGAGGGCGCGGCGCTCGACGCACGGATCGAGGCGCTGCTCGTCCGATCTCGAGATGGGCGCCATCGCCGACCGGCGCGCCAAGGGCTTCTCGCAGGGCGAGCGCATCAAGGTGGCGCTCGCGCGCGCGCTCGTGCACGCGCCCAGGAACCTGCTGCTCGACGAGCCGACCAACGGCCTCGACGTGATGGCGACGCGGGCGCTGCGCGCGCTCGTCCTGCGCCTGCGCGAGGCCGGCCACTGCATCCTGTTCTCGAGCCACGTCATGCAGGAGGTCGCCGCGCTCTGCGACGACATCGTGATCGTGGACCACGGGCGCGTGGTTGCCGCGGGCACGCCGGAAGAGCTGCGCGCGCGCTTCGGGGCGGCCACGCTCGAGGACGCTTTCGTCGCCGCCATCGGCGACGCGCGGGGGCTCGAATGATCGCGACCATCCGCACCGTCATGCTCAAGGAACTGCGCGAGAGCTTCCGCGACCGCCGCACGCTGGTGAACAGCCTGCTGATCGGGCCGATCCTCGCGCCGCTCTTCTTCATCCTGGTGCTGAAGCTCGCCCTCTCGCGCTCGGTCGCGGGCCAGGACGAGGCGGCGCCGGTGACTGTCGTGAACTCGGCAGCCGCGCCGAACCTGGTTCAGCACCTGCGCGAGAGCGGCCTCATCGTGACGCTGCGCGAAGGCACGGAGGCGGACATCCGCGCCTGGATCTCGGAGCAGAACGAGCTCGTCGTGCTGCGCGTGCCGGACAACTTCGCGGAGCGCTTCGCCGGCGGGCAAGCCGGCGCCGGTGCAGGTGTTTGCCGACGGCGCCGACTCCAAGGCCGGCAAGCACTCGGGGCGGTTGTCGGCGGCTGTCGCCGGCTATGCGTCGGAAGTCGGCGAGCCTGCGCCTGCTGGCGCGCGGCATCGCACCCACCGTGGTGCAGCCGATCGTCATCGACGACATCGACGTCTCCACGCCCTCGGCGCGCGCGACGCTCCTGCTCGGCATGCTGAGCTACGTGATCCTGCTCGCGACGCTGATGGGCGGGCTGTACCTCGCGATCGACGCGACGGCAGGCGAGCGCGAGCGCGGGTCGCTGGAGTCGCTGCTGACCGTGCCGGCGGTCCGCGATCACCTCATCTACGGAAAGATCGCGGCGACCGCCGTCATGATGCTGGTCGCGCTCGCCTTCGTCGCCGCGTCGATCGCGGTCTCGCTCAAGGCGGTGCCGCTCGAGACCTTCGGCATGTCGGCGAACTTCGGGCCGGACGTCGTGTGGCGCGTGTTCCTCGCGGTCGCGCCGTTCGCCCTCGTCGCCGCCGGGCTCCTGACCGTGGTCGCGTCGTTCACGCGCACCTACAAGGAAGCGCAGTCCTGGCTCGGCATCGTGCTGCTGGTGCCGACGGTGCCGATCGCGATCGCGAGCGTGCTCGCCATCGCGCCGCAGGCGCCGTTGATGCTGGTTCCCTCGCTGTCGCAGCACCTCCTGATCCAGGGGCTGATCCGCGGCGAGCCGCTGCCGGCGGCCTGGGCACTCCTCGCCGCCGCGAGCAGCCTGGTGCTCGGGTTCGCGCTCGCCTGGCTGGCCGGGCGGCTTTATCGACGCGAGGCGATCCTCGGCTGATAATCCCGGAACCCCGGCAGCCTCCGGACCGTCGAAGCCATCATGAAGCGCCGATTCCACAGCCTCGCGCTGACACTGCTCCTCGCCGCCCTGCCGGTCGGCGCCCAGATCACCACCGTGCCGATGAAGGGCGCGGGTAACGAATGGGTCCGGGCGCTCGAGCTGCGCGGCCGCATGGACTGGGAGTGGATCGAGACCTACGCGGAGCAGGTGTACTTCGCGACGCGGCACGACTCGGTGCGCAACGGCGACATCGTCACCATGTGGACCCGCGTCGAGTACAAGCACCCGCAGAGTCCGCTCGCGCACAGGAGCGCGCTCAGCAAGGACGACTGGGATTGCGCGAATCGGACGCGCTCGACCAGTGGCGTGTTCTTCTACAAGTGGAACAACCTGCAGACCGACCGGGAGACGCCCGAGCGGTCCACCAACCTGCTCCGCTCGTGGGAGAAGATCGAGAAGGGCACGGTCGGCGAGACGCTGTTCGACTTCGCCTGCAGCATCCGCAACGTCACGCCGATCATCACGGAACCGCCGAAAGGTTGACGGCAAAAGGGGACGCACCCCTTTTTCCGGTCCTCAGGAAAAAGGGGTGCGTCCCCTTTTATCGGCTCAGGCCCACTCAGTGAGGCCCTCGCGCTCGTAGAGCACCTTGAACGAGGGCCGCGCCTTCATGCGCTTGACGTAGTCGGCGATCGCGGGCCACTCGGTCGCCGGCTTCGGCATGTTGCGTGACCAGCGCATGAGCATCGTCGTCACGAAGTCCGCGGCGCCGACGCGGTCGCCGAGCAGGTAGCTGCCCGACTTCGCGATCTGCCGGTCCACGCGTTCGAGGCTGGCCTCGATGCGCCGGCGCGCGGCAGCCTTGACCGACTCCACCGCGGTCTGTCCGGCCGGCTGGTCCGGGTAGAACCAGTTGTGGTACGCGGTCTGCAGGGTGTTCGACAGGAAGAACATCCAGCTCTGGTAGGCGGCGCGTTGCGCGTGGCCGATGGCGGGCGCGAAGCCGGCCTGCGGGTGGCGCTCGGCCAGGATCATGCAGAGCGCGGCCGCCTCGCCGAGCGGCACGCCGTCCACCACGAGGGTCGGCACGACGCCGCTCGGGTTCAGCTTCAGGTATTCGGGCTTGCGGTGCTCGCCCGCCTCGATGTTCACCTGCACCAGCTCGTGCGGCTCGCCGAGCTCGATCAGCATCCAGTGCACGCACAGGCTCGCGGTGCCTGGCGACCAATAGAGTGTGTACATGGGCGTGAGACCTCCCGTAATGTCGACATTATGAACCGCGGAAGCTGCCTCTGCGGAGCCGTGCAGTTCGAGGCCGGCCCATACGAATCCATGGTGCACTGCCATTGCTCGATGTGCCGCAAGCACCATGGGGCGATGTTCGCGACTTTCCTGATGGGCGGCGCCGGGAGCTTTCGCTGGCTGGCCGGCGAGGATGCGGTCGCCGTGTATCGCTCGTCGGAGAAGGGGCTGCGCCCTTTCTGCCGGACTTGCGGCTCGGTGGCGCCGACGGTCCTGCCGGAACTCGGCATTGCCTTCATCGCGGCCGGCAACCTCGAGGGCGACCCCGGCATCCGGCCCGAACTGCACATGTTCGCGGGCTCGGGCGCCGCGTGGTTCCCGATCACCGACTCCCTCCCGCAATGCGAACGCTTTCCGCCCGGGTTCGAGGACGGCGAGTCCGTCGACAATCCGCTGCCCGGGCCCCAGCCGCCCGGCGTGGTCCGCGGCCGATGCCTGTGCGGCGACGTCGCCTTCGAGCTCACGGGCGAACCGGAGATCCTGCAGAACTGCCACTGCTCGCGCTGCCGGCGGGCGCGCAGCGCCGCGCACGCGACGAATGCGTTCTTCAAGCGCGATCAACTCACGTGGATCCGCGGCGAAGGAAACATCACGAGTTTCGCGTTGCCCGGCGCCAAGCGCTTTGGCCAGGACTTCTGCCGCCGCTGCGGCAGCCCCGTCGCGCGCGTCGTTGCCTCGACGGGTTACGTCGTCGTGCCCTGCGGCAGCCTCGACGATCCGCCCGGCAAGTCGCCGCGCGGGAACATCTTCACCGGCAGCAAGGCACCGTGGTACGAGATCACCGACGGGCGCCCGCAGTGGGAGGCGCTGCCTGCGTAGGCTCGCATGCGCCGCGCTCTTCGCGCTCGCCGGCTGCGGTCCCTCGAGCGCGCCGGAGGAGGAGATCCGCGCGCTGGTGAACGCAGCCGAGTCCGCAGCCGAGGCGCGGGACGCCTCGGAACTGCGCGACCTCGTCGCCGACGACTACGGCGATGCGACCGGCCGCGACGCCGCCGACGTCCGCAACCTCCTGCATGCCTGGCTGGTCGCCCACCCTTCCGTCAACCTGCTGACGCGCATCGACTCGATCGAGCTCGAGGGCACGGAACTCGCGCGGGTGCAGGTCAGCGTCGGCATGCTCGGCCGCGAAGCGTCGGGTGAATCGGACTGGGATCTCGCCGCCGACATCGAGCGGCTCGACATCCGGCTTGCGCGCGACGGCGGTGACTGGCGCGTGATCGGTGCTACGCGGCAATCGGAGCGCTAGTCGGAGTCTTCCGGCTCCACCGCGTTCCAGCGCTCGCGGAAAGCCTGCACGGCCTCGCTGTAGATCCCCGAATGCCGGCGCGAGAGCAGCAGCTGCGACGGCGGGCAGACACGGGCGCGGATGATGCCGAGATCCGCGGCGGCATCGAAGAGGCTGGGATACCAGCGCTCCCATTCAGGAAAGATCGCCTCGACGTTGTCACGCAGGCTCATCGGCGGGGGCGTCTCCCGGCGGCGCTTCAGGCTGGAGCGGGGCGTTGCGGTTCCACATCTGCCGGTACATCAGCCAGTTGCCATTTTCCTGCTTCCACAACTCGATGAACTTCCCGACGCGGGGCTCGCCTTCATCGGGAAAGATCGCGGAATATGATCCCTCGCGGAACCAGAACTCGCCGATCCGGCGTGAGTCCACGGCGCCCAGCTCGATCCGCACCTGGCCCGGTTCGTAGGCCTGCCAGAACGCCTCGATGGCCTCGGGACCGGCGATGACCGGCTCGTCCGGCGGCAGGAGCTCCGCGTCCGCGCTGTACATCAGCACGAGCCCGGCGACGTCGCCACCATTGAAAGAACCGAGCCAGCCGTCGGCAACGGCCTGCGGGAAGGGCTCCGGCGTCCCCGCACCCTGGCAGGCCGCGAGCCCGGTCAGCGCGATCGCGGCAACCCACGGGGCAACATGAATCCTGTCCATGGCAGTTCCCCTTTCTGGCCTGCCCCGATCATACGCCCCAATCAGCGGATCCTGGCGAGCGTGAGCCCGTCGCCCACGGGCAACAGCGCGAGGTCGATGCGCGGGTCGTGGTGCAGCGCGTCGTTGAACGCGCGCAGCGCTTCCGTCTCCGCCTCGCGGTTCTGCGGGTTCGCCACCTCGCCGTCCCACAGCGTGTTGTCGACGACGATCAGGCCGCCCGGCCGCAGCAGCTTCAACAGCCGCTCGTAGTACGCGAGATACCCGGTCTTGTCGGCGTCGATGAAGGCGAAGTCATACTGCCCGGCCTCGCCTCTCGCCAGCCGCGCATCGAGCGTGTCCCGCGCCGGCGCGATCACGAGCTCGATCCGGTCCGCGACGCCTGCAGCCAGCCAGTGGCGGCGTGCGACGGCCGTGAACTCCTCGCTGACGTCGAGTGCGAGCAGGCGCGCGTCTTTCGGCATCGCCAGCATCACGGCGAGGCTCGAGTAACCGGTAAAGACGCCGACCTCGATCGCGCGCCTGCTACCTGCGAGCCGCACCAGCATCTGCATGAACTGGCCCTGCTCGGGCGCGATCTGCATGTTGACCTCCGGGTGCGACGCGGTCTCCGCACGCAGTGCCGCCAGGCGCGGGTCCTCGCGCAGGGAGTGCGCGAGCAGGTACTCGTAGGTGCGGTCGTCGAGCTGCAGCGTGCGGTTGGACATTGGAGCCTCAGTAGCCCTTCTTCACGTCCACCTCGGAGAGCAGCTTGTCGCCCGCGACGTAGCGGCGCAGGTTCTCGCGCGCGAGGATCCAGCGCGGTATCTCGTTTCCCTCGAGCGCGGCGGCGACGTGCGGCGTGATGATGACGTTCGGCGCGCGCCACAGCGGGTGCTCCGGCGGCAGCGGCTCGGGATCCGTGACGTCGAGGCCGGCGCCGCCGAGGCGCCCGTCCTCGAGCGCCGCGACCAGGTCGTTCGTGACGACGGTGCCGCCGCGGCCGACGTTGATGAAGAGCGCACCGCGCTTCGCAGCATCGAAGAAGGCCTTGTTCATGAGCCCTTTCGTCTCCGTCGTCAGCGGCAACGTGCTCACGATCACGTCGGCGCGCGCCGCGAACGGCAACAGCTTGTCCGCAAGGCCGACCTCGGCGACGTAGTCCGGACCGTCGGTTCCGGAATTGCGCGTCGCGATCACGGTCATGCCGAGCGCGTGCGCGCGCTTCGCAACCTCGGTGCCGATCCCGCCGAGGCCGACGACCAGCATCGTGCGGCCTTTCACCTCCCACATCCGGCCTTCGGGCACGGCCTCGTCGGCCCACTCGCCCTTCGCCTGCGCCGGCACGTAGGCCACGAATCCGCGCGTGAGGCCGAACATGAACGCAAGCACGTGTTCCGCCATGACGGAACCTGCCACCTTCTGCATGTTGGTGAGCACGATGCCGCGCTCCGCAAACGCGGGGATCGCGACGCAGCGCTCGACGCCGGCGTACATGCGCTGCACCCAGCGGATGCGCGCCCCGGCCTCGATCACCTCGGCCACGCATTCGCCGATCAGCGCATCGGCATCTGCGGCCTCGCGCATGGCCGCGGCGCGGTCGGGGGCGGCGACGAGCGTGACCCCGGGCGCGGCGGGTTGCATCCAGGCGACCCGCGCGGCATCGGCGCCCATCAGCACGACCTTCTTCGGTGGCGCCCAGCCCGGGCGGTCCCGCAGCGCAACGGCGGATTCGTGCAGGCCGAGTTCCGCCACGAGGCGGGCGGTTTCCCCGCCCTCATCCGCCGCAAGCGCCGGAATTGGCGCGAAAAAATACAGGAAGCCGGCGGAGAGCGCCGCCGCGCGCGTGCATCTGTTCATCCGCGAACGATACCGCAGGGCGGCCCCCGAGTGCGTAGAATGCGCGCCCGGGTGATCGGTCGCCCGGGGGGATTCGCGATGCGCCTTCTATCCATGCTCATGCCGCAGGAGCGCAGGTTTTTCGTGCTTTTCAACGAGCACGCCTCGCTCGTGGTGCAGGGCGCCGCGGCACTCGTCGAGATGCTCACGAATTACTCCGACGAGAGCCGGCGCGAGGAGTACGTCCTCAAGATCCACAAGATCGAACACGACGCGGACACGGTCACGCACCAGACCGTCGCGCTGATGCACAACACCTTCGTGACGCCCTTCGACCGCGACCAGATCAACAAGCTGATCCAGCGCATGGACGACATCCTGGACCTGATCCAGGACACGGCCGAGTCGCTGACGCTCTACGACGTGCACACGCTGACCGCCGAGGTGCGCCACCTCGCGAACCTGATGCAGCTCTCCTGCCAGAAGGTCTACGACGCGGTGACGCAGCTCTCCTCGATGGACAACGGCCAGGCGATCCTCAAGATCTGCCAGGAAGTCGATGCCCTCGAGTCCGACGCGGACCGCGTGATGCGCTCCGCGATCTCGCGCCTGTTCCGCGAGGAGCAGGACACCCGCCAGCTCATCAAGCTCAAGGCAGTGTACGAGCTGATCGAGCTGACGACGGACAAGTGCCAGGACGTGGCGCTCGTCATCGAGGGCGTCGTGCTCGAGAACGGCTGAGACCCACAGCTCATGGAACTCGGCGCTTTCACCGCCACGGTCATCATGCTGGTGATCGTGGCACTCATCTTCGACTTCATGAACGGCTTCCACGACGCCGCGAATTCGATCGCGACCGTGGTCTCGACCGGCGTGCTGAAGCCCTATCAGGCCGTGATGTGGGCCGCCTTTTTCAACTTCGTCGCGATCATGCTGTTCGAGCTCAAGGTCGCGGCCACGGTCGGCAAGGGGATCGTCGACCCCGCGTTCATCGACAACCACGTGATCTTCGGCGCGCTGATCGGCGCCATTTCCTGGAACGTGATCACCTGGTACTACGGCCTGCCGTCGTCGTCGTCGCACGCCCTGATCGGCGGCATGATGGGCGCCACGATCGCGAAGGCCGGCACCGGCCCGCTGCTCGCCCCCGGCATCATCAAGACCGTGTCGTTCATCGTGGTCGCGCCGCTGCTCGGCATGCTGCTGTCCGGGATCATCATCGTCGCGGTGTCCTGGATCTGCCGGCGGCGCACGCAGCGACAGACCGACCGCTGGTTCCGCAAGCTGCAGCTGGTTTCATCGGCGATGTACAGCATCGGCCACGGCGGCAACGACGCGCAGAAGACGATGGGCATCATCTGGCTGCTGCTGATGACCGCGAACCTGGCGACGCCGCAGCACCTGCCCGTGTGGGTCGTCGTCTCGTGCTACGTCGCGATCGCGCTCGGCACGCTGTTCGGCGGCTGGCGCATCGTGAAGACGATGGGCCAGCGCATCACCAAGCTGAAGCCGGTCGGCGGGTTCGCGGCGGAAACGGGCGGCGCGATCTCGCTCTTCCTCGCCACCAACCTCGGCATCCCGGTCTCGACGACGCACACGATCACGGGATCCATCATCGGCGTCGGCAGTGCCCAGCGCGTGCGGGCCGTGCGCTGGGGCGTCGCCGGCAACATCATCGCGGCCTGGGTGCTCACCATTCCGGCGACCGCGCTGATGTCCGCCGCCGCCTGGTGGATCGGCTGGCGATTGTTCTGAGCCGGCGCGCTCAGCCGGCGGGCGGTCCGTAGGTGAGCCTGCCCGCGCGTATCGTGCAGCGGACCTTGGCGAAACTCGCGGCATCCGCCGCGGGGTCCGACTCCAGCACGACGAGATCGGCATCGAGCCCCTCTGCCACGCGGCCGCGACGCGACGTTTCCTTCCACCGCGATGCAGGCACGGTCGTCAGCGAGGCGAGGATCTCCATCGGCGAGAGCGCCCGCGCCATCAGGCGGTATTCCTCCGTCGGGTCGTAGTCGGCCATGTAGCCGACGTCGGTGCCGAACAGGATCTGCCCGCCCGCCTTCGCATAGGCCCGGACCTGCTCCACGGCATCGCCCGTCGCGGCGTCCACGATGCGTTGCGGCAGCCCTGCGCGTTTCAGCTCGTACGGAAAAAGCATCAGCGTCGGGACGAGCGCCATGTTCTTCGCCTGCATCTGCTCGATGAGCGGCGCGTCCCACACCGTCTTGCCCTCGCCGATCGTCGTGTGCACGAGGATGTCCACGCCCGCCTCGATCGCGAGATTGATGCCTTCGATGTCGGTCGGGTGCGCGAGCACGGGCAGCCCGCGCCGATGGGTTTCGTCCGCCGCCGCGAGCGCGATGTCCGGCTGCATGAAGGCGTAGCGGCCGTCGCCCTGCGGCGTCATCAGGAACAACTTGGTCGCGTCCGCGCCACCGTCGAAGTTCGCCTGCAGGTCGGCGAGCGCCTCCTCGACGCTCGCCGGTTGCGACAGCATCGCGAGGAAATCGGGCGCCATGTCGCGCAGGTAGATCGGGATGCCGTTCCTCGGGTAGAGCGCGAAGCCGGCGGTGAGGATGCGCGGGCCCACGACCTCGCCGCGGCCGATGCGCTCGCGCAGCGCCACGGTGTTGGCAAGGTTGGAGGTGGTGTCGATGACGGTCGTGAAGCCGTAGCGGTTCAGCATGTCCGTCATGGCGGCGCTGAGGTCCGCTGCCGGCCGGGTCGGGGCGTCCGCGAACTTCGCCTCGGTGAAGTGCACGTGGCTGTTCTGGAAGCCCGCGGTGACCGTGCCGCCGTCGCAGGCGGCAAGGCGCAGCGGCGCCGCCGGCCGCGATGTCCTTTGCGGGGCCGACCGCCGCGATCTTCCCGCCCACGATCAGGATCGCGGCATCGTCGATGGGTGCGGCATCCGGCGACACGTAGAGCCGCGTGGCCGCCAGCAGGGTCGCGCCTTCCGGCGCGCGTTCGCCGCAACCGGCGAGCGCGAGGGCGCCGGCCATGGCGGACAGCACGTAAACCGCTGCCAATTGCCGGTTTTTCATGGCCTCCATCCTGTGGCTCGCCCCTCTCCAATGCAACCGTGAGAGAATATCCGGATGCCGAACGAGCGTGATTTCGTGCTGCACAGCTGGTGCGTGCCCGGGGACTGGAATGCCCCGACGGTGGTGGGCGGTCGCGGCGCGACGCTCATCCTCGAGGGCGGGGGCGAGATCCTCGACATGTCGAGCCTGGTCGAATGCAGCAACCTCGGCCACCAGCACCCGAAGCTCGTCGCCGCCATCAAGGCGCAGGCCGACAAGCTCGCTTTCGTGACCGCCGCCTGGGGCGCCGAGTCCCGCAAGGCCCTCGCCGAGCAGCTGCTCGAGGTCTCCGGCTTCGAGGGCGGGCGCGTCTTCTTCACGCTGGGCGGCGGGGACGCCAACGAGAACTCGGTGCGGATCGCGCGCCATGCCTCGAGGAAGCCCCGCGGCCTGATCGTCACACGCGACCGTTCCTACCACGGCGCGAGCTACATGCCCATGGCGCTCTCCGGCGATTCGCGCACCGCGCACCAGGTCGACGCTGAGGCCTGGGGCGTGCGGCACGTTCCGCCGCCGTACGCCTATCGCTGCCCGTGGGGCAGCACGACGGCCGATGAATGCGGGCGGCGCGCGGCGGCGGCCGTCGGCGAGGCCATCGACCGGGAAGGCAAGGAACGCTTCGCCGCCGTGCTCATGGAAGTGGATGCCGGCAGCAACGGCATCGTGCCGCCGGACAGTTTCTGGCCGGAATTGCGGCGCGTCACGCGCGAGCGCGGCGTGTTCCTGGTCGCGGACGAGGTCATGAGCGGTTTCGGGCGCTGCGGCGACTGGTTCGCCTGGCAGCGCTACGGGGCGGAGAACCGACCCGACCTCATGACACTCGCTAAGGGCCTGACGGGAGCGGCCGCGCCGCTCGGCGCCGTCGTGATGAGCGCCGACGTGTACGCCCGCATCGAGCGCGAAATGTTCTACGGCGGACTCACCTACTGCGGGCATCCGCTCTCCTGCGCCGCCGGCGTCGCGGCGATCGACGCCTATCGCGACGAGAAGCTGATCGAGCGCTCGAAGCGACTCGGCACGCAGATGTTCGCCGAACTGCAGAAGCTGGCCGCGCGCCATCCCGTCATCGGCGACGTGCGCGGCGGCAAGGGCCTGTTTGCGGTGGTCGAGCTGGTCGCCGACCGCGCGACCAAGGCGCCGATCGCGCCCTGGCCTGCCCAGCCGGACGCCATGAAAGCGCTTCTCGCAACGGCCCGTGACGAGGGCATTTCCTTCGGCTCGCGCGGCAACCTCATCATCCTCGCGCCGCCGCTCGTGATCGCGGAAGCAGAGCTCGCGACCGCGCTCGGCGTGCTCGACCGCCTGCTGACCCGTTTCTTCCCCGCTTCCCTGGAGCGCGCCAAATGAGCTTTCGCCTGACTTACGCGACCATGTTCAACCCGCCGGAAGAGATGCACGAGCGCTTCGAGAAGGCTCTCGCGACGATGCGCGGGCCGGCTGGGAAAGACGCACCCGATGTACATCGACGGCAAGGACGTCTCCGGCAGCGCGACGGACGAGCGCCGCAGCCCGATCGACAACCAGATCCTGATCGGCCGCTTCCCGAACGCGAGCGCGAAAGAGGTCGATGCCGCCCTTGCCGCCGCGCACCGGGCCTTCCCGGCCTGGCGCGACGCCGGCACGGCGACGCGCGTCGCGCTGATGCGCAAGATCGCGCGGATCCTCGAGGAACGCGTGTACGAGATCGCCGCGGCCCTCGTGCTCGAGGTCGGCAAGAACCGGCTCGAGGCGCTCGGCGAGGCGCAGGAGTGCGTCGACTTCTTCGACGTCTACGCGGAGGATTTCGAGTCGCACAACGGCTACGAGTTCGAGCTGCCGAACGACCCGTCGACCGTCTTCGTCTCGCGCAACCGCAGCGTGATGCGGCCCTACGGCGTGTGGGCGGTGATCGCGCCGTTCAATTTCCCGATCGCGCTCGCCGCAGGTCCGACCGCGGCTGCGCTCGTGACCGGCAACACGGTGGTCCTCAAGTGCGCGTCCGACACGCCCTGGGCCGGGCGCCTGCTCGCCGACTGCATCCGCGACGCCGGGTTGCCGGCGGGCGTCTTCAACTACGTCAATGGCCCGGGCGCGGCCATCGGCGAGCAGATGATCCGCGATGCGCGCACGTCGGGCGCGACCTTCACCGGTTCCGTCGCCGTCGGCCGCACGATCATGGCGGAGATGGCGAGCGGCCGGTTCGCGCGGCCCTACATCGCCGAGATGGGCGGCAAGAACCCGGCCATCGTTACGGAGAACGCGGACCTCGACCGCGCGGCGGCCGGCATCGCCCGTTCGGCCTACGGCATGGGCGGCCAGAAGTGCTCGGCACTCTCGCGGCTCTACGTGCACGAGAAAGTTGCGGACTCGCTGATCTCGAAGATCGAGCAGGAGATCGACAAGATCCGGATCGGCGACCCGACCGAGCGCGCCACGGGCCTGGGGCCGGTCGTCAACAAGCGCGCGCACGAATCCTATGCGCGCTACGTCGCGGACCTGAAGAGCCGCGGCGCGAAGTTCCGCCGTGGCGGCAACCAGCCCGCGGACGGCTTTCTCGGCCGCGGATACTACGTCGAGCCCGTGCTCGCGGAAGCGGACCCCTCCGATCCGCTGTGGAAGCAGGAGATGTTCCTGCCCATCCTGATGGTGCAGCGCTACCGCGACCGCGACGATGCGATGCGCCTCGCAAACGACACCGACATGGGACTCACGGCGGGCTTCTACGGTGCGGCCGATGAAGTGAAGTGGTTCCAGGACGGCATCGAGGCGGGTGTCACCTATGCGAACCGCGGCGCGGGCGCGACCACCGGCGCCTGGCCGGGCTACCAGCCCTTCGGCGGATGGAAGGGCTCCGGCTCCTCCGGCAAGGCGATCGCGTCGGCGTACTACCTGCCGCTGTACCTGCGCGAGCAGTCGCGGACCGTGGTGGACTGAATGGCCGAGTTCCTGCCGCTCCGGGACGCGATCGCGAAGCACGTCGCCGACGGCGCCTGCCTCGCGCTCGAGGGCTTCACGCACCTCATCCCGTTCGCGGCCGGCCACGAGCTGATCCGGCAGGGCCGCCGCAACTTGCATCTCGTGCGCATGACGCCCGACCTCGTCTACGACCAGCTGATCGGCGCCGGAGCCGCGCGCAAGCTGACGTTCTCCTGGGGCGGAAATCCCGGCGTCGGCTCGCTGCATCGCCTGCGCGATGCGGTGGAGAACGCGTGGCCCGCGCCGCTCGAGATCGACGAGCACACCCACGCGGCGATGGCAGTCGCTTACCGCGCGGGCGCTGCGCGGTTGCCGTTCGGCATGCTGCGCGGCTACATCGGCACGGACCTGCCCCGGCACAACGCCCGGATCAAGAGCGTCCGCTGCCCGTACACCGGCGAGGAAATCGCGACCGTTCCCGCCGTGAACCCGGACGTCACCATCCTGCACGCACAGCGCGCCGACCGGCACGGCAATGTCGCGATCGACGGCATCGTCGGCGCCGCGCGCGAGGCGGGGCTCGCGGCGGGCAAGTTGCTCGTGACCGTCGAGAAGATCGTCGACGAGTTGCCGCCCGCGATGAACAACATCGTGCTGCCGCACTTCACGGTCACCGCCGTATCCCACTGCCCGGGCGGCGCCTGGCCTTCGTATGCGCAGGGCCATTACGCGCGGGACAACGACTTCTACCTCAAGTGGGACACGATCGCGCGCGAGCGCGAGCGCTTCACGGCGTGGATCGACCGGCACGTCCGGGCAACCCGCGATCACCGCGAGTTCCTGGCCAGCCTTCGCGAGGTCGCGTGATGCGACGAACATCTTTGCGCGCGTACTTCGCCGGCGGGACTCCCCTCGCTCGCGCCGGAACTTTATGCGCTCGCTCGGGGGTCCCGCTACGGCTCGTGCGCGCGCGATGCGGCGCGGCGGTTCACGCTGGCGATGGCCGGCCGGGTCCCCGAGCGAGCGCATAAAGTTCCGGCGCGAGCGAGGGTCCCCGGCCGGCCAAGCGTGCGCGCGATCCACGAGGCGCCTCGCTTGCACCGTCAGAAGGTTGGTGTTCCGTGAGCGAGTACACGCGAGACGAAATGATGACCGTGGCGGCTGCCCGCCTGCTGCGAGACGGGCAGGTCTGCTTCGTCGGCATCGGGCTGCCGAGCGCCGCCTGCAACCTCGCGCGCCTCACGCACGCGCCGAACCTCGTGCTGATCTACGAGTCGGGCACGATCGGCACGCGCCCGACGGTGCTGCCGCTCTCGATCGGCGACGGCGAGCTCGCCGAGACCGCGACCTGCGTGATCCCGCTGCCCGACATCTTCAGCGACTACCTGCAGGCCGGGCGCATTGACATCGGCTTCCTGGGCGCCGCGCAGATCGACAAGTACGGGAACCTGAACAGCACGGTCATCGGCCCCTATGCGAAGCCGAAGACGCGCCTGCCCGGCGCGGGCGGGGCGACCGAGATCGCGGCGCACGCGCGCCAGGTCTTAATCGTCATGAAGGCCTCGCCGCGCAGCTTCGTGAAGAAGATCGATTTCCAGACCAGCGGCGGGCATTTCGCCGGGCGTTCGCAAAGCGGCGCGCGCGGATCCGGCCCTGCCGTCATCGTTACCGACGTCGGCATCTTGAAACCGCACCCGGAAACTGGAGAATTCGCACTCTCCGCGGTGTACCCCGGAATCCCGGCAGAAGAAGCGATAGCCGCCGTCGGCTGGCCGCTTGCGGTGCTGCCGGCACCTGAAACCTGCGCGGAACCGACCGCGCCCGAACTCGAGGCCCTGCGCGCTCTCGAGACCCGGACTGCCGCCGCGCATCGTGAACCTGTGAGACTACCCCTATGAACGCATCCGCCCGCGCCGCCGGCGCCATCAAGAACCCGCACATCAAGACGGCCCTGCCCGGCCCGAAGTCGCGCGCGATGATCGAACGCGACGTGAAGGTGACATCGCCCTCCTACCCGCGCGACTACCCCTTCGTGATGTCGCACGGCAAGGGCTCGGAGGTCTGGGACGTCGACGGCAACCGCTTCCTCGATTTCGCCGCGGGCATCGCTGTCTGCGCGACCGGCCACGCGCACCCGCGCGTCGTGAAGGCGGTGCAGGAAGCGGCCGGCAAGTTCCTGCACATCTCGAGCGACTACTGGCACGAGGAGATGACCGCGCTCGCCGAGCGCCTCACCGCGATCGTGCCGGTCGGCGAGCCGGCCATGGCCTTCTTCTGCCAGTCGGGTACTGAGTCGGTGGAAGGCGCCCTGAAGCTCGCGCGCTACGTGACCAAGCGCGGCCGCATCATCGGCTTCCTCGGCGGCTTCCACGGCCGCACCATGGGCTCGCTGTCGCTGACCTCCAGCAAGTACACGCAGCAGGCGGGCTTCTTCCCGACCATGCCGGGCGTCACGCACGTGCCGTACCCGAACAGCTACCGCCCGCTGTTCGCGGGCAACGACCAGGGCAAGGCGGTGCTCGACTACATCCGCATGCTGTTCGAGCGGAACCTCCCGGCCTCGGAAGTGGCCGCGATCGTGATCGAGCCGCTGCAGGGCGAGGGCGGTTACCTCGTGCCGCCGCCGGGCTTCCTGAAGGGCCTGCGCCAGCTCTGCGACGAGCACGGCATCCTGCTGGTGTTCGACGAGGTGCAATCCGGCGTCGGCCGCACCGGAAAGATGTTCTGCGCGGAACACGAGGGCGTGGCCCCGGACATCATGACGCTCGCCAAGGGCCTCGGTTCGGGCCTGCCGATCGGCGCGGTGGTGGCGAAGGCTAGCCTCATGAAGCAGTGGAAGAAGGGCGCGCATGGCAACACCTTCGGCGGCAACCCGATTTCCTGCGCCGCCGCAAACGCGACGATCGACCTGGTGCGCGAGCAGTTCTGCGCAAACGCGGAGAAGGTCGGCGCGTACTTCATGAAGCGCCTGCACGAGATGAAGGCGGACTACCCCTGCATCGGCGACATCCGCGGACGCGGCCTCATGATCGGCGTCGAGATGATCGAGGCGGACGGCTCGCCCGCCCGCGCGATGGTGGACCGGTTGCTGTACCGCGCGTACCACAACGGGTTGCTGCTCCTCTCATGCGGCGTGTCGACGCTGCGCTTCATGCCGCCGCTGTCCGTGACCGAGGCGGAAGTCGACGAGGCGCTGACTTACTTCCGGCAGTCGCTGGACGAGGCCCTGGCGGGCCAGGCGTGATCCGCGCCGCCCGCGCCTTGCTGGCCGCCACGGCACTCCTCGCCGGGGCGGCGGCATCCGGCGCGGGGCGGGAACCGGTCCTGTCCCAGGTCGCGCTGCCGCACAACTATTACTGGCGTGAGCTCTACATCCCGCAAGTCACGACGGGCCCCGGCTTCGTGTCTTTCATGCCGTCCGGGGATACCGTTGTCTACAGCATGGCGGGCTCATTGTGGCGCCAGGGCCTCCAGTCGGATGTCGCAGTCGAATTGACCCATGCCGATGGCGCTTACGATCACCAGCCGGACGTCGCGCCGGACGGCGGCAGCGTCGTCTTCGCGCGCTATGACGGGAAGGGCTTCGAGCTCTGGCGCCACGACCTCGCGAGCGGTGCTGAGCACGCGCTGACGGCGAACGGCGGCGTCAACCTCGAGCCCCGCTTTTCGCCGGACGGGCGTCAGGTCGTGTTCGTCTCCACGGGCGGCACGGGCCACTACAACCTGAAGATCGCTGACCTCTCGCCCGCGGGGCTTTCGAACGAGCGCTTTCTCCTAGCGCCGCGCGAGAGCAAGATCGACCGCTACTACTATTCGACGCACGATCATTTCATCAACCCGTCATGGGCGCCGGACGGAAAGCGCGTCTGGTACGTGACCAATTCGGAGATCCCCTGGGGCACGGGCAAGATCTGTTCGGTCGCCATCGCGGATGGCGCGATCGCCTGCCTCGACAAGCACCAGCTGGAGACGTCCTGGGCCGCGCGGCCGGAAGTCGGGCCGGACGGCCGGCGCATCATGTTCTCGAACTACCACGGCGGCCAGTGGCACCAGCTCTGGCTGACGACCACGGACGACACGGCGCCGCTCCCCCTCAGTTACGGCGAGTTCGATCGCCGCAATGCCCGGTGGTCGGCCGACGGCAAGCGAATCGCCTACATCAGCAACGAGACAGGGAACACGACGTTGTGGGTGCAGGAGGTCTTCGGCGGTGCGCGAAGCGCGCTTGTCACGCCGACCCCAAAGCGGCTGCGTCCGACTGCCTTCGTCACGCTCGACATCGTGGACGGCAGCGGCCGTCCGGCCTCGGCTCGCGTGTCGATTCTCGGCAGCGACGCCCGGTGGCACGGTCCGCAGGATGCATGGATGCACGCCGACGAGCTCTACGATCGCGCGCAATTCGCCAGCGAAGTTCATTACTTCCACTGTGCCTCGCGCTGTCAGATCGCGCTGCCTGCGGGCAAGACGCGAATACATGTTCAGAACGGCTTTCGCAGGACGCCAGTCACTCTCGAGCGCGAGCTCCCGGTGGGAGATGCGCCTCCGAATATCAATCCGCCTGCTAGACAACGACCTGCCCGCGGTGACTTCGGCAAGTTTCTCAGCGCCGACCTGCACGTGCACATGAACTACGGCGGCCATTACCGCAGCACGCCTGAAACGCTGCTGGCGCAGCAGGATGCCGAGGACCTCGACGTCGTCTACAACCTGCTGGTCAACAAGGAAGAGCGCATCCCGGACATCGAGTACTTCCGTCCCGGCGGAAGCGCAGACCCGGCGAGCGGCAAGCGCCTCCTCTTCCACGCGCAGGAGTTCCACACCAGCTTCTGGGGGCACATGGGCCTCCTGAACCTCGAGGACCATTTCCTGCTGCCCGACTACGCGGCCTACAAGCACACCGCGCTCGCGAGCCCCTGGCCGAACAACGGCGCGATCTCGGACCTCGCGCGCGCGCAGGGGGCGCTGGTCGGCTACGTGCACATCGCCGACTTCCCCATCGACCCGCCGAAGGAGAAGGTGCTCTCGTACGAGCTGCCGGCGACGGTCGCGCACGGCAAGGTGGATTACCTCGAGGTGATGGGCTTTTCCGACCACCACATCACCGCGGGCATCTGGTACCGCCTTCTGAACCTCGGCTACCGCCTGCCGGCGGGCGCGGGCACCGACGCGATGGCGAACTACGCGTCGCTGCGCGGGCCCATCGGCCTCGTGCGCGTGTTCCTCGACACGAACGGCGAGCGCACGCCGAAAGCGCTCCTCGATGCGCTGAAGTCCGGCCGCACCTTCGTCAGCAACGGGCCGCTGCTCGGCCTCGAGGTCGACGGCAAACGTCCGGGCGATTCACTCGCGGTCGCAGGCAAGAAGCCCGTTCGCGTCGCGATGCGCGCACCCTTTGCCGTCGATCGCCTCGAACTCGTGCAGAACGGCCGCGTGATCAAGTCCTTCAGGCTCACGGGCGACCGCACGCACTTCGACTGGAACGGCGACGTCGCCTTCGACGGCGGCGGGTGGGTCGTGCTGCGTGCGTTCAACGACAAACCGGATCCCTGGGTGCTCGACCTCTATCCCTACGCGACCACGAGCCCGATCTACTTCGACTCGCCCGCGGCGCCGCCGGCGCCCGAGGACGCCGCGTACTTCGTCGCCTGGATGGACCGCGTCGTCGAAGCGGCCGTCGCCCGCGGCGGCTGGAACAGCGAGCAGGAAAAAGCCGACACGCTCGCCTACCTGGAACACGCGCGCGAGAAGTTCCGCGCACTCGCGGCATCACCGACCAAGGATTGACCATGAACCGGATTCCCGCCTTCACCGGCCTCCTCGCCGGCGCCGCCCTCGCATTCAGCGCCCATGCCGAACCGGCGCCGGGGAAGTTCGGCGTCGACGAGCTGGCGCGCATCGCGGGCGTGTCCGACCTCGACCTCTCGCCCGACGGCGAGTACGTCGTCTACAGCGTGAGCCATCCGAACCCCGAGGCGGACGCGGCGCAATACGATCTCTGGCGCGCACGCTGGGACGGCAGCGGCAAGCGCCAGCTGACGCGCACGCCGGATTCCGACGAATACCAGCCGGCGGTGAGCCCGGACGGGCGCTGGATCGCCTTCCTCTCGGATCGCGGCGACGAGGACGCCGAAACGCAGGTGTGGATCATGCCGGCGGACGGCGGCGAGGCCGAGGCGCTCACCGAGTTCCCGGGCGGCGTCGCGGATTTCGACTGGTCGCCTGACAGCGCGCGACTCGCGATCGCCGCGAACGATCCCGAGCGCCCCGAGGGCGCCGAGAAGCCGAAGCAGCCCGAGCCCATCGTCATCAACCGCTATTACTTCAAGGAGGACTACCACGGCTGGGTGACCGACCTGCGCCAGCACCTCTTCCTGTTCGAAGTCGCAGGCAAGAAAGCGACGCAGCTGACTGCGGGCCCGAACGACGAAGAGATGCCGGTCTTCTCGCCGGACGGCAAGCGCATCGCCTACGTGACGAAGCGCGGCCCCGAAGCGGATCGCGGCCTCAACTGGGACCTCTACGTCATCGACGCCCGCGCCGGCGCCGAGGAGAGGCGACTCACGACGTTCCCCGGCGCCGACAACGACCCGAGCCTCGAGTCGCGGCCCGCGTGGAGCCCGGATGGCAAGCGGATTGCCTACGTGCAGGCGGGCGAGGACAAGTGGATCTACTACGCGCCGTGGTCGCTCGCCGTCGTCGACGTCGACACGGGCGCCGTGATGCGGCCGCTCGGCACCGACGGTTTCCACACGAGGCCGACGTTCACCGCGGACGGCAAGGCGCTCCTCGCGCTCATCGAGGAGAGCCGCGTCACGCATCTTTCACGCATCGACCTGGGCTCCGGCGCCGTCACGCCGCTCACCTCCGGGCCGCGCTTCGACTACGCGTTCGACGCGGCGGCGAACGGCCGCATCGCGCTGATCGGCTCGGATGACAGCCGCATCCGTATCGCATCGAGGCGGTCGAGCCCGCGGGGCCGCGCGTCCTCGCCGACAACAACGAGTGGGTGAAGAGTCACCAGGCTCGCGGCCGTCGAGGCCATCACGTTCAAGAGCGCGGACGGCACCTCGATCGACGGCTTCCTCATGAAGCCCGTGGGTTACGTCGCGGGCAAGCGCTATCCCACGATCCTGCGCATCCACGGCGGGCCCGTGTACCAGTTCAGCCACGAGTTCATGGAGGACTGGCAGGTGCTCGCCGCGAACGGCTACGCCGTGATCGGCGTCAACCCGCGCGGCAGCTCGGGCCGCGGCTTCGAGTTCGCAAAGGCGATCTACCAGGGCTGGGGCGAGAAGGACACGGCGGACGTGCTCGCCGGCGTCGACCACGTCGTCGCGATGGGCATCGCCGATCCCGAGCGGCTCGGGCTGGGCGGTCACAGCTACGGCGGGATCCTGACGGACCAGGTGATCGCACGCGACCCGCGCTTCAAGGCAGCGATCTCGAGCGCCGGTTCCGCCAACATGTTCGGCATGTGGGGCGTCGACATGTACATCCGCGAGTACGCCCTCGAGCTCGGGCTGCCGTGGAGCGACCGCGAGGCCTACGAGCGCGTCAGCTACCCGTTCTTCCACGCGGACAGGATCACGACCCCGACGCTGTTCCTGTGCAACGAGCTCGATGACAACGTGCCCTGCGTCGGCTCGATGCAGATGTACCAGGCACTGAAGACGCTCGGCGTGCCGACCCGGCTCGTGATCTATCCCGGCGAGTACCACGGCCTCTCGGTCCCGAGTTACCTCAAGGACCGCATGCAGCGCATGCTCGACTGGTACGGACTCTACCTGGGCGTGGTGCCGCGGCCGTAACGCGCGAGGAGTTCGACGAGGGCGGCATGCGGCAGCGCCTTGATGGCATGGCCGCCGTTGCCCTCCATGTCGCGCGCGGCGACGATCGCGTTGACGATCGCCTCTTCGGTCGCCTGCACGGTCGCCTCGAACAGGATGTCGAGGCAGCCGTTGTCGACGAACTCCGCGGCGTGCATCTGCGTGCCTTCCATGGACTTCGCGTTCGCGGTCGAGAAGGCGACGAAGATGTCGCCGGAACCGTTGCCCGCGAACGAGCCGAGCCGCGCGAGTCCCATGCCGGCGCGCTTGGCGATGCGGTCCAGCTGGTGCGGCAGGACCGGCGCGTCGGTCGCCACGACGATGATGATCGAGCCCTTGTCGGCGTCCGAGGCCGTCGCCTGCTTCGCCGTCACGTCCTTCAGGTGCTGGCCGACGGGAACGCC
The DNA here is from genome assembly GCA_963760725.1 of uncultured Gammaproteobacteria bacterium. Lineage (GTDB taxonomy): Bacteria > Pseudomonadota > Gammaproteobacteria > Steroidobacterales > Steroidobacteraceae > SCUD01. Next base: position 466,709 of record CAVXET010000031.1, read on the forward strand.
CGCGATGCGCAGCGCCGAGCGCGTACCGTAGTTCGCCTGCACCAGCGCGCCGACCGTGTAGCCGCGTCCCTTCACGTCCACGCTGCGCGAGGCCGTGCCGATGCCGCACTTGAAGCCGTGGCAGGTCATGCCGGTCCCGCCGCCGACGTTGCCCTCGTCGACCGGACCCGCTTTGCGCGCCGTCGAGCGCCGCGATCGACGTGCGACGCCTTCACGTGGAATCCGTTGATGTCGTTCAGCTCGCCGTCCCAGGTCTCGGCCACGACGGGCGTCGACCACCAGTAGCCCGAGGAGTCCGGGTCGCCGTTCTTCACGCGCCACGCGATCGTCGCCTCGTGCACGGTGCCGACGCTGTGCGTGTTCGTGAGCATCACCGGCCCCTCGAGCAAGCCGCCCTCCTCGATCCAGGAGCGGCCGGTCATCTCGCCCGCGCCGTTCAGCACGAAGCTGCCGGCGAAAGCGGGCGTCGTGATGGTCTCGCGTCCGCGCGGCAGGATCGCCGTCACGCCGGTGCGCACCTTGCGGCCGTCCGCGAGGTCCTCGATCAGCGTGACCTGGCCGACGGTGACGCCGGCGACGTCCGTGATGGCATTCAGGGGTCCGGGCGTGCCCTCGAAAGGCACGCCGAGGTCGCGCGCCCGGGGCCCGGCGACGGCGACCGATGCGGCCAGCGCCGCGGAAAGCGTCAGGATGCTACGGAGCGCGCGGAATCCGGTGAACAAATGCGGCAACCTCGCCGGAACTTTGGCCGGCAGCGAAACTTGGGGCCGACATGCTAGCAGCATTTATGATGACGAATCTCGGGGGGACCGCGGAATGAAGATGATTCGCACGGCGTTCCTTGCAGTGGTCGCGTCCGCATGCACGGCCGGGCTCACGCCCGCGAGCGCGGAAACGGTCGTCGTGCGGGTCGGGCGCATGCTCGACGTCGAGCAGGGCGTATACCTCGCGGATCGCGCGATCCGCATCGAGGACGGACGCGTCGCGTCGATCACGCCCTGGGCCGCGGGTTCGCGGACCGGCGGCCGGCTGATCGACTGGTCGGCTTACACCGTGCTGCCGGGCCTCATCGACCTGCACACGCACCTCGTCGGCGACATCAGCTCCGCGGACGTCGCGGCACCGCTCTCGAGTTCCGCGGCTCGCGACGCGCTGATGGGTGTCGCGCACGCACGCGCGACGCTCGATGCCGGCTTCACGACGGTGCGCGACGTCGGCACCTACCGCGCGTTCGTGGACGTCGCGTTGCGAAACGCGATCAACGCAGGGCAGGTCGAAGGACCGCGCATGTTCGTCGCCGGGGCCTACGTGACCATCCCCGGCGGCGGCGGTGAAGTCACAGGCCTGCCCGCAGGCACGGTCGTGCCCGACGAAATGCGCCGCGGCGTCGCCAGCAACGAAGCGGAGGTACGCCAGCGTGTGCGCGAGATCCTCGCGGGCGGCGCCGACCTCATCAAGGTCATCGCGACTGGCGCGGTGTTCACGGCCGGTACCACGCCCTCGAAGCCGGAGTTCACGGAACAGGAAATCCGTGCGGCTGTCGAAGAGGCCGCCAGGCGCGGCACGTTCGTCGCGGCGCACGCCCACGGCGCCGAGGGCATAAAGAACGCGATCCGCGCCGGCGTGCGCACTGTCGAGCACGGGTCGTTCCTCGACGACGAGGGCATCGCGCTGATGGTGAAGCACGGCACCTGGCTGGTCGCCGACATCTACAACGGCGATTACACCGAGGAAGTCGGCACGCGCGACGGCTGGCCCGAGGAGATCATGCGCAAGAACCGCGAGACCACCGACCAGCAGCGCGCCAACTTCGCCAAGGCGGTCGCGGCAGGGGTGCGGATCGGCTTCGGCACCGACTCGGGCATCTACCCGCACGGTGACAATGCACGCCAGTTCGCCTACATGGTCAAATACGGCATGACCCCCCTCGACGCGATCCGCGCCGCGACCATCAGCGCCGCCGCCTCGCTCGGCCGGTCCCAGGAGCTCGGCTCGATCGCGCCGGGCAAGTTCGCCGACCTGGTCGCCATCAAGGGCGACCCGCTCGAGAACATCGACCTCATGCGCCACGTGTCCGGCGTCATCAAGCAGGGCCAGCTGGTCCACCAGGGAGGCGCGCGATGAGCGACCGGCAACTCGGGCTCGGCATGGCGACGGCGCTCGTCGTCGGCAACACCATCGGTATGGGCATCTTCATGCAGCCCGCGGCGCTCGCACCCTTCGGGCTCAACGCACTGACCGGCTGGGCCGCCGTCATCATCGGCTGCGTCTGCCTTGCGCTCACCTTCGCCGCCCTCGCGCGCAAGCTGCCGCAGGCGGACGGGCCCTTCGGATACGTGCGCTCGACGCTCGGCGAAACGCTTGCGTTCCCCGCCCTCTGGAGTTACTGGATTTCATGCTGGGTGACGCTGCCCGTGCTCGCGATCGGGACGGTCGGCTATTTCCTGAACGTGTTCCCGGCTGCCCGGTCGATTCCGCCCGCGATCATCGCGGTGTCGTTCATGTGGATCTTCGTCGGCGTCAACCTGCTCGGCATCAGGAGCGGCGGCCGCGTGCAGGTCGTGACCTCCCTGCTGAAGATCGTGCCCCTCATCCTGATCATGGTCGTGGGCAGCTTTTCGATCCTGGCGAACCCGGGCGAATACACGCCGAACCTGCCGACCACGCCGCTCACGATGCACCTGTCCATGGGCGCGGCGGCCGTCGCGCTCTACGCGATGCTCGGCTTCGAGTCCGCGGCGGTCGCCGCGGGACGCGTGAAGGATCCCGAGCGCACCATCCCGCGCGCGACGCTGATCGGCACGCTCATCGTCGCGGCGTTCTACGTCGCAATCGTCGCCATCGGCCTGCTGGTCGTGCCGCAGGCGACGCTCGCCACTTCCGATGCACCCGCCGTGACGATCGTCGACCACCTGCTCGGACCCGGCAACGGCCGTTGGATCTCGCTGTTCGTGGTGATCAGCGGGCTCGGCTGCCTGAACGGATGGACGCTGCTGTCCAGCGAATTGACGCGAACGCTGGCCGCCAACGGGTTGCTGCCACCGGTGCTCGGCGATAGCAATCGCTTCGGCGCACCCTGGGCGTCGCTGCTCCTCGCCGGCGCGCTCGCGACCTTCGTCGGACTCATGAACTACAGCGCCTCACTCGTCGGCGCATTCACCAAGCTGTCGCTGATCGTGTCGGCGGCGAACCTGCCGCTCTACGTCTGCTGCTCGCTCGCGCTGTTCGTGATGCTGCGCAAGAGCCCAGCGGGCCTCTCGCCCCTGCTCTGGATTGCAGGCGCGGGCGGCATCGCCTTCGCCGCCTTCGCCTTCTTCGGCGTCGGCTGGGAAGCGTTCATCTGGGCCCTCGCGCTCGCCCTCGCCGGTGTGCCGATCTACTACTGGATGCGTGGTCGCCGGAAGCTCGTCACCGGATAAGATTCACTGATGGTTGGCGGTGCGCTTCTCGCGCGTCCGCCGGTCATCGATCCAGGGCATGCCCTCGCGCCAGGCGGTCGCCCGCGCCGACAGGGTCAATCCTTCCACGATGACCTTCGCGATTTTCCGCACCCTTTTGCTCATCTTTGCGGCTCCCGGTCGCTCTTCCATGGCGTGGATGATCCGCCCGGGGCCGGTCGCAGCGGGTTAGATTCGGTGGTAGGCTCATAAGGCAACCTTATGCCAAACGTCGCCCCCCGCCAGAACTGGGAATCGCTCCGCGTCTTCACCGCCTGTGCGGAACGCGGAAGCTTTACGGCGGCCGCGGAGGAACTCGGCCTCACGCAGGCGGCGGTGAGCCAGCGCATCGCGCAGCTCGAAGAGCGCCTCGGTATCGCCCTCTTCGTGCGCAGGCCGCGGCTCCGGCTCACGAAGGCGGGCGCACGACTCGCCCCGCGCATCGCGCTCGGGTTCACGGCGATCGAGCGCGCGCTCATGGAGCTTTCGGACCCGCGGCTCCTGTCGCTGACGACGACCGTGACCTTCGCTACGCTTTGGCTACTGCCGCGGTTGCCGCAATTCCGGCGCCACGACCCGGGCATCTCGCTCGCACTCGACATCGCGGATGAATATCGCCCGCTCGACGACGGCCGCTTCGACGTCGCCATCCGCCATTGCCCTGCGCCGGGGCCGGACGCTCACGCGATATCCCTGTTCCCGCTCGAGCTGACGCCCTACGTCTCCTGCAACCTGGTGAAGAAGGGCGAGCCGCTCTCGGTCGAAGCGCTCGCGCGCCTGCCGCTGATTCCGGAAGAGGCGTGGGACGACTGGTTCCGCGCCGCCGGCTCGCGGACTCCCGCCCGCGGCCGCCGCGGCCAGCTGCTGGTCCGCAACCAGCACCTGATCCTGGAAGCCGTACTCGCGGGCGAGGGCGCGGGCCTGCTCACGCCCCGCTTTGCGCAGGCCCACGTCGCGAGCGGGCGTCTATCCCGCCCGTTCCAGCAGACGATCACGGGGGGCGCGTATTTCCTCGCCTGGCACGAGGATCGCGATGACGACCCGTTGATTGCGAGCTTCCGCGACTGGATCGGAAAGACCCTCGCGACCGACGCCCCGCGCTGACCGTCCAAGGGGACGCTCACGTTTAGCTAAAGGTGAGCGTCCCCTTGTCGATTACCAACCGCGGCCGGCGGCGGCGAGGAGCGCGGCGTAGAGTTCGATGCCGCGGCGGAACTCCGCGCATGCGCAGGTTCTCGTTCGGCGCGTGCTGGTTGTTGTCGGCGTTGACGATCGGCACGATCACGAACGGCGTGCTGCAGCACCTCGCCGATCGGCGCGATCGGCAGGCTGCCGCCCATGAGCGGCGCGACGCGCACGTCGTCGTTGGTGGCCTCGCGCATCACGTCGATCACGCGCGCGACGCCGGGATGATCCGGCGGGCCATCGCCGCCGGATAGCCGTCGTCGCCCCAGTCGAGACGCGCAAGCTTCGCGTGCTTCACGCGCTCATCCGCGGTCGGCGGCGCGTCGATGAGCGCGTAGCCCTGCGCGCGCACGTGCGCCTCGATGGCCGCGCGTGCGCCCGTCGACCGTCATGCCCGGCACGAGGCGGAGGTCGAAGCCGGCGGTCGCTTCGGGATCGATGGCGTTGCGCTGCGCGCCCGCGCCGCCATAGAGAAGCTGCGTGACGTTGAGCGACGGGACGCAGGATCGATTCGCCGTAGTCGAGCCCGCTCTCGGTCGCACCGATGCCGGCCGCCGCGAGCATGCCGCGCGTGTCGAACGCCTCGCGCGCGAGCGCGAGCGCCGCGGGCGATGGCGGCGGGCGCTGAGAGGCCGTCGATCGTGATGCGGCCGTCCGTCGCCGCGCATCGATGCGATGAGCGCCGCAAGCCGCGCGCCGGGATTCGGCGCGACATTGCCGTAGTGGCCGGAGTGCAGGCTGGTCGCCGGCCCGTACACGGTCAGTCGGAAACCCAGTGACGCCGCGCGCGCCGAGCGCGATGCGCGGCAGCCCGCGCGGATCGATCGGGCCGTCGCCGAAGATCCAGAGATCGGACGCGAGGAGCGTCGCGATGCGCCGCCGAGCGTCTCGCGCGAGGTTCGGCGAGCCCGCCTCCTCCTCGCCCTCGAGGAAGAACTTGAGGTTGGCCGAGAGCGGCATCTTCGCGGCGCGCAGCGCATCGATGGCGGCGAGCATCGCCACGATCGGCGCCTTGTCGTCGCTCGCCGAGCGCGCGTAGATGCGCGCCTCGTCCGGCAGCGGGATAGTTCGCGTCCGCCCAGGGAATGACCGGGGCGCCGTCCTCGGCTCGCCCGGCGCGCAGCACCGGCTCGAACGGCGGCGTCATCCAGGCGGCCTCCGGCTCGACCGGCTGGCCGTCGAAGTGCGCATAGAAAAGGAGCGTGCGCTGTCGCGCCCGGCGTCGCGAGTTCGCCGTAGACCGACGACCGGCGCGCCGGGCGTTTCGAGGATGCGCGCCGAGATGCCGCGCTTCTCCAGCATCGCGACGAGCAGCGCCGCGTTCGCGGCGGATGTCGGCCTCGTTCGACGCGACGTTCGGCAGCGCCAGGAGATCGCGCAGCTCCGCGACGATCGCCGGCCTCATGGCGCGCGACGTGCCGCTCCGCGGCGGCCACCGCCTGCGCCTCGTCCGCCGCGGACGAACTCGCAAAGAGTGCAAGTGCCGCCAGTTCCAAGAGTCGGCTGTCGTTCTTCATGTGTCCGCTTCCGGTCCGGGGTGATGAGCCTGCTACGATGCACGGCACACACGCAAGACCCGGAGACCCGCCATGAAAGCCGCGCAACGCCCGTTCACCCTGGCCCTGGTCATGACGACACTCGGCTGCGCAGGCATCGCCATCGCGCAAACGACCGCGCCCGCTTCGCCCGCGGCCGCGCTCGGCCTCTTCGTCTATCCGGCAAAAGCCCAGGACGCCGCGCAACAGTCGAAGGACGAGACGGAATGCTACGACTGGTCGAAGACCCAGTCCGGCTTCGATCCGGCGGCGCCGGCACCTGCTCCCGCCGCAGCCGCGCCGGCGGAGAAACAGGGCCCGGGTGGCGAACGCATCAAGGGCGCAGCGCGCGGCGCGGCCGCCGGCGCCGTCATCGGCGAAGTCGCAGACGACGATGCGAGCGGGGGCGCCGAAGTCGGCGCGGCTGCCGGTGTCCTGGCGGGCGGCCGCCAGGCGCGCAAGAACCGCAGCGCGCAGGAAGAGCAGGCCCAGGAATCCGCACAGGCGAGCGAAGACGCGGCACAGGCGGCGCAGCAGCAGAAGGTCGACACGTTCAAGCGCGGCCTGGGTGCCTGCCTCGAGGGCCGCGGCTACACCGTTAAATAGGCGCCCCCGGCACCGGTGCTGCGGACCGGTTCGCATCCGCAACCCCCTGCGCACGGGGTCTGCAGGAACTGCGTTGCAGTACGGCTTTCCGTAACCGACTTGTTACCGCCCCGCGACTGACCGCAGAACCGGCCGCACAATAGCCTTTCCCGCATTCGCCCCGACGGGCCAGCAGGTTCTGCCTCATGTCCATCGCACTCGACCAGGTGACCAAGCGGTATCAATCGCTGCCGGTCGTCAACGACGTCTCGATCGAGATCGAGCAGGGTGAGTTCCTCGTGCTGCTCGGTCCCTCGGGCAGCGGCAAGAGCACGCTGCTGCGCGCGATCGCGGGCCTGGTCGAGATCGACCACGGGCGGGTGTCGCTGCACGGGCGCGACGTCACGGGCGTCGCGGCGCGCGATCGGGGCGTCGGCTTCGTGTTCCAGCACTACGCCCTGTTCCGCCACATGAGCGTGGCCGACAACGTCGAGTTTGCGCTCCGCGTGCGGCGCATGAAGCGCGCCGATCGCCTGTCCAGGCGCCTGGAACTGCTGAAGCTGGTCGCGCTGGAAGGCATGGACGATCGCCTGCCGACCCAGCTCTCGGGCGGCCAGCAGCAGCGCGTCGCGGTCGCGCGTGCGCTCGCCCACCGCCCCGAAGTGCTGCTGCTCGACGAGCCCTTCGGCGCGCTCGACGCCAAGATCCGCGAGGAACTGCGCCGCACGATTCGCGTGATCCAGCAGGAACTCGGCGTGACCACCATCCTCGTCACCCACGACCAGGACGAGGCCTTCGCGATGGCGGACCGCATCGGCGTCATGCACCAGGGCCGCCTGCTCGAGGTCGGCAGCCCCGATGAGCTCTACGCCCGGCCGCGCACACGGTTCGTGGCGACCTTCCTCGGCGCCGCGAACCTCCTGCTCGGCTACCGCCGCGGCAGCGAGCTGCGCTTCGACCGGCCCGGCGCCGAGAACGTGACGCCGCGCGAAATCGTCGCCGTCATCCGGCCGGAGGAAGTCGAGCTGCGCGCCGGCAAGGCGCCGGACGGCCTCACCCCCGTCGGCAACGGCGTGGTGCAGGAACTGCAGTTCGCGGGCGCCACGGAGCGCCTGCGCATACGCATGCCGATGGAAGGGCCGGTGCCCGCGACGCCCGATCGCGAGGGCGCCGACGGCAGTGGCTGGCTGCTCGACGCCACGCGCACCTTCCCGGAGCAGCGCGCGAATCCGCTCACCATCGGCCAGACCGTCACGGTGAGCGCGCGGCGCATCCACAGCCTGCCGACGCCGATCTCGAGCTTCACGGTGATCGCGCGCGAACAGGCCGCAGCCGAGCAGCTGCGCGATACGCCGCTGCTCGCCGCGCTCGCCGCGCGCATGCAGACGCGCATCACGATGCGCACGACGCGCACCGCCAGCGCGCCGCCCGGCATGCCGGTGCTGGCCGCCGGCGCCAATGCCAGCGCGACGGCACTGTGGAACCTCGGGCACGGCGCCTCGCAGCTTCTCGTCCTGCCGGCGGGTGCCATGCTCCCGGGGCGTATCGTCGTGCTGCCGGGTGCGGAAGCCGGCGTCGGCGCACTCGGTGTCGCGGCGAGCCTCCTGCGCCACATACCGGCCGAGTCCGTGCTGCTCGCGATCCACGAACGGGCGACGCCCGAGCGCGAGCGCGCCTCGCGCCTCCGGCTCCTGCTCGATGCGCGCTCCCGCGCCCTGTCGGAGCACGGCCTCGACCTTCGCACGGAGCTCCGCTTCGGGGACGCGGACGCGGAACTCGAGCGCGAGCTCTCGGTGGACCCGACTTCGATGCTCGTGCTCGGGCTCGATTCGCTGGAAGCCTCCGAAACCGCGCGACTCACGAACCTCCTCGAGGGTCCGCAGCTGCGGCCCGTGCTGATCGTGCGCGCGCCGGACGGGACGGGCTGAGCATGGCCGGCGGACGCATCGCCGCGCCGAGCCCGCTGCCCGGCTTCGGGCTCACCTTCGGCTTCACCACGTTCTTCCTGAGCGCGGTCATCCTGCTGCCGCTCGCCGCGATGGTGATCCGGGCGCTCGGGATACCGCCAGCCCAGCTGTTCGAGATGCTGGTCGACGAGCGCGCGGTCGCCTCGTATCGGCTGTCCTTCGGCGCGGCCGCACTCGCCGCGGCGATCAACGCCATATTCGGGTTCGTCGTCGCCTGGTCGATGGTGCGCTACGACTTCCCGGGCCGGCGCCTGCTCGACACGATGATCGACCTGCCGTTCGCGCTGCCGACCGCCGTCTCCGGCATCGCGCTCGCGACCGTGTTCTCGCCGACTGGCTGGCTCGGGCTGAAGCTGGCCGAGGCCGGCATCCAGGTCGCCTATACCTGGCTCGGCGTCGTGGTCGCCCTCGTGCTCATCGGCCTGCCCTTCGTCGTGCGCTCCGTGCAGCCGGCCCTGATCGAGGTGCGCAAGGACCTCGAGGACGCCGCGGAATCGCTGGGCGCCGGCGGCTTCCATGTATTCCGTCGCATCATCTTTCCGACCGTCATGCCGGCACTCGCGACCGGCTTCACGCTCGCCTTCGCGCGCGGGATCGGCGAATACGGATCGGTCGTGTTCATCTCGGGCAACCTGCCGCTCAAGACCGAGATCACGCCGCTGCTGATCGTCATCAAGCTCGAGCAGTACGATTACGACGGCGCCGCCGCGCTCGGCTTCTTCATGCTGGCGATGTCCTTCGTGATGCTGTTCGCGATCAACCTGGTGCAGGGCTGGGGCCAGCGCCGGATGGGCATCGGGATGTCACGCTGATGGCCGCCGGCGCCAGCGTCGCTACCGAAGTCCGGCCCCTGACGCGCGGCGCGCGCGCGGCACGCGTCGCGCTCATCGCGGTCTCCGTCGGCTTCCTCGGCCTCCTCCTGCTCGCCCCGCTCGGCGCGGTGCTGGTGCAGGCGCTCGCCAAGGGCTTCGGCGAGTGGTTTACGAGCCTGAAGGACCCGGACACGATCGCGTCCATCAAGCTGACCCTGCTGACGGCCGCGATCGTCGTGCCGGTCAATACGGTGTTCGGCATCTGTGCGGCCTGGGCCATCGCGCGCTTCGAGTTCAAGGGCAAGAGCCTGCTGGTGACGCTGATCGACCTGCCGTTCGCGGTGTCGCCCGTCATCGCGGGACTCGTGCTGGTGTTCATGTTCGGCACCCAGGGCTGGTTCGGCGAGTGGCTGCTCGACCGCGACGTCCAGGTGATCTTCGCCGTGCCCGGCATCGTGCTCGCGACGATCTTCATCTCCTTCCCGTATGTCGCACGCGAGCTGATCCCGCTCATGCAACAGCAGGGCAGCGACGAAGAGGTCGCGGCGCTGTCGCTCGGCGCGCGGCCCTGGACCATGTTCGTCCGCATCACGCTGCCGAAGATCCGCTGGGGCCTGCTGTACGGCGTGATCCTCTGCAATGCGCGCGTGATGGGCGAGTTCGGCGCCGTCTCGGTCGTCTCGGGCCACATCCGCGGCCTCACCAACACGATGCCGCTGCAGGTCGAGATCCTCTACAACGAGTACAACTTCGTCGCCGCCTTTGCCGTGGCCTCGCTCCTCGCCATGCTCGCGATCTTTACCCTGATCGCCAAGACTCTGGTTGAATGGCGCTCCGGGACCGGAGGGCATTGAGCTTGCACCCGCTGCTGCGGAAGGTGAAGGCCGTTGCGCTGCGGCTCGCGCGGCAGGCGAAGGCGGGCCTCACGCGCCTGCTGGCGCGGCCGCGCTCGCTCGAGCGCCTGCTGCTGTTCACGATCGCCGGCCTCGTGCTGTTTGCGATCGTCGCGATCGCGCTCACCTCGCTCGGCCTGCTGCGCGACCAGGCCTCGGAGCAGTCGCTCTCGCGCGCCGGCGCCGCGGCGCACCAGGCGCGCTACGAGATCCGACGGGTCGGCGAGGAAACGGTCACCGCGTCCCGGCTGCTCGCGGGCCGCCCGACGCTCGCGCGCCTGGTGCGCGAGGGAAATGCCGTGCAACTGCAACTGTTCCTGCGCCGCTTCTGCGACACGGCGGGGCTCGACGCCTGCGCGCTGTTCAACGGCAAGCAGCTCGTCGTCTTCGCGGGCGCGGCCGCGGACTGGCCCGCGGTGCTCGAGGCCGCCGACGAACAGGGCGAATCGTTCATGGTCGCGAGCGGCGATCGTGGGCCGCTCGGCGCGCGCGCGGACATCCCCGGTTTTCCCGGCGGCCACGTGGTGACCATCCGCCGCCTCGACGATCGCCTCGCGGCCGAGCTTTCGCGCCAGGTCGGCGTCGAGATCCGCCTCCTGCCCATGTCCGCCTGGCTGGATGCCGTCGATCCCGCCTATCGCGACGTGCACTCGGAGGCGCTCGCGACCGGCACGATCGCCGTCGCAGAAATCCCGCCGCGGCGCGAATTCGCGGCGAGCCTGCCGGTGTTTGCATCGACCGGCGAGGCGATCCTGCTCATCCAGGCGCGGTTGCCGGCGGACGCCGGCGCCGGCGCGGTCTCGAGCTTCGTGCGCCGGCTCGCGCTGGTATCCATCCTGCTCGCGGGCGTCGCGCTCCTCGCATCGCTGCTGCTCGCGCGGCGCATCGGCGCGCCGATCCAGGCCCTTGCAAACTATGCGGAGCGGCTTGGGCAGGGCGACTTCTCCTCCTCGATCCCGGCCCAGGGCACGCAGGAGGTCGAAGCGCTCGCGCGCACGATGGACGACATGCGTCGCAACCTCCTCGACCTCACCACGACGCTGCGCCAGAACGAGGCCCAGGCCCAGGCCGTGCTGCAAGGGGTGGTCGAGGGCGTCTACGCCGTCGACGCCGACCGGCGCATCCGTTACCTCAACCCGCAGGCGGCGAAGATGCTCGGCGCCGCGCCCGAAACCCTGATCGGCCAGTTCTGCGGCGACGTGCTGAAACCACAACCTGTCGACGGTCGGCGGCCCTGCGATTTCGCCTGCCCGATCTACTCCGCGCGCGATGACGGCAAGGCCCAGTCCACCGAGTACCTCACGGCGGGCGGCGCGGCGCGCACGGTCGTCATCACGAGCGCAGCGCCCGCCGGCGGCCTGCAGGTGCAGGTCATGCGCGACGAGACCGAGCTCGAGGCCGTGCGCCGCGCGCGCGACACGGTCCTCGCCAACATCTCCCACGAGTTCCGCACGCCGCTTTCCGCACAGCTCGCGTCGGTCGAGCTGATGCTCGACGGCCTCGACGGCATGCCGCGCGAGCGCCTCGGCGAACTGCTCCAGTCGCTGCAGCGCGGCACGCTGCGCCTGACCCGCCTCATCGACAATCTGCTGGAAAGCGTCCGCATCGAGTCGGGCCAGCTCGGCATCCGCCGCCAGCCGGTCATGCTCGCGCAGGTCGTCGAGGACGCGGAGGACCTGATGTCGGGACTGCTGACGCAGCGCCGGCAAGTGCTGCGCACCGCGATCCCGCAGGATCTTCCGGTCATCACGGGCGATGCGCCGCGCCTCACGCAGGTCGTCACCAACCTGCTCGCCAATGCGAACAAGTACGGCCCCGAGGACAGCGAAATCACGGTCGGCGCGGTACGCAAGGGCGCGGAAGTCGAGCTCTGGGTGGAAGACACCGGTCCCGGCGCGCCGGAACTCGAAGGCACGTCGATCTTCGAGCGCTTCTACCGCGCCGCGGACCGCGAACCGGATCCGCGCGGGCTCGGCCTCGGCCTCTGGATCGTCAAGTCGATCGTCGAGCGCCACGGCGGCGAGGTGCGCGCGGGCCGCACGCCGGCCGGCACGACGCGCTTCACCGTGAGCCTGCCGATCGCCGCGGGGGCTGCGTGAAGCTCCTCGTCGTCGACGACGACCCGGACCTGCTGGCGCTGGTGGCCTTCTCGCTGACCAATGCCGGCTACGCCGTGGTCAAGGCAGCGGACACCGTGGATGCACTGCGCGTTTTCGATGCCGAATTGCCGAACCTCGTCATCCTCGACATCAACCTGCCGTCGGGCAGCGGCTTCGACGTCTGCAAGTCGATCCGCTCGCGGTCCGAGGTGCCGGTGATGATGCTGACCGCGCGCGGCGACGAGGAAGACCTGGTGCGCGCGCTCGAGCTCGGCGCAGACGACTACCTGACGAAGCCCTTCAGCCCGCGCACCCTGCTCGCGCGCGTGAAGGCGTTGCTGCGCCGCGCCGGCATCGAGCAGGGCGACGTCGTGGAGTCGGGGCGCGTCGCGCTCGACCTCGAGGCGCACGCGATCTCGATCGCCGGGGGTGCGCCGCTGCGGCTCACGCGGCTCGAAACAAGGCTGCTGCAGATCCTGGTGGCCCAGGCGGGTCACGTGGTCTCGGCCGAACGGCTGCTGGCTCACGTGTGGGGACATCGAGGGAGCGGCGACCGCCAGCTCCTGAAGCAGCTCGTGCACCGGCTCCGGCAGAAACTCGAGAGAGATCCCGCCGGAGCCGATTTGCTGCACACCGAATCAGGCGTGGGTTACCGCCTGAAGGCCTGAAAAAGGGGACGCACCCCTTTTTGGCTCTCTGTTCGCCTCTGAAAAAGGGGTGCGTCCCCTTTTTCGGCCTATTTCTTCGCGTAGATCCTGTCGAACAGGCCGCCGTCGGCGAAGTGCTTGGCCTGCACTTTTTCCCAGCCGCCGAAGTCCGCGATGGTCACCATCTTCACGTCGGGAAAGATGGACGCGTACTTCTTGAGCACGGCCTCGTTGCGCGGGCGGTAGTAGTGCTTCGCGATGATCTCCTGGGCCTCCGGCGAGTACAGGTACTCGAGGTAGGCGCGGGCGACGTCCGTCGTCTTGCGGCGCAGCGTGATGCGATCGACGATCGCGACCGGCGGTTCGGCCAGGATGCTGAGCGACGGGATCACGATGTCGAACTTGCCCTCGCCGAGCTCCTTGGACGCCAGGTGCGCCTCGTTCTCCCAGGAGATGAAGACGTCACCGATGCCGCGCTGCGCAAAGGTCGTGAGCGAGCCGCGCGCGCCCGTATCGAGCACCGGCACGTTCTTGTACAGCTTCGCTAGGTAATCCTCGGCCGTCGCCTCGGTGGCGCCGGGCTGCTTTATCGCCCAGGCATAAGCCGCGACGTGGTTCCAGCGCGCGCCGCCCGAGGTCTTCGGGTTCGGCGTGATCACCGAAACGCCCGGCCGCGCGAGGTCGCCCCAGTCCTTGATCTTCTTGGGGTTGCCCTTGCGCACCAGGAACACGATCGTCGAGGTGTACGGCGAACTGTTGTTCGGCAGGCGCGTCTGCCAGTTGGCCGGCAGTAGCTTGCCCTGCTTCACCAGTGCGTCGATGTCATAGGCGAGCGCGAGCGTGACGACGTCGGCCTGCAGGCCGTCGATCACCGTGCGCGCCTGCTTGCCCGAGCCGCCGTGCGACTGGCGCACGGAGACGTCCTGGCCCGACTTCTTCTTCCAGTACGCGGTGAACGCCTTGTTGTAGTCGGCGTAGAGCTCGCGCGTCGGGTCATAGGACACGTTGAGCAGCACCGTCTCTGCGGCGGACGCCGTCGCGATGAACGCGAGGCTGCCCGCGATGACGCCGACGATCCGGCTCCATGCATTCCTGGACTTCATGATTCCTTGTCTCCTGTTCTCAGAAACCGACCGCGAGACGCAGCTGGATGGCGTCTTCATCTTCGCGGTCGCCCGTGGCGGCACCGCCTTCGAACGAAGTGCGCTCGTAGTCGAGCAGCCACTTCACGTTCTCGTTCAGGTACCAGTTGAGGCCAACGCCCCATGAGTCGACCTGGCTCGCCGCGGCAAGAGGATCCGCGAAGGAGTTCGCGCCGGCGCGGAATGCCTCGTCGCTCACGGAGAACGACTGTACTCGCGCGACCACCTCGAAGGCACCCCAGGTGTTGTCGGCGAGCGAGAACCGCGACTTCGGCTGGAAGCCGCGGAAGGAGGCTTCCTCGCCGGTCAGGAAGTACGAGGCTGCAACCTGCCAGGCGTCTGTATCCACGGTGCCCGCCCGTGTGCCGGTCGCCACGACGCGTGAGACTTCCTGCGAGACTTCCGTGTACTCGCTGAGGATGCCGAGGCTTCCCACGTAGTAGTACAGCTGCGGGGCGATGCGCGTGCGCTCGCCATCCGCGATCGTGCCCGACGGCGCACCCACCGTGGTGCTGAACTGGCGGTAGCGGAAGGCCGTCGACTGGCCCGGCGTGCGGATGGTAGGCAGCAGCGGCTGGAGCGAAGTGCCGGTCTGGTCCGTCAAGGTGCCGGCGATGCCGAAACCGAGCCCGCGGATTGCGAAGCTGTCGCTGTCCGCAAACGGGTGGGCAAACAGGCGCAGCGCGTATTCCTTGTCCTCGTTGACGTCGACGTCGGCGAACGTCTCGCTGCTCGAGCCGTCGTTCGAGCCGTTCAGGAAAGCGGCCTGGTACGAGAATTTCCCGCCGCCGAGGTCGCCGGCGAGCTGCAGGCCGATGTCGCGGTTAGGCGCCAGGCTGGTCGGGAAGCCGCGCTGCACCCACTTCATGTCGTTCGCCGACTGCAGGCGCTCGAGGCCGACCGGCGACTTGAACTTGCCCATCTGCACCTGCGCGGCCGTATGGAAGCGCGCATTGACGAAGGCGTCCTGGATCACGGTGCGGCCCTGGCCGAAGTCCGGCATGAACTTGAAGTCATAGATGCCGCCGAAGGTGCCCTCGATCGTCGGGCGCACGCGGGTTGCCACGAACGTGTCGATGCTCGTCGTATCCACGCCCTCGAGATAGCGTCCGTCGAGGTGCAGCGTGCCGCGGAAGCGAATCTGGTTCTTGCCGTCGGCGGAACGCAGGCTGAAGCCCTTCGGCCCCGCGCTGACGACCGGCGTCGTTTCCTTGGCCGCGGCCGCGGCCTCGTCCGTGATCTCGAGCTTGCGTTCGAGTACGAGGATCTTCTGATCCTGTTCCTCGAGGCGCTTCAGGAGCTCCTCGTTGGAGACTTCCTGTGCCTGCGCGGCGACCGGCAAAGCAAGTGCCGCAACGATGGCGGCGCGCAGCGTGTGTTTGTTGCCCATGTGGTCCCGGACCTCCCAGTCCTGTTTCAGGTTCGGGGGCCATGCTAGGGACGGGCGGTATGGGCGTCAGTCGGCGGCCGGTCACGAATCGGTGCCATTTGCCGCCGACCGGTCGTTTCGCAGGCTGGAACGGCGGAAACCTGACGGACTTCAAACATTCAAGAAACCGTCACGGTCCCGTCCCGGTAACCGTAACAGGGCGCGCCTAGCTTCGCGGCAGTCCACTCCCTCACTCCTGGCAGGTACGCCCATGTCGCAAGTCGACGACGACATCGTCAGCAATTTCTCGGACAACCCCACCCTCACCGAAGTCGCCCTGTCCAGGATCAGTCGACGCACCGTCATGGGGGCGGGACTCGCCTCGACCGCACTGGCGGTGACGGGTGGCATCACCGCGCTGCTCAAGGCCGTGCCCGCCTCGGCACAGGACGCCGAACGCGCGCGGCGGCTGCTCGGATTCGAGGGAATTGCCACGTCGATCGAAGATGCGGTCAAGGTGCCCCGCGGATACACCGCCAGGGTCCTGATCGCCTGGGGCGACCCGGTGTCGGACGGCCCCGAATTCCGCCCGGACGCCAGCAACTCGGCGTTCGAGCAGGAGTGGCAGTGGGGCATGCACAACGACGGCCTCGTGTACTTCCCGATCGAGGGGTCGAGCCATCACGGGCTGCATCGTCCAGAACCACGAGTACACCGACGACGTGCTGCTGTTTCCCGACGGCACCGCGAACTGGAACCAGGAAAAGACCAACAAGTCACTCGCGGCGCATGGCGTCGGTGTCATTGAGATCAAGAAGAATGCCAATGGCCGGTGGCGCGTGGTGCGCCCGTCGGAGTACGCGCGCCGAATCACCGGAAACACGCCGATCCGGATCGGCGGCCCGGCGGCCGGCGACCCGCGCCTCGTGACCTCCGCCGATCCGACGGGCACGTGGGTGCTCGGCACGCTCAACAACTGCGCGATGGGACATCACGCCCTGGGGCACGTACCTCGCCTGCGAGGAAAACTTCAATGGCTACTTCCGCAAGGCATCCGGGGCGCCGTTGACGCCGCTCGAGCAGCGCTACGGGCTCAGCACCGGCGGCTTCGGCTACAACTGGCACCTGACCGATGCGCGCTTCCGCATCGACGCGGCGGTGCTTCCCGACCAGCCGGACGCGCCTTACGAGCCGAACGAGCCCAACCGGTTCGGCTGGGTCGTCGAGTTCAATCCGTACAACCCGAACAGCACGCCCATCAAGCGCACGGCGCTCGGACGCATGAAGCACGAGGGCGCCTGGTGCCAGGAAGCGCGCGACGGCCGGCTCGTGGTGTACATGGGCGACGACGAAGTGTTCGAGTACATCTACCGCTACGTGTCGCGGCAGCCGTGGCGGCAGATGCGCCGCGCGGGCATCAGCCCGCTCAACCGCGGAACGCTGTACGTCGCGAAGTTCAACGACAACGGCACCGGGCGCTGGCTCCCGCTCACGCCCTCCAATCCGAATCTCGCCGGCTGGTCGCTCGCCGACATCCTCATCAATACGCGGGGCGCGGCGGATCTCGCCGGCGGGACCCGCATGGACCGGCCCGAGTGGATCGACACGTTCCCGGACGCCCTGACCGCGGTTGCGACGCTCACGAACAACAGTTCGCGCGGCGCCATCGGGACGAATCCACGCACCGGATTCCCGTTCGACCCGGTCAACGCCGTCAATCCGCGCGCCGCCAACGCCTACGGCCAGGTCGTGACATGGTCGTACCGAGCACGATTTCACCGAGCCGACCTTCCGGTGGGACCTCTTCGCGCTCGGCGGGGATCCCGCGCGTGCCGGCCACCGGCTCGACGATCGAGGGTGACAAGTACGGCTCGCCGGACGGCATTTACGTCGCGCCGAGCGGCCGGCTGTGGATCCAGACCGACGTCTCGGGCAGCACGATCGACGCCGGCTCCTATGCCGGTTTCGGCAACAACCAGATGCTGTGTGCCGACCCGGTCACGCGGGAGACGCGTCGCTTCCTGGTCGGGCCGCGCATCTGCGAGATCACCGGCGTCTTCGTCACGCCCGACGAACGCACGATGTTCGTCGGCATCCAGCACCCGGGCGAGGCGCCCTCGGGTGCCAACGATCCGGCCAACCCCAAGCAATACAGCTCCTGGCCCGATGGGCCGGCGGGCGGGCGTCCGCGCTCGTCGCTGGTCGTCATCACCAAGAACGACGGCGGGCAAAATCGGCAGCTGAGTTACTTGCCGATGCAGAAGGTCGCGAACACCGCGCCCAGCACCGCGTCGCTCGACGCCTCGCCCGTGACTTCACCGAGGGCCTGGTGCGCCTGGCGTAGCTCTTCTGCAACAAGCTCGAAGGAGGCGCGCTCCGCGAGCCGCCCTTCGGCGACTTCGAACAGGCTCTGCGCCCGCGCGAGCGCGTCGAGGTGCCGGCGGCGCGCCGACCAGGCGCCGCTTTCCGACTGGTAGCCCGCGGCAGATTTCAGTTGCTCGCGGAGCTGCGGCAATCCCGCGCCGGTCAGCGCCGACACGGCCACGACCGGCCGGTCATCGGCGGCGGGGGCACCCTGGGCGTCCGGCAGGTCCACCTTGTTCCACACCACGAGCGTTGCGGCGCCCGCGGGCAGCGTCGCGGCCTCGCCCGGCGCGAAGCCGCGCGTCGCGTCGACCACGTACAGCACGAGGTCCGCCCGGCTCATCTCCATGCGCGCGCGCCGCAGGCCCTCGATCTCGATGACATCGTCCGTGTCGCGCAGCCCCGCCGTGTCGACCACGTGGATCGGCAGGCCATCCACGTGGATGCGCTCGCGCACGAGGTCGCGCGTCGTGCCGGGAATCTCCGTGACGATGGCGGCCTCGAAGCCCGCGAGCGCGTTCAGGAGGCTCGACTTGCCGGCGTTCGGGCGGCCCGCGATCACGACGTGCAGCCCGTCGCGCAGCGCCCGCCCCTGCCGCACCGTGTCGGCAATCGCGGCGAAGCGCGCGCCGACGTCGGCGAGCCGCTCGCGCACTTCGGGCACCTCGAGGAATTCCGCGTCCTCGTCCGGAAAGTCGATCGCCGCCTCCACGTAGGCGCGAAGTTCCATCACCTTTGCCGCGAGCGCATGCACCTCGCCCGAGAACACGCCCGACAGTGAGCGCAGCGCCGCGCGCGCGGCCTCGGCCGATCCCGCCGAGATCAGGTCCGCGATCGCCTCCGCCTGCACGAGGTCGAGCTTGCCGTTGTGGAAAGCGCGCTCGGAGAATTCGCCCGGTCGCGCCAGGCGCGCGCCGAGTTCCACCGCGCGGGCGACGAGCAGGTCCATGACCACCGGGCCGCCGTGGCCGTGCAGCTCGAGCACGTCCTCGCCGGTGAAGGAATCCGGCGCCGGGAAGTAGAGCGCGAGCCCGACGTCGAGCGTGTTTCCGCCCGAGTCGGAGAAGACCGAGACGGTTGCGTGCCGCGCCAGCGGCAGGCGCCCCAGCACCGCGGTCGCGATCAGGCGCGTGCCCGTCCCCGAAACGCGCACGATGCCGATGCCGCCGCGGCCCGCGGCTGTCGCCGGCGCGACGATGGTGTCGGTCGCAACGCTCATGCGGCAACCCCCGCGAGGACGGCGAGCCCGAGGAGTCCCGGCTGCGGATGGGTCACGATGTAGCTCGGGATCGCGCGCAGCCATTCCTGGTACGGCGGCTTGTCTTCGAACGCCCGCCGGAATGCGTCGACATCGAAATGGTTGCTCCACCGCGGCAGGATGCCGCCCGCGAGGTACACGCCGCCGCGCGCACCTGCGATCAGCGCAATATTTCCGGCGACGCGTCCAAGCCAGCGCGTGAAGAGTGCGTGCGCGCGGACCGCGTCGGGTTCGCCTCGCCAGGCCGCCGCATCGATCTCCGGGGCGCTCAACGGCTTGCCCGCGAGCGCGGCATAGAGGCGCTCGAGCCCCGGCCCGCTCAGGACCGATTCCGCCGACAGGCGGCCGTGCGCATGACGCAACCGCTGCCAGATTTCGAGCTCCTCGTCGTCAACCGGCGCAAGGTCCGCGTGACCGCCGTCACCGGTGATGGCAACCCAGCCGCCCGGGCCCGGCGCACCGATCGCGGTGCCGAGGCCCGTGCCCGGCCCGAGCACGGCGACTGGCATCCCCGCGATGGGAGCGCCGCCGCCGCAGGCGGCGAGCGACCCGGACGACAGGTGCGGTATCGCCGTCGCGATCGCGCCGAAATCGTTCACCAGCACGGCACGCGTGACACCCGCGGCCTTCGCCAACGCGGCGGGCTCGAGGCGGACTTCGATGTTCGTGAGGCGGATGCTGCCGTCGACCGAGACCGCGCCGGCGCCGCTGAATGCCGCGGCTTCAACGGTACCCGCGGCGCGCACGAAGGCCGCGACCGCCGCCAGGATGTCGGGTGAAGTCCTGCGCTCTTCGACGCCCGTGATGCGCCAGCCGCCGTCCGCCTTCGTGGCAAGCGCAAGGCGCGTGCGCGTTCCGCCGACATCGCCAACGAGTATCATGGTGGCTTCCGGGTGCTGCGCCTTCGCTCAGTTCGCGCGTTGCTTCTTCGCCTCGCCCTCGACCACGCGGTTGATCTTCCATTGCTGGGCGATCGACAGCACGGTGTTGGTGAGCCAGTAGAGCACGAGGCCGGCCGGGAACCACATGAACATGAAGGTCATGATCACCGGCATGAACGCGAACACCTTCGCCTGCACCGGGTCCGGCGGCGTCGGGTTCAGCTTGTACTGCCCGAACATCGCGACGCCCATCAGCACCGGCAGCACGAAATACGGGTCCCGCGAGGACAGGTCCTGGATCCAGCCCATGAACGGCGCCTGGCGCATCTCGACGCTCTCGAGCAGCACCCAGTAGAACGCGAGGAAGAACGGGATCTGCACCAGGATCGGCAGGCAGCCCGCGACCGGATTGATCTTCTCGCGCTTGTACAGGTCCATCATCGCCGCCGCCTGGGCCTGGCGGTCATCCTTGTGGCGCTCCTGCAGCGCCTTGAGGCGCGGTGCGATGGTCTTCATCTTCGCCATCGAGCGGCCGCTCGTCTCCGACAGCTTGTAGAAGACGAGCTTGATCAGGAACGTGACGATGATGATCGTCCAGCCCCAGTTGCCGACGAATCCGAAGATCCAGGACAGCAGCTTGAACAGCGGCTGCGCGAGGATCGTCAGCATGCCGTAGTCGGCGGTGAGCTCGAGCCGCGGACCGGTCGTCTTCAGCTGCTCCTGCAGCTTCGGCCCGACGAACAGCGTTTCGGCGAACTCCGCGCTGCCGCCCGCCGGCACGACGTGCGCGGGCCCGACTGCGCGCAGCAGGTAGTCCATGTCCTTCACGCGCAATTCATATTGATACGGCTGCGAAGCCGTCGGCACGATCGCGGCGACGAAGTGGTGCTGCATCGCAGCGACCCAGCCGCCGGTGACCGTCTGCGACAACGACTGGTCGTCGGAGTCTTCGATGTCGAGCTTCTGGTAGGCCTTGCCGTCGAAATAGGCCGGGCCGCGGAACGCGTAGGTCTCCGGATCCCACATCGAGCGCTTGTTGCCGAGCGAGTGGCGCAGGAACTGCGCATAGGAAGCGAGTTTTACCGGCGCGGCGCCCGCGTTCGCGACCTGGTAGCGCAGGTCCACGCGGTACGAGCCGCGACGGAACACGAAGGTCTTCGTCACGGTGAGGCCTGCGCCATCGGACCAGGTGAAGGGCACCTCGAGCACGTCGGCGCCGTCCGCCAGCCGGTACTCCGCTGCTGCGCTGGTGAAGGTCGCCTTGTGGTTCGGTTCGCTGCGGCCCGCCTCTCCCGTCGTCAGGCCCGACTGGAACAGGAACTGCGTGTCCGGCGAATCCGTGCTGAAGAGCCGGACCGGCGTCGTCGGGTCATCCTTGTGCTTGGGGTACTGCAGGATGTCTGCGCGCACGAGTTCGGCCCCGGCGAGGCTCGCGTCTACGTCCAGCACGTCGGTGCGGATGCGGACCTTGCCGGTCGCCGCCACCTGTTCCGCGATCGAGTCCGGAACTGACGTTGCCGGCGCAGCTGCGGGCGCCGCTTCCCCGGAAACCGTCGGCAGCTCCGCAGACAGGCCGTCCGCCGGATTGGCGGCGGGCGCTCCGACGGTCGACTCCGCAGCCGCGGGAGTCGGCGGGCCGCCCGGCGGGTAGGCTTTCATCCACGCCTGGGCATTGAGGTACAGCAGGAACCCGAGCCCCACCCACAAGAACACGCGGATCTGCGGGGTCATGCGCGGCGCGCCTCCGGCACCGGGTCATAGCCGGCGCCACCCCAGGGATGGCAGCGGCCGATGCGCTTCAGCGCGAGGACATAGCCGCGCACGATGCCGTGCGCCTCGATCGCTTCCACCGCGTAAGCGGAGCAGGTCGGGTGAAAACGGCAATGCCGCCCCAGGAAAGGGCTGAGAAACCAGCGGTACAGGTGGATCGGCAGCAGCGCGAGGCGTTTCATGGCGCGGTCCCGATCGCCTGCCAGAAGCGCGCGAGACTCTCGAACACCTCGCGGTTCGCCGCTTTCGCCACGGCCGATCGAGCGGTCACGAGTACATCCACCGCGGGCAATTCCTCTCGATGCATCCGGAACGATTCCCGAATCAGGCGGCGCAGGCGATTGCGGTTGACGGACTGGCCCGCCGCGCGCGTGCTGACGGCCATGCCGAGCCGGGCCCCGGCGCTTTCATTCGCCACATACTGAATGAGGAAGAACGCATCCGTCAGGCGATTGCGCGTGCGTCGCGCGCGCTCGAACTCGGCGGCGGCGTGAAGCTTGTGGCCCGGCCGCAGTCCGTGACGCCGCGACGTATGACACTCGTCAGCGACGTTCAGTGACCGCGAGGCGCTTGCGGCCCTTCGCCCGCCGGCGCTTCAGGACCTGACGGCCCTTCTTCGTGGCCATGCGCGCGCGAAAACCGTGCGTGCGCTTGCGCTTGATCTTGCTCGGCTGGTAGGTGCGCTTCGTGGCCATGATCCCAAACCTTTGAAATTAAAGGGGCAACAGACGCTGGAAAGGGCGGCAAGGTTACGGAGCCGGCCCCGCCCTGTCAACCGCGCGGGGTTGTGGATAACTCTGGCGCGGGTGCTGTCGCCGCCGTAGACTCCTGCCCTTTCCGGCTTCAATAACAACACGCGGGGCATGCTCGTGCAGGGCACGTTGTGGCATCACTGTCTCCGGCATCTCGAGGGCGAAGTCCCCGAGCAGCAATTCAACACCTGGGTGCGGCCGCTCCAGGCCGTCGAGCGTGAGGGCGAACTGCAGCTCCTCGCCCCCAATCGATTCGTCGTCTCCTGGATCGAGAAGAATCTCTTCACGCGCATCGAGGAACTGGGCGGCGGCGCACGCGTCACGCTCGAGGTCGGGACGCGTCGGGACGAGCCGCCGCCCGTAGAATCCACAAATGTGCCTGTTTCCGCGGGGAAACCGCGCGATCCGCAGGTTATAGGCAGCCGATTAAACCCCGATTTCACGTTCGCGAGCTTCGTCGAGGGCAAGAGCAACCAGCTCGCGCGGGCGGCAGCCAACCAGGTCGGCGAGAACCCGGGGCGCGCCTACAACCCGTTGTTCATCTACGGCGGCGTCGGCCTCGGCAAGACGCACCTGATGCACGCCGTCGGTAACCTGATCCGTGAGCGCAACCCCGCGGCGCGCATCGCCTACGTGCACAGCGAGCGGTTCGTCAGCGAGATGGTGCGGGCGCTTCAGCACAACACGATCAACGAGTTCAAGCAGACCTACCGGACGCTCGATGCGCTCCTGATCGACGACATCCAGTTCTTCGCCGGCAAGACGCAGTCCCAGGAAGAGTTCTTCCACACGTTCAACGCCCTGCTCGAGGGCCAGCAGCAGATCATCCTCTCCTGCGACCGCTACCCGAAGGAGGTCACCGGACTCGAGGAGCGGCTGAAGTCGCGCTTCGGCTGGGGGCTCACGGTCTCGATCGAGCCGCCCGAACTCGAAACCTGCGTCGCGATCCTCATGTCGAAGGCGCAGGCCACGGGCAGCGACCTGCCCGAAGAGGTCGCGTTCTTCGTCGCCAAGCGGATCCGCTCGAACGTACGCGAGCTCGAAGGCGCCCTGCGCCGCGTGCTCGCCACATCCCGATTCACGGGCCGACCGGTGACGCTCGAGCTTGCGCGCGAGGCGCTGAAGGACCTGCTGGCGGCCCAGGAACGCCTCGTCACGATCGAGAACATCCAGAAGACCGTCGCCGAATACTTCAAGATCCGCGTCGCCGACCTGCTTTCCAAGCGCCGCAGCCGCTCCATCGCGCGTCCGCGGCAGGTTGCCATGGCACTCGCGCGCGAACTGACGAACCACAGCCTGCCGGAAATAGGCGACGCCTTCGGCGGCCGCGATCACACGACGGTAATGCACGCCTGCGACCGCGTGAAGGACTTGCGCGAGATTGAACGTCGCGCCGGCGAGGACTACCTCAATCTCTTGCGAATCCTGACCAACTGATGTGGATAATGTGTGCAGCGCGCGGCGGCGACTTTCGCTCCACAGCGCGTCCACAGGGGTAGCATAGGATCACTGCAGTCGAGCCACCGGATTGTGCTTCGCGCAAGCCCTTCTGGCCTGTCGCTTTTCCGCGGTTTTCCACCGAAAATGCGTTCCTTCATAACTACTACAGTCATCAGATAAAAAGATGATTCCTGCGAGATCCGAACCGCACAACCCACCAGGTGCACCGATGAAATTCAGCGCCGAACGCGAAAGCCTGCTCGCAGCCCTTCAGTCCGTCATCGGCGTCGTGGAACGCCGGCAAACGATGCCGATCCTGGCAAACCTGTTGTTGTCGGCCGACCAGGGGAAGCTTTCCATCACGGCAACGGATCTCGAGGTCGAGCTCGTTGCGACGGCAGCGATAAAATCCGGAGCGGACGGGCGCCTCACCGTCCCCGGACGCAAGCTGCTCGACATCTGTCGGTCCTTGCCGGCCGACGTGACGCTTACGTTCTCGCAGGATGGCGACAAACTCACCGTGAAAGCGGGTCGGAGCCGTTTTGTCTTGGCGACCCTGCCCGCGGCGGATTTCCCCGTAATCGAGGAGCTCGCCCAACAGCAGAGCCTCAAAGTCCCCCAGGCCGATCTGCGACGGCTGCTCGACAAGACGCACTTTTCGATGGCGCAGCAAGACGTGCGCTATTACTTGAATGGCATGTTGCTGGAAACGGATGGGAAAATGCTGCGAACGGTCGCGACTGACGGCCATCGTCTGGCATTGTGCGAGATGGATCTCCCGACCAAGGCGACCGGTCAGCAGGTGATCGTTCCGCGCAAAGGCGTCCTGGAATTGCAGCGATTGCTGGGCACCGAGGGCGAAGTTCAGATTACGATCGGAAGCAACCACATTCGCGCCCAGATCGGCGACGTTCGCTTCACTTCGAAGCTCATTGACGGCAGGTTCCCGGAATACAGCCGCGTGATTCCGGCGGCACCGCAGAAAGCGATCGTCGCAGACCGCGAAGTCCTTCGCGCGGCGCTCCAGCGCACGGCGATCCTGGCCAACGAGAAATATCGCGGTATCCGGCTGGCCTTGAAGAAGAACTCGTTGACGCTCCAGGCGCACAACCCGGAACAGGAAGAAGCCGAAGAGCAGGTGGAGGTCACGTATAGGGGTGACGAACTCGAAGTTGGTTTCAACGTGAGTTACCTGCTGGATGCGCTGGCAGCGGTGGATGGGAACGAGGTGGAAATTGGCGTGACCGACGGCAACTCAAGCTGTCTCGTGCGCGCGCCAGGCGCAACGAGCGCCCGGTATGTCGTGATGCCGATGCGCCTGTAAGCCAGGGTATGCCTCTCGGCACTTTTCGCGCCGAGCGGTTTCGTTGCCTGTCGGCGGTCGAGCTTGAGCTCGACCACAAGACGAATCTCTTCATTGGCCCGAATGCGTCCGGCAAGACCAGCCTGCTGGAGGCGGCCTTTTTTCTCAGCCGTGGCCGATCGTTCCGATCCCGCCGTCGAGACGCGCTCATCGCCCACGGCACAAATGATTTCGTGCTGTCAGCGCAGGCATTGGGATCGGTGGCACCCGTGCCGTTGGGCGTTCGTGCGACGCGCGGCGATACGGAGTGGCGCGTCGGGGCCGCTCCCGCGTCGGGCATTGCAGACCTCGCGGAGCAGTTCCCGGCTCAGGTCATCGATCCCGAGGTCCACAAACTGCTCGAGGAAGGCCCGGGTCGGCGGCGGCGGTTTCTCGACTGGGGCGTGTTCCACGTGGAACATGGGTTCCTGTCGAATTGGCGTCGATACCATCAGGCCCTGCGTCAACGCAACGCCGCGCTGAAGAAAGACGCGGGAGACACGGACCTTGCGGTGTGGGAGCGAGAACTGGCTTCGAGCGGCGAAGCACTTGCCACCCAGCGCGGCGGATACCTCGAGCGCATTGCTCCCCTGCTGGTCCGAATCGGCGAAGCGCTCTTGGGTGAGCCGATCGCCCTCATCCACCAGCGCGGCTGGGATCCCGACCGCTCCTTGCTCGACGCCCTGGCCGCCGATCGGCCCCGGGACCGTCGTTACCGGGCTACGCAACTCGGCCCGCACCGGAGCGACATCGCCGTCCTGGTCGGAGACCAGCCCGCCAAGGATCGTGTCTCGCGCGGACAGCAGAAGCTCGTCGCGGCCGGCTTGATGCTGGCTCAACTGGAGATCCAGGAGCTGGAGCGCCCTGGCCGGTCCGCGTTGTTGTTGGACGATCCGGCAGCCGAGCTGGATGGCGAGAACCTGACGCGCCTGATGACGCTGGTCCGTGATGTACCAGCACAGCTTTGGGTCACATCGCTCAAGCCAGAAATCGCAGGCTTGGTCGAAGGAGGCCGAGTGTTCCACGTGGAACGCGGGGCAATTAGGCGAATTTAATATCATGATAACGGCATAATCGAGGATGTTAGTAACATTTAGCGGCATGATCGCGACAGATGCCAGCATTCTCTTGCCGCTGGCGTCTTTCGCGCGTGTCCAGCTGCGAGCAAGGCGGTCGGGCACCACGATTCGCGCACCGGTGTAGCTGCAGCAAAGAGAAGCTTTCAGCATTGCGCGGCGCCGCTACACTGACGCCGCATTTTTCCCGCGCTTTCCAGGAAAACGCCCATGCGATCGAATCGCCTGACCGCCCTGTTCCTCGCCTCCCTGGTGCTGCCGCTCGCAAGCTGCGACCGCGGATCCGCACCGGATATTTCGGAGACCAAGGCGTCGAATCCCGAGTTCGGTGCACGCTGGCAATATCCGCGCGAGCGCGAAGTGGACGGCCGCAAGGTCATCGTCTACGCGCCGCAGATCCGCAGCTGGGATGAGTTCAAGCACTTCACCGCGCAGGTGGCGGTGGAATTCCTCGCCGAAGACGCGGCCGCGCGCTATGGCGTGATCGACCTGTCGGGCGACACGGTCGTCGATCGCGAGAAGCGGATCGTTTCAGTGCCGAAACCGAAAGTGGATCGCGTGACGTTCTCGAGCGGGGAGGGTTCCGCCGAGCAGGAGGGCCGCATCCGTACCGCGGTCGAGGGAGAACCGCTGGAAATCCCGCTCGACGTGTTCCTCTACTACCTGGCCGACGGCGTGCTGGAGTCGCCGCCGCCTGCAGGCTTCAACGACGCCGCGCCGCCGATTTACGTCGTCGAATCGCCGGCTTTCCTGCTGTTCATCAACGGCGAACCGTTTTCGACCGCGGTGGGCGACAGCGGACTCGAAGTGATCGGAAACGCGAATTTCCCGGTGTTTCGCGACACGAAGAGCGGCAGCTACTACCTGCTTTCCGGCGACCACCGCTATACGGCGGCGAAGCTCGCGGGGCCGTGGGGCACGATCGCGGAGCTGCCGCCGGCGTTCCGCAAGATCCCGGCACGCGGAGAGTTCGCGTCCATCGCGGCCGTCGTCGCGACCACGCCGAAGGCGGGCGCGGCACCGTCCATCATCACGACATTCAAGCCCTCGGAAATCGTCGTGCTCGACGGCAAGCCCGAAGGGCGCGAGATTGCCGGAACCGGCGGCCTCGAATCCATCGTCAATACCGAGAGCCCGTTATTCCGGCTCGACGGCGCGTACTACCTGCTCGTAGCGGGCCGCTGGTTCTCGACGGAGGATCTCGCGCGCGGGCCCTGGAAGTTCACGATGCCGCTGCCGGACGCATTTGCGCGGATTCCCGCAGACGACGCCGAGGCGGACGTGCGCGCGTCGGTGCCTGGCACGATCGAGGCACGCAGCGCAGTGTTGGAAGCCCAATTGCCGTCAACCAAGACGGTGAAGGCGGGCGCCGCGCCCGATGTCAAAGTCGCGTACGCGGGCGGCGAGCCGAAGTTCGAGAAGATCGCGGAGACCGAAGTCTCGCGTGCGGTGAACACCGGCAACGACATCATCCAGTACGGCGACAAGTACTACTTGTGCTACGAGGGCATGTGGTACGTCGCGGACAAGCCGACCGGCCCGTGGGCTGCAACGTCGGAAGTGCCTGCGGCCGTGTACAAGATCCCGCCGAGCTCGCCGGCCTATCCGGTGACGCAGGTGGTCGTGGTCGACGACGATGACGGCAACGTCCAGTCGAGCTACAACGGAGCGTACGCAGCGGGCATGTTCATCGGTTTCGGCGTCGCGTACTACGGCACCGGCTATTACTACCCGCCGTACTACTACGGCGGCTATTACTACCCGTATTACGGCGGCTCGTACGGCCATGGCAGCTGGTACAACCCGAACACCGGCGGCTACGGTTCGCGGTCGGTTTATTACGGACCGTACGGCGGCTACAGCTACAACCAGGGCTACAACCCGAAGACCGGTCGCAGCAGCTACGTCGAGACCGCGTGGGACGGCGACGAGTGGGCGAGCTCGGGCGGCACGTACAACCCGCGCACGGGCATTTCCAGCGAAACCGATCGCTATTACAACGCCGACAACAACAAGATGAAGATGGAGCGCACCGTCGAGGGTCCGGGCGGCCAGGAAATGGACGTCAAGAAGACGACCGACTTCGACACCGGCACGCGCACGACGGAACGCAAGACCAGCGGCGGCGGCAGTTCCGAGATGACGCGCCAGCGCCAGGCCGGCGGCGGCTACACGACGGACGGCAAGATCGAGACCGCGGGCGGCAAGTCCGCGACGATCGAGGGCGAGCACCGGCGGCGGCCAGGGCTCGACGACGATCACGGGAGAAGGCGGCGCGAGCGCTTCGACGAGCCGCGAGCGCACTGAAGGCGGCGGCGTGAAACGCGAGGGTGAGTTCACGGGCAAGGACGGGCAGAGCGTTTCGACCGACACGGTCCGCCAGGGCGACCGCAGCGTCACCCGCGCGGAAGGATCCGGCGGCGGCAGCGCCGTTTCCGTCGGCAACGCCGGCAACCGCACGACGATCGCGGAATCGGCGGGCGGCGACGTCTACGCCGGCCACGACGGCAACGTTTATCGAAAGACCGACGATGGCTGGCAGCAGCACCAGGACGGCGGGTGGTCTGACGTCGACGCGCCGGATCGCCCGGGCGACGGCGAACGACCGGGTGCCGGCGAGGGGAATTTCTCCCGCGACCAGGGCGGCGCAGCGACGAACGACCGCGCAGCCGGCGATAGCCCGCGCTACGGCGGATCGGGAAGCCTCGAGTCGCGGGACACGAGCAACCGTGCCGGACAGCGTGACTCCAGTTACGGGTCGCGCGGAACCCAGACGCGCCCGGCGAACTCGAACTACAACCAGTTGAATCGTGACGCAGCGGCGCGCAACGGCGGCTACCAGAACCACCAGCGCCGCACGACGGCACAGCCGCGGCAGATGAGTCGCGGCGGCGGAGCCAGGCCGCGGCGGCGCTGATCGGAAACCAGAAGGGGATCGACATGAAGAGATTCGACGCACTTGCCCGCGGTTTCGGCGCCGCGCTCTGTCTCGTGGCCTGCGCCGCCATCGCGCAGGATTCGGGCAACTGGGACGGCCTGGTCGAGGTCAAGCCGAAGCGGCTCGACGCCGTCTTCCTGCTGCCGGGCGCCGATTTCCGCGCATACAAGAAGGTCATGCTGGACCCGGTCGAGGTGGCGTTCTCCAAGGACTGGGCACGCGACTACAACCGCGACGCTGCGACGCTGTCGCAGAAGCTCGACCAGTCGGACCTCGACCGGATCTCCAAGGCTGCCCGCGACGGCTTCACGGAAGTCTTCACGGAGGAATACGCCAAGGCAGGGCTCGAGATCGTTACGACGGCCGGTCCTGATGTGCTGCGCCTGCG
This sequence comes from uncultured Gammaproteobacteria bacterium, assembly GCA_963760725.1. Taxonomy (GTDB): domain Bacteria; phylum Pseudomonadota; class Gammaproteobacteria; order Steroidobacterales; family Steroidobacteraceae; genus SCUD01. The sequence continues at coordinate 496,589 of CAVXET010000031.1, forward strand.
ACCTGGCGTGGTCGACCTCTACATCGTGGCACCGGACAACATGTCGGCCGGCAGGTCGCGCACCTACACGATGGAATCCGGCCATGCGACGCTGTTTCTCGAGGTGCGCGACTCCTCGACCGGCGCCCTGCTCGGGCGCGCCCTCGACAAGCGCGCTACGCGCAACACCGGCAGCGTGCAGATCTCCAACAGCGTGACGAACCTGTCCGACTTCAAGATGCTTTTCAGGCAGTGGGCCGACATCAGCACCAAGGGCTTCGAGGAACTGCGCGAGATGTCGCCGGTGCCGGCGGACCTGAAGCCCGGCCAGAAACTGAACTAACAAAGGAAAATTCATGACTCGCATCGACCGCAAGAAAGCCCTCGCGCACGGCTGCGCTCTTGCCCTCGCCCTGGCGGCGGGCAGCGCGCGGGCGGACAGCTCCGGCATGGAGTGGCTCGGAATCGTCTATGTCTGGGGCGCGGCCATCGAGGTCGATGCCCGCGACCGCACGCTCGACATCTCCTTCAGCGACACCGTGGAAAACCTGGAGATGGGCTTCCAGGGCCACGTGGAAGCGCAGGCGGAAGACTTCGGAGGGTTCGTGGACGTCGTATTCATGGGCGTCGGCACGAATGACGTCCAACAGGGCATCCGCGTGAACACGGACGTCGACTTGACGGCGATGGACCTCGCGTTCGTGTGGAGCCCGGGCTCGCAACCGATGACCGGCATCGAGGTCTATGGCGGCCTGCGGTACATCGAAAACGACTTCGGCCTCGTCATCGATCCGGAGCCGGCGGGACCCCCGGTGCTGCAGACCGGGATCGACAAGAGCTATTACGACCTGCTGGTCGGCGCGCGCTACGCTGCGCCGCTCAATGAACACTGGCGCCTGGTGTTCAGTGGGGACCTGTCCGGGGGTGATACGGAAGGCACCTGGAGCCTCAGCGCTTTCGGCGTTTACCGGACCGGGCCGCATCGTTTTTACGGCGGCTATAAGCACGTCGAAATGGACTTGAAAGGCCGTGCTGGTGAGACTGTCACCGAGACCTTTTCGGGGCCTGCAATCGCGTACGGATTCGCCTTCTGACGGAAGCCCGCAAACAACTGAAAAACAAGCAAAAAGCCGGATTTTTCTGATAGAATTTCCGGCTTATGCAAGACGGCTCCGGGACCCCCCCGAACGACACCTACGATTCGACCAAAATCAAGGTGTTGAAGGGCCTCGAGGCGGTCCGCAAACGGCCCGGGATGTACATCGGCGACACCGATGACGGCACGGGCCTGCACCACATGGTTTTCGAGGTCGTCGACAACTCGATCGACGAGGCTCTCGGTGGCCACTGCGACCGCATCGTCGTCACCATTCACGCCGACGAATCCGTAACCGTCACGGACAACGGCCGGGGTATCCCGACCGACATCCACAAGGAAGAAAACCGCTCGGCAGCCGAGGTCATCATGACCGTGCTGCACGCCGGCGGTAAGTTCGACGACAACTCGTACAAGGTCGCGGGCGGCCTGCACGGCGTCGGCGTCTCGGTGGTCAACGCCCTTTCGGGCGCGCTGACGCTGACGATCGCGCGCGACGGCAAGCTGCACCGCCAGCAGTACAAGATGGGCGAACCCCAGGGCCCGCTCAGCGTCGTCGGCACGACCACGGAGCGCGGCACGACCATCCGCTTCAAGCCCAGCAACACGATCTTCACCAACACGACGTTCTCGTACGACTGGCTCGCCAAGCGCCTGCGCGAACTCTCGTTCCTGAACTCGGGCGTGCGCATCGAGCTCATCGACGAGCGCGAGGACAAGAACGACGTGTTCGAGCACCAGGGCGGCGTGTCGGCCTTCGTGCAGTACCTGAACCGCAGCCGCACGGCGATCCACCCGCATATCTTCTACTTCCAGCACCAGGAAGGCCTGATCGCGGTCGAAGTCGCGGCGCAGTGGAACGATTCCTACCAGGAGTCGATGTACTGCTACACGAACAACATCCCGCAGAAGGACGGCGGCACCCACCTGGCCGGCTTTCGCGCGGCGCTGACGCGAAAGATCAACGAATTCATCGAGAAGGAAGGGCTCGCCAAGCGCGAGAACGTCTCGCTGACGGGCGACGACGCGCGCGAGGGCATGACGGCCATCCTCTCGATCAAGATGCCGGACCCGAAGTTCTCGTCGCAGACCAAGGACAAGCTGGTCTCGTCGGAAGTGAAAGGGGCGGTGGAGTCGGCGGTCGCGCAGAAGCTGGGCGAATTCCTGCTCGAGCGCCCGGCCGACGCCAAGGGCATCTGTCTCAAGATCATCGACGCGGCCCGCGCCCGCGAGGCCGCGCGCAAGGCCCGCGAAATGACCCGCAGGAAAGGGGCGCTCGACTCCTCGGGCCTGCCGGGCAAGCTTGCCGACTGCCAGGAGAAGGACCCGGCCAAGTCCGAGATCTTCCTGGTCGAGGGCGAATCGGCCGGCGGGTCTGCCAAACAGGGCCGTGACCGGCGCACCCAGGCCGTGCTGCCGCTCAAGGGCAAGATCCTGAACGTCGAGAAGGCGCGTTTCGACAAGATGCTGTCGTCCCAGGAAGTGGTGACGCTCATCAGCGCGCTCGGCACCGGCATCGGCCGCGACGATTTCGATGCGGGGAAGCTGCGCTATCACCGCGTGATCATCATGAGCGTGGATGGCGACGACCACGTCTTCGTGCGGGAGAAGGACGGCCTTGCACGCATGGTCCGTATCGGCGAGTTCATCGATGCCCGGATCGAAGCCGGCCGCGGCGCCGTCGAATCGGACGGCCACGCTGAAAAATTGCGCGGCGGGAACCTCGGTGAAGTGCTCTGCTTTGGCCAGGACAGTCGCGAGGTCCGGTTTCGTCCAATCTCCGCGGTCATCCGGCACCCGCTGGACGAAAAGCTGCTTCACGTTCGCAGCGCCTATGGACGCTCGGTCCGGGTGACCTCCAGCCACAGCGTGTTTGTGCATGACGCTGGCGGTATTCGCCTGAAACGCGGCGATGAATTGCGCACGGGCGATGCGCTGGTCGCGCCGCGGCACCTGAGATTGCCGGCCGCGGCGCCGGAAGAACTGGATCTCGCGCGGGAAATGCGTGGTGACGACGTCTCCAGCCGGCAGGTCTGGCTGCGCGGTCCGGCCGTCGAAGACTGGTTCCGGCAAAGCGTCCTGAAAAAGCACGCCCACCGCCCCGAACTGGTCGAGGAACGAGTCACGGTGCCCTCGACCGTCGGCGCATCGCTTGCCGCCAGGCGAAGGGCTGGCGGCATGTCCAACAAGGCGGTCTGCGAGGCCGTCGGGATCAACCAGCCCTGCACCTTCTACGCATGGGAGCGCGGCGCCCAGAGGCCGACCCGCACGCATTTCGAATCCTATCTTCGTGCCGTGGGTGCCGATTTCGGGGCGGTCATGAGCCAAGTCGCCGTTGGCGGCGGGCGGCTCGAGAAGATCTGGCGTACGCAATATTCCGGTTCGGGGCGCAATCTCGTGAGAGACCAGGTCAGGCTCTCGGCGCTCGACGCCGATGATCTCGACTGGTTCAGCCGCCGCCGGGATTTCGAGCTCACGCCAGAACACTATCGCGGACACGGAGTTCGGGCCCGCATCGCGGTCAATGAAGACCTGATGTTCCTCCTTGGGTTCTATCTCGCGGAAGGCTCGGCTTCAGACCGCAACGGAATCCGGTTCGCGATCGGCAACGGCAACCGGCGTTTGCTGCCCGAGTTGCAGGAACGCCTGGCGCGCGTCTTTGGCCGGCAGGCGCTTGTTTACTCGGATGCCAGGGGCGTGATCGAGCTGAAGATCGTCAACCGCGTGGCCGTCCTCGCCTGGCAGAAGCTTTTCGGGTTCCGCGGCGCGGACTCGCTGACCAAAAAGATCCCCGATCTTGTCTTCAATGTTGCGGAACCACTGCGTCTCGCGTTCCTCCGGGGTTACCTGCTGGGCGACGGCACCGTTGCGCGTTCGAGGATCACGTTCGCGACCTCGTCCTACGACCTGGCGAGCGGATTGATGTACCTGCTTTCGTCCCTTGAGGTCATGCCGTCGCTGAGCGCCATTGAGCCGGACGGCGTGCAGCGACAGATTCGTGGTTACGCGTGCGTGACACGGCATAGGCACTGGTCGATTTCCGTGTGCGCGGCGCAGGACTTGCGCCGGTTGCAAGCGGTCTGGGTGGATCATTGGAACGCGCCGAAACTTGCCGCGCGCCTGGCTGGCCCGATTCGCAACGTTAATCGCCGCTTCACGGAGATCGGAAGCGACCTGGTCGCCCTGCCCATCGTATCGATTGAGGAATGCGCCCCGTCGAACGGCTATGTCTATGATTTTTCTGTCGAGACGGATGAAAACTTCGTGGCCGGAGTGGGTGGCATCTGCTGCCACAACACCGACGCGGATGTCGACGGCAGCCACATCCGCACGCTCCTGCTGACGTTCTTCTACCGCCAGATGCCCGAGCTGATCGAGCGCGGTCACATCTACATCGCCCAGCCGCCGCTGTTCAAGATCAAGCGCGGCAAGCAGGAGATGTACGTCAAGGACGAGGCCGAGCTCGACCAGCTCCTGCTCACCAGCGCCCTCGACAACGCGGCGCTGTACGTGAACCCGGAAGCGCCGCCGCTCTCCGGCTCATCGCTGGAAATGCTCGCGCGCCAGTACATGGAAGTGAAGGCTATCATCGGCCGCTGGGCGCGCCGCTACGACCGGCGCCTGCTGGAGCAGTTGCTCGCCATGCGCCCGGTCGGCGAGCAGCAGTTCGGCGATGCCGCCTGGCTCGAGGGCTGGGTCACGGAGCTCGAGGCGCGGCTGAACTCCGACGGCAGCCTCGTGCACAGCTACAAGCTCGGCGTGCGCCGGAACGAGGCGGGCGAGCCGGAACGGGTGGACGTGGCCCGCACCGAGCACGGCGTGACGACGGAGAAGCACCTGCAGCCGGAGTTCTTCCAGTCGGCCGAGTACGGCCGCATCGCGGAGCTCGGCACGACGCTGACCGACTTCATCAGCGCGGGGGCCTACGTGGGCCGGGGCAACGAGCGCCAGGACATCACGGCCTTCCCCGAAGCCATCAGCTGGCTCCTCGAGCAGGCCCGCAAGGGGCAGTCGATCCAGCGCTACAAGGGCCTTGGCGAGATGAACCCGGGGCAGCTCTGGGAGACGACGATCAATCCCGAGGTGCGCCGCCTGCTGCAGGTGCGCATCGAGGACGCGGTCGCCGCCGACGACATCTTCACCACGCTAATGGGCGATGCGGTCGAGCCGCGGCGCGAGTTCATCGAGAAGAACGCGCTGTACGTGACCAACCTGGACGTCTAGCCCGCGGTATCCCGCAGGGACCGCATCGTCCCTTCGATCCAGCCCTGCACCTCGGCATTGAGCTCCCGTGCGTCCCGCCCGGCCGCTTCGACCGGAGGCCCGATCACGACGCGCACCAGGCCCGGCTTCTTCAGGAGCCCGCGCCGCGGCCAATAGTCGCCCGCGTCGTGCGCGACAGGCACGAGCTTCACGCCAGCCTGCGATGCGAGGAGGCTGCCTGATACTCCGTACTTGCGCGTCTCGCCGGGCGCCATGCGCGTGCCTTCCGGGAAGATGAGCACCCAGATGTCGGCAGCCAGGCGTTCCCGTCCCTGGTCGAGCACCTGGTTGACGGCGCGATGTCCGGCGCCGCGATCGATGGCGATGCACTTCAACATCCAGCACGCCCAGCCCACCAGCGGGATCCAGAGGATCTCGCGTTTCAGCACCCAGGCCTGCGGCGGGAACACGACCATCTGCGCCATCGTTTCCCAGGTGGAGGTGTGCTTCCACATCGACACGTGGGCACCCTCGCGCGGGATGTTCTCGCGGCCGATGACGACCCAGTCCAGGCCGCAGAAAAATGTCGCGAGCCCGAGATTGGTGCGGGCCCAGCCGCGCGCAAAGTGGTACAGCGCGCGAAACGGCAGCCAACCGAACAGCACGATCACGAACCCGAACACCACCGAATCGAGGAAAAGGATCGTCGTGTACGTCAACGACAGGATCCACTGGAGTCCCGGGATCTTGCGCCACGTGGGGATGTTCTCAGGCATCCGGCTGTCGCGCGATTCAGCCCGGCAGGCGGGACAGGTTGGCGATATGCAGGAACAGGCGTTGCAGCGCCGCGAGGAGCGCGAGCCGGTTCGCGCGCACGCGCACGTCTTCCGCCATCACCAGCACGCGCTCGAAGAATTCATCGACGGGCCCGCGCAGCGCCCCGAGGCGCGTCAACGCTTCTTCGTAGCGGCGCGCGGTGACGAGCCGCTCGACGTCCTGGCGCAGCGCCTCGATCTCGGCCGCGAGCTTGCGCTCCTCGGCGTCGGTGAGCAGGCCGGGATCGACGCGCGGGCTCGGCTGCTCGCCGGCCTTCTTGAGGATGTTGGCGATGCGCTTGTTGGCGGCCGTGAGTCCCGCTGCGTCGGGGAGCTGGAGGAAGGCGGCGAGTGCCCGTAACCGGTTGTCGAAGTCGAGCGGCGAGGCGGGCCGGGTGTCTAGCACGGCATCGAACATTTCGGTCGTCACGCCGCGGCCGGCCTCGAGGTACCAGGCGCGCAGGCGCTCCATCATGTAGTCGTAGATTTCCTCGGCCAGGCCCTCGGGAGGCGACTTCCCGCCGAGTCGGACGATGTCGGCCCGGACCGACTCGAGCGCGGTGCGGATCAGCTCGCGCAGGTCCAGCGCGACGCCGGTCTCGATCAGTATCCGCAGCACGCCGAGGGCGGAACGGCGCAGGCCATACGGGTCCTTGGTGCCCGTCGGCTTCTGGCCGATGGCGAAGATGCCGACGATTGTGTCGAGCTTGTCGCCGATGGCGAGCGCGAGGCCGGCGCCGGTCGACGGCAGGGCGTCTCCCGCGAAGCGGGGCAGGTATTGCTCCGCGATCGCGGTGGCTACTTCGGGCGATTCACCGTCGTGGAGGGCGTAATAACTGCCCATCACGCCCTGCAGCTCGGGGAACTCCCCGACCATGGCGGTGACGAGGTCGCACTTGGCGAGTTCCGCCGCGCGTTGTGCCTGGGCTCCGTCCTGCCCCGCGACGCGCGCGATCTGACCAGCCAGGGCCGTGACCCGGCCGGATTTGTCGGCGAGCGAGCCGAGCTGGGCCTGGAAGGTGACGGCCCCGAGGGCCGCGCGGCGCGATTCGAGGCTCGCCTTGCGGTCCGCGGCGTAGAAAAACGCGGCATCCGCGAGCCGCGGGCGCACGACCCGCTCGTTGCCGGCGCGAACCTGCCCGGGGTCCTTGCTCTCGAGGTTCGCGATCGCGATGAAGCGGGACATGAGCTTGCCGTCCCGGCCGCGCACCGGGAAATAGCGTTGGTGGTCCTGCATCGTCGCCACCAGCACCTCGGGCGGCAGCTCGAGAAAGCGCGGCTCGAACCCGCCCGCGAGCGGAACCGGCCATTCGGTGAGCGCGGTCACCTCGTCGAGCACCGCGGGATCGATGACGGCTTCGCCGCCCTCGCCTTCGGCCGCGGCGATGGCGCCGGCCCGGATGCGCTCGCGCCGCGCCTCGAAATCGGCCCGCACGTGGCCCTTCTCGAGCGCGGCGAGGTACCCGCCCGGAGAGCGCAGCGCAATCGGCTTGCGGGCGTGGAAGCGGTGGCCGCGGGTCATGCGTCCCGTGGCGATGCCGAGGATCTCGCCGTCGATCACGTGCTCGCCGTGCAGCATGACGATCCAATGAACGGGCCGCACGAACTGCGCGGTGCCGGCGCCCCAGCGCATGCGTCGCGCGATCGGCAGCGCATCGAGTGCGGCCTGGACGATGGCGGGGAGGAGGCTGGCCGCCAGCTGACCCGCGCGCGTCGTGCGGCAAAAGAGGAATTCCCCCTTGCTGTCGTTGAGCCGCGTGAGTTCCTCGACCTTGACGCCGCAGGAGTCGGCGAAGGCGGTCGCGGCGCGCGTCGGTTTGCCGGCGGCGTCGAAAGCGGCTGAAACCGGCGGGCCCCGGCGCTCGACGCGCTGCTCCGGCTGGCGGTCGAGGAGCTTGGTCACTTTCACGGCCAGGCGGCGCGGCGTGAAGTAGGCCTGCGCGGTGGCATAGGACAGGCCCGCGGCCTGCAGCCCGGCGATGACGCCGTCGCGGAACGACGTGCCGAGGGCCACGAGGCTCTTGGGCGGCATTTCCTCGGCGCCGATCTCGACCAGGAAGTCGTGGCGGTTCACTTCGGCTGCTTCGTCATGCGGACGGTGTCAGAGGGGACAGTCCCCTTTTCGCCAGGGCGCGAAAAGGTGACAGTCCCCGCCCGCAGCAAGGGAAAGCCCTGGGCTTCGCGGCTGGCGAAATAGGCACCGGCCACGCCGCGGGCGAGCGCGCGCACGCGCAGGATGTAGCGCTGGCGCTCGGTGACGCTGATGGCCTTGCGGGCGTCGAGCAGGTTGAAGACGTGCGAGGCCTTCAGCGTCTGCTCGTAGGCTGGCAGCGGCAGCGGCACCTCGAGCAGCGCCTTGCAGTTCTTCTCGCGCTGGTCGAACTCGGCGAAGAGCGAGGCCGTGTCCGCATGCTCGAAGTTGAACGCGGACTGCTCCACCTCGTTCTGGTGGTAGACGTCGCCGTAACTCACCCGACCCTGCGGGCCGTCGGCCCAGGTGAGGTCATAGACGCTCTCGACGCCCTGCAGGTACATCGCGAGTCGCTCGAGGCCGTAGGTGATCTCGCCCATCACCGGCTTGCAGTCGAGTCCGCCCGCCTGCTGGAAGTACGTGAACTGCGTGACTTCCATGCCGTTCAGCCACACCTCCCAGCCGAGTCCCCAGGCACCGAGCGTCGGCGATTCCCAGTTGTCTTCGACGAGGCGCAGGTCGTGCACCAGCGGATCGATGCCGAGCGCGACGAGCGAACCGAAGTAGCGCTCGATGATGTCGTCGGGCGAGGGCTTCATCACGACCTGGAATTGGTAGTAGTGCTGCAGGCGAAACGGGTTATCGCCGTATCGGCCGTCTGTAGGCCTCCGGCTGGGCTGCACATAAGCCGCGTTCCAGGGCTCCGGTCCGAGCGCGCGCAGGAAGGTCGCGGTGTGGAAAGTGCCCGCGCCGACTTCCATGTCGTAAGGCTGCAGCAGCACGCAGCCCTGCTCCGCCCAGTAACGCTGCAGCGTCAGGATCAGTTCCTGGAACGTCTGCGGCGCCGTTTTTTCAGCGCTTCTTGGCATGCGCAAGTATAGCGAGGAGCGGCCGCAACTCCGCTTCCGTGAGGTCGCGCCAGCGACCGCTCGGCAGCTCGCCGAGCCGGATGTGCATGATCCGTTCGCGCACCAGTCGCTTCACCCGCCAGCCGAGCGCCGAGCACATGCGGCGGACCTGTCGATTGAGTCCCTGCGTGAGCACGATCCGGAACTGGTTCGGGCCGGCGCGCGTGACCTTCGCGGGCTTCGTCTTCTCCGCGCCGATGCGGACCCCGGCGGCCATCATCGCGAGGAAGTTGCCGGTGACGTCGGGCTCGACCGTCACCAGGTATTCCTTTTCGTGTCCGTGCTCTTCGCGCAGCACCTCGTTGACGATGTCGCCGTCGTTGGTGAGCAGGATGAGGCCCTCGGAATCCTTGTCGAGCCGGCCGATCGGGAAGATGCGCTCGGCATGGCCGACGAAGTCCACGATGTTTCCGGGCACGTCGCGCTCGGTCGTGCAGGTGATGCCCGCGCGGCTTGTTGAGCGCGAGGTAGACCGCGCTGCGGCGCACCGGCAACGGCCTGCCGTCGACCAGGACCGCATCGCCCGGCTTCACCTGCGTGCCGAGTTCGCCGGGCGCGCCGTTGACGGTCACCCGCCCCGCCGCGATCCAGGCGTCGGCCTCGCGCCGGGAGCAGATCCCGCTTTCGCTGATGTGCTTGTTGAGTCGCATGTCCGCGTTAGTTGCAGGTGCGCGATTGTGCCGAGGGCCGCCGGGAATGTCGTCGCACCTGCATGGTGCGTCTGCTATCGTGCGCGCACTAAGATAGTGCACATGACGTTGGATCGTCTGTCGGAGAGACTGTAACTAATTGATTATCATATAATCACGCGTCACTCTTGCATGGCACGAACCTTGCACTATCGCGGGGATCGCGCTCGATAGCGAATGAATCAGGGAGACGGACATGACCCCGGCCGACGTCGTCAAATTCATCAAAGAGAAAGAGATCAAGTACTGCGACCTGCGCTTCACGGATACGCGCGGCAAGGAGCAGCACGTCACCATCCCGACCCGGATGGTCGACGAGGACTTCTTCGTCGACGGCAAGATGTTCGACGGCTCCTCGATCGCCGGCTGGAAGGGCATCAACGAGTCCGACATGATCCTGATGCCGGATCCGGCGACGGCGATGATCGATCCCTTCTTCGAGGAGACGACCCTCCTCCTCCGTTGCGACGTCGTCGAGCCGACGACGATGCAGGGCTACAACCGCGACCCGCGCTCGCTCGCGAAGCGCGCCGAGGCCTACCTGCAGTCCACCGGGATCGCCGACTCCTGCCTGTTCGGCCCCGAGAACGAATTCTTCATCTTCGACAGCGTGCGCTGGACCAACGAGCTGCACGGCTGCAGCTACATCATCGACTCGGTCCAGGGCGCGTGGAATTCCGGCACGGCCTACGACGGCGGCAACATGGGCCATCGGCCGACCGTGAAGGGCGGCTATTTCCCGGTGCCGCCGGTCGACCGCTTCCAGGACCTGCGCACCGCGATGTGCCAGGCCTGCGAGGAGCTCGGCCTCAAGGTCGAAGTGCATCACCACGAGGTGGGCACCGGCGGCCAGGGCGAGATCAACGTCGGCCCGAACACGCTGACGAAGAAGGGCGACGAGGTCCAGGTCCTCAAGTACGCGCTGTGGAACGTCGCGCACGGCTATGGCAAGACGCTCACCTTCATGCCGAAGCCGCTGGTCGGCGACAACGGCAGCGGCATGCATGTGCACCAGTCGCTGCAGAAGGGCGGCAAGAACATCTTCGCCGGCGAGCGCTACGCGGGCCTTTCGGACATCGCGCTCTACTACATCGGCGGCATCATCAAGCACGCGAAGGCGATCAATGCCTTCACCAACCCGGGCACGAACAGTTACAAGCGGCTGGTGCCGGGCTTCGAGGCGCCGGTCATGCTCGCCTACAGCGCGAGGAACCGTTCGGCCTCGATCCGCATTCCGTGGGTGTCGAACCCGAAGGGCCGCCGCATCGAGGTGCGCTTCCCGGACTCGAGCGCGAACCCGTATTTCGCCTTCGCCTCCATGATGATGGCGGGGCTCGACGGCATCCAGAACAAGATCCATCCGGGCGACGCGTCGGACAAGGACCTGTACGACCTGCCCCCGGAAGAGGCGAAGAACATCCCCGAGGTGTGTCATTCGCTCGACATGGCGCTCGATCACCTCGATCGCGACCGCGAGTTCCTGAAGCGCGGCGGGGTGTTCAGCGACGACCTGATCGACGCCTACATCGGGTTGAAACAGGGCGAAGTCACGCGCTTCCGGATGTCGACGCACCCGGTCGAAATGGACATGTATTACAGCCTTTGAGGGCTGCCGCGCAGGATGGGACGGCCATCACAGATGCCGTCCCGTTTTTGTCAGCCCGGCAGGGCAGGGGATATGCTGTCGGCATGCGTATCGCCCTGATCCTCGCCAGCCTCGCGGTGACCCTGGTGGCCCAGTCCCAGGAGATCTACCGGTGGGTGGACAAGAACGGCGTCGTCCACTATTCGGACCAGCCCGACTCCCCGAGCGCGGAGCTCATCAACGTGATCGAGCCGAACGCCTACGAGGCGCAGGGGCAGGAGCAGGCGGGGGACAGTGGCGCGGGAGACTCCGGCGAGCCGGAGGAAGACGAGCCCGCGGTTTCACCCTATGGCTCGCTGTCGATCGTCTCGCCGACGCCGGACCAGGTGTTCTTCGGCGCGGACGCCGTGGTGAACGTCGCGGCCGACCTGCAGGGCACGCTGCGGCCCGACCATTCGGTGGTCTTCTTCCTGAACGGCAACCGCAAACAGGCGGACGGCCTCAGCACGGACTACTCGGGTCTCGCGCGGGGCACGTACTTCCTGCGCGTGAGCATCATGGACGGCACCGGGCACCCGGTAATCACGAGCCAGCAGACGAATTTCCACGTGCGGCAGCCCTCGATGAATTCGCCGCAGAGCCCGACCGCGCCGCCGAAGCCGAGCCCGCCGAAGCCCACACCGAAGCCGACGCCCAAGCCCTCCGGCGGCTGACCGCCCACCCGTGCGGTGAACGCCGTGGCTGCTGAGGCCGCAGCGTACGGCGCGCCCGATCCCGCCGCCATCCTCGATTTCCTCGCCACGGCGATCCTCGTCGTGGATGCGCGCTCGAACGTGCTCGCGCTCAACCAGGCCGCGGCGAACCTGCTCGCGACGAGTCCCGTCGCCGCACGCGGGCGCGCGCTCGGCACGCTGGTCGCGGACGGCGACGCCATCGAATCGCTGCTCGCGCGCAGCCGCGCGAGCGAAGAACGGCTCGCGGTACGCGACTTCGGGCTTGCGCCGGCGGCACGCGGCGACGCGCGCTACCAGGTGGACGTGTCCCTGACGCCGCTCGCGGGCGCGCTGCCGGGCGGCGTGCTGCTCGAGATCGCCGACACGACCGGGCCGTCGCGCATGACGCGCGACGCGGCGCTCCTCGTGCAGCAGGGCGGCAGCCGCGTAATGGCGCGCCAGCTCGCGCACGAGATCAAGAACCCGCTCGGCGGATTGCGCGGCGCGGCGCAGCTGCTCGAGCGCGAGCTGCCGTCGCAGGAACTGCGCGAGTACACGCGCGTGATCATCGGCGAGGCCGACCGCCTCTGCGCGCTGGTCGACAGCCTGCTCGGGCCCGCGCGCCCGGTGCGGCGCGAGGACGTCAACGTGCACGAGATCCTGGATCGCGTGTATCGCCTCGCGCGCGCCGAGGCACCCGCGGGCGTCGCCATCGAGCGCGACTACGACCCGAGCCTGCCGCTGCTTTCGCTCGATCGCGACCTGCTGGTGCAGGCGATGCTGAACCTCGCGCGCAACGCCGTGCAGGCGCTCGGCAGCCGCGGCCGGCTGACGCTGCGCAGCCGCGCGCTGACGAACGCGACGATCGGCACCGGCCGGCACCGCGTGGTCGCGTCGCTGCAGTTCGAGGACGACGGGCCGGGCGTCCCGCCTGAGCTCGGCGAGACCATCTTCTATCCCCTCGTGACGGCACGTGCGGGCGGCACCGGCCTCGGGCTCGCCGTCGCGCAGGACATCGCGACGCGGCACGGCGGCATCATCGAGTTCGACAGCCGTCCGGGCCGTACCGTCTTTTCGCTGCTGCTACCCCTGGAGAACGGGCATGACGAAGCCGCTTGAGGTCTGGGTCGTCGACGACGACGCATCGATCCGCTGGGTGCTGGAGCGCGCGCTGCGCCAGGGCGGCCTCCTGCCCACGACCTTCGACCACGCGGATGCCGCGCTCGCGGCGCTCGCGACACGACGTCCCGACGTCCTCATCACGGACGTGCGCATGCCGGGGACGGAAGGCCTGCGCCTGCTCGAGATCGCCGGACGCGACCATCCGGGATTACCGGTGATCGTGATGACTGCGCACGCGGACCTCGACCACGCGGTCGCTGCGTATCGTGGCGGCGCCTTCGAGTACTTGCCGAAGCCCTTTGACATCGACGAGGCCGTGGCGCTCGTGCACCGTGCCTCCGCGCCGGGCAGCGGCCTCGCTGCGGACGGGGCAAGCGCGCCGATCCCGGGCATCCTGGGGCAGGCGCCGGTGATGCAGGAAGTTTTTCGAGCGATCGGCCGGCTCTCGCGCTCGAGTCTTTCCGTGCTCGTGATCGGCGAGTCCGGCACCGGCAAGGAGCTCGTCGCGCGCGCCCTGCACCGGCACAGCCCGCGCGCGAACGCGCCCTTCATCGCGCTCAACACCTCCGCGATCGCCTCCGAGCTGCTCGAGTCCGAGCTCTTCGGCCACGAGCGTGGCGCATTCACCGGCGCCGACGCGATGCGCCGCGGTCGCTTCGAACAGGCCGACGGCGGGACGCTGTTCCTCGACGAGATCGGCGACATGAGCGCCGCGCTGCAGGTGCGCCTGCTGCGCGTGCTCGCGGAGGGCGAGTTCTACCGCGTCGGCGGCAACGTCCCGATCCGGGTCGACGTGCGCGTGATCGCGGCGACGCACCAGGACCTCGATGCGCTGGTGAAGCAGGGACTGTTCCGCGAGGACCTGTTGCACCGGCTCAACGTGATCCGCATGCGCGTGCCCTCCCTGCGTGAACGTCCGGGCGACATCCCGGAGCTGCTGACGCACTACCTTGCGACCGCCGCGCGCGAACTCGGCGCCGAGCCGAAGACGCTGACGGAAAGCGCGCGCAGCCGCCTCGTGGCATTCGCCTGGCCGGGCAACGTGCGCCAGCTGGTGAACGCCGCGCGTCGCCTCACGGTCACGGCGCCCGGGCGCGAGATCCGCGAGGAGGACATTCCCGCGGACCTCGGCGGCGAAGGCGCCGCGCCGAATGCGGACGACTGGTGCCGCGAGCTCGAGGCCTGGGCGACGCGCCACCTTGCGGGCGGCGGCGGCCGGCCGCTGCTCGAGATCGCGACGGAACGCTTCGAGCGCACGCTCGCGCAGGCGGCGCTCGAACGCGTACAGGGACGGCGCCAGGAAGCGGCAAAGCTCATTGGCTGGGGCCGGAACACGCTGACACGGAAGCTGCGCGAACTCGGCCTCGAATAGAATGCGGTCGTGAACCTCGACGACATCCGCGAGATCGGCCAGGCCGCCTATTACGGCAACACGCTCGCCGCGTGGACCAAGGCGACCCTGACGTTCGCCCTGTGGTTCACGGTGCTGCCACTCGCCCGCGCGTTCATCGCGCGACGCCTGGCGAAGCGCACTGCCGAGCACCCGGTCGCCTTCCCGCTGCTGTTGCGATCCCTGATCGATTCGACGCCAGCGGGTCTTCATGGTCGCGGCCGCCACGTGGCTGGCGATGCGCTGGCTGGAGATTCCCGAGCGCATGGACCGCGTCTTGAGCACCGGGCATCGTCGTAATCGCGTGGCTTCAGGTCGGGTTGTGGCTGTCCGCGGCCGTGAAGGGCTTTCGTCGACGCGCGGCGCGGCCGCGAGCTTCCGGGCACGGAAGGCGCGGCGAGCCTCAACATCCTGCGCTTTGTCGGCGTGCTGGTTGTGTGGGTTGTCGCGATCCTGATGCTGCTGACGAACCTCGGCATCAAGATCGGTCCGCTTGTCGCGGGGCTCGGCATTGGCGGTGTCGCGATCGCCCTCGCAGTCCAGAACATCCTCGGGGACCTGTTCGCCTCGCTGTCCATCGCGCTCGACAAGCCGTTCCGCGTCGGTGATTTCCTCGTGATCGGCGACGAGAAAGGAACGGTCGAGCAGATCGGGATAAAGAGCACGCGCCTTCGCTCGCTGTCGGGCGAGCAGATCGTCATGTCGAACGGCGACCTGTTGAAGAGCCGCGTGCGGAACTATGGCCTGTTGTATGAACGGCGCGCCGCGTTCTCGGTGGGTATCGTGTACGAGACGCCAGTGGGGACCGTGCGGGAAGTCCCTGGCCTGATCGAGGCGGCCATTCGTGCGCAGCCGAAAACGCGGTTCGACCGCGCTCATTTCGCGAGCTTCGGCGACTATGCGCTGAACTTCGAGGCGGTCTACTTCGTGCTGGCCGCCGAGTACAACGTGTACCGGGACATCCAGCAGGCCATCAACCTGCAATTGATGGAAGAATTCGCGCGCCGCGGGATCGAGTTTGCCTACCCGACAACCAAGCAGTTCACGGTGAACCAGGAACCGGCCGGCGGCGGCAACTGAACCCGCCCGCGCTCAGGAATGCGGCCGTTCGCAAACCGGCGCTGCCTTTTCATTGAGGCCTATGCGGCCCTTCGCTTAGCGTCCCCCCACTCGCATCGAGGGGATACAGCGTTATGACAATTCAAATACTTGCGGCTGCGCTTGTCGCGATCGCACTGGCGCCCGCTTTCGCCCAGGCAAAACCGGTCACGAAAAACCTGGGCGGCGGACTTTCGGAAATCGCAACGGTCGAAGGCCGCGCGAAGTCGCTCGCGGCGGACGCGAAGGGACCCAAGGTCCTCGCGGGCCGTGCCGGCAAGGCCGAGCTTTCCCATCCGGTCGTCTTCGACAAGGCCGGCCGGCCGCTCGTGCGCATCACGCTCGACGGCAGGCGCAGCACCGCGGACGTCCTCAAGGATCTGCGCGCGGTCGCGGGCGTCGAAGTGCGTGCATCCAGCGCAACCTACCGCAAGGGCGTAATCGAGGCCTACGTGCCCGCCGCCTCGCTCGCCGCGATCGCGAAGTCGAAGGGCATCCGGGCCGTGGTCCCGTCGAGCCCGATGTACACCGACGTCGGCTCCGCGCAGACGGCCGGCCGGGCGTTGCATCGCATCAACAGGCTGCCCGCGGGCATCAACGGTCGTGGCGTCACGATCGGCGTGATGTCCGACAGCTACGACGCGAACGGCGCGCGGCCGAACGCGACGGACGACATCCTCTCGGGCGACCTGCCGGGCACCGGCAATCCGCTCGGCAACTCGACGCCCATCACCGTCCTCGAGGAGGGCGACCTCGGCATCGACACCGACGAAGGCCGCGCGATGCTGCAGATCGTGCACGACGTCGCGCCGAAGGCGCGGCTCGGCTTTGCCACCGCGAACGGCGGCGAGGTCAACTTCGCGAACAACATCCGCGCGCTCGGCGGCTTCGCCGACGCGCCGCACGCCGATCCCGGCTTCAAGGCCGACATCATCGTCGACGACGTGATCTACCCGACCGAGCCGATGTTCCAGGACGGCGTCGTCGCGCAGGCGGTGGACGACGTGGCGGCGGCCGGCATCTCGCACTTCTCCTCGGCGGGCAACCGCTCGGGCGGGGAGTCCTACGATTCCGCGGTGCGGATCGTGCCGGGACGCACGCAGTCCTGGGCCAACACCAACCTCGACTTCAGCGGCGTCGACCCGGCACTGTACGCCGGCGGCTTCCACGACTTCGACGCCGGCCCGGCGCGCGACATCGCGCAGACGATCCAGGCCGACGACGGCAGCCTCATCGTGTTCCAGTGGAACGAGCCGTTCGACCCGCAGCCGCCGGCCGTGGTGCGACGTCATCGCCGAGGGCACGGGCACCGTGCCCGACGGCGGCGACACGGTCGTCACCTTCGACGGCGAGGCGGGGCAGCTGGTCGAGATCTTCGTCGACGGCGACGAGGGCGGCCCGGGCGCTGCGAACCCCGACCTCACCTTCGCCCTGTTCGACCCGAACGGCAGCTTCATCCAGTTCGTCGACAACACCACGAACCCGGAGTCGCTGACGCTCGAATTGCCGGCGACCGGCACGTACTTCGTGCTCGTCGACAGCTTCACCGAGGACCAGTTCGGCGACTTCCTGTACCGCGTCTCGGAAGTCGAAGTCGCCGAGCAGGTTCTGTCCGACTACAACCTGCTGTTCTTCCTGGAGGACGGCACGTTCATCGGCAGCTATGCCGAGCAGAACCTGTTCTCGAACCGGCCGCTCGAAGCCGGCGGGCTTCCGGGCGCGATGCTGCAGCTGGTGATCTCGCGCGCGAACACGCCGCCGAAGAATAACCGCAACGTCGCGGACCGCATCCGCTACGTCGGCTTCAGCGGCGTGCGCCCGCAGGAACACTTCAGCTACCTGAGTTCCGTGACCTACGGGCACAACTCGGCGCGCGGGGCGATCGGCGTCGCGGCCTATCCGTTCTTCCGGCCGTTCATCCCCGAGTACTTCACGTCGCCGGGGCCCTCGACGATCTACTTCAACCGCAACAACCGCCGGCTCAACAAGCCGGACGTGCGCGAGAAGCCGGACGTCGCGGCGATGGACGGCGCCAACACGTCCTTCTTCTTCGAGGACGCCCTCGAGGACGAGGACACGCTGCCGAACTTCTTCGGCACCAGCGCCTCGGCGCCGCACGCGGCGGCCATCGGCGCACTGGTCCTGCAGGCAGCCGGCGGGCCGGGCAGCGTCGCGCCTCCCCGCATGCGGCGGATCCTGCAGAAGAGCGCGTTCCCGCACGACCTCGACCCGCACTACGCGTCGGGTTCGGTCGAGGCGGGCCGCGGCATGCTGATGATCGGCGCTGCGGGCGACCAGAACCAGCAGAGCGGTGAGGACCCGAACTTCTTCACGCTCTGGAACGGCGGCAAGGCGGTGCGCAGCTTCGTGCTGAACGGCGCGGGCGCAAACCCGACCGGGCGGCCGAGGGGGCTCGTGTTCGACGAGCGCGCAGACGTCGGCATGGCGTTTACGATCGGGACCACAAAGGGGCTCGACCCGTCGAGCGTGCGCACGGTCTTCTCGCAGCCGGCGAATCCGCCGGGCGTCGCGGGCCAGTGGAAGCAACTGCGGCTGCGCTTCCTCGATGGCCTCAAACGCAACGACCTCATCGCGTTTGCGACCGATCGTGACGAGGCCGATGCCATCGGCCCGGCCGGCGCCGTGGGCGGTGCCTCGGCGGACCTGCTGGGCGGCGGCGTGCTGCTGCCCTCGGGTGAGATCCTGGCGGACGGTGCGCGCTTCTTCGGCAGCTTCGAGGACGGCACGAAGTTCCAGGGACGCATGCGCAACGAAATCGGCACGGGCTACAGCCCGCTCGACGGCTACGGGTTCATCGATGCCGAGCGCGCGGTGAACTCGGTGCTGGAGGACTAAGGTCTAGTTGCCGCAGTCCGCGGCCGTGGGGCTGACGAGCGCACCTGTCAGCTCCGCGACCGAGGACATGCCGGCGGCCGCGAGGTATTTCGCGACGCCGGCATTGACCTTGGGGCACAGCAGCGGGTCGTAGAAGAGGGCCGTGCCGAGGCCGACGGCGCTCGCGCCTGCGAGCAGGAACTCGATCGCATCGTTCGCGTTCGCGATGCCGCCCTGCCCGATGATCGGGACCCGCTTCGGGCCCGCCACCTCGTAGACCTGCTTCACTTTCAGGAGCGCGATCGGCTTGATCGCGGGACCGGACACGCCGCCCTGCACGTTGCCGATGACCGGCCGGCGCGTCGCGACGTCGATCGACATGCCGGAGATCGTGTTGATCACGGCCAGCCCGTCGCTGCCCGCCTCGATGCACAGGCGCGCGTTCTCGCGGATGTCGGTCTGGTTGGGCGACAGCTTGGTGATGAGCGGCTTCTTCGTGCGTGCGCGGCAGGCGGCGACGACGCGCGCGCTCATCTCCGGGTAGTTGCCGAACTGCACGCCCCCCTCCTTCACGTTGGGACAGGAAATGTTGATCTCCATCGCATCGATCGGGGAATCGTCGAAGCGGCGCGTGACCTCGGCGTACTCCTCGATGGTCGAGCCGCAGACGTTCGCGATGAAGCGCGTCTCGGTGAAATCGAGCGTCGGCAGGATCCGGCGGACGACGTGGTCGACGCCGGGATTCTGCAGGCCGATCGCGTTGATCATGCCCCAGGGCGTTTCCGTCACGCGGTGCGGCGGGTTTCCGAGTCGTGGCTGCCCGGTCGTGCCCTTCAGCACGATCGCGCCGGTGTCGCGGTTCGAGAAGCCCGCGATGCGGGTGTATTCCTCGCCGAAGCCGACGCAGCCCGAGAGCAGCACGATCGGGGAGGCGAACTTCAGGCCGCAGAAATCGAGGGCGAGGGAAGGAGCGGGCGCGGACGTATCCACGGCAGCTATTATGGGGACTGTCCCCTTTTTCCGCCTTGGGAAAATGGGGACTGTCCCCTCTGAAGAATGTTCCACGTCATCCTCTTCGAGCCCGAGATCCCCCCGAACGCCGGCAATGCCATCCGGCTTTGCGCCAACACGGGCGCGACGCTGCACCTGGTGCGCCCGCTGGGCTTTCGGCTCGACGACGCCCGCGTCAAGCGTGCCGGGCTCGATTACCACGAGCTGTCGCGGGTGCGCGAGCACGAGAACCTCGAGGCCTGCCTCGCCGCGATAGGCGATGCGCGGGTCTTCGCCGTCGAGACCACGGGCTCGCAACGCCACGATGAAGTGCGTTACAGAGCCGGGGATGCCTTCCTGTTCGGGCGCGAAACGGCGGGTTTGCCGCCGGAAATGCTGGACGGCTGGCCGGAAGAGCGGCTCATCCGCCTGCCGATGGTGCCCGGCAACCGCAGCCTCAATCTCTCCAACGCAGTCGCGGTCGTCGTGTTCGAGGCCTGGCGGCAGCTCGGCTTCCCGGGAAGTCGATGAGGCACAATCGGGAACAGGGCCGGGTGAAGACGATGTACACGATCCAGAACGACAACGCATTTACGGCGGAGGAACTCAAGGGAACGAAGCCGGAGCCGACATTCGCCGGCGCGCTGAGCTTTCTCCGGCGGCGCTACACGCGCGACCTCGCGGGCGTCGACGTTGCCGTCACCGGCATCCCGCTCGATACGGCGACGACCAACCGGCCCGGGGCGCGCTTCGGGCCGCGGGCCATCCGCGCCGCATCGTGCCAGATGGCCTGGACGCGACCCTATGGATGGCCGTTCGATCCGCTCGACAAGCTCGCGGTCGTCGACTACGGCGACTGCGCCTGGGATCTCGGCCGGCCGGAGGGCATTCCGGCCGCGATCGAGGCGCACGCCGATTCGATCCTCGGTACGGGCACGGCCATGCTGTCGATGGGCGGCGATCACTTCATCAGCTATCCGCTGCTGAAGGCGCACGCGAGGCGTCACGGGCCGCTTTCGCTGATCCATTTCGACGCACATTCGGACACCTGGAACGATGCCGACGGCGCCGGTCGCGTCGATCACGGGACGATGTTCTATCACGCCGCACGTGAGGGCCTGGTCGACCCGGCGCGATCGGTGCAGATCGGGCTTCGCACCCACAACGACGACCTGATGGGCTTCAACGTGCTCGATGCGCCGTGGGTGCACGAGCACGGCGCAGCCGCGGTCGCGTCCGAGGTGCATCGCATCGTCGGCGGCCACAAGGCTTACCTGACGTTCGACATCGACTGCCTGGATCCCGCCTTCGCGCCCGGAACGGGAACGCCGGTGGCCGGCGGGCTCTCGTCGGCGCAGGCGCTCGCGATCCTGAAGGGACTGACCGGAATGAACTTCACCGGCATGGACATCGTCGAGGTCGCCCCGGCTTACGACGTGGGCGACATCACGGCGCTGGCGGCGGCGCACCTCGCCCACGAATGGCTGGCGCTCTACGCCGCGCGGACGGTCAGTTCTCCGGCGTGACTTCCCGCGTGAGCATCGACCCGACGACATCCTTGAGCGGCACCTTGCGATGCAGGACGTCGTAGACGTAGCCGGCAGATCGGCATGTCGACGCCGTGCTTCGCGGCGACTTCGTGCACCGCCTTGGCGGCGTGGTAGCCCTCGACCACCTGCCCGATCTCCGCAATCGCCGCGTCGACGGGCTTGCCCGCCGCGAGCGCACGGCCGAAGCGCCGGTTGCGCGACTGGTCGTCGGTACAGGTGAGGACGAGGTCGCCGAGGCCGGCGAGGCCCATCAGCGTCTCGCGCTTCGCGCCGAGCGCGACGCCGAGTCGCATGAGTTCCGCGAGCCCGCGCGTGATCAGGAAGACGCGTGAGTTCGAGCCGTAGCCGAGGCCGTCGGAGCAGCCGGTCGCGATCGCGAGCACGTTCTTGACGGCGCCGCCGATTTCCACGCCGACGATGTCGGACTGCGTGTACGCGCGGAAGCCGCCGGATGAAATGCGCTCCGCGAGCGCACGCGCAAAGGCCTCGTCAGGGGACGCGACGGCGATGGCGGTCGGCAGGCCCTGGCCCACTTCCTTCGCAAACGTCGGGCCGGAGAGTACGGCGAGCGGAACGCCCGGCCCCAGCACTTCCCGCGCGACCTGGTGGGGCAGCTTGCCCGTGGAAAGCTCGAAGCCCTTGCTGGCCCAGGCGATGCGCGCCTTCGGGCCGAGCTTCGGCTGGATCCGGGTCAGGACCGCTCGCAGGACGCTCGAAGGAACGACGAGGACGACGTCATCGCCGGACGCGAGCGCCCGCTCGAGGTCCGGCTCGACGGCGAGCGACGCCGGGAATTTCGCGCCCGGCAGGTAGCGGACGTTCTCCCGTTCGCGCGCGAGCTTGTCCGGCTCGTCTTCGGCGCGGCCCCAGAGCACCGTGGGGCCGCCGCCGCGCGCGAACTGGATGGCGAGCGCCGTGCCCCAGGAACCGGCGCCCAGCACCACGATCGGCCGCATGTGCGCCCGCTCAGTTCGTCTGTTCGGGTGTCGGCGAAGCCTGCTGGCGTGCAGCATGTTCCTGCAGCGAGCGCTCGAACAGCGCGTCGAAGTTGACGTGCGGCAGCAGGAACGGCGGGAAGCCGCCCTTCACCACGACGTCCGACACGGTCTGGCGGATGTAGGGGAACAGGATGTTCGGCGCGAAGGAGCCGAGGATGCGGCGCGTCTCGTCGGCGCCAAAGCCCCGCACCAGGAACACGCCCGCCTGCTTCACCTCGGCGAGGTACACGGCGATGTCGCCGGCTTTCGCCTCGATCGTCACCGAGAGCACGACTTCGTGTGCATCCTGGCCGACGGTGTTCGACATCGTGCTGAGGTTCAGCGAAATCTTGGGGTCCTGCGACTGCGCCGGCAGGTACGGTCCCTTGGGCGCCTCGAACGACAGGTCCTTGATGTAGACCGTCTGCAGCGCCACCGCCGGCCCCTGGCCGTTGGTCGCGGTTTCTCCCGCGCCCGGGGGCACGGTGTTTTGTTCAGCCATCGTCATTCCTCTTTCTGCATCAGTTGGATGAGTTCGCCGCTCGCATCGAGCGCACGGAGCTCGTCGGCGCCGCCGATGTACCGTTCGCCGACAAAAACCTGTGGCAGAGTGCGCCGTCCGCTCCTCGCCAGCAACTGTTCCCGCAAACCCGGCTCATCGTCGACGGAGCGCTCGGTGTAGGGGATTCCGCGCCGCTCGAGCAGCGCCTTCACCTGCAGGCAAAAGCCGCAGAAGCTACCCGTGTAGACGGTGACCGCCGGCACGGCGGGTCCTCAACCCTTGACGACCGGCAGGTTTTCCTGCGTCCAGGCCGCGAGCCCGCCGCGCAGGCCGAAGACGTCCTTTGCGCCCGCCTTCGCCAGCGTGCGCTGTGCGGCCGCGGTGGTCGCGCCGTCGCCGCAATAGAGCACGACGGTCTTGGTGGCCAGCCGTTCGAGCGCCTTGGGATCCGCCGCGATCTGGTCGCCCGGCAGGTTCTTCGCGCCGGCGATATGGCCGTCCTTGAACTGGTTCGCCGAACGCAGGTCCACGAGCACGGCACCCGAGTTCACGAGGCGGATCGCCTCGTTCGGCGCGATGGCCGAGGCGAGTGCGATGCGCTGGCGGATCTCGTAGCCGAGGACGACCAGCGTCATCAGCACGAGACCGCCCGCCAGGAGCGGTTCTTTGGTGAAATAATCGATCAGTCGGTCCATGGGGCCGCGCATTATATCAGAGCAAAAACCCCTGTCTAATCAATACGTTAAAGTCTCGCGGCAGGTTTCCGCTGCGCTCCTCGCAGCGATCCTCGCGCAGTTCGCCGCGCCGGCGCTGCCCCAGACCGACGCCGAAAAAGAGCTGCGCGAAGTGCGGGAGCGCATCGAGACGATGCAACGCACGATGCGCCGCGACACGGACAAGCGCGACGCCCTCTCGGGGCAGCTGCGCGACGCCGAGGAAAACGTGCGCGGAGCGCGCGAAAAGCTCGGCGACATCCGCAAGCGCCTCGCCGAGAGCGACGCCACGCTGAAGCGCCTCGCCGCGGAGCGGGCGCAAAACGAAGCGGCCCTGCGCAAGCAACGCGACGTCCTGGCCGCGGAACTGCGCAGCGCCTACGTCGGCGGGCGGGAAGAGCAGTTCAAGATGCTGCTGTCGCAGGAGGATCCCGCGACCCTCGGCCGCATGCTGGTGTACTACTCGTATTTCGGCCGCGCCCGCGCCTCGAAGATCGCCGAGATCCAGGACATCGTGGCGAGGATCGACGCAGACGCAGAAGCGGAGGCCGCCGAGCGCGACCGGCTCGCGGCCCTCGAGTCGGAAAGCCGGCAGCAGCTCTCGGCCGTGGACGCGGCACGCGACGAGCGCAGCCGCGCTCTCAAGGCGGTGAACGCCCAGATCAAGAACCGCAACGATTCCATCTCGAAGCTGAAGCGCGAGGCTGCCGCGCTCGAGAAGCTGATCGCGGACCTGCGCCGCGCAATGAGCGACCTGCCGCCGACGGGCGGACAGGCGTTCGAGAAAGTCCGCGGCCGGCTCAACTGGCCCGTGGCCGGCAAGATCACCGCGCGCTTCGGCCAGTCGCGCGGCGGCGGTCTCAAGTGGAACGGCGTCATGATCGAGGCCGCGCGCGGCACGCCCGTGAAGGCGCTCTACGGCGGGCGTGTCGCCTACGCCGACTGGCTGCCCGGGATGGGGCTTCTCGTGATCGTGGACCACGGCGGATACATGAGCCTGTATGCCCACAACGAGCAGCTCTACAAGGCAGTCGGAGCCACCGTTGCAGGCGGCGACACGATCGCCACGGTGGGGGACACGGGCGGGCGCAGCGTGCCCGGTCTCTACCTCGAAATCCGCCGTGGGGCCAAGGCGGTAGACCCAGTCCCCTGGTTCCGGCGGCCTTCCCCCTAGTCGCCGGGCCCGCGTCCTACAAACTGCGGATTACGTCAAAGACGCGGTGGCGCCCTTGGGCGAGGCTGTGCCGTGGCCACGATTGCGCCCATGGAACTGTCATTGCACATGGCGGGCACGAAGCCCAACCTGGATCCGTACGGACAGCTCCTGCGGATGCTGATGCCGCGCGCCCTCGGGATCGGCTTCTACGACGTCAAGGGTGTGCCGCTCTGGGTGGCCGACGGCTACGACGGCCCCGACCCGGCACCGCTCGTCGCGCTCGCGCTCGATAAAGTCCCGCCGGCGACCACGGGCCGCATCGACGGCTTTTGCCAGGACCACGAAGGCGCGCCGGCCTATGTCTTCCGGCTCCGGAACGGCGAGGGCGACGTCATCGCGGTCGCGACGCTGCTGACGCGCGACGGCGAGAACCGACCCTACAGTTTCGTCCAGTCCCTGGTGCAACCGGCACTCGAGTGCCTGCAGCGCGAGCTGGAATCGCGCGTGAGCGTCGACACGCTGACCCGCGACCTGCAGTCGCGCGACGACGACCTCGAGCTGCTCCTCAAGATGGCGCCCGAGGACCCGGACAACCCGGAAGCCGGCGACGAACTCGGCGTGATGGTGCAGACCTGCGTCGACCACCTCGGCTGCCTGCTCGGCGCGCTGGTCGTGCCCGAGCGCAACGTCGCCATCTGCAAGGCGCCGCGCGGCGAGCGGCCCCAGGTCGAGATCCTGACCAAGATCCACAGGCACCTCCTCAACTGGGCGCAGCTGCAGAGGCGCAACCTCGTGATCAACAAGATCAAGGTACGCCCGATCGAGTTGCCGCCCTACAAGATCCTCTGCACGCCGGTGCGCCACTCCTCCGGCCGCGTGGTCGGCTTCCTCGCGATGTTCCGCGAGGAGGGCGCGCCGAGCTTCGACGCGCGCACCGAGCGCCTGGTCGAGCTGCTGGCACGCAAGACGACGACCGCGCTTGCGAACAACTTCGACTCCCTGACGGCGTTGCTGACCCGTTCCGCCTTCGAGACCCAGGTCCGCGGCCAGCTCGCCACGCGCCGCCAGCCGGTGCCGGAATGCGTGCTGTACATGGACGTCGACCGCATGCACGTCGTCAACGACAACTTCGGCATGCACGTCGGCGACGAATTGCTCGGCAAGGTGGCCGAGGTCCTGCGCAAGAAACCGCGGCCGGGTGCGCTCGCCGCGCGCATTGCGGGCGACCGCTTCGCCGTGTTCCTGCCCGACTGTACGCTGGACTTCGCGCAGCAGATCGGCGACATGGTGCGGCGCCAGTGCGCGGGGCTCACCTACGCGCGCGGAGACGGCACGGTGCAGGTCTCGGTCAGCATGGGTGTCGCCGAGCTGCCGGAGGGATCGAGGAATCGCCTCGCACACGGGCTCGCCAACGCGGAGACCGCCTGCAAGGCGGCCAAGGACCGCGGCCGCGATCGCGTCGAGGTCTTCCAGGACGCGGACCTCAGCATCATCCGGCGCAGCACCGACATCGTCGTGGTGCAGGCGCTGCACGAAGCGCTCGCCGCGGACCGCTTCGCGCTGTTCGCCCAGCCGATCCTGCCGCTGTGCGCCGAGCACACCGAGCCGCGCTTCGAGTTCCTGCTGCGCATGGTCAGCGAGAACAGCGAGCTGCTCCCGCCGGAGAAATTCCTTTCGGCCGCGGAGCGCTACCAGCTGCTGCCGGCGATCGACCGCTGGGTGATCAAGAACGCGCTCGCCGCGCTCGCCGGGCACGCTTCGTCGCTCAAGGGACGCGCGATGCGCTTCTCGATGAACATCTCGGGCGCATCGATCGCCTCCGAGGAGTTCCTCGATTTCCTCGAGGGCAGCATCGCCGACTCCGGCCTGCCGCCGGAGATCCTCTGCTTCGAGCTGACGGAGACTTCCGCAGTGTCGAACCTCGCGCGCGCGGAGAAGCTGATGAACAAGCTGCGCACGATCGGCTGCACCTTCGCGCTCGACGATTTCGGGACCGGCCTGTCATCGCTCGCCTACCTGAGGGCGCTGCCGGTATCGGTGCTGAAGATCGATGGCGCGTTCGTGCGCGACGCCGGGACCAACCAGCGCACCGAGTCGATGGTGCGCGCGATCGCCCAGCTCGCCCGCACCATGGGCATGGAGACGGTCGCGGAGTACGTGGAGACGGACGACCTGCGCACGCGCATGGCGGCGCTCGGCGTGGACTACGGCCAGGGCTTCGCCATCGGGCGCCCGGTGCCGATCGACCAGATCCTCGGCGACCTTGCCCTCTACGAAGCGATGGCGCAGCAGGATTCCGAGGCCGGCTGAGCCGCACGGGATGCCCCGGCCGCGCCGCGCGCGGGTACCATGACGGACATGAGCCAACCCCGGCGCACCGTGTTCGCCGCACTGCTCGGCTGCCTCGCCGGCGTCGTCATCGCGGCCGCCACCGTGTGGCTGTCCCGCGGGTCGCGCGACGAACCGGGCATCCCGCCGAAGGACGCGCGCCTCCTGTCCGAGGTCATGGACCTCATCCACGACGACTACGTCGACAAGACCGACGACCACACGCTCATGTCGAACGCGATTCGCGGCATGGTCGGCGAGCTCGACCCGCATTCCGCGTTCATGGACAAGGACGAGTTCGAGGACCTCAAGATCGCGACCGAGGGCAACTATTCCGGCATCGGCGTCGAGGTGACGGCCGAAGACGGCGTGCTCACCGTGATCGCCCCGCTCGACGACTCGCCGGCCGCGCGCGCCGGCATCCGGCCGGGCGACGCCATCCTCTCGATCGACGGGCTGCTGCTGCGCAACGAGCCGCTCGACGACGCCATCAAGCGCATCCGCGGCGAGCCGGGCACGGTCGTGAAGCTCGGCATCGGGCGCGAACCGCTGCCGCAGCCGCTCGAGCTCTCGATCGAGCGCGCGATGGTCTCGGTGCACTCGGTGCGCTTCGACATGCTGGAGCCCGGCTACGGGTACCTGCGCATCTCGCAGTTCAGCGAGACCACGGGACCGGACACGCTGGCCGCGATCCGCGCGCTCGAGGAGGCGGCGGGCGGCAAGTTGCGCGGCCTCGTGCTCGACCTGCGCAACAATCCGGGCGGCGTGCTCGACGCGGCCGTCGAGGTCTCCGACGCCTTCCTGGAGGACGGAACGATCGTGTCGGCGGAAGGGCGCTCGGCGGAATCGCGCTTCCGCATGGAAGCGATGGAAGGCGACCTCGTGCGCGGCGCGGCGATCGCGGTGCTGGTGAACCAGGGCTCGGCATCGGCGGCCGAGATCGTCGCCGGGGCGCTGCGCGACAACGGGCGCGCGAAGCTCCTCGGCCAGAAGACCTTCGGCAAGGGCTCGGTGCAGACGGTGCTGCCGCTCGAGGACGGGCAGGCGCTGAAGCTCACGACCTCGCGCTACTTCACGCCGTCCGGCGTCTCGATCCACGAGCGCGGCATCGAGCCCGACGTGCCGCTGCCGGAGCCGGAAGCGACCGCGGCCGGCGCACCGGACGCGGGCGAGCGCGACCCGGAGATCCGCGCGGCGGTCGATTTCCTCAAGACCGGGAAGACCCAACTGGTGTCGGCGGAATGAAACGCGTGCTGGTGCCGCTCGCCGAGGGCTTCGAAGAACTCGAGGCCGTGACCATCATCGACATCCTGCGGCGCGCCGGCATCGACGTCGTCGTGGCGTCGCTCGCGGGCAGCCCGGTCACGGGAGCGCACGGCATCCGGCTCGCCGCTGACACGCCGCTCGGGGCGCTCGCCGAACAGGACTTTGACATGATCGCGTTGCCGGGCGGCATGCCCGGCGCCGACCACCTGAAGAAAGACCCGCGCATCGCCGAGATCGTCCGCCGCCTGCACGCGGCAGGACGGCCGGTGGCCGCGATCTGCGCCGCGCCGATGGTGCTCGCCGCCGCCGGCGTGCTGGACGGGCGGCGCGCGACGAGCTATCCCGGTTTCCTGGAAGACGCCCACCAGGCGACGGTCGTCGGCGATGCTGTCGTCGTCGACGGCGGCGTCATCACCTCGCGCGGCCCCGGCACGGCGCTCGACTTCGCGCTTGCCCTGGTCGAGGAACTCGTCGGGCGCGACGTGCGGCAGGCGATCGAGGCGCGACTCGAGCGCGACAGGCCGGCCGCGGCGTGACGGAAGCGGCCGACAAGTCGGGCATCGCGCAGGCGCCGCCGCACATGCGGCGCGACATGGCGGAGCGCGACGAACACGCGAGCATCCTCAAGGGGCTGGCGCGCGTCGACTGGCTGGCGCTGCTGGTCGTGGCGCTCTACGCGCTGGCGCTCGGCGCGCCGCCGGAGTCGTCGCGGGTCCTGTATGCGGCGCTCGCGGCCTATGCGCTGTTCGTCGTCGCCTTCCGCTGGCGCGGATTCCCGGTGCAGGCGACCGGCGCGCGCATCGCGCTGGGGGCCGCAGCGATGGTGGCTTTCATCACCGTCGTGGCGGCGCAGACGGGCGGCGCATCGAGCCCGATGGCGAATCTCTACCTGTTGCCGATCGTGGTCGTCGCAATGACGCTCGGCCGGCAGGGAAGCCTGGTCGTGTTCGCGGCGGTCACGCTCGCGTTCCTGTCGTTGGTCGCGGGCGAGGGGAAGCTGCCGCCGGCGGGTGAGCTGGCGACGCGGCTGTTCGGGCAGCTCGGTCCCTGGGCGCTTGTCGCCTACCTGACGCAGGCGCTCGCGGGCACCATCCTGTCCGCGCGTCGGCGCATCGAGGAGATGGCAGAGCGCGACAGCCTGACGGGCATGCTGAACATGCGTACGTTCAAGGGGCTGCTGGCGCGGGAACATGGCCTGCGCGCTCGCGATGGACGCGGCGGCTATGCGATCCTGCTGGTGGACATGGACGACCTCAAGGCGCTCAACGACGAGCACGGCCACCAGGCGGGCAACCGCGGCATCACCACGGTCGCGAGCGCCATCCAGCGTGCGATCCGCAATACCGACATGGCGGCCCGCTCCGGCGGCGACGAATTCCTGGTGTTCCTGCCCGATGCGACGGCGGAAGTCGCCGAGATCGTGGCGCAGCGCATCCGCAACCACGTGTACCGCAGCCTGTTTCCGGTGGGCGAGCGCCTGCAGCGCATGACGGCAAGCGTCGGCGCGGCGACCTGGCCGCGCGACGGCGCGCAGGCGGACGACATCGTCGCGACGGCCGGCGTGCGCGCGAAGCGCGACCGGGAGTTGCGGCAGCAGGGCGGCGAGCCGAAAGAATGAGGCGGCAGACGCGCGGTTTCATGCAGGGCTTCGAGACGCCTGCGAGCGCGGCGACGTTGTGGCGCGCGCTGACCGATCCCGCCATGCTGCGCGCCTGGCTCGCGTCCGAGGCCACGATCGAGCCGCGCGTCGGCGGGCGCTACGCGACGTTCTCGCGCCTGTTCGGCCGGCGCGAGGCGCAGATCGAGCGCTTCGACGCCGGTTCGCGGATGCAGCTCCTGTACGAGCCGAACGCCGACTGGCCAGAGCTGCCAGGCAGCGCGCTCATGGAGGATTTCATCATTGACGAACGCAAGGGGCAGAGGATGCTGCGGGTGATGGGCTCGGGAGTCCCTGCGGACGAGGAGTACGCCAAGATGCTGGTGCGCCTGCGCACGGGCTGGGCACTTGCGTTCGCGCAACTGCAATTGCGGCTCAAGGACGGCACGATCGCGGAGGCGGCGCCGTGACGCTCGCGTTGGTGCTGGCTGGCGCGGCGCTGGTGCTGTCGGGCGGCACCGTGATCGACGGCTACGGCAATGCCCCGATCCCCGACGGCATCGTCGTGATCGAGGGCGACCGCATCCTCGCCGTAGGCGGCGCCGGCGAGGTCGCGATCCCGGAGGGCGCAGAGATTGTCTCCACCGAGGGCATGACCGTGCTGCCGGGCCTGTGGGACATGCAGGTTGACCTGATGCGCCTCGGCCACGGCGACGCGAGGCGCTGGAACGAGACCTACGGCCCGCTCGCCGAGCGCGTCGTGATGCCGATTGCGGCGCGCCAGCTGCTGCAGGCGGGCGTGACCAGCGCGCGCGACGTCGCCGCGCCGCTCGAGGCTGCGACGCGCGTGCGCGGGCGCGTGCGCGAGAAGATCATCGACGGGCCGAGCCTCTACGTTTCCGGCCCGGCGCTGCGCAAGCTCGCGCCCGCCGGCACCGATGCCTGGCAGTGGGAAGTCGCGGGTGTGTCCGACATTCGCGCCAAAGTTCAGCGCCTCGCGAACGCGGGCGTCGATTACCTGCTGCTCGCGGACCTCGAGCTGTGGACGGCCGAGGAACTCGAGGCGGTCGTGTCCGAGGCGCGGATCCGCGGACTGCCGGTGCACGCCATCGCGGACAAGCCGGCCGACGTCGTGCGCGGCGCCGCCGCCCAGCTCGACGGCTTCCTCGGCACAGTTTCCGGTGCCGGGCCGTATCCGGCGGAGATGATGCAGGCCATCACCGGCCGCCTGACGCAGGCGGGTGCGCGGCCGCTGGCCTGGACGCCCGCGATTTCGGCGCCGCTCAACCTGGAGTCGCTGAAGGCCAATGACGAGCCACTCGACGACCCGCGGGCGACCGCGCAGCTGCCCGAGCTGGTCGCGGTGGACGTCAAGGGATCGCTCGCGGGCCTCGGCAGCGCGCTCCCGGATCCGGCTGCCGCGCCCGCGCTCTGCGGGAAACTCCGCCAGCTCGACGAGGCGAAGGTGCTGCTGCTTCTCGGCTCCGGCGCCGGCGAACCCGGGCACCTGCACTCGCGCGCAACCTGGCAGGAGATCGACTTCTGGGTGCGCGAATGCGGCCTGACCGCGGTGCGCGCAATCCGCGCCGCGACCCACGATGCCGCAACTTCCATGGGCGTCGGCCACGAGTCGGGCGCAATCTCGCCCGGGAAGATCGCGGACGTCATCGCCGTGCGCGGCGACGTGCTGCGCGACCCCGCGCTGCTGCAATCCGTGGACATCGTCGTCAAGGGCGGGCGACGGGTGCGCTGAGATCCGCCGCAGTCCATAATGCGGCGATGACTTACTTCATCCTTCGCGTCCTGGTCGCGGCGCTCGGCCTCTGGCTCGCCACGGAATGGGTTTCGGGCATCACCGTATCCACGGCAACGACCCTGATCTTCGCCGCGCTGCTGCTCGGTGTCGTCAACGCGATCGTACGGCCGATCGTGGTGATCCTCACGCTGCCGTTCACGCTGGTGACGCTCGGCTTCTTCCTGCTGGTCGTGAATGCCGCGATGCTCGGGCTGGTGGCCGCGTTCCTGCCGGGCTTCTCGATCGCCGGCTTCTGGCCCGCATTCTGGGCCGCCATCGTCGTCAGCGTCGTGAGCTGGATCGGCTCCGTGCTGTTCAAGAAAGACTAGCCGCCGGCGCGGCCGGCGGCCGGACGCGGCGTGATCCGGATCCACAGTCCCGCGACGGAAGCGGACTGGCGCGAGGCCGGTGCGCTCGTCGGCGAACTCGAGGCCTGGGACCTCGAACAATCAAAAGCCCTCGGTCTCGATGCCGACGAGGTGCTCGGACTCTTCTATCCGGACGACAAGGACGAACTGCGACGCAGGACTGCGCCACCCGGCGGCCGCTTCTTCCTTGCTCGCGACGCGGGACAACCGGCAGGCTGCGTGGCGTATGTGCGGCTCGGGGCGGATGCCTGCGAGTTGCTCCATTTCTATGTGAGTCCCGCATTTCGTGGCCGCGGAGTCGGTGCATTGTTGCTGCAACGCCTGCTGGCCGACGCCGAGGCTGCAGGCTACCGCGCGATGCGCCTCGAGACCGCGACCTTCATGCGGCACGCGCACGTCCTCTACCAGGCACACGGCTTCCGGGTGCGCGAGGCCTACCGTGAAGTCCCGCCCCGTTTCGCCAGCGTGACGATCTGGATGGAACGGCCGCTTGGCGCCTGACCGCGCCGGGGCCCGGCGGATTCTGTTAGCGTGGCGGCTCGACCCCGCCCAGGCCAGGAACCACACCCTGAGATGAGCGTCCGTTTCCGCCTCACGGTGATGAACTTCCTGCAGTTCTTCGTCTGGGGCGCCTGGCTCATTTCCTTCGGCGCCTACATGAGCAAGGCGCTCGGTTTCACCGGCCTGCAGATCGGCAGCATCTACGGGACCATGGGCGTCGCCTCGCTGTTCATGCCGGGCGTGATGGGGATCATCGCGGACCGCTGGGTGAACGCGGAGAGGCTCTACGGGTTCCTGCACCTGACCGGCGCCGCGTTGATCGTGTGGGCATCGACGGTCCACGACTACGAGACGCTGTACTTCATCATGCTGCTGAACGCCTGCGTCTACATGCCGACGATCGCGCTCAACAACACGATCTCCTACCGCGTGCTCGAGCAGCAGGGCATGAACTTCATCCGGCACTTCCCGCCGATCCGCGTCTGGGGCACGGTGGGATTCATCATCGCCATGTGGTGCACGGACTTCTCGGGCTCGACGCTGACGACCGGGCAGCTCTACATCAGCGCGTGCGCGGCGGCATTCCTCGGCCTCTATGGCTTCTCGATGCCGGCGTGCCCGCCGTCACGCGGAACCGGCAAGCGCACGGTCGCGGAGGCGCTCGGGCTGGACGCGTTCGTGCTGTTCAAGCGCATGCAGATGGTCGTCTTCTTCCTGTGCGCGATGATGCTGGGCGGGGCGCTGCAGATCACCAACGCCTTCGGCGGCGACTTCCTGACGGACTTCAACGCCGCCTATCCGGATTCCTTCGGGGTCAATCACCCGATCCTGCTGTCGTCGATCTCGCAGATCTCCGAGACGCTCTTCATCCTCACCATCCCGTTCTTCCTGCAGCGCTTCGGCATCAAGGTCGTGATGATGATCGCGATCTTCGCCTGGGTGCTGCGCTTTGCGCTGTTCGCCTGGGGCGACCCGGGACCGGGGCTGTGGATGCTGGTGCTGTCGATGATCGTCTACGGCATGGCCTTCGACTTCTTCAACATCTCGGGCTCGATGTACGTGAACCTCGAGGCGAACGCGCGCATCCGCGCGAGCGCCCAGGGGCTGTTCATGATCATGACCAACGGGCTCGGGGCCTTCCTCGGCACGATGGTCGCGGGCGCGGTGGTGGACCACTACACGGTCGGCGGCGTGCGCGACTGGCAGAGCATCTGGCTGTCGTTCGCAGGCTATGCGCTCGTGCTCGGGATCCTGTTCCCGTTCGTGTTCCGGTACAAGCACGACCCGGCGAAGATGGCGGCGGCAGCGCACTAAAAGGGGACGCACCCCTTTTTCAGTGCGGCAAAGCACTGCAAGACTTTTGACCAAAAAGGGGTGCGTCCCCTTTTAGTGCCGTTTTTCGGCGACGATCTCCAGCACCATCGGTGTCGTCAGCAGCGTCGCCGCCTGCTGCCCGGCCGCGGCGAACTCGGCGCGCACGGCCTCGGCCCAGGATGCCTCGATGCGCCCCATCTCGAGCTGGTGGCGCAGGTGGATGTCGATGAAAGTGGCGGGCCATTGCCAGAGCTCGTCCCCCGGTCGCGCACAGAACACCCGCGGGATGGCCTCGCGGACCGAGAAGCCGCGCTCCTGGAGCAGCTTCACGACCAGCGGCGCGACGTTCGGATCGCCGCCGGCTTCGCGCCAGCCCTGCTCGACCTGTTGCACGAATTCGCGCATGCGCGGCCCGGCGGTCGTGATGCGCAGCGTGTCGTAGTGGATGTACTCGTGGAAGATCGCGGCGCCGCCCGGGCGGATGACGGCCGCGAGCTTGTCGAGCAGGAGCGCCGGCGAGGCGACGAAGCAGGCGACCCAGCGGCACCAGCTTGCATCCATGCCGCCGGCGGGGAGCGGATCGCTCATGAGGTCGAGCTCGTGGAACTCGACGTTGGCGTGGCCGTGGCTTGCGAGCATGGCTCGGCCCGCCTCGACGAAGCGCGCGGAACGCTCGACGGCGACCACCCGTCCGGTTGGCCCCACGATCTCCGCGAGGTCGGCGGACGCGAAGCCCGGGCCGGCGCCGACGTCGAGCACCCTGGAACCCGGCCCGATGCCGGCGCGGCGCCAGCACTCCAGCACGGTCGGACGCCAGACGCGGTGCTGCACGCCGAGGCGCTCGAGCTCCGCGTCGTGCGTGCCGAGGAAGTAGCTGCGCTCCGCCATCAGAGCCATTTCGCCTTGCGCAGGCGATAGAAGAGATAGGCGTCGATCGCGGCCATGAGCGCGACGACGGTCACGTAGCCGAACTTCCATTCGAGCTCCGGCATGTGCTCGAAGTTCATGCCGTAGACGCCCGCGATCATCGTCGGCACGGCAACCAGCGCGCCGTAGGCGGCGAGGCGCTTCATGGTTTCGTTTTCCTGCAGGCTGATCATCGACAGGTTCACGGCGATCGCGGTCGCGATGGTGTCGCGGATCGACTCGATGGTCTGGTTGAGGCGCTGCAGGTGGTCGGAAATGTCGCGGAAATAATCCTTCATCTCCGCGCAGATCTTCGGCGCCCGCGCGCCGTAGAGGTTGTTGACGGCCTCGAGCAGCGGCGCGACCGTGTGGCGGAACACGCCGAGCTTCTGCTTGAGGCCATACAGGGCCTCGACGTTCTCGCGCGGGGAGCCACCCGCGAAGATGCGGTCCTCGATGCCCTCGAGCTCGGTCTCGAGCGCATCGAGCAGCGGGAAGTAGCGGTCCACCACGGCGTCGATCAGCGCGTAGAGTACGTAGCCCGAGCCGAGCTTGAGCAGCTCGGGCTCGGCTTCGCAGCGCGCACGCACGGCCTGGAAGCCTTTCTCGGCGTGGCTGCGGATCGTCAGGATGTAGTTCGGCCCCGCGAAGACGTCGACCTCGCCGACGCGCAGGCCGTCGCTGTCGGCCTCGAGCAGGTGCAGGACGACGAACAGTGAATCGCCGTAATCCTCGATCTTGGGCCGCTGGTGCCCGTTCTGCGCGTCCTCGACCGCGAGCGGGTGCAGGCCGAACTGCGCCTGCATCTGTTCGAGCACATCCCGGTCGCGCTCGAGCAGCGCCACCCAGACGAAGCATCCGGGCATCGCGAGGTAGCGATGGATGTCGTCGGGCTGGATCTCGGCGAGGCGCTTCCCGTCCTGGTAGGCGACGCAGTTGATCAACATAAGTGCTTGTCCCGATAAGGTCTGCCCGGCCGGCAGAAATACTAACGCCTTCCTGTCTGCCCCGGATGGCGGGCTGGCGGCAGCATGGGCTCCGGAATTACGAGGCACATCATTCGCGCCAATATCATTCGCTGGAGTGTCGCGGCCACCCTCTGGCCCTTGCCGGCACGGCATGGGCCGAAGACAGCCCGCACACCCTGACCGCCAACGTGGGCGTCTACTCCCAGTACGTCTTCCGCGGCCTGGCGCAGACCAACGAGCGGCCGGCCCTGCAGGGCGGCGCCGACTATGCGCACGCGAGCGGATTCTACGCGGGGACATGGCTGTCGAACGTCAGCTGGTTCCCGGACACCAACGCGGGCAACAGCAACAGCCTCGAGTGGGACCTGTACGGCGGATTCCGCAAGTCCTGGGACAACGGGCTGGCCGCGGACGTCGGCTACCTGCGCTACGAGTACCCGGGTTCCTATCGCGCACTGCCTGTCGGCACCGTCGAGCCGCACACGGACGAAGCGTATGTTGCGATCGGCTGGAAGTGGGCGACGCTCAAGTATTCGTATGCCTTCAGCAACCTTTTCGGGGTCGAGGACAGCGAGGGGAGCGATTATCTCGACCTTATGGTGACCGTACCGCTCAACGACCGATTCACGATCGTGGCTCACGCCGGCCGCCAGAACTTCAGGGGCACGAGCGCATATGCCGTGCTCCAGGGCACGACGAACGACGCCCTGTACAGCTACGACGACTACCGCGCGACCCTCAATGTCGTCGTCGGCGAAGGCTGGATCGCATCGCTCACGTATACGACCACGAATGCCGAGGACGCGGGCTACACGGTGCTCGGCAAGAACATCGGCGACGACCAGGTGGTCGTCGGGATTGCACGGACCTTCTGAACGCAGGCGGAGAGCAGCATGCCCATCGAGCTGATCGTCGTGATCGTGACCGCGCTGCTGGCCGGTGCGACCTGGCTTCTCTACCGCCTGGCCGACCGGTTGCGGGACCGGCCATGAGCGGCCTCGAGATCCTGGGCCTGCTTCTCGCGGTTGCCCTCGGCGTCTATCTCGTCGTGGCCCTGCTCAAGCCGGAGAACTTCCAATGACCGGCCAGGGATTCCTGCAGCTCGCCTTCTACGTCGGCGTGCTGGTCCTGCTCGTCAAGCCGCTCGGCGCCTACATGGCTTCGGTGTACGAGGGCAAGCGGACTTTTCTCGCGCCGGTGATAGGACCCGTCGAGCGGGTGATCTATCGCGTGGCTGGCATCGATGCGAAGGCCGAGAGCGACTGGAAACGCTACGCGCTCGCCGTGATGCTCTTCAACCTGGTCGGCGTCCTCGTGGTCTACCTGCTGCAGCGCCTGCAGGGCGTCCTGCCGCTGAACCCGCAGGATTTCGGCGCAGTGACACCGGACTCATCCTTCAACACGGCCGTGAGCTTCGCCACCAACACCAACTGGCAGGGCTACGTCGGCGAGACCACGATGAGCTATCTGACGCAGATGCTCGGGCTCGGCGTGCAGAACTTCGTGTCGGCCGCTTCGGGCATGGCGGTCCTCGTCGCGCTGATCCGCGGCTTTGCACGGCGCCAGTCGGGCGAGATCGGCAACTTCTGGGTGGACCTCACACGCGGCACACTCTACATCCTGCTGCCGCTGTCGCTGGTCTTCGCGATCGTGCTCGTCTCGCAGGGCGTGGTGCAGAGCTTCGGGGCCTACAGGACGGCGGAGCTCCTCGAGCCCGTGACCGTCCAGGTCTCGGAGACGGAGACCCGAAAAGTGACTGAGCAGGTGATACCGCTCGGCCCGGCCGCAAGCCAGGTGGCGATCAAGCAGCTCGGCACCAACGGGGGCGGATTCTTCAACGTGAACTCCGCGCATCCGCTCGAGAATCCGACGCCGCTTTCGAATTTCCTCGAGGTTCTGGCGATCCTGCTGATCCCGGCCGCGCTCTGTTACACCTTCGGGCGCATGGTCGGCGATCGCCGGCAGGGCTGGGCGCTGCTCGCCGCGATGCTCGTGATCTTCGTGCCGCTGCTCATCGGCGCATACGCCGCCGAGCAGTCCGGCAACCCGAAGTTCACGGCCCTCGGCGCCGACCAGGCTGCCTCGGACACGCAGGCCGGCGGCAACATGGAAGGCAAGGAAGCGCGCTTCGGCGTCGTGAACTCCGCGCTCTGGGCCACTGCAACGACGGCGGCGTCGAACGGCTCGGTCAACGCGATGCACGGGTCGTTCACGCCGCTCGGCGGCCTCGTGCCGTTGTGGCTGATGCAGCTCGGTGAGGTGGTGTTCGGCGGGGTCGGCAGCGGGCTGTACGGCATGCTGATGTTTGCGATCATCGCGGTGTTTATCGCGGGCCTCATGGTCGGCCGGACGCCCGAATACCTCGGCAAGAAGATCGAGGCTTACGAGGTCAAGATGGCGGCGATCGCGCTGCTGGTGCCCTGCCTCGTCGTGCTCGCCGGTACGGCGGTCGCAAGCGTGATACCGGCGGGCACGAGCAGCGTCCTCAATCCGGGGCCGCATGGGTTCTCGGAGATCCTCTACGCGTTCTCCTCGGCCGGCAACAACAACGGCAGTGCGTTCGCGAGCATCTCGGCGAATACGCCCTTCTACAACGTCGCCCTCGGCATCGCGATGTGGCTGTCCCGCTACTGGCTGATGATCCCGGTGCTCGCGATCGCAGGCAGCCTCGCGGCCAAGCGGGCAACTGCCGTGACCGCGGGGACGCTGCCGACGCATGGACCGCTGTTCATCGTCATGCTGGTCGGCGTCGTTCTGATGGTGGGTGCGCTGACATTCCTGCCGGCGCTCGCGCTCGGGCCCATCGTCGAACATCTCCAGATGACCGGCGCAGGTTGAAACCATGAAAGACTCACGCCGTCCGATGGTGACCCGCCCGATCGTGATGGCCGCGATCCGGGATTCCTTCAGGAAGCTGGACCCACGCGTCCAGTTCCGCAATCCCGTGATGTTCGTCGTCTTCATCGGCAGCATCGTGACGACCGTCATCGGCCTCGCAGCCGCGGGCGGGGCTATGCCCGATGCCGGACGCCCGGGATTCATCCTGGCCGTTGCGGCATGGCTGTGGCTGACCGTGCTGTTCGCCAACTTCGCCGAGGCGGTGGCGGAAGGCCGCGGCAAGGCCCAGGCGGATGCGCTGCGCTCGATGCGGCGGCACGTGCATGCGCGCCGGATCGTCGCCACGCGGGACGACCGTCACGACCGCGCGAACTTCCAGACCGTGGAGGCGAGCGCCCTGCGCCGGGGCGACGTGGTGGTCGTGGAAGCCGGCGCCATCATCCCGGCGGACGGCGAAGTCATCGAGGGCGTCGCGTCGGTCAACGAGAGCGCGGTGACCGGCGAATCCGCCCCGGTTCTGCGCGAGGCGGGCGGGGACTTCTCGTCGGTGACCGGAGGTACGCGCGTGCTGTCCGACTGGATCGTGGTGCGCGTCACCAGCCGCGAGGGCGAAGGCTTCCTGGACCGCATGATTGCGATGGTGGAGGGGGCGAAGCGCGGCCGCACGCCGAACGAGATCGCCCTCTCGATCCTGCTGGCGTTCCTGACGCTGGTGTTCCTGCTGGCGACCGCGACGCTCGCGCCGTTCTCGGAATACGCCGTGGCTGCCGCCGGAAAGGGCGACGTGGTGACGCTCACGGTGTTGGTCGCGCTCCTGGTCTGCCTGATTCCGACGACGATCGGCGGGTTGTTGTCGGCGATCGGGATCGCCGGCATGGACCGCATGATCCGCGCCAACGTGATCGCCTCCTCCGGTCGCGCCATCGAAGCCGCGGGCGACGTGGACGTGCTGCTGCTGGACAAGACCGGGACCATTACCCTCGGCGATCGCCAGGCGACTTCTTTCCAGCCCGCGCCGGGCGTGGCGGCTCATGACCTCGCGGAAGCGGCGCAGCTCGCCTCGCTCGCAGACGAGACGCCCGAAGGCCGCTCCATCGTCGTCCTTGCGAAGCAGCAGTTCGAACTGCGCGGGCGCGACCTCGGCTCGTCGCCGCACACATTCCACAAGTTTTCCGCGCAGACGCGCATGAGCGGCGTCGACCTGGACGGGCGGCGGCTGCGCAAGGGCGCCGCCGACGCGGTGCGGCGGTTCGTCGAAAACGAAGGAGGCGTATGGCCGGCACGGGTCACCGCCATGGTGGACGACGTGGCGCGCGGCGGCGCGACGCCGCTCGTCGTGGCAGACGGGCGGCGAGCCCTCGGCGTCGTGGAGCTGCGCGACATCGTCAAGCTCGACATCCGCGAGCGCTTCGCGGAACTGCGCGAGATGGGCATCAAGACCGTGATGGTGACGGGCGACAACCGCCTGACGGCGGCCGCGATCGCGGCGGAGGCCGGGGTCGACGAGTTCCTCGCCGAGGCTACGCCCGAGGCCAAGCTCGAACTGATCCGCAAGCACCAGGCGGAAGGTCGCCTGGTCGCCATGTGCGGCGACGGCACCAATGACGCGCCGGCGCTCGCCCAGGCGGACGTGGCAGTCGCCATGAACACCGGCACGCAGGCGGCGAAGGAAGCCGGCAACATGGTGGACCTCGACTCGAATCCCACCAAGCTCATCGAGATCGTGGACGTCGGCAAGCAGTTGCTGGTGACGCGCGGTGCGCTCACGACGTTTTCGGTCGCGAACGACGTCGCCAAGTACTTTGCGATCATCCCGGCCGCGTTCGCGGTGACCTACCCGTCGCTCAATGCGTTGAACGTCATGGGACTGGCGAGCCCGGACAGCGCGATCCTGTCGGCGGTGATCTTCAATGCGCTCATCATCGTCGTCCTGGTGCCGCTGGCGCTGCGCGGCGTGAAGACGCGGGCCGCGTCTGCCGCGGTGCTGCTGCGCCGCAACCTGCTCGTGTACGGACTCGGCGGACTCGTCGCACCATTCATCGGCATCAAGCTGATCGACATGCTGCTGGCGGGTTTCGGCTGGGCCTGAGGTATTGATCATGACTAGAGAATTGCGTCCGGCGCTGGTGGTATTCGTCCTGTTGACGGTCGTCACCGGCCTTGTCTATCCGGGAGTGGTCACCATTGCCGCGAAGCTGGCTTTCCCACGTCAGGCCGAAGGCAGTGCGATCGTCGCCGGCGAGCGCGTGGTCGGGTCGGAACTTCTCGGCCAGCCATTCAGCGACCCGCGCCACTTCTGGGGCAGGCCGTCGGCGACCGGGCCCCAGCCGTACAACGGCGGCGCGTCCTCCGGCTCGAACCTGGCGGCGACCAACCCCGCGCTCATCGAGGCGGTCGGCGCGCGCGTGAAGGCACTGCGCGAGGCGGATCCTGGCAACGACCGGCCGGTTCCGGTCGACCTCGTGACTGCGTCCGGTAGCGGTCTCGACCCGCACATATCTCCGGCCGCCGCCGAGTACCAGGTTGCGCGAGTGGCGCGCCTGCGCGGCATGACGGCGGACGAAGTCCGTGCGCAGGTCCGCGCAGCAACGGAAGGCAGGACATTCGGTTTCCTGGGCGAGCCCCGTGTCAACGTGCTGCGGCTCAACCTGGCGCTGGATGCGACGACTTGAGCGTTCGACTGTAAGCTAGTCCATGGTCGACTCGCGCCCCGACCCGGACGAGTTGCTCGCCCAAGTCCGCGCAGACGAGGCTCGCGCCCGGCGCGGGCGCCTGCACATTTTCTTCGGCGCCTCCGCGGGCGTAGGCAAGACTTACGCGATGCTGGAAGCGGCGCGCAGCGCCAAGGCCGGCGGCACGGAGGTCGTCATCGGCTACATCGAGCCGCACGGCCGCCTGGAGACCGAGCGGCTGATGGAGGGCATCGAGCGGCTGCCGACGCTGCCGGTCCGCTATCGCGACATCGTCCGCCAGGAATTCGACCTCGATGCCGCGCTTCGGCGGCGCCCCGCCATCCTGCTCGTCGACGAGCTCGCGCACAGCAACGTGTCGGGCGGCGACCCGCCGCCGCGGCATCCCAAGCGCTGGCAGGACATCGAGGAACTCCTCGATGCCGGAATCGACGTCTGGACCACCGTCAACATCCAGCACCTCGAGAGCCTGAACGACGTCGTGGCCCAGATCACGGGCGTGCGCCAGCGCGAGACTTTGCCCGACCGCATCTTCGAGCAGGCCGATGAAGTCGAGCTGATCGACCTGCCGCCGGACGACCTGATCGCGCGGCTGAAAGCCGGCAAAGTCTATGTTCCCGAGGAGGTGGCGTCCGCCATCGACCGGTTCTTCCGTAAACCGAACCTGATGGCCCTGCGCGAGCTCGCGCTGCGGCGCGTGGCGGATCGCGTGGATGCCGCGGTACGAGCGGCGCGCGGACCCGTACCGGGTTCGCGGCCCTGGCTCGCGCGGGACCGGATCCTGGTCGCGATCGGGCCGGACTCGCAGTCGGAGCAACTCGTGCGCGCCGGGAAGCGGCTGGCGGACGCGCTCGACGCCGACTGGTCGGCCGTTTACGTGGAAACGCCGGACCTGCTCAAGCTGTCAGAGGCCGAGCGCAACCGCAGGATCGACCTGCTTCGGCTCGCAGAATCTCTCGGCGCCGAAACCGTAACGCTCGACG
The DNA here is from genome assembly GCA_963760725.1 of uncultured Gammaproteobacteria bacterium. GTDB lineage: Bacteria > Pseudomonadota > Gammaproteobacteria > Steroidobacterales > Steroidobacteraceae > SCUD01. The sequence goes on from CAVXET010000031.1 coordinate 538,655, forward strand.
GGCCGACCGCCGCGGAAGCGATCTTCGAGTACGCGAACACGCGCAAGGCGACGCGCGTACTCGTGGGCCAACCGAAGCGGCGCGGCTGGCGCGCGTGGCTGCGGCCTTCGACCGCGACTGCCCTCCATCGCCGCGCGCCGCGATTCGACCTCATGACGATCGCGGAGTCTACGGACGGGAGCGGCGCCAAGGCGGGCGGTCGCGCCCCCGGGCAGACGGCGCGCACCACAATTCGCTGGGACCGCATCGGCTGGGCGCTGCTCGTGACGGCAGTATGCACGGCAGCCGGCTTCGCGATGTTCCCGTACTTCGAACTCACGAACATCGCAATGGTGTACCTGCTCGGTGCAACCATCACCGGGCTCCGGTTCGGCCGCATGCCCGCGGGGGTGGGCGCCGTGGCGAACGTCGCCGCTTTCGATTTCTTCTTCGTGCCGCCTCGTTACACGTTCGCCGTATCCGACGTCCAGTACGTCGTCACTTTCGCGGTGATGCTGGTGGTCACGCTGGTGATCGCGAACCTCATGGCGAGCGTGCGCCAGCAGACGCGGGTGGCCGGGGCCCGCGAGCGGCGCACGGCGCTGCTGTACGCGATGACCCGTGAACTGGCCGCGACGCGGGGAATTTCCCGCCTTGCGCGCGTCGCCGTCAAGCACGTTGTAGAGGTATTCGATTGCGAGGCGGTTGTCCTGCTGCCGGACGCGACCGGGCGCCTGCGCACCCCGGGCGAGCCGCCCTTGGCGGGCTCGTTCCTCGGCGCGGACCTCTCGATCGCCCAGTGGGTGGCAGACAGCGGGCGCCGTGCCGGGCTCGGGTCCGACACGCTGCCGTCCGCGCCCGCGCTGTACGTCCCGCTCAGCGACCAGCGGCAGCGCCTGGGTGTGCTTGCCGTCCGGCCCGCGAACCGGCGCCGCGTGCTGCTTCCTGAGCAACTGCACCTGCTCGAGACCTTCGCCGGGCAAATCGGCATCGCGCTCGAGCGCGAGCGGCTCGGCGAAGCCGCGGAAGGGGCGCGAATCGCTGCCGAGGGTGAGCGCCTGAGGAATACGCTGCTCGCGTCGATCTCCCACGACCTGCGCACGCCGCTCGCGGTCATGGCGGGCGCGGCGAGCACGCTCGCGCAAAATGGCGCATCCCTGGACGAACCGACCCGGGCGGCGCTCGCCGGCTCGATCGAGGAAAAAGCGCGCGACATGACGGAGCTCATCTCGAACGTGCTCGACCTGACCCGGCTCGAGTCCGGCGAGGTCCGGTTGCGGCGCGACTGGGAGACGCTCGAAGACCTGGCGGCGGCGGCGCTGAGGCGGCTCGGCGACCGCGCGCGGTTCCATCAGTTCGTGATCGACCTCGCAGACGACCTTCCCGAAGTCCACGTGGACGCCACGCTGGTCGCGCAGCTCTTTTCTAACCTGTTCGACAACGTCATCAAGTACACGCCGGCAGGCACGCGCGCGCGGGTGTCGGCCGTGATTGACGGCGCCTTCGTGCGCGTCACCGTCGATGACGATGGCCCCGGATTCCCGCCAGGCGACCCCGAGCAGCTGTTCGACAAGTTTCAGCGCGGGGAAGACGAGCAGGCGACGGTCGGGGCGGGCCTCGGGCTCGCGATCTGCCGGGCGATCGTGCGCGCGCACGGCGGCGAGATACACGCCGCGCATCATCCTGGCGGTGGCGGGGCGCATTTCGAGTTTACGCTGCCGGCAACCGAGCCCGCACCGTGACCGGCGCCATGCACCAGGTGCTGGTGGTGGAGGACGAGCCGGACATCCGCAGGATCCTGCGCGTGCTGCTGGAGTCGGAGGGCTATCGCGTGAGCGAGGCGGGGACGGCGGCCCGCGCCCTCATCGAAGCCCGCACCCACAAGCCCGACCTGCTCATCGTCGACCTCGGCCTGCCGGACGGCAACGGCCTCGCCGTGATTCGCGAAGTGAGGACGTGGTCGCCGGTGCCGATCCTCGTGCTCTCGGCCCGCACGATGGAAGACCAGAAGATCGCGGCGCTGGACGCGGGCGCGGACGATTACGTGACGAAGCCCTTCAGCGCTCCGGAACTGCTTGCACGCATGCGTGCGGCGTTGCGCCGCAACGTGAGGACGGCCGAACGGGTGGCGACCCTGTCGTTCGGCGCCGTGCAGGTCGACCTGTCACGCCGTGTCGCGAGGGGCCCGCAGGACGAGGTTCACCTGACTCCGCTCGAATATCGCGTGCTCGAATGCCTGGCGCGGCAGGCGGGAGCGATTGTCACCCGCGATCAGCTGATGCGCGAAGTCTGGGGGCCGGGCCACGAGGACACGCGGAACCTCAGGGTCTGCATCAAGAACCTGCGACAGAAAATCGAGCCCGACGCGCGCAGCCCGCGCTACCTTCTCACCGAAACAGGGATCGGCTATCGCCTCATCCTCGACGGGGAACCGGCAGAGGCAATGCAGCAGGTTACTCCGCGAGCGTGATTCCGGACCCGCCAAGCTCCGCGGAAACGCCTTTCTGCTTCGGCTTGCCGTTCGTGAGTCCCATGGCCGGATCGTCAGCTTCCGTTGCGCAGCGCGGTGCCGTGCTTCAGGTAGTGGTTCAGCCGCGATTCCCATTCGCGCATGAACTGCACGTAGAACTCGGCTGTGAACGAGGCGTTGTAGACGTCGCCCTCCGGGCCGAGGCTGGTGTGGCTGTAGGTGACCTCGGCCTCGCAACCGGGCTTCGCCGGCCGCACCCGAATGGTCAGCTTGCAGGCCGTGACCCCAGGGGTGATCTTGATCATCTCGACGAAGAAACGCGCCGGGTCGTGACGGGTGACGTACCAGATCGAGTCATGCACCTTGGCGTCGGTGACGAAGACGCAGTCCTGCTCCGCGTAGCCGGACTGGCTGAGGACCAGTATCGGGTTCCAGCCGTCGATCCAGTCCGCCTCGCGCACCGGGCAGAGCAGCGGGAACACCTTCGACGGCGAGCCGGTCAGGCGCTGCTTGTACGAGCGCGAGACCCGGTTCGGGGCGCGCACGTTGAGGGCCTTGCTGGCCGGTTTTGGGTTCCTGAGCGCCATATTCAGAGGATTCGAAGCATACTCCGATCATGGCGCGCCTGAGCAAGCCGGTGGCGCAATCGGGTCACTCGGCGTCCTGACAAGTCACGATACTCGACAATAATTCGGGCGGGCCGGTGGCGGCAGGAGATCCCTGATGGAAGAAGCGCAGCTTCAGCAAGGCGTCCGTGGACGCCGGGGCAACGCCCGCGACGCGAAGCGCAGCGCCCGCGCGGCGCTCGCCGGCGTGTCGGTCCCGTACATCACGCGCAAGATCCCGGTGTACGAGGTGCTGGGCGAGGAAGGTCTCGCGCTGATCGAGCGCAATGCCGACACCATCCTCGAGGAAATCGGGATCGAGTTCCGCGAGGACGCCGAGGCGCTCGAGGTCTGGAAGAAGGCCGGCGCCGACGTGCAGGGCGAGCGCGTGCGCATGCCGCGGGGCCTGTGCCGCCAGCTCATCCAGGCGAGCGCTCCGCGCGAGTTCACCCAGCACGCGCGCAATCCCGCGCGCAACGTGCAGATCGGCGGCCCGCACACGGTCTTCGCGCCGGCGTACGGCTCACCGTTCATCTACAACCTGGACGAGGGGCGCCGCTACGCCAACATCGAGGACTTCCGCAATTTCGTGAAGCTCGCCTACCAGTCAAAATCGCTGCACCACTCCGGCGGCACGATCTGCGAGCCCGTCGACCTGCCGGTCAACAAGCGGCACTTCGACATGGTCTACAGCCACATGAAGTACAGCGACAAGTGCTTCATGGGATCCGTGACCCACCCCGAACGCGCGAAGGACACGGTCGAGATGGCGAAGATCCTGTTCGGCGACGCCTGGCTCGACCCGGCGACCGGCAAGCCGAAGACCTTCGTCGTCAGCCTCATCAACGTGAACTCGCCGATGACCTACGACGCGACGATGCTCGGCGCGCTCAAGGTCTACGCGCGCGCCAACCAGGCCTGCATCGTCACGCCCTTCATCCTCGCGGGCGCGATGTCGCCGGTCACGGTGGCCGGCACGGCGACGCAGACGCTCGCCGAGGCACTGGCCGGCATGGCCTTCATGCAGCTCCTCAATCCCGGCTGCCCGATGGTGCTCGGCAGCTTCGCGTCCTCGCTGTCGATGCAGTCCGGCGCGCCGACCTTCGGCACGCCCGAGCCCGCGCTCGTGCTCTACATCATGGCGAGCCTCGCGCGGCGACTCGGCGTGCCGTTCCGCTCGGGCGGGAGCCTCTGCGGCTCGAAGATCCCGGACGCGCAGGCCGCCTTCGAGTCGGCGCAGACGCTGCTGCCGACCTGCCTCGCGCGGCGTGAACTTCGTGCTGCACATGGCCGGCTGGCTCGAGGGCGGGCTCGCGATGGGCTACGAGAAGTTCGTCATGGACGCGGACCAGGCCGGGATGATGCACACGCTGCTCGAGGGCGTGGACCTGTCGGAGAACGGCCAGGCGCTCGATGCCATCCGCGAGGTCGGGCCCGGCAAGCACTTCCTCGGCTGTGCGCACACGCTCGCGAACTTCGAGACCGCGTTCTACCGCTCGCCGCTCGCCGACAACAACAGCTACGAGCAGTGGTACGCGGAAGGGCGCAAGGACATGACGATGCGCGCGAACGAGCGCTGGAAGAAGCAGCTCGAGGAGTACGTCGAGCCGCCGCTCGACGCCGCCGTCGACGAAGCGATCCTCGACTACATGAACCGGCGCAAGGCGTCGTTCCCGGACTCGAACGTGTGAAAGGAAAAGGGGCGCCACGGGGCGCCCCTTCCGTTACCCAAGCCGGCTTTTTCTCTTCTTCAGAAGTCCTGCTTGAAGCGGATGCCGAACGTCCTCGGCCGCGGGACCACGCCGTAGGCCTGGGCGCCGCACACGCCAGGGGCGCACTCGGCGTCGAAGAACTAGCGGCGCATCCTCGTCCGTGGCGTTCGCCACGAACAGCTCGATGGCGTATTTCTCGTTCTCGATGCCGAACGCGAGGTCGACGAAGGTGTTCGACGGGATTTCCCCGAACACGTCGGCGTCGTCGATGTCCAGGTCGGAAGAGCGGCTGCCTTCGTAGGCGAGCGATCCCTGCACGTGTGCCTCGAATCCGCCCAGCGGGAACATGTAGCGTGCGATCACGTTGCCCTTGAACTCGGCGGTGATTGGCAACGGAGTCCCCTCCGGCGCCTTCAGACTCACCCAGCGGGGCATAGTCGCTCGTCAGCTCCGAATCGTAATACGCCCCCGCGAGCGACAGCCGCAGGTTGTCGGTCGCGAGCCAGTCCACCTGCATCTCCGTTCCCATGATCTCCGCTTCCGGGCCGTTCTCGACCTGCGTGATGCCGTTCAGGCCCTGGAAGGCCACCTGGATGTTGTCCCACTCCTCCAGGAACACGGCGCCGTTGAACTGCAGCCGGTCGTCAGCCCACCGCGATCTTCCATCCCAGCTCGTAGTTGGTGAGGAAGTCCGAGACGTAGTCAGGCACCGCAGGATTGCGGTTGATGCCGCCGGGCCGGAATCCCTCGGACCAGGTCGCGTACAGCAAGGCGGTCGTCGGTCGCCTTCCAGCTCAGGTTGACGCGGTACACGCTGTCGCTCTCGGAGACCTTGCGGTCGGCGTTGACGCAGGGTGCGTCCTTGCGATCTTCCTGCGACGGGCAGCGCCACTCGCCGTTCCGCGACCAGCCGGCTCCGCTCGGGCAGGAATACGTCCGTCGCCGCCGGGCGGCTCGCCCGGTTCGGTGGGCTGGATATCGCCGGGATCCGCTGCCCGGCACCCTTCCCGGATTGAAACCGAGGCCGAATCCGAAGAACCCCTTCACCTTGTTCTCCGACGTCGAAGTAGCGCGCGCCGAGCGACAGTTCGAGGGTGTCCGTGATGTCGAACTGGATCTGGCCGAAGATGGCCTGCTCGTAGTCGGTGCGGTCCATGCTGTTCAGGTAGACGACGCCCGGGAAGCCGCTGGGAACCGGGCTCCAGGAAGTTCATCGACATGGAATCGGCGAGGCCCTCGACGAGACCGAATTCCTCGTGGAAGTCGTGGTACTGCTTCTGGTAGAAGAACCCGAGCAGCCCGCGCACGCGCTTGTCCTGCGGCGAGTGATCCGCGAACCTCGTGGCTCATCTTGGTGTAGTAGTCGTCGGCCGTGTAAGCGTGGGCCCGGTTGAGCGTAATCGCCGTTGTTGTCGATGAACAGGCTGGCAAAAGTAACCAGTGGTGTACAGCGTGTCGTAGAAGTACGAATAGTCCGAGTAGTCGGTTGAGCCGTCGTCCTCGCGATTGAGGTAGTTGCCGGAATACACGACGTCGAAGTTGCTGATCGCGCCCTTCGATCGTGAGTCCCGCCTGGTACCACTCGTCGTTGAAGATACTCGTCCCGGAAATGCGCGACCTTGTTCTTGCCGGCGGCCTCGGAATGAAGTCGTTGACGTCGTCGCCCCAGGAGCCCTCCTGCTCCGACTTCTGGTACATGAGGCTCGGCGTGATCGTCCAGTTCTCGCCGAGGTTGACGCGCAGCGCCGCGCGGGCGCCCACGAGTGTCGGACGTGTTGTAGTTGTCCTTGGCGAATTCCTCGTTGGTGACCGTGATGTCGTCATCCGGATTGGCCGCCTCGCCGGGATAGACGCGGGTCGCGAACACGTTGTCGATCTAGCCCGCTTCGCTCTTGGCCCAGCCCACGAGCCGGAGCGCTGCGGTATCGCCCATCGGGAGGTTGACGAAACCCTCGGCGACGTAGCCGGCGTCGTCGCTGTCGACCAGGTTGCCTTCCAGCGAATAGCCGGCCGCAAACCCGGACGGGTCGGGCTTGTTCGTGATGATGCGGATCGTGCCCGCCTGCGAGCTCGCGCCGTACAGCGTGCCCTGCGGGCCTGCGAGCGCCTCGACGCGGGCGATGTCGTACAGGTGAACGTCGAGGTTGCCGCGGATGGTCGTGATCGGCTGTTCGTCCAGATAGGTGCCGACGCTCGGCTGCGAGGTGATGGCCTGGCCGTCGCCGCCGGTCGCGACGCCGCGCATGTAGACCAGGTTGTAAGCCGCCGCCGGTCTGCATGGACTGCTGCGTCTGCACCGTCGGCAGGTACTGCATGTAGGTCTTGAAATTCTGGATGTTCAGCTGCTCGATCGACTCGTTGTCGATGCTGTCGAGGCTGATCGGCACGTCCTGCAGGTTCTCTGAGCGCTTCTGCGCGGTGACGATCACTTCGCCGAGCGTGGTGGATTGCGGTCCTGGGCCATCAGCCGCGGGACTGGCGAGCGCCAGCAGGACGGCGGATGCGACAGGTGTACGCGCAGCAGGAATTTGCGGACGCTTCGGAAGGACAACCGGCATTGCCATTCTCCAGTGGAGGGTCAGTGGTGACAAAGACTACACTAAAGCCGTAACAACGAAACACGGGCCTTTCCGGCGTCGCGCGAACGCAACAGCTGCAGGTCAGGCCGGGCCGGCGCGCCGGGTAGCCGGACAACGCAGGTCCCAGCGCCGTCCGCAGCGGTTCGAGCCACTGCTCGTAGTGCCGCCAAGGGTCGATTGCCGTCGCCGATAGATCGGCTGGCGGACCTGCTCGGAGCTCGCCGTCCGGACGGGACGTTCGTTCTCGAAGAAACGCAGGCACTCCGGTTCGAAGGGCAGTCCGCAGTAGTCCAGCAGGCGGCGGACCTCGGCCTCGGTGTCGTCGACCATCCGCTCGTAGAAAACGCGGTGGATCCGGCCCGGCAGGACCGCGTCGAAATGGGCCATGAGGTCGACGTAGTCGCGGTAGAACCGGCCCATGTCCGTCGAGGTCGTAACTGAAGTTCTGGCCGCGTGCGTAGTGCTGCTTGAAGTTCGAGAAGCAGCAGGCCATCGGATGGCGGCGCGCGTCGATGATCTTTGCGTTCGGCAGGGCGAGCTGGATCATCGCCACGTGCAGGTAGTTGTTCGGCATCTTGTCGATGAAATGGGGGCGGCTCGTTTTGCGGTGCACACGGGTGCGCTCGAGATAGCGCTCGCCGAGCTCGCGCAGCGCATCGGCCGGCATCGTCGCCAGTACGTCCGCGTAGGAACCCGCCTCATCCGAATCAGCGAGCGCGCGCAGCTCGCGGGCCAGCGTGATCATCTCGGGCAGTTCGGTCGTGCCCTCGATGGCCGAGTGGCTCGACAGGATCTGTTCCAGCAGCGTTGAGCCGGATCGCGGCATGCCGACGATGAAAATGGGATTTGCCGCGGGGCAGCCGCTGCCTGCACGCGTGGCAAAGAATTCGTGGGTGCAGACCCCCTGCAGGTGCCGGATCCGGGCGGTGTTCTTGTTCGCGTCGTAGGGGTGACGCGCCCGGTGAAGCGCGTTGCCCTTGGCATAGTGCTCGAAGGAAGCCGCGTAGTCGGCAGTGTCCTCCAGGGCCTTGCCGAGCGCGAAGCAGAAATGGACGCGGTTTTCCTCGCTGACTGAAGGATTCTCAACCCCTGTGCGCATCGCGGCGAAGTCGTCCGTGTCGAAGCGGAACGTCTTGAGGTTGGCGAGGCTCCAGTACGCCTCGCCAAAAGTGGGGTCCAGGGAAATCGAACGGCGGTAGGCGGCGACACATTCGTCCTGTCGACCCTCGGTCTTCAGTACGTGGCCGTAGCTGAGCCAGACCTTGGGGTTCGCCGGATACTCCTTCACCAGGTCTTCATACAGGCGGACCGAGCGCTCGTACTCGCCGATCCGGGACAGGATCACGGCCGCGAGGTTCCGGTAACCGGGGTTGCCCGGGGTCCGCCGCGAGCAGCCGCTCCACCTCGTCCAGTGCCCGCGAAGGCTCGTTCAGCCGATGCAGCAGCACGGCAAACTGGTATCGCGCGGGCATGAACCCGGGCGCGAGCTCGAGGGCGCGCTCGAGGAGATGCTTCGCATCCTCGTTGCGGCCGATGCGCATGGCGACTTCCGCGAGCATGCGCATCGCCGGCACGTCGGCCGGCTTCTCGTGCAGGTGGGCCTTGAGAAGCTGTTCCGCGCGCGGGATGTCGTTGCGGTTCATCGCGATCGCGGCCTGCCGCAGGCGCGGATCGTCCGGACGAGCCCGGGACGGGCTTCATTTCACGAAGGCGCGCCCGAGGCGCGCGATGCCCTCGTGGATGTCGGGCACCGTGTAGTGGGCGAAGGACAGGCGCAGGCAATGGCCGAGGCCGCCGGTGGTCGAGCAGGCGCTGCCCGGCAGGAAACCCGTGCCTGCAGCGCGGGCCGCCGCTTCGAGCGCGGCGGAATTCGCGCCTTCCGGCAGCTCGAGCCAGAAGAAATACCCGCCGCCGGGCTTCTGCCAGCGCGCGATGCCGGAGAGGTGCTTGCGCAGCGCCGCGTCCATCGCCTGCGCGCGCTCGGCGTAGCTCGCGCGCAGGGACGCGACGTGGGCCGCGAGCTCGCCGCTTTCCATCAGCTTGCGCACGAGGTGCGAGGCGAAGTGGTTGAAATTGCCGCCGCTCACGAGTGCGCCGCTCGCCAGCAGCGTCTGCATGAGGTCGGGCGTCGTCTGGATCCAGCCGAGGCGCAGGCCCGGGGCGAGGATCTTCGAGAAGGTGCCGAGCGAGAGCACGTTGCCCGCGGCCCGGAGCGTGCCGAACGACGCCGGCGGCGGATCGCCGTGATAGAGGTGGTGGTAGACCTCGTCGGCCACGATGACGAAGCCGTGCTGGCGCGACAGCGCGACCAGGCGATCGCGCCGCGCGCGATCCATCACCTGCCCGGTCGGGTTGTGGAAAGCCGGGATCGTGTAGACGAGCTTCGGGTTGTGCTCCGCGAGCAGCTGCTCGAGTCGGCCGATGTCCATGCCGGCGCCATCCATCGGTATGCCGACGACCTCGAGCCCGTGGTCACGGAAGATCTGGAAGGAATACGGATAGCTCGGCTCCTCGACGAACACCACGTCGCCCGGCCGCGCGAAGCGGCCGCAGACGAAGTCGAGCGCCTGCGAGATGCCGCCCGTCAGCATCAGGGAATCCGGGTCCACGGGACTGCCGGCGGCGCCACCCAGGAACGCGGCGAGCGCGGCGCGAAAGCGTGCGTCGCCCTGGCGCTGGCCGTAGTTGAGGTCGAACGGCGCCGCGTCGCCGAAGAATCGTTCGCCGGCGGAGCCGAGCAGCTTCAGCGGCAGCAGGTCGGCGGAGGGCTGGCCGACGCTGAAGTTGATGGTGCCGCGATCCGGGGCGCCATCGAATGCGGCGGTGCTGCTCATGGCGTGCCGGCCGGCGTCGGGACGAGACGGAACACCGCTTCCGGCCGTCCTTCGAGGAACGCCGTGACGTTGGCCGCCGAGATGCGCTGCAGGTCTTCCAAGGCCGTCTCCGAGTAAAACGCGACGTGCGGCGTCAGCAGCACGTTGTCGCGCCCGATGAGCGGATGATGCCCGAGATCCGGGGAGTCGTTGGCGAGCACGTCGAGGGCGGCCCCGCGCAGCAGGCCCTGGTCGAGCGCTTCCGCGAGGTCCGATTCGATCACCAGCGCGCCGCGCGCGACATTGATGAGCAGCGGCTTCTTCTTCATCTTCGCGAATGCCGTGCGGTCGAGCAGGCTGCGGCTGCCGGCCTCGAGGTTGCAGTGCAGCGTGACGATGTCCGAGCGCGCGAGGAGATCGTCGAGCCCGGCCGGTTCCGCGCCGTGGCGGCGCACTTCGGCGGCGTCCACGCGCGGGTCCGCGGCGAGCACGGCGAGGCCGAAGCCCCGCGCCCGCCGGCAGACGGCCTGCCCGATGCGGCCGAAGCCGACGATCCCGAGCGTGAGGCCGGCGAGGCGACGGAGCCCCTGCACCCCGTTCCAGCGGAAATCGTGCGCCACCTGGACCTGGCGGTCGTAGTCGCGCAGGCGCCGCTCGCTGGCGAGCATCAAAGCGAGCGTGTGGTCCGCGACCTCGTCCGTGCAGTATTCACCGACGGCCGCCACCCGGATGCCGCGCGCCGCGGCGGCCGCCACGTCCACGCAGTCCCAGCCCGTCGCCGTCACCGAGATGATGCGGCAACGCCCGAGCCTGGCGAGCATCGCGCGGTCGAAGGGGACGTAGTCCGTGAGGATCGCATCCGCGTCACGGCAGGCGGCGGCGAGCGCGTCGGCATCGCCGCGGAAGGTGAAGGTCTCGATGCGTGCCGCGGCCGGCAGCGCGCGCCGTTCGATGGACAGGTCCCGCCCGGCCGCCTCCGGCATCTCGGCGAAGACGACGAGGGGTGCCTCGCTCAGGCGCTTTTCCTTGCCGCGCGGCGCGGATGCAGGGCCGTCAACACGAACAGGAGAAGCGCCGAGACGAGCAGTCCGGGCCACAGCGGATCAATGGCGAAGATCCCGCCCGCGCCCGCATCCGCCGCCACGCGCCAGGCGATCACGGTGGCGAGCGAGGCGCTGGTGCTCCAGAACGCGGCAGAGGCGGGGACGCGGTCCGTCCACAGCGCTGCGATCGTCGGCAGGAACAGGCCGGCCGAGTTGAGCGTGAAGCCGAACTGGAGGATGTCGATGATGTCGCGCATCTTCCACGCGAGGAGCAGGCCCAGCCCGCCCGCGCCGAGCGAGGCCAGTGTGCCGATCCGCAACATCGCCGAGGGCGGCATGTCCGGCCGCAGGTAGCGCTGGTGGATGTCCCGCGCGTAGTTCGCCGAGGCCGTGAGCACGCTGATGGACGCGACCGACATCACGGCCGACAGGATGCCGATGACCATCAGGCCCTTGAGTCCCACCGGGAAGCGATCGAGGACGAACGTCGCCAGGATGCTCGAGCTCGACGCCGGGTCCGGGTAGAGCACGGCCGCGGCGAGGCCGAGCCAGGCGACGGCGAGCGCGATCGGCAGCATCAGGACCGGCGCGAGGAGCGCGCCGCGGCGCGCCGCCGCGGCGTCGCGCGCAGCGAAGCTGCGCGAGAAGCTGTCCATCGCCACGAAGAAGCTGAGCACCATCGACACCACGAGCGCGGCGACGCGGTCCCAGCCCTGCGCGCCGAAATCGTAGTGCGTGGCCGGGAGGACGGCGCGCATGTCGGCCCAGCTTCCCGCCTGCGAGATCGCGACCGGAATGCCCACCGCGACGATGCCGACGATCACCAGCGTGACCTGCACGCGGTCCGTGAAGGTGACCGCCAGGTAGCCGCCGGCTGCCGTGTAGAGCGTCACGATCGCGCCGGCGAGCAGGAGGCAGCTGCCGTAGCTCCAGCCGATCAGCACCTGCAGGATGGCCGCCGCGGCGGCGAACTGGCCCGCGGAGTACGCGGTGTAGGCGAGCACCGTCGTGATTGTCGCGACCGCGCGCGTGCGGTTGTCGTAGTGCTTTTCGATGAAGTCCGGGTAGGTGAGGTGGCGATCGCCGTCACCCAGTTCCTTCACGCGCTTCGCGACGGTGAGGCCGAACAGCGCGCAGCCGATCGCGATGCCGATGACGTACCAGATGCCGGTGACGCCCTGCGAGTACACGCGCGCGGAGGTGCCGACGATCGATGCCCCGCCGATCCAGGCCGCGACCCACATGCAGGCGATCGTCGCCGGCCCCATGCGACGCCCCGCGACGAAGTAGTCGTCGACGTCCGGCTTGCTGCGCTGGGCGTAGACGCCGATGCCGATGAGGAGCGCGAGGTATGCGAACAGGATGACTGTATCGATGACGCCCATGCGATCCGCCTCCCCGCCTCAGGTACTGACCGTCCTTCGCCCGCGTCTGCCTCGTGCGCCGCCCGGCCCCGCGGACTCGCGGGCGGCGGGGAGCGTCACGACCTTGCGCAGCTCAGTATAGGCCGCGGTCTTGTGCGGAATCGCCATGGCCTCGACGAAATGCGCCTGGAAGCGCGGCTCGATCGCGGTCTCGATCTTCTCGACCCGGCGCACGAGGTCCTCGATGGCGGTGCGGGCGGTGGCGTCGAGCAGCGCGATCCTCGCCCCGGCGCCGGCGGCGTTGCCGACCGAGGCGACCTTGCCGAGGTCGCAGTCCGGGATCATGCCGAGCACCATCGCGTGCTTCGTGTCGATGTGGCTGCCGAAGGCGCCCGCGAGCCCGATGCGGTCGACCCGGTCGATGCCGAGGTTGTCCATCAGGAGCGCGACGCCCGCGTACAGCGCCGCCTTCGCCAGCTGGATCGCGCGCACGTCGTTCTGCGTGATCTTCATCGGCACGTCGCCGCGGTGCAGCACGTAGGAGAAGGTGCGGCCGTCGGCAACGATGCGGTCGCTGCGCGCGGCGAGCGCGCCGTCGATCACGCCGTCCTGCGTGATGACGCCCGCGAGGTACAGCTCGGCGATGACCTCGATGATGCCGGAGCCGCAGACGCCGGTGACGCCGCTGCGTGCTGTTGCCGCGGCGAAGCCGGCGTCGTCCGACCACAGGTCGCTGCCGATCACCTTGTAGCGCGGCTCGAGCGTGGAGACATCGATGCGCACGCGCTCGATGGCGCCCGGCGCCGCGCGCTGGCCGCAGCTGATCTGCGCACCCTCGAAGGCGGGGCCGGTCGGGCTCGAGCAGGCGAGCAACCGCTCGCGGCTGCCGAGCACGATCTCGGCGTTGGTGCCGACGTCGACGAGGAGCGTTATCTCGGATCCCAGGTCCGGGCGCTCGGCGAGGATCATGCCGGCGGCGTCGGCGCCCACGTGCCCGGCGATGCAGGGCAGCACGTACACGCGGGCGTTCGGGTGCACCGCGATGCCGAGCGACGACGCCGGCAGCGTCAGCGCCTGGTCGACCGCGAGCGCGAACGGCGCGCCGCCGAGCTCGACCGGGTCGATGCCGAGCACCAGGTGGTGCATGATCGGGTTGCCGACCAGCGTGAGCTCGAGGATGTCGGTGGTTGCGATGCCGGCCTCGCGCGCGAGTTCTGCGGCGAGCTGGCCGAGCGCGACGCGGATCGCGTCGGTCATCTGCCGCGCCCCGCCCGGGTTCATCATCGCGTACGAGACGCGGCTCATCAGGTCTTCGCCGAAGCGGATCTGCGGGTTCATCGTGCCCGCGGCGGCGACCAGCTCGCCGGTCTCGAGGTCGCACAGGTGCGCCGCGACGGTGGTCGAACCGACGTCCACCGCCATGCCGTAGGCCTTTTCGTGGAAGCCGGGCCACAGCGCGATGACCTGCGAGGCGTCGTGCACGGCCGCCGTCACTTTCCATTCGCCCTTGCGCAGGGCCGCCTGCAGCTCGCCGAGGATCGCGAAGTCGCAGCCGAGCCCGGTGAGCTTCCATTCGCGCTCGAGCGCCTCGAACAGCCGGCGCAGGTCGCCGGAGGGATCGTGCATGTCCGGCTCGCGCACCTCGACGTAGTGCAGGCGCACGACCGGGTTCAGCTTGATCTCCCGCGCGTCGGCGTCCTTGCGGACGACCTGGCGGTGCACCTGGCTGCGCGGCCGGCACGTCCACGACCACGTCGCCCTGCACGGTCGTCGAACAGGAGAGGCGATGCCCGGCCGGCAGGCCGCGGCGTTTCGCGTAGCGCTGCTCGGTTTCGCTGACCGGCGAGACGCTCGCCGCGCCCGAGCGCACGCCGTGCTTGGCGAACTCGCCCTCGGCGACGAGGACCTGGCAGCGGCCGCAGATGCCGCGCCCGCCGCAGACGGAATCGACGTCGACGCCGAGCGTGCGCGCGGCGGAGAGCAGCGGCGTGCCGACCGGGAAACGCCCGCGCTTGCCGGAGGGCGTGAAGACGACGAGCGGATCCTTGACGGTCATGGGCCGCCGCTCAGGCGGGGAACCCGCTACGCACGCGGCCTCCGGCCCCGTTCGCGGCGGCCGCGTCCGGCCTCGCCATCGGCATCCAGCGGCGGCGCCTCGCGGAAGCGCGCGATCCAGCGCGTCGCAGTGCGGGTCGTGGCCCATCATGACGTCCGCGCCGAGGCAGGCCTGGATGGTCTCGACGTGCAGCGGGTTGGTGATCGCCGAGGTGAGGCCGGAGGCGATCGCCATGGTCAGGAAGGCGCTGTTGATGCCGCCGCGGTTCGGCAGGCCGAAGCTGACGTTGGAAGCGCCGCAGGTCGTGTTGACCTTGAGTTCGCCGCTGCAGCCGCCGCACCAGGCGCATCACCTGCACGCCCGCCTGGTTGATGGCGCCGATCGGCATCACCAGCGGATCGACGACGACGTCGCTACGCCGGGATGCCGTGGTCGGCGGCGCGCTCGACGATGCGCTTGGCGACCGCGAAGCGCACGTCCGGGTCCTCGGAGATGCCGGTCTCGTCGTTCGAGATCGCGACCACGGCCGCGCCGTACTTCTTGATGAGCGGCAGCACCGCTTCGAGGCGTTCTTCCTCGCCGGTGACCGAGTTGACCAGCGCCTTGCCCTTGTAGACGGCGAGGCCCGCCTCGAGCGCCGCGACGATCGACGAGTCGATCGAGAGCGGCACGTCGGTGATCGACTGCACGAGCTGGATGGCCTTCGCCAGGATCGCCGGCTCGTCGGCCAGCGGGATGCCGGCGTTGACGTCCAGCATCTGCGCGCCGGCCTCGACCTGCGCGCGCGCATCGGCCTCGACGCGGCTGAAGTCGCCGGCCGCCATCTCGGCGGCGAGCATCTTGCGGCCGGTCGGGTTGATGCGCTCGCCGATGATGACGAACGGGCGGTCGAAGCCGATCACGACCTCGCGGGTGGCGGAGGAGACGACGGTGTCGGTCATGCGGGCGTCCCCGGCGAGTCCCTGCGCGCGCACCAGGCGCTCGAGGTCCTCGTCGCTGTAGCGGGCCTCGATCCGGCGGCTTCGTCGGCGGCTTCCTGCTCGATGTCGTCGCCGCAGGGCGTCGCGGCCGAGCGTTTCCATTCGGCGAGGTAGAGGTCGGAGCTGCCCTTGCCGGCGCGCATCGCGGCGCGGTCGACGGCCTCCTGGAAACGGTCGGAGAGCTTCGCCTTCGCCGTCTCGCGGCCGCGCCGCACGATCGACCTGCGCCGGGATGTCGCGCCAGGAGATGATGGTCAGGCTGGCCATGCGGCATCCACGGCCGTCCGGCGAAGGCGGTGAGGCTCGTGCCGAGCCCGCCGTATCCGGTCTGTCGCGCATTTCGAGCGCGAGCCCGAGGCGTCGCCGCGATCGCGCGCGCCTCGGCTTCGGCGCCGGGTTTCGGCGCCTGGGCGAGGTAGACGAGTCGGCGGTAGTTGCCGAAGTAAACGTGCTGCAGTTCCGGATGACGATCGATGCCGAGCGCGCTGGATCACCAGGCGCTCGAAATGCCGCAGCAGGAAGTCGGTCAGGTAGAAGGTGCCGGGCTCCGCCTCGGCCAGCGCCTCGAAGTCGGCAGCCCCGGCGAAGAACTCGTAGCAATGCGCGCCCGGGATGCGCTCGACGCCCTCTTCGGCCAGCACGGCGTCGAGCGCGCCGCCGGTGCCGCAGTCGCCGTAGGCGACGAAGATGCCCGTCGTAGTCCGGCCGCGGTGTCTCGCGGATCTTCTCGCGCACCGCGCCGCGCGATGCGCTCGGGCCGGTTGTGCAGCTCCGGCGGCAGGCAGGCGACGTCGAGCGCGGTCCAGCCATTCGCCTGCTGCAGCGCCGCGACCTCGCGCGCGAGCGCGCCGCAGGCGATGACGAGCCGATCCTAGGCAGCATGGGCGAGCGCGCGGCGCTCGGCGAGGAGCCGCTTCGCGGTCTCGACCGCGATCGCCGCGTCGCGGCAGTAGGCGTCGGCGCCGATCGCCTTGCCGAATTCCTCGTTGAGCGGCGCGCCGCCGACCAGCACGATGTACTTGTCGCGCAGCTGCTTTTCCTTGAGCGTGTCGATCACGACCTTCATGTACGGCATCGTCGTGGTCAGCAGCGCCGACATGCCGAGGAAGTCGGGCTTGTGCTCCTCGAGCGCGGCGAGGTACTTCTCGACCGCGTTGTTGATGCCGAGGTCGATGACCTCGAAGCCGGCGCCTTCCATCATCATGCCGACCAGGTTCTTGCCGATGTCGTGGATGTCGCCCTTGACCGTGCCGATCACGATCTTGCCGATGGGCTCGGCGCCGGTCTCGGCGAGCAGCGGCCGCAGGATCGCCATGCCGCCCTTCATGGCGTTGGCGGCCAGCAGCACTTCGGGCACGAACAGGATGCCGTCGCGGAAGTCGATGCCGACGATGCGCATGCCCTCGACCAGGGCGTCGTTCAGCACCTTGTCGGGCTTCCAGCCGCGCTCGAGGAAGATATTCGTCGCTTCCTCGACCTCGGCCTTCAGGCCGTTGTACATGTCGTCGTGGACCTGCTCGACGAGCTCGGCGTCGTCGAGCGAGCGCAGGTCGAATTCGTCTTCTGTTGCCTCAGCCATGAGAGCCTCCCGCCGCGGCGTTATTGAACGGATGTTAAACAAAGGCATTCTACTTGAGTTGGCCGTTTAGCGACAAGGACTTGCCGGTTCGCGACAGACCGTCCGGAACTGGGACGGCTGCCTCGCCGATTCAGCGCCGGACCCGGCGTTCGGCGCTCGGGGGATGGCCGAACAGGGTCCGGTAGCAGCGGGAGAAATGCGGCGGCGACTTGAAGCCGCAGGAGGTCGTGATGTCCATGATCGGCATGGCCGTCTGCAGCAGGAGCTCCCGGGCCCGGCGCAGGCGCATCTCGAGGTAGTAGCGCTTCGGCACGCAGTCGAGGTGCCGCCGGAACAGGCGCTCGATCTGGCGCCGCGAGAGCCCGGTGCTGCGGGCGATGTCCTCGAGCGACAGCGGCTTCTCGATGTTCTCTTCCATCAGCTCGGCGACCTGGATCATGCCGCGATGGGAGCTGCCGATCTGGGCCCGCAGCGGCACGTACTGGCGGTCGTCGCTGCTCCTCACGCGCTCGAGCACGAACTGTTCCGACACTTGCTGTGAAATCCGCAACCCATGCTTCAACTGGATGAGGTTAAGCATCAGGTCCAGGGGGGCCGTGCCGCCCGAGGCCGTGTAGCGGTCGCGGTCGATGCTGAAGACCTGGTCGTTCAGGTGCACGCGCGGGAATTCCTCGCGCAGGGCCGGCAGGTTCTCCCAGTGGATGGTCGCGCGGTAGTTGTCGAGCAGGCCGGCGCGTGCGAGCGCATAGCCGCCGGTGCAGAGCGCGCCGAGCGCCGACGCGACGCTCGGCAATCCTGCGCAGCGCCGTGAGAAGCGGATTCGAGACCGCCTCGCGGACATTGATGCCGCCGCAGACGAAGAGGATGTCGACCTTGCCGATCTTGTCGAGCGCGATGGTCGGCGTGAGTTCCAGCGAGCTGCTCGCCGGAACCGGCCGGCCGTCGAGGCTCGCGATCGACCATTCGTACACGTCCTGCCCGACCACGCGATTCGCCATGCGCAGGACCTCGAGCGCGTTCGTCACCGCAATCAGCGAGTAATTGGGCAGCGTGAGGAACGCATAGCGGGTCTTGTCCATGCGCGACGGAGTATGTCGCATTTAGGGCTGCCGGTCTTCGGCCAACGGCTAAACTGCCCAGGGGCGAGGGGGGTTCGGATGAAGTCACACGCACGGGTGGTCGTGATCGGCGGCGGCGCCGTCGGGGTCAGCACCCTCTATCACCTGGCCCACAAGGGCTGGTCCGACATCGTGCTCGTCGAGCGCGCGGAACTCACGGCCGGTTCGACCTGGCATGCCGCGGGCCTCCTGCCGCTCTTCAACATGAGCTACACGGTCGGCCAGCTGCACAAGTACTCGATCGACCTCTACAAGCGCCTGCCGGCCGAGACCGGGCAGGACGTCAGCTTCCACGTGACGGGGAACCTGCGCCTCGCGACTTCGCGTGATCGCCTCGACGAGTACAAGAAGTACTGCGGCACGGCCAACACGATCGGAGTGCCGTTCGAGATCATCGGGCCTGAGCGCGTGAAGGAACTGTGGCCGCTCCTGACGCTCGGCGGCACCGAGGACACGGCCGCGGTCATCGGCGGGCTCTATCACCCGCACGACGGTCACATAGCGCCGGCGGACCTCACGATGGCGCTGCGCAAGGGCGCCCGCGCCAAGGGCGCCGAGATCCACGAGCAGACGGAAGTCACGGCGGTTTCGCGCACGCGCTCCGGCGAGTGGAAGCTCACCACGACCCAGGGCGAGATCACGGCCGAGCACGTCGTCTGCGCGACCGGCAACTACGCGCGCCAGACCGGGAAGATGTTCGGCCTCAACGTGCCGGCGATCCCGGTCGAGCACCAGTACATCGTCTACGAGGAATCCGCGGAGCTGAAAGCCTACCGCCAGGGCGGCGGGCGCGAGCTCGCGGTGATGCGCGAGCCCGACCAGTCGTATTACCTGCGCGAGGAGCGCATGGGCTGGATCCTCGGGCCGTACGAGGCCGGCGCGCCCGCGCGCTTCGCCGACGGCGTGCCGTCCTGGTTCGGCAAGAGCCTGTTCGACGGCGACCTCGAGCGGCTCATCCCGCACATCGAAGGTGCGCAGCGGCGCGTGCCCGCACTCGCGAACTGCGGGATCAAGGACATCGTCAACGGGCCGATCTCGTACACGCCGGACGGCAGCGCGCTGATCGGGCCGGCCTGGGGGCTGCCGAACGTCTGGCTCAACGAGGGCCACAGCTTCGGCATCACCGCGGCGGGCGGGGCCGGCTGGCAGCTGGCGGAGTGGATCGTCGAGGGCGAGCCGGGCATCGACATGCTCGCGCTCGACCCGCGCCGCTTCGGGGCCTACACCAGCAAGCGCTACCTGGTGCAGAAGAACGAGGAGACCTACCGCAACGTCTTCACGATCCATTACCCGGATGAGGAACGCCCCGACGCGAGGCCTGCAAAGACGAGTCCCGTCTACGACAGGCTGAAGCACCTGGGCGCCGTGTTCGGCCAGCGATATGGCTGGGAGCGTGCCAACTGGTTTGCGCCGACCGGCGTCGAGGCGAAGGACGCATGGAGCTTCCGCCGCACGAACTGGTTCGAGCACGTCGGTGCGGAATGCAGGCGCCTTCGGGACCAGGTGGGCGTCATCGACCTCACGCCGTTCACCAAGCACGTCGTCGAAGGACCGGGCGCGGAGGCCTGGCTCGATGGCCTCGTCGCAAACAAGGTGCCCACGAAGACCGGCCGCATGGCGCTCTCGCACGCGCTGACGAAACGCGGCGGCATCCGCTCCGAGTTCACGATCACGAAGCTCGGCGATGAGCGCTTCTACCTCGTGAGCGCGGGCGCGGCAGAGCGCTACGACACCGACCTGTTGCACAAGCGCCTGCCGGCCGACGGCTCGGTGCGTCTTTCGAACATCACGACTTCGCGCGGCTGCTTCGTCGTCGCGGGGCCGCGCTCGCGCGAGGTGCTCGCGAAGCTCACCGACACCGCACTCGACAACGAATCCTTCCCGTGGCTCACCGGGCAGGTCGCGGAAGTCGGGCTCGCGCCGGACGTGTACCTGCTCCGGGTCAATTTCGTGGGCAGCCTCGGCTGGGAGCTGCACTTCCCGATCGAGTACGCGCGACACTTGTTTGTCGCCATCTTTACCGCCGGCGCGGAGCATGGCATCGGCATGGCCGGCATGCGCGCGATGGAGTCGCTGCGCATGGAGAAGTCCTACCGCATGTGGGGCAGCGACCTGACCCGCGAGAACACGCCGCTCGAGGCGAGCCTCGACCGCTTCGTGCGCATGAAGAAAGGCGACTTCGCGGGCAAGGCCGCGCTCGAGCGCCAGCTCGCGGCCGGCGTGCCGAACCGTTTCGTCACGCTCGACGTGCACGGCGTCACCGACACGGACCCGCTCGGCAACGAGCCGCTGTTCGACGGCAAGGGCCGCATGATCGGCCGCGCCACCTCGGGCTGCTACGGGCATGTGCTGAAGAAGAGCCTGGCGATCGGCTACGTGAAGCCGGAATTCGCCGAGGTCGGCACGCGGGTCGCGATCGAGATCCTCGGCGAACGCAAGGAGGCGACCGTGCTCGTCGACTCGCCCTACGACCCCGATAACAAGGAACTCCGCGCCTGAAGCGCCAATCCTGGTCCGGACTCAGCCTGCTGTGGCGGAGCCTCGGCAGGCACAAGGGCTGGCGCGAGCAGTGGCGCAAGCCCGAGCCCAGGCCCGCGTACGACGCGGTCATCATCGGCGGCGGCGGCCACGGGCTCGGCACCGCCTACTACCTGGCGGCCGAGCACGGCCTCACCAATATCGCGGTGGTCGAGAAGGGCTGGATCGGCGGCGGCAACACCGGCCGCAACACGACCATCATCCGCTCGAACTACCTGTTCGACGAGAGCATCGCGATCTACGACCACGCGGTGAAGCTGTGGAAGGACCTCGCGCAGGAGCTCAACTACAACGTCATGTACTCGCCGCGCGGCGTCATGATGCTCGCGCACAACGTGCATGACGCGCAGATGCTGAAGCGGATCCTGCATGCCAACCGCGCGAACGGCGTCGACAACGAATGGCTGACGCCGGAGGAAGCGAAGGCCTTCTGCCCGCCGCTCCACATCGGCACCGACATCCGCTATCCGGTGCTCGGCGCGACGCTGCAGCGCCGCGGCGGCACGGCGCGCCACGACGCAGTGGCCTGGGGTTATGCGCGCGCGGCCGACGCGCTCGGCGTCGACATCCTCGAGAACTGCGAAGTCACGGGCATGCGCCGCGACGCGGGCGGCGCGATCGAGGCGCTCGAGACGACGCGCGGGATCATCCGCACGCGCAAGGTCGGCGTGGTCGCGGCCGGCAACTCGAGCGTGGTCATGCGGATGGCGGGCATCCGGCTCCCGCTCGAGAGCTTCCCGCTGCAGGCGCTGGTGTCGGAGCCGGTCAAGCCGGTGTTTCCCTGCGTGGTGATGTCGAACGCCATCCACGCCTACATCAGCCAGTCGGACAAGGGCGAACTCGTCATCGGCGCCGGCACGGATTCGTACACCTCTTACACGCAGCGCGGTGCGCTGCACGTCGACCTGCACACGCTCGAGGCGATCTGCGAGCTGTTCCCCTGCTTCCGGCGCCTGCGGATGCTGCGCAACTGGGGCGGGATCGTCGACGTGACGCCCGACCGCTCGCCGGTCATCGGCATGACGCCGGTGCCGGGGCTGTTCGTCAATTGCGGCTGGGGCACGGGCGGCTTCAAGGCGACGCCGGGCTCGGCACACGTGTTCGCCTGGACGATGGCGAAGGGCGAGCCGCACCCGATCGCGGCGCCGTTCTCGCTGGAGCGCTTCCGCGACGGCCGGTTGATCGACGAGGCCGCCGCCGCCGGCGTCGCTCATTAAGATGTTGCTGATCCACTGTCCGTACTGCGGCGAGCGGCCGGAGATCGAGTTCTCCTACGGCGGGCAGGCGCACCTCGCGCGGCCGGCGCAACCGGCGGAACTGTCGGACGAAGAGTGGGCGGCCTACCTGTACCTGCGCGACAACCCGCGCGGCCTGCACGCCGAGCGCTGGCGTCACGTGCGCGGCTGCGGGCGCTTCTTCAACGCGCTGCGCGACACGACCACCGACCGCTTCGCCGGTACCTACAAGACCGGGGAGAGCGCGCCGTGAACGCGTTCCGGTCGGCGAAGGGCGGGCGCATCGACCGGGCGCGCACGCTGCGCTTCCGCTTCGACGGCACCGCTTACGAGGGCCTTGCGGGCGACACGCTGGCCTCGGCGCTGCTCGCGAACGGCGTGCACCTCGTCGGGCGCTCGTTCAAGTACCACCGGCCGCGCGGCATCGTCACGGCGGGCGCCGAGGAGCCGAACGCGCTCGTGACCGTGCGCCGCGACGCGGCGCGCGAGACGCCGAACCTGCGCGCGACGCAGGTCGAACTCTACGAAGGCCTCGAGGCGCATTCGCAGAATCGCTGGCCGAGCCTGCGATTCGACCTCGGCCGGGCGAACGACGTCCTCTCGCCGATCTTCCCGGCGGGGTTCTACTACAAGACATTCATGTGGCCGCGCGCGGCCTGGGCCGCGCTCTACGAACCGCTGATCCGCCGCGCCGCGGGGCTTGGCCGCGCGCCGTCGCAACCGGACCCGGACCGGTACGTGCAACGTTTTGCGCACTGCGACGTGCTCGTCGTCGGCGCAGGACCGGCCGGGCTCGCCGCCGCGCTCGCCGCCGCCGCGGGCGGCGCGCGCGTGATCCTCGCCGATGAACAGTCGGAGCCGGGCGGCTCGCTGCTCGATGGTTGTGCGGCGAGCGTCGATGGCGAGATGGCCGACGCCTGGCTCGCCTGGAGCCTCGCGGAACTCGCCGGCAATCCGCGCGTGCGCGTGATGCCGCGCACGACCGCCTTCGGTTACTTCCCGCACAACAGCCTCGGGCTCGTGGAGCGGCTCACCGATCATCTCGCGAGTCCCGCGGACGGACGCGGCGCGCGAGCGCCTGTGGCAGGTGCGTGCGCGCGAGGTCGTGCTCGCGACCGGCGCCATCGAGCAGCCGCTCGTGTTCCCGGGCAACGACCGGCCGGGCGTGATGCTGGCCGGCGCCGTTCGCAGCTATCTCGGCCGTTACGGCGTGCGGGCCGGCACGCGTGCCGTGGTCGTGACGACGACGGACGGCGCCTACCGCGCGGCGCTCGAGCTTGCGAAAGGCGGCATCGAGATCGCGGCGATCGCGGACCTGCGCGCGAAATCACCCGACGCCGCGGCGCAAGCTGCGCGCGATGCGGGTATCGAGGTCATCGCCGGCGCGAACGTGCGCGGGACGCGGGGCGGTTTGCGCGTATCCCGCATCGACATCGACGGGCGCCGCCTGGCCTGCGACCTCGTGCTCATGTCGGGCGGACTCGCGCCCTCGGTGCACCTGTTCTCGCAGTCGCGCGGCCGGCTCACCTGGAGCGATGCGACACGGGCCTTCGTGCCTTCGGTTTCGGCCGAGCGCGCGCACCCGGCGGGTGCGGGCCGCGGCGTATTCGGGCTTTCCGCCGCGCTGGCGGACGGCGCGGCCGCGGGACTCGCCGCGGCGCGCGCAAGCGGACACGCGGCACCCGCGATGCGGTTCGAGGTGAGCGGCGGCGAGCGCTTGCCGGAATCTTCGGGCGCGGCCGCAAAGCCGCCCGGCGGCGCGGGCCAGAAAGCCTTCGTGGATTTCCAGAATGACGTGACGGCGCGGGACCTCGCGCTCGCGATGCGCGAGGGCTTCCGCTCGATCGAGCACGCCAAGCGCTACACCACGACCGGCATGGCAACCGACCAGGGCAAGACCTCGAGCCTGAACGCGCTCGGCCTCATCGCCGCGGAGCTCGGCAAGTCGGTGCCGGAAGTCGGCCACACGACCTTCCGCATGCCGTATACGCCGGTCAGTTTCGGCAGCCTCGCGGGCCTTGCGCGCGGCGCGCTGTTCGATCCCGTGCGCACGACACCCATGCACGAGTCGGCCGTTCGCCGCGGCGCGGTGTTCGAGGATGTCGGGCAGTGGAAGCGCGCGCGCTACTTCCCGCGTTCCGGCGAGGACATGCACGCCGCTGTCGCGCGCGAGTGCCGCGCCGTGCGCACGGGCGCCGGCATCTTCGACGCCTCGACGCTCGGCAAGATCGCCGTCGTCGGCCCCGGCGCCGCCGAGTTCCTGAACCGGCTCTACGTCAACGACTTCTCGGGCCTCGTGCCGGGTCGCTTGCGGTACGGGATCCTGCTGCGGGACGACGGCTTCATCTACGACGACGGCGTCATCGCGCGGCTCGCGCCGGACCGATTCCACGTGACGACGACGACCGGCGGCGCCGCGCGCGTGCTCGCGATGATGGAGGACTACCGCCAGACGGAATGGACCGACCTCGAGGTCTGGCTCACGTCGGTCACCGAGCAATGGGCCGTCATCGCGGTGCAGGGACCGCTCGCGCGTCAGGTGCTCGCGCCCCTGGTGCAGGGCATCGACCTGCTGCCGTCCGCGTTGCCGCACATGGCGGTGACGGATGGACGCGTCGCGGGCGCCCCGGCACGGGTCTTTCGCGTGAGCTTCACCGGCGAGCTGGGCTACGAGATCAACGTGCCGGCCGACCACGGCCGCAGCGTGTGGGAGGCCATCTGCGATTCAGGAGCCGCCGCGGGCATCACCCCCTACGGCACCGAGACGATGCACGTGCTGCGCGCGGAGAAGGGTTACATCATCGTCGGCCAGGACACCGACGGCACGGCGACGCCGCTCGACGCCGGCCTCGCCTGGGCCATCGGGCGCAAGAAGCCGGACTTCGTCGGCAAGCGCTCGCTCGATCGCGCCACGATGCAGTCACCGGATCGCAAGCAACTCGTCGGCCTGCGTACGCGCGATGCGGGCATCGTGCTCGAGGAGGGCTCGCAGCTCACCGCGACACCGGGGCAGTCGGCGCCGATGAAAGTCATCGGGCATGTCACGTCGTCGTACGCGAGTGCCGCGCTCGGGCATTCGGTCGCACTCGCGATGGTCGCGGGCGGCCGCGCGCTCGAAGGCGCAATGCTCTACGTACCGATGCCCGCGGGCGAGATCGCGGTCACGGTGACGCGACCGGTGTTCTACGACCCTGAAGGAGCGCGGCTGCATGGCTGACGCGGACGACGGGTTCCGGCGCCTTCCACCCTCGGCGCGCTTCATCCTGCAGGGCAATCGGCCCGCGCGCGATGCCGCGGCACGCGCCTTCGGCCTCGCACTTCCCGAAGAGGCCTGCCGTGCCCACGCGGAAGGCGAACACGCCGCCCTGTGGCTCGGGCCGGACGAGCACTTGATGCTGGCGCCAGCGGGGGACACCGGGCGCCTGCAGTCGGCAATGGATACGGCGCTTCAAGGACTTGCGCATTCACTGGTGGACGTCAGCCAACGCCAGGTGGGCCTCTCCGTCAGCGGGACGCGGGCGCACGACCTCATCGCAAGCGGTTGCCCGCTCGACCTCGACCCGGCGTCCTTTCCGGTCGGGATGTGCACGCGCACGCTGTTTGCCAAGGCGGAAGTCGTTTTGTGGCGGCGCGGCGCCGAGGAGTACCATCTGGAAGTCGCACGTTCCTTCGCAGGCTATGTCCTCGAATGGATGCGCGAAGTGAATCGGTCGGACTACCCGTAATTTCAGGGGCGAGGTGGAATCATGCAGTTCATTCGACGGACGGATGTGGGCACCGCGGTTCGACTCGCGCTCCTCGCGGCAGCGACGCTCGGTTCGCAGGCAGCCCGGGCCGACCAGGCGGAGACGCCGCCGGCGCCGGCTACGACGCGCATCGAGGAGATCGTCGTCACGGCGCAGCGCCGAGAGCAGAACGTACAAGACGTCGGCATCGCGGTGACGCCACTCGGCGAAAAGGCGCTCTCCGAGCTCAATATCACGACCGCGACCGACATCGTCCGGGCCGTGCCGAGCCTCAAGATGAACGCGTACTCGAGCGCGCAGGTGGTGTTCAACATCCGCGGCGTCTCGCAGAACGACTACGGCGACCAGCAGGAGCCCCCGGTTGCCGTGTACCAGGACGACAGCTACTCGAGCTCGATCAACCTCGCGAGCTTTCCCGTGTTCGACCTCGCGCGCGTGGAGACGCTGCGCGGCCCGCAGGGCACGCTGTTCGGCAGGAATGCCACCGGCGGCGCGATCCAGTTCATTTCCAACAAGCCGACCGATGAGTTCGAAGGCTATGCGAACCTGACCGTCGGCAACTACAACGCGTTCATCGTCGACGGCGCGATGTCGGGCGCGCTCTCGGAGGCAGTCCAGGGGCGCCTGGCGTTCATCGTGAACCAGGACGACGGCTGGATGGAGTCGGTCATTCCCGGCGTACCCGACCGCGGCGGCAACGACCACTACGCGCTGCGCGGCCGCCTCGCCTGGCAGCCGGGCGATGCCACGGACGTCGACTTCATTGCCCGCTACATGAAGGCGGACAAGGAGACGCAGGCGGGCATCTATTCGCACGAGCCGGCCTGCCCGAATGCGCAGAACCAGGGCGAGTTCACGGCGCCGGACCAGTCCTGCGCTTTCTGGGGCACCGGCCCGGGCGAAGCCGGCACCGGTTACCGCAACGACGCGATCATCCCGAGCCGCGGCGGCGACCCGTGGAAGACCGCGGAGACCGAGCCCTCGTACGTGGATCGCGAGATCTTCGGTGCGCAGGTTCGCGTGGATCACGATTTCGGTGGTTCGACGCTCACGTCGATCACCGATTACCAGACCTCGGAGAAGTTCTATACCGAGGGCGGCGATGCCTCGCCAGTCGATGGCGTCTACTTCTTCCAGGGCAGCGACCTCGACCAGGTCTCGCAGGAATTCCGCTTGTCCTGGTCGATGGGCGCGCACG
Source organism: uncultured Gammaproteobacteria bacterium (assembly GCA_963760725.1). Taxonomy (GTDB): domain Bacteria; phylum Pseudomonadota; class Gammaproteobacteria; order Steroidobacterales; family Steroidobacteraceae; genus SCUD01. The sequence continues at coordinate 565,670 of CAVXET010000031.1, forward strand.
AGATGGTCGCCGGACTGTTCTACATGGACGTGAGCGGCGACTACACCGGCAAGTTCGCGGACCCGTTCTACGGCTACGACCCGGACGTCGCGTTCTCGCAGGACACGACCTCCTATGCGGCTTTCTTCCAGGACGAGTGGAGCTTCAACGAAAAGTGGAAGCTGATCGGGGGCCTGCGCTATTGGCATGACTCGCGCGAAGGCGCGTACTTCGCCTCCGCGCCGGAAGTGCCGGGGCTGTCGGTGCCGGTCACCATCATCTTCAACAAGGACGAGATCTTTCCCAACACGACCGACCAGACCGGCGTGCTGGTCACGCCGGGCGACGCGGATGCGACGTTCGACGATGTCACGGCGCGCGTGGAACTCGATTACAAGCCCAACGAAGACATGCTCTGGTACCTGTCCTTCAACCGCGGCAGCAAGAGCGGCGGCTTCACGTTCTCGACGGGCACGCCGTACGGCGGCACGGAAGTCGATTTCGTGAATGGCATCCCCTTCGATCCGGAGACGCTGAATGCCTACGAGGTCGGCATGAAGTCGAACCTGATGGGCGGGATGGCGACGCTGAACCTCAGCGCTTTCTACTACGACTACCGGGACTACCAGGCCTTTTCGCAGATCAGCCAGGTCCAGACCGTGACCAACCAGGACGCGACTGCGCAGGGACTCGAGGTGGAGTTGAACGCGGCGCCCACGGAGCGGCTGACGCTCCAGCTCGGGGCCTCGTTCATGGACAGCAAGGTGAAAGACATCCGGCTGCCCGACCAGTCCACCATCGTCGACCACGACCTTCCGCAGGCACCGAGCGTGTCAGCCAACGCGCTTGCACGCTATGAATTCCCGCTGGGCGCGGGCACGGCGTCAATCCAGGGCGACGTGCTTTATTCGGACGACTTCTGCTTCACCACCCTGTGCGCACCGGTCGAGGCGGAGGAGTCGTACACGGTCGCCAACGCGCGCATCGGCTACGCGGCGCCCGACGGCCGCTGGGAGATCGCCGCCTTCGTGAACAACCTGTTCGAAGAGGAGTACCGCGTGTACGCCTTCGACAGCTCGCTGTTCTCGGGCGTGGTCGCCGGCGTCTACGGAAAGCCGCTCACCTACGGCGTGACCGCGAGCTTCCGCTTCGGCGCGGGCTACGACTGACGCGACGGGATTGAAGCTACCCAAGCCCTTTTTCAGGCTGCCGGTCCGCTTCGATCCCGCGCGCCTGCGCGCGGAGGCCGAGGCGCTGCCGGAGAGCGCCTGGTCGCGCCATCCGCAGGTGAATGATGGCAATACCGCCGCGCGCCTGATCACCGTAGGCGGCGGCGAGAACGACGCCGTCACCGGCGAGATGAAGCCGACTCCGGCGCTTGCCGCGAGCCCCTACATCCAGCAGGTCCTGGCGTCCTTCAATACCGTGTGGTCGCGTTCGCGCCTGATGCGGATCGCGGGCGGCGGGTCCGTGCCGCAGCACAGCGACATGAACTACCACTGGTTCTACCGCGTGCGCGTGCACGTTCCCGTAGTGACGCGGCCCGAGGTCCGTTTCCTCTGTGCGGGCGAGAGCGTGCACATGGGAGCCGGGGAGGCCTGGATCTTCGACAACTGGCGCGAGCACAAGGTCGAAAACCCGGCCCCGGACGACCGCATCCACCTGGTCGCTGACACGGCAGGCACATCAGCCTTCTGGCGACTGGTGGCGAAGGGAAGGTCGAAGGACTTCCAGCAGCCAGGCCCGGAGGCGAAGCTCATCGCATTCGATCCCGCCGCGCGTCCGCGACTCCTCATCGAGCGCTTCAACGCCACGTCCGTGATGCCGCCCGCGGAGGTCGAGCAACTGGCGTTCGACCTGCTGGCGGACCTCGCGCCGACCGATCAGCGTCCCGAGTCAGTCGCAGCGGCCGGCCGGTTCGTGAACGCGATGATCGAGTTCTGTCACGACTGGCGCTCGCTCTGGTCGTTGCACGGCGACCAGCCGGAAGACCGGGCCGCCTACGAGCAGCTCTTGCGCGCGACGCGCGATCGGATTGCGGAGCTGCCGCCCGTGCGTATCGCAAGCACAGGCTACAGCGCACAGGCGGTGCTGAACGCGCGCCTGTTCGCGCACATCCTCGCCGACCGGAGTGGTCCGCGCCGGGAAGCCGCCGAATTCAACGTGGCCACAGCCGCGCCGTTCGGCACCGAGACCGTGACGCTCGAGTTGCCGTACGTGGAGATGCCGACCGTCGAAGTCCCACGGATCGAGGCGAGCGCGAGCGTGCCCGTGCCCGCGTTCGAGCCTGAACCTGAACTGCACTCGAGCCCACCATCGTGCAGGAGCCGGAACCCGCACCGGAACCGGTGCCGGAACCTTTCAGGCCGCCGGTGCTGGAGCGGCCGATCGTCATCCTGAGTGCGCCGCGCGCCGGCAGCACGCTCCTCTTCGAGACGCTCGCGCAGGCCGCGGGTGTGTACACCATCGGCGGCGAGAGCCACCAGCTCATCGAGAGCATCGCCGCGCTCCGTCCCGGACGCGGCATCGCACGCTCGAATCGCCTGACGCGCAGCGATGCGACCTCGACGATCGTCGCCGAGCTGCGCCAGCGGTTTGCGGGGAGGGTGCACGATCGCGAGGGGAACACGCCCGGGTCGGGGGCCCAGGTCCGGCTGCTCGAGAAGACGCCGAAAAACGCCTTGCGCGTGCCGTTCCTGCTCGAGGTATTCCCCGACGCGCAGTTCATTTTCCTGCACCGCGAGCCGCGCGCGAACCTCTCCAGCATGATGCAGGCCTGGCGCGCGAAAGGCTGGGTCACCTACCGGCAGTTGCCCGGCTGGCCGGGCCCGTGGTCGCTGCTGCTGCCGCCCGGATACGAGCGCCTGCAGGGCCGGCCGCTCGAGGAAATCGTCGCCTTCCAGTGGCGTGTCGCCAACGAGACGATCCTCGACGACCTTGCCGACCTGCCGCGCGAGCGCTGGACGAGCCTTCGTTACGAGAGCCTGGTCAGCGATCCGCGCGCCGAAATCGAAAAGCTCCTCGGTTTCGCGGGGCTCGCCATGGACCCGCGGCTCGAAGACTACCTGTCGAAGCCGCTGCCGCTCTCGAAATACACGCAAACGAAGCCCGAACCGGACAAGTGGAAGCAGAACGCGGCGGAGATCGAGCGGGTGATGCCACTGCTCGAGGCGATCGCGAGCCGCCTGCCACCCTAGCCGCGCGAATCCCGCGGGAAATTCCCGCCGGTCGCCGACGCAGGCCAGTTTCAGGCACGCACGTCGATCACGAACGCCTGCGTCCTTCCACCAAAGCCCCAGTCGGCATCCAGCGCGATCCAGTAGGAACCGGGCGCGGATGGGGCCTGGAAGCCGAATCCTGCGGTGACGTCTGGGTGGAGCGGAACGGTGCGACTCCCGCCATGGGTGTCGATTTCGACGCAGCCGATCATGATTTCCCCGTAACAACGCTCGGGTAGGCCAGACCGGTAAATTCTCGCCCGTGCGGAGCGAGGCAGGCCCAGGGGCGAATTCGTGTAGATCTTCAGCCACTCGTCGGGCGTCACCGGCAGGACGTGAAGCGGTGCGACGAGCGGAGAACGCAGCTGGATGTCGTCGAAATCCCGGACACGCGCGTAGTGAACGGCCTGCTGCAGATCGCCGGCGACGCTCAGGTACAGCGTGGGTGCCCGCTCTGCGGATTCACCGGCGGGCTCCGTTTGAGAAGCGCGCGCGGCGATCGCGATGAAGAGGATGAAGCACAACACGAATCCGAAGATTGCGAGCTTACCGAACGGCCTGAATACGTACCGTTCCATCGAGATCGAAGCAGGGTGAATCGTGGATGCGGGCATCGAGCAATGTTTTACGCCGATTTCCGGGCCGATTCACCCCGAAATCATAGGTCGTTGAATCAGAAGGAATGCTAGCGCTGCGAGAGCTGCCAGTCGCCCACTACGTGGAAGGGCGCCGCTGACGGCGCGAGCGGAGTCTTGCCAAGTACATGGTCCGCCAACTTCTCCGCCAGCATGATCGTCGGCGCATTGAGGTTCCCGGTCGTGATGGAAGGCATGACCGAGGAATCGATCACCCGCAGCGCTTCGGTGCCATAGACCTGGCCCTCCGGGTTCACCACGGCCAACGGGTCGCTGCTGCGACCCATCTTGTTGCTGCAGGACGGGTGGTAGGCGCTCTCGACCTTCGCGCGCACGAACGCGTCGATCTCGTCGTCCGACTGCACGTCCTTGCCGGGCTGGATCTCGCGCCCGCGGTACGGGTCGAAGGCGGCCTGCGCGAAGATCTCGCGCGTGAGGTGCAGGCCCGCGCGGAACTCGACGAGGTCGTCCGGGTGGCTCAGGTAGTTGAACAGGATCCGCGGCTTGACGCGCGCATCGCGCGAAGCGAGCCGCACGTGCCCGCGGCTCTTTGAGCGCATCGGTCCCACGTGCGCCTGGAAACCATGCTCGTTCGCGAGCGAGGAGCCGTCGTAGGTCACCGCGAGTGGCAGGAAGTGGAACTGGATGTCGGGATACGGCACGCCGGCGCGGCTACGGATGAATCCGCCGGTCTCGAAGTGGTTGGTCGCGCCGAGGCCGTCCTTGAAGAGGAGCCAGCGCGCGCCGATCAGCGCGCGCGCGAAGAGGCCCATCGATGAATAGAGCGTGACGGGCTGGGTGCAGGCGACCTGGAAATAGAACTCGAGGTGGTCCTGCAGGTTTTCGCCGACGCCGGGCAGGTCATGAACGACCTCGATGCCGTGCTCACGCAGCTCCGCGGCGGGCCCGACGCCTGAGAGTTTCAGGAGCTTGGGCGAGTTGATGGAGCCGCTGCTGACGACGACCTCGCGGCGCGCCGCGACGGTGCGCACGACGTCGCCCTGGCGATATTCCACGCCGACGGCGCGGCGCTCCTCGAACAGGATGCGTGTCGCGAGTGCCCGCGTACGCACGGAGAGGTTGGGTCGGGTCATGGCGGGGCGCAGGTACGCGTTCGCGGCGCTGCAGCGACGCCCGTCCGGGCCCACGGTCATGTCGAGCTTGCCGAGGCCTTCCTGCTGGTAACCGTTGACGTCGGGCGTCTCCCGGTAGCCCGCCTGCGTGCCTGCCAGGAGCCAGGCCGCGTGCAGGGGATTCGAAAGCGTGCCGTCGCGGGTCTGCAGCGGGCCCGAATCACCGCGGTATTCGTTGCCACCCCTGGCGCGTGTCTCGGCGCGGCGGAAGTAGGGCAGCACGGACGCGTAGTTCCACCCGGCTGCGCCCTCCGATTCCCAGCGCTCGAAGTCCTGCGCATTGCCGCGCACGTAGACGAGACCGTTGATCGAGGAGGACCCGCCCAACACCTTGCCCCGCGGCGTGTGCAGGCGCCGCCCGCCAAGTCCGGGCTCCGGTTCCGAGTAGTAGCGCCAGTCGTACTTTTCCATCCCCATCGGGATGGAGAGCGCCGAGGGCATCTGCACGAAGATCGAGCGGTCGGAGCCGCCGTACTCGAGGAGCAATACGGTGTGCTTGCCGTCTTGCGTCAGGCGGTCCGCGAGCACGCAGCCCGCGGAGCCGGCGCCGACGATGACGTAGTCGAACGCCTCGCTGCTCACGGCGCCCTCAATAGGGTGCGTCGATGTCGCCCTTCGCGACGTAGACGCTCTTCAGCTGGGTGTAGTGTTCCATCGCGGCGCGGCCGTTCTCGCGCCCGAGCCCGGAGAGCTTGACGCCGCCGAACGGCAACTCGATCGGCGTGACATTGTAGTGGTTAATCCAGCAGGTGCCGGCCTCGAGCCTGGCGATCACGCGGTGCGCGCGGTTGAGGTCGTTGGTGAAGACGCCGGCAGAGAGCCCGAACTCGGTCGCGTTCGCGCGCGCGATCACCTCGTCCTCGTCCTCGAAGTCGAGTACGGACATCACGGGACCGAAGATCTCCTCGCGCACGATGCTCATCGCGTCCTGGCAGCCGTCGAAGACGGTCGGCTCGACGAAGAAGCCCTTGGCGAGCGTGCCCTCGGTGCGGCGCTTGCCGCCCACCAGGATTCGCGCGCCTTCCTCGCGGCCGCGCGCGATGTAGCCGAGGACCATTTCCATGTGCTCGCCGGATATGAGCGAGCCGACCTGGGTGGCCGGGTCCATCGGGTCGCCTATCTTCATGGCGCCGACTCGCGCCGCCAGCTTGCCGAGGAACGCGTCCTTCACCTTGCGGTGCACGAAAACGCGCGTGCCGTTGGAGCACACCTCGCCGGCGGAATAGAAGTTGCCGAGCAAGGCACCGGCGACGGCCTGGTCGAGCTTTGCGTCGTCGAACACGAGTATCGGCGACTTCCCGCCCAGCTCGAGCGTGACGGCCTTGATCGTGCCGGAGGCGTCGTTCATGACCGCCTTGCCGGTGCCGACCGAACCCGTGAGCGACACTTTCCGGATCTCTGGATGTCGCGTGAGCTGGCGTCCGGTGTCGGAATGGCCCTGCACGACCTGGAAGAGCCCGTCTGGCAGTCCCGCCTCGCGAAAGGCGCGCGCGAGCTCGACCGCCGTCAACGGCGTGAGGCTCGCCGGCTTGAAGATCATCGCATTGCCGAAGGCGAGCGCGGGCGCCGACTTCCAGCACGCGATCTGCAGCGGATAGTTCCAGGCCCCGATGCCCGCGGTGATGCCGAGCGCCTCGCGTCGCGTGTAGCCGAAGGCCGCGGGGCCGAGGTCGATGTGCTCCCCGGACGCGCTCTGCGCGAGCGCGGCGAAGTACTCGAGGCATTCCGCGCCCGAGATCACGTCGACGACGCGCGTTTCCTGGATCGGCTTGCCGGTGTCGCGGGTCTCGAGGACCGCGAGCTCGTCGTTGCGCGCACGCAGGATCTCCGCCGCGCGCCGCAAGATCCGGGCGCGCTCGGCGCCTGCGAGCGCCGCCCAGGCAGGTTGCGCCGCGCGCGCGGCAGCGACCGCGGCCTCGACCTCGGCGGGCCCGGCCACGGGAAGCGCGGCCAGGCGTTCGCCGGTCGCGGGGTTGATTGTCACGAGAAGTTCGTCAGTCATGCCCAGTTCTGCGAGACTAAAGCGGGTTGCGGGGGGATGGTGCGTGCGCGGCGGACGTCCTGCGGAACGATCATTCGATAGGCGATGCTCGAGGTCAAGGGCGGCCCCTGGAGTGAACAATGCCGGTGGGTAAGCCCAACATCCTCATCGTCATGGTCGACCAGTTGAGCGGCACCTTCTTTCCGGGCGGTGCGCCGGCCGGATTCCTGCACGCGCCGCACCTCAAGACGCTGGCCGCCCGCTCGGCGCGATTCGCGAACAACTACACGACCTCGCCACTGTGCCTGCCGGCGCGCGCTTCTTTCGCAGCCGGGCAACTGCCGAACCGGACGCGCGTCTACGATAATGCCGCCGAATTTGCCGCCGCCATCCCCACGTTTGCCCATCACCTGCGGCGCGCCGGCTACTACACCTGCCTGTCGGGAAAGATGCATTTCGTCGGGCCCGACCAGCTCCATGGATTCGAGGAGCGCCTGACGACCGACATCTATCCGGCCGATTTCGGCTGGACGCCGGATTACCGCAAGCCCGGCGAGCGCATCGACTGGTGGTACCACAATCTCGGCTCGGTCACCGGCGCGGGCGTCGCCGAGACTACGAATCAGCTGGAGTACGATGACGAAGTCGCGTTCTGCGCCAACCAGAAGCTGTACCAGCTCGCGCGCGAATGCGACGACGCGGGACGCCGGCCCTGGTGCCTGATGGTCTCGTTCACGCATCCGCATGATCCTTACGTGGCCCGCCGGCGCTTCTGGGATCTCTATGAAGGTTCCCCGAACCTGGAGCCGGAGGTCGGCCCGATCGCGTTTGCGGCGCAGGACCCGCATTCGAGGCGCCTGATGCTCGCCTGCGACTACGCCCGTTTCAGCGTCACCGAAGACGACGTTCGCCGCTCGCGTCGCGCGTATTTCGCCAACGTTTCCTATCTGGACGAGAAAATCGGGCAGCTCGTCGACTCGCTGAGTCGCACGCGGATGCTGGACGACACGGTGATCGTCTTCTGCGCGGACCACGGCGACATGCTCGGCGAGCGTGGGCTCTGGTTCAAGATGAATTTCTTCGAAGGTTCGGCGCGCGTCCCGCTGCTGCTTGCAGGGCCCGGGATTCGGGCCGGAACGCAGCTCGCGCCGGTTTCGAACCTCGATGTGGCTCCGACGCTTTGCGAAATAGCCGGAATTTCGACGGACGAAATCGCAGCGTGGATTGACGGCGAGAGCCTCAAGCCGGTCATCGACGGCCGTGTCCGCACCTCCCCCGTGTTCATGGAATATGCAGCGGAAGGCTCGTACGCGCCGCTCGTCGCGATCCGCGAAGGCGACTGGAAGTACGTCCGCTGCGCGCTCGATCCCGAGCAGCTCTTCCATCTTGCGAGCGACCCCCACGAGCTTGCCAATCTGGCCGACGATCCGGCCCATGCCGCGCCGCTTGCGGGATTCCGCGCCAGGGCGGACGCACAGTGGGATCTTGCGCGCTTCGACGCGGAGGTGCGCGAAAGCCAGGCGCAACGCTGGCTGGTCTACGAGGCGCTGCGCAAGGGCGCGTACTATTCGTGGGACTACCGGCCGCCGCAGAATGCCTCCGAGCGGTACATGCGCAATCACATGAATCTCGACACCCTGGAAGGATCGAAGCGGTTTCCTCGTGGTGAATAAGGTGCGCAGCGAAGGTGTCGTCGTCGCAGCGGGCCTGCTGCTCGCGGCGCTCGCGTTCACGGCAAGCGCCGCTGCCGAGCCGCAATCCTGCCGGACGGTGCGCTTCTCGGACATCGGCTGGACCGACGTCACCGCCACCACGGGTCTCGTGAGCCGCCTCGTGCGGATGCTGGGTTACCAGCCGACCGTCACCGTGCTGTCGGTGCCGGTCACCTACGCCTCGCTGAAGAACCGCGACATCGACGTGTTCCTCGGCAACTGGATGCCGGCACAGGCGGCGGATCTGCGACCTTACGAACTCGACGGCTCGGTCGAGGTGATCGGCGCGAACCTCGATGGCGCCAAGTACACGCTCGCGGTGCCCGCCTACCTGCACGAAGCCGGGCTGCGCGACTTCAACGACATCCAGCGCTTCGCCCCGGAGCTCAACCACGAGATCTACGGCATCGAGCCTGGCAACGACGGCAACCGCCTGGTCCTGGAGATGATCCACGAGAACCAGCACGGACTCCGCGGCTTCAAGCTGGTCGAGTCGAGCGAGCAGGGCATGCTCGCGCAGGTGGAGCGCGCAGTCGCGGCGAAGCGGCCGATCGTGTTCTTCGGCTGGGAACCGCACCCGATGAACACGCGCTTCGAGATGCGCTACCTGACCGGCGGCGACGCGAGCTTCGGTCCCAATTACGGCGGCGCCACGGTCTACACGAACGTCCGCAAGGGCTACCTCGCCGAGTGCCCGAACGTCGGGCGCTTGCTCAAGAACCTGAAATTCAGCCTGCGCGCCGAAAACGAGATCATGGCCAGCATCCTGGACCGCAAGCTCGCGCCCGAAGCTGCAGGCAGCGAATGGGTGAAACGCAATCCCTCGGCCCTCGAAGGCTGGTTCGACGGCGTGACGACGTTTGACGGGCAGCCTGCACCGCTGTCTTTCGATGCGCCGACCGCCACCCCGGCGAATCGCGTTGCCGGATTCGAGGGCTGGATCACCGCACACAAGATCCCGCTCGGACCCGCCGTCGAGTCCGGCATCAACTTCATCAAGGCGAATGGCAGGGTGTTCTTCGCCGGCGTCTCGGCGGTGATCCAGGGTTCCGTGGACACCGCGAACGCGGCGCTCGCGGCCATCCCGGGCATCGTGCTGATCCTCGCGGTCGCGGCGATTGCCTGGCTCCTGCACCGTTCGATCCCGCTCGTCCTGTTCGTGTTGGCGGCGCTCCTGTTCATCATGAACCAGGGTTACTGGGCGGCGACGCTCGAGACGCTCTCGCTCGTCATCGTCTCGGCGCTCTTTTCGACACTGATCGGCGTGCCGATCGGCATTGCCGCGGCACACCGCCCGCGGCTGTTCGCCGCGCTGCGGCCGGTGCTCGACCTCATGCAGACGCTGCCCACCTTCGTCTACCTGATCCCGACGCTGGTGCTGTTCGGGCTCGGCGTGGTGCCGGGGCTCATCTCCACCGTCATCTTTGCCGTACCGGCGCCGATCCGCCTCACGCACCTCGGCATCTCCTCGGTCCCGCGCACCTTGCTCGAGGCCGGCGATGCCTTCGGGGCGACGCCGATGCAGCGGCTGTGGAAGATCGAGTTGCCGAGCGCGCGGCCGACGATCCTCGCCGGCATCACCCAGTGCATCATGCTGTCGCTGTCAATGGTGGTGATCGCGGCACTGGTCGGCGCCGGCGGGCTCGGCGTGCCGGTCGTGCGCGCGCTCAACAGCGTGCAGGTGGACATCGGCTTCGAGGCCGGCATCGCGATCGTGCTGCTCGCGATCATCCTCGATCGCATCAGCCGGCCCGGCCGCGGCGGGCCGCAGGAATGAGCGCCGCGATCGAGTTCAAGGACGTCGACATCCTGTTCCCGCGCGAGCGCGGCAGGAAGGGCGCTCGCTCGCTCGCCGCGGCGCTCGCGAAGCTCGACGCCGGCGGGACGCGGGACGAGATCTCCGCGGAGTGCGGCGTGATCCTCGGCGTCGCGGGCGCGAGCCTCTCGATCGCGCCCGGCGAGATCTGCGTGATGATGGGCCTCTCGGGCTCGGGCAAGTCGACGCTCCTGCGTGCCGCCAACGGGCTCAATCCCGTGACGCGGGGGCAGGTGCTGGTCGCCGACACCAACGGCCCGATGGATGTGGCGCGCTGCAGCGCGCAGGACCTCCGCCGCCTGCGCAGGCTGCGGGTCGCGATGGTGTTCCAGCAGTTTGGCCTGCTGCCCTGGCGCACGGTCGCGGAGAACGTCGGGCTCGGGCTCGAGCTGCGCGGCGAATCGCCCGCCGAGCTGCAACGCATCGTGAAGGGCCAGCTCGAACTGGTCGGCCTCTCGGACTGGGGGCACTGCGCCGTCAGCGAGCTGTCGGGCGGCATGCAGCAGCGCGTGGGGCTCGCCCGCGCGTTCGCCACGAATGCCGACATCCTCCTGATGGACGAGCCGTTCTCGGCGCTCGACCCGTTGATCCGCGACAAGCTGCAGGACGAGTTGCTCGCGCTGCAGGCGCGCGTGAAAAAGACCATCCTGTTCGTGAGCCACGACCTCGACGAGGCGCTGCGCCTCGGCGACCGAATCTCGATCATGCGCAACGGGCGCATCGTGCAGACCGGCACGTCGCAGGACATCGTGCTGCGCCCGGCGGACGACTACGTCGCGGAGTTCGTGCGGCGCATGAATCCCCTGAAAGTCCTGACGGGCGCCATGGTGATGCGCGCACACGAGACGCTCGCGCGGGTGGACGGCGCGCTGTGGCTGGACGCTGCGCAGCGCTATCGGCTGCAGCTCGGGGCCGGCGGCGAACCGATGGAGCTTCGGCTCGACGGCGCCGCGCATCCGTTGCGCGTGGTGGAGGACGACGAGGCCTGCGCAGACGACGAACGGTCGGTGGTCGTCGCGCCGGCATCGATCACGCTGCAGGGGCTCATTCACCTGCGCCGTCGCACGGGACATCCCGTGCTGCTCGCCGAAGCGGGAAGGGTGCTCGGCGTTGCGGGCGAGGGCGAGATCATTGCGGCACTGTCCATGCGCCGCGGCGCAACGGAGGCTTCATGAACAGCATTTCTACGATTGCCAGCCTCACGCTCATCCTGGTCGGCGCCAGCGCAGCCGGCCCGGTGCTGGGTGCCGAGCCCGCCGCAGCTGCGGCCTTTGACCTCCAGGGCCATCGCGGTGCGCGCGGCCTCGCACCGGAGAACACGCTGGCCGGCTTCACGCGGGCGCTCGCCGTCGGCGTGACCACCCTCGAGCTCGACTGCGGCGTGACGAAGGATGGCGTGGTCGTCGTGAGCCACGACCGCGTGCTGAGTCCCGACCATACGCGCGACGCCAGCAGGCAAGTTCCTGGAAACGCCCGGCCCCGCGATCGTCGACCTCACCTACGAGGAGCTTCGTGCGTACGACGTCGGCCGCATCAAGCCGGGAAGCGGGTATGCGGCGGCCTTCCCGGAGCAGCAGCCGGTCGATGGCGAGCGCATACCGCGCCTTGCCGACGTCTTTGCGCTGGTCGAGAGAAGCGGCAACCGGGCCGTGCGCTTCAACATCGAGACCAAGATCGACCCCGCGCACCCGGAACAGACGGTGTCGGCGCTCGCCTTCGCGCGTGCGCTCAGCCAGGCGATCCGCGATGCCGGCATGACCTCGCGCGTGACGGTCCAGTCCTTCGACTGGCGCACGCTGCGGCTGCTCGGCGCGCTCGCGCCGGAGATCGCACTCGTGGCGCTGACCGACCAGCAACCGGACGAGGACACGATCGAGATCGGCAAGCCCGGCGCCTCGCCCTGGCTCGGCGAGCTCGACGTGGACGACTCACGGCGGGTCGGTGCCGAAGCTCGTGCAGTCGCTGGGCGCGAAGACCTGGTCGCCGCACGCGCGCGACCTCACGCCCGCGCTCGTCATCGAGGCGCATTCGCTCGGCCTCGCGGTCGTCCCGTGGACGGTGAATGACCCGAAGGACATGGCGCTCGCGATCGCGCTCGGCGTGGACGGCCTCATCACGGACTACCCGGACCGCCTGCGGGCGGTGCTGGAGTCGAAGGGCATCGCGGTGCCGCCGGCGACGCCGGTGAAATGATCGGCTTGCTCCGGCCGGCGCCGCACGTCGCGCCGCTGCCCCTCGATCGCGTCGATCCGGAGTACAAGCGCCTGCGCCGGCGCGTGTTCGCCGGCATTTTCGTCGGCTACGCGGGCTACTACCTGGTCCGCAACAACCTCGCGCTCGCGATCCCGGACCTGCTCGCCGAGCACCCGGAGTACAGCAAGGCGGAGCTCGGCACGGCGCTGACCGGGCTCTCGATCGCCTACGGGCTCTCGAAGTTCCTGATGGGCTCGGTCTCGGACCGCAGCAACCCGAAATACTTCCTGCCGCTCGGGCTTGCTGCTCTCGAGCGTGCTGATGGCGGCGTTCGGCCTGTACGAGGCCTTCTACGGCTCGCTCACCGCGATCATCGTCGTCATGGCCGTCAACGGCTGGGTGCAGGGCATGGGCTGGCCGCCCAGCGGCAAGATCATGGTGCACTGGTTCAGCACGCGGGAGCGCGGGCAGGGTCGTCTCGACCTGGAACGTCGCGCACAACGTCGGCGGTGCACTGGTCGCGAACCTCGCGCTCGTCGGCGTCATCCTGTTCCAGGACTGGGGCGCGAAGTTCTATTTCAATGCGCTGATCGCCGCGCTGATCGCGGTCAGCGTGTTCTTCGTGCTCGAGGACACGCCGCAGTCGCGCGGCCTGCCGCCGGTGGAGAAGTACAAGGACGACTTCCCGCCCGGCTACAGCGAGGCGCACGAAGAGACGCTGCCGTTCCGCGAGATCTTCCTCAGGTACGTGCTGCCGAACAAGTTCCTGTGGGCGATCGCGGTCGCCAACGCCTTCTGCTACTTCGTGCGCTACGGCGTCGTGAACTGGATCCCGACCTACCTCGAGACGGCGAAGGGTTTCTCGTTCCACGAGTCGAGCATCGCCTGGTCGCTGTACGAGTACGCCGCGATCCCGGGCACCATCGCCTGCGGCTGGCTGTCGGATCGCTGGTTCAAGGGCCGGCGCGCGCCGATGACGATGATCTTCATGGCGCTCACGCTCGTCGCCGTCGTCGTCTACTGGATGAACCTGCGCGGCCCGATCTGGATCGACTACGCCGCGCTGTTCGCGATCGGGTTCCTCATCTACGGGCCGATCATGATGATCGGCCTGCATTCGCTCGACCTCGTGCCGAAGAAGGCGGCCGGCACCGCGGCGGGACTCACGGGCCTGTTCGGCTACGTGTTCGGCTCGGCGATCGCGGGCACGGGCGTCGGCTGGATCGCCGACCGCTGGGACTGGAGCGGAGTCTTCGTCACCATGGTGGCCTGCTGCGTCCTCGCGATAGCATTCGTGTCGCTGACGCTCAGGCACCGCAGCTGATTCACCGGCCGAGGTAGGCCCGCAGTCGCTGGGCGTCCTCGGGCGTTGCGGAGAGGCCGCACTTGGTGTGCCGCCAGAGGACATCCTCCGCCGAGCGCGCCCATTCCTCGCGCACCAGGTAGTCGACCTCGAGGCGGGTCAATCCTCCGCCGAACGATTCGCCCATGTCGTCGCGGGACTTGACGCCGTCGAGCAAGCGCATCGCGCGTGTCCCGTAGGCACGGGCGATACGCCGGGCCAGGGCGTCGCCGAGGAATGGATACAGGCGGCCCAGGGCGGGGCCGAGCGCGTCGGCGTTCCCGCCGCCGATGTCGCCGCCGGGTAACGGCGCCGAGCCCGTCCACGGCGAGCGCAGCGTGCCGAACCAGGGCTCCAGCTTGTCCAGAGCCTGTTCGGCGAGGATGCGGTAGGTCGTGAGCTTGCCGCCGACGATCGAGAGCGACGGCGCAGCGCCTGCCGGCGCATCGAGGTCGAGGGCGTAGTCACGCGTCACGGCGGAGGCGCGCTTCGAGCCGTCCTCCTGCAGTGCGCGGATGCCGGCAAAGCTCCAGACGACGTCCGCAGGGCTGATCGAGCGCTGGAAAGCGCGATTCACGACGTCGCACAGGTATTCCGTTTCCATCGGCTCGATGGCGGCGGGGCCCGGCTCGCCGGACCAGGGCACGTCGGTCGTGCCGACCAGCGTGAAGTCGCGCGAGATACGGAATGACGAACACGAGGCGCCGGTCGGCATGCTGCAGCGCATAGGCCTGGTCGCCTTCGTAGAGCCGCGGCACGACGATGTGGCTGCCCTTCACCAGGCGAAGCGCACGCGCACCTGCGGCACCGAGTCGTCCCTGCAGCACCTCGCCGACCCAGGGTCCCGCGGCGTTGACGATGGCACGCGCGGAAACCGCGTACGCGGCGCCACCCCTGTCGTCGCGGATCTCGGCGCGCCAGGCCTTGCCCTCGCGCGTCGCGCAGACGAGCCGATGTCCGACGCGGATGTCGGCGCCACGCTCTGCGGCATCCTTGGCGTTCAGGATGACGAGGCGGCTGTCGTCGGCCGTGCAATCCGTGTACGCGAAGCCGAAGCGGAGCGCCGGGCGCAGCGGACGGCCATACGGCGACTCCGCGAAGCGCACGCCCTCCGAAGGCCCGAGCGTGCTGCGGCGCCCCATCCAGTCGTAGAGGAAGAGTCCGAGGCGCACGGCCCATGCGGGCCGGAGCCGGCTGCGGTACGGCAACACGAAGCGCCGCCGTTCGATGAGGTGCGGCGCGATCGCGAGCAGGCGCTCGCGTTCCATGAGCGATTCGCGCACGAGGCGCAGGTGGAAGTACTCGAGGTAGCGCAGGCCCCCGTGCACCAGCTTGCTGGAGGCGGACGAGGTGTGGGCTGCGAGGCTGTCCTTCTCGACGAGGAGCACGGAAAGGCCGCGGCCGGCGGCGTCGCGTGCGATGCCGGCGCCGTGGATTCCACCGCCGATGACGAGCAGGTCGTAGGACAAGTCGTTTATCCTGCCGTCGCGATGACGGAACGACAACTGAAAGAACTGCTGCAGGCCGCGATCGAGGCGGCGCAGGCCGCCGCGCCGGTCATTCGCGGGTACTTCGGAAGCCTTCGGCTCGGCCTCGATCGCGACCTCGGTTTCTCGGCTCGCCCTTAGGTCAGGAGCGCGCGCCGCAGTGCGGTGCGCCAGCCGGCCAGGAGTTCCTGGCGCCGTGCCGCTTTCATGGCGGGCGTGAACACGGTGCCGCGCGTCCAGGTGCCGGCGACGGCCTTCAGGTCGGGCCATACGCCCGTCGCGAGCCCCGCGAGGAAGGCGGCACCGAGCGCGGTGGTCTCGAGCTCGGCGGGCCGCTCCACGGGCGCGTCGGCGACATCGGCGAGGAACTGGCAGAACCAGTCGTTGGCGGCCATGCCGCCGTCGACGCGAATCGTGGCCGCGCGGCGTGCCCCATCCGCGGCCATGGAAGCCGTCAGGTCCAGGGTCTGGTAGGCGACGGATTCGAGCGCCGCGCGGGCCAGGTGCGCGGCGCTCGCGTCGAGCGTGAGTCCGCACAGCAACCCGCGCGCTTCCGGCACCCAATGCGGCGCGCCGAGGCCGACGAAGGCGGGGACCATGTAGACGCCGTGGCTGTCAGGCAGCTGCATTGCGAGGCCCTGCGGTCTCGGCCACGTCACCGATGAGCCCGAGGCCGTCCCGCAGCCATTTGACGGCGGCGCCGGCGACGAAGATGGAGCCCTCCATCGCGTAGGTCGTGTGGCCCCGGATGCGATACGCGGGTGTCGTCAGCATGCGGTTCCCGGACAGCACGGGCGTGTCGCCGGTATTGAGCAGCAGGAAGCAGCCGGTGCCGTAGGTCGACTTGCCCATACCCGGCTCGAAGCAGGCCTGGCCGATCAGTGCCGCCTGCTGGTCGCCCGCGATGCCGCCGATGGGGATGACGCGATCCAGGAGGCCGGGCGCGGTCTCGCCGAAGTGGCCGCTGCTGTCCCTCACCTCCGGCAGTAGCCCGCGCGGCACGCCGAGCAGGAGCAGCAGCTCGTCGTCCCAGTCGCCGCGGTGAATGTCGAACAGCATCGTGCGCGAGGCATTCGTCACGTCGGTTGCGTGAACGCGTCCGCCCGTCAGCCGCCAGAGCAGGAAGCTGTCGATGGTGCCGAAGGCCAGCTCGCCACGCTCGGCGCGCACCCGCGCACCCGGAACCTCGTCGAGGAGCCAGCGGATCTTGGTGCCCGAGAAGTACGGATCGAGGAGCAGTCCGGTGCGCCGGCGCACGAGGTCCTCCGCACCGTCACTGCGAAGCCTGGCGCATGCCGGAGCCGTGCGGCGGTCCTGCCAGACGATGGCGCGATGGACCGGTTCGCCGCTGGTCCGGTCCCACAGCACTGACGTTTCGCGCTGGTTGGTGATGCCGATCGCGGCGATGCCCTGTGCGCCGAACCCGCTCCGGTCGATCGCTTCGCGCATCGTCGCCAGCGTGTCGCGCCAGATCGCATCGGCATCGTGCTCGACCCATCCCGGCGCGGGGTAGTGTTGCTCGAGTTCGCGCCGCGCCACGGCCACTGCGCGCCCGCGCTCATCGAACACGATGCTGCGCGTAGAGGTCGTGCCCTGGTCAATGGCGAGAACGTGTCGGGGTTGGCTCATCGATCGAGCGCGAGCGTATCGTTCGTCGCCGCTAGCCGCAATCGCACGCCTTCCTCAAGGCCGCGCGCTCTGGCAACATCCGGTGGTGCGCGCACCCATCGGCCTCGTCGTCCTGCTGGCCGTCGCGCTGCTCGTCAACTACGTCGATCGCGGCAGCATCGCCGTCGCCGCGCCGCTGCTCGAGGTCGAACTCCGGCTTTCGGCCAGCGAGATGGGATGGGTGCTGGCAGCCTTCTACTGGGCTTACGCCCCGATGCAGCCGGTCATGGGATGGTGTGCCGACCGCTTCGGCCCCGCACGCGTGCTGGCTGCGGGCTTCCTGCTGTGGAGCCTTGCCACCGCCCTCGCGGGTCTCGCCGGCGGACTCGCCGCACTGGTCGCGCTGCGGCTGCTGATGGGCGTCGGCGAAGCGACGTTCTATCCGAGCGCGCTCAGCCTGTTGTCGCGCAACGTCGCACCGACCCAGCGCGCGCGCGCGACCGCGACGATGCAGTTCGGCGCCGTGCTCGGGCCGGCGATCGGCACGCTGCTCGGCGGGTTCATCATGGTCGGCTACGGCTGGCGGGCGATGTTCGTCGTGATGGGGCTCGCCTCGCTCGTCTGGCTGGTCTTCTGGCGACGCTGGATGCGAAGCCCGCAGGGAATCGGCCGCGCCTGCGCTGGCCGGGGACGATCCGCCGTACGCGGCGATCCTGCGGCAGCGTGCGCTGTGGGGCGGGATGATGGGGACCTTCTGTTCGAACTACGCGTTCTACTTCGTCTTTTCCTGGCTGCCGCTCTACCTCGTCAACGAACGCGGGCTCTCGGTGGCCGAGATGGCGCCGATGGCGACGCTGTTCTACGTGGTCGACGGCGCGAGCGTGCTGCTGACCGGATGGCTGCTCGATCGCTGGGTATCGCGCGGCGCCAGCATGAACCGCGCCTACAAGACCGCGCTCGTCCTGAGCAGCGCCGGCGTCGGCCTGTGCCTGATCGCGAGCAGCCAGGTGTCCGGACTCGCGGCGGGTGCCGCGATCCTGCTGCTGACCGGCGTGATGGACGGCATGAACAGCCCCTCCAATCCGTCGGTGACGCAGACCTTCGCCGGCCCGCGCGCGACCGGGCGCTGGATGGGCATCCAGAACGCGGTCGGAAACGTCGCGGGCATGACGGCGCCGGTGGTCACCGGCTACCTGGTGCAGGAGACCGGCCACTACACTTCGGCGCTGGTCGTATCCGGCGTCATCGCTTTGTGCGGGATGGTGGCCTGGCTCATCATCGTGCCCGAAGTGCGGCCGATCGACTGGAGCGTCCGTGCAACGCATCGCTGAACCGGCACGCGAGATCGACGTCGTCCACGAGACCGAGGTGCTCGTGGTGGGCAGCGGACCCGGCGGCCTCGCGGCTGCGCTGGCGTCGGCCCGGGCCGGTGTGCAAACGACGCTCCTCGAGCGCAACGGCTGCTTCGGCGGCAACATCACGCAGGTCGGCGTCGAGGGCTTCGCCTGGTACCGGCACGAAAAGACCGTCGACAGCGAAGGCATCGGCATCGAGTTCGAGGAGCGGGCCAAGGCGATGGGCGCTGCGATGCCGGAGCCGCAGTCGATCAGCCATGCGCTCGACGCCGAGATGTTCAAGTACGTCGCGGACGTGCTGGTGCAGGAGGCGGGCGTGCTGCCGATGCTGCATCGCACGTTCGTCGCGCCGATCCTGCGGGAGGGTGCCATCCGCGGCGTCATCACCGAGAGCAAGGCGGGCCGCGAGGCCATCCTGGCGCGACGCGTCGTGGACGCCACCGGCGATGCGGACGTCGTCGCGCGCGCCGGCGCGCCATTCCACAAGACGCCGCGCGAGGAAATGATGTCCGCGTCGGTCATGTTCTCGATGACGCGGCGTCAACAAGCGGCGCTTCATCGACGCCGTGAAGGCCGACCCGCAGACCTACCGCGACTGGATGGGCAACGGCGAGTGGAACATCGAGACCAGCGGCAAGGAGGACGAGATGTTCTCGCCGTTCCTGCGCAAGCCCTTCAAGCAGGCGGTCGCGGCGGGGGTCATCCCCGCGTCGCTCGCGACGCTCGCGGGAACCTGGGGCGCGGTGAGCGACCAGGGCGACCTCACCTACCTGAATCTCATCCACCTGTCCGGCTGCGACGGCACGGATCCCGCCGACCTCACGCGCGGCGAGATCGAAGGACGCCGGCAGGCGGTTCACGCGGTCGCGGCGCTGCGCGGGTTCATGCCGGGCTGCGAGAACGCGAAGCTGCGCAACTTCGGCATGACGCTCGGCATCCGCGACACGCGCAAGATCGATGCGCTCTACAACCTGACGGGCCCGGACGTCCGCGAACAGGGACGCTTCGACGATTCGATCGGGATCTTCCCGGAGTTCATCGACGGCTATGGCCTGCTGATCCTGCCGACCACCGGGCGCTACTTCCACGTGCCGTACCGGTCGCTGGTGCCGCGGGGCGTCGGCCAGCTGATTGCCGCGGGCCGCTGCATCGGCGGCGACAAGGTGTCGCATGCCGCCGTGCGCAACATGATGTGCTGCACGGTGAGCGGCCAGGGCGCGGGCGTCGCCGCCGCCGTGTCGCTGAAGACGGGGCAGCCGTTCGACTCCCTCGACGTCGGATTGGTGCAGGCGGAACTGAAACGCCAGGGCGCGCGGATCGCCTGAGTTCAGACGCCGCGGCGGCGCCCGAACTTCGCGAGCAGGCCGGTCGCGATCGTCGTCAGCAGGACGATGACGACCAGGAGCCCGAACACGGCGTCGAGCCCCTGGTTCTGTTTCAACCAACCGATTACAGGCTCTTGCACGATCGGCCCGATCGAGCCCAGGCCGTTGATCACGCCGGCGGCGACCGCGGCCTGGCGGCGGTTGCCGGCGTCCATGGCGCTCGGGCCGGCGAGCAGGGAATCCGGCCCCATCGCCATGAAGCCGATGAGGCCAAGCAGCAGGACGAAGAGCACGGGCGAGGTCAACCCGACCATCCACATCGCGGTCGTGGCGATGAGGCAGCCGCAGGTCATCAGGAAGATCACCGGTGTGCGGCGCGCACCCGGAATGCGGTCCGACCAGTAACCCGCGACGAGGACGCCGAGGAAGCCGACCCAGTCGAAAGCCGTGGAAAAGTAAGCCGCGAACGACGTGGACAGGCCGAAGTGCTCGCCGAGGATGAGCGCGGACCAGGAGTCGAGCGCATAGCGCAGGAACTTGAAGCCGAAATAGATGAGGCCCATCGCGACCACGGACACGATGAATGCGCGCGGTAGCGGCCCGGTCTCGCGCACGGCCGTCCCGTCCTTCGCGGTGACGACTTGCCCGGGCTCGGCGTCGTCGTGCAGCGACAGGCCCACCGATTCCGGCCGCTCGTTCGCGCGCAGCACGAAGTACACGGTTAAGGCGAGCAGGACGACGCTCGAGCCGAAGAACGACCAGGCGAGGCCGAGCCAGCCGAGCAGGAAGCCGGCGAGGCCCTTGCCGACGACCGCGCCGAACTGGTAGCAGGTGCCCCAGACGGCGAACAGGGTTCCGCGCTCCTTCTTGCGCGTCCAGTTGGCGAACAGGGCGACGTTGTGCGGCCAGCCGGTCGCCTGGGCGATCCCGAAGATGCCCATGGTCACGCAGATCCACAGGAAGGCGCTCGCGACCTGCGTGTCGACGAGGAATCCCAGCACGATGTTGCAGGCGGCAGCCACGCACATGCCGATCGTGAGGATGCGCCGGCTTTCCAGGCGCCGGCCGAGCCAGGCGGCGAGGAACTGGCCGAGCATGTAGGTGACGAGATAGATCGTCCACGGCCAGGCAATCTGGATGTCGTCGAGGCCGAAGTGCTCCTTCAACGGGAGCTTCACGACCGCGTAGACCTTGCGCACGACGTAGAAGCCGAAATAGGACATCCAGGTCGCGACGAAGAGCTGGATGCGGTAGCGGTGAAACGGTTCCGGGTCGTCCGCGCTCATGCAAACACCCGGCCGGCGATGTCGAGGCGGCCGTCCGCGACGTCCTGCCAGAAGCGTACCGGCAGGCTGCGGTAGTCCGTGCACGCCGCCGTCGCAAGCGCGGTGTTGCCCGGGATGTCGGCCGCGCAGCACATGATGAACATCGAGCGCATGCCCGCCGCGCGCGCCGCTTCGAGGCCGGCACGGCTGTCCTCGAACACGAGGCAGTCCGCTGGCGCGACGCCGAGCGCGTGGGCTCCCTTCAGGAAGCCGTCGGGATCGGGCTTGGAGGCACGCACCATGTCGCCGCCGACACGCGCGCGCGCATCCACGCAGTCCGCAACGCCGAGCTTGCCGAGGAAGGAATCGATCACTGCGCGCGGGCTCGAGGAGACGACGGCAAGCCCGAGGCGCGTCGCCGCTTCGCGAAGCGCTTCCGGTGCGCCCGGGATCGGCGTTACGTCGGCCGCGATGTCGGTCCAGTAGGCGAGCAGCTCATCGGCCAGCGCGGGTGAATCGACTGCAATCCCGGCGCGGGTGCGCATGACTCCTGCGATGTGCTCCCAGGTGCGCCCGCGCGTCTCCGTGTGCGGCAGCGCGAACCCTGTGGCGCCGTGACGTTCGGCGATCACGCCGATCGCCGTGTCAGTGTGAACCTCGCTGTCGACGAGCGTGCCGTCGAGGTCGAAGAGCGCGGCGCGCACGGGCGTCGTCATGCGCGCACGGCAAGATCCGCGAGCGCGAGGCTCCAGGACATGCGGGTGCGCCCGGCGGCGTCGACGATGCCGAGCGCAAGCGTCGTAGCCGCACCCTGCCAGTCGATGTCGATGTAGCCGAAGTTCGCGT
This sequence comes from uncultured Gammaproteobacteria bacterium, assembly GCA_963760725.1. GTDB lineage: Bacteria > Pseudomonadota > Gammaproteobacteria > Steroidobacterales > Steroidobacteraceae > SCUD01. The sequence goes on from CAVXET010000031.1 coordinate 587,565, forward strand.
CGGCCACGACCTCGCTGGCGCGATTGGCGTTCGGCGTCGGCACGCGCCACTCCTCGGTGAGGCCGCTCGAGGTCAGGTCCCACATCGGATAGGGCAGGTTGACCTCGCGCTTCGACAATTCGGCGTAGTGGATGTCGCCCGAGAGGAACAAGACGCCGTTCGCGCGCTTGCGCCGGATCACGTCGAACAGGCGGTCCTGGTCGCGCGCGAAATTGGCCCAGGCCTCCCAGCCGGTGAAGTCCGCGAGCACCTGCACGCTCGAGCCGAACAGGCGGAGGTCCGCAGGCACCTCGAGCTGACGCTCGAGCCACTGCCACTGGCGCTCGCCCAGCATCGTCGCCTTCGGGTCCGGGTTGCGCACGTAGGGGCCCGGCAGGGGCAGCTGGCCCGAGGCGACGCGCTTCTCGGCCCAGGCGTCGTAGCTCGCGCCATTCAGTTCCATCGGCAGCATCGCGGTCCGGTTGTAGCGCAGGTCCGGCAGGATCACCTGCACGCGCTGGCCCGACGGGCCGAAGACGTACGCGGCATAGACACCATCCCGTTCGCGTCGCGGCGAGCCGGCAGGCTCATCCCAGAAATCGAGGAAGGCCTCGCGCGAGGCTTCTTTCTGCGGGTAATCGCCGCCGGCATCGTTCTCGCCGAAGTCGTGGTCGTCCCACATCGCGACGAGGGGTGTCGTCTCACGCAGCCGCGCGAAGCCGGGCTGCGCTGCCAGTTCCGCGTATTTCCGTTTCATCACCGCCGCGTCGCGCGTGTCGGCGTAAATGTTGTCACCGAGGAACATGAAGAGGTCGGGCTTCCTCGCAAGGATCGGGTCCCATACGGGCTGCGGCTTGCCGGCTTCGGCGCAGGAGCCGAAGGCGATGCGCGACAGGGTGCGGCCGAGCGCCGGGTGCGGATCCGGGACGTCAGCCACTGCGCCCGCTGCGGCTGGTGTTCCAAAAGCCGCGCGCGTGCCGCCGAGCGCGGCGGCGCCGGCCAATGCAAGGGACCGGTGGAGCAGTTGGCGTCTATTCATAGGTCTTGCCGTGATGCTTCAGCCAGCCGGGCTCGTGCTGGCCCTGCGGGTCGTGATGCGTCCAGTGCACGACGCCGCCCTTGTCGTTCCACTCGTAGATCCCGTGGAACTCCACGGCATCGCCGACGGCGAGCGGCTCGACGCGCGGCGCGAGGTCGATGTTGTGCGCGATGAGGATCGTGCGCCCCGAGGGCAGTTCCAGGATGAAGCGCTGGTGACGGTCGCCGAGGCTGTCGTCGCCGAGGATTCGCGTGACGCGGCCCGAACCCGTGACCTCGACGTCGCTTCTCTGTCCCGCATAGGCCGCAGCTATCGGGTCCTCGTTCCCGGCCGGCGCGAACTCGGTCGCCGCCACCGGCGGCGCCTGCAGTCCCGCGTCCGGGAGCGGCGGCGCAGGCCCGCGGTTCAGGAAATAGAACGCCGCGGCAATGGCGGCGAACAGCAGCAGCTTCTTCATGGCTTCGGGGCTGCCTCACCGGCCAGGCTTCGCGGCAAGGGTTGCCAGTAGCCGGTGACCAGCGCGATCCCGGCGAGGATCACCGCCATGCCGACGAGCTGGATCCAGGAGAGCGTCTCGCCGAGGACCAGCCAGCCGAGCAAGGCCGCCACCGCCGGGCACACGTAGCCATAGGAACCGACGACCACCGGCGTCGTGTGCACCGTGAGCCAGGCGTAGGCCGAGTAGGCGAGGCAGGAACTCGCCAGCGTGAGGAACACGAACGCCGCGAAGGCGCGCGGCGTCCAGTCGAAGGCGAAGGACTCGCGCGCGAACACGGCGAGAAGCAGCAGGCCGAGACCGCCGGCGAGCATCTGCAGGGCGACGAACATGAGGGGCGGGTTCGCCGCGGCGGCGTTGCGGTGGTAGATCGTGGCGAGCGACCAGGACAGGCAGCCGAGCAGGATCAGGAGCTGCCAGCCGAGGCCGGCCACGCGGAATCCTCCTTTCGGCGCGAGGATCATCAGCACGCCCACGAGGCCCACCGTGAGCCCGAGCTTCTGGGCGCCGGTGAGCGGGCGCTTGCGCGGGCCGAAGGTGCCGAGCCAGGCGATCCACAGCGCGGGCGAGGCATTCAGCAGCGCCGCGGTGTTCGACTGCACGGTCTGCATCGCGATCACGTGGCAGGCATTGCTGAAGAGCACGGCGAGGAAGGCCATCAGCAGGACGTGGCGGACCTCCGTGCGCGTCAGCACCGGCGGCCCGTAGCGCCAGATGGCGAATGCGGTGAGCAGGATGCCGGCGATGGTGAAACGCAGGCCCGCCGCGACCAGCGGCGGCTCGTCCGTGACCATGATCTTGGTCGCGATGTAGCTCGAGCCCCAGACGAGGTAGACGATCGCGAGGGCGACCGCCACCTGGGTCCGATGCGCTTGCGGCTCGCTCATGCGCCGCAAGCGTAGCCTTAGTTCTGCTTGGGCGCTTGCCGGGTTGCGACGCGCAGCATCCACCAGCCGACCAGTGCGAGGGCCGCGAGGCCCGCCCACTGTCCGGGTTGCCAGTTCGCGGGAACGGCCAGCACGTCGGCGTTCTTGGTCGCCGCGATCGGGATCGCGATGAGCACTCCGATCAGCGCCTCGCCCGCGATCAGGCCCGCCGCGAAGAGAAGTCCCATCTGCTTGAGCATCTCGGGGTCGCCGCCCGGGTTGCGCTTCCGGTGCCAGCGCGTCGCGAGCTCGGCGATCAGGCCGCCCACGAAGATGGGCGTCGACAGCTCGAGCGGCAGGTAGAGGCCGACTGCGACTGCGAGCACCGGCGAGCGCCAGCTCGCGCCGCGCGCCTTCAGCCACTCGTCGAGGATTATCGTGAGGATGCCTGCGACGCCGCCGATCGCGATCATGTTCCAGGGCAGGCCGGCGCCAAAGATGCCGCTCGCGACGGCGGCCATGAGCGTCGCCTGCGGGGCCTGCAGCGGGGTCGCGCCGGGGAAGGCGGGCGTGCCGATGCCGTTCGCCTCGAGCAGGAGGTTCAGCACCGGCGCCATGATCGCCGCCGAGGCAATCGCACCGATGCCGATCATCACCTGCTGGCGCCAGGGCGTCGCGCCGATGAGCTGTCCCGCCTTCAGGTCCTGCAGGTTGTCACCCGCGACCGCCGCGGCGCAACAGGTCACCGCGCCGATCATGATCGCAGCCACCGGGCCGACCGTGGATCCCTTGCCCATGATCGCCAGCAGCACGAGCGAGGCGAACAGGATCGTCGAGATCGTGATGCCAGAGACCGGGTTGTTCGAGGAGCCGACGAGGCCGGCCATGTAGCCGCTGACCGACGAGAACACGAAGCCGGCTACGACCATGATGACCGCCATCGTGAAGGCGATGCCGAGGCTGCCGACGACTGCGTAGTAGAGCGCAAAGAGCGGCAGCACGAAGAGCGCGATGCCGATCATGATCGCCCTCATCGGCAGGTCCTGCTCGGTGTGCGGTACGTTCGCGTTCGCGCCCGACTTCATCGACATTCCCATGCGAATGCCGGAGAGCAGCGACTTGCGCAGCGACCACAGCGACCAGAGGCCGCCGACCAGCATCGCGCCGACGCCGATGTAGCGGATCTGCGTCCGGTGGATCAGGTACGCCGCATCGGCGGCAGAGAGGCCGGCGATCTGGGCCGCGAGCACCGGATTGTGATCGAGCATGAAGTTGCCGTAGTAGGGGATGAATACCCACCAGGCGAGCGCGCCACCCGCCAGCATCAGGCAGCCGACGTTGAACCCGACGATGAAGCCGACGGCGAGGAGCGCCGGCGACAGGTTGATGCCGAAGAAACCGATCGTGCGGTCCCCGAAATAGCGCGCAACGGCGAACGACTCGGGCGAAACACGGAGCCCCGACAGCGCGAGCTTGAAGAGCGCGCCCACGGCGGCCGCAATCGAGAGCACCTTGAGCCCGCGGCCCGGGTCCTGGCCGACCTTCAGCACCTCGGCGGTCGCGACGCCCTCGGGGAACTGGAGCTTCTGGTCGAGGATCAGCGTGCGGCGCAGCGGCACCGAGAACAGCACGCCGAGGAGGCCGCCGAGGCCGGCAATCGCGAACACCCACCAATAATCGAACCGCGGCCAGTGACCCATGATCACGAGCGCGGGGATCGTGAAGATCGTGCCGGCCGCGATGGACGAGGCGGCGGAGGCGCCGGTGGCGACGATGTTGTTCTCGAGGATGCTCGAGCGGCCCATCAGCCGCAGCACGCCCATCGAGACCACGGCCGCGGGGATTGCCGTCGCGACGGTGAGTCCCGCGAACAGCCCGAGGTAGGCGTTGGCCGCGGCGAGCAGCACCGCGAGGATGAGCGACAGGACGATGGCGCGTACGGTCAACTGCGCCGGGTCGTTGGCGTTCATGGGCAATCCCCCAATGTCAGGGTTCTTGTTACTTGCGGACTTCTTCGGCCCCGTGCATCCAGCCGACGACACGGCCGGAAATGGCCCACAGGATCACGCTGAAGAGGAGCAGCACGACGGCGAGCCCGCCGAAGACGCCGAGCAGCCCGGCGTGCTCCGCACGCACGCCGAAATCCGCCGCGAGGCTGATCATCCATGGATACTCGCCCATGTTCTCGGTGAAGGCGCCGATGTAACCCGCGAGCGTGTTGCCGACCAGGTTCACGAGGAACCACACGCCCATCATCAGCGAGCCGAGCCGCAGCGGCGCAAGCTTCGTCACCATCGACAGGCCGACCGGGCTGATGCAGAGCTCGCCGGTCGTATGGAAGAAATAGGCGAGCACGAGCCACACCATGCTCGATTTCATGTCGCCTGAGCGCTGCATCTCGAACACCGCGATCACGAGGCAGATGAACCCGAGTGCGACCTGGGCGAGGCCGAGGTACATCTTCACGGGCGATGCCGGGTTCTTGCCCTTCGCGCCGAGCCGGCTCCAGAGCATCGAGAAAGGAATGCCGAGCAGCACGATGAAGAGCGGGTTCAGCGACTGGAACCAGCCCGTCGGCACCAGGAAGTTGCCGGCCTCGCGCCGCGCGTACTTCTCGGCAAAAAGGTTCATGAGGCCGCCGGCTTGCTCGAAGGTCGCCCAGAAGATCACGACGAAGGTGAAGACCACGAAGATCACGCGCATGCGGTCCCGCTCGACCTGCGTGAGCGGCTTTTTCTCTCCGCCCGCCATCCTGAGCGAGCGCTTTGCGGCGGGCTCGCGACCGACGTTGCCGATGTAGCGCTGCGCGAACGCGAGCTGGATGATCACGGAGAGCAGCATGCCGATGCCGGCGGCGAAGAAACCGACGCGCCAGCCGTAGGCCGGATCCTCGCCGAGAGTCGAGCACACGAGCGGCGCCAGGAAGGCGCCGACGTTGATGCCCATGTAGAAGATGACGAAGGCGCCGTCGCGGCGCGCGTCGCCCTGCGGGTAGAGGTCACCCACCATCGTCGAGATGTTCGGCTTGAAGAAGCCGTTGCCGACGCACATCAGCAGCAGGCCCAGGTAGAAGCTGGTTGGCGACTCCGGGAAGGCGATGCCAAGGGCGGACAAGGAAAAGGCACCCGAGGTGCCTAACGTGTCGAGCGGTGCGGCGAGCATGAACTGCCCGGTCGCCATCACCAGGCCGCCGATGATCACGGCCTTGCGCTGGCCGAGCCAGTTGTCGGCGATCCAGCCGCCGAAGATGGCGGTGCCGTAGACGAGTCCCAGGTACCAGCCGTAGAGCTTGAGTGCCTGCGCGTCCGCCCAGCCGAGGCCCGGGTTCACCGCGTGTGTCGCCGCGGCGGCGTACAGCACGAGGAGCGCGCGCATGCCATAGAAGCTGAAGCGCTCCCACATCTCGGTCGCGAACAGGAGGTAGAGGCCCTTCGGGTGTCCGAGGAAGGTCCCCTGCGGAATGTTCAGGTCGTTGCTCATGCGGCCTACACGGTGACTGGAGTCGGGCGAGTCTCCGCCATAGTGCGGTGCAACATCAAGCCGGATCTTCCTCCGCATCCGGCGACTTGGCCGGAATCAGCACGCGCGACATCAAGAGGCCCGCCTCGTAGAGCGCGTACATCGGCAGCGCCATGAGCGTCTGCGAAACCGGGTCGGGCGGGGTCAGGAAGGCGGCGATGATGAAGATCGCGAGCAGCACGTAGCCGCGGTTCTGTGCGAGCGTCTCGCGCTTCACGAGGCCGGTGCGGACGAGCAGCACGGTCGCGACCGGAATCTCGAATGCGAGCCCGAAAGCGAAGAACAGCAGCACCGCGAAGTCCATGTACTGCGTGATGTCCGTCATCATCTCGACGCCCTCGGGCGTCGTCATCACGAAGAAGTTGAAGATCACGGGGAACACGATGAAGTACGCAAAGGCCGCGCCGGCGTAGAAGAGGATCACGCTGGAGACGAACAACGGCAGCGCGAAGCGCCGCTCGTGCTTGTACAAGCCCGGCGCCACGAACGCCCACACCTGGTAGAGGATCACCGGCATCGCGAAGAAGAACGCCGCGAGCAGCGCGAGCTTGAACGGCGTCATGAACGGCGCGACGACCGAGGTCGCGATCAGGCGCGCACCCTCCGGCAGCTGAGCGCGCAGCGGCGCGGAGATCCAGGTGAAGATCTCGTTGGAGAAATAGAGGCAAGGCAGAGCGATCACGAGCGTCGCGACGAGCGCGCGCAGGATGCGATCGCGCAGCTCGAGCAGGTGGGTGAGCAGCGTGCTCTCGGCGAGCTTCTCGTCGTCCGCGTCGGTCATGTCGGCGGCGGTGTCGTTTCCGGCTTGTCGGTTGTCGCTGCCGGTGCCGGCGGCGGGGCGGGAGGCGGCGTGCCGACGGCCGCAGTGCCCGGCGCGCGCCTGACTTTCGGGCCGAAGTCATCCTTGTCGATGATCGTCACTTCCTCGTCGAGCTGCTGGCGGAGCTGGCGCGCCATCGCGCGTGCGCGGCCTGCCCAGCGGCCGACCTGGTTGGCGAGTTTCGGCAGTTTTTCCGGCCCCAGCACCAAGAGCGCGATGCCGAGGATCAGGATGATCTCGGTGAAGCCGACCTCGAACATCGGCCTCAGGAATTCTTGGTTGAGTCGACGCCGTCGCGATCGCCCTTGCCCGCGCTGAAGTCCGCGTCGGGGCGCGCTTCCTGCGCCAGCTTCTTGCCCGCTTCCTCGTCCTCGCCGTCGTTCATCGACTTCTTGAAGCCGCGGACCGCGGCGCCGAGGTCCGAGCCGATGTTGCGCAGCTTCTTCGCGCCGAAGATCAGCAGCGCGATCGCGAGGATGATCAAGAGTTCGCGAAATCCAATACCCATGTCGATGACTCCGGCCCGCGCACCTGGCGGTGACGGGTCATGATACGCCAATCACTCCGCGGCTTCGTGAGGCGGTACCCGGATCCAGAATGTCACCGGACCGTCGTTGATGAGCGACACCCGCATATGGGCGCCGAATCGCCCCGATTGCGCGCCCGGAAGGCGCATTTCGGCGCGCTTTGCCATATATCCGAACAGGCGCTCGGCCAGCGCCGGCTCAGCCGCGTGGCTGAATCCGGGCCGCAGGCCCTTCGCGGTGTCGGCCGCGAGCGTGAACTGCGGAACCAGGAGGAGACCACCGCCTGCATCGGTCGCCGAAAGGTTCATCCGGCCCTCGGCGTCAGCGAACACGCGGTACGTGACGAGCCGCTCGAGCAGGCGGTCCGCGCCCGCCTCGTCGTCGCCGCGTTCGACGCCGACGAGCACCAGCAGGCCCTTGCCGATGCGCGCGATCTCGCTGCCCCCGACCTCGACGGCGGCTCCGTCGACGCGCTGCAGGAGGCCGATCACGCGGTGCCGGCCTCAGTCCCGGTCCAGGTGGAACCGGTGCAGCACGCGGTGCGCGACGGGGCCCAGCAGCAGCGCGGCCGTCGCGATGAAGACGACCCCGGCGTAGAGCGCGAAGCAGCCCGCGAACAGCTTGCCCGCCGCAGTCACCGGCGGGTGCAGCGGCCCCATCCCGCCGAGCAGCATCGCGGTTTCGAGGAACGCATCGAGAGTGGAGAGGCCCTCGAGGCACATGTAGCCGGCCATCCCCAGCGCGAGCGAGCCGGCGACCAGTGCGAGCGCCGCAGCGAGGTGACCTGCGAGGCGGCGCAGGAAGGCCGAGCGGGTGACGAGCGGTTGCCGGCGCGTCTCGTACACGGGATCAGCCGAGTTTCACGGACATGACGAGGTCGCGCTGTCGGTCCTGTCCCAGCATGAAGGCATTCGTGCCGACGACCTCGAGACCGAACTTGCGATAGAACGCCATCGCCTTCGGGTTGTGCTCCCAGACTCCGAGCCACAGGACGTCGCAACCCTCCCGCGCCGCGGCAGCGAGGGCGTCCTGCAGCAGCTGGCGCCCGACGCCGAGTCCGTGCGACTCGGCGACGACGTAGAGGCGCTTGAGCTCGGCTGGGCGACTGGCGGCGACGCTGGGGTGCGCGTTCGCGGGCCGCAGCTGCGAGAAGCCGATCATGCGCTGCTCGGACTCCGCGATCGTGGTGATGAGGCCGATATCCTCTATCTCGCGCTGCTGGATCTCGGAGCCGAACATCCGCGAGCAGTGCAGGTCCATGTTCTCGGGCGAGTTGCGCGCGCCAAAGGCGTCGCGGAAGGTGCGCTCCGCGAGCACCGACAGCGACGGTGCATCGCCCGCCACCGCGCGCCGCAGGCCCGTCACGAGTCCGCCTTGCGCGTCTTGCCGAGGCGTTTGAGGAACACTTCCATCTCCTTTGCCGCCTGCACGTCTCCGGCTTCGCGGGCCGCGGCGATGCCGCGCTCGTATACCGCGGCGGCGCGCTCCGCGGAGCCGGTGCGCGCATGCGCTTCGCCGAGCGCCTTCCAGGCGGCAGAGTAGCGCGGATTCTGGTCGACGGCCTGCCGCAGGTGGTCGATCGCGGTGACGAGGTCGCCGGTCTTGAGGCATTCCTGGCCGAGGGCGAAGCGCAGCAGCGGCGAGTCCTGGCCGCGTTCGAGCATCAGTTCGAGGTTGCGGCGCAGCGCCATCAGCGCTCCCAGAACGCGGGCGTCAGCAGGAGGAGCAGTGCGAAGATCTCGAGCCGGCCGACCAGCATGGCGATGGCGCAGACCCACTTGGCCGAGTCCGACACGTCACGGAAGGTCATGGTCACGTCGGCAAGGCCGGGACCGACGTTGTTGAGCGATGACGCGACCGCCGACCAGGCCGTCACCTGGTCCATCTCGAACATCATGAGGAGCAGCATGAACACGGCGAACACGATCAGGTACATCGCGAAGTAGCCGCCGACGCCGAGGATGATCCGCTGCGGCACTGCGCGGCCGGCGAGCTTCACCGGGACCTCGGCGTTCGGGTGCACCAGCTGCTTGAGCTCGGCAGTGCCCTGGCGGAACACGATCAGCCAGCGGATCACTTTCATGCCGCCGGTGGTCGACCCGGCGCAACCGCCGACGAACGACAGCAGCACGAGCAGCGCGGGAAGCGCGCCCGGCCAGTGCGCGAAACCCTCCGTCAGCAGTCCCGTCGTGGTCTGCATCGAGACCACCTGGAATGCGGCATGGCGCAGGCACTCGGCGAATGTCGGGAACTCGCTCATGGCGAACAGGTACAGGGAGGCGAACGCCGTCACGATCGCGATCAGCAGGAAATAGGCCTTGAATTCGGTGTCGCGCCAGTAGCTGCCGATGTCGCGGCGCTTCAGCACGGTGAAGTGCAGCGCGAAGCTGGCGCCGCCGAGGAACATGAAGACCGTTGCGACGACCTCGACGCCGATGCTGTCGAAGTGGGCAAGGCTCGTGTCGTAGGGCGAGAAGCCCGCCGTGGACACGGTGCTGAACGCATGCGCGACCGCGTCGAACAGGTTCATGCCCGCGAACCAGTACGCCGTCACGCAGGCGATCGTGAGCACGAGGTAGATGGTCCAGAGCGCCTTTGCCGTCTGCGTGATCCGGGGCGTCAGCTTCTGGTCCTTCATCGGGCCCGGCGTCTCGGCCTTGTACAGGGACATGCCGCCGATGCCGAGGATCGGCAGGATCGCGACCGCGAGCACGATGATGCCCATCCCGCCGAACCACTGGATCTGCTGGCGGTAATAGAGGATCGACTTCGGCAGGTCGTCGAGCCCGACGATCACAGTCGCGCCGGTGGTCGTGAATCCGGAGACGGCCTCGAACACGGAGTCCGTGAACGAGAGGTCGGGCACGTCGCTGAGGAAGAGCGGCGTCGCGCCGGCGAGCCCGAGGAACACCCAGAACACCGACACGATCAGGAACCCGTCGCGCAGGCGTAGCTCGCGCCGCGAGTTGCGCGCCGGCAGCCACAGCAGCAGCCCGGCGGACGCGATGATGGCCGCCGAGGCGAGGAACGGCTGCCAGTGGCCGTCCGCATACAGGAAGGAAACGGCGATGGGAGGCAGCATCGTCAGGCTGAAGCTCGTCAGCATGATGCCGAGGATCCGCTGCGCCATCGAGAAGTTCATGCGCGGATGCCGGCCTGGAACAGCCTGCCGACGTCCTCCACGTGACGGCGGTCGGTCAGGAACAGGATCACGTGGTCTTCCGCCTCGATGATCGTGTCGTGATGCGCCATGATCACCTGGCTCCCGCGCACCACCGCGCCGATCGCGGTGCCGTCCGGCAGGTCGATCTCCTCGATGCGCTTGCCGGCGATCGGCGAGCCGCGCGTGTCCGTGTGCACGATCGCTTCCATCGCCTCGGCCGCGCCGCGGCGCAGCGAATGCACGCGCACCACGTCGCCGCGGCGCACGTGCTCGAGCAGCGCGCCGATGGTGACCGTCTGCGGCGAGATCGCGATGTCGATCGGCCCGCCCTCCATCAGCTCGGCATAGGAGGGCTTGTTGATCAGCGCCATCACGCGCCGCGCGCCGAGCTTCTTCGCGAGCATGGCCGAGAGGATGTTGGCCTCCTCGGCGTTGGTGACGGCGACGAAGACGTCCGCGTCGTCGATGTTCTCCTCGAGCAGCAGGTCCTCGTCGGCGGCATTGCCGGTGAGCACCAGCGTGTTGCGCAGCGTCTCGGCGGCGCGGCGGGAGCGCTCGGCATTGCGCTCGATCAGCTTGACCTGCAGGCGGTCCTCGAGGGCCTTCGCAAGCCTGAAGCCGATGTTGCCGGCACCGGCGATGACCACGCGGCGCACGCTCGCCTCCTCGGTCGAGAATTCCTTCATCACCACGCGCATGTCCTCGCGCGCGGCGACAAAGAACACCTCGTCGTGCTCCTCGATCGTGGTGTCGCCCTCGGGCAGGATGCTGCGGCCGCCGCGGTAGATCGCGGCGACGCGCACCTCGCGGTTCGGGATGTGGGCACGCAGCGCCTGCAGCTTGTGCCCGACGAGCTTGCCGCCCTTCAGCGCCCGCATGCCGACGAGCAGCACGCGCCCGTCCGCGAACTCGAGGACCTGGAGCGCACCCGGATAGCGGATCAGGCGCTCTACGTAGTCGGTGACGAGCTGCTCGGGGCTGATCGCGAGGTCGACCGGGATCGCGTTGTCGCCGAACAGCTCCGGCCTGCCGTAGTAGTCACCGGAGCGGATGCGCGCAATCTTGGTCGGCGTGCGAAACAGCGTCCATGCGATCTGGCAGGCGATCATGTTGACCTCGTCGCTCGAGGTCAGCGCGACGAGGAGGTCGGCGCCCTTGCTGCCCGCGGCGAGGAGCGTCGAAGGATGGGCCGCGTTGCCCGACACCGTGCTGATGTCGAGGCGGTCCTGCAGCTCGCGCAGGACGTCGTCGCGGGTGTCGACGACGGTGACGTCGTTCGCCTGCTCGCGCGCCAGCTGCTGCGCGGCGGTGCTGCCGACCTGGCCCGCTCCCAGAATGATGATCTTCAAGAGACCTCCCTCGTCGCGTGGCAGATTCTAGCGCACGCTGATCGCGCGGACTGCGCCGGCCGGGACTCCGCTCGTTCGCGCCGGAACTTTATGCGCTCACTCGCGGGTCCCGTCCGGCTGGTTCGCGCGACCCGCATCGCCAGGACCGGCGCGCGAGGTGGCGGGGTCTCGCGAGCGAACTCGTAAAGTTCCGGCAGAGTTTGCGAGCGAGAACCCCGCCGGATCCCGCGCGCCGGTCCGGACAAGGCCGTTCACGCGATCTGCTCGAGTCGCGCCAGCTCGTACATGAGGATCTTCTGCCCGGCTCTCTCGAAATTCACGTGGACCTGGCGGCTGTCGCCCTGGCCCTCGAAGCGCAGGATCGTACCCTCGCCGAACTTAGGATGCCGAACGCGCGTGCCGAGCCGCATCGGCATGTCCTCGCCGGCGATGGGCATCGCGCGCGAACGCCGGCGCGCCGTCTCGCCCGTCGGGGGCGCCGCGAGCGCGATCCGATCGGACGCGTAGAGGGGGCGGCTCACCGAGATGCGCGGCCGCACGTCCTCGAGGGCATCGGGCGGCAGCTCCGAGAGGAAGCGCGACGGGTCCCGGTAAGTCGTGCGCCCGAAGATGCGCCGGCTCTCGGCATGCGTGAGGTAGAGCCGCTGCATCGCGCGCGTGAGGCCGACGTAGCACAGGCGGCGCTCCTCCGGCAGGCGGTCGGCGTCGAAGGCCGCGCGCTCGGACGGGAAGAGGCCCTCCTCGAGGCCGACCACGAACACGGTCGGAAACTCGAGGCCCTTGGCCGCGTGCAAGGTCATGAGCTGCACGCAGTCGAGACCCGTCGCCGCCTGCGTTTCGCCGGACTCGAGCGTCGCGTGGGCGAGGAAGGAACCGAGCGGGGAGAGGCCCTCGTCGTTCTCGGGTGCGAAGGCTTCCGCGGCATTCACGAGCTCGTCGAGGTTCTCGACCCGCGCCTCGCCCTTGTTGTCCTTTTCCTTCGCGTGGTGTTCGCGCAGCCCCGAATTCAGTATCACGTAGGACACCTGCTCGTGGAGCGGCAAGTCGGCGATCGACGCGGCGAGCCGGTCGATCAATGAAAAGAAACCGCGCAGCGCGCCGGAGGCACGCGCCGGCAGGCTGTCCATGAGCGCGAGGCCCGACTTCCAGAGGCTGCGGTTGCCGTCGCGCGCGTCGCCGCGCAGGAGGTCGAGCGTCGCGCCGCCGATGCCGCGCGTCGGCAGGTTGACGATGCGCTCGAAGGCGATGTCGTCGTCGCGCGACTGCGTGAGGCGCAGGTATGCGAGCGCGTCCTTGATTTCGGCGCGCTCGAAGAACCTCAGGCCCCCGTACACGCGGTACGGGATGCGCGAAGCCATCAGCGTCTCTTCAAAGGCGCGGGACTGGGCGTTCGAGCGGTACAGGACGGCGGCGGCGGCGAGCGGCAGCCCGCGACGCTGGTGATCCCGGATCCTGTCGATGACGAAGTCGGCCTCGTCGCGCTCGTTGAAGGCTGCGTAGACGCGGATCGGGTCGCCGCCTTTCGCCGCGGTCCACAACTCCTTGCCCATGCGGTCGGTGTTCTTCGCGATGACGGCATTCGCCGCGGCGAGGATTACCTGGGTCGAGCGGTAGTTCTGCTCGAGCTTGTAGACCGTTGCGCCAAACTCGCGGCGGAAGTGCTGCATGTTCTCGACGCGGGCGCCTCTCCAGCCGTATACCGACTGGTCATCGTCGCCGACGACGAAGGGCGCGCCCGTCTTGCCGACGAGCTGGCGGATCCAGTCGTACTGGATGCCGTTCGTGTCCTGGAACTCGTCGACGAGTATGTGCCGGAAGCGTTCGCGGTAGTACTCTCCGAGGTCGGGAACGTCGCGCAGGAGCTCGAAGCTGCGCAGCATCAGCTCGGCAAAATCGACGACGCCCGCGGCCTCGCAGCGCGCCTCGTAGAGCTGGTACAGGTGGATGAGCTGCTTGCGCGTCGGGTCGTTGCGGTCGGCGAGGTTCTTCGAGCGGCGGCCCTGGTCCTTGCTCGAGTTGATGAAGTTCTGCACCTCGCGCGGCACCCAGCGCTGCTCGTCGAGCTTCTGCTCGCGGATGATCTTGCGCACCAGTCGTTCCTGGTCGTCCTGGTCGAGGATCTGGAATGACTGCGGCAGGCGTGCCTCGCGCCAGTGGCGGCGCAGCATGCGGTGCGAGAGACCGTGGAAGGTGCCGATCCAGAGCGCGTCCGCGGGCACGGAAAGCAGGCTCTCGATGCGGCCGCGCATCTCGGCGGCGGCCTTGTTGGTGAACGTCACCGCCATGAGCCCGTGCGGCGAGACGCCGTGCTCGAGGATCAGCCAGGCGGCGCGGTGCGTCAGCACGCGGGTCTTGCCGCTGCCCGCGCCCGCGAGCACGAGCACGGCGCCGATCGGCGCGGTCACCGCGGCGCGCTGTTCCTCGTTCAGCTTCTCGAGCAGGTCGTGGTCGGGCATGGGAGCGCGGATTCTACAGAAAGAGGGGACGGAGCCCTATTTCGAAAACAGGGCTCCGTCCCCTCTTTCTGTCAGGGCTTCTTTTCTTTCGCGAACTCGATCAATGCGAGCACGAGCGAGATGACGATGGGGCCCATGAAGAGGCCGATCAGGCCGAAGGCGGCGAGTCCGCCCAGCACGCCGATGAACACGGCGAGGGTCGGCAGGGGCGAGCGGCCGGAGATCAGCATCGGCTTGATGAAGTTGTCGACGCTGCTGACGATGACGCCCACGACCAGGATCCCGATCGCCTGCCCGTAACTGCCCTGGACCAGGACCGCGATCAGCGCCGGCACCCAGACCAACGCCGTTCCGCCAAAAGGCACGACCGACAGGATCGCGGCGAGCACGCCGAAAACGACCGGGGCGGGCATCCCGATGAGCGCGAATCCGGTACCGAGCAGCAGGCCCTGGATGATGGACGTGACCACGGTCCCGCGCACCACGGCCCAGGTAACGGCGGAGAGGCGGTCCGCGAGCGCTTCGCGCCGGCCAGGCGGCAGTGGCACGAGCGCGGAGCCGAGCCGAGCGATCGCCCGGCCGTCACGGATGATGAAGAACAGGATGAACAGCATGACAGTGAAGGACAGCACCGTGCCGATCGCGCCGAGGAAGGCGACGCCGCCGTAGCTCGCGAGCTGCTGGAACAGGGCCTGGCCCCCGTCGACCAGCCAGGCCTGAACCTGCGCCGTCGTGATCTCGAGGTTCTGGTTGAGCCAGTCGAGCACCGGTCCCACGCCCGGGATCTGGTCAAGCTCCCGGAGCGACGTGCCTTGGCGTTCCCCCAGCCAGGCCTGCAAGCGGCCCGCGAGTTCGGTGGCCTGGCCCGTGAAGGCGATCGCGAGTGCGGTCAACGGCCCAAGAAACAAGACCAGCACCACCATCGTCAGCGTGAAAGCGGAGATCGACGCGCGGCCGCGCATCCACTTCGTGAGCCCTTGCTGCTGGTCCTGCAGCAGGAACCCGATGAACAGCGCCCACGCGATCGGGCCCAGGAAAGGCTGGATGATCCTGAACACGAGGTAGGCAATGATGAGGAGCAGGCCCGCGCCCAGCAGCCGCTGGTAGAACTGGACGTTGTCGTTCGTCGACATGACCGCCTGCTCAGAGCGCCGCGCGGATGCGCGCCGCGTGCGCGGCGAGTGCCGCCGGATCCGCCGGGTCTGCGGCGTGGAGGCCGAGGTCCTTGCCGACGTAGCGCGGGATCACGTGGAAGTGCAGGTGAAAGACGCTCTGCCCCGCGGCAGGCCCGTTCAGCTGCGCGACCATGACGCCGGGCGGGGAGAAGGCCTTCTTGATTGCACGCGCCACTTTCTGCGTCGTGCGGATCGCCGCGGCGACGGACTCGGGCGGCGTCGTGAACAGGTCCTCGCCCGCCGCCTTCGGCACGATGAGCGTGTGGCCTTCGGCCTGCGGCATGATGTCCAGGAAGGCGATGGTGTCGGCGTCCTCGTAGACCTTGTGGCACGGGATCTCCCCGCGGACGATGCGGGCGAAGATGTTGTCCTTGTCGTAAGGCATCTCAACGCTCCAGGTCGATCGAGACCACGCAGTGATCGGGCCAGCGGCCGCCTTGCGGGTAGTCCCACACGCGGTAGGAGCCGGCCACCAGCCGGGCGGCGAGCCGCTTCCCAAGAATAAGGTAGTCGATCGGCATGCGCTCGCCATGTCCGTTGCCGCAGCCGACGGCCCCATGCCCGTCGCCGGGATTCATGAGATCGGCGCCAGGCGGGTCGCCATCGTCGATTTCCGGCCACAGCGCGACGATGGCGCCCGTGGCGTCGTGCGCCGCGCCAGGCTCGCGGTCAAAGCGGCGGTTGAAGTCCCCCACGACGCCGAAGGCGTCGCCAGACCTGGCGCGCTTGTCGATCCAGTCCTCCAGTACCGGCACCTGGCGCTGGAGCAGCCGGCAGTCGTCGCGGTCCGCGGTCAGCGGGTCGCGGTTGCAGGAGGCCTTCAGGTGCACGGCCATGAGGCGCATCTCGCGCGGCGTGCCGGGCTCGATCGTGACGTCCGCGCCCCAGCGCACGGTGTCCTCCGGCAGGCCGAGCGCGGGGTAATCGCGGTTGCAGCGAAACTTGAGGCCGCGCCGGATCGCGAAGCCGACGTTCTGAACCTGGCGGCGCTTCGTGAAGCAGAACTCGTGCTGCGGAAAGATCTCCCGTGCAGCGTCCGCGCCGTCGACTTCCTGGAGCGCCACGACGTCGGCGGGCAGTGTGGCCGCAAAGGCACGCAGGCGCGCGAAGTCCTGCTCGCTCCAGCGGCCTTTCGGCGCGAGGTCGCAGGGAATCGAGCGCTCGCCGCCGCCGGGCCGGCGTTCGCGCCCGTAGCACTGCGCGGCCAGCGCATCGAAAACCTGCGGCTGCATCATCCATTCCATGTTCCAGGTCGCGAGCACCAGGCGCTCGGCCGCGATGGCGGAGCCGGCGAATGCGATCGCAAGTGCGGCCGTCGCGAGTCGCTTCACGTCCCCGCCTGGCGGCGGTTCGCAACCAGGTCGGCGACGACCGCAGGATCGGCGAGTGTCGAGGTGTCGCCGAGGTGCTCGTGCTCGTCGCCGGCGATCTTGCGCAGGATCCGGCGCATGATCTTGCCGGAACGGGTCTTCGGCAGGCTCGGCGCCCACTGGATGTGGTCCGGCTGCGCGATCGGGCCGATCTCCTTGCGTACCCACTGCACCAGCTCCGCGCGCAGCGCATCGGAGGGCGCTTCGCCCGCCACCAGCGTGACGTAGGCGTAGATGCCCTGGCCCTTGATGTCGTGCGGGAAGCCGACCACCGCGGCCTCGGCGACTTTTGCATGCGCGACGAGCGCGCTCTCGACTTCCGCCGTGCCGATGCGATGGCCCGAGACGTTCATGACGTCGTCCACGCGGCCGGTGATCCACCAGTAGCCGTCCTCGTCCCGGCGCGCGCCGTCGCCGGTGAAGTACTTGCCGCGGAAGGTGGTGAAGTAGGTATTGATGAAGCGCTCGTGGTCGCCGTAGACGGTGCGCATCTGGCCGGGCCAGCTGTCGAGCAGCACCAGGTTGCCGTCCGCCGCACCCTCGAGGATCTTCCCGTCGCCGTCCACGAGTGCGGGGCGGATGCCCGGCAGCGGCCGCGTCGCCGAACCCGCCTTCAATGCGGTTGCGCCCGGCAGAGGTGAGATCAGGATGCCGCCGGTCTCGGTCTGCCACCACGTGTCCACGACCGGGCAGCGCCCGTCGCCGACGACGCGGTGGTACCACTCCCAGGCCTGCGGGTTGATCGGCTCGCCCACCGAGCCGAGCAGGCGCAGGCTCTGGCGCGAGGCTGCCTTCACCGGCGCGTCGCCCTCGCGCATGAGCGCGCGGATCGCCGTCGGGGCGGTGTAGAAGATCGTGACCTGGTGCTTGTCCACGACGCGCCAGAAGCGCGACGTGTCGGGGAAGTTCGGCACACCCTCGAACATCAGGCTGGTCGCGCCGTTCGACAGCGGCCCGTAGACGATGTAGCTGTGCCCGGTGACCCAGCCGACGTCGGCGGTGCACCAGAAGACGTCGTCCTCGCGGTAGTCGAAGACGCCGGCAAAGGTGTAGTTCACGTACACCAGGTAGCCGCCGTTCGTGTGCAGCACGCCTTTCGGCTTTCCCGTCGAGCCGGACGTATAAAGGATGAAGAGCGGATCCTCGGCGTTCATCCGCTCCGGCTCGCAGGCCGGGGCTTCCGTTGCGGTGATGTCCTCGTAACGCAGGTCGCGCCCGGCGACCCAGTCGACATCCGCGCCGGTGCGCTTCACGACGACCACGTTCTTCACGTCGAGCCCGTGCGAGGCGATCGCGGCGTCCACGTTCGCCTTGAGCGGGACCTTCCGGCCGCCGCGCACGCCTTCGTCCGCCGTGATCACGAGCGTCGAGGCGCAATCGGCGATGCGGCCGGCGAGCGACTCCGGCGAGAAGCCGCCGAACACCACCGAATGCACCGCGCCGATGCGCGCACAGGCGAGCATCGCGACCGCGGCCTCCGGGATCATCGGCATGTAAATGGTGATGCGGTCGCCCTTCTTCACGCCGAGCCGGCGCAGCGCATTGCCGAGGCGGCAGACCGCCTCGTGCAGCTCGCGGTAGCTCACGCGGCGCGCGACGGCCGGGTCGTCGCCCTCGAACAGGAGCGCCGTCTTGTCAGCGCGCTTCGCAAGCTGGCGGTCGAGGCAGTTGACGGAGACGTTGAGCTCGCCGTCCTCGTACCAGCGGATGCGGAAGTGCTCCGGGTGAAAGGAGACGTCCTTGATGCGCGTGGGGAAACGGTACCAGTCGATGCGCTCTGCGACTTTCGCCCAGAAGCCGGCGGGATCGCGGATCGACTCCTCGTACGCGGCCTGGTAGTCCGCGGCCTTCACGACCGCGCGGGCCGCGAATTCCGGCGGAACGGGGTGCGCGTAGCCGGTCAGAGGTCGGCGGCCTTGAAAGTGTCGCAGGCTTCGAGCGAACCCGACCGGAATCCGGTGGTGAACCAGCGGATACGCTGCTCGGCGCTTCCGTGCGTGAAGGCGTCCGGTACGACGGCCTGGCCAGCATTGCGCTGAAGTGTGTCGTCGCCGATTGCGCTCGCGGCACCGAGGCCTTCCTCGATGTCGCCCGGCTCGAGGAAGTTCGACGCCTGGTTGGCGTCGTGCGCCCAGATGCCAGCGAAGCAGTCGGCCTGCAACTCCAGACGAACGGAGAGTTCGTTCGCCGCGCCGGGATCGCGTTGCTGCAATTCGCGAACGCGGGTCGAAATCCCCATCAGGTTCTGCACGTGGTGACCGACTTCGTGCGCGACCACGTAAGCGCGCGGGAAGTCTCCCTTGGCGCCGAGCTGGGACTCGAGCTGCTGATAGAAACGCAGGTCGATGTAAAGCATCCCGTCACCCGGGCAATAGAACGGGCCGACCGCGGACTCTGCGTAACCGCATGCGGATTCCACGGCATCGGCAAAGAACACCAGGGTAGGTTCGCGATACTGGCCGCCCAGTTCCGAGAACACCCTGTTCCAGGCGTTCTCAGTCTCGGCCAGGACGACTGCGGTCTGCTGGCGCCACACGTTCTCTTCCGCCGATTCGACGTAGGGCTCGTTGGTCGTCTGCACCGGGGCGTTGCCTGCACCCTGCAAGATCGGCGTCGGGTCGCCGCCGAGGAACATCACGAGCAGCGCGATGGCGAGCGTGCCGAGGCCGCCGCCCACGAGCCCGCCGCGGCTGACGCGCATGCCGCGCCGGTCCTCGATGTTTTCGCTTTGCCGGCGTCCTTCCCAGCGCATGGTGCTTTCCTTGTCCTAGAACGGCGCGCGCGGCAGGTAATGGTCGACGAGCAATGCCGCGAACAGGAGCGCCAGGTAGTTGATGGAGAAACGGAAGGTCCGCATCGGCAGGTCGGCCCGGTCCGACTTCAGCAGCTGCCAGGCCTTCTGCAGGAAGATCGCGTCGAGCGCGAGCGCCGCCAGGAGATAGAAAATCCCGGCCATGCCGGTCACGAACGGAAGCACGGTGATGACCGTGAGCAGCACCGTGTAATACCAGATGAACTGCTTGGTGTAGGCGATGCCGTGCGTCACCGGCAGCATCGGGATGCCGACGCGCGCGTACTCGTCGCGGCGCGCGATGGCGAGCGCCCAGAAGTGCGGCGGCGTCCAGGCGAAGATGATCAGGAAGAGCAGGAGCGCGTCGGCGTCCACGACGCCCGTGACTGCGGTCCAGCCGAGCACCGGCGGCGCCGCGCCGGCCGCGCCGCCGATCACGATGTTCTGCGGCGTCGCGCGCTTGAGCCAGACGGTATAGACGATCGCGTAGCCGATGATCGAGAAGAAGGTCAGCACCGCCGTCAGCGCGTTGACGAGGAGCGCGAGGATCAGCATCGAGCCCGCGCCCAGCACGAAGGCGAAGGAAAGTGCGTAGGCCTCGGACACCGTGCCGCGGGGCAGGGGCCGCAGGCGCGTGCGCGCCATCTCGGCGTCGATGCGCGCGTCCAGCACGTGGTTGATCGCCGCTGCGGACGATGCCGCGAGCGCGATGCCGATCGTCCCCCAGAAAAGCGCGCCCGCAGGCGGGAAGCCCGGCACGGCCAGGAACATGCCCACGATCGCCGTGAACATGATCAGCGAAACGACCTTGGGCTTCGTCAGCGCGAAGTATTCGCGCGCCCGGGAGGAAACCCTGCCGGCCGTCGCTTCGGTATGCGCTTCGCGGGCGGTCATGAGGCTGGAAATGCTATCACGCACCTGACTTTACGGGATCGGCCGCAGGCCGGTATGGGCGGCCGCGCGCTGCACCACGTACTCGCAGAGACCGCGCAGGAAGTCGGAAAAGACCCGTACCCGGGCCAGGCGTTGCGCGGCCTGGGTGTGGACAATGGAGAGCGGCGGTCCCAGGCGCGTGTGCTCGGGCAGGACGATGACGAGGTTGCCGTCGACGAGCTCCCGCGCGGCGAGCAGGTCCATGGTCTGGGTGATCCCGACGCCCCGCGCGGCCGCGAGCATCACCGCTTCCGCCTCGTTGACCGTCATGCGAAACCGCAGTTCGAAGGGCGGCGGCTCGTCCTTGGCGAACAGCCAGGGCCGTGGGTGCGTGCTGCCCGAGGGAATCGAGCCGATCAGCACGTGTTGCGCCAGGTCCTCGAGGGACTGCGGGCGTCCATGGCGCGCGAGGTAAAGCGGGGAGGCGCAGGTGATCCAGCGCGAGCCGGAGACGCGGTGTGCCACCACTTCCGGGTCCGTCACCGTCCCGGCACGCACCGCGAGGTCGACACCCTCGCGAACGATGTCGACGACCCGCTCGTTGAAGCGCAGGTCGAGGTCGATGCCCGGATAGCGCGACAGGAAATCGGGCAGCGCGGGCAACAGGATGTGGCGGCCGAACGAGCCCGGCACGTCCACGCGCAGCCGCCCGGTCGGCTGTTCCTTCCCGCGGCGCAGCGTTTCCTCGGCCGCGGCGAGCTCCGCGAACACGCGCCGGCAATGAACCAGATAGTCGGCACCTGCAGGGGTCGCCGCCACCTTGCGTGTCGTGCGGTTGAGCAGGCGCAGGCCAAAGCGCTTCTCGAGCCGCTGCACATGCGTACTGACCATGGCGCGCGAAAGGCCGAGTTCGTCGGCCGCGCGCGTGAAGGAGCCGAGCTCGGCCACCCGGCTGAAAGCCTGCATGGCCTGGAAATCTTCCATGCGGAGATTAGATAGATCTATTGAACAATAAAGTCAATATTGAGCTGGTTTATCAGAACAATGAGCGAAGCGTACTTTCCCTCCCATCGCTGACAGGAGAGCCGCCATGTTCGTCTTCAATCGCTCGGTACTTTCGGTCTGCCTGGCCCTGGTGATCGCCGGCCTGCCGGTCCTGATCCAGTACCTCTGACGCGACTAGCGCAGCGACGGCCGGTAGCGGCCGACTTCCGAGCGCGGGCTGAGAGTCCGGAGCAGCGCGACCGTCGCGAGCACGAGCAGCGCCGCGCCGGCATTGTGGGCCGTGCCGAGCGACAGCGGCCAACCCTTCCAGACCAGGTTCATCCCGATCAAGACTTGAAGCACGACGGCGACGCCGACGGCGATCGCCGCGATGCGTGTCGCGCCCGACTGCGCGCGCCGCCAGGCGCCCGCGACCACCAGCAAGAGCACGAGCGCCGTGACATACGCGCCGAGGCGATGCGTGTAATGGATCGCGACGCGCGCCGGCGCGTCGAGCACGCCGCCTTCGTAGTCGATTCCAAGCCCGCGCCAGAGGATGAAGGCGTTCCGGAAGTCCATAGGCGGCCAGTAAGACGCCTGGCAGGTCGGGAAATCCGGGCAGGCCGCGGCTGCATAGTTGGTGCTGGTCCAACCGCCGAGCGCGATCTGCACCGCGAGCACCGCGATGCCCGCGATCGCAAGCCGACGGAGCGGACGCTCCGCTGCCTTCAATTCCCGCCGCGCCGGCGGCAGCGCCAGCCACCACAGGAGCGCGAGCGTCAGCAGCCCGCCGAGGAGATGCAGCGTGACGATGAGCGGCTTCAGGAGCAGCGTCACGGTCCACATGCCGAGCAGCGCCTGCACGACGAGCAGCGCGACCAGCACCCAGGGCAGCACCCGCGGCTGCGCCGGGTCGCGGCGGTTCATGACCGAGAGCAGCGCGAGACTGATCACGAGCAGGCCGAGCCCCCCCACGATGTAGCGGTGCACCATTTCATTGATGGCTTTCTGGTAGTCGAACGGGCGGTCGGGGTTGGCGGCGTTGATCTCGGCGGCGCGTTCCGCGGCCTGGGCCGGGTGCGCGTGGCCGTAACAACCGGGCCAGTCAGGGCATCCGAGGCCGGCGTTCGTAAGCCGCACCCAGGCGCCGACGACGACGACGATGGCACAAAGAAGCGTCGCGGCGAGCGCCACGCGGCGGAACCAGAACATGCTCCGGGTTTCAAGCATGGCATCCCCTAGCCGATGCTGGACAGGCGCAGCAGTCGTTCGAGGTCCTTGAGCAGGCCGCGCGCCGAACCGGACGCAGGGTAACTCATCATCAAGTTGCCATGCGGGTCCGCTATATAAATGCCGGCGCTGCCGTCGACCGACGGCGGGAATTGCGCGAGGAATTCGCCCGTTGCCGTGTATATGCGCAGGTCTGACTCGCCGGCGCCGAGGCCGGCCGCGGCGCAGGCACCGTCATGCACGAAAATCCGCCGCACGCGATCCGCATCCTTGTCGAGTGCGAGCCGGACGCGCCCCAGTTCCTCGGCGAGCGCCACTTCGCGTTCGCCGCAGTCGCCCGCCACCGGGCGAATGACGGACCAGCGGCCCTCCAGGGCATCGGTGGGCGCGCTCTCGCCATTTGCAAGCGCAAGGCCGGCGATTGCGAGCGTGCGCGGAGGCTCGATCAGCGTGCCCTGGGCATTCACGACGGGGCGCCAGTCCACGGAGCGGTACAGGACGATGGCCGTCACCACCGGGACGATGAAGAGCGAGGCGACCAGCAGGAACTGGCGGCGGCCGCGCCGCTGCGCATCCTCGGGTGGGCTCAAGGCGACTCTCCGGATTTTCGGAAGCTGAGGACGAACCAGATCCCCACCGCGAGCGCGGCGAAGGCGAACCACTGCACGGCATAGCCGAGGTTGCGGTCGGGCGACGTGCCGGGCACGACCCAGTCGCGGACGTAGCCGTCCGGCACGCCCGCATCGAGCAACACCTGGCGCGGTGCGAGCTCGCGCCCAAGCGCGGCCGACAGCTCCGCCATGCCGGGGTACTGCACGAGGCGCGGCCACCCCGTGGCCTCGGGTCCTTTCAACCAGATCCCGGGGCGCGGCAATTCGTCGATGCGGCCGACGACCGTGCGCACCTCGCCGTCCACCCCGACTTCCGGAAGATCCTGCCGGGTCGCGCCGAATGGCAGCCAGCCGCGGTTGACGAGCACGGCCTCGCCGTTGTCGAGGACGAGCGGCGTCAGCACCTGCACGCCGGCGACGCTTTCGTGGCTCATGTTGTCGAGCAGGAACTGGTGCTGCGTGTCGTAGGTGCCGCGGAGCTGTACGCGCTGGAAGCGCGGCGCGTCGGCCGGCAGCCGTGACCAGTCGATCGCGGGCCCGCCCGCGGTGAAGCTTCGCGCCATGACGCGTTTCTGGTCCGCCCGGTCGAGCTGCCAGATGCCGAGCGCGCCGAATGCAAAGACCGCGAGCCCGGCCAGGAACGTCGGGACCAGCCGCGGCGCAAACATCCGGCTTCGGCCGGAGTTCAGCACCGGGCTATACTCCGCCATCCGGACAGTCGGGGCGGACTCATGACAGGCGTGAAGTGGCTGGTTTTGCTCATCTTTTTCGGGATCGTCCTGAGCCTCGTGTCGGCCATGGTGCAGCTCGTGCACGACAACAAGGGTGAGTCCCGGCGCATGGTCCGCGCACTCTCGGTGCGCATCGGACTCTCCATCTTCCTCTTCATTATCCTGTGGTGGACCTGGAAGATGGGCTGGATCGAACCGCACGCTGTCGGCGGCTGACACTCAGTCGGCGGTCTCCGCAAGCGCCCGTATCGACGGCAGGTTGCGCCAGCTCCCGCCGACGTCCATCCCGAACCCGAACACGAAGCGATCCGGCACGCGGATGCCGGTGAAATCCGCCGTCACTCTCGGCGGGTCCTTGCGGGTCTTCACGGCGAAGGCCGCGAGCAGCACCTCGCTCGCGCCCAGCTCTTCGAGGCGCGAGCGGATGGCGAGGAGCGTCTGGCCCTCGTCGAGGATGTCGTCGAGCAGGAGCACCGTGCGGCCGGTGACCGACTCGTGCGGCCCCGCGATCCACACCAGTTCGCCGCCCTTCGTCTCGCGCCCGTAGCGGCGCACGTGCACGTAGCTCATCTCGAGCGCGAACGGTAGTTTTGGCAGGAGCTGGCCGGCGAACACGAGCCCGCCGTTCATCACGGTGATGACGAGCGGGATCCGGTCCGCGAGCCGGGCGGTGATGTCGCGCGCGATGCGGTCGAGGGCAGCCTGCACCGCTTCGGCGCTGACGATCTCTTCGGAAGCGGGTTGTGCCTGGGTCATTTGGCAGACGTGTCCACGACGGGCAGTTCCACATGACTCATGTGGCTTGGCGCGTGATGCACCCTCTGGACGGCCTTCTGAAAGTCGGATGGCTGGGCACGAAAAATGTTCGGAACGAAAGTCTGCGGGTTGCGGTCGTAAAGCGGGAACCAGCTCGACTGGACCTGCACCATCAGCCGATGTCCCGGCAGAAAGACGTGGTTGGCTGTCGGGAGAGCGAACCGGTAGACGAGCGGCTCGTTCGGCGTCAGGGCGGATGGTGTCTCGAGACTCTCGCGGTAACGGCCCCGGAATATGTCCGCTGCCACCATAAGTTGGTAGCCGCCCATCTCCGGCTGGCCAGCCACTTCGTCGGGGTAGACATCGATCAGCTTCACGACCCAGTCCGAATCGGTGCCGCTCGTGGAAGCCACCAGGTTGGCCATGGGTTCGCCGCTGATCTTGAGCGGCTCGGTCAGCACTTCGGAAACGAAAGTCGCGACGTCGGTGCGTCCCGAAGCCTCACGTTGGTCGCTGACCAGCCAGGCGGACCAGCCGTTGCCTTCGCCGTAACCGAATGGCGCGATCGGCCGGCGTTGATAAGGCACTGGCTTGGCCGGATCCGAGACGTACTCTTCAAACTCGGCTTCGTTGCCGGTCGGCGCCTCGAAACTCAGCCTGCCCCCGGCGCGAAGATAGAGCGACCTCGCCTGCAATGAGCAACCGTCTTCGCAACCCGCCGGCCAGGCGGTCAAGCGTCGCCATACATTGCTGCCAGTCTCGAACGCCATTACCGGTGGCACGTTCGCCGGCGGCGCTCCTTCCTTCAGGAACTGGTCGAGGAAGGGACGCAGGATTTCGCGGCGGAAAGTGAGTGCCGTGTCGGTGCCGAAGCGGAGCGCGCCGAGGCGGCTGCCATCTTCGATGGCCTGACCGTGGTACCACGGCCCCATGACCAGGAAAACCCGGTCGTTGCCCGTGTCCTTGGGTTCGATGGCCTTGTAGACGGCCGGCGCCCCGTAAATGTCCTCCTGGTCCCAGTAGCTGTGGACCAGCATGACCGGCACGGCGAGCGGCCGTTCCGCGAGCAGCCTGTCGACGGCCTGGTCGCGCCAGAAGGCGTCGTAACTCGGATGCTCGACGATCTTGCGCCAGAAACCCAGCTGGTCCATGCCGCGCTGCCGCGCCAATTCACCTGCGGTGCCCGCCTTTATGTGGCCTTCGTAGTCGTCGAAGTGCGTCGACCACCAGAGAGCCTCGTTGGTCTGGGTCGCCACCTGCTCGTAGATCCACGACATACCTACTTGTCGGAAAGCGCCGTTATGAAACCAGTCGTCGCCCTTCCAGCCGTCCACCATCGGATTCATCGGTACCGATACTTTCAGCGCCGGATGGGGATCGATGAGCGCCATGAGCGGCAGGAAGCCGTCATAGGAAATGCCGAGAATCCCGACGCGGCCGTTACTTTCCGGCAGGTTTTTCACCAGCCAGTCGATGGTGTCGTAAGTGTCGGTTGCGTGGTCGACCGGTGTCAGATTCAACGGCCCGCGAATCGGCCGGTTCACAACGTAGTCACCCTCCGAGCCGTACTTGCCGCGTACGTCCTGGAGCACGCGGATGTAGCCGCCCTCGACGATGACCTCGGTCGCGTTGTCGTACCCCCAGAGCGTGGGACCGAGGTGACGACTCTGCGCATTGGCAGAAAGGGCGTTGGCGTCGTAGGGCGTGCGGGTGAGCAGGATCGGCGTCCGGGAAGCGCCTTTCGGAATCAGGATGACGGTGTTCAGCCTGACCCCGTCGCGCATCGGGATCATCACCTCGCGGCGTTCGAACTCGAAATCCTCCTTGACCGGCTTGAACTCGGTGGGGATCTCGCTCGGCAGGTCCGGGTAGGTCTTCGGCGCAGCGGCCTTCGGAGGCGCGGCCAGCGCGGCCGAAGCAGCATAGAGGAGCAGCAACATCGCGGCTGCTGCTTCGATTCTGACTTGGATGAAACTCATGAGTGTCGACTCCCGAAGAACGACGAGCAGCACCCCGTTTGCGGGCGACGTCCGTGTCGGGGAATCCGGGGGTCACGGGACAATGACCGATCGGACGCCGCCGCGCAACGCCTCGAGGTCGTCCAGCGCCCGTTGACGACGGCGGCCTCCAGCGGAAGGACCCGGGTGACGGCCTGGCCGCGAGCTCGAGCTCGCCGCGCTCGATGAACGCCATCAACTCGCCGATCTCCGAGGCGAGGTGGTCGGACACGCCGATGATCTCCGCCTCCCGGTTCAGGACGTCGCGGTAAGGCGAGATGGACATGCGCTCCTGCGTGAGGCCGGCGAGCGCGACGCGGCCTTGCGGTGCCAGCACCTCGAGGGCCTGTTCCATGGTGCGCGCGAAGCCGATGAGCTCGAGCGCCGCATCGACGCCGCGACCGCCGGTCGCCGCGCGGATCGCCTGCACCGGATCGCCAGACCTGGCATCGACGGGGATCGCGCGGTGGCGCTGCGCCAGCGCGAGCTTCGCGGGATTGACGTCGACGGCGTAGACGGCGGACGCGCCAAGCGCGCGCGCGAGCTGGATCGCGGAGACGCCGAGCCCGCCGATGCCGAACACCGCGACGGTGTCGCCGGCACCGACGCGCGCCTTGCGCAGTGCATGCAACGCGGTCGCGGACGAGCACATCAGGATCGCGCCCTGCTCGAAGGGCACGAAGTCGGGGAGTGCGTGTGCGTTCCTCGCGGGAACCCGGACGAACTCGGCGTAACCGCCGTCGCGATCCTTGCCGATCATCTGGCCCGTCGCGCAGAACTGCTCGCGGCCGGCGCGGCAGTCGATGCACGTACCGCAGGTGACGAGGTAGTGCAGGCACACGCGGTCTCCGGCGCGATGCGTCGTGACGCCGCTGCCGACCGCTTCGACGACGCCCGCGACTTCATGGCCAAGCGTGAGCGGGTGATTCGTACTTCCGATGCCCGCACGGTAGTGCGCATCGGAATGACAGATGCCGGCGGCTTTCACCCGCACGAGCAGCTCGCCGGGACCGGGCGTCGGGGCGTCGATCTCGGCGTCGACCAGCGGCCGGCGCGGCTCGAGGAGGCGAACGGCCCTTGATTTCATCGGGCGATTCTAGCCTTGCGACGAAGCGGCTGCGGCCCGCGCCGGGCCGTTGCCCCGTGTAGACCTGCCGTCACCCCTCGTTCCTAGAATGGTGCACGAAAGGGTGTTGCAACCCTTTCGGCCGTTGCCGCATCAGTTACGGTGCCGGGTCGCACTTATCGCACTTTTCGGGCAGCTCTTTGGAAAAGTGCGATAAGTGCGACCCGGCACCGTCCGGGAGGCCTGCGTGAACCTGACCGAAAGATCGCTGAAGAGCCCGATCGGCGTCGCCGTCGGCGTGGGCCTCGTCATCGTGCTCGGCCTGGTTGCGCTCATCCGCCTGCCGGTGCAGTTGTTCCCGGACATCGACGAACCGGCGATCACCATTTTCACCGGCTGGCGAGCGGCCGCGCCCACCGAGGTCGAGTCCGAGCTGATCGAGCCGCAGGAGCAGGCGCTGCGCGGCCTCGCCGGCCTGCAGGAGATCCAGTCGTTCGCGAACGCGGGCGGCGCCTTCATCAATCTCGAGTTCGCGATCGGCACCGACATGGGCCGCACGCTGATCGACGTGATCGCGCGCATGAACCAGCTGCCGCCGCTGCCGCGCGACGCCGACGCGCCGCGCATCTCGCTGGGCGAAAACGGCGGCGGCGGGCCCAACGAGACGCTGTCCTGGTTCTTCGTGCAATTGAAGCCGGGCACGCCGGGCCCGGTGGAGAACTACCGGCGCGAAGTCGAGGACCTGATGCGCTCGCGCGTCGAGTCCATCCCCGGCGTCGGGACGATCAACGTCAACGCCGGCGCGCCCGATGAACTGCGCATCGAGTTCGACCCCTACCGCGCCGCGGAGCTCGGTATCCCGATACCGTCCATCGTCAACGTCGCCGGCAGCGCCGACGACGTTTCGGGCGGATTCGCGGAACTCGGGCGGCGCCAGTACACGCTGCGCTTCGCCGGACGCTACCGGCCGGACGACCTCGGCGAGCTGGTACTCGACTGGCGCGACGGGCGGCCGGTGCGCCTCGCCGACGTCGCCACAATCTCCGTCGAGCGCGGCGACCGCAACTCGCTGGCCGTGCAGAACAACAATCCGGCGATCGCAATCCAGATCCTGAAGGAATCGGGCGCCGACGTGCTGGCGACGCTGCGCGACGTCAAAGCGGAGATCGGTGAGCTGCGCGAGGGACCGCTCGCGGAGCTCGGACTCGCGATCGAGCAGTCCTTCGATCCCTCGGTGTTCATCAACCAGGCGATCGGCCTGGTCACGGGCAACCTGATCGCGGGCGTCATCCTCGCGATCGGCGTGCTGTGGCTGTTCCTCAGGCAGTTCCGCTCGACGCTGCTGGTCGGCATCGCGATCCCGATCTCGGTGCTCACGACCGTGCTCGTGATGCTGGTCACCGGGCACACGCTCAATGTCATCTCGATCGCGGGCATCGCCTTCGCGGTCGGCATGACGCTCGATGCCGCGACCATCGTGCTCGAGAGCATCCTCCAGCGCCGCGAGCAGGGCGCCTCGCCGGCGCAGGCCGCGCTCGAGGGCGCAACGCGGGTGTGGCCCGCGCTGTTCGCCTCCACGCTGACGACGGTGATCGTGTTCATCCCCGTCATCTTCATGAAGAACACCGAGGGCCAGCTGTTCGCCGACCTCGCACTCACGATCTCGGTCGCGATCGCAGTCTCCCTCGTGATTGCTATGACGGTGCTGCCGGTCGCCGCGGCGCGCTGGCTGAAACCGACCGAGGCCACGAGCAAGGCCGCCGA
The DNA here is from genome assembly GCA_963760725.1 of uncultured Gammaproteobacteria bacterium. Lineage (GTDB taxonomy): Bacteria > Pseudomonadota > Gammaproteobacteria > Steroidobacterales > Steroidobacteraceae > SCUD01. Next base: position 617,127 of record CAVXET010000031.1, read on the forward strand.
GTGGCCGAGGCGCCTCGGCGAGCGGATGGCGGCGCTCACCGACAGCCCGCGCCGGCGCCAGCTGACGATCGGCCTGTGTCTCGTCGTGCCGGCGCTGCTGACCTGGCTCCTGCTGCCGCCGATCGACTACCTGCCGCCGGTCAAGCGCGACGCGATCGACGGCTTCTTCCAGTTCCCGCCCGGCATGAACGTGGATGCGATCGAGTCCGAGGTCGTGCAGCCGATGGTGAAGCGGCTCGAGCCCTACATGGCGGGCGAGAAAGAGCCGCGGCTCAAGAATTACTACATCCTGATCTTCCCGGGCGGCGGCACTATCGGCGTGCGCCCGCTCGATCCCTCGAAGATCGACGAACTCGGCAAGGTCGTGAACGAGGAGATCACCTCCGGCTTCCCGGACCTCAACGTGTTCGCCCAGCAGGGCAACCTGTTCGGCGGCTTCGGCGACGGGCGCAACATCGAGGTGCGCCTGCAGTCCTCGGACTTCGACGCGCTGCTCGAGGCCGCGCGCAAGGCCCAGGACGTGATCATCGAAAAGATGCCGGGCGCGCAAGTGCAGAGCTTCCAGGACCTCGAGCTGTCCGAGCCGGAACTGCGGCTCGTGCCGGACGACCGCCGCATCAGCGAATCGGGCTGGACCCGCGCCAACGTCGCGACCGTGGTGCGCGCACTCGGCGACGGCATCTGGGTCGGCGAGCATTTCGACGGCGAGCGCCGCCTCGACATGATCCTGCGCGCGCAGGGCTGGGACAGCCCCGACGCGCTTGCCGCCGTGCCGGTCGCGACACCGACCGGCGGCGTCGTGCCGCTCGGCGAACTGGTCGCCATCGAGCCGACCGTCAGCTCGACGGGCCTGCGTCGCGTGGACGGGCGCCGCACGATCGGCATCAATGTCGTCGCCCCGCCCGGCACCTCGCTGCAGCAGGCCATGGAAAAGCTGCAGACCGAGGTCGACCCGGCGCTGCGGCCGCTGCTGCCGCCGGACGGCGGCATCCGCTACGCCGGCGACGCGGGCAGCCTCGAAACCGCGCTCGCGGACATGCGCGTCAACATATCGCTCGCGCTCCTGGTGCTGTTCCTGCTGATGGCGGCACTGTTCCGCTCCGCGAAGGACAGCCTGCTGGTGATGCTGACGGTTCCGCTCGCGAGCCTCGGCGGCGTGCTCGGCATCCGCCTGCTGAACCTCTTCACGCCGCAGACGCTCGACATGCTGACGATGGTCGGCTTCATCATCCTGCTCGGCGCCGCGGTCAACAACGCGATCCTGCTGGTCGAGAGCACGCGCTCGGCCGAGCGCGGCGGCATGGATCGCAGGAGCGCCGTGCGCCATGCGCTCGAGGAGCGCACGCGGCCGATCTTCGCGACTTCGCTCGGCCAGCTCGCCGGGCTGCTGCCCATGATCATCGTGCCCGGGCCGGGCGCCGCGTTGTATCGCGGCCTCGGCACCGTGATCGCCGGCGGCATGCTGGTCAATACCGTATTCATGCTCGTGCTCCTGCCGGCGCTCCTGCGCCTCGGCGAGCCCGCGGCGGAAGGATCCGCCGCGCGGTCGGCAGGGCGCGCGCTCGAGGAAGGTGCCTGATGAATTCGACGAGACGTTTCGTTGCATGGTGCGTAATGGCGGCCGCGCTGGCCGTTTCCTCCCTGTCGGCCAGCGCGGCCTGGGCGCAGGACGCGGGCCCGCCGCCGGCGGCGGTCACCGTCGCGCCCGTGGTCAAGGGCTCGACCGCATCGACCGTGTCGGCGACCGGCACGGTCGTGAGCCGCAACGACGCGCGGCTTGCCGCGGAGGTGACGGGCCGGCTCGACTGGGTGGCCGAGCCCGGCGCGAAAGTCGTGAAGGGCGCGCCGCTCGCGCGCGTGGATGCCAGGGCGCTCGAGCTGCAATTGCGGGAGAACGACGCCCAGATCTCGCGGCTCGCGGCCAACGCGGAGCTGCTCGACTCGCAGCTCGCGCGGCTCAACGCGCTGCCGGACGGCATCGCCTCGAAGAGCCAGATCGACGAGGCGGCGGCGCGCCTCGCCATGGCGCGGCACGAGCTCGAGCAGGCGCGCGCGATCCGGGACAGCACGCGGCATTCGATCGCGCGCGCGACGATCCGCGCGCCGTTCTCCGGTCACGTCGCGGAACGCATCCGCCAGCTCGGCGAGTTCGTCGCCGCGGGCACCGAGGTCGTGCGCCTGACCGACACGGAGAACGTCGAGGTGGTGGCGCGCGCCCCGGTCGCCGAGGCTGGCCACCTGGCCGCCGGGCAGGCCGTCACGGTGCACGGCGCCGCGCAGGACCTGCCGAGCAAGATCCGCGCGATCGTGCCGGTGGGCGACGAGAGGTCACGCATGATCGAGGTGCGCATCGCGATGAGCGGCACGGGCTGGCCGATCGGTTCCGCGGTGCGCGTGGACCTGCCGGCCGCGCGCCAGGCGGCAGGACTCCTGGTCCCGCGCGACGCGGTCATCGTGCGCGCGGACGGCGCGCACGTGTTCCGCGTCGGCAAGGGCAGCGTCGCGGAACGCGTTTCGGTGCGCGTCGGCAACGGCGACAAGGAACGCGTGGAAGTGACGGGCAGCCTCGCGGCGGGCGATCGGGTGATCGTGCGCGGGGGCGAGCGCCTGCGGCCCGGCCAGGCGGTCAAGGTCGCGGGAAGCCTCGGCAGCAAGTCCGCGGCCGCCACCGCCGCGCCGAAGGGCTGAAAAAGGGGACGCACCCCTTTTTCAAACGGCCATCTCGGCGGAACCGGCTCACCCGAAAAAGGGGTGCGTCCCCTTTTTCAGTCGTCGTCGACGATGTCGACGCGCAGCTCGGCAGCGATGTCCGCGCCTTCGCCGCGCCCGAGCAGGACGCGGAAGCTCTTTGACGGTTCACGCACCGCGTCGTTGGTGAGCGGCACGTAGATCGTGCGGCTTGCCTCGCCCGGCGCGAAACGCTCGATGCGCGCGCCGAGGTCGGCGTAGTCGACGTCGGCACGGGCCGTGCCCTCGGCCGTCCACCAGGACACCGAAGCCGTTCCCGACAGGCTGCCCGAGCGGCGGATCGTGATGCGCGCGGCGACGTCGCTTTCGCGCACCGTCGCGAGCTCCTGCTGGAACGCAAAGCGTGCCGGGCCCGCCGCCACGGGCGGTGCCGGCGCGGCCGCGACCGGGGCCTGTTTCACCACAACGGGTGAGGGCGAATCGATGGCTGGCATCGGCGCCGGTGCGACGGGCTCGGCCTGCGCGGCAACAGGCTCCTCGATCGGCGCAGATACGGGCTCATCGCCTGCGGGCACTGCGGAGTTCGCGTCGGCCGGCACGTTTGCGCCCGGCGCGAGGACCATTGCGGGCTCCGGATCGGTGATGGCCGGCGCCGACACGAGCGGCGCATCGGCGTTGGCGACGGTTGCAGGCGCCGGCGCACGATCGGACGTGGCGCGCTCCGCGTCGATCCGCGCCTGGACTTCCGCCATCAGGTCGGTCGTGAAGATACGCAGCGGCTCCTGGTAATACCACGCCGCGGCGCCGAGCCCGATCACGAGGAGAAGTGCGAAGAACTTTCCGGCGACGCCGCGACGTTCCGGCTCGTCGCGACCCATCCGTTCGGCGACGACGGGGCGCGACAGCGCCGGCGGCGGATCGGCTGCTGTATAGGTCGGCGGCGGCATCGCGTAAGCGGGCGCCGGGGCGCTCGCCGTCGCGACCACCGACTTCAGCTTCTGCGCGCTTCCGACGCCGAACTCGTCCAGGAACTGCTGGACGTTCGGCGTGCGATCGTCGCGGTGCACGGCGAGCGCGTTCGCGAGTGCCCGCCATTCGCGCTCGCCGAGGTCCTGGATGCGCTCCGCTTCCAGCCCGGAGCGGTACGCTTCCTGCGCCGTGTTGCCGTTGAACGGATGGCGGCCCGCGAGCATCTCGTAGGCGAGGCAGGCGAGGCCGAAGACATCGTCGCGCTTGTCCGGCGCGCGCGCCGGCACGCCGAGCGCGTCATTCGGGTTGACCAGCCAGCCGTTCGGGACGACGTCGAGGACCTTCACTTCATAGCCGAAGGTGACGAGCACGTTTTCGGGACGGAGGTTGCCGTGCACCAGGCCCTTGGCGTGCAGGTACTGCAGCGCGTCGCCGACCGCGCGCAGCACGGCCGTCGTCTCGGCGACGGGCAGGGTTCCCGTGTCGTTCAGGACGAAGCGGAGCGACGCGCTCTCGAGCAGCTCGTTGACGAGGTAGAAACGGTTGCGGTCGCGCCCGTACTCGAGAAGGCGGACGATGTTCGGGTGGGCGATGGACTTGAGCTCGGCGGCGCCGCGCTCGAAGTCGGGGGCAAAGCCGGCGCGCGATGCGACCCGGCTGTCGATGAGGATGACGGCCACGAAATGCTGGCTGCCCGAAATCCGCGAGAGTTCGTCCTGGGCCTCGTAGATCGCGCCGAGCCGCCCGCCGCCGAGGCGCGCACGCAGGCGATAGCCGCGCTCGGACAGGCGCTCCGGCGGCGAGTCGTCGAAAGTCGGTGCCTGGCGGTTCGGCGGCTCCACCGGAACGTCCTCCCACGGCATCGGCTTCCCCTGGTGCATGCGCCAGGACAGGGGCTGGGTCTGGGTCGGGTCGAACATTTTCTTGCCACGCAATATGCCATTGGACAGCCGGGCTGTCCCTAGTTTCATGCTGGCATTCGGGCCGGAAATGGCCGATTCCGCCTCGTCTCCCTTCAGAGACGGCCGGTGTGTCGGTGTCCGGCCGACAAGCGCCCGATTATCAGTCGAGGTAGCGCTCGATCTTCCGGAACAGGTCGACCCGGTCGACGAGGTCGGTCAGCCAGTCGAGCCGGTCGGTCTCGAGCCGAAGCACCGGCGAGAGGTCGTAGCGCTTGAACCAGTCCTCGTACAGGCGGTTGAGCCGGCGCAGGTACGGGACCGGTATCTCCTGTTCCATCGCCCGGCCGCGCAGGCGGATGCGCTTGCGGAGCGTGCGAACCGGGCAGGACAGCTGGATCATCAGGTCCGGGGGCCGGAGCGCCTTGCTGATCGACTGGTAGAGCGCGGTGTAGGTCCGGTAGTCGCGCGCGTCGATGTAGCGCTGCCGGTACAGGTTCTTCGCGAAGATCTCCGCGTCCTCGTAGATCGTGCGGTCCTGCACGACCGTGCCGGGCTCGTCCTGCAGTTCGAGCTGGAGCCGGAACTTGTGCGCCAGGAAGAAGAGCTGGGACCGGTAGGCCCAGGCCTTCATGTCCTTGTAGAAGTCGGCGAGGTAGGGGTTCTGCTCGTTCGGCTCGAAGAACGGCTTGATGTCGTAGCGCCGGCAGAGGAAGCGCGTCAGCTCCGTCTTGCCGGCCCCGATGTTGCCGGCGACCGCGATGAAGCGCTTGCCGCCCATGCCGGGCGGCGCCTCAGATCCAGTACACGAAGATGAAGAGCCCGAGCCAGACGACGTCGACGAAGTGCCAGTACCAGGCCACCGCTTCGAAGGCGAAGTGCTGGCGCGGCGTGAAGTGGCCCTTCATGCAGCGCAGCCAGATCACGGTGAGCATGATCGCACCCACCATCACGTGCAGGCCGTGGAAGCCGGTCAGCATGAAGAAGGTGGAGCCGTAGATGCCGGTGCCGAGCTGCAGCCCGAGCTCGTGGTAGGCGTGGCCGTATTCCATGACCTGCACGCCGAGGAAGATGAAGCCGAGCAGGAAGGTCGCCGCCAGGAACACCTTGAGTATCCCGCGATGCCCGCTCTTCAGCGCGTGGTGCGCAATCGTGATCGTGAGGCCGGAGGTGAGCAGCAGCGCCGTGTTGATCGCCGGCAGGCCGAAGGCCGGGATGATCTCGTAGCTGCCGTCGTCGCGCGGGCTGAGGTCGCCGGGGCCGTTGCTCGGCCAGCCGGCGTCGAAGTCCGGCCACAGCAGGTTCGTGACTGCCTTGGCGCCTTCGCCGCCGAGCCAGGGAATCGACAGCTGCCGCGCATAGAACAGTGCGCCGAAGAACGCGGCAAAGAACATGACCTCGGAGAAGATGAACCACATCATCCCCATGCGGAACGAGCGGTCGACCTGCTCGTTGTAGAGGCCGGCCTGGTTCTCGCGGATGACCTCGCCGAACCAGAGGAAGAACAGCGTGAAGAGCCCGAGCAGGCCGAGGCCCAGCACCCAGGAGCCCGCCGCGGCGCCGTTCAGCGTCGCCGCCGCGCCCGCCATCAAAATGAAGAGCGCGATCGAGCCGAAGAACGGCAGCTTGCTGCCGTGCGGGATGTAGTACTTGCCCTCGTCCTGGGTATGCCCGGCCTGTGCCATCGCGATCTCCTAGCTCTTCCCGTTCGCCTGGCCAATGTCGTAGAAAGCATAAGAAAGCGTCAGGCGGTCGATGCCCGCCGGAAGCTCACGGTCGATCACGAAGCGGACGGCCATCTCGCGCTCCTCGCCGGCCGCAAATTGCTGCGGCGTGAAGCAGAAACACTCGGTCTTGACGAAGTACCGCGCCGCGCGCATCGGCGCGACGCTCGGCACGGCCTGGCCCGTCGTCGCGCCATCGGCAAGGCTGCGCGCGCGGTAGTGCGTCTCGTAGAGGCGGCCGGGCTGCACTTCCATGGTCGCGTCGACCGGCTCGAAGATCCAGCCGCCGGCGGGCACGGAAGCCGTGAACTCGATGGTGACCGTGCGACCCGTCGCCGGGGACTGGCCTTCGGCCGAACCCGCGCGCGAGAGCTGCTCGCGGCTGCCGACGCCGGTGATCTCGCAGACCACGTCGTAGAGCGGCACGAGTGCGAAACCGAAGGCGAAGCTGCCCGCGGCCATCAGCACGAGCCGCGCCGCGAGGCTGCGGTTGCGCTTGCCGCCCTCGTCGCTCACCCGCCGCGCTCCAGCAGGCGCAGCACGACGTAGGTGAGGTACACCGCGACGGCCACCGCGCCGAGCGCAAGCGCGAGGCGGACGTTATTCGACGGTGCGCTCAATGGATCTCCGGCGACTTGTCGAACGTGTGGTACGGCGCCGGCGACGGCACGGTCCACTCGAGGCCGTGCTGGTAATCCCAGACGCCCGCGGTCGCGCGCTCGCCGCCGCGCACGCACTTGACGATCAGCCACACGAACAGCAGCTGCGACAGGCCGAAGCCGAAGCCGCCGATCGAGGAGACCATGTTCCAGTCGGCGAACTGCGCGGCGTAGTCGGGGATGCGGCGCGGCATGCCGGCGAGGCCGAGGAAGTGCTGCGGGAAGAACAGCACGTTCACGAACACCGCCGACAGCCAGAAGTGCCACTTGGCGAGGCCCATGTCGTACATGTGGCCGGTCCACTTCGGCAGCCAGTAATACACCGCCGCCATCAGCGCGAACACCGAGCCCGGCACCAGCACGTAGTGGAAGTGCGCCACCACGAAGTAGGTGTCGTGGTACTGGAAGTCCGCCGGCACGATCGCGAGCATGAGGCCCGAGAAGCCGCCGATCGTGAACAGGAACAGGAACGCCAGCGCGAACAGCATCGGCGGCTCGTAGGTGATCGAGCCGCGCCACATGGTGGCGGTCCAGTTGAAGATCTTCACGCCGGTCGGAACAGCGATCAGCATGGTCGAGAGCGTGAAGAACAGCTGCCCCGCGAGCGGCATGCCGACCGTGAACATGTGGTGCGCCCAGACGATGAACGACAGGAACGCGATCGACGCGATCGCGTAGACCATCGCCTCGTAGCCGAAGATCGGCTTGCGGGAGAACGTCGGGATGATCTCCGACACGATCCCGAACGCCGGCAGGATCATGATGTAGACCTCGGGGTGCCCGAAGAACCAGAACACGTGCTGGAACAGCACCGGGTCGCCGCCGCCGGCCGCGTTGAAGAAGCTGGTGTGGAAGAAATAGTCGGTGAGCAGCATCGTCACTGCGCCCGCGAACACCGGCATCACCGCGATCAGCAGGTAGGCCGTGATCAGCCAGGACCAGGAGAAGAGCGGCATCTTGAGCAGCGTCATGCCCGGCGCGCGCATGTTCACGATGGTCACGATCACGTTGATCGCGCCCATGATGGACGAGGCGCCCATCAGGTGGATCGCGAAGATCGCCATCGGGAACGCCTCGCCGGTCTGCAGCACCAGCGGCGGGTAGAGCGTCCAGCCCGAGGCGGGCGCGCCGCCCGGCATCAGGAAAGTCGACAGCAGCAGCAGGAAGGCGAACGCGAGCAGCCAGAAGCTGAACAGGTTCATGCGCGGCAGCGCCATGTCGGGCGCGCCGATCTGCATCGGGATCATCCAGTTGGCGAGGCCGACCGTCGCCGGCATCACCGCGCCGAACACCATGACCAGCGCATGCATGGTCGTCATCTGGTTGAAGACGGCCGGGTTCAGCAGCTGCAGCCCGGGCTGGAACAGCTCCGCGCGGATCGCGAACGCGAACGAGCCGCCGATCAGGAACATCAGCAGCGAGAACACCAGGTACATCGTCCCGATGTCCTTGTGGTTCGTCGTCGTCAGCCAGCGCATGACGCCCTTGGGCGGGCCGTGCGCGTGGTCGTCGTGGTGGCCGGCGTGTGCCATCTCGTTCACTCCGTAGCGGCAAGCGCCGTGGCGCCCGCCGACTTCTGCTCGACCAGCCAGGCGTCGAATTCCGCCGCAGGCATCGCGACGACGACGATCGGCATGAAGCCGTGGTCGGCGCCGCACAATTCCGCGCACTGGCCGCGGTAAGTGCCCGGCTTGTCGACGTCAACCGAGATCCACATCTCGTTGATGTATCCCGGGATCGCATCGCGCTTCATGCCGAAGTCCGGCACCCACCAGGCATGGATGACGTCGTTCGCGGTCAGCAGCATGCGCACCTTGGTCCCGGTCGGGATCACGAGCGGCTTGTCGACGTCGAGCAGGTAGTGCTCGATGCTGCGCGGGTCGATGCCGGAGCCTTTCTGGCGCGCCTCGTCGCTCGAGCGCGCGAGCCGGCTGTAGAAAGACACGCCGGAGCCGAGGTATTCGTACTGCCAGTACCACTGGTGGCCGGTGACCTTGACGGTGAGGCCGGAGCCCGAGGTGTCCTCGATCTTGACCAGCTTCTCGACCGAAGGAATCGCCATCCCGATCAGGATCAGCACCGGCACGATCGTCCACACGGCCTCGAGCCGGGCGTTGTGCAGGAGCTTCTGGTCGGCGACAGCGTTCTTCGACCTCCGGAAGCGGACCATGGCGTAGATCATCGCGCCGAAAGTCAGGATCGCGAGGACGGTGCAGATCCAGAACATGATCATGTGCATGCCGTGGATTTCGCGCGAGAGCTCGGAAACGCCCTCCGGCATGTTGATCAGGCTCCAGTCGGCGCGCGCGGGCAGGGCGGCGAGCGACGCGACGGTGCCGGCGACGAACGACCGCTTCAGGAACCGATTGGCGATGGTCAACGGAGCCCCCGGATGTGGCCCTTGGAGTGCGGGCGCACGGCCCGCGCATCGTAAGGGTTGCCAGCTAGGGCCGCAACCCGATTTTTTCCTTTCCATCCAGTGGGATGCGAAGCAAGCGCGAGGCAGAGGCGAGGTGGATGGCGGCCGCTGCGACGTCCAGTTTCTCCATCCACGGAACGATGCCGAGGCAGGGCGCCGCGATGCGTGCCCGGAGAGTCTCGACATTCGCCTCCGGGCGCGCGAATGCCGGGTCCACGTGGTTGCCGACCCAACCGGCGAGCGAGAGGCCGCGCGCGGCGATCGCTTCCACGGTCAGGAGTGCGTGATTGAGGCAACCGAGGCGCAGGCCCACGACGAGGATCACGTCCATGCCGAGCAGTCGCGGCAGCTCCGCGCAGCTGCGCGATGCGTCGAGCGGAACGAGAAAACCGCCCGCGCCCTCGGCGAGCACGACGTCGGCACCTTCGGCGATGCGCGCGTGCGCCGCGGCGATGCGCGCGGTGTCGATCGCGATGCCGGCTTCGGTCGCCGCAATGTGCGGCGCGATGGCGGGTTCGAAGAGACAGGGATTCACCAGCGCGTACGGATGACGCGCGCTCGACTCCGACTGCAGCAGCAGCGCATCCTCGTTCGCTGCGCCCTCGGGTCCCGGTTCGCTGCCCGCCGCGATCGGCTTCATGCCGGCGACCGCGAGTCCCGACTCGCGCAGGTGTCGCAGGAGGGCTGCCGTGACAAGCGTCTTGCCGACGCCGGTGTCGGTGCCGGTGATGAAAAAGTCCCGCCGCATCAAGTCGCGCTGATCGCTTGCTGCCGGGCGTTCGCCGCGAGGCGCGCCTCCGCCTGCGCCAGCATGGTCAGGTAGCGCGGATGCTTGCGCAGCAATTCCAGATCCGGGTCCACCTTGGCGTAAGGCAGGAAAGTATCGCTGATCGTCTCGAACACCGGGCCGAGCATGTCGAGCGCGGCTTTCTCGTCCTTCAGGTAAACACTGATGGCACACGCAAAGTTGTAGCGCATGTTGAAGTTGCTGGGATCGATCAGCAGGGCGCGCTCCATGCGCGCCTTGGCGCGCTCGGCTTCGCCCAATGCCGCAAGCGCGTAAGCGCTGTAACCCGCCACCATGGAGTTGTTCTGGTCATGGACCAGGATGGCCTCGGCCCGCTTGAGCACCCGCTGTGCGGATCGGTGCATGCCAGCGACATCGCCCAGGACCGTGTAACTGCTCATCAGCATGGAAGCGGAATTGATGTCCGCTTCCACAAGACCTGATGCTTTTTCGTAATAACGGATCGCATCCTCGTGCCGGTGCAGCTGGTAGTTCAGTCGGCCGGCCGAGCGATTGACTTCATAGGACTCGGGATCCAGCTCGAGCGCAGTAGTAACTGCGGCGGCCGCGGCAACGGCATCCCCTCCTGACATCAGTATCTGGGCTTTTATCGCGTGGGCCTCGGCTGACCGGGAATCGATGGCGAGCGCGCGTTCCGCGGCCGCCATGCCATTGCTATCGCCCGCGCCGGTGCCTCTTGCCTGGCGCAATTTGTCGTGGCCAATGGCCATCAGGGCCCAGGCCTGCGCATAGTTCGGATCGATTTCTGTGGCGCGCGCGCACAGGCGAACTATGGCCTCCGCCGAACGCGGGTCGTATTCCTGGCTGGTGATGTAGGTCTGGCGCGCCATCAGGTAAAGATTGTGGGCCTCGGCATTGCTGGTGCCGCGCTGCTCGATCGCCTTCTTCTCTTCCGGCAGCAGGCGCAATTTCAGCGCCTTGACGATCGCCTCGGAAATCTCGTCCTGCAGCGCGAAGATGTCGCTCGAGTCGCGATCGTAGCGATCGGCCCAGACGTGGCTGTTGGTCTCGCCGTCCACCAGCTGGGCGTTGATCCGGATGCGGCCCCCGGCCTTGCGGACGCTGCCCTCGAGCACATGGCTGACCTTGAGCTCGCGCGCGACCTTCAGGATGTCGACGTTCTTTTCCTTGTACATGAAGGCGCTGTTGCGCGCGATGATCCCGAGCGCCGAGACCTTGCTGAGGTCGGTGATGATGTCCTCGGTGATGCCATCGCTGAAATATTCCTGCTCGGGATCGCCGCTCATGTTGACGAACGGCAACACGCAGATCGTGTAGCGAGGAGAGTCCTTGCCGGACGTCGACGAGGCAGAAGCGCTCCCGGGCTTCGCGGGTCGCGACGCCTGCGAGCGTGCAATGTGCGTGCCGAGCGCACGCAGGAATTCCTGCGCCTGCGGACTTGCCGCATTCTCGCCCCAGCCGTCGAGGTCCGTCGTGTGGATGGCGCGAACGTCCATCGGCAGGCGCGCCTGGTCGAACCGCACCGGAACGAGGACGCCGCGCTCGGCGGCTTCCCGCGCCTCGCCGCGCACCCAGCGTGACGTGACCGAGGTCGGCGTCCAGACCACCAGCACAGCCAGGGCCGCGGTGATCTCGGCCTCGATCTGGTCGTCGAACTCCTGGCCGGGCGTGATGTCCGGATCCCACCAGACCGACCAGCCTTTCGCTTCGATCGCGGCGACCAGCGGCGCGACGCGTGCCTTGTCGTTGCGTGCGTAGGACACGAATACGTCAGCCATGCGGGTAAAGTCCTGCGTCTGTTCTGAAGGCGACGATGCGAAGGCCGACCAGCATACACGCGGGCCCAATCACGGAGTAGCGACCGGTCAGCGGCCGTGCGATTCGCGCCGGCCGATGTCGCTGACCGGGAATGAAAATTCGTCCTCGCGCCCTTTTCGTTCGAGAGCGCCCCAGGCCTGGCCGAACACCGCCTCGACGCTCGCGGGGAGCGAGGCGTCGGTGCGGAACTCTTCGTAGGCCGCGGCCATCGCCTCCATTCGCCCGCGGCCGGTGAGCCCGCGCGCGCGTCCGCTCGTCGCGTTCTGCGCGCCGGTCGCCCTCAGGTCACGCATCAGCGTGTCGGCATCCGGATAGGTCAGGGTGAAGCGCGAGACGTCGAGTACCGGCTCGGCGAATCCCGCGCGCACGAGCCCATCGCCCAGGTTGTGCATGTCGGTGAAGGGGTGCACGTGCGAGGCGGTGTCCGCGGAGCGCCAGGCCGCGCGCAGCTCCCCGAGCGTGTCGGGCCCGACTGTCGTGAAAGTGAACAGGCCTCGTGGTCTCAAGATGCGCGCAACATCGGCGAACACGGCATCGATGTCCTCGCACCAGGGCAGCATGAGGTTGCTGAAGACGAGGTCGAAGCTGGCATCCGGGAACGGCGTCGCTTCGGCATCCGCGAGCACGCGCTCGACGCGCCCGCCAGCGTCGCGCGCTCCCGCCTGAACGAGCATCGCGGGCGAGGCGTCGAGAGCGACCACGCGTGCGAGAGGCCATCGGGCTGCGAGTGCGGCGGCGCCGTGACCCGTGCCGCAGCCGAGGTCGAGAATCGCCTCGGGCGTGAACGCGATCCACGCGAGGCGGTCCTGCATCTGCCCGCGCAGTTCGGCGGCCAGCACCGCAAAGTCGTCGTAGCCCGCGCTTGCACGCGCGGCGTAGCGGCGGATCGCCACACGGTCGAGAAGCGGAGACCCGGCCTGCGCGCGGTCCGGACCGTTCATGCGCGCGGGATGCAATCGGCGAGCGCCGCGACGAGGCCCTCGACGTCCGCGTCCCGGTGCGCCGCCGAGAGTGCGACGCGAAGGCGCGACGTGCCGGTGGGCACCGTCGGCGGGCGGATCGCGGCGACGAAGTAGCCGCGTTCGAGCATGCGGCGGCTCGCCTCGACCGCATCGTCCGCACCGCCGATGAAGACGGGCTGGATCGGCGTTTCGGACGGTGCAAGTGGCAGCCCGGCCTCGGCGGCGAGCCGCCGGAAACGCTGCGTGTGCGCGAGCACGCGCACGCGACGCCAGGACTCGGCTATGGAAACCTCGAGCGCCGCGCGCGTCGCCGCCGCGACCGCGACCGGCAGCGCCGTCGTATAGATGTAGGTGCGGGCGCGCTGGATGAGCGTCTCGATGAGGTCGGCGTCCCCGGCGACGAAGGCGCCAAAGCTGCCGAAAGCCTTGCCGAGCGTGCCGACGAGCGCCGGCACCTCGCGCGCCGTGAGGCCGAAGTGCTCCAGCGAACCGCCGCCGCTCGCCCCGAGCACGCCGAGGCCGTGCGCATCGTCCACGGCGAGCAGCGCGCCGTGCCTGCCGCAGGCCGCAGCGAGCGCGGGGAGCGGTGCGAGGTCGCCGTCCATGCTGAACACGCCGTCGGTCAGGACCAGTGCTGCGCCGTTCGCGGCCGCGGCGAGCTTCCCTTCCAGCGCAGCGGCGTCGCCATGCGCGTACCAGTCAAGTGTCGCGCGCGAGATCCGTCCCGCGTCGATCAGGGAGGCGTGGTTGAGCGCGTCGCCGACGACCCGCCCGCCCTTCGGCACGAGCGCGGTCGCGAGCCCGAGGTTCGCCATGTAGCCGGTCGAGAACAGCAACGCGCGTTCGCGCCCGGTGTGCGCGGCGAGCGCTTCCTCCAGAGCGCCGTGCTCCGCCTGGTGTCCGGTGATGAGGTGCGAAGCGCGGGCGCCGACGCCGTGCTCGCGCGCGGCCTCGATGAGGGCCTCGGTCACGCGCGGATGCGCGGAAAGGCCGAGGTAGTCGTTGCTGCAGAAGTCGATGCACCGCCTGCCGTCGAGCTCGATTTCGGCCGTGTCGTGCGCGAGCCGGCGCACGCTGCGACGCCTGCGGCGAAGGCCACGCTCGTCGAGGTCCGCGAGCACGGCCCCGAACTCGGGCAGGATACTTGCGGAGCAGGACACTCAGTTCCCGCGGACGGCGGACTCGGGACGGATGCCGAGCCGGTCGAACAGCGCGTGGTCGCTCGCGGTGTCCGGGTTTCCGGTCGTCAGGAGTTTCTCGCCGTAGAAGATGGAGTTGGCGCCGGCCAGGAAGCAGAGCGCCTGCATCTCGTCGCTCATTTCCGTGCGACCCGCGGAAAGCCGGACGTGCGAGCGCGGCATCAGGATGCGCGCGAGCGCGACGATGCGCACGAACTCGATGGGATCGAGCGTCGCGGTCCCGGCGAGCGGCGTGCCCTCGACCTGGACGAGGTTGTTGATCGGTACGCTCTCCGGGTGCGGGTCGAGGGTCGCGAGCGTGTGCAGGAAGGCGACGCGGTCTTCGCCGGTCTCGCCCATGCCAAGGATGCCGCCGCAGCAAACATGGATGCCGGCGCTGCGTACGGCCGCCAGTGTATCGAGACGGTCCTGGTAGGTCCGAGTCGTGATCACCTCGCCGTAGAACGCTTCCGAGGTGTCGAGATTGTGGTTGTAGTAGTCGAGCCCGGCCTGCTTCAGCCGCTGCGCCTGCGCGGGCGTCAGCATGCCTAGCGTGGCGCAGGTCTCGAGGCCGAGCGCGGCGACGCCCTCGACCATTGCGGCGACCTTGTCGAGGTCGCGGTCCTTGGGGCTGCGCCAGGCGGCGCCCATGCAGAAGCGTGTCGCGCCGGCCTCGTGCGCGGCGCGTGCCCGCGCGATGACGTCGTCCGGATCCATCAGCGCTTCGCGCTCGAGGCCCGTGTCATAGCGAATGCTCTGCGGGCAATAGGCGCAGTCTTCCGGGCAGGCGCCGGTCTTGATCGAGAGCAGCGTCGAGATCTGCACTTCGTTCGGGTCGAAGTGACGCCGGTGCACGCCTTGCGCGCGGTGCACCAGGTCGGCAAAGGGCAGACGATGGAGTGTGCGCACTTCCTCGAGCGACCAGGTGCTGCGGATCTCGTCGTTCGCGTGGCCGTCCATTGCATTGCTCCCCGTTCGGGCCCAAAAACCGCCGCGTGCCGCGCTCGCGGCGGGCGCACGTTAGCACCGTGGCGCAGTATTCGAACGCCCTGAAAGCCTGTCAACCAAGCCTGCTCCGGCAGGTTTACGGTACCTCCAAGTCACTGATTAATGGGCTCTTTCCAGCCACCTGCCTGTTGTGCCTGGATCCCGGACAGCCGCCCGCGCTCGACCTGTGCCGCGACTGCGAGGATGACCTGCCGCGAAATGTCCCGGCCTGCGCGGGCTGCGCTTCGCCGCTGCCGGGGCCGGGCGCGGCCTGCGTGCACTGCGCGCAGCGTAATCCCGCGTTCGATACGGCCTTCGTCCCGTACCGCTACGAGTTCCCGCTGGTCGAACTGATACATCGCCTCAAGTACGGCGGGCAGGTCGCGATCGCACGCATCCTCGGCAGCGTGCTGGCGCACCGACTGCTCGAGCGCGGCGCGCCCGCGGTCGATGCGCTCGTGCCCGTGCCGCTGCACGCCGCACGCGAGGCGCATCGCGGCTACAACCAGGCCTGGGAAATCGCGCGCTTCGCGGGTGAGATCATCGGCGTGCCCGTGCTGGATCGCGTGGCGCTGCGCATGCGCGCGACCGAGGAGCAGGCGGCATTGCCGGCGAGCGTGCGCCGCATCAACGTGCGCGGCGCCTTCGAGGTGCTCGCGGGCTGCGTGCCGCACGCAGTCGCGATCGTGGACGACGTGCTGACGACCGGCTCGACGGCCGATGCGCTCGCCGGGGCGCTCAAGCGTGCCGGTTGCCGGCGCGTCGAGGCCTGGGCGGTCGCGCGTGCCGTCGGCGAACCGGCTCAGCGGTAGAGATAGTCGAGTGCGAGCCCGACGAAGACTACGAGGCCGACGTAGTGGTTGTTGTTGAAAGCCTGGAAGCAGGCCTTCGGCGCGCGGCGCCGGATGAGCCACAGCTCGTACAGGAAAAGGATCGCGGCCGCGGCCAGGCCGCCGCGGTACCAGTCGCCGAGCCCGGCCTCGTTGCCGGCGAGCCAGAGCGCAAGCAGCGTCATCGCCATCATCACCGCGACGATCAGGCGGTCGGCCTCGCCGAAGAGGATCGCGGTCGATTTCACGCCAATGCGCTCGTCGTCCTCACGGTCCACCATCGCGTACATGGTGTCGTAGACCGCGGCCCACAGCACGACCGCGGTGAGCAGCAGCCAGGCGACCTTCGGCACCTCGCCGGTCAGCGACGCGAACGCCATCGGGATCGACCAGCCGAAGGCGACGCCGAGGTAGAACTGCGGCACGTGCACGATGCGCTTGAGCCAGGGATAGGTGACGGCGAGCACGGCGCCTGCGACTGCGAAGAGCTGTGCGTACGGATCGAGCTGCAGCGCGAGCCAGACCGCGACGAGACCGAGCGCGACGAACAGGAACAGCGCCTCGGCAGGGGCCAGGCGCCCGGCTGCGAGCGGGCGATCCTTGGTGCGCGCAACCTTGGGGTCCAGGTCGCGGTCGGCGTAGTCGTTGATCACGCAGCCGGCCGAGCGCGTCACGACGACGCCGGCGACGAAGATGAACAGGATTCGCGGATCGGGCCGGCCATCGCCCGCGATCCAGAGTCCCCACAACGCGGGCCAGAGCAGGAGCCAGATCCCGATCGGCTTGTGCAGGCGCATGAGGAGGGCGTACTCGCGCAGCGTCCGTCCGAGCGCGCGGAATGCGTCGCGCAGCGGATTCGGTTTCCATTCCGGCTTGTAACGCGGATCGGCGGGCCGCCCGCGCGCGTTCACGCGTGCGCTTCGGGCAGGAACACTTCCTGCACCAGGAGGCGGCAGCCCGCGATCGCGAACCAGGAGCGGCGCGCCCAGAGTGACGGCGGCGGATTGGGGCGATCGCGCAGCGCGCGATGATAGAGGCGATCGCCGGCGACGAGGCGCGTGAACTCGAGCGGCCCGCGCTCGAGCCCGGGCACTGCGGCGAGGCGTTCGCCGAGCGCGGCGCGGCCGAGCGAGGACAGCCAGCGCTGGTGAGCGAGCGTCACCTGCGGGATCAGCGTCTGTGCGAACACCCAGGGACGCCCGTCGCAGGTGAGCTCGATCTCGCGCACGAAGGCGGCATTGCCGGAGGCCTGGAGTACTTCGGCGTCTTGCGCGGCGAGCGGCGCGTCGGCCTCCGAGACCACGGAGAGTCCCGTCTGGCCGCGGCAGCAAGCGCGCAGGCGCTCGGTCAGCAGGCCCGGTTCGGAGAGCCATGCAGCGGCGGCCGGCGGCGCTTCGGGCCGGCACTCATCGAGGCGGGCCGTCCAGCGAGGGGCCTGCCGCAGCTCGGGTTGCATCGCGGGTTGTCCGTTCATACCTTGCCGTAGCGCGTCCCTGCGCCGACCCAGCGGCGCTCGAGTGGCGCCATGTTAGCCGCATGCGCGTGCAGCATCACGTCGGCCGCCGCCTGCACCCGCGGCAGCAGGTCGGCATCGCGCATGAGGTCGGCGACCTTCAGCTGCATGAGCCCCGCCTGGCGCGTGCCGAGAAGCTCGCCCGGTCCGCGCAGCTCGAGGTCGCGGCGCGCGATCTCGAAACCGTCATTCGTGGCGCGCACGGCCGCCAGCCGCTCTTTCGCGAGCGGCGACAACGGCGGATGCCACAGCAGAACACAGGTCGAGGCCTCGCGCCCGCGACCGACACGGCCACGCAGCTGGTGCAGCTGCGCAAGCCCCATGCGCTCGGCATTCTCGATCACCATCAGGCTCGCGTTCGGCACGTCGACGCCGACCTCGATCACCGTGGTCGCCACCAGCAGTCCGATCCGCCCGGCCTTGAATTCGGCCATCGCTTTCTCGCGCGCGGCCGGCGGCATGCGCCCGTGCACGATGCCGATGGCGACATCGGGGAGCGCTTCGGCGAGGACGGCGGCTGCGTCTTCCGCAGCCTGCGCCTCGAGCAACTCGGATTCCTGGATCAGCGGGCAGACCCAGTAGGCCTGTCGGCCCGCGAGGCAGGCGCTGCGGATGCGCTGCACGATCTCGTCGCGGCGCGAATCCGGCATTGCGACCGTCGTGACCGGCGTGCGCCCCGGCGGCAACTCGTCGATGACCGAGACGTCGAGGTCCGCGTAGGCGGTCATCGCGAGCGTGCGGGGAATCGGCGTCGCCGTCATGATCAGCTGGTGCGGGAAGCGGCCCGCCGAGCCCTTCTCGCGCAGGCGCATGCGCTGTTGCACGCCAAAGCGGTGCTGCTCGTCGACGATCACGAGCGCGAGGCGCTGGAACTCGACGTCGTCCTGGAACAGCGCGTGCGTCCCGATGGCGAAGCCCTGGCGTCCTGCGGCGAGCTCGGCAAGCGCTTCGCGTCGCGCGCGCGCCGGCATGCGCCCGGTGAGCAGCAGGGGTTCGAGCCCGAGCGGGGCGAGCCAGCGCACGAAATTCTGCGCGTGCTGCTCGGCGAGGAGTTCCGTCGGCGCCATCAGCGCGGCCTGGAAACCGGACTCGACCGTGTCCGCGGCCGCGAGCGCGGCGACGATCGTCTTGCCGGAGCCGACGTCGCCCTGCACCAGCCGCATCATGGGGTGCGGCACCGCGAGGTCCGCGCGGACTTCCCGGAGGACGCGCTGTTGCGCGCCGGTCAGCGTGAAACCTGTGCCCGCGAGCAGCGCACCGGCGAGCTGGCCCTGTGCCTTGACTGCAATCGCAGGATCCCGGCGGATCGCCGCGCGCAACTGCCGGAGCGAGAGCTGCTGCGCCAGCAACTCCTCGAACGCAAGGCGCCGCTGGGCGGGATGGCGACCGGCCGCGAGTACGTCGAGGCGCGCATCGGGCGGCGGGCGATGCACGTACTGCAGCGCTTCGTGCAGTCCCGGAAGTCCCAGCTCGTGCACGATTTCGCGCGGCAGGAAGTCGGGCAGCTCGCCGTCGCCCATGGCGGCGAGCGCCTGTGCGGTGAGGTTGCGCAGCCGTCCCTGCTGCACGCCTTCAGTGACGGGATAGATCGGCGTCAGCACGTGCTCGACCGCCTGAAAGTCCGGCGCGTCCGCATCCTTATACTCGGGGTGCACGATCTCCGGCCCGTGCTTGCCGCGCCGCACCTCGCCGAAGCAGCGCAGCCGCGCACCGCGCACGAGCTGCTGCTGTTGCGCGGCGCTGAAATGAAAGAAGCGCAGCGTCAGGAAACCCGTGCCGTCGGCGAGGCGCACCAGCAGCGAGCGCCGGCCGCGGAACACGACCTCGGCGAGCTCGATCGTGCCCTCGACCGCCGCGCGCGTGCCGGGACGCAGCGAGCCGATCGGTACGATGTGCGTGCGGTCCTCGTAGCGCGTCGGCAGCCAGAACAGGAGGTCGGCGACGTTCTCGATGCCGAGTCGCGCAAGGCGCTTGGCGAGCGCGGGTCCGACGCCCTTCAGCGAGGTGACCGTGCGGCGCTCGAGCGTCACCGGCATCGCCCGCGCGTCACGGCACCAGGATGCAGTCGACCTCGATCGCCGCGCCGCGCGGCAAGCCGGCCGCCGCGATGGTCACGCGTGCCGGATAAGGCTCGTTGAAGTACTCCTGCATGATCCCGTTGACGACGGCGAAGTGCCCGAAGTCCACGAGGTAGATCGTGACGCGCACGGCCGCGGCGAGGCTCGAGCCCGCGGCCTCAGCGACAGCCGCGAGGTTCGTGAAGACGCGCCGCGCTTGAGGCTCGATGCCGCCTGCGACGAGTTCGCCGGTCGCCGGGTCGAGGCCAATCTGGCCCGAAAGGTAAACCGTGCCGTTGGCGGCAATTGCCTGCGAGTAGGGGCCAATCGCCTTCGGCGCCTTCGGCGTGTGGATCGTCTTGCGTGTCATGGGGGCCATCCGCAACCGGGAAGGCCGACATTCTAGGGCGTTTCACGGCGCCGCACTTTTTCGCCCGCTGTGTCAGGTACCTGACAGAGCGCGCCGGCGTCCCGGCGCACGATCACTCCCGCATCGGAAACAACCATCCCAGGAGGGATCGCCATGAAGACCAACCAGTATCGCAGTCACTCGATCGCCGCCGCCCTCGCAGCCACGTTCGTCACCACCGTCCTCGTGTCCTCGCTCGTGGAGTCGTTCGAGCCGGCGCAGCTGCTCCGGATCGAAGGCGAGGCCGCCTCCGAGACGGTCATCGCCCTGGATCGCCGCCCGACGACGGGCCCGGCCGACTGGAGCTGACACGTGCGCACAGCCGGTGCCCGGCCGCCGATGGCCGGGCGCCCTTTTTCAGGGAGAGCCCGATGACCCGCACCTCGCCGACCCGCCTCGAGCGCTGCCTCGCATGGCTCGCGCCGGTTCATCCCGGGGAGGGGAGGGTCGTGGCCATCCTGTTCCTGCAGGCGTTCGCGCTGATGCTCGCCTACTACCTGGTGCGGCCCGTGCGCGAGGCGCTGATCCTGACCCAGGGCGGCGCAGAGTTCAGGAGCTACGCGGTTGCGGTGCAAGCGCTCCTGCTCATGCTCATCATTCCCGCGTACGGCGCCTGGGTACGGCGCATCGAGGCAAGGCGCATCTATCTTCTCGTCAACGCCTTCTTCGTCAGCCACCTGCTGCTCTTCTGCCTGGCCAGCCTCGCCGGCTGGCGGATCGGCTTCGCTTTCTTCGTTTGGGGGAGCCTCTTCAGCGTCATGGCCGTGACGCAGTTCTGGGCCTTCGCCACCGACCTCTTCAGCGTGAACTCCGGCGAGCGGCTGTTTGGCCTCATCGCCGTCGGAGTGTCGGCCGGCGCCGTCGCCGGCGCACAGCTTTCATCGGCCCTGTTCGATGCCATCGGCCCGCATGGCCTGATGCTCGCTTCCGCAGCCGCGCTCTCGCTCGCCACCGCACTCGCCGCGCGCGCCCGCGCGGCGATTCCGGATTCCGCACGCAGCTGCGATCGCAGCACGCCCGCCGCCGGCCACTGGCTCGGCGGATTCGCGGTGATCGCGAAGAGCCGCTACCTGGTCGCGATCGCCGCGCTGGTCGTGCTGCTCAACTGGATCACCTCGGCCGGCGACTTCGTGCTCACGAGCTGGCTGGTCGATATCGCGGGGCGCGAGGCGCCGGGCGCGGAATCGGGCTTCATCGGGCGGTTCATGGGCCGCTATTGCGCGACCGTGGCGCTGGTCGGCTTCCTGGTGCAGCTCCTGCTGGTGTCGCGCATCATCCAGTTCGCCGGCCTCGCGCGGGCGCTGCTCGTCACGCCGGTCGCGTTCGTCGCCGGCTATCTCGTGATCGGAATCGTGCCGGCATTCCTGCTGCTTCAGTCGGTGCTGGTACTGCAGCGCAGCTTCGACTACTCGCTCCTCAATACGACACGCAATGCCCTGCTGTTGCCGATGGACCGCGAGGCGAAGTACCAGGCCAAGACCGCGATCGACACCTTCTTCTTCCGCGCCGGCGACCTGCTGGCGACCGGCTCCGTCTTCCTCGGCACGCGGCTGCTCGACGACACCCGCGCGCAGTTCGTCTGGCTCATCGTCGTTCTGAGCCTTTCGATGATGACGGTCGCGTGGCTGGTCGGGCGTGAGTACGCACGGCGCGAGCGGGCGGACTCACGCAAGGCCTCGTCGTCACCGCCCGGCAAGGCGGCGTACTCCCCGGCGCCGACGTAGCACCGGCGCTTGAGGCGTATCATGCGCGCGTCACGGTGAGGCGGACCAGCGGATGACGACACGGGCGGGCAAGATGATGCTGCAGGGCAGCCCCCTGTTCCGTGGCCTTCCGCCCGCGACCCTCGAGCGCATCGCCGCCCTCGCGACGCAGCGGGGCTACCGCCGCGGCGAGATCGTCTTCAGCGCCGGGGATGCGGGCGACGCCCTGTTCGGCGTGGTGAGCGGGCGCATCCGCATCAGCGCCGGCAACGCCGACGGACGCGAGATCTTCCTCAACATCATGGAGCCGGGCGACACGTTCGGCGAGATCGCGCTCCTCGACGGCGGCACGCGCACGGCGACGGCGACGGCGACCGAGGCATCCGAGCTGGTCTCGATTCGCCGCGAGTCGCTGTTCGAGCTGCTCGAACGCGAGCCGCGAGCCGCGCTCGAGTTGCTGCGGTTGTGCGGCGAGCGCCTGCGCTGGACCAGCGGCCTGCTGGAGGACGCGGCACTCCTCGACGCACCCGCACGGCTTGCCAAGCGGCTGCTGTCGCTCGGCGAGCAGCACGGCGAGGACGGGGCGGGTGGCCGCCTGGTGCGGATCTCGCAGGAGGAACTCGCGAATTTCCTCGGCGTCTCGCGCCAGGCCGTCAACGAGCAACTGCAGGACTGGAAGGCGCAGGGCTGGGTCGCCCTGGGTCGCGGCACCGTCACGGTGCGCGATGCCGCGGCGCTGAAGGGCTTCAGCGTGGCCGTTCGAGGATGACGATGGGGTCGTCGGCGTCTGCGTCGCCGATTTGCGCTGTGTAGCCGAATTCCGTGCCGGAGAAATGCCGGTTGATCCGCACGGTCTTTTCGCCGTTGGCCGGCACTTCAATTCTGTCGATGGGTTTCGTTGGATCATCCATGTCGACGAAAGGCGTGCCCGACTTCGACGTCACGACGAGCAGCTCGTCGCTGTCGTTTACGAATGTGAGCTTGCGGTTCCTCGGCAGGGCGTACTGGGACATGGTCCGGTCATTGCGGACGCTTACGACGATGGTCAGGTCGCCCATGGTTGTTACCTCCGTTGATCGATCGTTGTTGTGGCGATATTCAGCGAGCCTGCGGCCGTGCCGTTGGGCTGGCAGAACGGCGAGCCGGACTTCGGCGTCACGACGAGGAGCGGACCGTCCCCGGCGTTGAAGAACGCCACCTTGCCGCTTTTCGTCATGGCGTACTGCGACATGGTCTGGTTGTCTTCGACGGTGACCGCGATATTGAGGTTGGCCATCTGGCAATCCTCCCGATCAGATGATGGTTCGGATCTCGCTCAGTTCCGGGAACGCTTTCAGCAGCACCTCGGGGTAGCCGAGCTCGAGCGCGCGACGGGCGTGCTGCACCGCCTTGGGTTTTTCACCCAGTCCGAGCTCCGCAAGTGCGACGTAGAAATGCACGGTGTTGCTGTTGTTTCCTTCAGCCAGTGCTCTTGCGATGCACTGACGGGCCCGATCCCCGTTCCGGAGCCGGGACGCATAATACGCCGTCTGTGCCAGGTTGACGGCGTGGCTGGGATTGATGGCGAGGTCCGCCTCCGCCAGCTCCAGGGCGCGCCGGTAGGCCGCGTCGGCCTCGCCGGTCTTGCCATCGCGCGCCAGCGCGTCGGCCAGGTTGCCCCAGAGGCGATGATCGGCCGGCGTGAGCTCGATCGCCTTGCGGGTCATGGCGGCCGCTTCCGCGTAGAGCCCGCGGTAATAAAGGACCGTACCGAGATTCGAGTAGCTCGCGCGCCGGGGCTCGATCGCGAGCGAGCGGGAGAACGACTCGGAAGCCCGGTCGAATTCACCGAGGTACAGGTAGGCGCTGCCGAGGTTGTTGAACGCGCTCGGGTTGTCCGGCGTGAGCTCGGTGGCACGCTGGAACGGCGCGACCGCGTCCTGCGGGTGGCCGTCCATGAACAGGAAGCTGCCATAGGAGAGGTGCGCGGCTGCGTAGCGCGGCTGCGCTTCGATCGCGGCGAGGTGCGTCGCGCGGGCTTCCTCGGTCTTGCCCGCGGCCGCCAGCGCGTTCGCCAGTCCCATCAGCGCGTCCGGCGACTCGGGCACGAGCGCAAGCGCGAGCCGGTACGCCCGCTCGGCCTCGTCGTTGTCGCCGGTCTCGAGCCGCAGGCGACCGACGGCTTCGTGCACCTCGTACGCCTCGCCGTCGAGCGCCTGCGCCTGCGCACAGGCGGCCTCGGCCGTGGCGACGTGTGCCGGGACTTTCTCGAGCGTGTAGCGCTCGACCGCGACCTCGCACAGGCCCGCCTGTGCCCGCGCAAACTCCGGGAGTGCTCCGAGCGCGCGCCCGAACAGCTGTGCGGCGGCGTCCAGCGTGCGCACGCTCTTCGGTTGCCGCAGGTAGGAGAGTCCCTGCAGGTAGAAATCGTACGCCGCGACACCGCCGGGACCCGGGTCCGCCACCGCGGCCGGTTCGGCGTTCAGCACCTGCTCGAGCGCCGTCAGCACTTGCGTGCCGATGTCGCGTTCGATGGCGAAGTAGTCGCCTGAAGAGTCGTAGGAGTTCGACCAGCGGTTGGCGCCGGTCGCGCGGTCGACGAGCGCCGCATTGATGCGCACGACGTCGCCTTGCCGGCGCACGCTGCCTTCGACGACCCAGGCGACGTCGAGGGCGGCAGCTATCTCGCCGACCGGCGAATCCTTGCCTTTGAACGAGAATGCCGCGCGCCGTGCGGCGACGCGGAGCCCCGGTATTCCGCCGAGGCGATGGATCAGTTCCTCAGCGAGCCCGTCGCCGAGGTAGTCGATCGCCGGATCGCCGGTCATGTTGACGAAAGGCAGCACTGCGATCGATCCGGGCGGTGCGCCCGGCCCCGGCTGCACGACCTCGCCGAGCGTACGGCCGGTCGCCGGCACCGGAATGTCGCGCCAGAAAAGCCCGATCGCCGCAACCGCGAGGAAGGCGACGACGGTCGCGGCAATCCGCACCGGACGCCGCGCCGTGAAGTGCGCGAGCGCGACTCGCGATGCGCGCCGCAACACCCTGCGGCGCCGGCAGCACCTCGAAGGTCCGCACCGGCTCCTCGATGTTCTTGACGCGGCGCGTGCCGGCGTCGACGTAGCGCGCCGGGACCTTGAGGTGCACCTGGTCGTACACGGCGCCGGAGATGAGCACGCTGCCCGGCTTGCGCGAGCGCCTGCAGCCGCGCAGCGACATTGACCGCATCGCCAGCGATGCCGTCCGCGCCTTCGATCACGTCGCCGAGGTTGACGCCGATGCGAAGGCGCATCTGCGCCGCCCGCCGCAACGGGCGCGTTCACGCGGGCGATCGCGTCCTGTACGTGTCGCGCGCATTCGACCGCATTCACGGCGCTGGCGAATTCGGCCATCAGGCTGTCGCCGACGCTGCCGAAGACGCGGCCGTCGAATTCCCGCACCAGGGTGTCGAAGATCCCGCGCCGGATTGCGAGCGCGGCAAGTGTGCCGGCCTCGTCGGCGCCCATCAGCCGGCTGTAATCGACCACGTCTGCCGCGAGGATCGCGGCAATCTTGCGGCTGTCCCGGACCATGGGCGCCTCGCTGATCGGCGGGGAAGTATAGCGCCGCCGGTAGGGGAGAACTGCCCAGGCGGCATGGGCGCGGCCGTGGCGGATTTGCGATCCGGCAAGGAACGAGGAGCGATGTGTATCGTGATACATGAGCGACGAGTGACGCCGCCCGATCACAGATCCGCCCGGCCCCGGGGGTTGCGCGCGGGCTGCGCGGCCACGGCGTTGCTCCCTCCTCGTGTGGATTCACCACACTTCGTCGGTCGCGCCTTGTGGCCGCGCGGCGCGCGCGCAACGCGCTCCATGCCGCCTGGGCAGTTCTCCCCTTGGGCGGGCCGGCGGCTCAGGCGAGGCTGCGCTCGACCTTCATGACGTCCGCCATGCCGCGGATGGCGCGGATGAGCCGCGCGAGGTGGGCGCGGTCGCGCACCTGGACCTCGAACAGGATCGTGGAGTGGTCGCCGTGCGAGGAGTCCACGTTGACGTGGCTGATGTTGCTCTGCTCGCCGGCGATGCGGGTCGCGATCTCGGCGAGGATGCCCATGCGGTTCGTGGCGTCGACCAGGAGTCCCGCGCTGAAGAGGTGCTGCGGCGGCTGGTCCTTCTGCCAGACGGCGGGGATCCACTTGTCTTGCTGCTTGCCGAACGCGGCGACGTTCGAGCAGCCCTCGCGGTGGATGACGACGCCGCGGCCGCTCGAGAGGTAGGCGACGATCGAGTCGTAGGGGATCGGGAAACAGCAGCGCGCGTAGCTGACGACGAGGCCCTCGGTGCCGGCGATCGTGAGCGGCTGCGAGGTGACGGCATCCGGGCGCTTGTCGTCGTCCGGCAGCAGGCGGCGCGCGACGAGGCGCGCGAGGCGCTCGCCGAGGCCGACTCTTCTCGAGCAGCTCCTGGCCGTCCCGCAGCGCGAGCGAGTGCGCGATCTCGTCGATGCGGCCCGCGGGAAGTTTCTTGAGCGTCAGCTCGAACTCCTCGAGCGCCTGGTTCAGCATGCGTCCGCCGAGCTCCGCGGCCTCGCCGCGCTTCAGGTTCTTGAGGTACTGGCGGATCGCGGAGCGCGCCTTCGCCGACACGACGAAACTCGCCCAGGCGGGGTTCGGCTGCGCGCCCTTGGCCGTGATGATCTCCACGGTCTGGCCGTTTCGCAGCACGGTGCGCAGCGGCACCAGCCGCCGGTCGACCTTGGCGGCGACGCAGCGCTGGCCGACGCCGGTGTGCACCGCGTAGGCGAAGTCCACGCAGCTCGCACCGCGCGGCAGGCGCATGATGTCGCCCTTCGGGCGTGAACACGTAGACCTTGTCGGGGAACAGGTCGACCTTGACGCTCTCGACGAGTTCCTCGGCCGAGCCCTCGTGCAGGTCCATGACGTTCTGCAGCCATTCGCGCGCACGCGCCTGCTGCGACTCGCCTTCCTTCTCGCCGGACTTGTACTGCCAGTGCGCGGCGATGCCGGACTCCGCCAGGCCGATGCATGTCCTCGGTGCGGATCTGCACCTCGATCGGCGTGCCGTTCGGGCCGAACAGCGAGGTGTGCAGCGACTGGTAGCCGTTCACGCGCGGGATCGCGATGTAGTCCTTGAAGCGGCCCGGCATCGGCCGGTACAGGCCGTGCACGAGGCCGAGCGTGCGGTAGCACTCGTCGACGCTGCCGACGACGATGCGGATGCCGAACATGTCGACCACCTGCGACAGCGACAGGTGCTTGCGCCGCATCTTCACGTACACGCTGTAGAGGTGCTTTTCGCGCGCCTCGACGTTGCCATTGACGCCGGAGTCGGCGAGCGACTTGCGCACCGCCTTCACGATCTTCGGCAGGAACTCGCGCTGGTTGCCGCGCGCGCGCTTGAGCTCGCGCTCGATGATCCGGTAGCGCTGCGGGTACAGCGTGCGGAAGCCGAGCTCCTCGAGCTCGAGCTTGATCGAGTGGATGCCGAGGCGGTTTGCGATCGGCCCGTAGATGTCGAGCGTCTCGCGCGCCACCGCGCGGCGCTTCTCCGGCGGCATCGACGCGAGCGTGCGCATGTTGTGCGTGCGGTCGGCGAGCTTGACCATGATCACGCGGATGTCGCGCACCATCGCCAGGATCATCTTGCGGAAGCTCTCGGCCTGCGCTTCCTTGCGGCTCTTGAACTGGACCTGGTCCAGCTTGGTCACGCCGTCGACGATCTCGGCGACTTCCTTGCCGAACTTCTGCTCGACCTCGGCCATCGAGGAGGGCGTGTCCTCGACCACGTCGTGCAGGATGGCGGCGGCGATGGTGGCGCCGTCGAGGTGCAGGTCGGCCAGGATGTCGGCGACCGCGATCGGGTGGGTGATGAAGGCCTCGCCGGACTTGCGCTTCTGGCCCTTGTGCGCGGTTTCGGCGTACTCGAAGGCTTCCCGCACCCGCTCGACCTGGTCGGGCGGGAGGTAGGCCTCGATCTTGGTCGTGAGCTGGCCGATCCCGGGAGCGCGTCTTCCGCCCGGCAGCAATCCGAGGATGGAAGACGCGTAGTTCATCCGGGCAGCCGCTTCGCGATCAGTCCCCCAGGCCGAGCTGCGGGGCGCGGAAGTCGACGCCGAGGTCGAGCGGGTTCTCAGGAATCATCTCCTGCTCCGGCTCGGGATCCGGCTCGGAGAGCAGGTCGACGGTGACCTTGCCCTCCGCGATTTCGCGCAGCGCCACCACCGTGGGCTTGTCGTTCTCCCAGTCGACGCGGGCTTCGGCGCCGTTCACGAGGCGGCGCGAGCGCTTGGCGGCAAGGAGCACGAGGTCGAACAGGTTGTCGACCGTGGTCAGGCAGTCTTCGACGGTGATGCGGGCCATGGAAAAGACCGTAATTTCAGTGAATTGGACCGCGAAGAATACCACAAGAGGGGGCGCGCCCCTTCTACTTGGCGACCCGTCGGCTTTTCGCGGTTGCGCCGCTCGTTGTCCCACCCGAGGCCCCTGGCCGGGGGCGTCCAGGTCTTCGGCCCGGCGGCTGTTGGCCCGCCGGTCGTCGTGGTGGTTATAGGTGCATTGGCAGGTGTCCGGCCGGGTGCAGCCGGGCAGGGGCAGGAGGGGGGCTTCCCGGGACAGCCAGCGGCGATTCTTGCCCGAAACCGCGGCATTGCAGGCGCCGGTGCCCGGCTTGACCGAGACGGCGTGCCAGCGGCGTTCCGTCGACTTGGTGTCCTTGCCTGCCATGCCATGCCTCGCCCTGAGGGCGCCATGCTAGCGAATCCGCCGGCGAAGGGAATGGGGACCCGTCAGGTCCCGAGCGAGGTCCTGGGCCAGGGCGGTCGAGCTCGGGCCGATCCGCCCGGTTGCCCTCGCCGCGTCCGTCGAGGATCGCCTCGAGCTCGGCGAGCGCCGTGTCGAAGTCGCGGTTGACGATCACGTAGTCGAAATCCCGCCAGTGCGACATCTCGACTGACGATTCCGCGGAGCCGGCGCGCGATCGCGTCCTCGCTGTCGCTGCCGCGCTTGCGCAGCCGCGTCTCGAGCGCCGCGCGCGAGGGCGGCAATATGAATATCTGCACGGCCTCGGGCAGGTGCTCGCGCACCTGCTTTGCGCCCTGCCAGTCGATCTCCAGGATGAGGTCGCGACCCTCGGCGAGCGCGGCCTCGACGACGCTCTTGCGCGTGCCGTACAGGTTGCCGAAGACGTTCGCGTGCTCGATGAATTCGCCGGCCACCTTCAGCCGCTCGAAGGTCTCGCGGTCGATGAAGTGATAGTCCTTGCCGTCCTGCTCGCCCGAACGGGGCTTGCGCGTCGTGCAGGAGACCGAGAATCCCACGCCCGGGCGCCGGCGCATCAGCGCGTGCAGGAGGCTGGTCTTCCCCGCGCCCGAGGGGGCCGCGATCACGTACAGGCGCCCGCGTGTCATCAGCGGTAGCGGCGGCTCAGCCATTCATCGGGCTTGGGAAAGGCGGCGGCTTCCTCGCGCAGCCACTGCCGCAGCGCGAGCACCATCGGCAGTTCCGCATAGGCGGGCGGGCAGACGAACCAGTAGCGGAAGCGCGAGGGCACGATCGTCTTGCTCGCGAGCACGAGGTTGCCGTTGTCGAGGTCGTTGGCTGCGATCGACCAGCGTGCCGGCGCATAGCCGAGGCCCTCGATGACCGCCGAGAGTACGCTGACCGAGTCGTCGATGATCGTGGGACCCGCGGGCCAGGGTGTCGGCGCGGCGCTCTTCTCGAAGCGGGACCAGGGCTCGTCGCGCGCCTGCAGCATCGGGATGCCTTCGTAGGTCTCGCGGTCGTCGAGCGACCCGAATTTCTTGAACAGCTTCGGCGAGGCGACGACCACCAGCCACTCGTCCATGAGGTGGTCGTACTCGAGGCCCGGCGTGACGGCTTCGCCGAGACGCACGGCCGCGTGGTAGTCGCTGCGCGCGAAGTCGACCGCCTCACGCGAGGTGTGCCAGTCGACGCGCAGTTCCGGGAAACGCGCGTGCAGTCCGTGAAGCCGCGGCGTGACCCATTTCTGCAGCAGCGACGAAAGCGTGCTGATGTTGATGATGCCGCTCGCGCGCACCATGCGCGTCTCGCGCAGCACGGCGACCAGCGAATCGAGGCCCGACTGCACGCCCGGCAGCAGCTTCGCGCCCTCGGGCGTGAGCTCGACCTTGCGGCCGCTGCGGCGCAGCACCGGAATCTGCAGGTATTCCTCGAGCGCCTTGATCTGCTGGGAAACCGCGGCCGGCGTCACGTTCAGCGCTTCCGCGGCCTCGGAAAACGACAGCCGCGTCGCCACCGCCTCGAACACGCGCAGTGCGTTGAGCGGAAGTCGTCCGTAGGCGGAACCGGCCACAAGTTTCCCTTAACCGAGCTTGAGTTATTGCGTTTGTTCGCAGGCGACGCAGCGTCCAAAGTCTAGCCCGAACAAGGGATGAAAGGGCGTCGGGCCCGATCCCCGAAAGCAAAGGAGAAAGGCAATGAACGGTCGCTTGCAGGGTTTTCTCAGCTTCCTGGACCTGCTGGCCGAAGGCCAGCGCCGCCAGGCCGAAGTCGTCACGGGTCGCCGCTTCGAGGCCCCCGCCGCACTCGCGCCGGTCTTTGCGGACAACGTGGTCAAGTTTCCCTTAACCGGGCATCAGAAACCGCGTTCGACCCGGCACTGAATGTCGATTTGAATACACCCGGAACGATAGATCCACGAAGGAGACAAGGAGCCAAGCCATGAACGCCTATTCGACAGTCCGTAACACGAGCTTCGCGACGATCGTCGTCGCTGCCCTGGCCGGCATCGTCAGCAACGCGCTGGCGGTCAACCAGAGGATCGTCTACGAACGTGACGTGCCCGCAGCGGGTGCCGTCACGGTCCTCCCCGAGGTCGTGGTCAGCGCCTCGCGGCTCGAGTGGTGAGCGTCGGCCAAGAGTGCCGGGCCACAGGTTCGCAGTCATTGAAGGTTTATCGTGCCGCTGCTTCCTCCCCTCCGGCGCACGAGACAATGACTGCGAACCTGTGGCCCGGCGCTTCAATACAATGGCCGCATGTTCCCGATCCGGGATGACAATCCGCACTTTACGACCCCGTACGCCACGTACGGGCTGATCGCGCTCAACGTCCTGGCCTGGGCGCTGCTGCAGGGACTCGGCAGCGAGCCCGCGCTGTCGTCTTCCGTCTGCCGCCTCGGACTGATCCCGGCCGATGTCCTCGGCACCGTGCCGCCCGGCACGAGCTTCCCCATTTCGCCGGACGCCGCCTGCGTCCTCGAAGGCGGCGGTTCCTGGCACACCGTGCTGACCTCGATGTTCATGCACGGCGGCTGGATGCACCTGATCGGGAACATGTGGTTCCTCTGGATCTTCGGCAACAACGTCGAGGACGCGATGGGCCACCTGCGCTTCGTCGTGTTCTACCTGCTGTGCGGCATCGCCGCCGCGGCGCTGCAGGCGGCTTTCGACCCGGACTCGATCATCCCGATGGTCGGCGCGTCCGGCGCGATCGGCGGGGTGATGGGCGCATACGTCCTGATGTACCCGCGCGTGCACGTTCACCTGTTCCTGTTCCTCGGGTTCTACGCCACGACGATCGCCGTGCCGGCCTACTTCATGCTCGGCTACTGGTTCCTGCTGCAGCTCGTGAGCGGGACCGTCGCGATCGGCGCGCAGGGCGGCGGCGTCGCGTTCTGGGCGCACGTCGGCGGCTTCGTGGCGGGCGCGCTGCTCAGCCTCGTGTTCCGCAACCGCGAGATGCTCGCCCGGCATCCGTACCACGGCTGGAACCAGAAGGGCGCGCCGACGCAGAACTGGCATCGCGTGCGGCGCTGAATGGCGCCGTCACTTGTACGGCGATGGGCCTTATCAGGGAAATATCAGGCAAATGTCAGTGCGGCCGGCACCGAATCCGCTGCCGACGCGGCGCGCGAGGCGATGATTGCGGC
Organism: uncultured Gammaproteobacteria bacterium; assembly: GCA_963760725.1. Lineage (GTDB taxonomy): Bacteria > Pseudomonadota > Gammaproteobacteria > Steroidobacterales > Steroidobacteraceae > SCUD01. The sequence goes on from CAVXET010000031.1 coordinate 648,599, forward strand.
GCCAGGGAGGACAAGAACTTGAATGGGACGCATGACCCGATCCGCCGTCTCCTGAACGGCTCGAACGTTTCGTGGCGCAGCGTCGCCGCGCTGGCGGCCGCGATGCTGCCGGCCGCGGTCCTCGCGGCCAACATCGTCGGCACGGCCGGCCCGGACGTCCTGGAAGGGACGACGGAAGACGACACGATCGACGGGCTGGGTGGCGACGACGTCATGATGGGGCTTGCCCGGCGACGACACCTACAAGGTGGGCCAGCCCGGCGATCAGGTCCTCGAAGCCGTGGGCGACGGCACGGATACGGTCATTTCCACGGTGAACTACACGCTGCCGGGCGACGTGGAGAACCTCACGCTTGCCGGCGAGGCGGTCAGAGCCACCGGGAATGAGCTGGACAACCGGCTGCGAGGCAACGCGGCCCGCAACATCCTGGACGGACTCGCGGGCACAGACACGATGATCGGCTTGGGCGGCGACGACACCTACGTGGTGGATGAAGTCGGCGACGTGGTGACCGAGGCCGCGAACCGGGGCATCGACGGGATCCGCTCACCGGTGTCTTACACCTTGCCGAACAATGTGGAGAATCTCGTCCTGACGGGAAACGGCGCGGCCAACGGTACCGGCAACGTGCTGGCGAACTCCCTGCGCGGAAACGCGGCCAACAACCGCTTGTCGGGCCTCGCGGGCGATGACACGTTGAGTGGCGGTGGCGGGAACGACCGGCTGACCGGCGGGCCGGGAAACGACAAGCTCATCGGCGGTCCCGGACAGGACACGCTCGATTTCGATACGCCGCCCGACGCACTCACGAACCAGGATCGCATCGTCAATTTCAGCCCGGCCGACGACGTCATGCGCCTCATCGGCGCCGCTTTCCCGGGGCTGTCGACGGCCGGCACGCTGCCGGCCGCGGAATTCCGGAACGGCGCCGCGGCGCAAACCGCCGCCCACAGGATCCTCTACGATCCGGCCACCGGCGTGCTGCGCTATGACGCCGACGGTACGGGGCCGGTGGCGTCCGTGCGAGTCGCCACGTTCTCGAACAATCCAGCCCTGACCAATGCCGATTTCACGGTCGTGAATCCCGTCGTGACCGCGGTGAATTACGTCGCGGAGATCCAGCCCATCTTCACTGACAGATGCATTGGATGCCACATAGGCGGCGGGTCGCTACAGCTCCGACTCGACTCTGCCAGTAGTTACGCGAACATCGTCAACGTGCCGAGCAGACAGGTACCGAGCCTGAATCGCATCGAGCCGGGCGACCCAGACAACAGTTACCTCGTGCAGAAGGTCGAGGGTACTGCGGCGGAGGGCGGGCGCATGCCGCTCGGATTCGCCCCGTTGACGGCCGCACAGATCGCCCTCATCCGGCGCTGGGTCAGCGAAGGGGCGAATCCCTGAAGCACCGGCAGGCGCCGCGGAAACCTATTCGACGCCCTGTGATTTCGACGAGAGCGTGTTCGCCTCGCGGTTGAATTCCTGCATCAGTACCGCAGGAGTCGCGATATCAGGTGGATATCAGTGAAATGTCAGCAGGTTCGGCATGGAAATTCCTGCCAGCGTGCCGCACGAGTATCATGATTGAGCCACAAGGGGAAACAAGAACATGAGCAGGACCCGTGACCCAATCCGTCGTCTACTGGGCGGCCCCAACGCTTCGTGGCGCAGCGTCGCCGCGCTGGCGGCCGCGATGCTGCCGGCCGCGGTCCTCGCGGCCAACATCGTCGGCACGGCCGGCCCGGACAACCTGGAAGGGACGACAGAAGACGACACCATCGACGGGCTGGGTGGCGACGACGTCATGATGGGGTTGCCCGGCGACGACACCTACAAGGTGGGTGAGCCCGGCGATCAGGTCCTCGAAGCCGTGGGCGACGGCACGGATACGGTCATTTCCACGGTGAACTACACGCTGCCGGGCGACGTGGAGAACCTCACGCTGGCCGGCGAGGCGGTCAGAGCCACCGGGAATGAGCTGGACAACCGGCTGCGAGGCAACGCGGCCCGCAACATCCTGGACGGACTCGCGGGCACAGACACGATGATCGGCTTGGGCGGGGACGACACCTACGTGGTGGATGAAGTCGGCGACGTGGTGACCGAGGCCGCGAACCGGGGCATCGACGGGATCCGCTCACCGGTGTCTTACACCTTGCCAAACAATGTGGAGAATCTCGTCCTGACGGGAAACGCCGCGGCCAACGGTACCGGCAACGTGCTGGCGAACTCCCTGCGCGGAAACGCGGCCAACAACCGCTTGTCGGGCCTCGCGGGCGATGACACGTTGAGTGGCGGTGGCGGGAACGACCGGCTGACCGGCGGGCCGGGAAACGACAAGCTCATCGGCGGTCCCGGACAGGACACGCTCGATTTCGATACGCCGCCCGACGCACTCACGAACCAGGATCGCATCGTCAATTTCAGCCCGGCCGACGACGTCATGCGCCTCATCGGCGCCGCTTTCCCGGGGCTGTCGACGGCCGGCACGCTGCCGGCCGCGGAATTCCGGAACGGCGCCGCGGCGCAAACCGCCGCCCACAGGATCCTCTACGATCCGGCCACCGGCGTGCTGCGCTATGACGCCGACGGTACGGGGCCGGTGGCGTCCGTGCGAGTCGCCACGTTCTCGAACAATCCAGCCCTGACCAATGCCGATTTCACGGTCGTGAATCCCGTCGTGACCGCGGTGAATTACGTCGCGGAGATCCAGCCCATATTCAACAGCAGATGCATCGGATGCCACGTCGGCGCCAGCGCACCCCAGGGCATGAAACTCGACGCCGCCAACAGTTACGACAACATCGTCAACGTGCCGAGCAGGGAGGTGCCCAGCCTGAATCGCATCGAGCCGGGCGACCCGGACAACAGTTACCTCGTGCAGAAGGTCGAGGGCACTGCAGCGGAGGGCGGGCGCATGCCGCTCGGGCAAACCCCGTTGACGGCCGCGCAGATCGCCCTCATCCGGCGCTGGGTCAGCGAAGGGGCGAATCCCTAGGCACCCGCCTTGCCGGGTTCGGCATGGCCTCCTTCAGCGGCGCTTGAGCACGAGGAGATCGTTCTCCGGCGTCGTGAGATCCGGGTCGTGCTCGGTCCGGATCACATCGACGATCATGAGGCCCGCTGCAGCGGTTGCTTCGTTCCAATGGCCCAGTGAGCGCACGCGCTTATTGACGCGTATTTCGCCGTTTCCGTCGGGTTCCCGCGAGAATTCCTTCCACGATTCGAAGTGATCGTCGCGATGGAACTGGACGTTGCGTGTCCGTGTTCCGAACTCCCCGCCGACCAGCAGCAGTGCGTCCCCCTTCAATACGGCCGCCAGCCGGTGCAGGGCCTTCACCCAACGCTCGTCGTCGACGATGTGGAACATCACTCCGATGGCCGTGACGAGATCCACGGGTCCGCCGATGAGCTCGGGTCCGAAGTCATCCGCGACCAGATCGGCACGGTGAATCACGACGCCCTCGACGCCGGAATATTTCTGCTGCAGGAACTGCGACATCTTGTCGGTGATCTCGATGCCGACGCTCTGCGTAAACAGAAAAACGTCGCGCATGAAATCGATCCAGTGGCCGGTGCCGGAGCCGATGTCGAGGTGGCGCAACCCGGAACGGATGCGCATCATGCGCCAGGCATGCACCGTCGCCGCCGAAGGCAGGGGCTGCAGCCGCGACAGGGCGCGGATGATGCTGTTTTCCGTGGCGTTGTAGTGGAATCGCGCTTCGGGTTCCGAGATCGAGCCGATCGTCATCCAGTCCCGGGCGCCGCCCCGGACATTCGCCTTGTAGAAACTCTCGAAGAACGCCGCCTCCTCGTGGGCGACTTCGATTGCTCCCGGCGGAGAGACGGGCACGCGGGGCGTCGTCGTCCGGTCTTTCTTTGAAGTCCTCATGATGGTGTCGAAACCTCGTTGCGAGGCGCGGCCGCGCGCTATTCCACGTTCTGCACCTGCTCGCGCATCTGCTCGATCAGGACCTTGAGCTCGACCGCCCGGCGCGTCGTCTCGACGTCCTGTGACTTCGACGACAGCGTGTTCGCCTCGCGGTTGAATTCCTGCATCAGGAAATCGAGCTTGCGGCCGACGGCGTCGCCGGACGCGAGGGTCGAGGAAAGCTCGTCGACATGGCTGCCGAGCCGGTCGAGCTCCTCGGCGACGTCCATCTTCTGCAACAGGATCGCGACCTCCTGCTCGAGTCGCTCGGGATTCACCTCGGCACGCAGGGCGACGAGCCGCTCCTGCATCTTCGCGCGGATCCTCGACTGGACTTCGGGCAGGCGCGTGACGATCGCGCCGACGATCCCGGTGACCTGCGACGCGCGTGAGCGGAGCATCTGTGCGATGCGCTCGCCCTCGCTCGCGCGCGAGGCGGTGAAAGCGGCGAGGGCTTCCGCGAGCAACTCGGTCGCCGCCGCGGCCAGCCCGGCCGCGTCGCGCTCGGCGTCACGCACGACGCCCGGCCAGCGCAGGAGGTCCACGGCGTCGATGCGACCTTCGGCGCCGAGGCGCCGGCGCACGGCGCCGGCGCGCTCGATGAGCGCGTCCAGGAGGTCGGAATCGAGCGCGAGCTCGCGGCCGGCGGCGGGGCCCGGCCTGACATAAAACGACGCATCGACCTTGCCGCGCCGTGCCGCCGTGCCGATGGCGCGGCGGAAATCCGACTCGAGGGCGCGCAGTTCCTCGGGGACGCGCAGGCCGACCTCGAGGTAGCGGTGATTGACGCTGCGGATCTCCCAGGCGAGCAGTCCCGCGGGCGTCGTGCGCTCCGCGCGCGCGAAGCCGGTCATGCTCTTCAGCATCGTTGGACCTTCCCCGGGGTGCAATGCAGGCCGCTGATGTAAGCTTCACCGCAGTTTAGCAGGGGGCGGCGGGCATCGGACCGCCGGTGAGCGCGTGGCGATCGAGTGCGCCGAGGTCAGCCTGACCGGCGACCGCGAAGACAACCAGGACCGCGCCGCGATCGCTGCAGGCGAAGGCGCGACGCTGCTCGTCGTCATGGATGGCATGGGCGGCCACGCGTATGGTGCACGCGCGGCGGAAATCGGCTGCAAGGTGATGCTCGACCTGTTCCGCGCCGAGGCCAAGCCGCTGTTCGATCCGCTCGGTTTCCTGCATCTCGCGATCGGCCGCGCGCACGCAGCGGTCGTCTCGATCGGCACCCGGCTCGCGGTGGACGTGCGCCCGCGCGCGACCTGCGCGATCTGCCTGGTGCAGCGGCAGGAGGCGTACTTCGCGCACGTCGGTGACAGCCGCGTCTATCACCTGCGGGGCGGCTCGGTGGTCTCCCGCACGCGCGACCACAGCCATGTCGAGCAGCTGCTGCGCGACGGCGCGATCCGCGAGGACGAGATTCCGGGCCACCCGATGCGTAACTTCGTCGAATGCTGCCTCGGCGGCGAAGCCATGCTTCCGGAGATGACGATCTCGCGGCGCCAGGCGCTCGAGGACGGCGACGTCCTCATGGTCTGCACCGACGGCGTGTGGTCGAACCTGAAGGACGCGGAAATCGCGGCCATGCTCAAGCCGCACGGCCAGGCCAACGGCGGCTACCGCCCGGCGCTCGAAAAGCTGGTCGAACAGGCAGTAGCGGCATCCACGCCGCACAGCGACAATGCCTCGGCAGCCAGCCTCGTCTGGCGCCACTGACCCGGACCCGGAGCTTCCCATGCGACCAGGCGGCCGTGCGGCCGACGAACTGCGACCGGTGCGTTTCACGCGCCGCTTCACCACGCACGCGGAGGGCTCGGTCCTCTGCGAGTTTGGCGGCACCCGCGTGCTGTGCACGGTGAGCATCGAGAACGGAGTGCCCCCGTTCCTGCGCGGAAGCGGCAAGGGCTGGCTCACGGCCGAGTACGGCATGCTGCCGCGCGCGACGCATACGCGCAGCGCGCGCGAGGCGGCGCGCGGCAAGCAGGGCGGCCGCACCCACGAGATCCAGCGCCTGATCGGCCGGTCGCTGCGCGCCTGCATCGACCTCGCGGCGATCGGCGAGCGAACCATCACCATCGACTGCGACGTGCTGCAGGCGGACGGCGGCACGCGCACGGCGGCGATCACGGGCGGCTACGTCGCGCTCGCGGATGCGATCGACACGCTGGCCGCGAAGAAGCAGCTCGGGGCGAGCCCGCTGCACGGCCAGGTCGCCGCGATCTCGGTCGGCATCGTGAAAGGCGAGGCGGTCCTCGACCTCGAGTATTCCGAGGACGTCGATGCCGAGACCGACATGAATGTCGTGATGAATTCCGGCGGCGCCTTCATCGAAGTGCAGGGCACCGCGGAAGGCCACGCCTTCCGGCGCGAGGAGCTCGATGCGATGCTGAACCTCGCCGCCTCGGGTACCGCCCAGCTGTTCGGCCTGCAGCTGCAGGCGCGCCAGGGCTGAGGAGAAAAAGGGGACGCACCCCTTTATCGAAGCCAACTCATGAGTCGCGAAACTTCGACGATAAAGGGGTGCGTCCCCTTTTTCTCCCGTCGGGTCGTGATCGCGACCGGCAATCCCGGGAAACTGCGCGAGATTCTCGCGATCCTGGGCGGACACGACCTCGAGCCCGTGGCGCAATCGGCGTTCGGCATTGAGCCTCCCGTCGAAGACGGCGACAGCTTCGTCGCGAACGCACTGATCAAGGCGCGTCACGCCGCGGCACGCTCCGGGCTTCCCGCCATCGCGGACGATTCCGGCCTCGAGGTCGACGCCCTCGGCGGGCGTCCGGGCGTCTACAGCGCGCGCTACGCGGGACGGGATGCCGACAACGAAGCCAACAACGACAAGCTGCTCGCGGAACTCGCGGGCGTGCCGCCCGCGCGTCGCGGCGCGCGCTATCGCTGCGCGATGGTCTTCGTGCTAGGCGCGGGGGGCGAGGCGCCGATCGTGGCCGAGGCAGCGTGGGAGGGACGCATCGGGTTCGAGCGGCGCGGTGCGGGTGGTTTCGGCTACGACCCGCTTTTCGTCGTCGCCGGCAGCGAATTGACGGCTGGCGAGATGCCCGAGGCGAAAAAAAACCGCGTAAGTCATCGCGGGCAGGCGCTGGCGGAGCTGGCGACGAGGATGAAGGCCGCGGGTTGGTAAAGAGGGGACGGAGCCCTATTTCGACTTTGAGCCAATGGATCCCGCGGCGGCGAACGAAATAGGGCTCCGTCCCCTCTTATTTGACCGTCTTCACGAGGTCGCCGGGCTTCGGTTCGCCTTCCGGGTAGAGGTTATTGATCAGCCGAAGCTGCTGCAGCGGGTACTGCTTGATGGGGCTGTCTTTCGCCAGGGATTCGATGGTCGTGCCGTCGGCCGCGCGCATCACGTGCAGGCGGTTCGGCTCGGCGAGCTGGAACTCGTTGGGGCGCATGCGCCGGAACGTGTTGGCGGTCGATAGGAAGAAGGCATCGCCCGCCGGTGTCTCGACGCCCGAGCGGCTCGCGCCCTTGAAGACCCACATCAGGTTTCCGTAGTAGATGATGAAGTAGCGCACGCTCGTCGACTGGCCGTAGGGCGACGGGTCGCCGCGCACGATGCCGGTCCAGGCCTTCAGCCCGTTGACGTCGAGCGATTCCGTGTGGGACAGCCGCTTGTTGGCGAGCCCGCGCTGCGCGAATTCGCGCGGGTCGGTGAGGTCCGCGGGCGGTGCCTGGGTCCGGATCTCGAGGTAGTGCTCCTTCTTCGGCGCGATGGCGAGGATCTTGTCCGGCTCGTTCATCACCTGCCAGCCGCGCGGGAATGCGAGCGTGAACTGCATGTCGGAGTGATAGAAACGGTTCTCGCGCACCATTCCCTGGCGCGCGCTCGAGCCGACCGGCAGTCCCTCGATCGCGCGCATGTAGCCTTCGGGATTGTTGGTGCCGCCCGCTGCCAGGGCCGGCGTGCGCCCTGCGGATGCGACCGCCTGCTGCAGGCGCGTGTCGTTGTCCGGGTGCGAGGCGAACACGCCGTGGTACAGGCGCGGCTCGCGGCCTTCGAGCCGCGCGCGCTCGCGCTCGAACGTGTCCTGCGCCTTCAGCGTCGCGATCACGCGGATCATCGCCTCGGGGTCGTAGCTGGACTTCGCGAGGTAGCTCGCCCCGAGGCGGTCGGCCTCGAGCTCGGCATCGCGGCCATAGCCGCTGATGATCGCCTGGCCGGCCATGCTGGTGAGGTCGGCGAGGGCCGGCATGCCGGTGAAGATCGCGGTCGCGGCACTCGCGAGACCGGAGATCATGCCCTTGCGGTTCTGCTTCTTCAGGTGCTCCGCGGTGATGTGGCCGATCTCGTGGCCGAGCACGGCGGCGAGGTCCGCCTCGTTCTGGAAGTACGGCAGGATGCCGCGCGAGATGTAGACGTAGCCGCCCATGGTCGCGAAGGCGTTGACGTCGTCGGTGTCGACGATCGTGAAGTGCCAGTCGAGCCCGGGCATCTCGCTCACCGCGGCGAGCTTCTCGCCGACGCGCTGGACGTACTCCTGCAGCTCGAGGTCCGAGTGCACGCCCATCTGCTGGGTGACGGCGACGTGCATCTGCTTCGCAGTGCGGACGTCCTTGCTCTCCTTCTGCGGCTTCTCTTCCTTTTCGGTGGCGCCGAGCGCCGGGCCGGCCGCGGCGAGGCCAAGGGCCAGGCAGGCGGCGAGGCAGGCGAGTTTGCCGGTCAGTGGACGCATGGTGATCTCCGCTCCCGGCCCCAAGGGTACCGGTCCCGGATTAGATGCGCGGGAGGACCGAAAGTTGACGGCCGCCGGGCGAGCGGGCGAATTACTTCAGGCCGTACTTCTTGCGGAAGCGGTCGACGCGGCCGCCCGAGTCCACGATCTTCTGCTTGCCCGTGTAGAACGGGTGGCAGTTCGAGCAGACTTCAACTTCCAGGTTCGACCCGAGCGTCGAGCGCGTCTTGAACGCGTTGCCACAGGTGCAAGTCACCGTGATCTCGGAGTATTTCGGGTGAATGGCGTCTTTCATGGCGGTATCCCAGTGCCGTGCTCGGTGGGGCCGCGAAGTCTAAGGGCGACGACCCCGACATTCAAGGTGGGCCCGGTCGTTCCCAAGCGCAGATCGTAAGTTACCGAATTTACTAAAGATTTTTTCTTATCCACAAAATGTGTGGATAACTCTGTGGACCGACGGGTCGACCTGAATCGCCTTTTCGACCATTCCTGCATTAATGACACTTTGATTAAAATTTGAGCAGGGCTTTTTCCCTTGTCTGCTCAATGGGTTACACCATGGCAGTTAAGGCATCTCGCTAACAAAGTCACGAAAGTCCCTATCCGACACGAAGCGGGAAGGCGCTGTGTACAACTCCCCCGGCGTCCGGCGGCCGCTTTCGTCGGGCAGGAAGCCGGCAAGAATGTCGTTCAGGAAGCGAAACCCGAGGTCCGATGCCCGGTAGCGGTCGCCTTCTACCTTCACGAGGCCCCGTTTCGCAAAGTCGCCCAGCCTGGGCAGCACGGCTGCGGCCAAAAGGCCCGTCGTGCGCTCGAAATCAGCGAGTCGGAAGCCCTCGGACAGGCGCAAGGCATTCAACATGAACTCGAAGGGCAGCTCGGCGGTGGGTACCGCGCGCCGGATTGCACCCAGTCGGCCGCCGCCAGCCAGGAATGAGCGGGGTGAGCGCGGCTTTTCGGTGCGGATGACGGCGCCGCCCGCCGTCGCCTTGCCATGCGCCCCGGCGCCGATGCCGAGGTAGTCGCCGAAGCGCCAGTAATTGAGGTTGTGCCGGCATTGCCGCCCGGGCTTCGCGTAGGCGGAGACCTCGTACTGCGTGAAGCCCGCGGATGCGAGTCGCGCATCGCCGTCCTGTTGCATCGAAAAGGCGAGGTCGTCGTCCGGCAGCGGTGGCGGACGGTTGTGAAAGACCGTGCCCGGCTCGAGCGTCAGCTGGTAGCGCGAGAGGTGTGCGGGGCCCAGCGCAAGCGCTGCCTCGATGTCGGCGAGCGCGGCTTCGCGCGTCTGGTGGGGCAGCGCATACATCAAGTCCAGGTTGAAGTTGTCGAGGCCCGCGGCGGCGAGCTCCGCGACCGCGGCGCCGATCTCGCCGGGACCGTGGATCCGGCCGAGCATCGCGAGCGCCGCGGCGTCGAAAGTCTGCGCGCCGAGCGAGACGCGGTTGACGCCGGCCTTCGCGTAGCCCGCAAAGCGGCCGTGCTCGATCGTCCCGGGATTCGCCTCCATCGTGATCTCGGCGTCCGGCAGCAACGCGAGCCGCGCAGCGATGCCTTCGATGAGCGACGCAATCGCGCCGACGCTGAACAGCGAAGGTGTGCCGCCGCCGAGGAAGATGCTTGCGACTTCGCGGCCCGCCGCGAGGTCGCGGTCGCCCTCGAGGTCCGCGAGCAGCGCCGCGACATATTCCGTCTCCGGCATGTTGTCCGGGCGGACGTGCGAGTTGAAATCGCAATAGGGGCACTTGCGCACGCACCAGGGCAGGTGCACGTAGATCGCGATCGTCTCGCTCATGCGGACATTCTATGGAAAGCGGACCGGTAGCCTTGATTCCTGCAGTGCAGCATGACAGTCTGCGACGCGGGAAATCGATGCCAAACAAAAAATATCAATTGACCGACCTGGCGACGGGCCGCACGAGCGAGCTTGCCGCGCTTTCCGGGACCGTCGGGCCGGACGTGCTGGATATCAGCACGCTGCAGAAGGACCACGGCCTCTTCACCTACGACCCGGGCTTCATGGCGACGGCGGCAACGTCGAGCGCCATCACCTACATCGACGGCGACGCCGGGGTCCTGCTCTATCGCGGCTACCCGATCGAGCAACTCGCCGAGCACAGCACTTTCCTCGAGGTGTCCTGCCTCCTGCAGCAGGGCGAGCTGCCGAGCGCGGAAGAGCTCGCCACGTTCACGAACTCCATCTCGCGCCACACGATGCTGAACGAGTGGCTGCTCAGGCTCTATCGCGGCTTCCACCACGACGCGCACCCGATGGCGATGGTCGCGACCATCGTCGCCTCGCTCGCAGCGTTCTACCACGACTCGACGGACATCACCGACGACCGGCATCGCGAGATCTTCTCGCACCGCATGATCGCGAAGCTGCCGACGGTCGCTGCGGCGGCCTACAAGCACGCGCTCGGCCAGCCCTTCATCTACCCGCGCAACGACCTCGACTACACGGCGAACATGCTGCACATGTTCTTTGCCGTGCCCTGCGAGCCGTACGAGGTCGACCCGCTGCACGCCAAGGCGCTCGACCTGCTGTTCATCCTGCACGCGGACCACGAACAGAACGCGAGCACCTCGACCGTGCGGCTCGCCGGCAGCACGGGCTGCAACCCGTACACGGCGATGTCGGCGGGCGTGTCGGCGCTCTGGGGACCGGCCCACGGCGGCGCCAACGAGGCGGTCGTCGACATGCTCGAGAAGATCGGCGACGCGGACCACGTCCCCGAGTTCCTGTCCAAGGTCAAGGACAGCAAGGGCGGCATCCGGCTCATGGGCTTCGGCCACCGCGTATACAAGAACTTCGACCCGCGCGCGACGATCATCCGCGAGATGTGCCACAAGGTGCTGGGCAAGCTTGGCCAGAGCGACAACCCGCTGTTCGAGCTCGCGCTCCGGCTCGAGGAAGTCGCGCTCAAGGACGAGTACTTCATCAGCCGCAAGCTCTACCCGAACGTGGATTTCTATTCCGGCATCATCTACCGCGCGCTCGGAATCCCGCGCGAGATGTTCACCGTGATGTTCGCGATCGCGCGTACCGCGGGCTGGGTCGCGCACTGGTCCGAGATGATCGCGGACCCGCAGATGAAGATCGCGCGCCCGCGCCAGCTCTACACGGGCGCGACGCGCCGCGACTACGTCGCGGTCAGGAAGCGCTAGCCCGCAGCAGGCTTTCGACTTCGCCGAGCGTTGCTCGGCGCATCGGCCGGCCGTCCACCGGCCCCGGCGGCGCCTGGCGGATGCCGTCCTTCGGGAAGATCGTCGCGTACACCTCGTGGCTGCCTGCGGTGAAACGCACGGCGGGGTAGGCCTCGACCTCGTCGCGCTGCCTGCGGAAGCGCCGCTCCGCGAATTCGTGGCGGATGCCGCGGTCGATCAGGCATACCGCGACGGTTTCCGGCGTGTCTGAGAACAGGTGCAGCGTGATGTCGTTGTGCGGCGTGGCGGTCCCCGAGAGCAGGGGACCGACGAGCCGCGGCTCGAATTCCTCGAGCAGCCGCATCGCCTCGATGGCGACCGTGCGCATCGCGACCAGGTCGCTCGCGTGCGCCTCTGGCCCGAACAGGCGCTGGTGCTCGGCGAGCGCTGCCTCGATCTCGGTGTTCTTCGGCAGCACGGCGAGGTCAGTGACCCCGAATCGCTCCGCGGCCTTGCGCTTGGCGACGCCGTAGTCCTCGTGCCCGTGCTCGATCATGAGCCGCGCGGCCTCGCGTGCGATCGCCTGGCGCATCATGTCGCCGCGAACAGATCGCTTTGGCATTAGGAACCTCCGATCGGCTCGCGCGTGAGGCGCGTTACTCGCGCGCCTTGGCGGGACGAGGCGCGAGCTGAAGCCCCATGGCGGGGACCATGGGCAAAGCGAGCAACGTGGTCCCGCCAAGGCCCGCGAGTAACCCAAAGGGACCGGGCGTTATTCGTCTCTGGCTGCGTTGCTCGTCGCTCATGTATCGCCTGATACATCACGCTCCTCGCGCCTTGCCAGAAACGAATATCGCACACGGTCGCGCCCACGCGGGAGCCGATCGGAGGTTCCTAAAAGATCGGCTCTTCGTACCGCTGCGGCGGCGGCTCGCCCGGCACATCGCCTTCGCCGGCGACGCCCGCCGGCAGGTGGTCGGCGAGGAAATACTCGAACTCGGCCGGGGCTTCTTCGCTCAGCACGGTCGGATCCGCCGAGATGCGCGCGGTGACGACGCCGTCCGGCATCGGCATCGGATGCTCGGGGACGCCGCGGAGCGCCTCGCGCATGAAGTAGATCCACATCGGCAGCGCCGTGCGCGAGCCTTCCTCGTCGCGCCCGAGCGGCCGCTCCTGGTCGAAGCCGACCCAGGCCGTCGCGACGAGGTCCGGGCTGAAGCCGGAGAACCACGCGTCGCGGCCGTCGTTGGTCGTGCCGGTCTTGCCGGCGATGTCGGCACGGCCGAGCGCGCGGGCGCGCTGGCCCGTGCCGCGGCGGATCACGTCCTTGAGGAGGTCCGTGATGATCCAGGCATTCGCCTCCGAGATCGCGCGCGGCGCGGTTTCCTCGGGGACCAGCGCCGGCAGGCTGCCGCCGACGTCGGATGCGCGCACGACGCCGAGCGGCCCGTCGCCCGCGACCACGACCGGCGGGTCGCCCAGGAACGGGGCGGGCGATGCGGAGCAGTCGGGGCAGGCCACCGGCGCGTCGGTCTGCTCGAGCACCGTGCCGTCGGCGGAGAGGATGCGGTCGATGACGTGCGGCTTTACGAGCGAGCCGCCGTTCGCGAACACCGCGAAGCCGTCCGCCATCTCGAGCGGCGTCAGTTGTGCGGTGCCGAGGGCCGCCGTCAGGTCCGCCGGGATGTGCTCTGCCGGCAGTCCGAAGCGCTGCACGTACTCGCGTGCAAAGCCGACGCCGATCTGGCGCATGACGCGGATGGTCACCAGGTTGCGCGAGCGGGCGAGTGCATCGCGCAGGCGCGTCGGGCCGTAGAAGCGGCCGGAGTCGTTGCCCGGGCGCCAGTCCTCCTGCTCCGCTTCCTCGCCGTCGACTGGCTCCTCGCCCTGGCCGATTCCGACCTCCGGGTCCGGGGCCTCGTAGACGACCGGCGCGTCGAGAATGACGGAAGCGGGCGTGAATCCGGCTTCCAGCGCCGCGGAGTAGATGAAGGGCTTGAACGAGGAACCCGGCTGCCGGCGCGCCTGCACCACGCGGTTGAACTTCGAGGCGTCGTAATCGAAGCCGCCGGAGAGCGCGACGACCGAACCGTCGTGCGGGTCGAGCGCGACGAAGGCGCCCTGGACCTCCGGGACCTGCGCGAGCAGCGCCTCGCCTTCGCCCGCAGGCAGCACGTAGACGACGTCGCCGATCTTCATGACGTCGCGCGGCGACTTCGGCGTAGCGTCGCCGACCTTCGCCCAGCGAATGCCGTCCATGCCGAGGCGATAGCGCAGGCCGCTCCTGGCCACGACCGTCGCTTCTTCGGCAGTCGTCCGCACCACGATCGCGGGTATCAGCCCGCCGATCACCGGCCGTTCCTCGATCAGCGCCGCCAGTGCTTCGTCGGAAACCTTCTCCACGTCCACGTGCCCGGCCGCGCCGCGCCAGCCGTGGCGGCGGTCGTACTCGAGCACGGCGCTGCGAAGCGCCACGTCCGCGGCGCGCTGCAGGCGGCTGTCCACGGTCGTGACGACCTGGAATCCCTCGGAATAGATGCGCTCGCCGAACTTCTCGAACAGCACGAGCCGCACCATCTCGCCGACATAGGGCGCATCGACCTGGACCCGCGGTCCGTGCTGGCCGCGCGCGACAGGCTTGTCCATCGCCGCCTGCCAGGCCGCCTCGTCGAGGTAGCCGAGCTCGCGCATGCGCCGGAGCACGTAGGTCCGCCGCTCGGTCGCATGCTCGACGCTCGCCACCGGGTTCAGGCGTGATGGCGCCTGCAGGATGCCGGCGAGGAGCGCCGCTTCGGCCGCGTCCACGTCGCCAAGCGATTTGCCGTAGTAGGTTTCGGCCGCCGCAGCGAAGCCGTAGGAGCGCTGCCCGAGGAACTGCGTGTTCACGAACAGCGTGAAGATCTCCTGCTTGGACAGCTCGTTCTCGAGCGACAGCGCGAGGAACACTTCGCGCAGCTTGCGGCGCAACTGTTTCTCTTTCGTGATGAGCGTGGTGCGCACGAGCTGCTGGGTCAGTGTGCTGCCGCCCTGCGAGGCTTCCATGGTCGTCGCGGCGACCATGACGGCGCGCGCGATGCCTTGCCAGTCGACACCCGGGTGCTGGAAGAAGCGGTCGTCCTCGGCGGCGAGCACCGCCTGCACCACGACCGGCGGAATCTGCTCCCAGGTTACCGGCACACGCCGCTGCTCGCCGATCTGCGCCAGCAGCTTGCCGTCGCGGCTGAAGACGCGCAGCGGCACCTGCAGGCGCACGTCGCGCAGCACGGCGACGTCCGGCAGCGTCGGCTTCAGGTAGTAATAGGTCGCGAGAAATGCGAGCCCGATCAGCCCTGCGATCGAAACGATGACTGTGGCCGCGATGCGCAGCCGTCGGTTCAGGGTCGTGACCACCGTGACCGATTATGCATAGTAATGTCGGCTACTGCCGGGGCCCGGCGGTCGCGTCGCCGCGACGCCGGGATCGTGACGCCAGACACGGTTGGCCATCCCGTTCGAGTGCAGCATCCCGTACGGATCCGGTTCCGGAGGCCCGTGGGCGCGAAAGGCCGGCTCCAACGGTCGGGGCCGGGGGAGTACCCCCCGGCTGAGCCCGTGGACCCCTGGAGTTCGGGTTCGAATGCGAGGGAATTGCGAGTCGGGTCACGTTCAATTTAACAGTTGCTTGCTATATAGTTGGCCGCTAACTTGACCCAGAATTGCGATTGGCCGCGTAATAGCCTGACCTGAAAAGGAAATTTCTGTGCTCAAGCTGCCTAAAATCTCACTCGGACGCAGCTACTCGCCGCTGATCGGCCTGGACATCACGACGTCCTCGATCAAGCTGATCGAGCTCGCGATGTCGGGCGGCCAGTACCGGGTCGAGGCCTATGCCGCCGAGCCGACCCCGCACAACGCCATCAACGAGAAGGCGATCGTCGACGCGGCAGCGGTGGGCGACGCGATCCGCCGGGCGGTCAAGCGCTCGGGCGTACGCTCCAAGGAATGCGCCGTCGCGATCTCCGGCGACGCGGCCATCACCAAGGCCGTGCAGATGCCGAAGAACCTGTCCGACGCCGACCTCGAGCAGCAGATCGAGATGCAGGCGGACCAGTACATCCCCTTCCCGATGGAAGAGGTGAGCTACGACTTCCAGGTGCTCGGTGCTTCCGAGAAGGACCCGGACATGCGCGACGTGCTGCTCGTCGCCTCGCGCTCCGAGAACGTCGAGCAGCGTGTCGCCGCGGTGAACGCCTCCGGGCTCGTCGCCAAGCTGGTCGACGTCGAGGCCTTCGCCCTCGAGAACGCCTGCAAGCTGCTCACGCACCAGATGCCGGACGGCGGCATGGACCGCACCATCGCGGTCGTCGACTTCGGCGCGAGCACGACCACCTTCAGCGTGCTCAAGAACCTCGTCGTCGTGTACACGCGCGACTTCGCCTTCGGCGGCCAGCAGCTGACCGAGGAAATCATGCGCACCTACGGCCTCTCGATGGAGGAGGCCGGGCGCGCCAAGAAGGAAGGCGGCCTGCCCTCGAACTACCAGCCCGAGGTGCTCGACCCCTTCATCGACGACATGACCCAGCAGGTCAGCCGCTCGCTCCAGTTCTACCTGGCGTCGGGCAGCGGCCGCAGCCAGCCGGAGCAGATCCTGATCTGCGGCGGCTGCGCGAACATTCCGGGCGTCGCGGACGTGATTGCGAGCCGCGTCGGCATTCCGGCCGAGCGTGGTGACCCGCTCGGGCAGATGAAGATCTCCTCGAAGGCAAAGGCTCTGGGAGTGACTCGGGACGCGACGGCCCTGCTGCTCGCGTGTGGTCTGGCACTGCGGAGTTTCGACGAAGATGCCAAGTATTAACCTACTGCCCTGGCGGCAAGCGCTCCGCCAGCGGCGTCGGAAAGAGTTCCTTTACGGGATCGTCGGCGCATTCGTGCTCGCCGGCATCGTGACGCTGATCGCGAGCTTCACGGTGAGCTCGATGATCGACGCCCAGAACCGGCGCAACGAGCTCCTCAAGGCGGAAATCGCCGAGCTCGACAAGGCGATCGAGCAGATCCTGGCGCTCGAGGACCAGAAGGCGCGGATGATCGCGCGCATGGAGGTCATCGACACGCTCCAGGCGAGCCGGCCCGAGGTCGTCAAGCTGTTCGACCAGATCGTCTCGACGCTGCCCGAGGGCGTCTACCTCACGTCGGTCAAGCAGAGCGGCAAGAAACTCGAGTTCAACGGCGTCGCGCAGTCGAGCACGCGCGTCTCCGCGTTCATGCGCAACATCGACGCCTCCGAGACGCTGTCGTCGCCGGAGCTCAAGGTCATCCAGACCGGCAACACGGCCGGCCCGGGTGCGCAGTTCACGCTGTTCGCCTCCCAGCGCTCGGCCGTGGCCGAGGACGCCGAGGCGCCCGCTAAACGCACCGCGCGCGCGGCGGAGGCAGGGAAATGAACTTCGTCGAACAGCTGCAGCAGCTCGACTTCAAGGACATCGGCCGCTGGCCGTTCCTGTTCCGCGCGCTCGGCGTGCTGCTCGTGTTTGTCTTCGCGACGGTCCTGCTCGTGTGGTACTTCGTCTGGGGCGAGAACGGCAACCGGCCGGAGCTCCTGAAGGCGCGCGCCGAGCAGCAGTCGTTGTGGGCGACCTTCGACCAGAAGCAGCGCAAGGCCGCTAACCTCGAGGCCTACCGCCAGCAGCTCGCGGAGATCGAGCGCACCTTCGGCGCCATGCTGCGGCAGCTGCCGGGCAAGACCGAGGTGCCCTCGCTGCTCGTCGACATTTCGCAGACGGGCCTCGCGGCCGGCCTGCAGGAGCGGCTGTTCCAGCCCGGCACGGAGACCCAGAAGGACTTCTATGCCGAGCTGCCGATCAAGATCCAGCTCACCGGCGGGTACCACGAGTTCGGCCTGTTCGTGTCCGGGATCGCGGCATTGCCGCGCATCGTGACGCTGCACGACATCGAGATCACGCGCGGCCCGACGCGCGGATCGAGCCGTCGCGGCGCGCCCGCGCCGTCCGACGCGCTGACGCTCAACCTGACGGCCAAGACCTACCGTTACCTGGACGAGGACGAGACGGCCGCGCCTGCCGCCGACGACAAGGATGCCAAGGGCAAGAAGGGCAAGACGCGGCGCGAGCGTGAACAGGAAAAGACGTCATGAGCCACGAACGCATGCGCAAGCTCATCACTGCCGCCGGCATCGTCGCGACGCTCGCGCTCACCGGTTGCGGGGACGGCCTCGACGGCCTGCGTGGCGAGATCGACAAGGCCAAGCAGCGCCCGGGCGGCCGCATCCAGCCGCTGCCGGAAGTGCGGCCGTACATGAGCCACGAATACCTGATGGCGGACCGCCGCTCGCCGTTCCTGCAGAGCCTGGCCGGCGAAAACCCGACCGGGCCGCGGCCGGACGTGCAGCGCCCGCGCGAATACCTCGAACAGTTCCCGCTCGACACGCTGAAGATGGTCGGCACGCTCCGACTCGGCGCCGGGAACTACGGGCTCATCCAGACCAAGGACGGGCTGATCCACCGCGTGCTCCCCGGCAACCACCTCGGCCAGAACGACGGCCGGGTGATGGCCGTGGGCGACGCGAAGATCACCCTGGTCGAGATTGTTCCTGACGGACTTGGCGGTTACCTCGAGCGCCCTGCGGCGCTGGCCCTTGCCGACTGATTTCTGGGAGAACGTCTGATGGCTGGCAACAACCGGAACACGGTGTACAACATGGACACGGCACGCGGCATCGCGCGAAGGCTCTGCGGCGCAATGGCCGTAGTGGCCGTCGCGACCTGGGCGCAGTTCGCCGTTGCGCAGGGCACGGCGCGGCTGACCGCGGTCGAAGTGCTGCCGATGCAGGGATCCACCCTGCAGGTCAGGCTGCGCACCGACGGCACGGCGCCACAGCCGCTGACCTTCACGATCGACAAGCCCGCGCGGCTCTCGGTCGACCTGCCTGACGTCGGGCTCGCGCTCGAAAACCGGCGCATCGACGTCGGCGCCGGCGGCGTCGACACGATCGTCGCAGCCGAAGCCACCGGCCGTACGCGCGTCGTCTTCAACCTCGATTCCCTGGTCTCGTACACCGCGGTCGCCGAGGGCGACAGCGTGCTGGTGACGCTGGGCGGCGCCGCACAGGCCTCGGCCGGTTCGACCCCGCCGCTCGCCGTCTCCATGCCGGCGACGGGCCGGGCGATCACGGGCGTCGACTTCCGCCGCTCGCCCGAGGGCGCCGGCCGCGTCGTGGTCCAGCTCTCGGATCCGGCGACCCCGGCGAGCCTCAAGCAGGAAGGCAACCGCGTGATCGTCGACTTCACCGGCGTCACGCTCGGCGAAGACGTCATGAAGCGTTACGACGTCGTCGACTTCGCGACGCCCGTGACGATGTTCGACGCGACCCGCCTCGGCAACGGCGCCCGCCTCATCGTGACGGCGAGCGGCGACTTCGAGCAGCTCGCCTACCAGACCGACAACCAGTACGTGGTCGAGGTCCGCCCGCGCGCGCGCGCCACGGCCGCGGTCGCGGAAAAGGACAAGGTCTACACGGGCGAGCGCCTGACGCTCAACTTCCAGGACATCGACGTGCGGCCGGTGCTGCAGCTCCTCGCGGACACCAGCGGCCAGAACATCGTGGTGTCCGACTCGGTCAAGGGCCGCGTGACGCTGCGCCTGCAGAACGTCCCCTGGGACCAGGCGCTCGACATCGTGCTGAAGACCAAGGGCCTCGACATGCGCCGCAAGGGCAACGTGATCCTGGTCGCCCCGCAGACCGAGCTCGCGGCCCAGGAGAAGGCCGAGCTCGAGGCGCAGAAGGACATCCAGGAACTGGCGCCGCTGCGCACCGAGTTCCTCACGGTCAACTACGCCAAGGCGACCGAGATCGCGCGGCTCATCAAGTCGGCGGGCGGCGGTTCGCTGCTCTCCGAGCGCGGCAACGTCACGGTCGACGAGCGCACCAACACGCTCCTCGTCCAGGACACGTCGGAAAACCTCTCGGCGATCCGCTCGATGGTCGCGACGCTCGACATCCCGGTCCGCCAGGTGCTGATCGAGTCGCGCATCGTGATCGTCGCCGACGACTTCAGCCGCGACCTCGGCGTGCGGGCCGGCTTCACGCGCGTCTCCGACGACATCAAGGACCTGATGGCGGTCAGCGGCAGCGCGCAGGCGACCGACTCGATCATGTCCTCGGCGCTCGACAACCTGCAGAACAGCAACTCGCCGTACCCGGTCAACGTGCCGTTCGGCCCGGCCTTCGAGCGCTACAACGTGAACATGCCGGTCGCGAACCCCGCGGGCCGCATCGCGCTGTCGATCCTCGACTTCGACGACTTCCTGATCGACCTCGAGCTGTCGGCCGCCCAGAACGAGGGCCGCGGCGAGATCAAGTCGACCCCGCGCGTCATCACGGCCAACCAGCGCGAGGCGATCATCGAGCAGGGCGTCGAGATCCCGTACCAGGAATCGGCCTCCTCCGGCGCGACGACGACGCAGTTCAAGAAGGCGGTGCTGTCGCTCAAGGTGACGCCGCAGATCACGCCGGACGACCGCGTGATCCTCGACCTGGTCGTGACCAAGGACAGCGTCGGCCAGCTGGTGCCGAGCGCGACCGGCGGCTTCGTGCCCTCGATCGACACGCGCAACATCCAGACCCAGGTGCTGGTCAAGGACGGCCAGACGGTCGTGCTGGGCGGCATCATGGAGACGGAGCGCCGCGATTCGGTCAAGAAGGTCCCGGGCCTCGGCGACGTGCCGATAGTCGGCAACCTGTTCAAGACCAAGAGCAAGATCAACAACCGCGACGAGTTGCTGATCTTCGTGACGCCCAAGATCCTGCGCGAGGGTTCCACGGTCGAGTGACCGCGGGAGGCTTCGCCCCCATCCGACGGCCGCCTCCGGGCGGCCGTTTTTTTGGTGCCGGGTCGCACTTATCGAACTTATTGACGTCCCACTCGGCGATGACGGAAGCAGTCTAGAATCAATAAGTTCGATAAGTGCGACCCGGCACCATGAAACGCAGCGTCTTTTTGATCGGCCCGATGGGCTCGGGCAAGACCGCGGTCGGCAAGGCCCTGGCCCGGCGGCTCGGCCTGCCGTTCGCGGACAGCGACGCGGAGGTCGAGTCGCGCACGGGCGTCGACATCGCCTACATTTTCGAGCGTGAGGGCGAGGAGGGCTTCCGCATCCGCGAGCGCGACGCGATCGACACGCTCTCAGCGACCGCCGGGATCGTCCTGGCGACGGGCGGCGGGGCGGTGCTGCTGCCCGAGAACCGCGAGCGGCTCGCCGCGCGCGGCACGGTCGTGTTCCTGGACACCACGATCGAGCAGCAGCTCGAGCGCACGCGCAAGAGCCACCACCGCCCGCTTCTCGCCGGCGGCGACCGGCGCGCGCGGCTCGAGGAGCTCGCGCTCGTGCGCAACCCGCTCTACCGCTCGATCGCGGCCATCACCATCCGCACCGACGGCCGCGCTCCGACGGCGGTCGCGGGCGACATCGAACGCGCGTTGGAAGGAACCTGACATGGAGCGCCTTGAGGTCAAGCTCGGCAAGCGTGCCTACCCGATCCTGGTCGGGCCGGGACTCCTCGGTTCGCGCGAGCTGCTCGCGCGCCACGCGGCGGCGGCGAAGCTACTCGTCGTGACCGACGACGCGGTGGGCCCGCTGTGGCTGCCGCGGCTCGAGGAGGGCCTCGCGGGACGCGACTACACGGTCTGCGTGCTTCCGGGCGGCGAGCAGCAGAAGACGCTCGGCAACGTGGCGACCATCATCGACGCGCTGGTCGGGGCCCGCATCAACCGCGATGGCGCGGTGCTCGCCCTCGGCGGCGGCGTGATCGGCGACATCGCGGGCTTTGCCGCCGCGTCCTACCAGCGCGGCATCGCGATCGTGCAGTTGCCGACCACGTTGCTCGCCCAGGTGGATTCCTCCGTCGGCGGCAAGACCGGCGTCAATCATCCCGGCGGCAAGAACCTGATCGGCGCCTTCCACCAGCCGGCCGCGGTCCTCAGCGACATCGACACGCTGTCGACGCTGCCGGAACGGCAGCTGCGCTCCGGGTTCACCGAAATCGTGAAGGCGGCACTGGTCGCGGACGCCGCGTTCTTCGGCTGGCTGGAAGCGAACGGCGCGAGCGTGCTCGCGCGCGATTCCGCGGCACTCGCCGAGGCCATCCGGCGTGCCTGCGAGATCAAGGTCGCGATCGTCGCGGCGGACGAGCGCGAGGAGGGTTCGCGCGCTCTCCTCAACCTCGGCCACACCTTCGGCCACGCCATCGAGGCGGGCGCGGGTTACGGCAGCGTGCTGCATGGCGAGGCCGTTGCGGCCGGGCTCGTGCTCGCCGCCGAACTGTCCGCGCGCACGGGCCGGATCCCGGGCAGCGAGGCCCTTAGGGTGCGGGCGCTGCTGTCCGCCGCGGGCCTGCCGGTCGACCCGCCGCGGATCGGACGGGCCCGCATGCTCGAGCTGATGGCCATGGACAAGAAAGTGAAGGGCGGGCAGATCCGCCTGGTGCTGCTCGACGGCATCGGTCGCGCGACTGTCACCGCGGACTACCCGCGCGAGGCGCTCGAGTCCCTGATCGAGGAACGGGCAGGCGCATGAGGCGCGGCCGCGATCCGGATATCGGGCTTGCGCCCTGGGCCGCGCTCGAGCGGGGCTCCCGCGGCCGGCGTCACCCGGAACCGCCCGCGGACTGGCGCGGCGAGTTCCAGCGTGATCGCGACCGCATCATCCATTCGAATGCCTTCCGTCGCCTGGTCTACAAGACGCAAGTCTTCATCAACCACGAAGGCGACATGTACCGCACGCGGCTCACGCACTCGATCGAGGTCGCGCAGATCGGCCGCTCGGTCGCGCTCGCGCTCGCGCTCTCGGAGCCGCTGACCGAGGCCATCTGCCTCGCGCACGACCTCGGCCACACGCCTTTCGGGCACGCCGGCCAGGACGTCCTGAACGACTGCATGCGCGACTACGGCGGCTTCGAGCACAACCTGCAGTCGCTGCGGGTGGTCGACGAGCTCGAGGAACGCTACGCCGAATTCCCGGGACTCAACCTCACGTTTGAAACACGCGAGGGGATCCTGAAGCACTGCTCGCTCGCGAACGCGCGCGAGCTCGGCGAGCTCGGGCGGCGCTTCATCGAGCGCCGCCAGCCGGGCCTCGAGGCGCAGATCGCGGACCTCGCCGACGCCATCGCGTATAACAACCACGACGTCGACGACGGACTGCGCTCGGGACTCGTCACGCTGGATGAGCTGCAGGATGTCGCGCTGTTCGCACGCCAGCACGCAGCGGTTGTCGCGCGTTACGGGGAACTGCCCGGGCGCCGCCTCGTCCACGAGGTGATCCGGCGCATGATCCACGAGGTCGCGAGCGACCTGATTGTGGAGTCCGCGCGGCGGCTCGAGGCGGCGCGTCCCGCCGACATCGAGGCCGTGCGCGCGCAGCCGGGCCCGCTCATCGGCTTCTCCGAGGCGCGCGACCGCGAGCACCGGGAGATGAAGAAATTCCTGCGCAATCGCCTCTACCGGCACGAGAAGATGCAGGCCGCGCGCCTCGGCGCCGGCAAGGCGCTCGAGGACCTGTTCGCGGGCTTCATGGCCGACGTCGCGCGCATGCCGCCGGAGCACCGCGACGCGGCGATCGCGCTGGAAACGCGTTCGGGCAAGGCGGGCCGCGCGCGCGCGGTGGCCGACTACATCGCCGGCATGACCGATCGCTATGCATTCCAGGAACACGCGAGGCTGCTAGCATAAGGGCCTGCCCGGAGCGAAACGGACGACCCTCGTGACCAGAGTGGCTATACCCGCGCGTGAGCGCCTGATCTTCGCCATGGACGTGCCGACCGTCGATGCGGCGCACCAGCTCGCGGACCGCCTCGGCGATTCCGTGTCCTTCTACAAGCTCGGGCTCGAGCTCTTCATGTCGGGCGACGCGTTCACGCTGCTCGATGCCCTGGCCGGGCGCGGCAAGAAGATCTTCCTCGACCTCAAGCTGTTCGACGTGCCGGCGACGGTCGCGGGCGCGGTGCGCAACCTCAAGGGACGTGGCGTGACCTTCGCGACCGTGCACGGCAACCAGGCGATCATGGAGGCGGCCGCCGGGGCCGCCGACGGGTTCGGCATCCTCGCCGTCACCGTGCTGACGAGCCTCGACCGCGGCGACCTCGACGACCTCGGCTTCCAGTGCGACGTGGAGCAGCTCGTGCTCTCGCGCGCCCGTCGCGCGCTCGCCGCGGGCTGCGCGGGCGTGGTGTCCTCAGGCCTCGAGGCGAAGATGCTGCGCGCGGGCGTCGACGACCGGCTGATCGTGGTGACGCCGGGTATCCGCCCGGTCGAGAACCGGCCGACGGACGACCAGAAGCGCGTGGTCAGCGTCGCCGATGCGTTCGCGAACGGCGCCGACTACATCGTCGTCGGCCGGCCGATCCGCGACGCCGCCGACCCGCGCGCCGCCGCGGAATCGATCCAGTCCACGATCGCCGGGCTCTTTCCGGGCCCATGAGCGCCCTGCAGAATGACCGGCTGCTGCGCGCGCTCGCGCGCGAGCCGGTGGACCGCACGCCGGTGTGGTTCATGCGCCAGGCAGGACGCTACCTGCCCGAGTACCGCGCGACGCGGGCCAAAGCGGGCAGTTTCCTCGGGCTCGCGACCAACCCGGAACTCGCCTGCGAGGTCACGTTGCAGCCGCTGGCGCGCTTTCCGCTCGACGCCGCGATCCTGTTCTCCGACATCCTGATGATCCCGAAGGCGATGGGCGTCGGCCTGTCGTTCGAGGAGGGCGAGGGGCCGCGGATCGAGCGGCCGGTGCGCTCGGCGTCCGACATCGACGCGCTGCCGGTGCCGGACCTCGCGCGCGAGTTGCGGTTCGTGTTCGACGCCGTCGCGCTGATCCGCCGCGAGCTCGCCGGTCGCGTGCCGCTCATCGGCTTTGCGGGATCCCCGTGGACCGTCGCGACCTACATGATCGAGGGCGGCAGCAGCCGGGACTTCCCGCGCGCCAAGGCGCTCGCCTACGGCGACCCGAAGGCGCTGCACCGGCTGCTGGAGAAGCTCGCGCGCGCGACGACGGACTACCTCAATGCGCAGGTCGCCGCCGGCGCGCAGGCGCTCATGCTGTTCGATACCTGGGGCGGGGCGCTGTCGACGCCGGCGTACTACGAATTCTCGCTCGCTTACATGGAGCGGATCGTGGGCGACCTGGTACGCGAGCGCGAGGGTCGCCGCGTCCCGGTAATCCTGTTCACCAAGGGTGGCGGCGCCTGGCTCGAGCGCCTGTCGGCGTCAGGCGCCGACGCGCTCGGCGTCGACTGGACCACGGAACTGTCCGCCGCCCGACGCGACACCTTCGGCCGCGTGGCGCTGCAGGGAAACCTCGACCCGGGCGCGCTGTTCGCGCCGCCCGCGGCCATCCGCGCCGAAGTCGCGCGCGTGCTCGAAAGCTATGGCCGCGGCCCGGGGCATGTCTTCAACCTCGGGCACGGCATCCAGCCGGGCGTCGATCCGGAGAATGTCGCGACGATGATCGCGGCGGTGCAGGAGCTGTCGCCGGCGTACCACCGCTAGGAAAAAGGGGACGCACCCCTTTTCCCGAAGGACCGAAGGAAAAGGGGTGCGTCCCCTTTTTCCCTACGCCGCGGCCGGCGCGGGCAGGATCGCCGCGAAGCGCGGATGCGAGCGCACCGGGTCGATGCAGGGATCGTGCGCGATCCAGTTGTAGTTGCCGACCGCCGACAGGCTGACGCGTCGCAAGAAATAAAGGGCCCGCTCAAAGTCGCGAAGCGCGATGTATACGCAGGCCGCATTGAAGTTGACGAACGGCTCGAGCGGCTCCAGCGCAACGGCCCGCTCGGTCCAGCCGCGGGCTTCCGCATTGCGGCCGAGCGAGGGAAGCACGCAGGCCACCAGCGACAGGGCGCGAACGTCATCGGGCTGCCGACGCAGCGCCTCCTCTGTCGCGCGGACGCAGGCGGTGGCTGCACGCCGCGCGTCCTCATGCAGCCCGACCCTATGGAAGGATTGCTCTGCCAGCGCGAGCGCCTGGTAGTCGGCGGGTTCCGCCTCCGCTGCGCGCAGGTACCGGGCCAGCGCGCCTTCGTGGTCACCTTTTTCGGCGTGTCCGCGCCCGTGGTAGTACCAGATCGAGAACTGCGCTGGCGCGAGCGCCTCCGCCTCGCGGAACGCCCGGTAAGCTTCGGCATAGTCGTCATGCATGACGGCGACCTGGGCACGCGCGTGCTGCACGTCGGCGCAGAGCGGGTTGAGCTGGAGCGCGGTCTGCAGCGCGGTGCCTGCCGCGGCACGATGCGAACTGGATGGCTCGGCGTGCAGGCATAGCAGCGCGTGCGCAGCGGCGATCCCGCCGTGGGCACGGGGGTCCTCCGGATCCACCTGCACCGCGAGTCGGAACATCTCGAGCGCATAGCGATAGCTGCGATGGCTCGAACGGCCGAGGTAGGCGTTGCCGCGCTCCACGAGCCAGCCGGCGTTCCTCGTGTCACGGGCTTGCGAAAATCCGGGACGATGCCGTGCGCCAAAGTCGTGCTCGACCGCGGACAGCGAGGCGAGTTTCGAATACCCATCGTCCTCGATTTCTGCGCAGGGCCCGATGAAGCGGTAACCCTCGGCCCAGCGCGTCTCGACATAGCGGGCTGGATTGCCCTGGTCGTCGAGCGCCTTGCGCACGGTGCTCATGCAGCGCGTGAGCGCGCCGTCGTAGACGTCGCGCCCGTCCCAGAAGTGTTCGAGCAGTTCGGCGCGCGGCACGAGCCGGTCGCGATTGGCAACCAGGTGGAGCAATACCTGGAAGGGCCGGTTGGCGAGGTGGACCTGCAGGCCGTCCGGCCGGCGCACCCTGCGGGTCGCCGGTTCGATCTCGAACTCGCCGATCAGGAGCCTTCTGCCCATGGGGCGGCAAGTCTGCCACAGGGCGGGGCCGCAAGGGTTCCGGAGGGCCTTAATTCGGCTTTTCTTCAGCTTTTGGTCCGGACGTCCCGGTCTGGGCGGGGGAGCATGCCCGTCACTTCAAGCATGCCTGTTGAGGCGCAAGCAAACGCGGAGGTGTGGGATGGCCAGCTATCTCCTGATCGAGTCCAGGGACCCGTTCTCCAGCCAGGTCGTGGCCGGCCACGTCGAGCTCGCGGTCGAGCTGCGCCGCGCGGGCTCGACCGTTGCACTCTACCTCGTGCAGAACGGCGTACTGCCCTGCCGCGCAGGCGCGGATCGCGAAGCCTTGCACGAAGCGCTCGCGGCGGGCGTCGAGGTGCTGGCGGACGATTTCTCGCTGCGCGAGCGTGGGATCGGCGTGAAGGACGTCGCGCGCGGCGTGAAGCCCGCGTCGATCGGCCTCGTCGTCGACCGCCTTGCCGCATCCTGGAAAGTACTGTTCCTCTGAAGGAGATACTCATGGAGTCTGCGCTGACATTCGCCTTCATGGACGCGCCGTTCGAGAACTCGCGAACGGTGACAATGTTTCGAATCATCGCCGCCGCGCTCGCATCCGGCCACGACGTCAATGTCTTTGCCTACGAAGGCGCGGTCGCGCTCTCCTTCGCGCGGCAGGCGCCGCACGCAAACGCGGTCCATGGTCGCGATGCCGCCGCGGAAGACCATCCGCTGCCGCGCGTGTGGATCGCGGCGCTGCTCGCCCTCGCCGCGGCGCAGGGCCGCAGGCTCGACTGGGTGAACTGCGGCCTCTGCGTTGATGAGCGGGGCGTGAACGAGGCCATAGAAGGTGTGCGCCGGGGTTCGCCCGCGGACTTCTGGAAGATGTCGCTGGAGTCCGGCAACACCCTCACGGCCGGCACGCGCTGAAGGAGCGGGAACATGAAGACGCTTCAAGTGCTGGAGACTGCCTACCGCGCCACCGTGGAGGAACAGGACGACACGATTGTCTGGCTCACGCATGCGATGAGGGGCGCGGGCGGCGAACTCGGCCTGCTGCTGACCGGAAACGCCGTCTGCTACGCGGTGCAGGAGCAGCGGGCGCTGGCGCTTGAGCTCGGCGGCTGGCGGCAAAGTCACCCCGCGGACCTCGGCGCGGACGTCGCGGCGCTCGCCGCGAGGGGCGCGCCGCTCTACGCCGTCGAGGAGGACCTGGAGGAGCGGGGATTGCTGGACGCTGCGCTGATCGGGTCCCTGACGATTCTCCCGCGGTCGCAATTGCCACAGCTGTTCGACGAGTACCCACGGGTGTGGAAGTGGTAGGAACGAGGAGTTGAGGATGTACCGCCAGTCCAG
This sequence comes from uncultured Gammaproteobacteria bacterium, assembly GCA_963760725.1. Lineage (GTDB taxonomy): Bacteria > Pseudomonadota > Gammaproteobacteria > Steroidobacterales > Steroidobacteraceae > SCUD01. The sequence continues at coordinate 676,565 of CAVXET010000031.1, forward strand.
GCTACGCGGGGCAGCTGCGCTTGCTGTCGCAGTAGCCGCCGCATTCTCCGGCGCGGGCCTCGCGAACCGCGAGCCTTCGACCAGGGCGTGCCCGCACTCCGAAAGCACCCCCGTATTCGTGATGGCCGAGGTCGAAGTCGTGGCGCCGCGCCTTCCCTGACGGCGCCGCCCTCAGGCCAGGCCGGACTGACGGTACGACTCGAGGGTGCGCGCGAATCCTTCCTCGAGATCCACGGCCGGACGCCAGGCGAGGATCGTACGCGCGCGCGCGCAATCGAATGCGGCGTCGTTGACGTAGAAGTCCATCCGGCGCCGGTAGATCGGCGGGTTGACGCCGACCAGCTTGCAGGCATCTTCAGTCGCGGCCGCAAGCAGCCGCATCGGCGCGAGCGGAAAGCGCGGGCCGCTGCTGCTGCGGCCGACCGTGCTAGCCAGCACCCCGAGGATTTCGCGCAGCGGCGCGGCGCGTGGACCGGCGATGATCATCTCCTGCCCGGCTGCCTGCGGCAGCAGGCAGGCCTGCAGCGCGGCGTCGGCGACGTCGCCGACGTACACCATGTGCCGGCGGCCGCTGCCGTCGCCGAACAGCGGAAAGCGCCCCTTGGATGCGGACCTGAACATCTTGAGCAGGCGCTCGTCGTGCGGCCCGTAGACCACGGCCGGCCGGAAGATCGCGTATTCCATGCCGAGCCGGGTCGCCTGCGCGCGCACCATGGCCTCGGCCCGGACTTTCGACCGCTCGTACACGTTCGCCGGATTGACCGGCGCGGATTCGTCGGTCACGCCCGGCACCCGCGACCCGTAGATCCCGGCCGTGCTGCAGAACACGAAGCGGCGCACGCCCTGTTCCGCCGCCGCTTCCATGACGTTGCGGGTGCCGTCCACGTTGACCCGTATGAAGTATTCGTCCGACATCCCGCTCTCGCGGAAGGCCGAGGCGAAATGACACACGGACTCGACGCCATTCATCGCGGGCCGCAGGGACTCGACGTCCTCGACATCACCCGAGTGGAAGCTGACGCCGCGCGACTGGAACTGCTGGGCGAGCGCCCGTTTCGGCATCGACGGCGCACGATGGAATGCCGTGACCGCGATACCAGCGGCCAGCGCGGCCATCAGGAAATGCCGGCCGATGAAACCCAGGGCGCCGGTGGCGAGTACTCGCATCAGGTCAACCGCCTCATCAGGGCAGTCTATTGGAGACCGGCCTACACCGCGCGTAGTCCATCCCGCAGCGTGCGGCGTAGGATCTTTCCGACGTTGGTCTTCGGCAACTCTTCGCGGAAATAGACGTGTTTCGGCACCTTGTAGCCGGTCAACTCGCGCTTGCAGAAGGCGATGACGTCGTCGGCGGTCAGCGACGGGTCCTTCTTCACGATGAACAGCGCGACCACTTCGCCGGACCGGTCGTCCGGCTGTGCGACGGCCGCGACCTCGAGGACGGCGGGCATCTGCGCGACGACGCCCTCGACCTCGTTCGGGTACACGTTGAATCCCGACACGAGGATCATGTCCTTCTTGCGGTCCTCGATGAAGGTGCGGCCGCGTTCGTCCATGCGGCCGACGTCGCCGGTGCGCAGCCAGCCGCCCGGCAGCATCACCTTCGCGGTCTCCTCGGGCCGGTTCCAGTAGCCGCGCATCACCTGCGGGCCGCGGATGCAGATCTCGCCCACCGAGCCGACCGGCAACGCGTGGCCGTCGTCGTCGCAAATCGAGATCTCGGTGGAGGGAATCGGGTAGCCGATGGAGCCAGTGAAGTCGGAGTTGCGCGGCAGGTTCGCGGTGCCGACGGGCGAGGATTCGGTGAGTCCCCAGCCCTGGCAGATGTGCCGGCCGGTGACCGATCGCCATCGCTCCGAGACCGCCGCCTGTACGGCCATGCCGCCGCCGAGAGCGACCTTCAGCGAGCTGAAGTCGAGCTTGTCGAAGCCCGGCGTGTTGAGCAGCGCATTGAAGAGCGTGTTCACCCCGGTGATGAAGGTGAACCGCACCTTCGCGAGCTCCTTGATGAAACCCGCCATGTCGCGCGGGTTCGTGATCAGCACGTTGTTGCCGCCGACCCGCGTGAACACCAGCATGTTCGTCGTCAGCGCGAAGATGTGGTACAGCGGCAGCGCCGTGATGACGGCGGGATTCGTGAACTCCGCGAGCTCCGGCATGAAGGCGACGACCTGCAGCGTGTTCGCGACCATGTTCCGGTGCGTGAGCACGGCACCCTTGGAGACGCCGGTCGTGCCGCCCGTGTACTGCAGGAAGGCGACGTCCTCGCCGGACACGTCCACCGGGGCGAGCTCGAGCGATGCGCCTTTCGCGAGCGCGTCGTTGAAGCGCACGGCGCCCGGCAGCGAGTACGCCGGCACCATCTTCCTGACCTTGCGGATCACGAAGTTCGTGATCGCGGCTTTCGGGAAGCCGAGCAGGTCGCCGATGCCGGTGACGACCACCTTCGCTACCTTCGTGCGCGCGATCACCTGCTCGAGCGTCGCCGCCGCGTTCTCGAAGATGACGATCACGGTCGCGCCCGAATCGTTGAGCTGGTGCTCGAGCTCGCGCGCCGTGTAGAGCGGGTTGACGTTGACGACGACGCAGCCCGCCCGGTGCGCACCCACGATCGCGATCGGATACTGCAGGAGGTTCGGCATCATGATCGCGACGCGGTCGCCGGCGGCGAGGCCGGCCTCTTTCTGCAGCCAGGCCCCGAACCGGCGTGACTGTTCGTCGACGTCCGCGTAGGTGAGTGAGCGGCCCATGTTGGCGTAGGCGGTCGCGCCGGCGAAGCGGCGGAAAGCATCCTCGTAGAGGTGTTTCAGCGAGGGGATCGAGTCCGGATCGATCTCCGCGGGCACGTCGGGCGGGTAGTCGCGCAGCCAGATCCGGCCGGCGGCCGCGTTCGAATCATTCATTGCTGCATCGCAAAAACTGCACGGCGCATTCTCCGGATACGGCCCGGATTTGACGCGCCTTTGACTAGCGGCGCAAGAGCGGCGTGAGCTGGGCCCAGACGTTGTTCAGGAGCAGCGGCTGCGCCTTCGCATTCGGATGGATGCCGTCCGGCTGGAAGAACGCGAGTTCGAGCGCGACCTCGGGGCCCATGAGCGCGGCAGAGCCGACCTGGTAGCGCGCTTTCAGGTCGTCGTAGATCTGTTGATACGAGGTCGTGTACTTCGGGCCGTAGTTCGTCGGCATGCTGACGGTCAGGAGCAGCACGTCCGCGCCGGCTGCGCGACTCTTCGTGATCAGCAGCCCGAGGTTCGTTTCCACGCGCGCAACCGGGAGTCCGCGCAGTCCGTCGTTGCCGCCGAGTTCCAGGATCACGATGCCGGGCTTGTGCGTCGCGAGCGCGCGGTCGAGCCGGGCGAGCCCGCCGTCCGTCGTCTCGCCGGTCACGCTGGCATTGACGACACGGTGTCCGTAACCTTCCTTCTTCAATCGCTGCTGCAGCAGGGATACCCAACCCTGGCCGGGCGTGAGCCCGTAGCCGGCGGACAGCGAGTCGCCGAGCACCAGGATGACCGGCGGCTCGGCGGCCCGCGCCGGCAGCGCGGCAGCGGCAAGGACCAGTGCAAGGAACGCGACGCGCAGCATGAACAGGAAGACCGTTCTCGAAGCCAGAAGTTTGCGCAAGGAGGTTACCAGCCCCGAGGGAATGCTGACCATCCTCGACGACGTCAGCCTCGCGGTCGGGGCGGGCGAGACCGTGGCCATCGTTGGCGCTTCAGGGGCGGGGAAATCCACGCTGCTCGCCTTGCTGGCGGGCCTCGACGAGCCGAGCGCGGGATCGGTCTGGCTCGAGGGTATCGAACTCTCGGCCCTGGACGAGGACGGCCGCGCCGCCGCGCGCGCCCGTCACGTCGGCTTCGTGTTCCAGTCCTTCCACCTCGTCCCGTCGTTGACGGCGCTCGAGAACGTGATGCTGCCGCTCGAGCTCGCTGGCCGCTCCGATGCGCGCGCGGGCGCGCGCGCCGTGTTGACGCAAGTAGGGCTCGAACCCCGGCTCGGGCACTATCCGCGCCAGCTCTCGGGCGGCGAGCAGCAACGCGTCGCCATCGCACGCGCCTTCGTGACGCGCCCGTCGGTGCTGTTCGCCGACGAACCGACCGGGAACCTCGACACTACGACCGGCCATCGCGTGATGGAGCTCCTGTTCGACCTCAACGCGGCGAACGGCACGACGCTCGTGCTCGTCACGCACGATCGCGAGATCGCGGCCCGCTGCGGCCGCATCATCGAGCTCGACGCCGGGCGGCAAGTCGGAGGCGGCTAGTGCGCGCGCTGCGCTTTGCGCTGCTGGCCCTGTCGCGCGACTGGCGCTCGGGCGAGCTTGCGGTGCTGCTCGCCGCGCTCCTCGTCGCGGTCACGGCGCTGACCGGCGTCGGTTTCTTCACCGACCGCATCGGGCAGGCGGTGGACCAGCGCGCGGCGGAGGTGCTCGCCGCCGACCTGCGCATGCGCTCGCCGGAGCCGATCGCCGATTCCTACGACACGCTTGCCGGCGAGCGAGGCATCGCGACCGCCCGGGTCGTCTCGTTCCCGAGCGTCGTGTTCTTCGGCACCGAGTCCGCGCTGACGGCGATCCGCGCGGTGGGCCCGGGATATCCGCTGCGCGGCAAGCTCAAGATCGCGGAGGCGCCGTTTGCGCCGGCGCGCGAGACCGACACGCTTCCGGGCCGGGGCGAGGCCTGGCTCGACTCGCGGCTGCTGGCGCGCATCGGCGCCAAGGTCGGCGACAGCGTCAATATCGGGTCGGCCGGGTTCCGGGTGACGCGGGTTCTCGATTACCGGCCCGACCAGGGGTCGGCGTTCGTCGACCTCGCGCCCTCGCTACTCATCCCACTCGAGGATCTTCCGGCCACCGGACTCCTCGGCCCGGGCAGCCGCGCGCAATATGCGTTGCTCTTCGCGGGACGGCCCGCCGACATCCGCGCCTTCCGGCCACTGCTCCAGGAGCGCAAGCTGGAAGGCGAGCGGCTGGTCGGAGTGTCCGAGGAAAGCCCGCAGATCCAGGCCTCGACCCGGCGGGCCGGGCGCTTCCTGAACCTCTCGGCGATGATCACGGTGCTGCTCGCGGCCGTCGCCGTTGCAATGGCGGCGCGGCGTTACACGCAGCGCCACCTCGACAGCGTCGCGCTGATGAAGTGCATGGGTGCGCCGCAGCGACTCGTGCTCGCGGTCACGGTCATCGAGCTCGCGCTGGTCGCGCTGATCGCCGCGGCCGTCGGCGCCGCGCTCGGCTTCCTCGCGCAGGAACTGCTCACGCGCCTGCTCGGAGACCTGGTGCGCGCCGACCTGCCGCCGCCGACGCTCGCGCCCGCGCTCATGGGCGGGGCGACCGCGATCGCCATCCTGGTCGGCTTCGCGCTGCCGCCGATGCTGCAGTTGAAGCGCGTCCCGCCCGCGCGCGTGCTGCGCCGGAACCTCGAGCCGCCGCCGCTGCGTTATTCGGTGGCGTACGGGCTCGCAGTGGCGACGATCATCGGCGTGCTGTACTGGCTGGTGCGCGACGCGCGGCTCGTCGGCGTGCTCGCGGCCGGGATCGCGGTGACGCTCGCCGTGCTCTACGGCGCCGGCTTCCTGCTGGTGCGCCTCGCGGGCCGCCTGCGCGGCGCGGTCGGCGTCGCCTGGCGCTACGGCGTCGCCAACCTCGCCCGGCGCGGACGCGAGAGCGTGGTGCAGGTGGTGGCTTTCGGGCTCGGGCTGATGGTGCTGCTGCTGCTCGCGGTGGTGCGCGGCGACCTGCTGAAGGACTGGCGCGCAAGCCTCCCCGCGGACACGCCGAATTTCTTCATGATCAACATCCCGGCGGCGGAGACGGCCGATTTCGCGCGCTTCATGGCGGAACGCGGGCTGCCGGAGCCGAAGCTTTTCCCGATGATCCGGGCACGCATGACGGCGATCAACGGCCAGCCGATCGAGAAGGTCAAGCCGGCCATGGACCGCGGCGAGGGATTCGCCGAGCGCGAGCAGAACCTGTCCTGGGCCGAGCAGCCGCAGCTGGACAACCGGATCGTGGCGGGGCGCTGGTGGGACGCCGCGGATCGCGGCAAGCACTACGTGTCCGTCGCGACGGAGTACCAGGAAGAGCTCGGGCTCGAGCTCGGCGACCGGCTCGCCTTCGACGTCGCGGGCGAGACCGTGGAGGCGCAGGTCCTGAGCTTCCGCGAGGTGGAGTGGGACACGTTCCGGCCGAATTTCTTCCTGGTGTTCTCGCCCGGGACGCTCGACGGCCTCGCCGGCACCTGGCTCACGAGCATGAAGCTCGACCTCGAGCAGCGGAAGATGCTGGTCGAGCTGGTGCGGCGCTTCCCGTCGGTGTCGGTGTTCGACATCGACGCCATCCTCGCGCAGGTGCGCGAGGTCATCGACCGCGCCTCGCTCGCCGTGCAGTACGTGTTCCTGTTCACGCTCGCGGCCGGCATCACCGTGCTGCTCGCGGCGATCCAGTCGACGCGCGACGAGCGCCGTTACGAGAGCGCGATGCTGCGCACGCTCGGCGCGCGCCGGCGCGTCGTGCTCGCGGGCGTCGCCTCCGAGTTCGTCGCGCTCGGCATGCTCGCGGGCGTGCTGGCGGCGATCGGCGCGACGCTCGCCGGCTGGCTGCTGGCGAGGGAAGTCTTCGACCTGCGCTACACCATCGATCCGTGGGTATGGGTCATCGGGCTGGTGGCGGGTGCCGTGATCGTCGGCGGGGCAGGCACGCTCGCGGCGCGCGGCGTCATCAACCACCCGCCGATTGCGACATTGCGCGAAGGGTAGCAAGCGGTCGTACGCGCACAGCGCCGATCCTGGCGCGCGCAGCGGATCCGGCGGGGTGTCCCCTCGCTTCGCCGGAACTTTATGCTCCGCTCGGGGACACCCCGCCACCTGCTGCGCGCGCCGGGCCACGCCGAGGTGTGTGTCGCGTGCGCGCGAGCCGTTGCGGGACCGCGAGGCGAGCGCGTTCTTTCCGGCCGCGCGAGCGGAGGGGTCCCGCCGGCGAAGTGCGCACGTGACGGAGATACTTCGTCGGATCCCCTGCGCGCGCCGCTAGCCTGCGACGAGGCGGGCCTCGGCGAAACGCTCGAGCTTGCCGCCGCGCCCGTAACCCTCGACGCGGATCACGTACCGGCCCGCCGGCAGCAGCGACGTGTTGAATGCCAGGCGCAGTTCCTGGTTCGAGTCGCGCACCAGCTGGTCGGCGTGCAGGAGCAGGGTGCCGTCCTCGCGCAGCAGGCTCACGCGAAAGCGCGCGTAGCGGTCCGAACGCGCGTTCATGCGCAGGTCGATGCGCTCGGGGAAGTCGCGGCCGCCCACGGACACCGTGCCGGGATCGCGCAGGTCCAGGCGCACCGACCGGGTCGACGACGGCGCCTGCAGGAAGCCGGCCTCGGCCTGCTTCTGCATGAGTTCCATGCGGTCCTCGGCGACGTTCCAGCGCCAGGCCACCCAGGCAAGCGCAACCAAAAGGACCAGGATCGCGCCGCCCACTGCGATGACGAGCCGGTAGGGCGACAGCTTTTCGATCCAGGGCGAAATTTCGGTGTGCATTGACCCGACTCCGGGGGCGCCTGCGTTTATTCTAGGCATTCATCGCCCAAGGAGGGCCCCGCATGTCGTTGCCTGCCGCACGTTTCAGCCTGCTTTCGGCCGGGATCCTGCTCGCGCTCGGCGCCGCCGCGGCCGAACCCGAGACTTCGCTCACGGTTTACAGCTCAGCGCAGCCGGGTGGCATCCCCGCCGAGTGGTATCGGCCGCTGCCCGGCATGGGCACGCCGATGGCGAACCAGCTGCCAGGCTTCGCGCTGGTGCGGCTCGACCGCGAACTCACGATCCCGCGCGGGCGCGGCACCATCCAGTTCGCGGACGTCGCCGCGCTCATCGACCCGACGACCGTGCAGTTCCTGTCGCTCACGGACCCGGAAGGCACGAAGGTTCTGGAGCAGAACTTCCAGTTCGACCTGGTGAGCCAGGACAAGCTCCTGTCGCGCTACATCGACCGGAACGTCAGCGTGGAGCAGCAGAGCGGAGACGGCGTGAAGCTGATCGATGGCACGCTGGTCTCGTCGAACGACGGCCTCGTGATCCGCGGCTCTGACGGGCATATCCATGCGCTGCGCGAGTGGAGCAACATCCGCTTCGGCGAGCTGCCGGGCGGGCTGATCACGCGCCCGACGCTCGAGTGGGATGTCGTCTCCGGGCGGGGCGGCGCGCAGAAGGCGCGCGTGTCCTACCAGACGGGCGGCATCACCTGGTGGGCGGACTACAACCTTGTCTTCACCGAGGGCGCGGATGCGAACTCGGGCTTCGTCGACGTCGGCGCCTGGGTGAGCCTGCTCAACCAGTCGGGCGCGCGCTACCAGGACGCGAAGCTCAAGCTGATCGCGGGCGACGTGAATCGCGTGCAGCCCATGCCGCAGGCCATGCGCAACAAGGTGCTGTACGACGTGGCAGTGACCGCCGAAGCAGCGCCCGCGGGCTTCGAAGAGAAATCATTCTTCGAGTACCACCTCTACACGCTCGGCCGTCCCGCGACGCTGCCGAACAACTCGACCAAGCAGATCGAGCTCTTCGACGCGGCGTCGCGCGTGCCGGCGCGCAAGAAGCTGGTTTACTACGGCGGCGATTTCGGCGGTTTCTACGGCGCGCCGATGCTGGACCGCGAGCTCGGGCCGTCCTCGAACACCGAGGTCGACGTCTGGCTCACGTTCCGCAACGACAAGGATTCCGGCATGGGCATGCCGTTGCCCGCGGGCCGCATCCGCGTGTCGCAGCAGGATAAGGCCGACGGCAGCCTCGAGTTCATCGGCGAGGACACCATCAAGCACACGCCGAAGGACGAGGACATCCGCGTGAAGCTCGGCACGGCCTTCGACGTCGTCGGCGAACGCCGGCAGACGGACTTCGTGGTCAACTCGAAGGGCCGGGTGATGGAAGAGGCCTTCGAGATCAAGGTGCGCAACCACAAGGAACAGGCGGTCGAAGTCGTCGTGCGCGAGAACCTCTACCGCTGGAGCCAGTGGTCGCTGATGCAGCAGTCGCAGGCGTCCGAGAAGAAGGACGCGCGCACGATCGAGTTCCCGGTGAAGGTCGCCGCCGACGGCGAAGCGACGGTCACCTACCGCGTCCGCTACACCTGGTAGAAAAAGGGGACGCACCCCTTTTTCGAGAAACGCGGAACGGCGTTAGCGGCCGAGGCGAAAAAGGGGTGCGTCCCCTTTTTCAATCGATCGTGAGCTCGGCGCCGACGGCGAGCCGCTCGCCGATGCCGGCGTCGATCACGCAGTTCTGGCCGAAGACAACGCCCTTGAGCGCGCGGTCGTGCCGATACGTCTTCAGCGTGCGGATCGGCTCCTGGTGAGGATGGCGCGCGCCGCTGCGCTGGTCGGTGGTCGGGATCGCGCAACGCGTGCAGCGCTTGACGCCGCGCAGCACCACGGAGCCGAAGCGGAAGCGCGCCATCGCGTCCTCGGCATACGCGGCGACGCCCTCGATCACCACGTTCGGCCGGAATCGCTCCATCGGGACCGCTTCGGGCAGCCGGCGGTTCAGGTCGGCGAGCGATTCACGGGAAATCATGAGCACGGGATAGCCGTCCGAAAATGACACCGGGTACAGGCCCGGGCCTGCGAACTCCGTGCTCGCGAGTCGCGGCACGGACGGGTCGATGCGCACCAGCCGGAGCGGTTCGCCGAGCGTCGCGGCAAGCCAGTCGGCGGCATCGTCGCCGGCGTCCACGCCGAGGCAGGTGTCGTTCCAGACCGTGACGCGGCGCGCCTCGCCGTCGTGCGCGAGCGGGACGAGGAGCGGTTCGATGCCCTCGCCGGTGAGTCGCAGGTTGCCGCCCGCGATCGCCACCGCGATGCGGGCCATGGCCGGATGCGAGCGCTGCGTGATGAAGCGGCCCTCGGCCGACGTCACGATCATCCAGCGCCGGTCCCACTCGGCCCCGGTCTCCGTCACGCGGAAGGCATCCACGTCGATGCCGCGGCAGGATTTCACCGGGTAGACATGCAGGCTCGCGACGCGCGCCATGACGGGATCAGTCCTTCGGTGTCTTCAGGGTGAAGTCGTAGCTGCCGTAGTGCAGGTAATTCGCCCAGTCGGCGGAGGGCAGCGCACGCACCGCAGCGCGCGCGGCGTTCAGCGCGGCGCCGATCGACTCGCCACGGGCCAGGTCGCGGTAGAGCGTGGCGGCGAACGCGGAAGCGGCGTGGTCGGACACCGGCCACCAGGTGCCGATGAAGTTCGCGACGCCACCGCGCAGGAAGGCCTCCGCAAAGCCGACGCTGCGGTCGAGCTGTCGGAGCGGGTTCACCGTCGCGCGCAGGCGCCCGGATTCGCAGGCATTGAAGAAGACGAGCGCCGGGACCGAGTCCATCGCCGCGAGGTCCGCGCCCGAGAGCACGCGGCCGCCTGCGCAGAGGATGCCGCTCGACGCCGGCGCCGCGGCGTCGAACCAGGCATGGCCGGCGAAGTGGATGGCGTCGTAGTCGCCCGAGCGGAACTCGGCCAGCAGACGCGCGCGCGTCGCCTCGGCGCCGCGGATCGCGGTGATGCCGGCGCCCTGGACCTGCGTCAGCATGGCCGCCACGCGCTCGCCTTCCTCCACCGCGCCCGGCAGGTCGCCGGTCGGGTTGACGACGAGCAGCACGTTGAACTCGCGCGCGCGGCGGCGCTGCTCGCGCCACTTCGCGACCGACATGCCTTCGGCGGCGTAGCGGCGGGACAGGCCCATCGCACCCGCCGGCGCCCAGCCCCCGAGCGACAGCACTTCCCAGGGCCAGTGCGCGCTCGCGGTGTCGTGCACGACGACGAGCGGCGCGGACTTGACCGAGGGCAACGCCTCCGCGATCTCGGGCGGCAGCAGGAGTCCCGACAAGCGCTCGCCGAAGTCCGAAAGGTCGCCGATGCTCATGCCGGGCACGAGGCGGGAATGTTCGCGCTCGAGCAGTCGGTGATCGAGCCGGCGGCTCGCCACGAGCGCGGTGGCCTTGGGCGCCGGCCCGAGCAGGGCGGCGCGCAGCGTTGCCGCCGTTTCCTGCACGAAGAGCCAGGCCATCGGCGTCGCGGTTTCCTTCTGCGGACGCACCGCCTTGCGCGCGGGCTTGCGCTCGCGTGCGATCTTGAGGAGCGGCGCTGCCGGATGCAGGCGCAGCAGGTCCTCGGCGACGCGCCGCGCTTCGGCGATCCGGCTGGAATCGCGCGAGACGATGGTGATGCGCTTGAGGCGCGGATCGGGCTCGAGGTCGGCGAGAGCCGTCAGCACGCCCTCGAGCTGGGCGCGGGCCGCGTCCGCGGGGCCGGTGCCGGAGGTCGTGCCCCACAGCACCATGGCGAAGTTCTCGATGCCCGCGAGCGCGAGCGTACGCGTGACGTTGGCCGCGGCGAGCCGCTGCACGTCGGGGTTGTAACGTGCGAAGTGCCCGAGACCCGCGAACACGACGAGACGCGGCACGAGGCCGCTGCGCCCGACCGGCAGCACGAACACCTCGCCGGCGGTGGCGCTGATCGCGCGCCGGCGCGCGAGGTCGCTGATCGCGCCGTGCAGCATCCGGTCGATGTCCCGGGCGGCCCCGGCCGGCTCCACGTTGGCGAAGGCGCCGAGCACGATCGCGGCTGCGCTGCTCTGCGTGATGCTGCCTTCCATGAAGGAGAGCTCGACGGGTTTCGCCGTCGCATCCCGCTTCGGCGTGGCGGCGGCCGTGGAGGGCAGGGTGACGCCGACGAACTCGTGCAGGAACTCGCGTTGTTCGCGCTCGGAGAGGTCGCCCCAGGCGATCTTCGGCTCGGGTGCCGCGCGGACGTCTTCCTGCCAGAGGGTCGGCACGCCGCCGCGGCGCGGCAGCACCTGCGGCAGCGCACTGGTCGTGCCGTTGCGCGCGAGGTCCGCGACTGCGCGGCCGACGTCCGCATTGCCGGGCAGCGAGCCGTGGCTTTCCTCGGCGTACCAGGTCTTGAGTCCCGGCCACTGGGCGAGGGCGAGCGGCACCGTGCCGTCTCCAGCGGGACCGCGGCCGAAATCGAGCTTGCGGCCGGACCGGCGCAGGCCCATCACGGTGTCCTGGCCGAATCCCGCGATCAGGCGGAAGCGGTCGTCCGGCGGCGGAAGTTTGGCGATCGCGGCGCGCGAGCGTTCGAGGAGTTCCGCCTCCGGCCGCGGACCCTCGGGCCACTGGCCGGGATCGAACGGATCGAAATCCTTGCACAGGCTGGCGGCGGGCAGCAGGTCGCAGAGCCCGGGGAAGGTCACCAGCATCTCCCGCGCCAGCTCGTCGGCACTGTGCTTGAGGTCGAGCATCGCCACGCGGCGGATGAGCGGATAGGTGCCGCGCAGCGCCTGGACCGAGACGAACGTGCCCTTGTTGGGCGCTCCGAGCTGGACGACTCGCGCGATGCGCTCGCCGCCCTTGTGGGCGAGCGCGGCGCGGGCGACGAGGCCGCCCATGCTGTGACCGACGATGACGACGTCCTGGCGCTTCTCGCGCAGCAGGCGGTCGGCGAGCTCGCGGCCGTTCCAGAGCATGTCGCGGCGCCAGTCGTAGGGGTGGAACACCGCGTCGAAGCCGGCGATGCGCAGCACCAGGCGCAGCCGCTCGTACGCGAACTTGAGCACCCCGACGGCCCAGTAGCGGTTGCCGCCGGGCAGGGCGAGCTTCACGAGCTGCCCTTGCGCGATCTCGACCGGGTCGAACCAGGTGAGGTCGGCACCGCCCTTCTTGCGCAGGCGCCCGATGCTCGAGCCCATGACGCCGGGAAGGATCAGGAGCCGCGGACCCCCGCGCATACCCGCCGCGCGGCGGGCCAGTCGGGAAAGCTCCTGTTCCGTCTCGAGGTACGCCGGCATCGCCTGATTTTAATGGTGCCGGGTCGCACTTATCGAACTTATGGATGCAGGGGCATAAGTTCGATAAGTGCGACCCGGCACCATAGAATCGCGTCGTGGATACGTTCGCGCGAGACCGCCTGCCGCCGAAGGACCAGTGGCCGCGGCTGCACTTCGATCTCCCGGAGCTCCAGTATCCCGCCCGGCTGAACTGCGCCACGGTGCTGCTCGACGATGCCGTCGCCGAGGGCCACGGCGAGCGGCCGGCGATCCTGACGGACGCCGGGACGATCACCTATCGCGAGCTGCTGGCGCGGGCGAACCGGATCGCGAACGTCCTGGCCGGCGCCGGCGTCGTGCCGGGCAACCGGGTGCTGCTGCGCGGCTACAACGGTCCCGAGCTTTACGCCGCCTGGCTCGCGGTCATGAAGGTCGGCGCGATCGCGGTCACCACGATGCCGTTGCTGCGCGCCCCGGAACTCGGGGCGATCATCGGCAAGGCGAAGCCGGCCTTCGCGCTCTCGGACCAGCGCCTGGCCGGTGAGCTGAACGCGGTCGCCGCGGCGGGCGGTGTCACGACCGTCATCACCTGGGGCGGCGGCGACCTCGAGGCCCGCATGGCGGCTGCCTCCGAGCGCTTCACGAACGCCGACACCGCCGCAGACGATGTCTGCCTGCTTGCTTTCACGTCGGGCACCACCGGCCAGCCGAAGGCCTGCATGCACTTCCACCGCGACGTGCTCGCGATGGCCGATGTCGTCGGGCGCCACCTGTTGCACACCGGCCCGGCGGACGTCTATGCCGGCAGCCCGCCGCTCGGCTTCACCTTCGGCCTCGGCGCGCTCCTGGTCTTTCCGCTGCGCTTCCGCGCAGCCACGGTGCCGATCGAGGCGCCCGCGCCCGCGACCGTGCTCACGGCGATCGAGAAGCACGGCATCACCTGCCTGTTCACGGCGCCGTTCGCCTATCGCGCACTGGCGGCGGAATGCACCGGGCGCGACCTCGCCTCGCTCAAGCGCTGCGTCTCCGCGGGCGAGTTCCTGCCCAAGGCCGTGTCCGACCTCTGGTTCGAGAAAACCGGCATCCGCATCATCGACGGCATCGGCGCGACCGAGATGATCCACATCTTCATCGCGGCCGCTGGCGAGGACATCCGCCCCGGCTCGACCGGCAAGCCCTTGCCGGGCTATCGCGCCTGCCTGCTGGACGAGGACGGCGACGTCATGCTGCCCGGCGCCACGGGCCGGCTCGCCGTGACCGGGCCGACCGGCTGCCGCTACCTCGACGATGAGCGCCAGCGCGACTACGTGCAGAACGGCTGGAACGTCACCGGCGACCTGTATCGACTCGACGAGGATGGCTATTTCTGGTTCGTCGCGCGTGCCGACGACATGATCGTCTCGGCGGGATACAACATCGCCGGACCGGAGGTGGAGTGGGCGCTGCTCGCGCACCCGGCCGTGCGCGAATGCGCCGTCATCGGTACGGCCGACCCGGAACGCGGGATGGTCGTGAAGGCCTGCGTCGTTCTGGTGCCCGGGCAGGCAGGGGACATTGCCCTCGTCAAGGAACTCCAGGACTTCGTGAAGCAGCGCATCGCGCCCTACAAGTACCCCCGGGTTATCGAGTTCCTCGAGGCCCTGCCGAAAACCGCGACCGGCAAGCTTTCCCGCAAGGCCCTGCGCGGGAGCTGATGGTGCCGGGTCGCACTTATCGCACTTTTGCGGCGCGATTCACATTTCAAAAGTGCGATAAGTGCGACCCGGCACCATTCCATTAGTTGACATTTAAATAATTGAGGCCTGTAATAGGCTGGTGAAGCGCATCGTCTGCCTCGGCGGCGGGCCAGCGGGCCTGTATGCCGCCATCCTGTTCCGCAAGGCCCTGCCGCGCGCGCGGGTCGAGGTCTACGAGCGCAACCGCCCGGACGACACCTTCGGCTGGGGCGTGGTGTTCTCGGACCGCACCATGGAAGGCTTCGCCGCTGCGGACGCGCCCTCGCACGCGGCCATCACGGGCGGTTTCCACCACTGGGACGACATCGACGTCCATTACCGCGGCACGGTCACCACCACGGGCGGCCACGGCTTCTGCGGCATCGAGCGGAAGCGCCTGCTCGGCATCCTGCAGGAGCGGGGCGCCGGAGCTCGGCGTCGCGCACCATTTCCAGCACGAGGTCGAGGACGACGCGGCCTTTGCCGACGCCGACCTGGTGGTCGCGGCGGACGGCGTCAACAGCCGGACCCGCAAGCGCCACGCGGCCGTGTTCGAGCCCGACATCGACGCGCGCGAGTGCCGCTTCATCTGGCTCGGCACGACGAAGCCGTTTCCCGCGTTCACCTTCGCGTTCGAGGAGACGGAGCACGGCTGGTTCCAGATCCACGCCTACCAGTTCAGCACGTCGCTCTCGACGGTGATCGTCGAGACGCGCGAGGAGACCTGGCGCGCGCACGGCCTCGATGCCGCGAACCACGAGCAGTCGATCGCCTTCTGCGAGGAGCTGTTCGCGAAGTACCTCGACGGCCACCGACTCATGAGCAACGCCGCCCACCTGCGCGGCTCGGCCTGGCTCAATTTCCAGCGCGTGCTCTGCAAGCGCTGGCACCACGGCAACCGGGTGCTGATCGGCGACGCGGCGCACACCGCGCATTTCTCGATCGGCTCGGGCACGAAGCTCGCGATGGAGGACGCCATCGCGCTCGTGTCGCGCACGGCGGGAGCGGCCGACGTGCCGGCTGCGCTCGCCGCCTACCAGGACGAGCGGGAGACCGAGGCGCTCAAGCTGCAGAGCGCGGCGCGCAACCGCATGCGCTGGTTCGAGGACGTCGCGCGCTACACCCGGCTCGAGCCCTGGCAGTTCACCTACAGCCTGCTGACCGGCAGCCAGCGCATCGGCCACGCCAACCTCAAGCTGCGGGACCCGGCCTTCGTGGCGGACGTCGAGGCGCGGCTCGCCGTGCGCGCGGGCGCCGACGTCGCCGCGCCCGCCGATGTTCCTGCCGT
The DNA here is from genome assembly GCA_963760725.1 of uncultured Gammaproteobacteria bacterium. Taxonomy (GTDB): domain Bacteria; phylum Pseudomonadota; class Gammaproteobacteria; order Steroidobacterales; family Steroidobacteraceae; genus SCUD01. The sequence continues at coordinate 692,367 of CAVXET010000031.1, forward strand.
TCGAGCTGCGCGGCATGCAGCTCGAGAACCGCGTCGTCGTCTCGCCGATGGCGCAGTACTCGGCGTAGGACGGCATGCCGGACGACTGGCACCTCGTGCATCTCGGCGCCCGCGCGACCGGCGGGGCGGGGCTCGTGTTCACCGAGATGACCTGCGTGTCGCCGGAAGGCCGCATCACGCCGGGCTGCACCGGGACTCTGGAACGCGGCGCAGCGCGACGCCTGGCGGCGCATCGTCGATTTCGTGCACGCGCACAGCCGTGCCAGGCTCTGCCTGCAGCTCGGGCATTCCGGGCGCAAGGGTTCGACGCAGCTCGGCTGGCAGGACGAAGACCGGCCGCTGCCGTCCGGCAACTGGGAGACGCTCGCGCCGTCGCCGCTGCCGTACCTGGAGGGCATCAGCGCAGCGCCGCGCGAGATGACGCGGGCCGACATGGAGCGCGTGCTCGGCGAATTCGTGCAGGGCGCGCGCTACGGCGCTCGACGCCGGCTTCGACATGCTCGAGCTGCACATGGCCCACGGTTACCTGCTCGCGAGCTTCCTCTCGCCGCTGACCAACCGGCGCACGGACGAATACGGCGGCTCCATCGGCAACCGCCTGCGCTATCCGCTCGAGGTCCTCGCCGCCGTGCGCGCGGCCTGGCCCGACCGCCCGCTCTCGGTGCGGCTCTCCTCGAGCGACTGGGCGCCGGGCGGACTCACCGAGGACGAGCTGATCGCGATCGGCCGCGCGATGAAGGCGGCGGGCGCCGATCTCCTCGACCTCTCGAGCGGACAGACCGTGCCCTGGCAGAAGCCGGTGTACGGCCGCATGTGGCAGACGCCGTTCTCGGACCTGGTGCGAAACGTCGTCGGCATCCCGACCATCGCGGTCGGCAACATCTTCGAGGCCGACCACGCGAACACGATCATCGCCTCCGGCCGCGCCGATCTCTGCGCACTCGCGCGGCCGCACCTCGCGGATCCGGCGTGGACGCTGCGCGCGGCCGCGGAACAGCATTGGGCAGGGCCAGTGGTGGCCGCCGCAGTACCAGTCGGCGCGGCGCCAGCTCGAGCGCAACCTCGAGCGCGCCGCGCCAGGCTGACGCGCGGGCCGGTGCTGAAGGAGCGACGGCAAGATCGAACGACAGAGCCACTTGGCAGGACGCCACGCACTCGTCACCGGCGGCGGACGCGGCATCGGCGCCGCGATCGCGGGGGCGCTCGCCGCGGCCGGCGCGCGCGTGACGCTGCTCGGCCGCACGGCGGGCGAGCTCGAGGCGACCGCGGCGTCGCTGCCGGGCGGCGCACTCGCGGTGACGGCCGACGTGACGGATGCGAAGCAGGTCGAGCGCGCCTTCGCGCAGGCGCGCGCGGCGTCGGGCGAAGTCTCGATCCTCGTCAACAATGCGGGCCTTGCGAAGAGCCGCGCGCTCGCGAAGAGCGACGAGGCGTTCTGGCGCATGATGCTGGACGTCAACCTGACCGGCGCCTATCACTGCACGCGCGCCGCAATTCCCGCCATGCAGGCCGCGAACTGGGGCCGCATCGTCAACGTCTCGAGCACCGCGGGCCTTCGGGGCTACGCCTACTGCACGGCCTACTGCGCGGCGAAGCACGGCCTCGTCGGAATGACGCGTGCGCTCGCGCTCGAGGTGGCGAAGACCGGCATCACGGTGAATGCGGTGTGCCCCGGGTACACGGACACCGGCATCGTGCGCGATGCGATCCGCAACATCAGCGAGAAGACCGCGCGCAGCGAGGCCGAGGCGCGCGAGACGCTGGTGTCGTCCAATCCCCAGCAGCGGCTGGTCATGCCCGCGGAAGTCGCGAATGCCGTGCTCTGGCTCTGCAGCCCCGGCAGCGAGAGCATGAACGGGCAGGGCATCGCGATCGCCGGCGGGGAGGTGACCTGATGAGCCGCGCCACGATGGACTCTGAAACGCGCGCGGATCGCGACGACCACAGCGCGATCCGCCTGTGGCTGCGGATGCTCGCGACCAACCGCCTGGTCGAGGGCCGCACTCGCAGGCTGCTGCAGGAGCGCTATGCCACGACACTGCCGCGCTTCGACCTCATGGCCCAGCTCGAGCGCGCGCCGAAAGGACTGAAGATGGGCGAGCTGTCGCGGCGCATGATGGTGACCGGCGGCAACGTCACCGGGATCACCGACATGCTCGAGAAGGAAGGCCTCGTCGAGCGTGTCGCCGACCCGGCGGACCGGCGTGCGACGCTGGTGCGGCTGACCGCGGCGGGCCGGCGCGCCTTCGCGGCGATGGCCGGGGAGCACGAAGGCTGGATCGTCGAATCGTTCAAGGAACTCACGGGCCGCGAGATGGCGACGATCGCCTCCCTGCTGGCGCGGCTCAAGACGCATGTCCGTTCACTCGAGGAGCGGGACTCATGAAGACGGAGATACCGGACCTGACCGGTTACGCGGCGAAGCATTTCCTCTGGCGCGTCGAGAATCGCGTCGCGCACCTGACGCTCAACCGCCCGGAGAAGAAGAACCCGCTCACCTTCGAGTCGTACGCGGAGCTGCGGGACCTGTTCCGGCTGCTGCACGACGGTGGCGGCGTGCGGGCCGTGGTGATCGACGGGGCAGGCGGCAACTTCTGCTCCGGCGGCGACGTGCACGAGATCATCGGCCCTCTCACCAAGATGGACGAGAAGGGCCTGCTCGAGTTCACGCGCATGACCGGGGACCTGGTGCGCGCCATGCGCGCCTGCCCGCAGCCGATCATCGCGGCGATCGACGGCACCTGCGCGGGCGCAGGTGCGATGATCGCGCTCGCCTCGGACTTCCGGCTGGCGACGCCTGCGGCGAGGACCGCATTCCTGTTCGTGCGCGTCGGGCTCGCCGGCTGCGACATGGGCGCCTGTGCGTTGCTGCCGCGGCTGATCGGGCAGGGCCGTGCCGCGGAGCTCCTCTACACCGGCCGCGCGTTCGACGCTGCCGAGGGCGAGCGCATCGGGTTCTTCAACGGCGTGCATGCGGCTGACGCCCTGCTGCCGGCGGCGATGAAGCTCGCGGGCGAACTGGCCGCCGGGCCCACGCTCGCGCATGCGATGACCAAGAAGATGCTCCACCTCGAGTGGAACATGGGCGTCAACGAGGCGATCGATGCGGAAGCGCGCGCCCAGGCGGGCCTCATGAAATCGAACGATTTCCGCCGCGCCTTCGAGGCTTTCGCGGCGAAGCAGAAACCGGTCTTCGAGGGGGACTGATGAGCCAGCACGACGACCGGATGCAGTGGCCCTTCTTCGGCGAGGAGCATCGTCGGCTCGCGACCGAGGCGGAACGGTGGGCGAAGGCGAGCCTGGACGGCGGCGCGCACCCGTCCGAGCGCGCGGACGTGGACCGGCGCTGCCGCGAGCTGGTGGGCCGGCTCGGCAAGGCGGGGCTGCTCCGGCACTGCCTGCGCGCGGCCGACGGCGGCGCGTCGGAGGATTTCGACGCGCGCTCGATCTGCGTGCTGCGCGAGACGCTCGCGCAGCACGATGGCCTCGCGGACTTCAGCTTCGCGATGCAGGGCCTCGGCAGTGCGCCGCTCTCGCTCGCGGGCGACGAACGGCTGCGCGCCCACTGGCTCCCGCGGGTCGCGGAGGGCACCGCGATCGCCGCCTTCGCGCTCTCTGAGCCGGACGCGGGTTCCGACGTCGCGGCGATGCAGAGCACCGCGCGGCGGGACGGCGATTCCTACGTGCTGGACGGCTCGAAGACCTGGATCAGCAATGGCGGCATCGCGGACTTCTATTGCGTGTTCGCGCGCACGGCGCCCGGCAAGCCGCGCAGCGACGGCAGCGTCTCGGCCGACGGCATCAGCGCCTTCGTGGTCGAGCCCGCGGATCGCGGTTTCACGATCGCCGAGCGGATCGACGCGATGGCGCCGCACCCGCTCGCGCGGATCCAGTTCGACACCTGCCGGATCCCCGCCGAGCGGCGCATCGGCGCCGAGGGCGAGGGCTTCAAGCTCGCGATGCGCACGCTCGACGTGTTCCGGACCTCGGTCGCCGCGGCCGCCTGCGGCTTTGCGCGGCGTGCGCTCGAGGAGGCGCTTTCGCACGCCCGCTCGCGCGGGATGTTCGGCAAGATGCTGGCCGATTTCCAGCTGACGCAGACGGCACTCGCGGAGATGGCAACGGCGCTCGACGCTGCGGAGCTCATGACCTACCGTGCCGCCTGGCTGCGGGACACCGGCAAGCCGTTCACTGCTGCCGCGGCCATGGCCAAGCTGACCGCCACCGAGAACGCCCAGGACATCATCGATCGCGCGGTGCAGATGTTCGGCGGGCGCGGCCTGGTTCGCGGTGCGATCGTCGAGCGGCTGTACCGGGAAATCCGGGCGCTGCGCATCTACGAGGGCGCGAGCGAGGTGCAGAAGCTGGTCATCGGCCGGGAGATCCTGCGATGACCCGCGAAGTACTGCAGCCGGCCGGCTGGGCGCGCCCGAGCGGTTACGCGAATGGCATCGCGGCACAGGGCCGGCAGGTGTTCGTCGCCGGGCAGATCGGCTGGGATGCCGAACAGCGCTTTGTCAGCGACGACTTCGCCGCGCAGGCGCGCCAGGCATTCCTCAACATCGTTGACGTGCTGGCCTGCGCCGGCGCCGGGCCGCAGCACCTCGTCCGGCTCACCTGGTTCGTGACGAGCCGCGAGGAATACCTGGCCTCGCTGTCCGCGATCGGCGTGAGCTACCGCGAAATCTTCGGGCGCAACTTTCCCGCGATGTCCGTCGTGGTGGTCGCGGGGCTCGTCGAGCCCCGCGCCAAGGTCGAGATCGAAGCCACCGCCGTCGTTTAGATGGTGCCGGGTCGCACTTATCGCACTTATTTACCGTTCGGATCCTTACTAGAATCGAGAGAAATAAGTGCGATAAGTGCGACCCGGCACCCTTCAGGCACGCCAGGCGTCGCTCGAGTACTCCATGTAGGACGCCGTTGCCGCGGCGGTCTCGACGCCGAAGTAGCGCGAGACGATGTGCAGCGCAAGGTCGATGCCCGAGGTGAGCCCGCCCGCCGTCGCGATCCGCCCGCTGTCCACGAAGCGCAGTCCGCGCCTGAGCTCTACGTCGGGGAACTCCTTCGCGAAGCTGTCGAAGAAATCGTGGTGCGTCGTCGCCGGGATGCCCTTCAGCAGGCCCGCACGGGCAAGCTGGAATGCGCCGGTGCAGACCGACATCGTGACGTCGGTGCCGGCGCTTGCGCGCGCCAGCCATTCGCGCGAGTCCGAGGTCGACTTGTGGGCGGGCACGACGATGACGTTGGGTGCCGGCGCATTCTTGATCGTGTAGTGCGGCTGGATCCGGAGTCCGCCTGTCATTTCGAGCAGGCCCTCCGTCGGCGCCACGGTGTACAGCTCGAACGGGGCGTTGTCCCCTTCCGGCGTCGACGGCGTCCTGGAACACCTCCCACGGGCCCGCCGTGTCGATCACGTTTGCGTGCTCGCCGAGCATGAAGGCGACCTTGACCCGCTCGCGCTTCGGCAAGGGTGCGACGGGAGCGCCCGACGCTGCCCGCGCGTGGACCGGACCGAACAGCGCGACCGAGGCCGCGAGCGTCGTGCCGATGAACTGACGTCTGTGCATGGCCAAACTCCTGTGGATGCCTGTGCGTAGGGATGCACCATCCTCGCGCCGGGTCGCATGGCAGGATGGACAGGGAGGCGTCAATTACTGCCAGACTGCCCCCTTGGGCGTCCGCGCCGCGCTAACGTGGGAATCATGTCAACGATCCGCCAGGCGAAGACCCGATCCCGACCCCATCGCGTCGTCATGCTGGGTTTCCCGCAGGCACAGGTGCTGGACATCACCGGGCCGCTCGAAGTGTTCGCGCGCACCGCGCGCTGGCTCGTCGAGCATCGCGGCGCACGCTCGCCCGCTTACCTGACGGAGTTCGTCGCCGCGCGTGCCGGCCCGGTCACGATGTCGAACGGCCTCGGACTCGTTGCGACGCGCCGCTACGCCGACGTGCGCGACGCCGACACGCTGCTCGTCGCCGGCGGAATCGGCTGGGAGGCCGCCGCGAAGGACCGCCCGATGCTCGACTGGCTGGCCGTACAGGCAAAGCGCGTCCAGCGCCTCGGCTCCATCTGCAATGGCGCGATGCTGCTCGCGGCCGCCGGGCTCCTCGACGGCCGTCCCGCGACGACGCACTGGGCCTACCTCGACCGGCTCGCGGCGCTGGCACCGAAGGCGCGCATTGAGCGCGATGCGCTCTATGTGCAGACGGGCAACATCTACACCTCGGCGGGCGTCACGGCCGGCATGGACCTCGCGCTGGCCCTGGTCGAGCAGGACCAGGGCAAGGCAGTGGCGCTCGCGGTTGCGCAGGAACTCGTGCTGTTCCTCAAGCGGCCGGGCGGCCAGTCGCAGTTCAGCCGCCACCTCGCGGCGCAGAAGCGCGACGACCTCTTCGGTGAACTGGAACTCTGGATGCTCGAGAACCCGCGCGCCGACCTCTCGGTCGAGGGCCTGGCGCGGCGCATGAGCATGAGCCCGCGGCATTTCGCACGGCAATTCCGCGCGCGGCTCGGCACGAGCCCCGGGGCCTACGTCCGCCGGCAGCGCGTGGAGCAGGCCCGGCGCCGGATCGAGGAGGGCGCCTCGCGACTCAAGCAGGTCGCACGCGACTGCGGCTTTCCCGACGAGCAGGCGCTGCGCCGCTAGTTTCCAGGAACTCGTCGGCATCACGCCCACGGAGTACCGCGCGCGGTTCTAAGAGGGGACGGAGCCCCATTTCCTACGTCGCGTGAGCTGATATTCCGCTCGCGAAAGAAATAGGGCTCCGTCCCCTCTTTCTTATTCCTCGATCGGCCCGTTCGGCGAATAGATGACGTAGATCTTGGTGTAACCCTCGGTGTCCCACACGCCGGTCCAGTCCGCCGGGATGACGACCGAGTCGCCGGCGTGCACTTCCGTCACCGTGCCGTCGCTCGAGGTCAGCTTCACGCCGCCTTCGAGGAAGTGCATGTATTCATTGACGCCGTACGGCGTCTTGATCTCCGCCCGGACCTTGCCGGAGCGGTACATGCCGGCGTCGAACTGCCGGTCCTTCGACAGGAACACTTCGACGTCGTGCGTCGTGTTGCCGTCCTCCGTCTTCACCACCGGCTCGTAGTCCTTGAAGATGCCGCCGGCGATTTGCGCCTGGCTGATCCTGACCGGATGCACGGCATCGGCGGCCCATGCAGCCGCGGTCACGCCCAGGCACGCGCAGACTGCGGCCGCGACTCGAACGAGCGGGGAACTCAACGGAAAACGACGCATGGTCTACTCCTCGGTGTAAAGACAGGTGGCCTGTGGATGCCAGGTCATTTTACGCCGAGCGCCTCGAGCATGCGGTGTACGGCGGAGAGTTGTGCGCCGTCCCTGGCCGCGTAATCGGCGCCCGAGTAGCCCCACCAGTCCCAGCAGCCGCGCGGATTGAGGGGCCAGGACTTCGACGCCTCTCACCTGCGGATAGAGCACGACGATGCGGTTCGCATCGGCCCAGCGGTCGTAGCCGGTTTGTCGCGCGAACGTGCGGCCGAGGAAGCCGATGCCCTGCCGGCAGCCGTGGAATGCGACGTGCACGCGGCACGGCTGGCCCGCTGCGCAATCCCGCGGCACGAACAGGAACCCCGTGTCCGCCATCGAAGCGAGCGCGTCGCTGCCCGACATAGCGCGCCTGGCCGAACTCGAGCAGCGTCACCGGTGACGGCGCCGGCCGGGTCCGACGAGGTCGCCCGTAAAGGTGCTTCAGCATCTCGCCCGCCGCGTCGTAGTTGCAGGCGAGGATCCACGGCGATGCGTCGGCGTCGCAGGCGCCGCCGTCCGCAAGCGTCGGGAAATCCGTGCGCGGCTGGCACCTGCGTTTCGTAGCGGACCTGCTCGAGCGGCACGAACGCCTTGTAGAAACGCAGCAGCGAATCGGAAACCGCCGCGCCCACCTTGCCGTCTTTCGCGCCGTGGAAGATCCAGATGCGATCCGTCGCGAGACCGGACGGATCGTCCACGGCACGCAGCGCGGCGCTTGCGCGCAGCGCCGCCACCAGCGGCGGTCACGTCAGGCCCGCCGCTCGCGCCCGCGAGGCAGTCCTTGAGCGCGCGCGTGACGACGCCCTGTGCGCAGAGCCAGGGGCCGGCGCCGATGATGCCGGCGCCGGCGACGTCCTTCGAGTATGCGACCTGGTACTGCGTCGCCATGTAGCCGCCCGCGGACACGCCGGAGACCGTGAGGCTGCCCGGCAGGATGTTGAGGCGCGGCAGGGAATCGCCTGCGGGTCGGGGCGAGCAGGCGCACGAGGCCGGCGAGGAACGCGATGAGGAGCGCGCGCATCGCGGCGGACGATAGCATCGCCCGCGCGTCGCGGGCGTGCGCGGAAGCGTTGCGTTGCGCGGGATTCAGCCTGCGCGCGCGATGATGTCGCAGACTGCGCGGATCGCCTCGCCGCGCGAACTGGAGCGCCGCCAGGCGGCACCGACCATGCGGCTTGGCGCGGGCGGCGCGAATGGCCGCACGGCGAGGCCCCGGGCCGAGGCGAAGGGGCCCTTGGCGGCAAGGCTCGGCAGCAGCGTGAGCCCGAGTCCCGCCGCGACCATCTGCCGCAGCGTCTCGAGGCTGGTCGCGCGAAAATCCTGCTCGTCGATGCCGACGTGTGCGCAGACCTCCAGCGCCTGGTCGCGCAGGCAGTGGCCCTCCTCGAGCAGCAGCAGCTTCTCGTCCTCGAGGTCCGTGGCCTTCACGCGCTTCTTCCCGGCGAGCCGATGGCTGGCCGGCATCGCGACGAGAAAGGCCTCCCTGAACAGCGAGCGCGTGACGAGGCCCTTGGTGTCCGCGGGCAGCGCGAGGATCGCGAGGTCGAGTTCGCCGGCGAGCGTGCGCTCGATGAGCGGCGCCGTCTGGTACTCGTGAAGCATGAGCTGGAGCTTCGGCAGCGCCTTCGCCACCTTCGGCGCGGCGCGCGGCAGCAGGTAGGGCCCGAGCGTCGGGATCAGGCCGATCTTCAGCGGGCCTGCGAGCGGATCCTGGCTGGCGTGGGCGAGGGCGCGGATGTCGTCGGCGTCACGCAACATGCGCCGCGCGTGCTGCACCACGGTGTCGCCCGCGGCGGTCAGCGCGACGCGCCGCGGGCGGCGCTCGACCAGCGCGATGCCGAGGGAATCCTCGAGCTTGCGCAGCTGGGCGGAGAGGGTCGGCTGGGAGACGTGGCAGCGTTCCGCCGCGCGGCCGAAATGCCGCGTTTCTGCGAGCGCGACGAGATACTCGAGGTCGCGGAGCGTCATAGACAATAACTATAGCAAGCATCAGAACAATCGATTGTACAAATGACTGGCAAGCCCGCATCCTGCGCGGCAAGACTGCGGCAGTACGCCGCCCCGCATCAGCGTAAGCTGCCGAACCTCAGCGCGAACGAACCACGAAAGGAAGACCACGATGAGCCAGGAGAAGGGTACGGAATCGAAGGGCGCCGGCCAGTGTCCGGTCATGCACGGAAAGCGGCCGCAGTCGAACCGCGACTGGTGGCCCACCACGCTGGACATCGACGTCGCTGCACCGCAATTCCTCGCTGTCCGACCCGATGGACGGGGATTTCGATTACGCGAAGGAATTCAAGAGCCTGAACCTCACGGCCCTGATCAAGGACCTGCGCGCGCTGATGACCGACTCGCAGGACTGGTGGCCGGCCGACTTCGGCCACTACGGCGGCCTGATGATCCGCCTCGCCTGGCACGCCGCCGGCACCTACCGCATCACCGACGGCCGCGGCGGCGCGGGCGCCGGACAGCAGCGTTTCGCGCCGCTCAACAGCTGGCCGGACAACGCGAACCTCGACAAGGCGCGCCGCCTGCTCTGGCCGATCAAGCAGAAGTACGGCCGCAAGATTTCCTGGGCCGACCTGATGGTCCTCGCAGGCAACGTCGCCCTCGAGTCGATGGGCTTCAAGACCTTCGGCTTCGCCGGCGGGCGCAAGGACGTCTGGGAGCCGGAAGAACTCTTCTGGGGCCCGGAGGGCAGCTGGCTCGGCGACGAGCGCTACAGCGGCGAGCGCCAGCTCTCATGACGCGCTCGGCGCGGTGCAGATGGGCCTCATCTACGTCAACCCGGAAGGGCCGAACGGCAATCCGGACCCGCGCGCCGCGGCGAAGGACATCCGCGAGACCTTCAAGCGCATGGCGATGAACGACGAGGAGACCGTCGCGCTGATCGCGGGCGGCCACAGCTTCGGCAAGACGCACGGCGCGGGCGACCCGTCGCTGGTCGGCAAGGAGCCAGAGGCCGGCGCGATCGAGGACCAGGGGCTCGGCTGGAAGAGCAAGTACGAAACCGGCGTCGGCGCGCATGCGATCACCGGCGGGCCCGAGGTCACCTGGACCAAGACGCCGACGAAGTTCAGCAACAACTTCTTCGAGAACCTGTTCGGCTTCGAGTACGAGCTCACGAAGAGCCCGGCCGGCGCGAAACAGTGGCAGGCCAAGAACGCACCCGCGATCATCCCGGACGCGTTCGACAAGACGAAGAAGCACCCGCCGAAGATGCTGACGACGGACCTGTCGCTGCGCTTCGACCCGGAATACGGGAAGATCTCGCGGCGCTTCCTCAAGAACCCGGACCAGTTCGCGGACGCGTTCGCCCGCGCCTGGTTCAAGCTGACGCACCGCGACATGGGCCCGATCGAGCGCTACCTCGGCCCGCTCGTGCCGAAGGAAACGCTGATCTGGCAGGACCCGATCCCGAAGCTCAGCCACAAGCTGGTCGGCGACAAGGAAATCGCGGCGCTGAAGAAGAAGATCCTGGCCTCGGGCCTGTCGGTCTCCGACCTCGTGTCCACGGCCTGGGCCTCGGCGTCGACTTTCCGCGGCTCGGACAAGCGCGGCGGCGCCAACGGCGCGCGCATCCGCCTCGCGCCGCAGAAGGACTGGGACGTCAACCAGCCCGCACAGCTCGCGAAGGTGCTGAAGAAGCTGGAGGCCATCCAGGCGGACTTCAACAAGAAGGCGAAGGGCGGCAAGAAAGTGTCGCTCGCCGACCTGATCGTGCTGGCCGGCAACGCGGCGTCGAGCAGGCCGCGAAGAAGGCCGGCGTCAAGGTGAAGGTGCCGTTCCGCCGGGTCGCAGGGACGCGACGCAGGAACAGACCGACGTCGAGTCCTTCGCGCCGCTCGAGCCGCGCGCCGACGGCTTCCGCAACTACGTGAGCCGCGGCAAGGCGCAGTTCATGCAGCCCGAGGAAGCGCTCGTCGACCGCGCACAGCTGATGCGGCTGACCGCACCGGAGATGACGGCGCTCGTCGGCGGCCTGCGCGTGCTCGGCGCGAATGCCGGCGGGTCGAAGCAGGGCGTCTTCACGAAGCGCGTGGGAACGTTGTCGAACGACTGGTTCGTCAACCTGCTCGACATGGACACGCGCTGGCAGCCGGCGGGCGACAACGCCTACGAGGGCCGCGACTGCAAGTCGGGTGCCCTGCGGTGGACCGCCACGCGGGTCGACCTGATCTTCGGTTCGCACTCGCAGCTGCGCGCCTTCGCCGAGGTGTACGGCTCTTCGGACGCGAACGCGAAGTTCGTGAAGGACTTCGTCGCGGCCTGGAACAAGGTGATGAACGCGGACCGATTCGACCGCGCCTGAGCCTGACGCTCCCCCCGCATCCTTGCGCCGGCCAAACCGCCGGCGCAGGATGCGGCATCACGCACCGGGGAGAGATCCATGAACTGGAAGATCGTCTTCATCGGCGGCGTCGCCTATTACGTGGCGATGTTCCTCGTCTCGTTTGCGACCGGGTACCTGATCCATTCAACCGAGGGCGTGCTGTTCGAGACCTACAAGGCGACGGCCGAGTTCTGGCGGCCGGAGCTCAATGCCGAGCCGCCGGACATGGGCGCCCTGATGCCGATGTGGATCACGACCGGCCTCTTCAGCTCCTTCGTCGCCGCCGGCATCTATTCGGTCGTGCGGTCGTCGCTGGCGGGACCGGCCTGGCGGCGCGGCCTCAAGTTCGGCGTGATCGCCGCGCTGTTCGCGCTCATCAGCGCGCTGGGCTATCGCGGCGTGTTCAACCTGCCCGACAACATCTGGCACTGGTGGATCATCGACGCGACGATCCTGCACCTCGTCGGTGCGACCGTGCTCGGCATCGTCGCGGACAAGATCGCGCCGGCGAGGGCCTGAGGCGATGTACCTCTGGCTGAAACTCGTCCACATCCTCGCGGTGATCCTGTTCATCGGCAACATCGTGACCGGTGTGTTCTGGCACAAGCACGCCCTGCGCACGGGCGATGCGCGCCTCATCGCGCACGCGATGGACGGCGTGCTCAAGAGCGACCGCCTGTTCACGATGCCGGGCGTCTTCATCATCATCGGCAGCGGCGTCTTCGCGGCGATACAGGGCGGCTTCCCGCTGCTGCGCACCGGCTGGATCCTGTGGACGCTGGTGCTGTTCGGCATCTCCGGCGTCGTATTCGGCGTCCGCCTCACGCCGCTGCAGAAGCGGATGCGCGACCTTGCGCAGGCTGGTGCAGCGAGCGGCTCGTTCGACCGCGCGGCGTATGAGCGGCTGTCGAAGCAGTGGGATTTCTGGGGAGCGGTCGCGACGCTGGCGCCGCTCGGCGGTCTCGCGCTGATGGTGCTGAAGCCGGCGCTCTGACGACGCTCAGTCCGCTTCCAGCAGGCGCACGATCTTGCGCTCGAATTCGTCGCCGCGCGCCTGCCCGGCGTGCAGTTCGCCGAACTCGCGCGCGGCAATGCTGCCTGTCCGGTCGATGAGATAAAAGGCAGGCCAGTAACGGTTGCCGAGTGCGTTCCAGTACGAGAAGTCGTTGTCGATCATGACGGCATAGCCGATGCCGTGTTTTTTCACCGCCGCGCGCACTCGGTCCGCGTCACGCTCGTGGGGGAATTCGGGCGAGTGGACGCCCACCACGACGAGCCCCTTGTCCGCATGGCGCCCGTGTACCGCCTTGAGCCAGGGCAGGGTGGCCAGGCAGTTGCTGCAGCCGTAGGTCCAGAACTCCACCAGCACCACCTCGCCCCGCAGGTCACCGAGCGTCCGTGGACCGGAATTGATCCATGAGCTGGCGTCCGTGTGCGTGAACTCCGGCGCAGGCGCCGGCGTCGCGGGCGGGGCGATCAGGGCGAGCGTCGAGAGCAGGGACGCTGAAAACAGGGTGGTACGCATGGCAATGGCTCCACGACTGGTGGGAGAGACTTGCCCAAGGAGACCACGGCAGCGGCCTGGTTATTACGCGGACTGCCGGCCAGTCACGCTCTTCTCAGCGCAATTCCCGCAACGCGGCAAGCGTCGACTGCCGAAGGGCGTCGATCGCCCCGTCGACGCGGCGAAACGCGGCCTCGTCCTCGAGCAGCCCCGCCGAGTCGGCTTCCCACACGGCCCGCAATGCGTCGGCACTGCGGGTGACCGGCGCTGGCATCAAGGCGGCGAGGTCGTTGATTGTCAGAACGTCGGCCCATCCCATGCGCGGGTCGCCGCGTGCGTCGCCCTCGGCATAGTGGGCGTAGAAAATGATCTGCTGCAGCGAACCGATTTCACCCAGGAGTTCGATGCCGGCGACGCGGACGTTGCGGTTGCGCTCGGTGAGTTCATTGCGCCAGGTGTTGTAGGCGAGGGCGGACAGCGCAATGACGAGACTGATGATCGCCACCAGGTTGTCGCGAATCTGCCTGCGCATGTCCGCCATTGCCGGATATTAGCTCGGCAGCGAGGTGGCGCGCTTCCACACCAGGATCTGGTTGTGGGCCGGCATCGGGTAGTCCTTGATGAACGCAAACCCCGCAGCGCGCGCGAGTGCGTCGACCGCCTCGAAGTCGCGGATGCCGGAGCCGGGGTCGCGCGCGTGCAGCATCGCATCGAAGGACTCGTTGCTGCCGGAGGTGTACTGCCCGCCGTAGCGGAACGGCCCGTAGGCGGCGAGCACGGCACCGGGTTTCACCACGGCCGGCAGGCCGGCGAAGAAAGCCTCGACCTGCGGCCAATGCATGATGTGCAGCGTGTTGGCGGTGAAGATTCCGTCCACCTTGCGCACGTCCCAGGGCGGCGCCGTCACGTCGATTGTGACCGGTGCGCGCAGGTTCGACGGTCCGTCATTGAAGATGCGCTTCCGGAGCGCGGGCATGGCGTCAGGCAGTTCGGACGGCTGCCAGACGAGGCCCGGCATCGCGAGTGCGAAATGGATCGCGTGCTGGCCGGTGCCGCTGCCGATCTCGAGCACGTGCGTGCAGCCGGCGAACGCTTCGCGGAGCACCTCGAGGATCGGGCCCTTGTTGCGTTCGCAGGCGTCGCTGTGCGGGAGCATGTGCGTATTGTGCTCCCAACTTCACGGGACCGATTCGGCGGCAGGTCGTGGCGCGCGCTCTGGCCGGGCGGGGTTCCCGCACTCGCTCCTCGGCGACCGAAAGTCGCTCGCGCGGGACCCCGCCCGGCCTGCGCGCGTGAACGGCGCGCGGCGCATCGCGCCCGGCACGCGGGATCCGCTACCGCAACGCGAGGGTCCACGCGAGCGACAGCAGGCCGAGGGAGGCCAGGCCCGCGGCCCACTGGATGCCGGTGCGGCCCGGAGGCGGCATCGGCAACCGCGCGCAGAGTGCGCCGAGCGCCGTGCCGACGACGAAGCCCGCGAGGTGCGCGAGGATGTCGGTGTTCTCGCCGCCGGTGCCGGTGAAGGCGAGGAGCGCGAGACCCCCGAGCAGGGGCGAGGCGTTGCGCATCCACGGCGTCCAGTCGCGCATGTGGCGCCGCCAGCCGTAGGCCGCGATGAGGCCGAGCGCCGTGAACACCGCGGTCGACGCACCGAGCAGGTAATGCGTGGGCGGGTGCAGCAGCGCGTCGATGCCGTAGGCCAGGCCGGCCCCGGTGAGGATCAGGAACCAGGCGACGCCGGGCCCGAACAGGCGCGCGGCCGGATAACCGAAGAGCGCGCCGAACACGAGGTTCGACAGCAGGTGCGGCATGTCCGCGTGCAGCGTGAGCGCGGTGATGACGCGCCACCATTCGCCGCGCGCGAGGAAGCCCGCATCGAGCGCGCCATTCGTCACCCAGTTCCTGTCGAACGCGTAGGTGATCGCGGCGATCGTCACGGCGACCTGCACGAGGGCGTAGCCGAAGACGCCGTAAAGGGCGTGCGGGTGCCGGGGCCAGACGACGGGCGCCTGTGCAGGGCGGCGGTTCTCGCGCAGGTACGCGCCGAGCTCGCGCGCGGCGCGCGCGTGGTCTTCGGGCAGGACCCAGAGGCTCGACCCGGTCGCAGTCGTACGCCGCTCGTAGGGGATGCCGACGGCGGCGAGCAGGAACGCGCAGTCGGCGCTGTCCTGGGTCGGCATCTCGGGTGTCAGTGGAATCAGCAGGGGCGGGATCACGGGGAGGGGAACCGTCCGGGGCCTGGAGGGGTCTGTCAGGATGATGCCGTATCGGGCGGTATCAACTACAGTAAGGCCCATGTACGCAGAAAAGCGCGAACGGAGCACGTTCCGGGACGAGAACCTCGGCCGCTGGATCATTGGCGGCGTCGTCCTCCTGGCCGTAGTCGCGGGGGCCTGGTTCTGGCTGAAGCGCGGGTCGGAGGCGCCTGAGGCGCCCGCCGCGCCGCCGCCTGCCGCGGCGAAGCCTGCGATCAAGAACCCGATCGATGCGCCGGACGACATCGATCCGAACCTCTCCGCGACCGAACAGGTCGCGACGCTCATCGGCACGCCGCGCTTCGAGGCCCTGTTCGTGCCGGACGAATTCGTGAAGAAGCTGGTCGCGACGGTCGACAGCGTCGCGCGTTCCGACGTCGCCGCCCGCATGAACCCGGCGAAGCCACCCGGCGGCGAGTTCGTGACGGCGGGCGAGGGCGACGCACTCGTGCTCGGCGCCGCCAACTTCGCGCGCTACGCGCCCTGGATCGAGCTCGTCGACTCGCTCGACGCCGACGCGACCGCGGCGCTCTACAAGCGCCTCTATCCGCAGTTCCAGGCTGCTTACGAGAATCTGGGCAATCCCGACAAGTATTTCAACGACCGGGTGATCGAGGTGATCGATCACCTGCTGTCGGCGCCGGCGGCCCCGGCGACGATCGCGCTCGTGCGCCCGAATGTGTATTACGAGTTCGCGGACCCCGCGCTCGAGAGCCAGTCCGCCGGACGGAAGCTGCTGCTGCGCATGGGGCCGGGCAACGCCGCGCGCGTGAAGGCGAAGCTCACCGAGATCCGCGGCCACATCGCGGCGAAACCCTAGCCGCCAGCCTCTTCGCGTTCGAGGATCTCGGGCTCGATCGAGAGCAGGAGCGCGGCTTCGCGCACGCCCTTGCGCGGTCGGCCTTGCAGCCAGCACACCGCGCCGGTGCCGAAATCCCAGCCCGTCCCGCGCCCTTCGACGAGCTTCGCCGCCACCTGGCCGAGCGTCGGCTGGTGACCGACGACCAGCACCGGCCGTGCGTTATCCAGCCAGCCGGCGGCGTCGAGAATTTCGGCGACCTCGCAGCCAGGAGCGATGCGTTCGACGGTTTCGAACGAGCGCCCGAGGGCGCGCGCCGTTTCCTGCGCGCGCCGTGCGGGAGAGACGATCACGCGCAGGTCCACCGGCAGGCGCGGCACGAGGAAACGCGCCATGCGCTCAGCCTGGCGGCGCCCGCGCTCGGTGAGCGGCCGCGCCGAATCGGGCTCGCCGGTTGCGGCCTCGCCGTGCCGCCAGAGGATGAGTTCCATCGTCAAGTCATCCGGCGCACGAGGAGTTGCCGGCCGACGGCCTCCCACTGGCGCGCCTCGGATTCGAGCGCGGCGGCGGTGAGCGCATTCCGCGCCAGCCAGGACTTCGGCAGTTCGATCGAATGGCGCGCATCCCCCGCGAGCACGCGGAAGGCCGGGAGGCGGACGCGGGTGCGGCGGCGCAGCAGCGTCGAAGCGAGGCGGAGCGCAAACACCAGGTTCCAGTCGCCGTTCTCGATGCCCCCCGCCTGCACCTTCTCGAGCTTGCCGCGATGCGCGAGCACGATGCGCGCGAGCCGCTGCTGCTCGACGCGCGAAAAGCCCGGCATGTCGGCATTCGACAGCACGTACGCCGAATGCTTGTGGTACTGCGCGTGCGCGATCGAGAGCCCGACCTCGGCGAGCCGTGCGGCCCAGGCGAGCAGCTTGCGGTCCGGATCGTCCTCGCCCGTACCCTTGCCAGCGAGCTCGTCGTAGATGCGCAGCGCAAGCTCCGCGACGCGCGCGGCCTGCGCGGCGTCGACCTGGTAGCGGCGCATGAACTGCGTGACCGTCGCCTCGCGCATGTCGTGGTGCATGACGCGCCCCAGCAGGTCGTAGAGCACGCCGTGGCGCAGCGCCGCCTCGGAGACCGTCATGGCCTCGATGTCGAGCTCGTCGAAGATCGCGTACATGATGGCGAAGCCGCCGGGCAGAACCGGCGCGCGCGCCGTCCTGAGCCCGGGGACGCGGTCGGGGTCTGCGCGCCCCGCGTCGATGAGCAGGTCCCACAGCTTGTCGAGGCCGTCGCGCGTGATGCCGTGGGCCGCGAACTTGTTCTCCAGCAGGATGCCCTCGATGCTGCGCGCACTGCCGGAAGACCCGACGGCCTCGCGCCAGCCCGCGCGCCGGTAACGCCGCGAGACGACCGCGAGCTCCTGGCGCGCCTCGAGCACGGCGGCCTTCAGGCTCTTCTTGTCGATGCGCCCGTCCGGGAAATGCTTCAGGCTCGAGCTGACACAGCCCATGTACAGGCTTTCCAGGAGCTTGGGCTTGAGGCCCTGGCCGATGATCAGTTCGGTCGAACCGCCGCCGATGTCCACCACGAGGCGCTTGTCCTCGGCGGGGGGCAGCGCGTGGGCAACGCCGAGATAGATGAGGCGCGCTTCCTCGCGGCCCGCGATGACCTCGATCGGGAAGCCGAGCGTCTCGCGCGCCTCGCGCAGGAAAGCCGACGAATTCTTCGCGATCCGCAGCGCGTTGGTGCCGACCGCGCGCACGGCATCGCGCGGCAGGCCGCGCAGCCGCTCGCGGAACTGGGCAAGCACCTCGAGCGCCCGCGCCTGGCTCGCGCGGTCGAGGCGCTTGTCGGCGGTGAGCCCGGCGCCGAGCTGGGTCTGCTCGCGCAGCGTGTCGAGCGGGTAGATCTGGCCGTCCACGATGCGCCCGACCAGGAGATGGAAGCTGTTGGATCCGAGGTCGACCGCAGCGAGTGTTTCGTGGCGCGCCATGCGTCGGGCACGGTAACACCCGCCCGCGCGACGCGTAAACTGGCGTTGTCATCGGAATGTAACCTCGGGACCGGATGCTCTTGCGCCGCATGACCGCAAAAAACGCCGCCCGCGTGCCGCTCCTCAACCGCGAGCTCGGCATCCTCGCGTTCAACCGCCGCGTGCTGGCGCAGGCGGCCGACGAGGCAGTGCCGCTGCTCGAGCGCCTGCGCTTCCTGACGATCGTCTCCTCGAACCTCGACGAGTTCTTCGAGATCCGCGTGGCCGGCATCAAGGAGCAGATCAAGCTCGGCATCACCGATCCCGGCCCGGACGGGCTGACGCCGAAGGAGACGCTCGCGATCGTGACGCGGGAGGCGCGCACGCTGGTGACGCAGCAGTTCGACCAGTTGAACGACGCGCTCCTGCCGCAGCTCGCGGCCAACGGCATCCGCTTCCTGCGCCGCGGCACCTGGAACGACGCCCAGCGCGCCTGGGTGCACGACTATTTCAAGCGCGAGGTGCTGCCGGTGCTGACGCCGATCGGCCTCGACCCGGCGCACCCGTTCCCGCGCGTCTTCAACAAGAGCCTCAACCTCATCGTCGAACTCGAGGGCCGCGACGCCTTCGGCCGCAGCTCGCGCGTCGCGATCGTGCAGGCGCCGCAGGATCCTGCCGCGCGCGATCCGGCTGCCGCCCGCGATCGCCGAGGGCGAGTACTCGTTCGTGTACCTCACGTCGGTCCTGCACGCGCACGTGGCCGAGCTCTTCGCCGGCATGACGGTGAAGGGCGCCTACCAGTTCCGCGTGACGCGGAACTCCGACCTGTTCGTCGACGAGGAGGAAATCAAGAACCTGCGCATCGCGCTGCAGGGCGAGCTGATGCAGCGGCATTTCGGCGACGCGGTGCGTCTCGAGGTGGTGGAGGAGATATCGCCGGCGATGATCGATTACCTGCTGCAGCAGTTCCAGCTCGACGAGCAGGACCTCTATCACACGGACGGGCCGGTGAACCTGGTCCGCCTGCGCGAAGTGCTGACCGAGATCGACCGGCCGGACCTCAAGTTCCCGGCGTTCACGCCCTCGGTGCCGGCGGCGCTGGAGGTGGGCGACGACGACCTGTTCGAGACCATTGCGCGACAGGACATCCTGCTGCACCAGCCGTACCAGTCGTTCGCGCCGGTGCTCGACTTCATCCGCTCCAGCGCGCTCGACCCGCGCGTGGTCGCGATCAAGCAGACGGTGTACCGCACGGGCGCGGTGTCGGAGCTGATGCAGATCCTGATCGACGCGGCGCGGGCGGGGAAGGAGGTCACGGTCGTGGTCGAGCTGCTCGCGCGCTTCGACGAGGAGGCGAACCTCAACTGGGCCGCGCAACTCGAGGCGGTCGGCGCGCACGTCGTCTACGGCGTGGTCGGCCACAAGACGCACGCGAAGATGGCGCTGATCGTGCGCCGCGAGCAGGGCGCCGACGGCACGGTGCTGCGGCGCTACGCGCACCTCGGCACCGGAAACTATCACTCGGCGACCGCGCGCCAGTACACGGACTTCGGCCTGCTGACCGCGAACGAGGAGATCTGCGGCGACGTGAACGAGGTGTTCAAGCAGCTGACCGGGCTCGGGCGCGCGGGACGGCTCAAGCACGTGTGGCAGTCGCCGTTCACGCTGCACAAGCGGGTGGTGGAGGCGATCCGCAACGAGGCGCGCATCGCGACCGAGGGCCGGCCGGCGCGCATCGTCGCCAAGATGAACGCGTTGCTCGAGCCCGGGATCATCGACGAGCTCTACGGCGCGTCGAAGGCGGGGGTGAAGGTCGACCTCATCGTGCGCGGCATTTGCGCGCTGAAGCCTGGGGTCGAGGGGCTGTCCGAGAACATCCGCGTGCGCTCGATCGTCGGGCGCTTCCTCGAGCACTCGCGCGTGTTCTGGTTCAGGAACGACGGCGCCGACGACGTGTGGCTGTCCTCGGCCGACTGGATGGACCGGAACTTCTTCCGCCGCATCGAGCTTGCGTTCCCGGTGCTCGACGAGCGTCTGAAGCGGCGCGTGATCAAGGAGGGGCTCAAGCCCTACCTCGACGACAACTGCCAGAGCTGGGTCATGGACGGCGACGGCGCCTACAGCCGCCAGCAGCCCAAGACCGGCAAACGCTATTCAGCGCAGGAAGAACTCCTGGCGCTGCTGTCGACGTCGTAAAAGGGGACGCACCCCTTTTTCGGCCTTGGCCGCGAGCACCTCGATCGCCTCGGGCGAAAAAGGGGTGCGTCCCCTTTTACGGCAGTGCCTTCCAGACGCCCTCGCGCCGCGAGTCGGCGGCACCGGTGACGCTGCCGTCGGCGCCGATGACGAGGCCGTGCAGGCCGGACTCCTCGCCGCGGCCGGACTTCACGGCGACGCCGCGCGCCGCGAGGCTGTCTGCGACGCCCGGTGCGAGTTTCGCGACCTCGCCGTAGTACTCGTCGCCGCGTGCGATCACGTTCGGCAGTTCGATTGCCTGCTGCAGCGGCAGCTTCCAGGCGAGCAGGCCGACGATCGTCTTCGCGTTGTAGGCGAGGATGGACGAGCCGCCCGGCGAGCCGAGCGCCGCGACCGGGCGGCGCCTCGCGTCGAGCACGATCACCGGCGCCATCGACGAGCGGGGCCGCTTGCCGCCCGTGACGGCGTTCGCGACCCGCGCGCCGTCGACGACGGGCTGGAACGAAAAGTCCGTCAGCTGGTTGTTCAGCATGAATCCGCCGACTGCGCGGCCCGAGCCGAACAGCGACTCGACGGTCGTCGTCATCGAGACGACGTTGCCCTCGCGATCCACCACCACGAACTGGGACGTGCCATTGGCTTCGATCGTGGCATCGGCCCCGCGCTGGATCGGCGCCGGGATGCCGGCCGCAGGCGCCGGGCCCGGTGTGGCGCCGATCAACGCTGCCCTGCGCCCCAGGTAGCCGGCGTCGAGCAGTCCCTCCACCGGAACCGGGACAAAGGTAGGGTCGGCGATGTATTTGTCCCGATCCGCGTACATCAGCCGGCTCGCCATGGCGAACAGGTACCAGGCCTGCGGATCCGCGGGCCCGCGCGCCGCGATGTCCGTCCGGTCGAGGATGCCGAGCATCTCCAGCAGCGCGACGCCGGACGAGGGCGGCGGCGGCACGCAGACGATGTACACGAGATACGGCCCGCAAACGGGGTCGGACACGCGCGGCTGGTAGGCGTCGAAATCGGCGGCCTCGAGCGTCCCGGCGCGCGGTTCCGCGTGCGTGCGCGCGATGATCGCGTCGCGCAGCGGCGGCTCGAGCAGCGCGCGCGGCCCCTGGCTCGCGATCCGCCCGAGCGTTTCGGCATAGGCCGGGTTGCGGTACGGATCGCCCGCCTGCAGGGGCGTGCCGTCCGGGCGCGAGAAGATGCGCGCGCACGTCCGGCGCCTTCGACTGCTCGAAATCGCCATTGACGAAGCGGGCCATGCGCTTCGGCACCGGGACGCCGTCCCGTGCCGCGCGGATCGCCGGCTCGAAGAGTTTCGCCCACGGCAGCGCGCCGTGACGCGCATGCACGGTGCCGAGCATCGCGATCGCGCCCGGCACGCCGGTCGAGCGGCCGGAGAGGACGGCTTCCCAGTACGAAAGCGGCTCGCCGCTGCCGTCGAGGAACATGTCGGGCGTTGCGCCACGCGGCGCCGCCTCGCGACCGTCGAACGCCGTGATCCTGCCGGTCGAGGCGTCGTAATAAAGCATGAAGCCGCCGCCGCCGATGCCGGAGCTCTGCGGCTCGACCAGGCCCAGCATCGCCTGGATTGCGACGGCCGCGTCGGCCGCACTGCCGCCGGCGGCGAGGATCTCCAGCCCCGCCTCGACGGCGTGCGGGTTCGCCGCCGCGACGCCGGAACTGGCGGCTGCGGGCGCGGGCGCGGGCGTTACTGCCGGGCCAGCCGGCGCGGAGGGCGGAAGCGGGGCGGTGCAGCCGGCGAGCGCGGCGGCCGCAAGCAGGAAAATCAGTCGCATGAGTGGCATTCAGCCATGTTTGCGGCCGACTGCCAACCCGCGCCTGCCGGTTTATCGCTTGCCTGCCGCCGGATCAGGGAGTGTAATCTGGGTACGTGGATATGCCGTAGGAGGACCCTGCCAATGCACGACGAGCTGACCACGTTGCCCGGGATCGGACCTGGCATTGCCGCCGATCTCCGGCACCTGGGAATTCACTCGATCAAAGACCTCGCCGAATCGAATCCCGAACAACTCTTCCAGCGACTGCAGAAAATCACCGGACACGAACAGGAGCCCTGCCTCCTGTACACGTTCCGCTGCGCGACCTACGCGGCGCGCACGCCGGAGCCTCAGGCCGACCTGCTCAAGTGGTGGAACTGGAAAGACCGACGACTCGACGACTGACAAAGAGGGACGCACCACCTGATTACGGGTGACGCCCACCGTGTTGCCGGCGTCGGTTTCGAGATAGGGCTCCGCTCGCCTTTCAGTCGTCTGCGGACGGCGACTCGTGCGTTCTCGTAGACCGCGATCAGCTCGAGTTCGTCGTCGCGCACCAGGCCGATGCCCGGGCAATAGGTCTTGTAGCGACTCCTCGCCCGGTTCGAGCGGCGTCGTCTCGGTGACCTCGACGCAGTTCCGGAACACGCCGGCCGGGACCTCGACCTCGAATCCCATGGACGTGTGCTCGCCGCGGTCCTTCGCGTTCGGCGCAATTTCCTGGAAGTAGCGTGAGCCGAGCAGGAACGCGCGGTCCGGCATCAGGATGCCCGGGCGGGCGCCGTCGACGGCCCGGCGAGCCAGGCGTCGGGCAGCGGCTCGCCGTCGCCGTCCTCGACGTCCTCGCCGAAATAGTAGACGTCGTTCATCGGATTGCAGTCGGCGACGTAGTTGCTGCGAGATTTCCTCGACCTCGCCGTCGGCGGTCTCGTACTCCTCCATCACGCGCGTGCGCACGGTGCGGACTTGCCGCCGTAGCTCGAAGGTGATCTCGCGGGTCTCGGGCAGCATGGTGATCCAGAGCTCCACGAGCTTCGTCGCATGTCGCCTCGCCTGCACGCAGCGTTCGTTGCTCAGGTAGAGCTGGCGGTTCGCCTTCAGCCTGAAGAACGCGTTGCCGCCATGTGGACTTGAAGTCGCAGGCCGCGATCGGGAAATTCGGGGTGAATCCGCCGGCCGGCGGCCACGGCACCCGCCAGGGGCGCCAGGCCGGCCAGCAGGACGGCAATGGGTCGTTTCAGTTGATCATGGGACACTCCTTCCGGAACGGTATTCGCGGGTCTGCTAGTGAATCATTGGATGCACGAGGCGCGAAAATCCTTCGCGGACCGAAGGATCTGGCCGACTTGCGGAGCGTCTAACGCTGCAATGGCCGAGCTCGTTCACGTGGACCGGGCGCTGGCCCGCCGCATCCTGGGCGGGGACGAGGACGCGTTCCACGGACCTCTTCGACCGCTTTTTCCCGCGCCTGTACCGGTTTGCGCTGGCGCGACTTGCGCGGCGACCCGGAGACCGCGAAGGACGTCGTGCAGCAGACGTTCTGCCAGGCGATCGAGCGGCTGGACACGTATCGTGGCGAGGCGGCGCTCTACACCTGGTTCTGCCAGATCTGCCGCAACGTCCTCGCCGACCACTTCAGCGCGCCGCGGCCGCGGCACCGGCCGCGTCGTGTTGCTGGAGGACCTGCCGAACGCGCGCGCGATGCTCGAGTCGCTGACCGCGCCGGCGCGCGACGAGCCGGAGTCCGGGACGCTGCGCGCCCAGGTTGCATCGCATCGTGGAGGCGACGCTCGACGCATTGCCCGGCCGCTACGGCGAGGCGCTCGAGTGGAAGTACATCGACGGGCTGTCGGTGCGCGAGATCGCGGAGCGGCTGACACTGAGCGAGAAGGCGGCGGAGTCGGTGCTGACGCGTGCGCGGGAATCGTTCCGCGAAGCAATCGCCGAGATGATCTGAGGACTGCCATGGAACGTGAGACCGACCTCGTCGAGTCGCTGATCAGGAGTGCCGGCCGGCGCATCGAGCCGCCGGACGGATGCCTATGAGCAGGTCTTCGTCGCGGCGCACGCGGCATTTCGCGCGAAGATCCTCGCGCCGGCGCGACGCGTCGCGGCTGCTCTGGGCCGGCGCCGCAGCGGCGATGGTGCTCGGGGTCGCGCTGGTGCCTGCGCTGGACGTCGCCGATCGCGCAGGGCGGCGAGCTCGCGCGCGTCGAGCGCGTCTCGGGCGGCGTCGAAGTCGGCGACGGGTGACTCGTGGCAGGCCGCTTGCCGAGAACCGGGCGTCGCTGGCTACGGGACGGCGCTTGCGTACACGCTCGACGGGCGCGTTGCCGTCGCGCTCCTCGTCGGAGGTTCGCTGCGGCTTGCGGCGCGATACCGAGGTCATGCTCGACGCCCCCGGGCGCCTGTACTGTGCAGCGCGGCACGATCTACGTGGACAGCGGCCCCGGTCCGGCGCCGCGCGCCTCGAGGTAGTGACACCGGCCGGGACGGCGCGCGACATCGGCACGCAGTTCGAATTGCAGGTCACGGGTTCGGCGCTTCGCCTGAGAGTGCGCGAAGGCAGTGTGGCGCTCGATCGCGGTGGCCGCACGCTGACCGGCGCAGGCGGGCGAACAGGTTTCGATCGACGGCTTCGACGGCGTTACACGGTCGACCCATCGCGCCGGACGACCCAGGCCTGGCAGTGGGCGGAGTCGATCGCCCCGATGCCGGACATGGACGGAAAGCCGGCGGCCGACGCTGATCGCCTGGGTCGCGCGCGAGACCGGGCGCCGGCTGCGCTACGAATCGGCGCTCGTCGAACAGCGCGCGACCGCCGTGATCCTGCACGGGGACGTGCGGCATCTCGCGCCGATCGAAGCGCTGGAGGCGATGCTCGCGACGACCGATCTGAAGTTCGAGCTGCGCGGCGATACGATGGAGATCCGTTGCCAGGAGCGACTTGCCTCCGGACCCGTGAAGAAGCTCGCGTTCCTGCTGGTGTTGCATGCGGCGGCCGCCGAGGCCGCCGGCTACCGCGGCCTGCCGCTCGAAGACGGTGCTGAAAGCCTGCGGGCGGGCGGACGTCGAGACGCTCTACAGCAGCGATCTCGTGAAGCCGTGGATGCGCGTCGAGCACGAGCCGCTCGCGGAAGAGCCGCGTGCTCTGCTCGCGGAGATACTGGCCCCGCACGGAATTATGGTCGCTGACGGGCCGGCGCGACCCTGATGCTCGTGCGCGCGCCGCCGCGGACGCCGCGTCACGCGACACCCGGCTCCCTTCGCTCCCCGGCGCCCACTCCGATCGACGCGGTCGTCGTTAGCGCCAGCCACTACCAGTTCGGCGACAAGCCGGCATTGCCCCCGACCGTGCTGACCTCCGCCGAGCTCGAGTCGATGCCGGACATCGGGGAGGATCCGGTGCGTGCGGTCGCGCGCCTTCCGGGCGTCGCAAGCCAGGACTTTTCGAGCCGGTTTCACCTGCGCGGAGGCACCGACGAGGAAACGCTGGTCCGCTTCGATGACCTGCGGCTTTACAACCCGTATCACCTGAAGGACTTCTTCGGCGTGTTCAGCAGCATCGATCCGGCGATCGTGAGCGACATCCGCGTCTACACGGGCGGATTCCCGGTCGCCTTCGGCGACCGCAGCAGCGGCGTCGTCGACATTGCGCCACGGCTTGCAGGCGAGGGGTTCCAGGGCGAGGCCGTCGCCTCGTTCTTCACGATGGGCGCGTCGTTCGACGGGGCGACGGCCGATGGCGCAACCGAATGGGCATTCGCGGCACGCCGCGGCAACATGGACCTCTTCTTCGACCTGGTCGACTCACCGCTCGGCAAGCCGAGGTATCACGACATCTACGGCCGCGTTGGACACCGTTTCAACGACTGGCTCGCGGTGTCGGTCAATGCGCTCTCGTTCAACGACCAGATCCTCGCATTCGACAGTGACCAGGAAGAGGAGGCGATCGCGGAGTACCGCGACCAGTATTACTGGCTCCGCATGGACCTCGGTGCGCCGGATGGCCTCGGCGGTCGCGTGCTGGCGGCGCATACCGCGCTGGAAGGCGAGCGCTCTGGTAGCGCGGAGCTGCCCGGCGTCGGCAGCGGCACACTGCTGGATGACCGGCATTTTGCGATCAACTCGTTGCAGGCGGACGGCTGGTGGCGAATCGGCGCGAGTTCGCTCCTGCAGGGCGGCGTGGAATGGCGTGAGCAGGAAGGCCGGTACGACTACGTCGACGAAGCCGAGTTCGAGCTGCTGTTCCTGACACCCGGCGCGGCCACGTCACCGGAGCGTGTGCGGGAACTCCACCTGCGGCCTTCGGGCCACCAGGCCGCGGCCTATGTGAACTGGCGCTTCGAGCCGTCGGCCACGATTGCGACCGACGTTGGCCTGCGCTGGGACCGCGACACGCTGCCGGAACGGGATTCGTCGCAATGGAGTCCGCGTGCCGTGCTGATGTGGCAGCCGCGCGAGGACACGCGCGTCCGGCTCGGATGGGGCCGGTACTACCAGGCGCACGCAATCAACGAATTGCAGGTACCCGACGGGGAGTCGGAGTACCAGCGTGCCCAGCGCGCAACCCATAATGTCGCGAGCATCGAGCACGACCTGACGACCGCGCTGACGCTCCGTGCGGAGTTCTATCGCAAGGACTACGAACACCCGTTCTCGCGTCACGAGAACCTGCTCAACACGGTCGTCGTACTTCCGGAGCTCAAGCCCGACCGGATCCTCATCGCGCCCGACTCGGCGAGAGCCGAGGGTGCCGAGTTATCGATGCGCTACGAGTCCGGCGCGTTCACCGGCTGGGTGGCCTATACGCATTCGCGCGTGGTCGACCGCGTGGACGGCGAGTGGCTGCACCGGAGCTGGGACCAGCGCAACTATACGAGCGGCGGCCTGTCCTGGCGGGGCGACGCCTGGGAAGCCTCGCTCGCCGCAGTCTGGCACCGCGGCTGGCCGACCACGGCGGTCGAGCTGGCGACGCTCGAGCCGTTCCCTCTCGTCGAGGTCGACAAGCGAAATGCGGAGAACGTGTCGAACTACGCACGCGTGGACTTGCGCATCGCTCGGCGCTTCGAGCTGGGTGCAGCCGGCGAGTTGACCGCTTTCCTCGAAGTCAGCAACGTCACCAAACGCAACAACGAGTGCTGCGTCGAGTACCAGCTCGAAGACGAGGAGGTCGACGACGTGTTTCTCGACGTCGAACCGCGCGGCTCGCTGCCGCTCGTTCCCTCGCTCGGCGTGCTCTGGAAATTCTGACGGAGGGGACGCACCCCTTCGCGAATATGAAGGGGCGCGTCCCCTTCGAATCAAGTCGCGGGCACCTCGGCAGCCGGTTCCGCAGCCGGCGGCGCCGGGGGCGGACGGTCGGAATTCCACGTGTCGCGGATCATCAGGAACTTGCCGTCGGCCTGCCTCTGCATGACGGCGAGGTAGTTGCCGCTGTCGATGACGGCGCCCGAGGCATCCTTCACGACGTAGGACCCGGAGTGCCAGCCAAGGTCGCCGGAGGCATTGGCCTTGTCGTCGTCGTTGAGTTCGAGCGTGATGCCGCCGGCCTGCAACTCGCCGCTCAACTTCGTCACCAGTGCGCGAATCGCTTCGGTGCCGACCGCGCGCGGGTTGGCAGGCGCGAGGACCTCGGCATCCGGCGCGTACATCGCCATGATCGTCTCGACGTCCCCGGTGTTGAACGCCGGGATGAACTTGCGGACGTCGTCCTTGGCTTGTTTCTCGAATGCGGCACCGTCGGTCGCCTTCTGGCAGCCGGCAAGCGCGATCAATCCCGCCGCGACGAGCGCGACCGAACTCAGGATCTTCACGTGTGTTTCCCCTCGTTGATTCGAATTGAACTTGGCCGCCGGCCCCGGCGGTCGGGTAGCATCCTACTCCTCCGGAGGAACTCCTTGCGCGACCTGACCCAAGGCCCGATTCCCGGGCATCTCGTGGCCATGGCTGTGCCCATCGCGGCCGGCATGCTGGCCCAGACCCTCTATTTCCTGATCGACCTGTATTTCGTCGCGCAGCTCGGCGACGCGGCGCTCGCGGGCGTCGGCGCGGCAGGCACCGCCATGTTCGTGGTGATGGCGCTGACGCAGACGCTCGGCGTCGGCACGATGGCGCTCGTCTCGCAGGCGGTCGGGCGCAAGGACCCGGCCGACGCCGACCTCGTCTTCAACCAGGCGATGTCGCTCGCGCTTTTCTGCACGGTGGCGACGCTCATCGGCGGCTATGCGCTCGCCGGCTGCTACATGCGTATCGTGGGTGCGGACGCACCGACCATCGCCGCCGGCATCACCTACCTCGCGTGGTTCATGCCGGGGCTCGCGCTGCAGTACGTGAACATGGTGATGATCTCGGGCCTGCGCGGCACGGGCGTCGTCCAGCCGACGATGGTGGTGCAGATCGCGACCGTGCTGCTCAACGCGCTGCTGGCGCCGATCCTGATCGGCGGCTGGCTCACCGGGAAGCCGATGGGCGTCGCCGGCGCGGGGCTTGCGAGCACGCTCGCGGTCGCCGCGGGCACGATCATGCTCGCGCTCTACTTCCGCAAGCTCGAGAAGTACATCCACACCCGGCCCGCGACCTGGCGCCCGCGGTGGGCCGTCTGGGGCCGCATGATCAACATCGGCCTGCCGGCGGGCGGCGAGTTCGGGTTCATGTTCCTGTACATGGCGGTGATCTACTGGGTGATCCGCGATTTCGGCGCGCCGGCCCAGGCGGGTTTCGGCCTCGGCATCCGGCTGATGCAGTCGATCTTCCTGCCGGCGATGGCGATCGCATTCGCGACCGGTCCGATCGCGGGACAGAACTACGGCGCGCAGCAGTTCGGACGCGTGCGGGAAACGTTCGTGAGCGCCGTGAAGGTCAGCACCGTGCTCATGATTGCGCTGATGCTGTTCACGCAGTGGCGGGCCGACTGGATGGTCTCGAAGTTCACGAGCGAGGCCGACGTCATCGAGGTCGGCTCGCATTTCCTGCGGATCGCCTCGTTCAACTTCGTGGCGTCCGGGCTCATCTTCACCTGCTCGGGCATCTTCCAGGGCCTCGGCCACACCTGGCCGGCCCTGGCCGCGACCGCATCCCGCATCGTCACCTTCATGCTGCCGGCGATCTGGCTGTCGACGACGCCGGACTACCGGATCGAACAGGTCTGGTACGTCTCGCTCGCGAGCGTATGGATGCAGGCGGCGATCAGTTTCGTGCTCCTGCGGCGGACGATGAAGGCGAGGTTGTCGTGACGAAGAGCGCAACTGAAACTGCCGACGAAAAGGAAACGGCGGCCGAGGTTCGCCGCATCGACGGGCTGCTGCAGCGCCGGCAATTCCGCGAAGCGCGCACGCTCTGCGACTCGCTGCTCATGCGGCATCCCGACAGCGTCGAGGCCTGGCTGCTCGCGACGCGCAGCCACCAGCAGGCGGGCGACTACCGCGGCATGCTGGATGCGGCGCGGCGCGCGCTGGAACTCGATCCGTCCAACAACCTCGCGCGCTTCACCGAGATCGAGGCGCGCATGCACGCCGGCGACATCGCGGGCGCCCGCTCCAGGCTGACCGACATCGAGGACACCGCGGGCGGGGATAGCGGCGCCTGGCGCCGGCTCGCGATGTTCCACACGCACCTGAACCAGCACGAGCAGGCCGCGACCTGCGCGATCCGCGTGGCGACGCTCAAGCCCTACGACGCGGAGGCCGCCTTCGCCAAGGCGAGCGCGCTGATCGCGGTCGGACGCATGACGGAGGCGGAGGAGATCCTCGACGATCTCATCGGGCGCAGGCCGGAGGATGCCGATGCCTGGTACAACCGCGCGACGCTGCGCCGCCAGGTGCCGGGGTACAACCACGTCGCGCCGCTGCGAGCCGCGCTCGCCGCGCGCTCGCCAGGCTCGGCGCCGGTCGCTCTCTACTATGCGCTCGCGAAGGAGCTCGAGGACCTCGGCGAGTACGCGAAATCCTTTGCCACACTCGCGGAGGGCGCCGCCGCGCGGCGGCGGGCGCTCTCGTACAGCGTCGCGACCGACGAGCAGGCCATCACCTCGATCATCCGGACCTTCGACCGCGCCTGGTACGAATCGGCGGGACCCGGCCTCGACGTCGACGGGCCGATATTCGTCGTCGGCCTGCCGAGGAGCGGCACGACGCTCGTCGAGCGGATCCTGATCCGCCACGAACAGGTCGCGTCGGTCAGCGAAGTCAGCGACCTCGCGCTCGCGGTCACGCGCACTGCGGGGCCCGCGGGCGGCAAGGAGGAGCTCATCAAGGCGGCGACCAGCGTCGCGCCCGCGGTCCTTGGCGAGTCCTACTGGACCGCGATCCAGGGATACGGTCATTCGCGCCCGTTCGTCGTCGACAAGACCCCGCTCAATTTCCTCTACCTCGGGCTGATCGCGAAGGCGTTGCCGCGCGCGCGCATCGTGCACGTGCGGCGCCACCCGATGGCGTCCTGCTACGCGATGTACAAGACGCTGTTCCGCATGGGCTACCCGTTCTCGTACGACCTCGAGGACCTCGGGCGTTACTACCTCGCCTACGCGCGGCTCATGAACTACTGGCGCGCGCTGCTGCCGGGACGCTTCCTCGACCTCGACTACGAAGCGCTGGTCGGGGACCAGGAAGGCACGACGCGCCGGCTGCTCGAGCACTGCGGCCTCGAATGGCGCGAGGCCTGCCTGCGCTTCCACGAGAACCCCGCGCCGACGGCGACGGCGAGCGCCGCGCAGGTGCGCCGGCCGATCTACCGCGAGTCGCTCGACCTCTGGCGCAACTACCGGCAGGAACTCGCGCCGCTCGCGCGGCTGCTGGCCCACAACGGGATCGCGGTCGAATGATCCTGGCGGCCGCATCAATGGCCGCGATCCTTGCCGGCAATGCGCCCTACGCGAAGCCCGTCGACCTTTCCGCATACGCCTTGCCGGTCGCCGCCGCGCCCGCGCAGGCGGAATTCCGCGGGCGCCTGAAGTTCGCCGTCACGGCGCGCGACGCGCAGGCAAACCTCGTCCTGGATCGCTGGAAGATCGCCACGCCCGGAAAGGAATGGGCGCGCCTGCCGACCTTCGACTTCGGCTTCATCCCGGTCGACGGTCACCTGGTGCCGGTCGAGCGCGGCATCGTCACGGGCGACGGCGACTGGTGGGACTGGATCGTCGGCCCGGGCCGGACCTGGCAGGACGGTGACAGCGGCTGGTCGCGCGCATCCATGCCGTTCGCGCTGATCGAGAAGAACGCGAACTGCATCCACAACGGCGTGCTGACCTTCCGTTATCGGGGCGAGACGGACATTTCCCGTGTCGCGTACCAGATGTCGAGCGAGACCTGCCATTATTTCCAGTTCGACGCCTGGGGCGTCGCGGCTGCATCCCGCGCGCCCGGTACGGGGATCGACGAGGCCGTCGTCGGCACCGCGTATCGCCAGGAGCTCGCGCGCCGCCTGCCCGTAAAGCCGATCGAACTCCTCTCGAAGGACTACCCGGGGCTCAACCGCAGCCAGTTCGGGTCGGAAGAGGACATCGACCCGGGCGACATGACCGCCTTCGGCGTCCTGGTCCGCGGCGTTCACTATGCCGGCGGCTGCGACACGCGAAGCGGCCGCTACCCGTTCTGCGACGAGATGGCGCTGCCGTCGTACTCGGTCGCCAAGACCGTGGTCGGCGGGTTCGCGCTGATGCGCGCCGAGCTCCTGCACCCGGGCGCGAGGCGCGCGCTCGTCACCGACTACGTGCCCGAGTGCCGCGCCGCCGGCGGCTGGGACGGCGTCACGTTCGAGCAGCTGCTCGACATGGCAACCGGGCGCTACGAATCGCCGAAAGATCAGGCCGACGAGGACGCCGGGAACACGAGCCGTTTCTTCCTCGCGCCCACGCACGCGGAGAAGATCCAGGTCGCATGCACGCGCTATCCGCGGAAGGAGCCGCCCGGGAAACGGTGGGTCTACCACACGACCGACACCTACATTCTCGGCACCGCGCTCGCGGGCTGGTGGCGGAAAATGCAGGGCGCGGATGCGGATTACTTCCGCGATCTGCTGGTCGAGCCGTTGTTCCAACGGCTCGGGCTGAGCCCCGAGATCGCGACTTCGCGACGGACGCTCGACGCCGACGCGCAGCCGTTCACGGGCTGGGGGCTCGTGCTGCGTCGCGACGACCTGGTGAAACTCGGCGGTTTCCTCGCACTGGGCGGAGGCAGGCTCGGCAAGGACACTGTGCTTGACCCGGCGATGGTGAAATCGGCACTGCAGCGTGATCCCGCGGACCCCGGACTGCCGGCACCGGGCGACGACATGCGGTACAACGACGGCGTGTGGGCGTGGAACATCGCCGGCTATCTCGGCTGCCCGGAGCCCGCGTGGGTGCCGTTCATGTCGGGCTTCGGCGGAATTTCCGTCGTGATGATCCCGAACGGGATCGTGTACTACTACGTGAGCGACGGCGGCACCTTCCGCTGGGCGCGCGCGGTGGCCGAGACGGATCGGCTCGGGCCGGTGTGCCGCAAGGGGAACCTGAATGACGGCTGATACGGGATCGACGCCGCGTCGCTGGCCGACCGCAGAACCGGACGGGCTCGCCGCGGCGGTGCTGCTCGCGTTCCTGGCGACCGCTGGCTTCTTCTACGTCAACATCATGGCGGCCCTGGTCGACGGCCTGGTGTCCGGGCTCGGCTTCAGCGAGGGCGACGCCGGGCGTGTCGGGTCCATGAACATCTACGGCGCGGCGCTCGGCGCACTCGTCGCCGTCGCCATCGTCGCGCGCGTGCGCTGGCGCGCGTTCGCCGCCTGCGCCCTCGTCGCGCTGATGACGATCGACGTCGCCTCGATCTTCGTCACCGAGCCCGCGGCGCTCATGGCCATGCGTTTCCTGCACGGCAGCGTGGGCGGGATGCTGGTCGGCGTCGCGTACGGCGTGTTCGCCCGCACGCGCACGCCGGACCGCGTGTTCGGAATGCTCCTGGTCGTGCAGTACGGGCTCGGCGGACTCGGCATCATGCTGCTGCCGCGGCTGGTGCCGGTGTACGGCCACGGCGTGCTGTTCGGCGCGCTGATTGCCTTCAGCGCCGTCACGCTCCTGATGCTGCCGTTCCTCGATGCTTACCCGCGCGGGCGCATCGAGCGCGTGGCCGAGGCCGGCGGCGTGCACAAGGGACTGCTCGCGGCCGCCGTCGCCTCGGTGTTCCTGTTCCAGGCGGGCAACATGGGTCTCGCCGCGTACATGCTGGGCCTCGCGCGGCACGCAGGACTCGATGCGGGGTACGCCAGCACCGCACTCGGCGTCGCCACCTGGATCGGCATCGCGGGCTCCGGCCTCGTCGTCGCGTTCGGCACGCGCTTCGGCCGCGCATGGCCGCTTGCGGTGAGCGCGGGGGTCACGGTGCTCGGGACGCTCGCCTTCCACTGGAGCGGATCGGCCGTCGTCTACCTCGTCGCCAACTGCATGACCGCTGTCACCTGGTCGTTTGCGATTGCCTACCTGCTCGGGATGTGCGCGGCCTTCGACCACACCGGCCGCGCCGCGGCGCTCGGTGGCTTCCTGTCGAAGATGGGGCTCGCCTCGGGCCCGTTTGCCGCCGCGTGGCTGCTCGATGTCGCCGACTACGGGATGCTGGTCAACGTCTCTGCGGTCGTGCTCGCCGCGAGCTTGCCCGTGATGCTGGCGCCTGCGCGCGCGCTCGACGCGCGTCCTACTGCCGGCAGGTGATCGTCGCGGCCTCGGCGCTCATCACGTCGGTCTGTGGCCTGCGCAGGCCGTAGAGCAGTTCCGTGCGTGCCTCGATGCTTGCCAGCAGCGCCTTGCCGAGCTGCAGGGCGGCGGCGCCGCCCTGCATGCTGTAGGTCGTCAGGTAGGCCTTCGCCATCTCATCCCGTCCAGACTCGAACAGCAGGTTTGCCGTGGTCTCCACCATTTCCTGCTCGTCGATGAAGCGATTCTCGAACGCGGTCAGGGCCTCGGTCACTTCCGGCAGAAAGCGATCGGGATGATCGCAGGTGTAATACATCAGGCGCTTGAACAGCCGTCCCGCGAACTCCGTTGCCTCCTGGATCTGCCAGTCACGGCTCAGGAAGTGTTCCGCCTCGCCCTTGGTGAGGTAGCGGTGCTTGCCGAACTGCGGCGCGATGTCCTGCACCCCGATGCGGTACGGCACGAACGGCGCGGTCACCGACCCGGTCGGTGCGATCCACAGCAGGTTCATCTCCGCGCGTCCGCGATCGCGCAACTGCGCGACCTGGCCGTATCCGGTGGCATCCCTGGAAATGCGCGGATCGCGCACGGCATTCATCATCGTGCGCAGGTCGAGCGGCGCCCGGGCCCGCAGCTCCCGCTCCATCTCGCTGCGCGGGTATCGCTCCTCGTCCACGCCGTAGACCTTGGTGACATTGAACGGCTCGCCCGCGGCCGGGTCGAACCAGCCCTGCTCGATGGCAAAGCTGATGAAATTCTCCGAGCCCATGAAATCGTCGCGCCGCCGGAAGTCGAGCGGCAGCTCGTGGATGTATCCCGGGTAGGACATGCGCACTTCATCGGCGCCGAGGCGCTGCGCGACCCACAAACCCTTGCCGCCGGCGAAGTCGAGCAATACCCACCCTTCGTTCTCGTCGGCGAACATGTGCGAGTTGCCGCCGTAGGTGGAGTAGCCGTGCTCGTCGATCAGCGCGCCGACGATCTCCACCGCCTCGCGGGCCGTGCGTGCCCGCTCCATCGCGATGCGCGACAGGTCGCTGTATTGCGGCCCGGTTTGCGGAT
This sequence comes from uncultured Gammaproteobacteria bacterium, assembly GCA_963760725.1. GTDB lineage: Bacteria > Pseudomonadota > Gammaproteobacteria > Steroidobacterales > Steroidobacteraceae > SCUD01. The sequence goes on from CAVXET010000031.1 coordinate 727,193, forward strand.
CGGGCGTCATCGCCACCAGTTCCGTGCGCGACGGCGACCACACATCGCGCGCCGCCACGTTGTGCTCGTTGAGCCCGCCATTGGTCAGTGGCGCCGGAAAGCCCTTGTACTCGGAATAGTTCATCGTGAGGTAGCGGAAGGTGTGCCGCGCCTGCGGAATTGTCGTCAGCCGGCCCGGCATGTTGGCCGCTGCCGTGACCCCGACCGACAGCACGGTGCCCGGTGGATGGTCTCTCGCCGGGACGACTTCGAGCCAATGGCTCGACACCTCGTCGCCGGAACCGCCGATGAAAACACTGCCGTCGGTGGTGAGGTTCTTGCCGACGTAGATTGCATAGCTCGCCGTCGCCGGGGGACTGACCAGCAGCGTGCACAGCAGGGAAATCGAGAGCCTGGATGTCATGTCGTCAACTCGCGGCCGATGTCGCGGTCCGTCGGCTACTTGAACCCGTAGACGAGGTTCGCGGTGAAGACCTGGTCGGTTTCCTCCGTGCCCGGCAGCACGTCGGTGTTGTGGCGCACCGCATAGTCGAGCCCGAGCGCGAAGGTGTCGCTGATCTTCACCTCGAGGCCGAGCTGGTTCTGCACGAAGGTGTTGTCCGAGCCGCTTTCAACCAGGAAGCGGTCGTAGATGAGCGTCGTTTCCGTCAGCTTGTGCTCAAAGCTGAACGCGCCGCGCGCGATGATGTCGTCGCTCTGTTCGCCCGACAGGCGTAGCTCGGTCTCGCGATAACCGACGCCGAGCTGGGCCTCGAGCTTGGTCGTGTCGGTCATGATGAAGCGGTAGCCATAGCCGCCGGACAGCGTCGCCTGGTAGGCGAAGTCGGTGAAGGCGTCGTCCTCGTAGCGCAGCGCGCCGAACAGGTAGCTGCGCTCGGTCAGCGAGTACTGGCTCTCGCCGCGCAGCTCCCAGCGGTCTGCAGATGTGATGTCGTCCGTAACGGTGCGCAACATCGAGGCGCCTGCCTTGTGCGTCCACTTGTCGAGCTTGTTCTCGACGTCGATGTTGAGGTTGATGGTTTCCGTCTCGGTGTTGCCGCGCGCGAGCACGCCGCCGAAGGTTCCCTTGCCGCTCCAGTCGGCTGCCGCCGTTCCGGACGCGAGGACGCCGAATACCAGAACCGCCACCATCCCTGTGCTGCGCATCGACCGACTCCGGGCTTGAAAAAGGGCGCGTAGTCTAGCCTTTCAGTGCGATCTCCACACGCTTGTTGCGCTTGCCCTCGTTGCGGATGCGCGTGACCTGGATGCCGCCGATCTCGGCGATGTTGGCGACGTGCGTGCCGCCGCAGGGTTGCAGGTCGATGTCCGGTATGCGCAGCAGGCGGACGCGCCCGGCCCCGCGCGGCGGCTGCACGCTCATGGTCTTGACCAGCCCGGGACGCGCGTCGAGTTCCTCGTCCGTGATCCAGACGGTCTCGGTCGCGACGCCGCGCGCGATCAGCTCGTTCGTGCCGTCCGCGATGCGTCCCGCGTCGAGGAGCGTGATGTCGATGTCGAAATCGAGCCGCGCCTTGTCGGGGGCGATATTGCCGCCGGTCACCGGTGCGATGACGACGCAGGACATCACGTGCAGCGCCGTGTGCAATCGCATCAGCGCGTAACGGCGGTCCCAGTCGAGCTCGAGGCCGACCGTCTCGCCGGCCTCGGGTTGGGTTGCGCCCGCGGCGAGCACGTGAGCGACCGTGCCGGGCTCGGCGCCCTTGCGGGTGTCGGTGATCGCGATGCGCTCGCCGTTGTCGCGGATGATGAAGCCCGTGTCGCCCGGCTGGCCGCCGCCGAGCGGATAGAAAATGGTCCGGTCGAGCGTGACGACGCCATCCTTCGCCGCGACCACGCGCGCGGTCGCGGACTTCAGGTACGCATCGTCTCTGAACAGCAGTTCGGTCATTTGAAAAAGGGGACGCACCCCTTTTTGCCAAGCCCGGCCGCATTACTACACGGTGCGCCTACTTCAACAAGGCAAAGGTGGAAAAAAGGGGTGCGTCCCCTTTTTCTACTACGGATCCGGCACGAATGCCGAGGGGAAGGGCTCGGGCGCGTTTCGGGCGTAGCGCCACGGTGGCGGGATGATCCCGCGGGCGACGAGGTTCCTGCGCGAGTCGTAGTAGATGCGGATGATCTCGTCGGGTGACTCGCTCGCGCGCTCGAACTCCGTGTAAACCGCGCCCGAATCGACGCGGCGCCCGTGACCGGTGCCGAGGCGGGATTCCTCGGCATCGCGGCCCGACTGGCGCGGCGCCGACTTGCCTTCCGCCGCGGCGCCCGCGGCGGGTGCAGCCGCCTCGGCACGGGCCAGGTAGTCGCTTTCCATCGGCATCGGCCGCTCGCGTTCGCGGAACAGGGCGACGCCGATCACGCCGACGTTGTCGGGACGCCCGGTGCGCGCGGCGTACGAGTCGGGCAGGGCGGTGAAATAGAAGGCTGCAACTTCATTCATGCTCTTGCGCCAGCCGTCGATCTCGACGAGGCCCCAGGGATCGAGCACGTAGCCGCTTTGCGCCGGAGATGCCGTGCGTCCGGTGATCACGTTGACGCCGTCCACCGCCGTGACCGCGAGGACGCGGCACTGGCCCCGGTTGCGCAGGCGGATCTCGTACTCGCGCCCGGGTTCGCCGGCGACGTGCCGCTCGCCGTCATGCCAGTACACGGGCAGGACACGCCCCGATTTGCGGTCGAGGACCTCGATGTCGACCGGCACGCCGGCGACCGCGGCGATGGGCAGTGCCAGGGCGAGCAGGGCGGCTGCGAGACGATTGGATTTCATGGACAGCTCCGGAAATGGGTACTGCCTCCTCTAACGCCGACTGGCCGGCAGACGGGTTTGTATATACAATCGGTGCATACAAATAAGTGGGTTTTTGCAGTGCAGGAGGCGCGTATGAAGAACGGATTCTTTTCGAGGTTTGGTTCCCGCGGATCGACCGGCGCGCGGTCTTCGGTCCGGGTCGAGCGGATGGCGCCCGGGGTGGTTCCGCGAGCCGAGGCTGCCGCGGTAGCCGCCGGCGAGGTCGCGGACATCGTCCGTGGGATTGCCCGGCGAGGCTTGCCGCGGAACGCCCGCAAGGCGCCTATTTCCCTGCGCGTCGATCCCGAGGTCCTGGAGTGGTTCAAGACCCAGGGGCCGGGCTACCAGACGCGCATCAATGGCGTCCTGAGGGCCTACATGGATGCGTCCCTCCAAGCTTAGGACGGTCCGCGACTCCAGCTTTTTTTGGATAGCCATACCTATCAGTTGCTGGGTCATCCCATGTACAGTTGTTTTTGGGACGGCTGGGCGTAGCATCGACGCGGCGACGGACGGCTTTCGCCGCCCGCGATTACAACAATGGCAAGGGAGAGGGAAATGCAATACGTAAGAGGAGGAGTCCTCATCGCCGCGCTCTGCGCGCTCGCGATCGGGGCTTCGAGCGGTGCCTACGCACAGGCCACCACGTCGACCACGACGAAAGTCAGCAACTTCGAGGTGCTCTCGGTCGACGGAAACCACCTGGTGGTTCGCGACCAGGCCGGCACACGCGAGCTCACGGTGCCGCCGGATTTCCGCTTCAACGTGGATGGCCGGTCTCTGGCGGTGAGCGACCTGAAGGCCGGCATGAAGGGAACGGCAACGGTCACGAAGACCACGACCGTCCGGCCCGTCGTTGTCACGGAGGTCAAGAAGGGCAGGGTCCTGAGCCAGTCCGGGCGCTCGGTCGTCATCAGAGACGAGAGTGGAGCGAACCGCCGCTTCAGCCAGGACGAAGTCGACACCCGCGGCATCCAGCTTTTCATGGACGACAAGCCCATCCACGTGTCCGACCTCAAGCGCGGCGACGAGATCAGCGCCAGGATCGTCACCGCCGGCCCGCCGGAAGTGCTGACCCAGCAGCAGGTGGACGCCATCCTCGCGAAGCCCGAAGCGCCGGTGGTGGCGGCAGCCGCGCCGGCCGAAGAGCCCCCGGCCGCTGCGCCGCAAGCGGCCGCGGAGCCCGCGCCCGAGCCGGTCGCCGAAGCCGCCCCGGAAGTCGTCGCTGAAGCCGCTCCCGCCCCGGAACCGATGGCGGTGACCGAGCCCGTCGAGGAAAAGAGCAACCTCTGGCTGTGGATCCTGCTGCTGATCGTCCTGGCCGTCGTGGTCTGGCTGGTCACGCGTAACAAGAAAAAGGAAGAGGAACGGAAACAGCAGAGATAAGAAGAACGGCACCCCTCTCAACCGCCGCGGATCCTGGGCCACTCCCGGTCCCAGGATCCCGGCGCTCGTTTCGCGCCGGCAATCCCTTTCACGATCGTTCTACTCGGGGGTTGACCGCACAGCTCCAGCCGTCAATTGCGCCAGTTCTGCCCGAAGGGCGGGCAGCATTTCGTGACCGCGACCGGAATCGATGAGGTTGTCGAGCTCGTACGGATCGGCCTGCAGGTCGTACACCTCGTCCATGCCGTCGAGCTCCAGGTAATGGATGTATTTGTAGCGTTCGGTCCGCACGGCCTGGTAGGCCATGTTCCGGATGCGCGGAAAAACCGTGTCGCTGTAGTACTCGATCAGCAGCGATGTTCGCCACGACGGCCGCTCGCCGCGCAGGAGCGGCACGAGTGACCGGCCCTCGCGCGGCGTCGGGTCGGTGACCTCGGCGAGTTCGAGCACGGTCGGCGCGAGATCGATCGTCTGCACCAGTTCGGCGGGCGTCGCACCCGCCGGCACGATCGGGGGATAGCGCACGATCAATGGGATCCGCGCGGTTTCCTCGTAAGCCAGTCGTCGCTCCTCATTGAGGTCGTGTTCGCCGTAGAAGTAACCGTGGTCGCTGGTGACGATCACGACGGTCCGGTCGAGGCTGCCCGTGTCTTTCAGCGTCGTGACGATGCGGCCGAGGCTCTCGTCCACCGCGAGCAGCATCTCGAGGCGTGCGCGTATGTCGCGGTCCGGGGTCGCGGTCGCGGGTCCGAGCGCAGGCACGCCCTCCAGGGGCCGCAGTAACGCCGGCTTGCGGACCGGCAGCGCGGCCGGCATTGGGCCGGCGCGGCACCGGCGCCTCGGCGTACCGTCCCTGGTGCCGGGGCGCGGGAACGAATCCTTCGCGTTGTCCCGGAACGGCGCCGGTGCTGCCGTCGTCGTTCTGGACGAAGTTCGGGTGCAGCGCCTTGTGCGCCAGGAACACGAGGAACGGGTCCTTTCCCGGACTGGCGGATGAAACGGATCGCATGGTCGGTCAGCAGGTCGGTGACGTAGCCGGTTTCCCGGGCCCGCGTGCCGTTGACGTTGAACTGCGGATCCAGCGCTTCGCCCTGGCCGCGCAGCGCGACCCAATGGGAAAACCCCGGCCGCGGGCTGTCGTCATTGCCCATGTGCCACTTGCCGAAGAAGGCGGTCCGGTAGCCCGCCTGCTGCAGCGGGATCGCGAACGTGCCGAGCCGGTGGCTCGCGGCATCGCGCGCGGTGTTGTCGATGATGCCGTGCGTGTGTGCGTACTGGCCGGTCAGGATGCTGGCACGGCTCGGCGAGCAGAGCGGAGTCGTCGCAAAGGCATTCAGGAAACGGACGCCTTCGCGCGCCATCCGGTCGATCGTGGGTGTCTCGACGAATGGGTGGCCTGCGATCGCAAGGTCATCCCAGCGCAGGTCGTCCGACCAGGATGATCACGAAGTTGGGGCGTTCCGCGGCGGCCGGCCGTTGCTGCGACCAGGCGGGCGCACAGGCGAGCGCAACACCGAGCCATCCAATCGTATGCAGGGCGCACGTCACGCGGAATTTCATGCGGCAGCCCTCGGGCGTGAAGCATTCGCGGATGATGTAGGATGCGTATAAGCATCTGCAAGGAGAATGCCGGTCATGCCGAAACCAGCGAGCCGACCCGATCCCGCGTCGCGGGCCGCTGCAGCAGCGTGCGGAAATCACCACGGGCTCGCGCGCGTTTCCGCGCATGAAGGCCGAGTCCGTGCCGCGCACGGGCTGGGTGCGCGAGATCCGCATGGCGCTCGGGCTGTCGCAGTCGCAGCTCGCCGCGCGCGCCGGCGTTTCGCGTGCGACCGTGCAGCAGATGGAGCGTGCCGAGGCACAGCGCCGGATCACCCTCGCGAGCCTCGACAAGCTCGCCCCGCGATGGGCTGCCAGGTGGCGCTTGCGATCGTGCCGAAGGGCGGCACGCTCGAGGACGTGCGCCGCCAGCAGGCCGCGGCGAAAGCCGACGTCATCCTTCAGGAGAAGACTCGCGACAACAAGCGGCCGCCGCGACCGGTCGACCTCGAGCGGCGCAAGCAGCAGCTGATCACGCGGCTGCTCCGTGGCAGTCGCCGCAGGTTGTGGAAGCCTTGATTGGTGCCGGGTCGCACTTATCGCACTTATGCAAATCGCTTAAGTGCGATAAGTGCGACCCGGCACCAATGAAAACGGCGGCCGGGTTTCCCCGGCCGCCGCGTGTCGACTTCAGGTCAGTCGATTAGGAGCGGGGCTGCTGGGTCGGGGCAGCGATCGTGCGAGATCGCTTCCTTCAGCTTGGCCGAGCCCTCGGCAGTCTTGCCTTCGTCGCAAAGCTTCTTGCCTTCATCGCGGGCCATCTTGGCCTGGCTCAGCTGCTCGGCCGTCGCCGCGGCAGCAGCCTGGTCGTACTGCGCCTGCAGCGCTGCACAATCCGTCGAACCCTGGACTTCTTCCTGCGCAACCGCGGCCGAACCAAAGGCCAGCGCGGCAGTCGCGATCGCAACGTGGGTGATCTTCATGGTCAGTTTCTCCTTCACTACAAGACTCTTCTTTAGCCGTATCCGGCGTGGGTCCATCAAACACCAATTGCGAAGGAATTAGGCAATCGTTCCGTCTCTCTTCAGCGACATGATTTCGGCTGCCGTGAGCCCGAGTTCCGCGCCGAGAATCGACTCCGTGTGCGCGCCCAGCAGTGGAGGTGGAATCGAGTAATCGAGCGTATTTCGCGAGAAAAACACGGGATTTTTCACCTGCGGCAGCTTGCCGCCGAGTGCGTGCGGCAGATCGAAGCGAAGCTTGCGGTGCTTCACCTGCGGCTCGGCAAACACGTCCGCGATGTCGTTGATGCGCCCGCACGGCACCTTCGCCCGCGTCAGCAGTTTTACCCAACCGCTCGTAGTCTTTTTCCGACACAGCTTTTCGATCGCGGAAACGAGCTCGGCCCGGTTTTTCACGCGGCCTGCATTGGTCACGAAGCGCTTGTCTTTCGCGAGCGTGGGCCTGCCCGCGGCCTTGCAGAAAGAGGCGAACTGCCGGTCGTTGCCGACCGCCAGCATCAGCCAGGCGTCCTTCGACCGAAATGCCTGGTACGGCACGATGTTCGGATGGGCCGTCCCGCGGCGGACCGGCGACTTGCCCGAGACCAGGTAATTGAGGGTCTGGTTCGCGAGCGCGGCGACCTGCGAGTCGAGCAGCGCGAGGTCGATGTACTCGCCGCGGCCGGATTGCTCGCGCTCGATCAGGGCCGCGAGGATCGCGGTCACCGCGTACATGCCGGTGGTGAGATCCGACACCGCGACACCGACCTTTACCGGCCCCGCGCCCGGCTCGCCGTCCGGCACGCCGGTCACGCTCATGAGTCCCGAGATCGCCTGGATCATCGCGTCGTAGCCGGGCTCGTTCGCGGCGGGGCCGTCCTGGCCGAAGGCCGAGATCGAGCAGTAGACGAGCTTCGGGTTCACGCCCTTCAGCGATTCGTATCCGAGCCGGTACTTCGCGAGCGTGCCGACCTTGAAGTTCTCGATCAGAACGTCCGCGCGCATCGCGAGCGAGCGCACGATCTGCTGTCCCGCGGGCTTCGTGAAGTCGATCGCGAGCGAATGCTTGCCGCGGTTCGTGCTGGCGAAGTACGCGGCTTCCGCGGTGTCCCGGCCCTTGCCGTCCTTGACCCAGGGCGGGCCCCAGTGTCGCGTGTCGTCGCCGCTGCCCGGTTTCTCGACTTTCCAGACGGTGGCGCCGAAGTCGGCAAGGCATTGCGTCGCCCACGGGCCGGCGAGGATGCGGCTGAGATCGAGGACCTTGATGCCGGCGAGCGGGCCCATGCGGGCGCCATCATACCGCGCGAGGTAGCCTCCGCTTCGGCGAGGCTGATGACCTCCGCGTACTTCGCCTGCAGGTCGAACAGGCTCGCCTCGTGCGGCGCCGGGTGGCGGTCGCCGACCGCCTCGCGCACGACCAGCGGCACGAAGCCGTGCTGGCAGGCGTCCACCGCGCTCGCGCGCACGCAGCCGGACGTCGAGAGGCCCGCGATCAGCAGCGTGTCGATCGCCGAGCGCGTGCAGCGCCTCGGCGAGCCCGGTGCCGAAGAAGGCGCTCGCGTACTGCTTGGTGAACACCGGCTCGCCGGGCAGCGGCTCGAGGCCCGCGGCGAACGCCGCGAGCTCCGGATGCCGGCCGCGCTCGAAGCTCGCGAGCGCGGGCAGCTTGCGGAAGAACACGCCGCCGTCGGCGCCGCCCGGCTCGTAGGCGACGTTCGTGTGCATGACCGGGATGCCGGCCGCGCGCGCGCGGCCGAGCAGCCGCGCGGCCGCGGCACGCGCATCCTCGACGCCGGCGTAGAGCGGGGAGCCGGGCTCGAGGTAGGCGCGCACGAAATCGACGACGAGCAGTGCCGGCTTGCGCCCGGGCGTAGAGCGTCCGGCTGGCGGGCGCGGGCGGTCGGTGCCGGTCATGCCAGCGCTCGTTCAGCGGTTCAGCGCACCGCGCGCGGCGTGGATGTGCGAGAGCATCACGGACGCGGCCCATTCGGGGTCGCGCGCCTCCAGCGCGCGCACGATCTCGAGGTGGTGCAGGGCGCTGCGCTCGAGGTCCTCGGGCGTGTACATCTGGAAGGTGCGCATCATGAGCGGCGCCTCGATCAGCGCGGCGAGCGCGCGCGAGAGGCGGCGCGCTCGCGGCCGCCTCCTGCAGGCGGCGGTGGAACTGGCTGTTGAGCTCCGCGATGCGCTCGAGGTGGCCGGCCTTGCGCTCGACCGATTCGCGGTGCTGCGTCTCGGCGAGGCGCTGCAGCTCCGCGATCTGCTCCGCGGACGCGCGCAGCGTCGCCCGCCGCGCGCTGTACGACTCCAGCATGGCGCGCAGGTCGAACACCTCGTCGGAATCGGCCTCGGACCAGACGGTCACGATCGCGCCGAGGTTCGGCGTGAACTCGACGAGTCCCTCGGCGTCGAGCCGCCGCAGCGCCTCGCGCACCGGCGTGCGGCTGACGCCGACCGTGGTCGCGATCTCCTGCTCGGTCAGGCGCGCGCCCGCGAGGTAGCGGCCGGCGATGATGCCGGTCCGCACGGCGTCGTAAGCCTTGTCGACTGCGCGCACCGCGCGCTCTCCCCTGGATCGCTGCATTGTAGCGTCAGCCGCGCGCCGACCGCGCCGGCGCCGCCGCGCGCTTGCTGCGCGATGCGCGACTGGAACTGCGGCGCGGCCGGCGGCTCGAGCCCGGTCTCCGCCTTGCAGCGCGACTTGAGTTCGGCGATGTCGCGTGAAGCCGCGGTCGAACAGCGGAACCGCGCCGCGCTCGGCGGCCATGTCGCGCGCGCAGCGCCGTCGTCGCCGTCGTCGTCGACGCTTGCCGTTCTTCAGCACGACGCCGTAGCGGCGCGCGCCCTCGCTCGCTGACCAGGCCGCGCCGCGACGTCGAACGCCACCTTCGCGGGCTCGCGCTCGAACGGATCGCCCCAGCCGCCGCCGCCCCAGGTGTTGTAGTACGAGCAGGTCGCCCGGCTCGACCTTGACGCGGTCGCATCTTCGACGGCAGCAGCTCCTCGCTGCCGTCGGCGCGCACGCAGCAGCTTGCGGCTGCGCGCGCCCGGCAGGCCGCCGTTCACGCCCCAGGGATAGGTCAACCAGCGATCGTCGTGGATCGAGATCTCGCCCGGCTCGAGGAACCGGTAGCCGATGCGGATGCCGTTGCCGCCGCGGAATGGAGCCCGGCGCCGCCGGAGTCGGGGATCGTCTCGTAGGTGTCGATGCGCAGCGGGAAGTAGCTCTCGAGGAATTCGTTCGGCACGTTGGTGAAGGACGGCCACAGCGAATGACCGTCGGGCCCGTCGCCGAACGGCTTGCCGGGAATGCCGCCGAAGCCGATCTGGAAGAGCTGGTACCACTCGCCGTCCTTGTCGTAGCCCGAGTACATGAAGTGCGGGCTGTCGGAGAAGCCGGCCGCGCACAGGAACTCGGGCTCGCCCTGGCCGAGCAGGCCGCCGAGCACGTCGAAGATGCGCCCGAGCGCGTGCGTGCGGCAGGAGAGCGCCGCGGGCTTCAGCGGCTTCAGCAGCGAGCCTTCCGGGATGCGCACTTCGATCAGGTCGTAGAAGCCGTCGTTGAACAGGATCTGCGGGTCGAACACCATGATCATGTAGACGCCCACGAACATCTTGAACATCTCTTCGTTCAGCAGGAAGTTGATCGAGGAGATCGACTGCGGGTCGGTGCCGGCGAAGTCGAAGATGCACTTGTCGCCCTCGCGCCACATGGTGCAGGCGATCTTGTACGGGCCCATGCCCATGCCGTCGTCGCAGACGTAGTCCTCGAAGTACCTGCTTCTTCTCCGGCACGGTGCGTCGGATCAGCTCGCGCATCGCGCGCTTGTTGCGCTCGAGCATGGCGTCCATCGCGGAGTAGAACATGTCGTCGCCGAAGCGGTCGGCAGATCTCGACGCAGCGCACGCTCGGCGGTGCGCAGCGCCGCGACGATCGCGTTGAAGTCCGAGCGGTTCCAGTGCGGCAGGCGGCAGTTGTGCAGGATCACCTTCAGCACGTCCTCCTGCAGCTCGCCCGCCGCGGATAGATCTTGACCGGCGGGACCGCGATGCCTTCCTCGAAGATCGTGCGCGCGTCGGTCGGCAGCGAGCCCGGCACCTTGCCGCCGACGTCGGTCATGTGGCCGAACATCGCCGCCCAGGCGATCACGCGGCCGTCCTTGAAGATCGGCATCAGCAGCAGCCAGTCGTTGAGGTGGCTGATCGCGCCGTTGCAGGAGTAGGGGTCGTTGGTCAGGAAGATGTCGCCTTCCTCGACCGTGCCGTCGTAGCCCTGCAGGAAGCCGTGGATGAACGAGCCGAACTGGCCGACCACCATCTTGCCCTCGAGGTTCGCGATCAGCGGGAACTCGTCGTGCTGCTCGCGGATGCCCGGCGACATCGCGGTGCGGAACAGCACCGTGTCCATCTCGAAGCGCGCGTTGCGCAGCGCGCTCTCGATGATGTCGAGCGTGATCGTGATCGACCTTCAGCTTGCGGAAGGGCTTGCGGTTCTGTCTGGACGATCTTCGCGGGCATGGCGGTTCTCCTAGCGCAGGCCCTTGTGGCCGTCCGGGTAGATCAGGATGTTGCCGAGCCGGTCGACCGCGCCGGTGTGCTTCGGGCAGGATCACGCGTGGTCGAGTCCATCTCGATGACGATCGCGGGGCCCTCGATCCGGTTGCCGGCCTGCAGCTTCGCGCGGTCGTAGACCGTCGCCTTCAGCTTCTTGCCGGTCGACGGTACACCGGCTGCTCGGCCGACCGCGGCCGCCTTCGGATCGCGGCTGCCGCGTGCGATCGCCGGCCGCTTGACGCGTGATGCCGCGGCCCTGCACGACGGCGCGCAGCGCTCACGAACTCGTGCTCGAGCGGCAGCGCGAAGGTGAACAGCCGCTTGTGCTCGCGTCGAAGCGGCTCGCGAGATCGCCTTCAGGCCGCGCTTCTTGAGGTCCTTCGGGTCGACGTCGATCGTCGAGCCGCAGGCCCTGGCCGTGGTAGCGCACGTCGACCTGGTAGCTGCGTCGATCTGCTCGTCGCCGGCACCTTCTCGCGCTCGAGCGCTGCGCCGCCGTCGTCGCGAGCTCGCTCGAGGATGCCGCCGATCTCCTTCGCGTCGGTCTCGCCGAACTTGCGGATGAAGGTGCGCGAGGCCTCGTCGCGCAGCGCGCGTCGTCGCGTCGCCGAGCGCGCACAGCACGCCCGGACCCGGCGGGATGATCGACCGGCCAGGAGCCGAGCAGGCGCGAGAGCGCGTTGGCGTGCAGCGGGCCCGGCGCCGCCGAAGGCGATCAGCGCGAAGTCGCGCGGATCGTAGCCCTGCTCGACCGAGACGAGCCGCAGCGCGCCGACCATGTTCTCGTTGACGATGTCGAAGATGCCCTGCGCCGCGTCCTCGAGCGACTTGCCGAGCGCGGTCGGCGATCTTGCCGACCGCCTTCGCGCGCGAGCGCGCGGTCGAGCTCGATGTCGCCGCCGAGGCGCTGCATCGGCGGCAGGTAGCCGAGCACGACGTTCGCGTCGGTGACGGTCGGCTCCGCGCCGCCGCGTGCCGTAGGCCGCCGGGCCCGGGATCCGCGCCGGCGCGACTGCGGGCCGACGCGCAGCGCCTTGGTCAGCTCCGGCACGTGCGCGATCGAGCCGCCGCCGGCGCCGACCGAGCGGATGTCGACCGAGGAGGCGCGCACCGTCACGTCGCCGACCGTCGTCTCGCGCCGCAGGCGCGGCACGCCGTTCTGATCAGCGCGACGTCGGTCGAGGTGCCGCCCATGTCGACGGTGAGCAGGTTCGGGAAGCCCGCCTGCAGCGGCGACCCAGAGCGCGCCGGTGACGCCGCCGGCGGGACCCGACATCAGCAGGTTCACCGGGTACTCCTCGGCGGACGTCGGCCGAGGCGAGGCCGCCGTCGGAGCGCAGGATGTGCAGCTTGCACGTCGCCCGCTTGCGAGGCGAGCTTGCTCGTGAGGTTGTCGCACGTAGCGCTGACACGACCGGCCGCACGTAGGAGTTCGCGACCGTCGTCACCGTGCGCTCGTACTCCTGCATCTCCGGCACGACTTCGGAGGAGAGCGAGACCGGCACGCCCGGCAGCACCTCGCCGCGCGATCTCGCGGATGCGCCGCTCGTGCGCGTCGTTGGCGAAGGCATTGATCAGCGAGACGGTGAGCGCCTCGATCTTCGCGTCCTTCAGCTTCGCGAGCGAGTCGCGCGCAGCGCTCGCCTCGTCGAGCGGCTGCGACGACGTCGCCGCGCGCGTCCGATGCGCTCGTCGGCCTCGATCGTGAGCTCGAGCGGCGCCATCGGCAGCGACTTGTTGTAGATGACCCAGCCGCCGAGGCCGCCCGGCACGTAGGAGCGCGCGATCTGCAGCACCTGCCGGTAGCCCTTGGTCGTGACGAGGCCGACCTTCGCGCCCGAGCTGGTCAGCACGGTGTTGGTCGCGACCGTCGTGCCGTGCATCACGTGGTCGATCGCGTCGCGGCTCGATGCCGGCGCTGCTCGCAGATGCGCGTCGAGGCCCTTGCAGCACGCCGACCGACTGGTCCTTCGGCGTGCTCGGCACCTTGGCGCTCCAGGTGCGGCCGCTCTTCTCGTCGACCAGCAGCAGGTCGGTGAAGGTGCCGCCGACATCGACGCCGAGTCTGTAGCTCACGTTCGTCTCCTTCGCGGCCGGGAAACGTGCCGGCCTTGGTCAAGCAGTCCCGGAACCCTGCGCGCCGAAGCGCTCCTCGAGCCAGCGCGCCGGTCGCGATCGTGCGCTCGAGGTCGACGCCGGTCTCGACGCCCATGCGCGCGCAGCATGTAGCAGGAGATCCTCGGTCGGGATGTTACCGGTCGCCGCGGGCGCGAACGGGCAGCCGCCGATGCCGCCGATGCTCGCGTCGAGCGCGTCGACGCCGGCCTCGACCGCGGCATAGGCGTTCGCGATGCCGGTGTTGCGCGTGTTGTGGAAATGGCAGCGCAGCCGCATGCCGGGCAGCGCCTCGCGCAGCCGCCCGACGAGGTCGGTCACCTGGCTCGGCACGCCGACGCCGATCGTGTCGGCGATCGCGATCTCGACCGGCTCGCCCTCGGCGAGCGTCTCGCGCGAGCGCGACGACTCGTCGCGGCGCGACCTCGCCCTCGAACGGGCAGCCGAAGGCGGCGGAGATCGTGACCTGCAGCGCGCACGCCCGCGTGCCGTCGCGGCGCGCGCCATCTCGAGCCAGGCGGCGATCGACTCCGCCGTGGTCGCGCCCTGGTTGCGCTGGTTGAAGGTGTCGCTCGCGACCACGACCATGCCGATCTCGTCGCAGCCCGCGGCGAGCGCGCGCTCGAAGCCGCGCGCGGTTCAGCACCAGCCCGATGTAGCGGACGCCGTCGCGGCGCGGCAGCGCGCGCACGAGCTCGTCCGCGTCCGCCATCTGCGGCACGCGCTTCGGGTTCACGAAGCTCGCGACTTCGATGCGCCGGATGCCGCAGCCGACGGCGCGCTCGATGAACTCGCGCTTCACCGCGAGCGGCAGCAGCTCGGGCTCGTTCTGCAGCCCGTCGCGCGGGCCCGACCTCGACGATCTCGATGCGGCGTCGGACGGCGTCATGCTGGTTGATTGTATACACGATCAGCCAATGGTCTGCGGCTCTGGGGCGCTTGGTTGACGGTCTGCCGGGCCTTAAATTGTATACACAAGTCATGGCATACGACCGGTATTCAGCACGGGCGCCCTGCGGGGACCTGCGGGTGCTCGAGCTGGGCACGCTGCTGGCCGGCCCGTTCTGCGGCCAGTTGCTCGGCGACCTCGGCGCCGAGGTCATCAAGATCGAGCCGCCGGGCCAGGGCGACCCGATGCGCGTCTGGGGCCGGCAGAAAGCCGGGCGACCAGTCGCTCTGGTGGCCGGTGATCGCGCGCAACAAGAAGGCCGATCACGCTCGACCTGCGCCAGGCCGAGGGCCAGGCGCTGCTGCTCGAGCTCGCCGCGAAGGCCGACATCCTGCTCGAGAATTTCCGCCCCGGCACGCTCGAGAAGTGGAACCTCGGCTAGGAGCGGCTGCTCGCCGCCAACCCGCGGCTGATCATGATCCGCGTCTCCGGCTACGGCCAGACCGGGCCCTACGCCGCGCGCGCCGGCTTCGGCGCGATCGGCGAGGCGATGGGCGGCCTGCGCTACGTGGTCGGCGACCCGGGCTCGCCGCCCGCGCGCGTCGGCATCTCGATCGGCGACTCGCTCGCCGCGACCTTCGCCTGCGTCGGCGCGCTCGCCGCGCTGCATCACCGCGAGCAGACCGGCCAGGGCCAGGTCGTCGACTCGCGCGATCTACGAGGCCGTGCTCGGCATGATGGAGTCGCTGGTCACCGAGTACGACAAGACCGGCTACATCCGCGAGCGCACCGGCGCCATCCTGCCGAACGTCGCGCCGTCGAACGTCTATCCGACCTCGGACGGCCTGGTGCTGATCGCCGCCAACCAGGACACGGTGTTCCGCCGCCTCTGCGAGGCGATGGGCGACGCCGGCGCTCGCCGACGATCCGCGTTACGCGAACCACCAGGCGCGCGGCGCGCACCAGGCGGAGCTCGACGCGCTGATCGGCCGCTGGACCGCCGGCCGCACGACGCGCGACGTGCTCGGCGCTCATGGAGAAGGCACGGCGTGCCGGCCGGGCAGATCTACCGCGCGCCGGAGATGCTCGAGGACCCGCACTTCGCGGCGCGCGAGGCGATCGTCGAGGTGCCGCACCCGCAGTTCGGGAAGATCCGCATGCAGAACGTGGTGCCGAAGCTCTCGGCGACGCCGGGCGGCATCCGCGCGCCGTCGCCGGCGCTCGGCGAGCACAACGACGCGATCTACCTCGACTTCCTCGGCCTGCCGCGCGAGCGCTACGCCGCGCTGAAGGCTGCACGAGTCATCTGACGGTACGGAGGGTCAGACCCCTTGAAACGCGTGAAGGGGTGCGACCCCTTCACGCGTTTCAAGGTGTCTGACCCCTCCGAGGGTTACCGGAACGTATAGGCGACGTCGAGGCCGTAGCTGCGGCCCGGCGAGTCGTGGATGAACGCGCCGCCGAATTCCGGCGCCACGATCACTTCCTGCAGGTATTCCTCGTCGGCGAGGTTGCGGCCCCAGGCGGTCGCGCGCCAGCGTTCGCCGCGCAGCGTCAGGCGCGCGTTGAGCAGCTCGTAGGGATCGCGCTTCTGCTTGGCGTAGTTGCCCTGGCCGAAGCCGAACGCCGTCGGCAGGTTCGGCACGGTCTCGTCCTGCACCGGGTGGAACCAGGTCTCGCCGACGAAGATGCGCGTCGACGCGCGCGACCAGCTCGAGGCCCGAGCCGCCCATCGGGATCGTGAACTCGGCGCCGAGCGTTGCCCGAGTACTCCGGCGAGTAGGGCAGCTTGTTGCCGGCGGTGTACGGCCGATCGTCGTAGCGGTCGATCTCGCCGTCCGTGTACCCGTAGCCGCCGAACAGCGAGAAGTAATCGTTGGCGCGCCAGTTGAAGTCGAGCTCGAAGCCCTGGATCGTGACCTCGTCGAGGTTGGTCACGACGCGCAGCAGGCCGAACGGTCCCGCCATGAAGTTGAAGAACTGCATGTCCTCGACGTCGGTGTGGAAGATCGCGCCGTTGATCGCGAGCGTGCGGTCGAGCAGCGTCGACTTGAAGCCGATTTCCGCGGCCTTCGAGACTTCCTTGTCGTAGTCGTCGCTGACGCCCGTGAGGTTCCGCACCGAGTCGGGCGTGCAGGCCGGCAGGCCGAGCGGCACGTCGAAGCCGAGGCCGGTGTCGAACGGCGAGCTCGGGCCGAGGCACAGGCCGCCGTAGAACACGTCGACCGTCGCCTGGCTGCCGGAGGAGTTGAAGCCGCCGCTGCGGAAGCCGTAGCCGTACGACGCGTACACCGCGACGTCGTCGGACACGTTCCAGTTCACCGAGAGCTTCGGCTGGAACTGGTCGAAGGTCCGCGAGCGGCTCGGGATCCCGTCGGTCGCGAACGCCGGGTTCACCGTGTACGCCGGGTTGATGTACGGCGTCGGCCCGTAGATCGCGGCGAACAGCGGCGTCTGCGCGAGCGAGTCGACCGGCCCGGTCGGCACGTTGTTGTCGACCTCGCGCTGCTCGGAGTCGTAGCGCAGCGCGAGCGCGATCTCGACGTTGTCGACGACGTCGTAGGCGATCTGGCCGAAGCCCGCGTAGACCTTGCTGTCGAAGGTGTCGTCGTACAGCAGGTCGGTGGGATTCGGGCCGCCGGTCGGCACGAAGCCGCGCGCCTCGAAGTCCTGCGTGAGCGAGGCGCCGGTGTTGTCGGAGCCCTGCGAGACCACCACGTGGCGCTCGATGTCGGCGAAGTAGACGCCGGCCAGCCAGCGCAGGCGCTGGTCGCCCGGGGACGTCAGGCGCAGCTCGAGGCTCATGTCCTCCTGGTCGCGCTGCTGGTACTGGTAGCCGCCGCAGGTCGTCGGGCCGTAGGGCGGCTGGAACGACGACGCGTAGGGCGTGAAGCTGATGATGGTCCCCGGCGGGTTGCCGTAGTTGAACGGCGGCGGCAGCGGCGTGTCGGCGAGGCGCGCCGCGAACGATTCCGAGCACGAGGGCGTCAGCGCGTACAGGAAGAACGCGTCGCTCGCGCCGTCGGTCAGGAAGAAGTTGGTCTGGTCGTTGTAGGCGAGCACGCTGGTCAGCGTGCCGACGCCCACGTCCCAGTCGCCCTTGATCGAGAGGTTCAGGTTGTCCTGCTCGTTCTTCGGGATGATGTTGTTGGTGTAGAAGAAGTTGTGGTCGTTCGGGTCCTCGTCGAAAGGCGGGGCGCCGAAGATCGTCGCCGCCTCGAAGAACGAGACCGCCGCATTGAAGTTGATGGCGCCGGACTCGACCGTCGAGACCTTCGCCTTGACGTCGAAGTCGCCGCCGGCGGCCTCGAACGTCAGGCGCCCGACCGCGCCGGACTCCTCGAAGTAGTCCACGCAGTCGTCGCAGCCGAGCAGCGTGTTGTTCCACTGGCCGTCGGTGCTGCGCGTGTAGAGCGGAGAGGCTGCCCTGCGGCGTGTCGCCGAGCGGGCCGCTGAAGTACAGGTTGCCCTTGTAGCTGTTGTCGCTGCCGTAGCCGGCGCCGACCTCGAACTCCGGCTCGTCCGACGGGCTTGCGCGTCGTCAGGATGATCGCGCCGGCGAGGGCGTTGCGGCCGTAGATGGCGCCCTGCGGGCCCTTCAGCACCTCGATCTGCGTGATGCCGTTGAGTTCCTGGTTGAGCGCGTTCGGGTTCGTCTGCAGCACGCCGTCCACGACCAGCGCGAAGTTCGTCTCCGCGTCGCGGCCGGTGTTGATGCCGCGGATCACGACCTGCATGTCGCCGGCCTCGGCGGTCTGCACCTGCGAGACGTTCGGCGTCAGCTCGATGAAGTCGGTCGGCCGCTCGATGCCGGCCGACGCGATGTCCGCCTCGGTGAAGGCCCGGACCGTCGCCGGCACGTCCTCGATCCGTTCGGCGCGCTGGCGCGCCGTGACCACGACCTCCGGGAGTTCCCCGGGGGCCGACTGCGCCGCGGCTTCGGCGCGCAGCCAGTACCGCCGTGATCGCGAGCCCGAGGACCGTCGTCTGGCGAGTGAGCAGCGGCATGGAAACCCCCGTCGTTGTATACAAATCGGGCGCGAGCGATCATACTCTCAGGCCGAACAAGGCGGCAATATCGGCATTGGCCAGGGGTACGGTATACATGGGGAGCGGCAGGATCGGGTGAGCGCGCGGACCCTGTTCGAGAAGATCTGGCGGCCCACGAGGTCCTGCCGGAGACCGCCGAAACGCCCGGCGGTCATCGCCGTCGACCTGCACCTCACGCACGAGGTCACCTCGCCCCAGGCCTTCGCGCTGCTCGAAGTCGCGCGGGCCTGCGCGGTGCGGCGGCCGGAGCGGACGCGTCGCGACGCTCGACCACGCCGTGCCGACCGACCGCGCCCAGGTGTTCGGCGGCGTGCCGATCCGGCTCGAGTCGGCGCGCGGCAGATCGGCGAGCTCGAGCGCAACGCGCGCGAGCACGGCTTCGAGCTGCTGGGCCTCGGCGACGCGCGGCGCGGCATCGTGCACGTGATCGGCCCGGAGCTCGGGCTCACGCAGCCGGGGATGACGATCGTCTGCGGCGACAGCCACACGAGCACGCACGGCGCCTTCGGCACGCTCGCCTTCGGCATCGGCACGACCGAGGTCGCGCACGTGCTCGCGACGCAGTGCCTGCTGCAGCGCAAGCCGAAGACGCTCGCGATCACGGTGGAGGGCGCGCTCGGCGCCGGCGTCGGCGCGAAGGACCTCGTGCTCGCGATCATCGGCAGGATCGGCGTCGCGGGCGGCGCGCGCCAGGTGATCGAGTACCGGGGCGCCACGATCCGCGCGCTGTCGATGGACGAGCGCATGACGGTCTGCAACATGTCGATCGAGGCGGGCGCACGCGCCGGGATGATCGCGCCGGACGAGACGACGTTCGCGTACCTGCGCGGGCGGCCGCGGGCGCCGGCGGGCGAGGAGTTCGAGCGCGCGGTCGAGCGCTGGCGCGGGCTCGCGGCGATGCGGGCGCGGCCTTCGATCGCGAAGTGGCGGTGGACGCGTCGGCGGTCGAACCGATGATCAGCTACGGCACGAACCCCGGGCATGGTGATGGCGATCGACGGCGCGATTCCGGCGGGCGACGAGCGATGCCCAGGCGCTGCGCTACATGGGGCTCGAGGCGGGGGAGACGGCTGCTCGGGCGCGCGGTGCAGGTCGTCTTCATCGGCAGCTGCACGAATGCGCGGCTCTCGGACCTGCGCGCGGCGGCGGCCGTGCTGCGCGGGCGGCAGGTCGCGCAGCGGCCTGCGCGTGCTGGTCGTGCCGGGCTCGCAGCAGGTCAAGCGGGAGGCGGAGGCGGAGGGACTCGCATCGCGTGTTCCTGGACGCGGGCGCCGAGTGGCGCGAGTCGGGCTGCTCGATGTGCGTCGGGATCAACGGCGACACGGCGCGCACCGGGCGAGTACGTCGTCAGCACCAGCAACCGGAACTTCGAGGGCCGGCAGGGGCAGGGCGTGCGCACGCTGCTCGCGAGCCCGGTGACGGCGGCCGCCGCCGCGGTGACGGGACGCGTGACGGATCCGCGGGAGTTCCTCGCCTGATGGAACCGGTGCGGCTCATCCGCTCGCGCACCGTGGTCCTGCCGGAGCCGGACATCGACACGGACCAGATCTTCCCGGCGCGCTTCCTCACGACGACGAGCGGCGGCGGCTTCGCCGAGATGCTGTTCGCGGACTGGCGCTTCGACGCGGCCGGCCGGCCGCGGCCGGAGTTCGCGCTGAACCGGCCGGAGGCGGCGGGCTGCCAGGTGCTGGTGGCGGGGCCGAACTTCGGCTGCGGCTCCTCGCGCGAGCACGCGCCCTGGGCCTTGCGCGACTTCGGCTTTCGCGCCGTGATCAGCACCTCGATCGCGGACATCTTCTTCAGCAATGCGCTGAAGAACGGCCTGGTGCCGGTGCGGATCGAGCCGGGGCGCATGCCTGGCTGCTGGCGAACCCGGGCGCGGAGGTCGAGGTCGACGTCGCGGCCGGCGAGGTGCGGCTGCCGGACGGGCGGGCGGCGCCGTTCGCGATCGACCCCTTCGCGCGGCACTGCCTGCTGAACGGCGTCGACGAGCTCGGCTACCTGCTCTCGCAGCTCCCCGCCATCGAGGCCTGGGAACAAAAGGGGACAGCGCCCCTTAGAGGGGACAGTCACCTTACGAGTGTCTGTCCCCTTCGGGGCATTATTAGGGGCGCGTTCCAGTCTGGGGTGAAACTCCCGACCGCTTCCTCTTGTCCCACAAGGGCTGGGAGACCAGGTTCGGGATGTCCAAGGGCTAAACTGGGAGTCATATGAACAAGTTAGCGGTCTGCGGTCGCCGTGCGGCGGCCCCGTTTCTCCTCGCGGCCACGACGGCAGCGGGGCACCTGTATGGCCGGTTACAACGACGGCGTGTACCTCGCGCCGGGCAAGCTGTTCAAGATGAGCTCGCCGTTCCCGGACGAGCCGATCGTCTCTGACGGCCGCCAGCCGGAGAACAACAACGCCGGCGCGGTTTCCTTCATCGACAAGACCGGCCGCCTGAACGGCGTGCTCTACATGGAGGACAAGGACGAGCACGATCGCCGCGGGCGCGACCGACCGACGCGCCACCTGGCGGACTGGTTCCGCGACACGGGCTTCCCGCGCTTCTTCCAGTCCGACGTGCCGGACGCCAAGGTCCTGCGCGACGAGGCGGGCACGATCGACGGCACAGCCGGCCTGGATCGCCGTCGCCCACGTGCCGAACGGCTCGCCGCTCGGCCTGTCGGCCAAGGACAGCTACGACGTCAAGCGCAACGACTCCTGGCGCGGAATGGCTGTGGTCGCGCGCGGCAAGCATTACTATCTGCTGCAGACGGAACTGCGGGTCGAGAAGCTCGCCGCCGGACTGGAATACGACGCGGATGCGCAACTGGAACCGTTCGTGCCGGAGCTCGAGGCGCTCTACAGCGCATCGAGTTCCTGAAGCCGTAACACGGAGAACACGACTATGCCCTTGAGAACATCCCACGTACTGGTATCCGTCGCGCTTGCCGCGCTCGCGCTCGCCGCCTGCGGCAAGAAGCCGGCGGAAGAGCCGCTGGCTGCCGAGGATCCGGCCGCCCAGGCGGCCGCGGAGGAAGCGCCGACATCAGGCGGCGACGAGGAAGAACTGGCCCGCCGCGAGGCGGAGCTGGCGCTGAAGGAAAAGGAAAAGGAGCTCGCCGACCGCGAGGCCGCACTCGCGAAGGCGAGCGCGCCGAAGCCGGCGCCGAGGCCGGCGCACCGCCGCAGCGCCGCCCAAGCCGAAGCCCGCGCCCGGTCGCGACCGGCCCGAAGGACTACATGATCCCGGCCGGCACGTCGATCTCGGTGCAGCTGCCGGCGGAGATCTCGACCAAGACCGCGAAGGTCGGCCAGCGCGTCTCCGGCAACCTGACCAACGACATCGTCGTCGACGGCAAGGTGGTCGCGAAGGCGGGCGCACTGGTGCAGGGCTCGGTGACGGAAGTCATCTCGGGCAGCAAGACGATCGGCGGCAAGCCGACGCTCGGGCTCACCTTCGACAACATCACGTTCGACGGCGGCGACCGCCCGATCAACGCGCGCATCACGCAGGTCGCGAACAAGAGCGACAAGGGCGGCGACACGGCCAAGATCGCGGGCGGCGCGGTCGCGGGCGGCGTGGTCGGTCACCAGATCGACAGCGACAAGGGCAAGATCATCGGCGCACTGATCGGCGCCGCGGCCGGCACCGCGGCGGCGAAGAAGACCGGCAAGGAAGTCGTGCTTCCCGCCGGCACCGTCGTCGGCATGACGCTCGACTCACCCGTCACCGTCACGATGTAATCTTCAGGTGCCGGGTCGCACTTATCGCACTTAATCGCCAGGACGAATAAGTGCGATAAGTGCGACCCGGCACCATTACGTCAAAGATCGCGGAGGAGCCAGGCGAAGTCGGCGGCCTGGATGTCGCGCAGCAGCGCGTCGCGGCGGGCGGCGAGGTCCGCCGCGCGTCGGGTCCTCGACGCGGTCGGCGAGGTACTCCGCGCGCGCGATGACGAGGCTGCTCCAGGCGAGCGGCTCGTCCTCGGTGTAGGCGCGAAGCGCCGCCGCGTGCCGGCGCGTCTCGCGGATGTCGCCGTGCCGCAGCCCGAACTCCATCGCCACGCGGCGGAACTCCAGGTGATTGTGGCTGACGCAGCCGCCCGCGAGCAGCGCCTCGCCCTGCGCGAGCAGCTCGCGCGCCCGCTCCACGTTCGGCGTGTGCAGCGCCTGGACGCCGAGGCACCACGGCGCCGCAATAGGTGCGCGCGACCTCGAGCGCGAGCGTCGACGCCCGCTGCAGCAGCACCTGCGCGTCCGCGGCGCCGCCGAGCTCGCCGATCGCATGTCCCTGCAGCGTCATCAGCTCCGCCTCGAAGCGGCGCGCGCCGAGCTGGCGCGCCAGCACGAGGCCGCGGTCGCAGGCGCGCCGCATGCGCTCGTAGTCCGCGCGGTACAGCGAGATCATCGCCTCGATGTCGCGCGTGATCAGCTCCGAGCGCGGGTCGCCGAAGCGCGCCGCCTCGGCCGCGATCGCCGTGCAGTCCTCGAGCGCCTCGACCCACCTCGCCGCAGACCGCGCGCGTCAGCGCGAGCATCGGCGCGTTCGAGAGCGCGAGCCCGACCGCGCCGTGCTCGCGCGCCTCGGCGACGCACAGGCGGAAGTGGTCGCGCGCGCTCTGCATGCGGCCGCGCTGGTAGAGCGCATCGCCGACGCCGCCGAAGGCGCGCGCCTCGTCCACCGGCGAGCCGGCGCGCCGCGCCCAGGCGAGCGCGCTCTCGTGCGCCATCAGGCAGGCCTCGAGCTCGCCGCGCGGGAAGTGGATGTTGCCGCGCAGCCCCCAGATGCGCGCCAGCAGCTCCGGCCGATCGAGGCCCGCCAGCACCGTCTCGGCGCGCTCGAGCGCCGCGAGCGCCTCGTCGTAGCGGTCGAGGATCCTGAGCGCATTCGCGAGCGCGAGCCGCGCGCGCGCCTCGATCAGCGCCTCGGGCCGAAGGTCGATCACCTCGCGCAGCGTCGCGATCGCGTCGTGCGTGTGCCCGGTGCGGGTCTGCAGCTCGCCGAGCAGGCAGCGCGCGAGGCACAGGTCCGCCGGCTCGCGCGCGAGCAGGCAGGCGCGGCCGGCGAACTCGAGCGCGCGGTCGAGCCGCAGCGATTCCGCCTCGGCCGCGGCCGCCTCGATGCAGGCGCGCGCCGCGCCGGGGTCGCCGGCTTCCGCGAGGTGGCCGGCGCGCAGCCCCGGGTCGCGCCCGGCGTACCAGGCGGCGGCCATCGGCGTGCAGTTCGCGGCGGCGCGACTTCAGGAGCGAGCCGTACACCGCCTCGCGCATCAGCGCATGTGCGAACGCGATCTCGTCGCCCTCGAGCGTCAGCAGGCCTTCCTCGACCAGCCGATCGGGCGCGCCGGCCGACCCGTCCGGCATGGCCGCGAGCGCCTCGCGCGGGAAGCGCAGGCCGAGGACGGACGCCGCGAGCAGCGTCTGCCGATCCTCGCGGCCGAGCTTCTCGACGCGCGAGAGGACGAGCGCCTGCACCGACGCCGGCATCGCCGTCTCGCCGGCGTCGGCCGCGCGCAGCAGCTGGTCGAGGAACAGCGGGTGACCCTGCGCGCGGCGGATGCAGCCATCGACGGTCTCGCCGGGCAGCTGCTTGTAGCTCGCCGCGAGCTCGCGCGATTCCTCGTCGGTGAGCGGCGCGAGGTCGAGCGTCGTGAGCGGGCAGCCGCGCGCCCGCGCGCGCCAGGCGGCGTCGATCGGGTCCTCGTCGGGACGCGTGGACAGCACGAGCAGCGCCGGCTGCGCGACGACCGAGGCCGCGAGCTCGCCGAGCCGCGCGGCCTCCTCGCTGCCGGCGTAGTGCAGGTCCTCGATCACGAGCAGGAGCGGTGCCCGCGCGCAGGCCGACTCGATCAGCCGCCGCACGATCGTCCATGCGGCCGTGCTCGAGCGCCTGCGGATCGACGTTGCGCTCGATCGACGCCTGGTCCGCGGACAGCGGCGCGCCGACGAGGCCGCTCGCGTGCAGGATGCTGTCGGCCGGCAGGCGGCCGGACTCGATCGCCTCGACGACCGCGCGCCCGCGCTCGGCGGGCCCGGCGTCGGCCGCGACGCCGAGCAGGCTCGCGAACAGCGCCGCCAGCGGGCGGCGCGCCTTGACCTGGCCGAAGTCGAGCACCTGCACGCGATGGCAGGCGATGCCGCGCGCGCGCGCGGCGTCCATGAGCGCCTCGAGCAGGCGCGTCTTGCCGATGCCGGCGTCGCCGCGCGTGACGATGGTGCGCCCGCGGCGCGTCGCGACGCAGCGCTCGAGCAGCGAGTTCATCAGCGACAGCTCGGCCTGGCGGCCCGCGAACGGCAGGTTGTGCGCGCCGAGCGCGCGGCGCAGGCCTTCGGAGAGCAGCACTTCGCCCGGATTCGCCTGGCCCGGCGAGCGACTCGGCGTCGCTCATCGGGTCGCCCGAGAGCGGGAACGGCCCGTCGATGCGCGTCGGCAGCAGCGCGCCCTGCGCGATGCCGGCCGCCGGCGCGCCGGGCGTGAGGTCGCTCGCGCCGAACGCGTGGATGATCGCCTGCGCGGCGCGCAGCGCCCGCTGCGGCTCGTTGCCCGTGAGGTTCTCGAGGCCGAAGACCGCGACCAGCCGATCGCCCGAGAGCCGGTCGGCGACGCCGCCGTGCAGCGAGACTGTCTCGTCGAAGAGACGCTGCAGGCGCTGCGTGAGCTCGCGCGTCTCCTCGGGGTCGAGCGTGCGGCGCTGCGCGGCGAGGCCGGGCAGGCGCATCGCGAGCACGACGCCCGTCTGCAGCACGCGATCGTCGGCTGGCGGCGGGCGCAGGCGCGCTCGGCGGCGAGCGCGCGGTGCGACGTCGTCCTCGGGCTCGGCGCCGGGCAGCGCGTACAGCGGCCCGCTCGCGCCGGCGCGGCGCTTCTTCATCAGGTCGCGATAGAGCGCTTCGGTCGCGGGATCCGGCGCGAGGTCGAGCTCGCGGCGCAGCACCGTGCGCAGCAGCTGGTACTGGCGCAGCGCCTCCGTGTAGCGGCCGGCGCGCGCGTAGCAGGCCATCAGCTCGCGGTGCGCGCCTTCGGCGAGCGGCTCGAGCGCGAGGAGCCAGTTCAGCGCGTCGATCTCGCCGTCGGCATCGCCGGCGTCGCGGCAGAGCGCGGCGAGTTTCGCGGCCGCGGCCGCGAGCTCGCGACGCAGCGTCCGCCGCTCGGCGGCGGCCCATTCCTCGAAGGCGCCGGAGCGCGCGTCGAAGCCCTCGAGCAGCGGTTCGCGCCGAGCTTGCGCGCGGCCTGCAGCGAGTCGACGGTGGCCTCGGCGAGCAGCGCGCGCAGCTGGTGCACGTCCACCTGGACCAGCGCGAGGTTGAGCGCGACCTGCTGCGCGTCCGCCTCGACGAGCGCGTGCAGCTTCGCCGGCAGCGCGCGGCGCAGCGCCGTCAGCGCCTGGCGCAGGCTCGAGCGCGCGAGCTCGGCGTCGGCGTCTTCCCAGAGCAGCGCGGCGAGGCGCTCGCGGCTCTGCGGTGCGCCGTTCTGCAGCGCGAGGAAGGCGAGCAGGGCGCGGGTCTTGCGGGCCGTGATCTTGAGCGGCCGGTCACCCGGCCCCCGGAGATCGAAGCTGCCGAGCAGTCGCAGGCGCAGCATGGGCCGCAAGCCTACCGCGAATCAAAGGGGACGACACCTATTTCCGCATGCGTGAAAAGGTGTCGTCCCCTCTTAAATCCTTAATGAAATCAGTATGTTATGCGAGCACAGATTTTCACGGTGACTTTCACGCGTGCCCGTAACGGCGCCTTCACGCCGACCCCGTACAAAGGCAACCGTGAAAGCACCCGCACGGACGAGGACTCGCCATGAAACTGACGGATTCACGCGGCCTGCCGGTCTCGACCACGAGCATCGCCGCGCTCGAGAAATACGAGCTGCGCCGCGCGCCAGACGCTCGGCTACTTCGGCAATCCGCTCGCGACGCTCGACGAGGCGCTCGCCGAGGACGCCGGACTTCGCGGCCGCGCATGCGCTGCGCGCCGACCTCGCGGTGATGTCCTCGGAGCAGGGCGCGCTGCCGCTGATCCGCGAGAGCCTCGCGGCGTTCGAGCGCCTCGGCGATCGCGCGACCGCGCGCGAGCAGGCGCACGTCGCCGCCGCACGCGCCTGGCTGGAGGGCCGCTTCGAGCGTGCCGCGCACCTCTACGGCGCCATCGCGATCGAGCACCCGCGCGACCTCATCGCGATCCAGGCCGCGCACATCATCGACTTCTACCTCGGCGACTCGATCATGCTGCGCGACCGCATCGCACAGGCGCTGCCGTACTGGAACCACGAGGTGCCGGGCTACGGCTACCTGCTCGGCATGCACGCCTTCGGCCTCGAGGAGACCGGCAACTACGACCGCGCCGAGGACGTCGGCCGCCACGCGCTCGCGCTCAACCCGCGCGACCCCTGGGCGGTGCACGCGGTGCAGCACGTGTTCGAGATGCAGGGCCGCATCCACGACGGCATCGAGTGGCTGAACGCCACGTCGCCGAACTGGGCCGACACCGCGCTCGCGTTCCACAACTGGTGGCACCTCGCGCTGCACCAGCTCGAGCTCGGCGACATCCCGGCCGCGCTCGACGTGTACGACCGGCTGGTGCACCCGAAGCGAGACGCAGTCGCGCTCGAGCTCGTGGACGCCTCGCAGCTGCTCGCGCGCATCGCGCTCCGCGGCGGCACGGTCGGCTCGCGCTGGCAGGCGCTCGCGGATTGCTGGTCGCAGACGGCGGAGGGCGGCTTCTACGTCTTCAACGACCTGCACGCGCTGCTCGCCTACGCCTTCGCGGGCCGCGAGCAGGACACGCAGCCGGATGCTGGCGGCGCTCGAGACGAGCGCGGCACGGCACCGGGACCAATGCGGAGAACGTGCGCGCCGTCGGGCCTGCCGATCGCGCTCGCCATCGTCGCGATGGCGGCGGGCCGGCCGGCGGAAGCGCTCGAGCGGCTGCTGCCGATCCGCAGCCGCTCCTACCGCATCGGCGGCAGCCACGCGCAGCGCGACCTGGTGCAGCTCACCGTGGTCGGCGCGGCGCTCGCCGCGGGCAACGGCCGCCTCGCGCGGGCGCTCGCGGCCGAGCGCACGGAACAGAAGCCGACGAGCCCGCACAACTGGCGGCTCACGGCGCGCGCGCTCGAAGCGCAGGGCGCGAACTTCGAGGCACGCAAGGCGAGCGAACACGCGGAGCTGCGGCGCCGCGCGCAGCTGCGCCGCAATGCGGCCTGAGAAGTCCGGAAACGAATCGACAACCAGAAAGGAGATGACCATGTTCACGAGCTTGCTGTACCGCGGACTGCCGACGTCACTGCTGCTGACGCTCTCGGCATTCGTGCAGTACTACGCCATCCGCGCGTTCGCGTGATGGCGAGCCAATGGCCGATGCCGGGTCGCAGGCGGCGTGCCGCTCCTCCCCCAGGCGGCG
This sequence comes from uncultured Gammaproteobacteria bacterium, assembly GCA_963760725.1. Classification (GTDB taxonomy): domain Bacteria; phylum Pseudomonadota; class Gammaproteobacteria; order Steroidobacterales; family Steroidobacteraceae; genus SCUD01. Next base: position 754,893 of record CAVXET010000031.1, read on the forward strand.
CGCACCGCGGCCCGGCATCGCTTGTTGCGCGCGCGCGTGCGACTTGACTTTTCAACGCTGAGCACGGCGCACGCCGATTGCGGATTGCGACCTGGATCACGCTTCCACCGATAGTCGAAAGTCGCGATACGGCACCGAGTAGAATGCCTCGCGTGACGCACACGCCCCGGCGTGTCTAGCGTCCGAATCCCGAAAAACCAGACATCACAGTCGTCGCCGACGAACAGGCGCGATGCGATGTCGTATTGAGATGGGTGCCAACATGTTCGCAAGAATAATTTATCGCGGCCTGCCGACCGTAGCGCTGCTCGTCGTCATCGCCGTCATCCAGGTACTCGCCGTCAGCGCATTCGTCTGATGACCTTGAATGGTGCCGGGTCGCACTTATCGCACTTATTCAGCGGGCCAATAAGTTCGATAAGTGCGACCCGGCACCTTCAGAGAAGCGACTTAAGCTCCGCGAGTGCTGCGCCGAGGCGCTTGCGCGCCGCGGCGACGAGCGGCCGGAGCGCGATCGCGTCCTGTTGAGTCGCGGCCTGTTCCATCGCCGCGGCGACTGCCTCGAGCCGCACCGCGCCCATGTTCGCGCTCGCGCCGACGAGGGTGTGCGCGGCCCGCTGCACGAGCTTGAAATCACCGCGGTCGAGACCGCCTTCGAAGTCGAGGCAGGCTTCCGTCGCACTGTGTTCGAAAGACTCGACGAGTCCGCGGGCAAGCGTCGCATCGCCCATCGTCACTTCGCGAAAGCGGCTCATCGAGATCTCGCCGCCGCGCGGTGACGGTGGCTCGACGTGCGGCCGTTCCGCCGGCGGGCGTATGACGTGCCGCCCGGTGCGGGCGCCGACGGCCGGCGCGTAGCGCTCGAGCACCGCCTCGAGCCGGTCGCGCTCGATCGGCTTCGCGATGACTTCGTCCATGCCGGCGGCACGGCAGGCGTCGACCTGGTCCTTGAGCGCGCTGGCCGTGAGGCCGACGATCGGGATGCGCGCACCGCCCGGGATTTCTGCTCGGATGTGGCGCGTGGCTTCGAGCCCGTCCATCACGGGCATCTGCACGTCCATCAGCACGAGGTCCACCGGACGCTTGCGCAGCATCTCGAGCGCCTCGCGGCCATCGGCCGCGAGCACGACGCCGCAGCCCGCACGCTCGAGGAACAGCTCGGCGACGCGCCGGTTGGTCGCGTTGTCCTCGACCAGCAGCACGGTGCGCCCGCGGCGCTGGTGGTCCTCGACGATCACGTCGCGCGTGACGATCGAGCGCAGGCGCTGCGTGAACTCGAGCGCCGCGTGCGAGAGCACGCGTTCCATCGTGGCGAGAAGTTCCGCGCGCCGCATCGGCTTCGAGAGGTGTCCCGCGAAGCCGAGCGCGCGCAGTTCCTTGCGGCTCGACTTGTCGTCGATCGAGCTGTAGAGCACGAGCCGGGTTTCGGCGATCCCGGGCGTCGCCCGGACGCGTCGCGCAAGCTCGAGCCCGTCGATGCCCGGCATGCGGTGATCGGTGACCACGGCCTGGAACGGCTGGCCGGACTCGGCCGCGCGCTGCAGCGTCGTGAGCGCCTCGATCGCGGACGGCGCCGTCTCGATGTCGTAGTCCGCGCCCGCGAGCAGCTCGCCGATCACGCGCCGGTTGGTGTCGTTGTCGTCGACGACGAGGACGCGGCGGCCATCTGCGGGGGCAGGTGCCGGGTCGTCGTCGACCGTCGCGCTCGTGCACGGTGCGAGGCGCGCCGTGAACCAGAACGTGGAGCCGGCGCCGAGCCCGCTCTGCACGCCGGCCTCGCCGCTCATGAGCTCGGCGAGCCGCTTGACGATCGAGAGCCCGAGGCCGGTGCCGCCGTACTGGCGCGCGGTCGAGGCGTCCGCCTGCGCGAATGGCCGGAACAGCTTCACCTGCTGCGCGGGCGACAGGCCGATGCCGGTGTCGCGCACCGAGAAGCGCACGAGGTCCTGCACCGGCCCGCGCTCCGGCGCGACGTGGATGGAGACCTCGCCCGCGGCCGTGAACTTGATCGCGTTCGACACGAGGTTCGCGAGCGCCTGGCGGATGCGCCCCGGGTCGCCCAGCACGCGCGTCGGGCAGGTCGGCCGCGACCTCGACGACGAGTTCGAGCTTCTTCGCCGCCGCCGCGGCGGCCTGTGTCGTCGCGACTTCCTCGACGTGGGCGCGCAGGTCCATCTCGATGCGCTCGAGCTCGAGCTTGCCGGCCTCGATCTTGGAGTAGTCGAGCAGGTCGTTGATGACGACGAGCAACGCGTCCGCGCTCGCGCGGATCACGTTGGCGTACTCGCGCTGGCGGCTGTCGAGGTCGGTGTCGAGCAGGAGCGTCGTCATGCCGATGACGCCGTTCATCGGCGTGCGCACCTCGTGGCTGACGTTCGAGAGGAACTCGCTGCGCGTGCGGCTGGCGGCCTCCGCCTGAGCGCGTGCCTCGGCGAGTGCCTCGCGCAGTTCCGCGAGCTGTTGCTCAAGATCAGCGATGCTCGGGGCGGGGGACACTACTAATAGCCTGCCTTCCGGGACACGGTTCACATAATCTGGCGTTCCGCGCCTCTACTATTGCTAAAACCGGTTTCGGGTCAAGGCCTTGGATACGAATCGACCACAACGGCTCCTCATCGTCGAGGACGACGTGCACATGGCGTACCTGCTCGGCTACCTGGCCGAGAAGGAGCGCTTTGCCGTCGAATCCATCGCCGACGGGCGCAAGGCGATCGAGCGCATCGACCGCGGCGACGCGGTCGACCTCGTGCTGCTCGACGTGATGCTGCCGTACACCGACGGCTTCGAGCTGCTCGAGCGCCTGCGCGCGCACGCGGACTGGAAACGCGTGCCGGTCATCATCCTGACCTCGCGCACGCGCGAGCACGACGCCGTCCGCGCGCTCGGCCTCGGCGCCGACGACTACCTGACCAAGCCCTTCAGCCCCGCCGAGCTCGTCGCCCGCATCCGCGCGCCGCATCGCATGAAAAGGGGACGCACCCCTTTTTCGTATGTAGTTAGCCGCCTGAAAAAGGGGTGCGTCCCCTTTTTCATGGCGTCCGCTTTGATGGCGCCGGCGGCGTTCGCCTGCGACGCGGCGCTGCAGGCGACGGTTGCCGCGAAACCCGGCGGACAGCGACATCCGCGACGCCCTCGCGCGCTCCTGCGCCCGGGCCGGAGCGCACGCCGAGGCGCTTGCGCAATACGACGCGCTGCTCGCGATCGACGCCGCCAACGTCGACTGGCTGCTCGGCAAGTCCCAGGCGCTGATCGCGCTCGGACGCCCGCGCGAGGCGCTCCCGCGGCCTCGAAGACGCGCGCCGGCGGGCACCGGACTACGAGGACGTCTGGCGCGCGAACGTCAATGCCCTCGATCAGCTCGACGAGTTCGATGCCGCCGACACCCTGCTGTCCCAGGCCGCCGTGCAGTTTCCGCAATCCGCCTGGCCACGTGAGCGGCAGGCGGCGCTGCGGGAACGCCGCCTGCTGGAGCGCGGCACGCGGATCTCCGCCGACCTCAGCTACGAAGAACTCTCCGGCGACCGTCCGGCGTGGAAGGGCGCCTCGCTCGGCGTCAATCACCCGCTCGGCGATCACCGGCACGTCTTCGGCGGCGTGCACCTCGAAGAGCGCTTCGACACCCGCGACGAGCAGCTGCTCTTCGGCTACGCCGCGCGGCTCGATGACACCTGGTCGTATAGCCTCTCGGGCGACGTCGCACACGACGCCGAGATCCTGCCCGAGTGGAGTGTCGCTGCCGAGGCGGGCCGCGCGCTGCCGGACGCCTGGGGCATCGGCTTTCGCCTGCGCCACGCGAGCTACCAGTCCGCCGACGTCGACACGCTGTCCGGCGCCGTCGACAAGTACTTCGATGCGTACAGCGTCGGCTACTCGCTCAACGCCGCGAAGACCTCCGGCATCGACGACCCGAGCTTCGGGCACCTGCTGCGCTTCGCGCGCGAATACGGCGACTCGAGCCGCGCCGCGGTCATCGTCGGCTTCGGCGAGGAGGCCGAGACCGTCGCGCCCGGCGTGGTTCAGGTGACCGACACAAAGAGCATCGCGCTTTCGGGCCTGCACTGGACGAGCACGGCCTGGGGTTTCGCCTGGGAGGCGGGCTGGTACGAGCAGGGCGACCTGTACGACCGGTTCCGGATCCGCGTTGGACTCGAACACCGGTTCTGAACTCATCGTCACGCTGGCGTGGCGCAGCGCCGAGGTCGCCGGCCTCGGCGCCGCGCTGCTGCTGCTGACGGCGCTCGCGGTTCGCCGCTACCTCGAATGGGGTGCCCGCGCGCATGCGCGCGTGATCGCCGCCTGGCGGCCGCGCCTGACGCGCATCGCGCTCGAGGGTGAAGATCCCGCGACGCTGCCGACGCTGCCCGCGCGCCACCTGCCGTACCTGATGGAAGAGTGGAACGCACTCAACGACGCGGTGCGCGGCGAACCCTCGGAGCGCCTGAACGCCGCGGCGCTGCGCCTCGGCCTCGACGTCGCCGCGCGACGTTTCATCCATTCGAGCCGCGTGGGCCGGCGCATCCTCGCGATCCGCACGCTCGGCCACCTGCGCGACCCCGGCTCGTGGAAGGCGCTGCAGGAGCAGCTCGGCTCCGCGAATGCGCTCGTCTCCTTCTATGCCGCCGCCGCGCTGGTGCGCATCGACGCCCAGCGCGCGATGCCCGGCATCATGAACCAGCTTGCCGAGCGCGAGAGTTGGCCCGCGGAGGCGATGGCGCGGCTGCTGACCGACATCGGCGCCGACATCGCGCGCGATTCGATTCGCGCGCTCATGCTCTCGCTCGCGCCGGCCAAGGTGCCGCCGCTGCTGCCCTGGCTTGCGCACGTGGACGCCGTGCTCGGCAGCGAGGTCGCGGTCGAACTGCTGCGCCGCCATCCCGACAACGCCGAGATCGTGGCAGCAGCGCTTGTCGTCGTTCTCGACCCCGGCGTGCTGCCGGAGCTTGCCCGGTTCGCGAACTCGGACGATGCCGAGGTGCGCAAGAACCTCGCAGTCGCCTACGGTCACCTCGGGCAGCCTGGCCGACACGGAGACGGTCACGCTGCTCATGTGCGACAAGGTCTGGTGGGTGCGCTACCGCGCGGGCCAGGCGCTCCTCAGGCTGAAGGGCATGACGACGGACCGCCTCGAGGCGATCCGCACGCACCTGACGGACGCCTACGCGCGCGACATGCTGGCGCACGTGGCGGCGGAGGCGGCGATCCCGTGAACGTCTTCCGCCATGTCCTCACCGCCGTGCAATGGGGCTTCCTCGGCTACTTCATCCTGCTGAACGCGATCTACCTGGGATTCTCGTTCATCGCGATCTGGCGGCTGCGCGGCTACATGGGCGGCCGCAGCGCGGCCGAGCGCGTGTACTCGCACCTGCAGATGCCCATCTCGCTCGTCGTCCCGGCCTACAACGAGGCTGCGACGATCACAACGTCGATCAAGGCGCTGCTGCAGCTGCGCTACCAGCATTTCGAGGTGATCATCGTCAACGACGGTTCCAAGGACGACACGCTCGCGACGATGATCCGCGACTTCGAGCTGACGCCGTTCCCCGAGGCGTACCGGGTGCAGATCAAGACCAAGCCCGTGCGCGGCATCTACCGCTCGCTCAAGTACCCGAACCTGCGCGTGATCGACAAGGAAAACGGCGGCAGCAAGGCGGACGCGAGCAACGCCGGCATCAACGCGGCGCGCTACCCGATCTTCTATTGCGGCGACGCCGACTCGATCCTGGATCCCGGCGCGCTCGAGCACGTGGTGCGGCCGTTCCTCGAAGACCCGACGACGGTCGCCTGCGGCGGCACGGTGCGCATCATCAACGGCTGCAAGGTGCGCGGCGGCGTGCTGGAGGAAGTCGGGCTGCCGAAGAATCCGCTCGCGCTGGTGCAGGTCGTCGAGTACCTGCGCGCCTTCCTCGCCGGCCGCATGGGCTGGAGCGCGATCAACGGCATGCTCATCGTCTCGGGTGCATTCGGCGTGTTCCACCGCGACACCGTGGTCGAGGCGGGCGGCTACCGGCACGACGCGATCGGCGAGGACATGGAGTTGATCGTGCGGTTGCACCGCATGCTGGTGAAGCGCGGCCAGCGCTATCGCGTCGCCTTCATCCCGGACCCGGTGTGCTGGACCGACGCGCCCGAGGACATCGGCACGCTCAAGAAACAGCGCAAGCGCTGGCAGCGCGGGCTCGCCCAGTGCCTCTGGTTCAATCGCGAGCTCTGCTTCATGCGCGGCAGCCGCGCGGCGGGGTGGCTGGCGTTCCCGTTCTTCGTCGTGTTCGAGCTGCTGAGCCCGCTGGTGGAGGTGACGGGCCTCGTCGTCATGGCCGTCGCCTTCGCGCTCGGCATGATGACGGGAGAGAACTTCCTCGCATTCATGCTGGCGGCCTTTGCGCTCGGGCTGATGCTGTCGACGACCTCACTGCTGCTCGAGGAGCTGTCGTTCCACACCTATCCGAAGGCGCGGCACCTCGTCGTGCTTTTCCTGGTCTCGATCGTCGAGAACTTCGGTTATCGCCAGGTCATGTCCGTCTGGCGCCTGCACGCGCTCTACGAGTGGCTGTCCGGCGCCGAGATCGGCTGGGGCGACATGAAGCGCAAGGCCACCTGGCAGCAATAAAAGGGGACGCACCCCTTTTTCAAGCGATACGGCGTGGGCGTCCCGGACGCCGGCAAACCAATGTTCTCCCGGCGACCTCTTCCAATGACTTGACGAACTCGCTGGAACCGCACGGAACTCCCCGTGCCGTTCGCTTGCGGATCATGTCGAGGTCTTGCGACGACTCTCCTGCTGCCAGCCAGGCTGACCAGTCACCAATGCCTTGGATACGGCGGGTCCAATCGGGGTCGGTGCTCAACAGCGGGTCCCACTGGGTTCGCTGTGCGCCCGAGCGCTGGACCAAGGATAGTCTTCCGCGCGCGATACAAGCCCGGCCCGCACGGGGTTTTGCTCGACATACCGGATTGCGGCCCAGAAATACGACTCATCGAGTGCAGCCGAGAAGTAGCGTCCCTGCCAGACATGGCCTTTCCAGTCTTTCATCCGGTTGATCCGTTGGGCATATCGCATGTGGAGATGCCGCAAAGCGCGCTCCATCGAGTGTGGTCCCGCGGGAACCGCGACAAGATGCACATGGTTGGTCATCAAGCAGTACGCGAGCACCTCGAGGCCGTGGTGCTTTGCATCACTTTGGAGCCATGCGAGGTAGGTTCGGCGATCCGCGTCCGAGAAGAAGACCTGGCAACGCCTGTTGCCGCGTTGCGTAATGTGGTGCGGGACCCCTGACAGCACGAATCTCGCGGCGCGCGGCATGCGAGCACCCTAGCGGCATGTGGCATGGCGCGCGCCTCGTGAACCGAAGCAATTCAACCAAAAAGGGGTGCGTCCCCTTTTAAACGTGCAGGAGTGCGAGGGCGGTGGCGCCGGTCGCGGTGGCGGCGAGGAAGGCGACGGCGAGCGGGCGCCAGCCGGCGTCGCGCAGGTGTGCAAAGGTGATGCCCAGGCCCACTGCGGCCATGCCGCAGATCAGCAGCAGCTCCGACGCCTGCTGCGCGTAGCGCAGGATCGCCTGCCACGCTGGCCCGTCGATCCAGACGTCGCCCGCCGTGCGTACGGCGACCAACACCATGAAGGCAATCACGAACCCGGGAAGCGCTTCCCCGCGCAGCCCCTTCGACCGGGCCGCACCGTCCTTCCCTTCCGCGCGTGCCATCCACATCGCGGACATCGGCACCAGCACGAGCAGCCCGAACGTCCGCATGAACTTCGTCAGCCCCGCGATCGCGACCGTGTCCGGCGCGTCGAACTGCTGCGCGTAGATCATCGCGGCGCCGACCACCTGCGAGGTGTCCTGGATCGAGGCGCCAAAGAAGATCGCGGCCGCAGCCATGTCGGTGCCGAACAGCGCGTGCGCGATCCACGGATACACCACCATCGCCGCCGAGCCGAAGAGCACGACGCAGGCGATCGCGATGCCGATGTCCTGCTGGCGCGCTTTCACCAGCGGCGCGATGGCGATGATCGCGGTGCAGCCGCAGATCGCCGTCCCCGCCGCGAGCAGCCGCCGGATGCCCGGGGATACGCCGAACAGCCGGCCGAGCCCGACGCCCGCGATGAGCGCGACGGCAACGCAGGCAATGACGACCGGAACGGCGACGAAGCTCACGCCGGCGAGCAGCGCGAGCGTGAGGCGCAGGCCGATCAGCGCGATGCCGATCCGCAGCAGGCGCAGGCTCGCGAACTCGAGTCCCGGTTCCGCCCAGGCGCCAACGCCCGCGAGGTTCCGCCACAGGATGCCGGCCAGGATCGCGAGCAGGATCGCGCTGACCTGTCCGCCGGTCGCGAACGAGGCAGCCCTTGGCCGCCAGCGCGAGCAGGGCGGCGAAGGCGAGGCCGGGAAGGGCGGCTCGCGCGATGCTTTTAGCCGTCACAGTGGAGGACTCAACGACGACGCGAGTTCGTCACGTAGTGATGTGCGTATTCGTCGAGAACGCGCCGAATCATCCGCTGATAGGGAACCCGCGATTTCTTTGCATGCTTCTTGAAAAAATCGACGCTGCGTTTGCTGAGCGAGATCGTGACCTTGACGCCATCCTCCTTGAGGATCAACTGGTCCGGGGGAGGCAGGAAGTCCTTGATGAATCGCAGCGGACCGATCGGTTCATCCGTATATCCGTCGTGTCGCTTCATAGACCCTCCGACCTTTGCGCCAGTACCCGGCCCCGAAAATCCTGATGACCTCCGGGCGGGCAGCGCGGCGTATATATGGCTAATAGACCATACACATATATGGCCGGAGGGGCAAGAAACCGGGGCTAGCGACCCAGCGACCCCATCAACACCTTCGGGTCATACACCACCCCGCCCTTGATCGTGCGATGCACCTTCTCGAGGTTGCCGATGTCCGCGAGCGGATCGGCGTCGAGGATCACGAGGTCCGCGAGCCGGCCCGCCTCGACTTCGCCGGCCCGCGCCTCGAGGCCCATCGCGCGCGCGCCGCCGACGGTGGCGCTGCGCAGCACTTCGAGCGGCGTCAGGCCGGACTCCACCATCATCCGCATCTCGCGATGGATCGACGGCCCGTGCACGGTTCCGATGTTGCCGGCATCCGTTCCCATGACGATCTCCACGCCCGCGTCTACCAGCCGGCGCAAATCCTTCATGGCGATCGCGGATGACTGCAGGCGCCGCGGCTTCGCCATCAGCGCCGCCACGCCCGGCGGCCGTTTGTCCGCGGGAATCTCGTTCAGGTCGTCCATTGCTGCCAGGATCTGGGGATCGGCGCGCGCGGCCTCGATGTCCGTCGCCTTCCAGGTGTTGCTGAGCGCGAGCCCGTAGCCGTCCACCACGAACAGCGTCGGGCACAGGAGCGCGCGGTTCTTTTTCGCGAGCGCGATGAATTCCTCGTCCACCGGCGCATCGAACACGCCGTGCACGAGGTAGTCGGCGCCGGCGCGCAGCGCCGCCTTCGCCACCACCAGCTCCGTCGCGTGCACCGCGAGGCGCTTGCCGGCCGCGTGCGCGGCGTCGCCCGCGGCCTTCACGATCGCTTCCTGCGCGGCGAGGTCGTCGCCCTTCTGGTGGATGAACCACACCTTGATGAAGTCGGGATTGCGCTCGAGCTCGCGCGCGACCAGCGCGCGCGCCTCATCGACCGAGGTGATCTTGATGATCGGCGGATCTCCGAGGTCGACCTGCGGCAGGTCGATCATCGAGAGCAGCGGTCCTGCGACGGCAACGCGCGGCGCGGCGGGGGAGGCGGCGGCGCGGTCGCGCATGTCGAAGTTCCAGAACGGCCCGCCGATGTCGACGACGCTGGTGACACCGCTCGCGAGCCAGACCTTGAACGTCGCGTCGAGCCGCGCCTTGTTGCGCGCGACTTCGTCGGCGTACGGCACGACCGCGTTGAAGTCCGCCGCGTCCGGCCGCGTGTAGAGGTTGCCGGACTGGAAGAAGTGCACGTGCGAGTCGATGAGCCCGGGGATCACCCACTTGCCGCGGCCGTCGATGATCGTCGCGCCCTGCGGCAGTTCGAGCGTGATGCCCGCGCCCGCGAGCTGGATGTGGTCTCCCGAAAGCACGATCGTCGAGTAGGGCTCGACGACATCAGCCCCCTGTTTCGACGGGTGAATGACGGTCGCACCGGTGATGACCGTCACGTTTTCGGCAACTGCCGGATTTGTGTGACAGACAGCCAAGAGCAGGCAGGCCCCGGCCATTAACACTCGGCTCAACATATGTCGCGCTCCCTGGCTCCGCTGTCTGCTCGCGCAGCCGCCGTGCTTGCGGGGCTGCTCTTTGCCTGTGCCGCGTTCGCCCTGGACCGGGGCGAGTTTCAGGACGGACTCTACACCGCGCCGGGCCAACTCTTCACCGTCCAATCGCCGCTCGGGCCGCACCCCATCGTGATCGACAGCTTCGACCGCGCGGCCGGCGCCGTCACTTTCGTCGACGAGGCGGGCGCGCTGTACGGCGTCGTCTGCACGCCGAACTACGACGTGCTCGCGGGCGCGGACAACGATGCGGAGACGGACCTCGCCATCCTGCGGAACTGGTTCCGCGAAGCGACGTTCCCGCTCTTCTTCGAAAGCCAGATCCCGGGTGCGGCGGTCATCCACCAGGGGGCGGGCAGTTTCGAAGGAAAGCCGGCCTGGCTCGGCGTCATCCACCTGCCGCAGGGCTCGGCGCGGTTCACGCGCGACCCGGAAACGGGCTTGCCGGTGCGGGCGGATTCCTACCGCGGCCTTGCCGTGTTCACCCGCGGCGACCTGACCTTCATGATCATGACCGAGATCGATCCGAAGACGGAATGGAACGCCTTCCTGCCCCGGCTCTCCAACTTCTACCGCGGCATGGCTTTCACCGCGCCAATCACCTTCCCCTACGAGCGCCAGGTCGCCGCGATCCGCTAAAAGGGGACGCACCCCTTTTTCGGGATGGCCTGCGGAAAAAGGGGTGCGTCCCCTTTTAGGTACACTAGCGGCCGTCCATGCGTGCCGCGATCTTCCCGCTGATCTTGATCACCAGCACGGCCGTGGCGCACCACACTGCCGAGGCGCCGAGCCAGCTGGCCCCCGCTGAAGCGACCTTCCTCGATTTCCTCGACGCGCACGGCGCAGTCGGCGCAATCGACTCCGGTCTCTGGCCCGACTTCAAGGGTCGCAGCCGCGAGTCCTGGGACACGCGCCGTCAAGGATCGCCACCGCACGCTGACCGACCAGCTCGCCGCGCTCGACATCGAGAAGCTCTCGCCCGCGGACCAGGCCGCGCTCACCGCGATGCGCGTGACGCTCGCCGACTGGGGCGACCCGAGCCCGGCGGTTGCGAACACGCCGGACGGGCCGAAGTGCGCCGACCGCACGGACCTGAAGCTCGACTACGAGGGCCTGTCGGCCGCGCTTGTCGCCTGCTACAGCGAGATCGGCAACAACCTGAAGTTCGAGAACGGCACCGTCGACCGCGGCGGCGCGCTCGGGCTCTGGTACGACCTCGAGGATCCCGCGCGCCGCAAGGCCTTGCACGACGCCTTCCTCCCGCTCTGGGCCGCGCTCAACGGCAACAACGAGCCCGACAGCCCGTACCGTCGACTGATCAAGCTGGCTGCGGCGGCCGAAGCGACCAACGGATCCGGCCCCGAAGCCGCCGCCCGCGCGATCGGCGTCACCGTGCCCGATGTCGAGAAATGGCTGGTGCAGATCCTCGAGGCCTGGCGCGATGCCACCGGGCCGGAGATGGTGGAGCCCTGGGACTACCGGTTCACGATCGGCGAGGGCGGGCGGCGCCTGCAGCCGCAGCTTCCCGGCCGACATCCTCACCGTCGATCACCGCTTCTACGCGGACCTCGGCGTCGACCTCGACGCGCTCGGCGTCGTCTATGACATCAAGACCCGCCCGAACAAGTCGCCGCTCGCGTACACCGATTTCCTCCAGCGCGGGCGCTACCTGCCGAACGGCGAGTGGACGAAGACCATCGCCCGCGTCGTCGGCCGCTACGAGGACGGCGGCCTCTCGTCGCTCAACGAGCTGGTGCACGAGAACGGACACGCCGTGCACATCAGCGCGATCCGCAACCGGCCGGCCTACACCGACTGGACCGACACGCTCTTCACCGAGGCGTTCGCCGACGTGCCGTCGTGGAGCGTCTACGAGCCGGCGTGGCAGCGGAAGTATCTCGGGACGGAGATCCCGGTCGGCATGTCCCTCAAGGGCCTGCACGGCAGCGTGATGATGGACATCGCCTGGTCGCTGTTCGAGATCCGCATGCTGCGCGACCCGGCGCAGGACCCGAACGCGCTGTGGACCGACATCACGCGCGAGTACCTGCACATCAAGCCGCACCCCGAGGTCGCCTGGTGGGCGGTGCGCGTGCAGCTCGTGAGCCGGCCGGGGTACATGGTGAACTACGGCCTCGGCTCGATCCTCACCGCCGAGATCCGCAAGGCGACGAGCGACGCGATCGGCCCGTTCGACGCCGGCAACCCGACGCTGGCACGCGTGGACCAGCGACAAGCTCATCCGCTTCGGCTCCGAGAAGAGCGCCAAGCAGCTGATGGACGAGCTCCTCGGCCGGCCGCTGTCGCCCGAGGCCTTGCTCGCCGAGATTCGACGCATAAAAGGGGACGCACCCCTTTAATGCGTGCAGCGTTACCCGTTGTCCTGGTCCTGTTGTTCACGATCGGCAACAGCCACGCCAGCGACTATCCGCGCATCGACTTCGAACCGGAATCCAGGCGATTCGAATCCGCCACGGAGCAGTACCGGGAGATCTGGCGCACGGAAGGCGAGCGGATCAGCGCCGCGCTTGAAAAGGCGACGGGCCTGCACATGGAACCGGGCCCCATCCGCGCCATCGTCTTCGAGGGCATCAGCAACTCCGGCTACAAACGCTATCCGATGTACATGCGTGCCAGCTATCCGCCGGATACCAAGCGCGCCACGCTGGTCCACGAGCTTTCGCACCGCCTGATCTCGGACCGGGTGTCGAAAGACTTCGAGGACCACCCCGTCATTTTCCTGTTCGTCTACGACGTCTGGGTCGCCCTGTGGGGCCAGGACTTCGCCGACGCGCAAGTCGCGGTCGAAAGCGACCGGACCGGGCACTACGACTACCGCGGCGCCTGGCGCGACGCGCTGGCGCTTGGGCGTCGAGGGTCGGGCGGCTCGCTGGCGGGCTTTCCTCGCCGCCCACCCGCAGCGCTGAAGAGGGGACGGAGCCCTATTTTCGGTGAAATGGGGGACTGAGCCCGGCAGGTTTATTTCCTAAAACAGGGCTCCGTCCCCTCTTACCGATTGATCCGCCGCCACCGCACCGTCCAACGACTGCCGTCTTTTGAACGGGGACTCCTCGTGCGCCTTGCCACTTTCGTCTTGACCGTTTTCGCAGCCCTGACCACCGCCAGCGCGGGTGTGGCCGAATCAGCCCCCTCTGAGGCCGCACCCCGCTGGCCGGTGCTCGACGCCTACGCCGGAAAAGTCGTCCTGGTCGACTTCTGGGCGTCCTGGTGTTCGCCCTGCCTGCAGTCCTTCCCGTGGATGAACGAGCTGCAGCAGAAGCACGGCGGGGAGGGGTTCGTGGTCGTCGCGGTCAACCTCGACCAGGACCGCACGCTCGCGGACGCCTTCCTCGGCAAGACCCCGGCGAAATTCCGCATGGAGTTCGACCCGGCCGGCACCGTCGCCCGCCAGTTCGACGTCCAGGCCATGCCCACCAGCTTCCTGATCGACCGCAAGGGTAAGATCCGCGTGCGCCACGCCGGGTTCAAGGAAAAGAACCGCGCCGAGCGTGAGCAGCAGATCGTGCAACTCCTGAAGGAGCCCGCCACATGAACCTCCGCCGCATCCTCGCCGCCGCCGCGCTTGCAGCCTGCGCGGCCGCCGCAGCAGGCTGCGCCAGCATCGAGCCCTGGGAGCGCGACCTGCACGCGCGCGCCGACATGAAGGCCGACGCCCACGACGCCGCGATCGACGACCACATCTACTTCAGCAAGGAAGCCTCGAGCGGCGGCCGCGGCTTTGCCGGCGGAGGCTGCGGATGCAACTGAAGACGCAAACCGATCGGCGCGACGCTCGCCGCCGCAACCTGCAGCCTGCTCGGCACGCTGCCCGCGGCGCCCGCCGCCGCGCAGGAAGCCAAGGACTGGAGCGTCGACACTTCAATCCTTTATTACAGCGAGGACAACGACCGCGTGCAGGACGTGAGCCTCATGGCCTCGATCCGCCGCGCGTTCGACGAGGACCACAGCCTCAACTTCATCGCTCACCGTCGATTCCCTGACCGGCGCGACGCCGAGCGGCGCCGTGCCCGCCAACGCGCCGCAGACCTTCACCGGCCCCTCGGGCGGCGACTCTTACACCGTCGCGCCGGGCGAGCAGCCGCTCGACACGACTTTCCTCGACACGCGCGTCGCCCTCGCCGCGAGCTGGCAGCAGTCGCTCGGCAACGCCACGCGCTGGAGCCTCGGTTTCAGCGGCTCGGACGAGTACGACTACCTGCACCTCGGCGTCGACGCGCGGCTCGAGCGCGACTTCAACATGCGCAACACGACCGCCTTCATCGGCCTCGCCTACGGCCAGGACGAGATCAAGCCGGTCGGCGGCCTGCCGGTCGGCCTCGGGCCGATGGGCGGCGAGGTCGAGGATGACGACGGTGACGACGACAATGACGGCGACGACGACGGATCCGAGCGCGGCCGGACCCCGGACGGCACCAAGGACGTCGCGGACCTCCTCATCGGCGTCACGCAGGTGCTCTCGCGCCGCTCGCTGCTCGAGGTCGCGTACTCCTACAGCCAGGCCGACGGCTACCTGACCGACCCGTACAAGATCCTCTCCGTCGTCGATCCCGGTCACCGGCGTGCCGGTCGCGGGACCCGAAGACGAAATGCCGTACCTGTACCTCTACGAGAAGCGCCCGGATTCGCGCACCAAGCAGAGCCTGTTCGCCGAGTGGCGCTACGCCTTCGACCGCGACTCGTTCGCGCTCAACTTCCGCTTCATGGACGACGACTGGGGCGTGCAGTCGCAGACGGCCGAGGCGCGCTACCGCTGGAACATCAACGATCGCTCCTACCTCGAGCCGCACCTGCGCTGGTACACGCAGAGCGCCGCGGACTTCTACCGCACGGTGCTGTTCGACGGCGAGGCGCTGCCCGAGTTCGCGACGGCCGACTACCGGCTCGCCGACCTCGACGCCTACACCGTCGGCGCGAAGTACGGCCTGCGCACCGACCACGGCGAGTTCTCGGTCCGGCTCGAGTACTACCAGCAGTCGGCCGACCGAGTCGCCGGGCTCGGCGGTCGGCGACCTCGCGGGATTCGACCTGACGCCCGACATGAAAGCGGTCATCGTGCAGTTTGGATACCAATTCGACTTTTGAGCTGAAGCGCGACCAGCGGCTGTGGCGCATCGAGTTCAGCGCCATGGCGAGCCCCTGCGAGGTGCTCTGCGAGACCGAGAACCTCGACTTCGCGCAAGCCCTCGGGCAGTACGCGGCTGACGAAGCACGCCGCATCGACGAGAAGTTCAGCCGCTACAAGGCCGGCAGCGTCGTCAACGCGATCCTCGAGAGCCGCGGCACGCCGTTCACCGTCGACGACGAGACGGCGCGGCTCCTCAACTACGGCGAGATGCTCTGGCGCCTGAGCGAGGGCCGCTTCGACCTCACCTCCGGCATCCTGCGCCACGCCTGGCAGTTCGAGGAAGCGACCCACGCGCCGCAGCCGGAGAAGATTCCCGAACTGATGCGCTACGTCGGCTGGCAGCGGCTGCAATGGCGCGCGCCGAAGCTGCTCCTGCCCGCCGGCATGGAGATCGACTTCGGCGGCATCGGCAAGGAGTACGCGGTCGACCGCGTCGCCGACTTCGCCGCGCGCGAGTCGCAGGACCCCGTGCTCGTCAACTTCGGCGGCGACCTGCGCTGCACCGGCGCCGCGCCCGCGAGCGGCGCCTGGCAGGTCGGCATCGAGTCGCTGTCGAAACCCGGCCAGCCCGCGAAGCGCATCGCCCTGCAAGTCCGGCGCGCTCGCGACCAGCGGCGACGCGCGCCGCGCGATCGTCATCGACGGCCAGCGCTACGGCCACATCCTCGACGCCCGCACCGGCTGGCCCGCGCCCGGCGCGCCGCGCTCCGTCACCGTCGCCGCGCCGACCTGCTCCCAGGCCGGCAGCTATTCCACCCTCGCCATGCTCCACGGCGCCGACGCCGAAGCCTTCCTCCGCGCCGAAGACCTCCGCTACTGGCTCCTCCGCTAAAAAGGGGACGCACCCCTTTTTGATTGGGTAGTCCGACCGCCTTACAGTGGCGGGTGAAAAAGGGGTGCGTCCCCTTTTTCAGGAACCGCCATGAGCCAGTACACCCGCCGGGACTTCGTCACTCACGCTGCCGCCACCAGCGCTGCCCTTTGGGCCTCGACACACGCCGGAAGCGCCGCCGCCAAGGGCCAGCTCGGCGCCGTCTACGACGAGATCGCAAAACGCCACGACGAGTCCGTCGCGCGCCTGCAGGCCTGGATCAAGCAGCCCTCGGTCTCCGCCGAGAACATCGGCATGGAGGAGGGCGCCGCGATGATGAAGCAGCTCGCCCTCGACGCCGGCTTCCAGCACGCCGAGGTCGTCCCGACGAAGGGCCACCCCAGCGTCTTCGCCACGCTCGACGCCGGCGCGAAAGAGACCCTCGGCCTCTACTTCATGTACGACGTGAAGCAGGTCGTCCCAGCCGAATGGAGCTCGCCGCCCTGGGACGCCAAGCTGGTCGAACGACCGGGCCTCGGCACCGTCATGATCGGCCGCGCGGCCACCAACCAGAAGGGTCCGCAGGCCGCCTTCCTCGCCGCGATGCACGCGATCCGCGGCGCCGGCAAGAAGATGCCCGTCAACCTCGTGCTGGTCGCCGAAGGCGAGGAGGAGGTCGGCTCGCCGAACTTCGCGCAGGTCTGCCACGACACGCCGCAGGTGCGCGCCGCGCTCGAGAAATGCATCGGCATCTTCATGCCGAGCCATTCGCAGGAAATCGACGGCAGCGTCGTCATCACCCTCGGCTCCAAGGGCGACATCGAGTGCGACCTGGTCGCGAGCGGCGAGAAATGGGGCCGCGGCGCGACGCGCGACCTGCATTCCAGCAACGCCGCCGCACTCGACCAGCCGGCCTGGCACCTGGTGCAGGCGCTGAACACGCTCGTCACGGCGAACGGCGATCCCGCGATCGACGGCTTCTTCGAGCACATGCGGCCGGTCACGGCCGAAGAGCACGCGATGATCGACATCATGGCGAAGCGCATGGACGAGAAGGTCGGTCTTGCAAGACATGGGCGCCAAGGTCTGGGCGCGTGACGCCGACTGGCGCCAGTCGATCGAGGATTACGTGTCGCGGCCGACGGTCACGATCGAGGGACTCGTCGGCGGCTACGGCGGCCCCGGCGGCAAGACCATCATGCCGCACAGGATGACCGCCAAGATCGACATGCGCCTCGTGCCCGACATGACGCCCGAGGACATCATGGCCAAGCTGCGCGCGCACCTCGACAAGCGCGGCTTCGGCGACATCGAGATCGTCAAGCACGGCGGCTACAACTACGTCTCGTCGACGCCCGCCAATTCGAAGCTCATCCAGGTCGAGCGGCGCGTGTACGAACGCTACGGCATCGACCCGATGATGCAGCCGCGCTCCGGCGGCTCCTGGCCGGGCTCCGTGTTCACCGACGCGCCGCTCAAGCTGCCGGCCGGGCATTTCGGCCTCGGTTACGGCAGCGGCGCGCACGCGCCGGACGAGTTCTGCCTGATCAAGTCGACCGATCCCGAAGCTGCACGGGATCGACGACCTGGTGCGGTCGTACGTCGACTACCTCTTCGAGCTGGCAACCTAAAAGGGGACGCACCCCTTTTTAAGAGAAAAAGGGGTGCGTCCCCTTTTAGATGGGCCCCAGTCCCGCCGCGCGCCGCACGAGCTCCCACAGCACCAGCCCGGCCATGAACAGCAGCACCCACCAGCCGACGGTGAAGTAGCGCCGCCGGCTGGGCACGTAGTTCGTGCTGAGGTGAACCAGGGCGTGCGCGATGCGGCTGAGGACGAACAGCGAGGCTGCCGCCACCGCGAGCCCGTGCACGGAATCGAGCGCCCAGAGAATGACCGCCATCACGTAGAACAGCACCGGCAGCTCGAACTGGTTGCGGATGTTGTTGTTGACCTGGCGCACGCTGTCGGGCCAGGCGTCCTCGTGCAGGGGCGAGCGCGTCTTGTCGACCCGGCCCGCCTTCATCTCCGCGATCTTCACCTTGATCAGGCGCACGTAGATCAGCAGCGTCAGCAGCACCTGGACGATGACGGGGACGAAGATCCAGTCGCGGGTCATGAGCGGTCTCCAGTGCGTGGTGCGTCGGGTAGTTGCTCGTCGAGCGAGCGTCGATAGCGGATGCAACCTGCCATGAATTTTGGCCAGGTCGGTACGACCGGCTGCGGGTCGGTTTTCTCGGGTAACAAGCCCCAAAGCTGCGGGTGATGCCAGCACAGGTCGTGGCCCGTCGAATCGCGGTGCTCGCGAATGCCATCCCGCAGCTTCTTCACCTCGGCGATCAATTGCTCGCGCGACAGGGCATCGAGGTCTGCGTCCATGGATCGATCATACGCCGTGGGGGTGCGCGCCCGCGCCGAGCAGGCGTCAGGCTTTCACACGCGCCGGTTTACGGGTCTTGACTGGCCGGCCGGCGCGCACCCGGTACTTGTGTCTGGGTTCACGAACGGCCATCGTCCACGGCCGAATGTTGGCCAGGCTCGCGCCGATCTCGCGCTCGGCGACTTCCGTGTCGTGTAGCTGCCTGCGCCCGCAGCCAGTAGCCGTTCGACAAACCGAAGAAACGGCACAGCCGCAGATCCGTATCCGCCGTAATTGCCCGCTTGCCGGCCACGATGTCCCCGATTCGCTGCGCCGGCACGCCGATCTCTTTGGCGAGCCGGTACTTTGTGATCTCCAAGGGCTTGAGGAACTCCTCGGAGAGGAGACTGCCTGGAGTCACTGCTTTCAGTTTGGACATCTCCGCAACTTCATAACGCGAAGCGTTATTAACGTCAAGCGTGATGTATAGCGGCGTGTCTCTGCCAATGCCATCGTGAATACCGCTGCGTGGATGCCACTGCAGTTTGAGCGGACGACTGAGAACCTCTACCTCGCATCGACCAGAATTCGTCCGGGCTTTCTCCTGGAGCGAACCGGGCGAATCGAGATTTCGATATCGCGTCCAAGGGCCGTCAGGAAATTCATCAGGCGCTCAACCGAAAAGCCTTCGAGACGAAAATGCGCGAGTGCCGAGATCTTGGGTTGGTTAATCCCCAGGATCCGGGCCGCTGCAACCTGGGACAAGGTTCGTGTCTTGAGGATCCGGTTAATTTCCACGGCCAGCGCGGTCTTGACCGTGCGTTCGGCGGCGTCCGGGAAGCCGAGGTCCGCAAAGACATTTCCCGAGGCGATTTCCACTTCTGGTCTGCTATTGGCGTTGCGTGTCATGTCGAGTCTCATGATCCAATCGTGCCGTGATCAGTCGGCGGCGAACGAGTTCGATGTCCTTCCTGGCGGTCTCGACATTACGCGGCGACTTCTTCCGGAAGCAATGCAAGACATATACAACTCCTGGAAATGTAACCGTGTAAATCGCCCGAAACGCGTTGCCATCATGCGTCTCAACGATTTCGTCACCAGATCGCGCCGGGAAGACCCGACCCAATACAAAGGTTTTTCTTCCACGGCAGGTGCGTGCCGCATTGGGAGTATCCCTGTTCTGGGATAGATTGGCAAGAAGGAAACGCACTGTGGCGTGGGCTATCGGCGCTTGCCATGCGGAAAACGATTGGGATGAACGCGAAACGGGATGGCGAAGGGCGAAAAGGGGTGCGTCCCCTTTTACGGCGCCGGGAAGCTGACCGCCACGTAGTTCGCCTCGAGCGTCGTCGTGTCCACATCGAACACGCCGCGGGCCGTCAACGCCCGCATGTTCGAACCGCCCCGCAGGAGGCTGTTCACGCGCGTGGCGAAATCGCCGAAGTCGCTGAAGAGCTCGACCCGCAGCCCGCGCGAGAGCGCGTAGACCTGCGGCCCCTCGGCTGCCGGCTCGACCTCGATCGGCTCCGGCAAGTCCGAGGTGATGTCGAACACACGCGGGCCGATCTCCAGGCGCTGCCGCTCACCGAGATCGACGTTCCGCACGTCGATCACGAAGCCGTTCTGGCCCATGGAGAGGAACGGCGCTTCCGTGCCGTTGAATCCCCAGCCGACGCCCAGCAGCGCCCGCAGCTCGTCGAAGTCGACGAGTGTCCGCGACGTGAAATCCGGCGGCGCGGAACCGAAGGCCGTGACGAAGCCGAACACCGCCGCGCCTTCGCCGTCCTCGAAGTCGCTGAGGTTGAGATTGCCGGTGCCGACCTGGTAGTTATGCGGGTCCGCCTCGGTGATGAGCGAGGTGCCCGTGCCGTCGAAGTCGAAGAACTGCGGGTCGCGGCCGTCGATCGAGAAGAGGTCGAGGCGCAGCTCGCTCGAGCCGGCATTCACCACCAGGCCGGTCAGGTGGGTCTGGTGCAGGCGCACGCGCCCGCCCGACGCGTCGAGCGTGGGGTTGAAGTCGGACGACGACGCATCTGCCAAAGGCGTGGATGCGCTGTCCGACGGAGATGTCGTCGATGCCGAGCGGCGACGGGCTGCCGCCGTCCCGGGTCACGTCGGTGCCCGAGCCGAGCGTCACCCCGATGTCGCCGCGCGCGTAGACGACGCTGCCGTCCGTGCGCACGACCGTGCCGCCGCGCACCACCAGCTCGTCGAGGTTTCGCGCGACCACGGTGCCGATCACGGTGTCGAACTCCGCGCCCGGCACGCTCGAGCCCGCGAGCACGCGGTCGGCCGTGAAGTCGCGCGTGGCGACGTCATAGACGCCGTGCGCCGTGGTCGGCGCGTCCTCGGGCAGGTCCGCGAGCGCGGCGAGGCAGTCGGTGATGTCGAGCTCGTCGCCGTCGACCTCGCAGGTCGTGTCCGTCGTCGTCTCGACCGTGAACTCGCCATTCCGGCCGGTGCGCTGGCTGAAGGGGCGCAGGTCCACCACGTAGCTGCTGGCGCCTTCGTTCACGGAGACGAGCGGGCCGCGCACGCGGAACTCGCGGGTATCCACCGGCTCGAGCGAGGCGACCATGAAGGGGGCCGCGGTCACCGTGACCGGCGTCGTGCCGAGGTTCACCTCGTGCGAACCCTCGAGGTCGAAATCGACCTGGAGCAGGGCGGGCGCGTTCGAAGCGACGACGAGCTGATTCGCCTCGTCGAGCTGCAGGTCGACATCCACCTGTCCGAGGGCGTCGCCGTTCGCATCCACGACCTCGGACGCGGTCGGCAGGCCGTCGACCTCCACGGTCACCTCGGCATCCGAGTAATCCAGGCGGATGATCGCGCGCTCGTAGGTGCCGTTCGGGATGTCCGTCGCCGTGACGAACTCGCTCACGTCCAGGAGCTCCGCAAAATCGACACGCTGGCGGTTGGGGAGGGCCTGGACGGTGTCGCCATTGCTCCGCTCGAGGCGGATCGAGACCACGTCCACGGTATAGGAGAGGAAGTCCCCGTCGCCGTCGGTCAGGGCGATCCGGACCTCGCCGCAGGTGGTGGCGGTGCAGTCGGAGGTGGGCGGTCGTCGTCGTCGTCGGGCGGCGTCAGGATCGCGCCGCCGCCGTCGCCGCAGGCGGAGAGGGCGAGGAGGGCCGCAGCTACGAGCCCGGCCTTGAGTTCATTTAAAACCGAAGGTGACCTTCGCATCATGGTTCGATCCCGCACCGTGGAGAGTATGGGACAAGCAACGGACGGGGTGGTGCGGGGTTGACGGTGCTCAGCTCGCAGCACTCGCCCGAGGGGGTGTGGGTTGCGGAAAATGGGAAGGAAACCTTCGCATCTCAAGAGAAGCGAAGGTTACCTTCCCATTTCCTGCGAGCAGCAAGCATCAGGCGGCTCGTTCGCACGCGCGTCCGCGAATCCTCACGCAGCTACCTCGACATAGTGGACCCGGCTGGACGGTAGCGGAACAGTCTGACCATCCTGTCGCATCCCGTCCAGATGCAGCTCGATTGCCGCGCGGATGTTCTGCTCGACCTCCGCGACGGTCACGCCCGTCGCCACGCAGCCAGGCAGGTCCAGGACGTAAGCGGAGAAATTGTCGCCGGCCTGTTCGATCACGATCGCATATCGCACGACTGTCACCTTGGTCTCTTGAGTCCGGACTGTTTGAGAATACTCTTCAGGGTACCCGGCGCCAAATCGTCACTGGGCTTTCCGTGGACCGTCACGCGGCCAAATCTGGCTGGGTGCCTGAACTGGCGATGACTGCCGCGAGTCGTGACCAGGTACCAGCCGTTCTCATGGAGCAGGCGCAGCACGGCAGCCACTTTCATCGCATGAAAGTATTTGTCGCTACCTAAGGGCACCCGCTGCTTATCTGCGGCGAAGCGTCAGTTTCCGCCTGTTCAAACGGACTAAACGGAAATCACTTTGATTGGGGGCTCTCGCGGGAGCCGGGCGTCGATGAATTCGGTACCCAGCCCCTGCCGCTGGGCCTCATACCAGCCTGCGGCGACCAGCAGGTCGAGTTCGGCCTCCGGCCGAACCCTGACGCGCCTGGTCACAGCCGGCGCTTCAGCTCGGCGAATACCTCATCCGCGGTCCGCCCGCGGTTGCCATCCGTCGCGAACGCTGCCAAACGGCGCTTGATCTCGGCGATGTGCCAGTCGGGTAGCGGGAGTTCCTCGGCACCTGGAGCAAGGGTCGCCCAGATCTCGTCCATCAG
>CAVXET010000032.1:0-5814 GCA_963760725.1 uncultured Gammaproteobacteria bacterium
GTGAGGATGATGAGCCCGATGATCACTGACTTCGTGCCGGCCGCGCCCACGTAACCGAGGACGATCTCGAAGGCCGCGACCGGCGCCGAGAGGATCTCGAAGATCGTGCCCGTGAACTTCGGGAAGTGGATGCCGAAGGAGGCATTCGCGATGCTCTCGGTGAAGAGCGACAGCATGATGAGGCCCGGCACGATGAAGGCGCCGTAACTCACGCCGCCGACCTCCGACATGCGCGAGCCGATCGCCGAGCCGAATACGATCACGAAGAGCGCTGTCGTGATGACGGGCGTCAGGAGGCTCTGCAGCAGCGTACGCAGGAAGCGCGCCATTTCGAAGCGGTAGATGGCCCAGACCCCGTGGCGATTGAACGCCGGCACGCTCATGGGCGGGCTCCGCGGCCGACCAGGCTCACGAAGATCTCCTCGAGCGAGCTCTCGCGCGTGTTGAGGTCGCGGTAGCAGATGCCAAGCTGCTCGAGGCGCCGCAGGAGCGCGGGGACCCCGTTCTGCTCCAGCACGGCATTGAAGGTGTGCTTGAGCTCGCGGCCGTCGGCATTGAGCGAAAGTTGCCACTCGCCGAGCTCCGGGGGAATCGCGGCGAGGGGCTCCTGGAGTATCACCGTGAGCTCCCGCTTGCCGAGCTTCTTCATGAGCGCGGCCTTTTCCTCCACGACGATCAGCTCGCCGTGATTCACGACGCCGATCCGGTCGGCCATCTCCTCGGCCTCGTCGATGTAATGCGTCGTCAGGATGATCGTCACGCCCTGGTCCCGGAGCCGGCGCACGAGCGCCCACATGTCGCGGCGGAGCTCGACGTCGACGCCCGCCGTCGGCTCGTCGAGGAACAGGATGCGCGGCTCGTGAGCGAGCGCTTTCGCGATCATCACGCGGCGCTTCATGCCGCCGGACAGCGTCATCAGGATGTCGTCGCGGCGGTCCCAGAGCGAGAGGTCGCGCAGCACGCGCTCGACGTACCCGGGATCCCGCGCGCGGCCGAAGAGGCCGCGGCTGAACGCCGCCGCCGCCTTCACGGTCTCGAAAGCCTCGATCGCGAGCTCCTGCGGCACGAGGCCGATGCGCTCGCGCGCGGCCCGGAAGTCCTTCTGGATGTCGTGGCCGTCGACCAGCACCGTGCCCGAGGTCGCGCGCACGATGCCGCAGACGATGCTGATGAGCGTCGTCTTGCCCGCGCCGTTCGGCCCGAGCAGCGCGAAGATCTCGCCCGGCCGGATGTCGAGCGACACGTTCTTGAGCGCGTGCTGCCCGTTCGCGTAGGTCTTGGTGAGGTTCGAGATCGAGATCACGCCGGGCATGCGCGCATTTTACAGGCTCGCAGGTTCCGGGCACATTGACGCCATGACTCCCGAATTGAGCGAAGCGCTGGGCATGCCCGCCTACTGGCTCGCGGTATTGCTCACCGCACTCCTCGCCGGCCTGACCATCGTCCTGCACTACGAGGTATTGCAGCGGCTGAACCGGCGGATGCCGGACTGGAGCCTGTCGCGGCATCCGCGGGTGCTCGTCATGATGTTCTGCATCCTCGCGGTCCACATCGTCGAGATCTGGCTGTTCGCCCTCGGGATCTTCCTGGCAGTCAGGGTGCCGGGCCTCGGGCAACTCGTGGGAGTGGAGCAGCTGCGGTTCCTTGACTTCGTCTACGTGTCGGCGACCACCTATTCCACGCTCGGCTACGGCGACCTCGTGCCAAGCGGGGCGTTGCGCCTCGTGTTCGGCACGGAATCCCTGGTCGGATTCCTCATGATCACGTGGTCGGCGTCTTTCGCCTACCTGGAGATGCAGCGCTACTGGCGCAACTGAGGGCTGCTAGTCCGGCTGCAATTCCGCAAGGCGTCGCTCGAGGAACCGGCGCGCGGCGCCCTGGTGCGTCAGCGCGAGCGCGCGCCGGTACGCATCGCGCGCCTCTGCCGTCCGGCCGAGCCGGCGGCAGAGCTCGGCCCGCGCGGCATGCGCCGGCTGGTAGTCGGCGAGCTCCCCGCGCGCGAGAATCTCGGTCACGAGCGCGAGTCCCGCCGCGGGGCCGTCACGCATGGCGACGGCCGCCGCGCGGTTCAGCTCGATGACCGGCGTCGGCTCGATCTCGAGCAAGAGGTCGTAGGTCGCGACGATGCGGTTCCAGTCGGTCGCCGCGGCGGTTGCGGCCTCGGCGTGGGCGGCGCCGATGGCCGCCTGCAAGGTGTAGGGTCCGAAACGACGTGAGGCCAGCGCACGCCGCGTGAGTGCGAGCCCCTCCTCGATCTGCCCGCGGTTCCACAGCGACCGGTCCTGGTCCTCGAGCAGGATGATGTCGCCGGCCGCGGAAGTGCGCGCCGTGCGGCGCGAATCCTGCAGCAGCATCAGCCCAAGAAGCCCCTCGGTCTCGGGCTCAGGCTGCAGCACCGCGAGGAGCCGCGCGAGCCGGATCGCCTCCGCGGAAATATCGCCCCGCGTCAGCGTCTCGCCGCTCGAGGCCGCATAGCCCTCGTTGAAGACGAGATAGATCACGCGAAGGACGGCGTCGAGCCGCTCCGGCAGCTCAATGGCCGCCGGGACTTCGTAGGGGATCCGCGCGTCGCGGATTTTCGACTTGGCACGCACGATGCGCTGCGCGAGCGTCGGCGCAGGAACCAGGAAGGCGCTCGCAATTTCCTCGGTCGAGAGCCCGCAGACCTCGCGCAACGTCATCGCGACCTGGGCGTCAGGCGCGAGCGCCGGGTGGCAGCAGGTGAAGATGAGCCGCAGGCGGTCGTCCTCGACGGACTCGTCCGCCGCGAATGCGGGGTCCATGCCCTCTCCAGCCGTCAGGTCAAGGACGGTGTCGTAGTCGCCGCCTTCGCGCGACTGGCGGCGGATCGCGTCGATGCCCTTGAAGCGGCCGGCCGACACGAGCCAGGCGCGGGGGTTCTCCGGCACGCCGTCGCGGGGCCACTGTTCGACCGCCGCGGCGAAAGCCTCGTGCATGGCCTCCTCCGCGCGGTCGAAATCGCCGAGCAGGCGGATCAACGTCGCGAGCACCCGGCGGGACTCCTCGCGATAGACCGCCTCGATGACTTCGTTCAGGCCGCGAGCCCCGCCATCTCAGTACTTGACCATCGTCTTGAACCCGCCCCAGAACATGCGCTTGCCGTCGAAGGGCATGTTCTTCGGGTCCATGAACCTCTTGAACCGCGGCTCCACCATGATCTTCTTCATGATGCGGTCGCGCTGGCCGCGCGAGCGGTACACGATGTACGAGAACACGACAACCTCGCCTTTCTTCAGCTTCACGCTCTGCGGAAACGAGGTGACCTTCCCGGGCTTGACGTCGTCGGCGACGCACTCGACGTACTCGAGCGCACCGAACTCGAGCCAGATCTTGCCCGCATACTTCGCCATGCGGCGGTAGGCCGCGAGCTTCCTGCGGGGAACGGGTACTACGAATCCATCCACGTACTTCATTTCACTTCTCCTTGAGTTTCTGCATGACCGGGTGCTGCGACATGAACTCCTCGTTCGCAGGCCGGATCTCGAACGGGCCTATTTGAATGGCGGGGTGCCGGCTCATGATCGCGATCGCCTCGGCCTTGTCCCTGGCCTCGAGGATCAGGATCCCGCCCAGCATTTCCTTGGTTTCCGCAAATGGCCCGTCTACGGGCGTCGCCTTGCCGCCCAGCCACCGGATGGTCGTCGCGTCCGCGGAATCCTGGAGTGCAAAGCCGTTGGCGAAATGGCCCTTGGCATAGAGCTCCCGGTCGAAGTCGGTGCAGGCTTCGACCATCTTCTGTTGCTCAGCCGGGCTCAACTTCCCCCAGGTCTGCTTGTCGAGACAACCGAGGCA
Organism: uncultured Gammaproteobacteria bacterium; assembly: GCA_963760725.1. GTDB lineage: Bacteria > Pseudomonadota > Gammaproteobacteria > Steroidobacterales > Steroidobacteraceae > SCUD01. Next base: position 3,814 of record CAVXET010000032.1, read on the forward strand.
TACGAATTTCATGTCTTGAACTCCACGACGGGCCGGACTTCGACGGAACCCAGGCGCGCCGCGGGAATGCGCGCAGCAAGCTGTATCGCCTCGTTGAGGTCGCGCGCGTTCAGCAGGTAATACCCGCCGAGCTGTTCTTTCGTCTCGGCAAACGGGCCGTCAGTCGTCGCGACCTTGCCCTGGCGCACGCGAACCGTCGTCGCCGTGTGCGTCGGCTGCAGCGCGTTGCCGCCGGCGTGGTTTCCGCTCTTCTTGATCGAATCGGTGTAGGCGAAGAACTCGCCCATGATCTTCTGCGATTCGACCGGCGGCAGTTTCTGCCACTCCTTCTCGTCCTGGTAGATCAGGCACAGGTACTGCATTGCGGGCTCCTAGGACCAAGAGGACCATATAGGTTGGGTTCATGACAACTGATAGTCGGTCGGACGGCGCCGCAATCGACACGCGGCCCGAAAAATCCGGAAGCCCCTGAATCTGCTGGAAGAATACCCGGCCGGACTACCGCCCCATCGCGGCACGCAGCGCCCGGACCTCGTTCCCCAGTTCAAACCTGCGGTGCGTGAGCCACGCGCGCTCGAACTCCGCGAAGGTCTGGTTGCGCCGTTCCCGGGCCCGGCTCGCGAGGACGAACAGGCCGAGGCATTCGTCGCGGCTCCTTTCACGCCTCAGCGCGGCAGCTGGGCCGTCCACTGCCAGGCGATGCAGGCGCCGCGCCTTAACCGTCGCCGTTTCCTCGATGGCATCCACGATCTCTTCTTCCAGGACCTGCATGTCATGGAGGTCACCGAGAAGCATCTGCATGCGCTTCAACGGCCGCACCAGGGCCCGCGCTTCGGCGCAGTCATTGCACAGCGGTTCGACGAGGTAACGCAGGCGCTTGACCCGGATTCTCGACCTGTGAATGTTCTTTTCGTCGTCGGCGCCCGCGATTGCCGCGATCTGCTCGCGAATCTTCGTCACGGCAGGTTCGAGGCGGTCGAGGATCGTCGTCCGGAACGGCTGCAGCTCTGGTTCACGCGTGTCGCGGATGCGGTGCCTGATCAGCCTCGCGGTCGCCGAGAAGTCCGGTCCGAGGCTCCTGCCGATGGACTTGTAGGCACGCCGCCGGCGGCCCTCCAGGCGCCGCAGCAGCACGTTGAAGCCCGCGCGTTCATCCCGCGCAAGCCGGTCGCGCTGCGCCAGCAGCCAGTGAATCCCGACCTCGGCGTCCCGCGCAGTATTGGTGGCCAGCGTCAGGCCCTCAAGCCGGCGCACCACCTTGCGGCCTGCGACACGGCCCAGCCATGGCCCGTATGCGCGCAACAGCGACCAAAGCCGCCGGATCGCGACTCGAAATGCATGCAGTTCCCAGGTGTCGACCGACTTTTCGCAGTCGGCCAGTCCCCGGGCGGCGGCACGCAGGCAATTCCGGATTACCCTGGTCAGGACGTCGTGGGTCGGCTGTTCGAGCAGTGACTTTCCGTGGGTACTCACGTCGACAGTCTAGAGCAGGGCGCCGGTTCCAACGGCGACTATCACAGCGTAGGCTGCGATCGAATCATGGCGTCGACTCGAGTTCTGCTGCTGGTCGCCCTGAGTGTGTGCGGCGGCCCTGCACTGGCCGCCGGCAGGCTCAGCATCAGCGCCGCGCGGGTCGAGTTCGCGGGACTCGCGATCGACGGGCTCCAGGTCGAGGCGGCTCCCACCGCCGCGGCGACAGGCAGGGTCGCACTTCGCGCCGCGCGTGTTCGCGGCCTCGCCGCCACCGGCCCGCTCTCGAAATTCGCGCTCGACTGCCCTGACCTCAGGATTTCCGGAGACGAGATCAGCTGCCCGCGCGGCCGGCTCTCGGGCTCGCTCGGCTCGCTCGGGATCCAGGACACGCACTTCGCGGCGCATCGCGGCGCGGACGGCGGACTTCGGCTTTCGTTCGACGCCTTTGGCATCGCCGGAGGTCACGGCCGGCTCGATGTCGCGCTCGACGGCTCGCGGTGGCGCGCCGATGCGACGCTCGCAGGACTC
>CAVXET010000033.1:0-16753 GCA_963760725.1 uncultured Gammaproteobacteria bacterium
CAATCGCACGGCCCTCGCTATCGAGGGCCCACACCGCCGTTTCGGCGATGCGAAACGTCTTGCCTTCCGCACGCACGCCCGCGGCGATCGCAAACGCAATCAGCTTGCTTTCCATCAGTTCCCCCGGCCGATTCTCCGGCGCCATTCTCGCAGCGCGATCACGGATCCGCATTGACCGGCAACGGATTCGGCCGCTCCTCCCGCTCGTGCTCGCGGATCTCGTACCACATGGCGTTCAGGATCCCGGCCGCCAGGGCGAGACCGAGACCCAGTATCCAGGCGAAGTACCACATGGCGGAGCTCCTTGCGTCGCTTGCTCAGTAAATCCCGTCCTGGGCACGCGCATGAGCGAGGCTCACCCTGCCTCGCAGCACGCGAAACACCCAGGCCGTGTACGCCAGCACGATGGGCATGAAGACGAGCACCGCGACCAGCATGATGAAGAGTGTCATCCGGCTGCTGGACGCGTCCCAGATCGTCAGGCTGCTGCGTGGGTCGGTGGAGGACGGCATCAGGAACGGGAACAGCGCGAAGCCGGCTGTCAGGATGACGCCCGCGGAAGCCAGCGCGCTCGCGACAAAGGCGGCGCCGGCGCGTGAGCGGCGCAGGAGCAGCATCGCGGCGGCTGCGCCCGCGTAGGCGATCGCCGGGGCGATCCACATCCACGGGTGGGCGGGGAAGTTGGCGATCCAGCCGCCGGGCACGGATTCGACGGCCTTGCGCAGCGGGTCGGACGGGCCGGCCGGGTCGAGCGCGCCTACGATGCGCAGGCCGTCGATGCCCGTCGCGAGCCAGAGGCCCGCCGCGCTGAATGCGGCCAGCAATACCGTGCCCGCAAGCTGCCCTGCCCGGCGCGCTCGCGCGGCCATCGGCTCCTCGGCCTTGAGCGCCGCGTATGCCGCGCCGTGCAGCACGATCATTCCGAGGCTGGCGGTCCCCGCCAGCAGCGCGAACGGATGCAGCAGGCCGAGGAAACTTCCGCTGTAGACGGGGCGCGCCATCGCGTCGAACGTGAACGGGATGCCGAGAAACAGGTTGCCGAAGGCTACGCCGAACAGCAGCGCCGGCACGGCACCGCCCGCGAATAGCGCCCAGTCCCAGGCGTTGCGCCAGCGTGGATCGACGAGCTTGTTGCGGAAAGCGAAGCCGACCGGCCTCAGAATGAGCGCGAGCAGCATGAGGAACATCGCGAGGTAAAGCGACGAGAATGATGCGGCGTACAGCAGTGGCCAGGCGGCGAATACCGCGCCGCCGCCGAGGATGAACCACACCTGATTGCCTTCCCAGACGGGCTCGACGGATTCGAGCAGCGCGCGGCGCTCGGCGTCGTCCCGCCCGATGAAGCGGAAGATCGCGCCGACGCCGAGGTCGAATCCGTCCATGACTGCGAACCCGATCAGGAGTACGCCGAGCAGCGCCCACCATACGATGCGAAGGGTCTCGTAGTCGGTCATGATGGCCGCGCCTCTGCGCGTGCCAGGTAGCCGAGCCCGTCGGGCCCCTGGCGGATCATGCGCCGCATCAGGAAGACGTCCACGGCGAGCAGCGCCGTGTAGAACACGATGAAGCCGCCGAGCGACAGCATCACCTGCGTCGCAGAAGTCGACGATGCGCCGAGGAAAGTCGGCAGCACGCCTTCGATCGCCCACGGCTGCCGGCCGTATTCCGCCACGATCCAGCCGAGCTCGGCCGCGATCCAGGGGAGCGGCAGCGCGAGCAGCGACAGCCGCAGGAATCCGCGATGGCGGTCGAACTGCTGCCGCGCGGACAGGTAGAACGCCCAGGCGAACAGTGCGATGAAGAAGAAGCCGAGCGCGACCATGACGCGGAAGGCCCAGAACAGGACCGGCACGTTCGGGACGGTGGACCAGGCCGCGCGCTCGATGTCTTCCGCCGTCGCCTTCGCCGGGTCGTCCACGTAGCGCAGCAGCAGCAACCCGTAGCCGAGGTCGGCGCGGTGCGCTTCGAACTTCGCGCGCGCCTGCGCGTCCGCACGATCGGCACGCAGGCGCACGAGGGCCTCGTGCGCGGCGATGCCGCTTGCGATCCGGCGCCGGGCATGATCGACGAGCGGGATGATGCCGGGGACCTCCTTGTCGAGCGACCGGGTCGCGATCAGCCCGAGCGCCCACGGAATGCGGATCGCGCCGCGGGTCCTGCGGTCGTCGGTGTCGGGCCATCCGACGAGCGTGAACCCGGCGGGCGGCAGCTCCGTGTGCCACATCGCCTCGATGGCCGCGATCTTCATCTTCTGGTGTTCCGTCACCGTGTACCCGGACTCGTCCCCCAGCACTACGACCGACAGCGCGGACGCGAGCCCGAAGGCCGCCGCGACGGCCATCGAGCGCTTCGCGAACTCCGCGCTGCGGCCGCGCAGGAGGTACCAGGCGGAAATCGCGAGCACGAAGACCGAGCCGCGTGACGTAGCCGGCGGCGACCGTGTGGACGAACTTGGACTGCGCCACCGGGTTGAAGATCACGTCGGCGAACGAGACGAGCTCCATGCGCATGGTGTCCGTGTTGAACTCGGCGCCTACCGGGTTCTGCATCCAGGCGTTCGCGATCAGTATCCAGAGCGCCGACAGGTTGGACCCGATGGCGACCAGGAACGTGACGACGAGGTGGCCGAGTGCGGCTCAAGCGGTCCCATCCGAAGAAGAAGAGCCCGACGAACGTCGACTCGAGGAAGAACGCCATCAGGCCTTCGATCGCGAGCGGTGCGCCGAAGATGTCACCGACGTAGTGCGAGTAGTACGCCCAGTTCGTCCCGAACTGGAATTCCATCGTAATGCCGGTGGCGACTCCCATCGCGAAGTTGATGCCGAAGAGGAGTCCCCAGAACTTCGTGATCTGTTTCCAGATCTCGCGTCCCGTCATGACGTAGGTCGCTTCCATGATGAACATCAGCATGGAAAGGCCGAGCGTCAGCGGCACGAAGAGGAAGTGGTACAGCGCCGTCAGCGCGAACTGCAGGCGCGACAGGTCCACGACGTTCATGTCAATCATGGTCCGCTCCCTGCGCCCGCGGCTCCACCGCCACTCTCAACTGGCCGTCGACGGCAAGCGGCGTCACCTCGACCCGCGCATCCCCGGAGAAGAACAGCGACCTCAGCGCGACGAGCGCCAGCAGCTTGAGGGCGAGCAGCCAGCCGATCTTCCGGCGCAGCACGCGGCGCCAATCGCCCTGCGCCACCGGTGCCGCCGCGTCAGGCGCCACCGCGAACGGCCTGCTCGAGCTCGCGATGCCCGAGCAGCCCCGGCTGCTGCCACGCGAGGACCCCGTTTCGGAACAGCGCGAAGTTGGGAATGCTGCGGACATCGTATGCAGAGGCCAGCATCGGATGCTCTTCAGTGTTGACCTTCAGCACGATGGCCTCGCCCGCGAGGTGGGCGGCGGCCGTCGCGACCTGCGGCGCCGCCATCCGGCAAGGGCCGCACCACGGCGCCCAGAAATCCACGAGGACCGGCACGCCGGCTTCGCGCATGATCTCGTCGAACTCAGGCGCATCGACGTCCAACGGCACTGCCAGCGGCGCCAGCGTTTCCTTGCACGCGGCGCAGCGCCCGGTATCGGCCAAATGCCGTGTGGGAATGCGGTTGCGGGTGCCGCAGCGAGGACAGGCCCGGATCACGGGAGTTTCTCCTTGAGCGGGAAGATGCCGAGCGCCTTGAGCACGTAGCGCTCGTAGATCGGCTCAACGCTGCCATTGCGCATCTTGCGCATGAAATACTTCTCGAATGCAACCTTGGCGAGATGGACCCACCGGCCTTTCTTCGCCCAGGTTTGGTTGCGCGGCGGGATCTGCGGCAGCGCGACGAAGGCGATGCCGGTGTCCCCCATGTCGGCCAGGCAGATCGCGTTCCAGGTCGCCTTGTGCGACGGTTCGCGGCCGTCGACCGCATCCGCGATGTTGTTCACGATGGCGCTCACCATCGACTCGATCATGAAGCCCGTCTTCGGCGCGCCGGTCGGAACCGGCGTTGCCTCGACAGGCGGGATCGCGACGCAGACGCCGGCAGAATAGATGTTCCTGAAGCGCGGATTGCGCTGGTACTCGTCGATCAGCACGAAGCCGCGCGGGTTGCACATTTCCTTGACCGCCGCCACCGCGTCCACGCCCTTGAAGGCCGGAATGAACATCGTGAAGCGGCTCGGCAGCTCGTGCTCGCGCACGGGCTTGCCCTCGTCGTCGTGCTCGGCCACGCGGACCGCGCCGGGCGTGGCTTCCAGCACGTTTCGCGCTGGTGATCCACTTGATGTGGCGCTGGCGAAGCTCGGACTCGAGCAGTCCCTTGGAGTCGCCGACGCCGCCGAGCCCGAGGTGGCCGATATACGGCTCGCTGGTCACGAGGGTCATCGGCACTCGGTCGCGGAGCTTGCGCCGGCGCAGGTCCGCGTCGACGATCATCGCGAATTCGTATGCCGGCCCGAAGCAGCTCGCGCCCTGGACGGCGCCGATGACGATCGGTCCGGGATCGGCCAGGAAGGCCTGGTACGCGCGCCCCGCCTGCTCCGCGTGCGGGGTCGTGCAGATGCTCTGCGTGTGCGCCTCCGGGCCGAGCCCGGGGACTTCGTCGAAGGCGAGCTTCGGTCCCGTCGCGATCACGAGATAGTCGTATTCAAGGGCGGTGCCGCCCGCGAGCACGAGACGATTGGCTTCCGGCTCGATCCGGTCCGCCGCATCCGCGAAGAAGCGGATGCCTTTCTTCTCGACGTGGGGCCGGACCGGAACCGTGACCTCTCCCGGCGTCCGCCAGCCGACGGCGACCCAGGGGTTGGACGGCGTGAACTGGAAGTGCTCCGAGGCGCCGACGAGCGTGACCTCATGGGGGCGGCCGAGGCGCTTCCTGAGTTCATAAGCCGCAGGCATGCCGCCGATGCCTGCACCGATGACGACGACGTGTGCCATTTTCCCCTCTCCTTGCGACGTTGCCCGCACTTGCATTCAATGCGCCATCGCAGTATATTAGATATGTCTTAATTAGATCAACAGGTCATTTACGTAGGAGCATGCGGAAAATCGTACCGCACGGCAGGCTTCCGGCTGCCGCCCGCGGACGCAATGGCCGAGCATGCGGAGGTCCGCCGCCGACCTGCTGAAGGCGATGGCCAACCCGAACCGCCTCCAGATCCTGTGCGTGCTCGCGGAAGGCGAGCTTTCGGTCGGGCGCTCAACGCACGCATACCGCTGTCGCAGTCGGCCTTGTCCCAGCACCTGGCCTGGCTGCGGGAGGACGACCTCGTGGCGACGCGGCGCGAGGCGCAGACTATTTTCTACAGCGTCCGGCCGGGGCCTTCGCTCGACGTGATCCGTGCCCTGCACAGCCATTTTTGCGGCGTCCGCGGCCGCGGCGCCGCTGACTTTGTCGGAGCAGCCTTCAATGGAACAGACTCGGCATTCCCGGACTTCGCCGCCTGTCCGATGACGTATGGACCGGCGGCCAGCCTGACGCGGACAGTTGCGCGAGCGCGGCTGGCCGGCCGTCAGACCGTCGTCAGCCTTTGCCCGGCCGGCGAGTGCGGCTGGGACGAGAAACGCATCGCCGAGTCGCTGGGCCTGCACTACGCGATGTTGCCGGTCGGCGCCGCCTGTGACCTCACCGAGGACGCTTCCCGGACCCTTCATGACCTGCTCGAATCCTGCGACAAGCCCGTGCTTGTCCACTGCGGCAGCGGCAACCGCGTCGGCGCACTGTTCGCGTTGAAGGCCTTTCATGTGGACCGCAAGACGCCCGAGGAGTCGCTCGCCCAGGGCCGCGCGGCCGGATTGACGGGACTCGAGAACGCCGTGCGCGGCATGCTTGTTTCAACTGGAGGCTGACCATGACAACCCAGACCCTGACGTCACCCGGCCACAGCGCCGCATCCATCGACCAGTGGGTGTTTCGCATCGCCGGCCTCTTCGTGCTGGCATCGCTCGCACTCTCGCAGCTGCACAGCATTTACTGGCTGTGGTTCACGGCTTTCGTCGGCGCCAACCTGTTCCAGGCATCCTTCACCGGCTTCTGCCCGATGGCGATGATCCTGCGGAAAATGGGCGTGAGGTCCGGCGCCGCCTTCTGCGCGCCTGCTCGGCCGGGACTGATGGCCGGCGCGGCGAGCGCCGTGATTCGCGGGGTCGCCGCCTGGCTCGCCGCGGCGACCGCCCTGTCCGCCTGTTCGGATCCGGGGCAGGTTCCGGCGAGTCCGGCAGTCGGGCGCAGGCTCCGCGCTCGCGACCGTCGTAGTGCAGCCCGCGCGGGTGTCGCGCGAGACGACGTTTGACGGCGCCATCGAAGCGCTCAACCAGTCCACCGTTGCGGCGCAGACGAGCGGCCGCGTCGTGGAGCTGCCGTATGACGTCGGTGACTACGTCGAGAAGGGCGCCGTCATCGTGCGCTTCACGGCCGCCGAGCAGCGCGCGCGGCAGCAGGCTCTCGAGGCCTCCTCGGCGGAAGCGCGTGCGCGGCTTTCCGAGGCGGAGCTCGCATTTGACCGGGCGCGGGACGTCTACGCGAAGAGGCTGATCGCCAAGGCGCAGTTCGACAAGGCGCAGGCCGACCTCGATGCCGCGAGCGCGCGGGCCGAGACCACGCGGGCGCAGCTCGCCGAGGCGCGCGAGGGCCTCGGCTACACGACGATCGTCGCACCGTATGCAGGGATCGTCGTTGCCCGCCACGTTCAGCTCGGCGAGACGGTGGCGCCCGGCAGGCCGATCATGACCGGGCTGTCGCTCGAGCACCTGCGCGTCGTGGTCGACATTCCGCAGCAGCAGATCGGGCCGCTGCGCAGGCACCGCAAGGCGCGCGTGATCCTGCCCGAGGGCCGTTCGGTCGATGCAAGCACTTTGCGGATTCCGCCGAGCGCGGACCCTGCGACGCACAGCTTCCGGGTGCTGGTCGAGTTGCCGACCCGCCGATTACGGCGTTTACCCGGGCACCCTCGTCAAGGTCGCCTTCGTCAGCGGCGAGGAAGATCGTCTGCTGCTGCCGGCGGACGCCGTCGTCCGGCGCGGCGAGCTCACCGGCGCCTACGTCGTGGACAGCGCCGGCCGGGTTAGCCTGCGCTACCTGCGGCTCGGCACGCCCGCGGCCGACGGCAGCGTGCCGGTGCTGGCCGGCCTCGCGCGCGGCGAAAAGGTGGCCACGGACCCGATTGCAGCCGGCATCGCCTACCGCAAGCGGAAGCCGGCTGGTAACGGCGCATGAGCCCGCTGCCGGACGCGCGGCTGGGCATTTCCGGACGCATTGCCAGCTACTTTCTCGCGACCGAGATCACGCCGCTCCTCGCCCTGGCCGGGCTGCTGCTCGGACTCTTCGCCGTGCTGGTCACCGCGCGCGAGGAAGAACCGCAGATCAACGTCACCTTTGCGAATGTCTTCATCCCGTTTCCGGGTGCGTCGGCCAGGGAAGTCGAATCGCTCGTGACGACGCCGGCCGAGCAGATCGTCTCCGAGATCGAGGGCGTCGAGCACGTCTACTCCGCGTCAATGCCCGGCATGTCCGCGCTGACCGTGCGTTTCGAGGTCGGCGAGCCGCGCACCGAGGCGATCGTGCGCCTGTACAACGCGTTCTATTCGAACCAGGACTGGCTGCCGGCGGGCACCGGCGTCGGGATGCCGCTGATCAAGCCCAAGGGCATCGACGACGTCCCCATCGTCGCCGCCACCCTGTGGAGCGAGAACCCGGAAGTCACCGCGACGGACCTGCTTCGGCTCGCGCATGCGATGGAAGGCGAGCTGCAGCGCGTGCCCGGAACGCGGGACATCGAGACGATCGGCGGCCCGGACCGCGTCGTGCACGTCGTCTTCGACGCCCAGCGTCTCGCCGGCTATGGGCTTGCGCTGGACGACCTGCGGCGCGCGCTGTCCTCGGCCAACGCGTCGGCCGACGCCGGCAGGAGTGTCGCGGACGACCGTGAGATCCTGGTGCAGGCCGGGACCTTCCTGACGACGCCCGAGGAAATCGCCGACCTCGTGGTCGGCGTCCGGGATGGCGCACCCGTGTTCCTGCGCGACGTGGCCGAGGTCCGGGAGGCCGCGGACCAGCCCGAACGATTCGTGACCTTCGGCACCGGAAACGAAGCCGGCAGCGGCGCGGCCGCGGGGCGCTACCCCGCCGTCACCATCGCCGTGTCGAAGAAGCCCGGCGAGAACGCGGTGGACGTCGCGGCGGCGGTGATCGAGCGCTTCGAGCGCATGCGTGGAATCCACTTCCCCGACGGCGTGCACGCCACGATCACGCGCGACTACGGCGCGACCGCGGAGGACAAGGCACGGACGCTGATCAAGAAGCTCGCGTTTGCGACGCTGTCGGTCACGGTGCTGGTGCTGCTCACCCTCGGACTGCGCGAGGCCGCGGTCGTCGGCGCCGCGGTGGTGGTGACGCTCGCGATCACGCTGTTCGCCTCCTGGGCTTGGGGCTTCACGCTCAACCGGGTCTCGCTGTTCGCGCTGATCTTCTCGATCGGCATCCTGGTCGACGATGCCATCGTCGTGGTCGAGAACATCCACCGCCATATGCAGATGGGCGGCCGCAATCTTTCCGAGGCGATCCCGCTGGCAGTGGACGAAGTCGGCGGGCCGACGATTCTCGCGACGTTCACGGTGATTGCCGCACTGCTGCCGATGGCGTTCGTTTCGGGCCTCATGGGTCCCTACATGCGGCCGATCCCGATCAACGCCTCGACCGGCATGCTCATCTCGCTGGCCGTGGCCTTCATGTTCACGCCCTGGCTCTACCGGAGGCTGTTCCTCGGGGCCCGGGGTACGCATGCGCCGGCCCCGGACGGCGACGGCGCGATGCACCGTTTCTTCGGCCGCTTCATGCGGCCGTTCCTGCGGCAGGACGACGGCCGCGGCAACCGCTGGAAGCTGCTCTACGTCCTGATCGGCCTGATCGTGCTTTCGATCCTGCTTGTCGTGATGCGCGCCGTCGTCCTCAAGATGCTTCCCTTCGACAACAAGAGCGAGTTCCAGGTCCTCGTGGACATGCCCGAGGGGACGCCCGTCGAGGATACGCATCGCGCGTTGCAGGCCCTCGCCGACCGCGTCGAGGCGATACCGGAAGTCACCGACTACCAGGTCTACGCCGGCGCCTCGGCGCCGATCAACTTCAACGGGCTCGTGCGCCAGTACTACCTGCGGCGCGAGCCGTACCAGGGCGACCTGCAGGTGAATCTCCTGGACAAGCACCTGCGCGATCGCAAGTCGCACGAGATCGCCGCTGCGGCGCGCGCGCCGCTGGTCGAGATCGGCCGAAAGTTCGGCGCCACCGTGAAGATCATCGAGGTGCCGCCCGGCCCGCCCGTGCTCGCGCCGCTGGTCGCCGAGGTCTACGGGCTCGACTACGCGCGCCAGATGAGCGTGGCACGCGAGGTCCGCCGGGCTTTCGAGGCCACACCGGATGTCGTCGACGTGGACGACAGCCTCGAGGCTCCGCAACGGAAAGTCGTGGTCGCGGTCGACCGCGCGCGTGCCGCGCGCCTCGGGGTGAGCCAGCAGGCCGTCACGGCCGCCGTCTCCGCGGCGCTGCGCGGCGAGGACATGTCATACCTGCATGACGAGCGCGCAAAGGTGCCGGTGCCCGTTCGCGTGGAGCTCGCGACCGGCCAGAAGGCCGACCTCGCCGCGATCGGCGGCCTGCGCGTACGCGCCGAGTCCGGCGCCCTCGTGCCGCTTTCGGAGGTCACGCGCATCGAGCCGGGCACGCGCGAGCAGACGATTCACCACAAGGACCTGCTGCCGGTCGTCTACGTGACCGGGGACGTCGCCGGAGCGACCGACAGCCCGCTGTACGGCATGCGCAGCATCGCCGCGAGGCTCGACGCGCAGCCGATCGAAGGCAGGCCAATCGTGCAATACCTGACGCAGCAGCCGGAAAACCCCTACGAATGGAGCCTGAAGTGGGACGGAGAATGGCAGGTGACGTTCGAGACCTTTCGCGACATGGGCGCCGCCTACGCCGTCGGCCTCATCCTGATTTACCTGCTCGTCGTGGTGCAGTTCCGCTCGTACGGGGTGCCGCTCATCATCATGGCGCCGATTCCGCTGACCGTCATCGGCATCCTGCCGGGCCATGCGCTGCTCGGCCAGCAGTTCACGGCGCCTTCGATGATCGGGATGATTGCGCTGGCCGGCATCATCGTGCGCAATTCGATCCTGCTGGTGGATTTCATCCAGCAGGAGGTGCGTGCCGGCAAGCCGCTCCAGGAGGCGACGATCGCCGCCGCGGCCGTGCGCGCGAGGCCCATCGCGCTGACCGCGGTCGCGGCCATGGCGGGCGGATTCTTCATCCTGGACGACCCGATCTTCGGCGGGCTCGCGGTGTCGCTGATATTCGGGCTGCTCGTCTCGACCGTCCTCACGCTGCTCGTGATACCGGTCGTCTATTACCACTATCACTGGACGCGCGATGCCATCGGGCACAGGCCAGGGTGACGACGAAACCCGGCACCTACAAGGAATTCGTTGGCCTGGCCTCATTCGCCGAAGTCGAAGGCGTCCCGAAGGCCACGGACTTGATCCGCCATCTCGTGGCGGCGCAGGAAGCCGCTGCGCGCACGGCTCGCAAGGCGTTTCGGACGGTGGAGGCTGCCAACGCGTAGGGATGGAGCGGGTGATGGGAATCGAACCCACGTTAGCAGCTTGGGAAGCTGCAGTTCTACCATTGAACTACACCCGCTCGCGTCCGGGGATTCTAGCCAATATCGAGGTAACGCGGCCGCTGCCCTTGTCGGCCTCGGGCGAAGCGCGATCGATCGCGAAGTCCTGGTCCTCTTCCCCGGAGGCAGACATCGCGCGGAATATACTCGGTCATGATTTCAGGCCGCCATGCCACCGAAGTTGCGATCGTCGGCGCGGGAATCGCCGGGGTTGTCGCGGCGATCGAGGCGCTCGGGCGCGGCCGGCGCGTCGTCCTGCTCGACCGCGATCTCGAGGACAACCTCGGCGGCCAGGCGAAAGAGGCTTTTGGCGGCCTCTGGTTTGCCGGCACGTCGCTGCAGCGGCGCCGCGGAATCAAGGACAGCGCCGAGCTCGGGCTATCCGACTGGCTCGCTTTCGGTGAGCTGACGCCTGACGACGCCTGGCCCTGCGCCTGGGCCCGGGCTTATGTCGAGCGCAGCGTGCCTGAAGTCCATGACTGGCTCGTCGCCCTCGGCATCCATTTCATGCCGATGCCGATGTGGGTCGAGCGCGGCTTGTACATGCCCGGCAACTCCGTGCCGCGTTTCCATCTCGTCTGGGGCACCGGTCGCACGCTCTCCGACCGTCTCGTCGGCCGGCTGCTCGAGCATCCGCGCCGCGACCTGCTCGAGCTGCGATTCGGGCATCGCGTGGATGCGCTCGTCTCGAGCGCGGGCAGGATTGCGGGCGTGCGTGGGACGGTCGAACCGGGTGGCGAGGCTTTCGAAATTGCGAGTGAAACTGTCGTGATTGCCGCCGGCGGCATCAGCGGCGACATCGAACGCGTGCGGCGGCACTGGCAGTCGGACTGGAGCGCACCGCCGCCCGTGATCCTGAACGGCTCGCATCGCTATGCCGACGGACGGCTGCACGACGCGGCGTCCGCCGTCGGCGCCACCGTCACGCACCTCGACTGGCAATGGAATTACGCGGCCGGCATCCGTCACTGGCGGCCGCGCAAGCCCGGCCACGGGCTTTCGCTGATCCCGCCGAAGTCTGCGCTGTGGCTCAACGCGCGCGGCGAACGCATCGGCCCGATGCCGCTCGTCTCCGGCTTCGACACGCACGATCTCGTCGCACGCATCTGCCGCGAGCCGGGCGGCTACAGCTGGCAACTGCTCAACCGGAAGATCGCGCTCAGGGAACTCGCGGTCTCCGGCGCCGAGTTCAATCCCGCGATCCGCGACCAGAAGCGCTTTCGCTTCGTTCGTGAACTCCTCCTTGGCAACCGCTGGCTCGTGGATGAGCTGACCCGGAACAGCGAGGACATCGTGCAGGCTGCGACTCTTCCCGATCTCGTCCTGCGGATGAACGCCCTGAATGGCGACGACGTCGTGGACCTCGGCGCGGTCGAGTCCGCGGTGAACGCATACGATGGGGCGATCCGTCGCGGCGAGCGCTTCCACAACGACGAGCAGCTGCGCCGCATCGCCTGGCTCAGGCGCTGGCCCGCCGATCGCCTTCGCACATGCAAATTCCAGCCGATCGTGGATCGCGGCGCGGGCCCGCTCATGGCGATCCGCGAGCACATCATCAGCCGCAAGAGCCTCGGCGGCATCCAGACCGACCTCGCCGGCCGCGTGCAGGGCGGCAACGGCCGCGCAATCGACGGGCTCTATGCCGCCGGCGAGGCGGCGGGTTTCGGCGGCGGCGGCATGAATGGAAAGCGCGGGCTGGAAGGTACGTTCCTCGGCGGCTGTGTATTCTCGGGCCGCATCGCAGGGCAGAACGCGTAGGCGGCCAACATGCGTTTCAGCGAAGCCATCAACATCGAGGACCTGCGCACAATCGCGCGGCGTCGCCTGCCGCGTTTCGTCTTTTCCTATATCGACGGCGGCGCGGAGGACGAGCGCGCTCTCGCGCACAATCGCGACGGCTTTGCTCGCCTGAAGTTCCGCCCGCACACGCTGGTGGACGTCGCGAAACGCGACCTGTCGACTTGCCTGCTCGGCGCACCCTCGGCGATGCCGGCGGTCGTCGGCCCGACGGGACTCAACGGCCTCGCCTGGCGCGACGGCGACATGGCGCTCGCACGGGCAGCATCGGCCGCGGGCCTGCCCTTCGCGATGTCCACGGTTTCCATGAGCCTGGTCGAGCACGTCGCGCGCGAGGCACCCGGGCGGCTGTGGCTGCAGGCCTACGTGTTCGCGGAGCGTAGCATCACGGATGCGATCATGAAGCGCGCCGAGGACGCCGGCTTCGAATGCGTCATGCTGACGAGCGACTTCCCCGTCGCGGGAAAGCGCGAGCGGGATCTTCGCACCGGGCTGCTGCCGCATCAGCGCTTCACGTTGGCGACGAGGCTCGACATGCTGCGGCGCCCGCACTGGCTCGCAACGGTCGCCACCCGCCGCCCGCGCTTCGTCAACATCGAGCGCGAGCTCGGCGAGGGCCAGAACGTCAATTCCTTCGTGGGCCACGGGCTGTTCGATGCCTCGTTCTCCTGGGACGACCTGAAGCGCTTCCGCGACCGCTGGCCGCGCAAGCTCCTGCTGAAGGGCGTACTGCGCGCAGACGACGCAGAGCGCGCGGTCGCGGTGGGCGTCGACGGCCTTGTTCTCTCGAATCATGGCGGACGACAGCTCGACGGCGCGATCAGCGGACTCGATGCGCTGCCCGAGGTCGTTCGCGCCGTGGGCGGACGAGCCGCCCTCCTCGTCGACGGCGGCGTGCGGCGCGGCTCGGACATTGCGAAGGCAGTCGCGCTTGGCGCCGAGGGCGTGCTGCTCGGCCGCGCGCCGGTCTACGGCCTCGCCGCCGGCGGCGAGAAAGGCGTTGCGCAGGCAATCTCGATCCTCGCGGACGAGCTCGACCGCACGCTGGCGCTGACCGGCTGCCGCGATATCGCGGCGCTGACTTCGGACCTCATCGCCCATACGTGAACACGTCGCGGCATGCGATTCGAAGCTACGTGCTGCGGACCGGGCGCATCACGCGGGCACAGACGCGCGCGCTCGATGAATTGCTGCCGCGATTCGGCATTCCCTATTCTGAATCGGTCCTCGATCTCGATGCCGTCTTCGGTCGCCGCGCGCCGCGCGTGCTCGAGATCGGTTTCGGCAATGGCGACACGCTGATCGAACTGGCGTCCAAGGCGCCGGAGATTGATTTCATCGGCGTCGAGGTGCACCCGCCCGGCATCGGGCACTGCCTGCTCGCTGTCGAGGCCCTCGGACTCACGAACGTGCGCGTCATCGCGCACGACGCGGTCGAAGTGCTGGCGCGGCAGCTGGCGCCCGCTTCGTCGGATGAGGTGCTGCTCTACTTCCCCGATCCCTGGCCGAAGAAGCGCCACCACAAGCGGCGCATCGTGCAACCGGCATTCGCGGCTCTCGTCGCTGATCGCCTCAAGCCCGGCGGCCGGTTCAGATTGGCGACGGACTGGGAGCCCTATGCCGCCTGGATGCTCGAGGTCCTCGGCGCCTCACAGGAATTCACGAATGCCGCGCCGGCAGGCGGCTGCGTCGATCGCCCGGAACGCGGAGCGACGCGATTCGAGAACCGCGGCCGGCGCCTCGGCCACACCGTCTTCGACCTGGAATTCGTTCGCAGCTAGTGGAAGGCGCTCGACGCGCCGTCGATGACGAACTGCACGGCGAGCGCCGCGAGCACCACACCCGAGAGCCGGTTGACGACGTTCGCGCCCGTCACGCCCATCGCCCGCATCACGAGCGGCGTGAGGCGCATCAGCACGTAGGTGATCGCGAGAACGACCACGATGACCCCGAAGAGGCCGGCCGACAGCTTGAAATCCCCGCGCGAGGCGCCGAAGGTCAGGAGCACGATCGCGAGCGCCCCGGGACCCGAGATGAACGGGAACGCGAGCGGGAATACGGAGATGTCCGCGCGCTTCTTCGCCTCGACCCGTTCCTTCGAGGTCTGGCGCGTGCCGGATTCCCGCGCGAACACCATCTCGAGCGCGATCAGGAACAGCATGATGCCGCCCGCGATGCGGAATGCCTCGATGCTGATGCCCATGACGCGCAGGAACCAGGTGCCGCCCACGGCAAACAGCAGGAACATGGTGCCCGGACAGGAGGACGGCCTTCAGCGCCATCCGGCGCCGGAACACGTCGTCTGCGCCCTCGGTGAGCGCGGCGAAGAGCGGCACGAGCGAGATCGGCTCGACGACGACGAAGAAGAGCACGAAAAACTTCAGGAGCTCGTCAGTCATCCCCGCCCCTCTCGCCGCCGGCCGATCGAAGCGTACCGCGTGCGTCGACCAGGCGCTTGCGCGTAAGCCAGAGCAGGATCAGGAGGCCCGGAATGCTGAGCGCCGCGGTATAGGTGAAGAAGGCCGGGTATCCGATCGCGTCGACCACGAAGCCCGAGGTTCCCTCGAGCAACTTGCCCGGCAGCGCATAGAAGGACGAGAAGAGCGCGTACTGCGTCGCCGTGTACCGGGCGCTCGTCAGCCCCGACAGGAAGGCGATCAGGGCAGTGCCGTGAATGCCCTGGGCAAGATTGTCGAGGCTGTTCACGATCGCAAGACCGACTAGCGTCGCGGTATCCGTCGTTGCCAACAGCGCGAATCCAAGATTCGACGCAATGATGAGCCCGCTGCCGAGGAAGAGCGCAAGGCGAAGCCCGGACTTCGCCACGATGAAGCCCCCGATTACGACGCCGAGCATGGAAACTGGCAGGCCGAATGCCTTCACGATCGTCGCGATCTGCCCAAGCGTATAGCCGTGGTCGATGTAGAACGGGATTCGCCATCGAGCCCATCGTGAATTCGCTCAGGCGGTAGGAACCGATGAGCAGCAAGACGACGACCGCGAGGCTGATGCCGTAGCGCGAGAAGAAATCCGTCAGCGGGCAGATCGACGGCGCCGATGAAGTGCCCGCCGAACTCACGCAGCGACGCCGGCCAATGCGCCTTGCGTTTCGAGCCAGGCGACGACGCGCGCTTCGCCCGCGGCCGACTCGCGCGACGCCGAGACCTTCGGTTCGAGCACGAGCAGCGTCGTCAGGATGCCGATGCCCGCGAGCGCAGCCATCACCAGGTAACTCGTCGGCCAGTCGTAGCCCTGCGCGATACCGAGCGCACCCGCGCCGCCCGTGATGAGGGCCGCGCGATAGCCGATCTGGTAGGCCGCCGCCATCGCGCCCTGCAGATCGACCGAAACGGACTCGATGCGCCAGGCGTCGATCGCGATGTCCTGCGTCGCCGAGCAGAAGGCGAGGAACAGCGCACCGAGCGCGATCTGGAACACGCCAGTCGACGGGTCGCTGGTCGCGAGATTCGCGATCCCGGCGGCGATGCCGATCTGCGCGAACAGCATCCAGCTCCGCCTGCGCCCGAGCCAGCCAAACAGGAGCGGTATCCGGAAGCGGTCGACGATCGGCGACCACAGGAACTTGATCGAGTACGTGAGCCCGACCCAGGCCAGCATCCCGATCGTCGCGCGTTCGATTCCTTCCTGGCGAAGCCAGGCCGAGAGCGTCTGGAACACGAGATAGAACGGCAGGCCCGCGGAGAAGCCGAGGAACAGCATCGAAAGCACGGGGCGCTGCGTATAGACGCGGAACGCCTCGCTCCAACTGCGCTTCTCGGTGTTCACAACTCGTAGTCCATCGTGAGCGGCGCGTGGTCGGAGAACCAGGAATCGCGGTAGATCGACGCCGAGCGCGCGCGCCCCGCGAGCCGCGGGCTCGCGATCTGGTAGTCGATGCGCCAGCCGACGTTCTTCGCGCGCGCCTGGCCGCGGTTCGACCACCAGGTGTACTGGTCCGGCCGCGGGTCCACTTCGCGGAACGCGTCGACCCACTTGAGCTCGCCGAAGACGCGATCGAGCCAGGCGCGCTCCTCAGGCAGGAACCCGGAGTTCTTCCGGTTCGACTTCCAGTTCTTGAGATCGATCTCCTTGTGCGCGATGTTGATGTCGCCGCAAAAAACGTAGTCGCGGTTGCGCCGGCCGAGCCTCGAAAGGTAAGGCAGGAACACGTCGAGGAAGCGGTACTTCGAGGCCTGGCGTTCGGGACCGGACGAGCCCGAGGGCAGGTACAGCGAGACGACTGACTAGCGCCCGAACTGGAATTCGAGGTAACGACCTTCGCCGTCAAATTCCGCTACGCCGAAACCCGAAATC
>CAVXET010000034.1:0-4428 GCA_963760725.1 uncultured Gammaproteobacteria bacterium
GTCCGGCCAGGCGCGGTCCTCGAGCTTGCAGCCACCGACGGCCTTCGCCGTCGCGTCGATCTTTGCCCGGCTGTCCGACACGGACGATGAGAGCGCCGTGCCTTCCGCGAGCGCCGCTGCACGCTCGATTTGCTTCCGCGATTCGTCAAGGCAGCCGGCGTCCAGCAGGAGCTCGGCGAGGTTGTTGCGCGCCGCCGCGTTGTCCGGCGCGAGCAGGATCGCGCGCATGTACGCATCCGCGGCATCCTGGCGGTTGCCTTCCGCGTACGCGATGTTGCCGCGACCGAGCCAGGCCATTGGCTCATCGGGCCAGCTCGCGATCGCGGCGTCGTAAGCCTCGGCAGCCGCCTGCTGCTGGCCCGCGGCCTCGAGTCCCGCGGCCGCTTCGATGAAGCGCGCGGGCGTCGCATGCGCGGGGATCTCGCCGGGATGCAGCGTCGTCAGCGCGAAGCGCCCGCCGCGATGCCAGGTGCCAGCGAAGCGCTGCCATTTCATCTCGACCCGCTTCTCGTCACCCGAGCGCAACAGCGCAACGTTCCGGTCCGCGTCGTAGCCGATGAGCACGGCGTAATGCCAGATCGGCAGCTTCGAGACGCCGAAGTTCTGCAGCACGAGGACGGGCCGCCCGGCTTCGAGCTCAGCCACCATTTCATCCGCAGTCGTCGCGAGCACATACGGCAGCCGGCCGTGGCGGCGCGTGGCGCCGACCAGCTCGAGCGCGAGGCTCCCCTTTCGCTCCGGGATGAAGACTTCCGGCGCGAGTGTCTCCGGCGTGACTTCGACGCCGCTTGCCACGAGCAGCGTCGCAAGTGCGGCCGGGCCGCACTGATATTCCTCCTGCGGGAAGAACGGCGTCGAGGCGAGCTCGATCGACCGTGGAGCGTCCGCCGACAAGCCGGCGGCCAGCGGCGGCGAGGCCGCGCAGCCGGTCAACGCGACCGCGAGAGCCGCGAGGACCGGTGCGCTTCGGGTCACGTCTTCTTGAAGATGTCGATAACGCCGACGAGCTCGAGAATGACGAGGACGATGAAGACAATCCCGATCACGGCAAGCGCATCGCCGCCGGCGGGTGCAGATTGGATCTGGTCCGCGAGCGAGGCAATCTCGTCCTCCGAGAGCGCGGCGAGGCGGCCGTCGATGGCAGCCTGCTCGACGCCCATTTGCGCGAGCTGCGCGCGAACGTCCGCGCGGGCAAGCGTGGCATCAATGACGGCTCGGGCATCGGTGGTCCGGCTCGCTGAGATCGCCTCAGTCGTGCCGACCACATTGGCCGCCGCTGGCACCTGCATGCCGAGCGAGACCAGGCTCACACTCATGAGCGTGACGCAGGCACGGCGAAAACTTTCAATGCGCATCAGACACCTCCGGTCCATTCGTGCAACGGGTCAAGCTACCACGTTGGCCGGCTCATTCGCCGCCTTCAGGCCCGTAGAAGAATACCCAAGTCGCAAAATCGGGACTGAATTTTTCGAAACGGTGCGGTACGCCCGCACGCACGAACAGTGTATCGCCCTCATGGACCGGCGTGCGCTCGCTGCCGTGCACGAAGGTGCCGGTTCCGTTGATGACTACGTAAAGTTCATCCTTCTTGTGGGGCTGCTGTCGGTCGATTCTTACCGGGCGATAGATTTCGACCTCCAGCGTTCCCTGCTTGAATAAGGTTACGAAGTTCGCGCCGGACTTCGCGAGCGCCGCGCCCGCCTCCGCGATCGTCCAGGTCTTGCTGTCTATTTTCTTTTTCATGGCCGCTGCAGGTCCTCCTTCGCGCGGCGGATGCCGCCGCGCACCAATGCCGCCGCCTTGCTGTCGCCGTAACGCCCCTTGTGGACGTGGCGAATCCGGTGCACGCCCGGCACCTCGAGGCCAGTGCCGTCGGTGCCGAGCAGCCAGCGGAATGCGCTGTCCTCGTAGGTCTTTGCCCAGCTCGACACGGGCCGCTGGTACAGGCCGACCTGTTCGCAGTAGCCGCATTGGCGCGCCGCGTCGCCGTGCACGATGTGATATGCGCCTTTCGCCTTCGGCGGATTCTCCGCGAGGGTGAACTGGCTGGTGTCGATGTCGGCGACCCGCGGCCGGTCGCGCTCGGCGGCGAGCACGGGGTCATCCTCGGTCAGCATCGGCGTGATGCGCTCGAACTTCGGGTAGCAGAGCAGGTCCTGCCGACCCTGCAGCTGCGACGAGAGCGTGTCGATGCAGTCGCGGTGGAAGACGATGTCGCAGTCGGTGAACCAGACCCAGTCGGCCGACGTCGAGCGCGCTATTCGGTTCCGGCCGATGGCGCGGCGGAAAAGCTCGGGCCGCGGCAGCGATTGCCAGTTCCATGCAACGCCCGGCACGACGGTGCCGCCGAAGAAATCCAGCATTGCGCGCGTGCGCGTGTCCTCGGCGGCGTAGAAGACCGTCATGCGAACGCGCGCGCGGGCCGGCGGGAAGTTCACGAGCGAGGACAGCTGGTAAGCCAGCAGGTGCGCGTACTGCCAGCAGTGGCTCACGATCTCGATGTCGAGTACGCCCGAGCGCGCCGCCAGTTCTTCCGGCTTCGGCGGCTTCAGGTACCAGCGCGACGGCACGAGGCCGGTCGTCGCGATGCGGATATAGACCTGCTCGATGGCGTCAATGAGGCTCAATCGGGCGGCCTCCGCTCGCCGGTCCAGGGATAGCGCTCCACGATCGCGCGGCAGTCACGCCAGTAGAGGTAGCCCGGATTGGGCTTGCGCCAGTCGCCGTAAATGCGCGTCAGGACGCCTTCAGCCTGCTCAGGAACCCGCCAGCGCTTCCCGTACAGCTCGAATTCGGCCAGGCCATGGGCGGGCACTTCGTTGATCATTTCAAGCGGCGGCTTTCGCTGATGGAAATACCAGCGGATGTTCGCGCCGTTCCTGTCGAAAAGAAAGAAGTCGTAGCGGACCGCCTGGTACTTGAGCGTCCACATGGTCGTGCGGCCGTCATTGTTGACCTGCGGTGGTCGAAGGTTGTAACCCTCGGCGCGGAGTTTTCGCATCGCGGACAGGAAATGCGGAAGGTCGCGGTCGTGGAAGCCGAAATCCGAGTCGCGATCCCAGGGGATCGGCCCACCGTCCCGCATGCAGCCGAGCAGCAGGCCCATGATCATCCAGTATTTGTCGGCGAACGGCGTGCGTGAAAGGAGATCGTGCAGGCGGATCAGGCCGCGACGGCGTCGCTCCTCGAGCCTGCCCCAGCGAAGGCGATAGAAGAACTCGTTGAGCCTGCGCACGCGGCGCAGTATAGCGGCCGACTGCGAACGAGCTTCGCCGCATACCTGGCGCCGGCTTGCGCACAAAGTCCCGGTCGTGCACACTTGGTTGAATGATCAATCAAGTCCCTGTGGACACGCGCTGGCGCATCCTGGAAGCGGCGATGCACCTTTTCTGGGAGAAAGGCTACGGCTCGACTTCCGTCGCGGACATCCTCGCCCGCGCCGGCGTCAACAGCGGGAGCCTCTATCACTTCTTTCCGGGCAAGCAGGACCTCCTGGTCGCGGTGCTCGACATGTATGTCGATGGCATCCGGCCGATGCTGCTCGAGCCCGCCTGGCGCGGCACGACGGACCCGATCGACAAGGTCTGGAAGCTCATGGACGCCTACCGCCAGGCGCTGGTCCAGACCGAATGCACCTACGGCTGCCCCATCGGCAGCCTCGCGCTCGAATTGCACGAGCCCGACCCGGTCGTGCGCGAGCGCCTCGCGAAGAACTTCACGAACTGGACCGCCGCGATCGAGGAATGCCTCGACGCTGCGGGCAGCCGCGTGCCGGGCGACGTCGACAAGCGCGCGCTTGCTGAATTCGTGCTGACGACGATGGAAGGCGGCGTGATGCTGGCGCGCAGCTACCGCGACATCGGCTACTTCGACCGCGCTATCGGCGAGCTCAAGGGTCATTTCAACCGCCTGTTGCGGCCGGCCAGGGCGCCGGCCCGCCGCCGGCCACAACGACGCAAGAAGGGGAAGATTCATGCCTGAGGTGAACTGGCTCGCCGTGCTGACCGCGGCGATTTCGTCATTCCTGCTCGGCGGCCTCTGGTACTCGCCGGCGATGTTCTTCGGGGCCTGGCAGCGCGGCGCGGGGCTCACCGACGAGCAGCTGCAGAAGGGCGGCCATCCCGGCAAGGTGTACGGCGGCGCGTTCGCACTCTCGCTCGTCGCTGCGGCTACCTTCGCGATGTTCCTCGGCAAGATCCCGGTCGGACAGGCAACGGCCTACGGCTTCTGCGCGGGGCTTACCTGGGTTGCGGCAAGCTTCGGCATCAATTACCTGTTCGAGCGCAAGAGCTTCACGCTCTTCCTCGTGAACGGCGGCTACCACACGGTCCAGTTCACGCTGTTCGGCCTGATCCTCGGCCTCTGGCACTGAAACGAAGGGGCGCGTCCCCTTCAGCCAGATCGGGCAAGGTGAACGTCCCCTTGGTA
>CAVXET010000035.1:0-16528 GCA_963760725.1 uncultured Gammaproteobacteria bacterium
CGGCGCCGGCTACGAGATCGAGTCCGCGGCCTCCGCGATCGAGGCGCTCGGCATCCTCGAGCGCGCCGCCGCCGCGGGCAAGCCATTCCAGGCCGTACTGACCGATCACCGCATGCCGGGCATCGACGGCATCGAGCTCGCGCGGCGGATCCGCGCCGAGTCGGCGATCGAGGAGACACGCCTCGTGCTCTACAGCTCGATCGACGACCGCTCAGGCCGCCAGGAATTGCGCGACACTCGGATTCGCGGGGCATCTCTCGAAGCCGATGCGACGCGCGGAACTGCTCGCGACGATGGAGCGCGTGCTTTCTCACGCCGCGCTCGATTTCACGCAGCGCCTGCGCGCGATCGTGACGCGCGACGTCATCGTCGAGGATCACCAGCGCCGCGGGCGCACGGTGCTGCTGGTCGAGGACAACGCGACGAATCGCCGCGTGGCGGAGCTATTCCTCGAACGCGCCGGTTGCGAGGTCGTACTCGCGGTCGACGGCGCCGAGGCGCTCGCCGTGCTCGAGAAACGCCGCGTCGATCTCGTGCTCATGGACGTGCAGATGCCCGTGATGGACGGGCTCGAGGCTACCCGGCGCATCCGCCAGGACATCGCGGGCGGCGCGCGGATCCCCATCGTCGGACTCACGGCGAGCGCGCTGAAGGAACAGGTCGAGGCCTGCCGCGCCGCCGGCATGGACGACGTGATCGCGAAGCCGCTCGAGCGCGATCGTCTCGAAGCGATGCTCGAACGCTACGCGCCCGCGGTCGGCACGCGCACCGGCCGGCACGTGATCCGCCCGCCGCTTGAGCGCACGGTGCCGGGCGGCGGCGAAATCACGGTTCCGCGCTTTCACGAGGTCACGGCCGGTGACGCGGTGCTCGCGCGCGGCCTGGTCGAGACCTTCGAGCACGGCGCCGTGCAGGCCTTCAGTGACCTCGAGTCCGCGCTCGAGCGCGGCGATTTCCCGACCGCGCGGCGCGCCGCGCACACGCTCGTCGGCAGCAGCGCCAACATGGGCGCCGTGCGACTCGAGGCGGTGGCCGCCGCGATGGAACACGCTGCGATTCAGCAAGACGCGGTGACCCTGCG
Source organism: uncultured Gammaproteobacteria bacterium (assembly GCA_963760725.1). Lineage (GTDB taxonomy): Bacteria > Pseudomonadota > Gammaproteobacteria > Steroidobacterales > Steroidobacteraceae > SCUD01. The sequence goes on from CAVXET010000035.1 coordinate 1,082, forward strand.
GCCGCTCGTCCCCGCCGCGCGAAGGCGGCTGGACGCGGCGCTGGCCGAGCTCAAAGCGCTTCTTTCCGGCAGCCGCGCGTAACAGCGGCGCACCAGGCGGTCCATCACGCGAAAGCGTGAATGGCGAAGAATTCGACGAACGCCACCACGGCGAAAAGCATGATGGTGGGCATTCCACGATAGATCCGTCTGGCGAACATGACAGGTCCTTTGCGATAACGACAACGCGCGGCCAGCTGCGAGCCGGCCGCGCGTTTTATGTCTGGTGAGTTGGAATCTGGACGCCGCGCGAAGCGCGCGTGCGTCACTGGCGCAATTGTAACCGCGCCGCGAATTCGCCGTACGACTATCGAAGCGGTGACCGGGTCACAGCGCGTGGTGAGGGGAAGCTAACCACGAAACTGTGACCCGGTACCGCCATTGACCGGCCATCAGGCGAATGCACGGATGGCGTAGTACTGCACGATCGCCACCAGCGCGAACAACACGGATGTCGGCAGACCGCGGTACAGGAACTTCCTGAACATACCCATCTCCTTCGTTGAGTTCATTTGCTTGCTCCGTAAATTCTGATCCTTCGACGTAGCCGTTTGCGTCGCGTTCGATCGGTGTAACACAACTGTCATCAGGCCGCAGTGCGCCGCAGTTGCGCGCGGCGGCGCAGCTCCGCGTGCTCGCTCGCCTTCCGCGCCTCGGTCGTCGCGCCCTGGGCTTCCAGCGCACGCGCCATCAGCCGCCAGTTGTGCGGGCTCGCGGGCTTCACTTCGGTGCGCTCGGAGACGAGCGCGCGTGCGAGCCGGCCGTTGCCCGCGGCGAGCGCCGCGCCGATCGCCGTCAGCTGCACCAGGTCGCGCTGCGCATGGCTGCCGCCGATGCGGTAGGAGCGGCTGCGGATCGGCAGCAGCTGCTCGACGGCCTCCTCGGAGCGGCCCGCCGCCATCGCGATGATCGCGAGCGCAAGCGGCATGCCGACGGCGCGCACGTTCTCGGCATTCGTCCCGATGCCGCGCGCGCTCTTCTCGAGCGACGTCAGCATCCGCTTCATGTCCTGCTCGCGGCCCGCGAAGGCATAGGCGAGCAGCGCGTGCAGGTCGTTGAAGACGAAGAAGCCGCCCTCCGCCGTCTGCGACCAGCAATCCGCGAGCGCGTGCCAGCGGGTGCCGACCGTGCCGCCGCGGAGCGCAATCCGCGCGAGGAGCTGCGTGGCGTCCACGAGCGCTGACACGGCCGTGACCTCCTTCGGGTGCACGAGGTGGTCGTACACGTGGAGCGCCGCCGGGAGGTCGCCGAGCTCGAGCTGGTGCAGCGCGAGGTGCCACCAGTGGTGGACGGCGAACGCGGTGTCGACCCAGTTCGGCGCCGTCGAATTCAGCCACTCGATGCCGTCGTGGACGCGGCCCTGCATCTCGAACACGTGCTCGACCGCGTGCACCGCGCAGGCATCGCGCGGATTGAGCGCGAGCGCGTGGCGGCCGACATCCTCGGCGCGGGCGTAGTTGCCGGTCTCCTCGAGGCCGAAGGCGTGCATGCCGAGCAGGTAGCCGTAGCCCGGCACTTCCTGGTTCCAGTACGGCAGCGCCTGCGCAATGCGGTCGCGCAGCAGGATCGAGTCGCCGAGGTAGAAGTCGACGGCGTGTGCGGCCTGGATCGCGGTGAGGTCGCGCGGGTGCTCGATCGCGATCGCGCCATAGCGGTACGCCGCCAGCTCGAAGCGGCCCTCCAGCCAGGCTCTCGCGGCGGCGACATGCGCCTGCTCGCGAGCCGTCGCGCGGGTGCCGATGCGCTCGAGCGCATCGACGCTCTCCTGGATCAGCGGCAGTGCGCCCTGCTCGGAGGACATGACCGCGAGGTCGGCGCGCAGCGCATGCGCGGCCGCGAAGTCCGGATCCTCGGCAAGCGCCTCGTCGATCGAAGCCTGCGGGTCGCCGAAGTGGCCGTGGGTCTGCTCGGCCGCGAGTTCGTAGTGCTCGAGCGCCGCAGCGCTCTGGGTCGAGACCGGCAGGCCGCGTACATCTGTCAGTTTCATCTCGGTGCCTCATCCGTGGGGTGATCCCACGGTTGCCTTTATAGGCGCCGGATGTGAAGACCCCGTGTCGCGCGGCGTGAAACCATCGTGAAAATCTACGACGCTCTTAACTACATGACTTTATCTACATATTTTGTGGGGACTGTCGACCAAGGGGACGTTCACCTTGCTCCGCACCTCGCAGAAAAGGTGACGGTCACCTTTCGACAAAGTGACTGTCACCTTTTCCACCAGGCTCTCGAGAGCAAGGTGAACGTCCCCTTGGTTCCCTTCGAAGTCGGAAAGCGCTGACATTCGGCTGCATCGAATCGCCGATACCGACGCCTGGCGCGAAGCGCGAGTCTTGGCGCAGGGACAAAACGAAGAATGTCGAATCTCCAACCAGCTCCGGATCACAGCGCGCATCGTCGCCATCTGCGTCGCCTGCGCCGCGCTGCCCATCGCTGCGGCCCACGCAAACGGGCGCGTCACCGTGAATCCGCAAGCCTGCGGAAGCCCGACGGACCCGATTGAAGTCCTGCTGCCATTCGAGATGCAGGCCAGCTATTTCCACTCGCTGCCGATCGCCGGGCTCCTCGTGACGCCCGACAACGTCGCGCAGCGCGTGCTCACGAACCCGCGTGCGCGTGCCACGACAGCCAAGCCCCTATCCGGCAAGAAGGGCCAGGCTTACGCGATCGATCCATCGAATGTCGTGGACACGCGCGCGGACCGATTCCCCTGAACTCCATGTCCGCGGCGCCAGGCCGGCCCCCTTGAACCCATCACCGGCCGGCGCTAGTACTCCCACTAGGGCGCCTCAGGCGCCCTTTTTTTGGCCTGAAACACGCCCCCGGCCGACCGATTTCTCATTCTGGATGACCCCCGCTAGACGAGAATGATTCTCACTTGTACTATTCGTCGCATGTATTCCGGGAGAGAAGCCCATGCGGTGGATGGTGGTCGGTTTGCTGATGTTGGCGCCCCTGGCGAGTGCGGAAGAGGCCGCTCCCGCGGAGCCTGAATTCCGGCTGGTCATCAAGGACCACCGCTTCACCCCTGAAGTCACCCAGGTCCCCGCGGGCCAGAAGATCCGGCTCGTCGTCGAGAACCAGGATGCGACGCCGGAAGAGTTCGAAAGCTACACGCTGAACCGCGAAAAGATCGTGCCGCCCGGCGGCAAGATCGTGGTCTTCGTCGGCCCGCTGAAGCCGGGCCGCTACGAGTATTTCGGCGAATTCAATGCGAAGACCGCGCGCGGCTGGCTGGAAGCCGTTCCGTGATCGCAGCCGCGATCATCGTCCTGCGCGAAGTCTTCGAGGCGGCGCTCCTCATCGGGATCGTGCTCGCCGCGACGCGCGCCGTGCCGCGCCGGGGCGCCTGGGTCGCCGGCGGCATCGCGCTCGGCATCGTCGGCGCGCTCGTCGTCGCCGGCTTCGCCGAACGGATCGCCTCCGCGCTCGAGGGCTTCGGCCAGGAGATGTTCAACGCCGGCGTCCTGCTGGCGGCGACGGCGATGCTCGGCTGGCACAACGTCTGGATGAAACGCCACGGCGCCGATCTCGCGCGCCAGATGACGGCCGTCGGCCGCGACATCTCCGGCGGCGCCGCGTCGCTGTCCGTGCTGCTCGTGGTCGTCGGCCTCGCGGTGCTGCGCGAAGGCTCCGAGATCGTGCTTTTCCTCTATGGCATCGCAGCCGGCGGCGCCGATGCCGCGCAGCTCTGGGCCGGCAGCGCGCTCGGGCTTGCGGGCGGCGTCGCGATCGGCTGGGCGCTCTATCGCGGCCTGGTGGTCATCCCGCCGCGATACCTCTTTTCCGTGACGAGCTGGCTGCTGCTGCTGCTGGCCGCCGGCATGGCGGCGCAGGCCGCCGGCTACCTCGTGCAGGCGGGCAAGCTGCCGGCGCTCGCGGATCCGATCTGGGATACCTCGGCCTGGCTGCCCCAGCACAGCGTCCTCGGCCAGGTGCTGCACGCCCTGGTCGGCTACTCGGAGCGCCCGAGCGGCATGCAGCTCGTGTTCTTCGTCGCCGTCGTCCTCATCCTCGGCGTCGCGATGAAGATGATGAATCGCCCGACCCCGCGCAACAGGCCCGCATCGACTGCCCATGCGGTCTCCGCAATCCTCGTGCTCGCGACCGTGTTCATGCCCGAGCGCGCACACGCCGCTCACGTCGTCTATTCGCCGATCGTCGAGGAAGGCGAATTCGCGATTGAGTATCGCGGGCATCACGATTTCGACGGCTCCGACGCCGTCGACGGCGGCGAGCAGCACAAGTTCGAGCTCGAGTACGCGCCGACCGCGCGCTGGCTGACCGAGGTGCTGGGCGAATGGGAACGCGAGCCGGGCGGCAGCCTCGAGGCGACCGAGGTGGCCTGGGAGAATATTTTCCAGTTGACCGAGCAGGGACAGCACTGGGCCGACTTCGGCCTGCTCGCTGAACTTGCCCATTCGCTCGAGAATGGCGGGGGCGAGACGCTCGAGCTCGGCGCCTTGGCCGAAAAGCAGTTCACCAGAAGCGTCGCGACGATCAACCTGCTCGCGGAGCGCGCGTTTGAGAGCGGTGCAGAGACGGAACTCGAATACGCCTTCCGCTGGCGTTACCGGCTGAATCAGTCCTTCGAGCCCGGCATCGAATTGCACGGCGAGCTGGGCGAATGGGGCGAGTTCGGCAGCCTCGGCGATCACCGCCAGCAAGTCGGTCCCGCGTTCCTCGGCAAGCTGCCGGGGATGAGCGATTACGGCGGATTCAAGTACCAGGCGGCGCTGCTGTTCGGGTTGACGAGCGATTCGCCGGACACGACCTTGCGCCTGCAGCTCGAATACGAGTTCTAAGCATCGAAGGGGACAGTCCCCTTCACTTTTTTCACTTTCGCGCCGACAAGCTGCGTGGCCTCCAGGAGCCATCCCGCTAACGTGTTGGCATGCCTCGCCATGCCCGTGTCGTGTTTCCCGGCGTTCCGCACCACGTCACTCAACGCGGCAATCACCGTGAGCGCGTTTTCTTTGGAGTTGGGGACGAAAACTCGTACTTGTCCTTTCTTCAAGCCTCGTCGCGCCGGGAGAAAGTGGGTGTTGTCGCCTATTGTCTGATGCCGAATCACGTTCACCTGGTGCTTGTTCCCTCGACTTCGGAGGGGTTGCATCACGTCCTGATGTCTGTGCACGGGCAGTATGCGCAGCGCAGCAACAGAATGCGCGATCAGAAAGGCCATCTGTGGCAAGGCCGCTACTTCTCCTCGCCGCTGGATGCCAATTACTTCACGAATGCGGTTCGATATGTCGAGCTCAATCCCGTCCGTGCCGGCATTGTCCCGAAAGCGGAGGACTACGCTTGGTCAAGCGCATCCGCACATTGTGGACTGCGCCATGCCCCGCTTCTTGAGCCGACGCGGCGTTTCATTGCATTGAATGGAATAGCGAATTGGTCCCGATGGCTTGCGGAAGGCATAGCCGATGAGTTACTCGATGCACTGCGCGATCGCGCGAGCAGAAACCTGCCTTGCGGCTCAGCTGATTTCGTTGCGAGTCTGGGAGTCACTGCCGGGCGCGACTTGCGGTCCAGACCTAGAGGCGGTCAGAGGAAAAAATCGTCGGACTGAATACGAAAAAATGAAGGGGACTGTCCCCTTCGAATGGGAGCGCCCCAGGAAGGGGCGCTCCCTTCGGGAAGTTACATCGTGACGGTGACCGGCGACTCGAGGGTCATGCCGACCACGGTCCCGGCGGGAAGCACGACTTCCTTGCCGGTCTTCTTCGCCGCCGCGGTGCCGGCCGCTGCGCCGATGATCGCGCCGATGACGCTGCCGTTCTTGTGGTTGATCTGGTGCCCGATCACGCCGCCAGCGACTGCGCCGCCCGCGATCTTCGCAGTGTCGCCCGCCTTGTCGCTCTTTTCGGAGACCTGCGTGATGCGTGCGTTGATCGGCTTGTCACCGCCTTCGAACGTCAGGTTGTCGAAGGTGATGCCAAGCGTCGGCGTGCCGCCAATCGTGTTGCTGCCCGAGACGACCTGCGTCACCGAGCCCTGCACCAGCGCACCCGCCTTCGCAACGGTCTTGCCGTCGACGACGAGATCGTTCGTCAGGTTGGCCGACAGACGGTCACCAACCTTGGCGGTCTTGGTCGAGACTGCGGCCGGGAGCTGCACCGAGATCGAGGTGCCCGCCGCAACCGTGTAGTTCTTCGGACCCGCCGGGACAGGAGCCGGCTTCGGCTGCGCGGGCGCCGCCGCGGCCGCCGCTGCCGGAGCCTTAGGGGCCGGCTTCGGCGCACTCGCCTTCGCGAGCGCCGCCTCGCGGTCCGCGAGCTCCTTTTCCTTTTCCTTCATTGCGAGCTCCTGCTCGCGCACTTTCAGTTCTTCCTCGCGCGCCTTCAACGCGGCGTCCTGCTCCTCTTGCGCCTGGGCGGCCGCATCGGCCTGCGCGGCAGCCTGTTCGTCCGCCGGCTTCTTGCCGCAGGCGCCAAGCGCGAGCGCGGCGAGCGCTATCGGGATCAATAAGTGGGATTTTCTCAAGGACATTGTCGACATCTCCGTGTGCTCTCCCTGATTACGGTTTCAGGAACTCGATGCGATCGTAGAGCGCTTCGAGCTCCGGCACGAATGCGTTCCAGTCGGCCGCATCCTCGTTGTAGCTCCAGTCGGGGGCGGCGAGCTTCTCGACGCGCAACTCCGTCTGGAGCAGATAGTAATGCTTGCCGCGCGCGACCACAGCCATTCCACGCCAGGAATCGTTGCGCAGGATGTCAAGGCTACCCTTAACCTCGACGCCGAGGGGTGACGCATTTGGCACATGTGCGACCGCGATCCAGGCCGGCTGGCCGTCGATCGTGCCCGTCGCCTCGCGCAGCACTTTCGCGTCCGGCACGCCGGACTGGAAGAAGCGCGGGAAGCCGGTGTCGCGGAACCAGTCGGCGAGGTGACGCGTCGGGTCGGCGCCATTCGCGGCATTCGCGTCGCCCTTGTTTTCCATATACAGCACGCCGTTCAACCGGCCGGCCTGGTCGATAAAGGACACGGCGCCCGCGTTGTTGTTTGCCGGCTCCCGGCCGTCGGAGACGATCGGGTTGTCCGGAAACGGCGAGCTGATCTTGAAAAGCTTGCTCGGCGCGAGGTACACGCCGTCGTTGAATCGCCCGTAGAGATTGCCCTGCGTGTTCGTCGCCGCGAGCAGGATCGGTGCCGCCGCGATGGCGACCAGGACCGCTAACTTGTTCATCAGACCCCCAGTGTAGCCCTTGGATATCCCGAACCAAGACTCCCAACCTCCGTCGGACAACCTGACCAAGGGGACGTTCACCTTGGCCCAGCCGCCCGTGGGCGCACAACTGGTCCAGGCGGTCATTGGGCCCATAATACGGGCGCATGGGTCCGCTGCATGGCATCAAGGTCCTCGATCTCAGCCGCATACTCGCCGGCCCCTGGGCCACTCAGTGCCTCGCCGATTTCGGCGCGACGGTGTGGAAAGTCGAGAAGCCGGGCAGCGGCGACGACACGCGCCACTGGGGCCCGCCCTGGGTCCACGACAAGAAAGGCAAGGACACGGCCGAGGCCGCCTACTTCGCGAGCACGAATCGCGGCAAGCATTCGCTCGCGATCGATTTCACCAAGACCCGCGGGCCAGCAGATCGTGCGCTCGCTGGCGCTCCGCGCTGACGTGCTGATCGAGAACTTCAAGGTCGGCACGCTGGCGAAACATCGGCTCGGATACGAGTCGATCAAGGGCGTCAACCCGCGGCTCGTCTATTGCTCGATCTCGGCTTTCGGCCAGGACGGCCCCGCCGCGAACGAGCCGGGGTACGACGCGATGATCCAGGCGATCTCCGGGCTGATGAGCGTGACCGGGGTGCCGGACGGCAAGCCGGGCGCGGGGCCGGTGAAGGTCGGCGTCGCGGTGTCCGACCTCATCACGGGAATGTATGCTGCCTGCGCGATCCTCGCGGCGCTGCATGAGCGCGAAGAGTCCGGCCGCGGCGAGTACATCGACCTTGCGCTCCTCGACACGCAGGTCGCGGCGCTCGCGAACCAGACGCTGAATTACCTCATCAGTCCGGAAAAGCGCCGGGTCGCCGCGGCACGGCGCATCCCAACATCGTTCCCTACCAGGCGTTCCCGACCAAGGACGCGTGGCTGATGCTCGCGGTCGGCAACGACAAGCAGTACCAGGCTTTCTGCACGGCGGCAGTCGCGGCGGCGCTTGCGAAAGACAAGCGCTTCAAGACCAACGCGGGCCGGGTCGAGCACCGCGCAGCGCTCATTCCAGAGATCGAAAAGCTGTGTCGGAAAAGGACTACGAAGGATTGGGTGGAATTGCTGACGCGCGCGAACGTGCCCTGCGGGCCCATCAACAGCATCGCGGAAGTGTTCGAAGACCCCCAGGTGAAGCACCGGAAGATGCGCTTCGACCTGCCGCACGCGCTCGGCGGGCAGTTGCCGCAGGTGCGAAATCCCGTGCTTTTCTCGCGTAATACGCTCGATTACTCGATGCCGCCTCCGCTCCTCGGCGCGCACACGCGCGCGGTCTTGTCAGCCGAACTCGGACTGACGGATGCCGAAATTCTGTCGCTGGAAACAGACGGGACCATCGCGTAATTCCCTCCCGGATCGTGTCTGATGACACATGCCGAATGCGGCCAAAGATAACCAGGAGATACTGATCATGAAGAACTACGTTGCCATTGCGAGTCTCGCGCTCGTTGTCGCCGCCCCTGCCGCGTTTGCGCAGGAAGTGGTCCAGGGTTCGAAGGACTGTGCGTCACTGCAGGCGCAGTACGACCAGGCCGCTGCCGCGGCTTCCGCCGAGCAGCTGAGCCAGGCCAAGTCAGCCCGCGATGAAGGCGAGAAGCTTTGCGCCGAGGGCAAGACCGCCGAAGGCGCGGCCAAGCTGAAGGATGCGATCTCGCAGATCTCTGCGCCGACGCAGCAGCCCCGCTCCTAATATCGACTGATCGCTCGTCGATACGCGGCGGCCCGGGAAACCGGGCCGCCGTTTTCATTTCAAGGGGACTGTCACCCTTGCCGGTCCCGGCAAAGGTGACGTCCCCTTGGTTCAGTCCGCCGCGGCCGGGAAGATCGTCTTCCCTTCCTTGATCGTTTCCACGACGCGGATGTCCTTGATCGCCATCGGATCGACCTTGAGCGGATTGCGGTCGAGGATCACGAGATCGGCGAGCTTGCCGGGCTCGAGCGAACCCTTCGACGCCTGCTCTCCGTACTGCCGCGCGACATTGATCGTCATCGCCTGCAGCCCCTCGAGCGCGGTCACGCGCTGGTCCGGACCGATCACTTCGCCGGATCGCGAGACGCGATTGACCGCCGACCAGAGCATGAACATCTGGTCGAGCGGCGCGACGACGAAGTCCGTGTGGTTGGTCGGGTGCAGGCCCTTGTCGATCGCGTCGCGCATCGGGCTGATGTACGCCGCCTGCTCCGGGCCGCGGTTCGCCGTGTGCGCCCCCGCGAAATAGAAGGTGTGAAGCGTATAGAACGAGGGCGTGATCTTGTACGCGACATACTTGTCGAGCTGGTCCTTGCGCGTGAACTGCGCGTGGATCAGCGTCACGTGGCGATCCACCGTCGGGTCGCCGCCCGCCGCCTCGTGGGCCGTGAAGAAAGCATCGATTGCCGCATCTCCATTGGCGTGCAGGTTGAGCGGCACGCCGAGGCCATAGACGCGCTTGACCATCTGGTTGACGGTCTCCTGCGGGAACGTCAGCTCGCCGCGCCAGTCTTTCTCGCCGCCCGGACCGCCCGTCAGATACGGCGTCGAGAAATAGGCCGTCCGGCCCTGGGGCGAGCCGTCGATCGTGATCTTGACGCCGCCGATCTTGAGCCGCTTGCCGTAGCGGCCCCAGGTCGCGACAGGATGCGCCGCGAGCACGGCATCGAGATCCGTGATGAAGGGATACGCGACGATGTCGATGAAGTTCGCGCCCGCGTCGGTGACGCGCTGCATCACCTCGAGGTCCGCGGCATGCGTTGCGCCCTCGTGCGCGGTCGTGATGCCGGCCTGTGCGTAAAGCATCTGGCCCGCACGCGACCACGCAACCTCCTGCTCGCGCGTCGGCTTCGGAAGATCCGCGAAGATCGGCAGGTACGCCGTCTCCATGATGAGACCGTACGGCTCGTTCGTGCCGGGCTTGCGCACGATCACGCCGCCCGGCGGCGTTTTCGTCTTCGAGGTGAAATTCCACTTCTTCAGGGCGGCCGAGTTCATCACGGCGCCATGCATGGAGACGTGGTTGACGAGCACGGGATTGTCGGGGAGCACTGCGTCGAGATCGTCGCGGTTCAGCACGCGTCCGTCCGGCATCGCGCTGTCGTCGTAGCCGTACGCCTGGATGATCTCGCCGGGCGCGATCTTGCGGGCGTCCCTGAACTTCACGAGTTCCGCGACAATGCTCGCGACATCCCTGCCCGGCCCTGCCGGCGGCGCGTAGACGTTGGCCTGGTTCGCGACGGTGAGCGAGCTGAAATAGTGGCTGTGCGCGTCCAGGAATCCCGGCAGCAAGGTCTTGCCGCCGAGGTCCACGATCCGCGTCGATTCGCCGCGGTGCGCCTTCTCGAGCGCTTCCGGTTCGCCCAGCGCGAGGATCTTGCCGTCCTTGATCGCGAGTGCCCCGGCTGCCGGCCGGACCGGATCCATCGTGACGATGTCACCGCCCACATAGATCGCGTCCGCAACCTGGTCCGGCGCAGGGCCGCCGCAGGCCGCCAGGGCAAAGAACACCGCCAGGGCTGACGCCCTTGCTGCCATATTCATTTTTGGAACTCCGCTAGGGAATAGGTGCCGGGTCGTACATTTCGTACATTCGTGGCCTTAGCCGGATGTACGAAATGTACGACCCGGCACCATCTTAGGCCGGCCGCCAGAGCCGGCGCCGGCTGCCGCGCAGGAGCTTCGTCACGAGCTGCTGCTTGCGCCGCTCGAGGTCCTTCGGCCGCGGCGGCGTCTTGTTGTCCTTGATCTTCTCGGCGAGCAGCGCCTCGGCGCGCAGCGTCGCCTGCCGCCGGCGCACGTCCTCGAGCGAGCCGCCTTTCGGCACGAGCGCGACCGCGACCTGGCAGTCCATCGCCGCCGCCAGGCGGTCGAGGCTCGCGAGCGTGATGCGCCGCCGGGCCTCGGCCTTCTCCATCTGCTGCACGGTCGCGCGCGAGACGCCGGCGCGCGCCGCGAGCTGCGACTGCGAGAGGCCGAGCGCGGTGCGGATCTCGCGCACCCAGCCGGCGCGCGGCACGGACTCGGCTTTCATGCGCGGGAAGGCGCGCGAGCTCGAGGCGATTTCGGCACGCTGACCGAGCGGGCCCCGATGCGGGATACTTTCCTTGCGTGCTGGTTTTGGTGTCACGGCGGTCCCTTGCGGTGGATGGCTATATGCATCCTAAGGTGAGCAGCGATGAAATCAACAGCGATCTCGATGCCGATCGACCCCAGGGAGCTTCCGGCCCACGCCAGTTCCGGCTATCCCGGGCACTTCGCGAGGCAAGTCCTGCCGCGCGAGAAGCGCGCGCTCGGCGACGCGGCCGGCCTGACGAAGATCGGCGTCAACCTGACGACGCTCTGGCCCGGCGCCGCGTCCTCCATGCGCCACTGGCACACGCACGAGGACGAACTGGTCTACCTGCTCGAGGGCGAACTCGTGCTCGTGACGGATTCCGGGGAGCGTCCGCTCCGTGCCGGGCAGTGCGCGGGATTTCCGGCAGGCCATCCCGATGGCCACCAGCTGGTCAATCGCGGGACGAAGCCCGCGGTCTATCTCGAGATCAGCAACCGCGACGCGGCGGACGCCGCGCAGTATCCGGACGTGGATCTTGTCTGGAACGCGCCGACTAATCCGGGCGCGTATTCACACAAGGACGGAAGCAAGTACTGAGAAGCGTGCCGCCCGGTTCCGCAGGTTTGCGGAACTCGGGCGGCACGGGATCGGACTGTTTCGGCCGTTACTTCTTGTTGTTGTCCTTGGCTCGCCTGCGCATCAGCACCCAGATCAGGGCGATGGCGATGATCAGCAGCAGGAGCATGAAGAACGGGTTGCTGAAGAAAGGCTTCGGCGTTTCAGGTGCCGGCGCCGGGGCTGCTTCCACCGGTGCGGGCTCGGGCGCCGCCTGTTCCATGGCTTGCGGCTCAGGCGTCGGTTCCGCAGCTGGCGCAGCGGCCGGCGTTTCGGCTGCGGCCGGTTCGGGCTCCGGAGCAGGTGCAGCGGCTGCAGCTGGCGCGGGCGCGGCCGCGAGCTGAGCGTTCACTTCTTTCGCCGTGAGGATCTCCGGCTTGCCCTCGGTCACGATGACCGCGGTGATCGTGTCGCCCGGGTTCAGCTGGGAAACGCGGATCGGCTGGTCGCCCATGTAGAGCTGGATGCCGCGCTTGTCGATTTCGCTCTGCGTGAACTTGTGGACGACGCCGTTGCTTTCCTTGATCTGGATCGAGCGCGCGGTCTGGTAGGTCACGGTGCCTTGCTTGATGGTCGTGACATAGACCGGCCGCTGGATCGTCGTGGTGGTGACGACTGCCGTGCCTTTCATGCCGGCATGCAGATCACTGACCGCCAGCGACTTGCCGTTGACCGTGAACCGGAAGTCCGGCGGCACGGTCAGTTCGCGCGTGCCCAACTGGTCGCGCACGACGAGCCTGTTCCCGTCGACCGCAATGATCTCGAAGTTGCTCTCTCGGTTGGTTACGGTCGTCTGTGCCTGCGACGCGATCGGGCTCAAGAGCGCGAGCGCGAGCAGGAGCGAGAGGCCGCCACCCAGCTTGAACTTGTACATCTCGTCATCTCCCTAAGTTTCTTTGGCGCGTCAATGACCGGACCGCATCGGCGTGCCCGGCAACTGGTTGGAAGCCCCAGCGCGCACTAGCGTAATCCGATCTGCATGGGCCGCAAGTGGGCCTTGGTACTTACTCCAGCGCCAGGGTGGAAATATTCTGGACAGATCGGGTCCAGGAAAGGCGCGCGGTCGATCCGGTGTTCGTTTCGGTCCGCGGATCGGCCGCAAGCCGCCTGTATATACGCCTCGGCCAGGTGCCGGCATGCGGACTCGGCGCCTGCGGGGCCGACGGATGGCGGCTGCGCTTGGAGCCGAGGCCGTGGCGCGAAGCTGCCGATGCCCAGACCGAGCGGCCAAGCCGTGTATATACAGAAATCGGGCCTTTGATCGCGACGGCCGAAGCGTCGAGAGGCGCCAGCCTGCGGGCCGCCGCCCGGCTCGAGGCGGCTCCGGCGGTCCGGCGTCCCCGGAAGGGTCAGGACCTCGGGCTTGGAGATCGGCCCGCGTCAGGATTCCGGCGTCGCGCGCGGCGATGCCTGGATTCCTTCGGCGGAGACGGCGGCCAGGACTCGACGAGCCCTGGCGAGTGGCGTGCCTCGTGCCGCTGCCGAATGGGCATATTTCGCCTATTTATAGATGGGTATGAACATCCGATATAGCTTCAATCGGATGTCGGGCAGGCAAACGACGCAAACGCCATGAAAGCCGCGATATCGCGGCCAATCCGCGAGAAATGCTCAGCTCGAGGCGTCCTTGTACGCCCGCAGCACGGCGTTCATCCGGGTCTGATAGCCCGGTCCCTGCGCCTTGAACCAGTTGAGGACCTCCGGATCGACGCGGAGCGAAATCGCCGCTTTCCGGTTCGCCCGGGAATGGGCCTGGCGGGCGATCCCGCGCATGGCCGCGGCGACGCCCGCGGCCGCAGCTTCCGCGCGCGGCACGACGCCCGGGGCCAGTCTTTCGACCTGCCCTGACCGCCCAAACCGTGCAAGAAAACCCGCTTTTCATGACCGTGTCCACTGCCTGTCCCAGACGCTTCATGCCAGCCGCAATTGTATATACAAACCCGCCCGATAGCCAGCCGGCGTTAGAGGAGTCAGGACCACTTGCGGGAGTCGTCGATGAACTTCAAAGCGCTACGGGCCGCGGCCGCCGCCGGCCTCCTCTTCCCCCTCCTGGCGGCCGCCGGAATGCCGGTCGACGTCGAGATCCTCGACCGCCATACCGGGCAGGTCCTGCCGGTGTACTGGCATGGAGGCGAACGCCATGTGGCCGGGGAGCCGGGACGCGAATACGAGATCCGGTTGCGCAACCAGGCCGGCGGGCGGCTGCTGGCGGTCACCTCGGTGGACGGGGTCAACGTCATTACCGGGAAGACGGCAACGACGCTTTCGAGCGGCTACGTGCTCGATCCCTGGGTTTCGCTCGACATCGACGGCTGGCGCAAGAGCATGGACCAGGTCGCGGCGTTCTACTTCACCGCCCTGCCCGATTCGTACGCGGCGCGGACCGGGCGGCCGGACAACGTCGGCGTCATCGGCGTCGCGCTGTTTCGCGAGCAGGCCCGGGCGATGCCAGCGGACGAAGAGCCCCTGGCGCGCGGCGAGGCGGCGGCGCCGGCATCCGCCGCTGCCGAGGCGGATTCCTCGCGCGCGAAGTCCGCGTCCCGCCAGTCCGGCATGGTTCGTGAGGACGAGCGGCTCGGCACCGGTCACGGCCGTCGCCTGGATTCCGGCGCGGTCTATACCGCGTTTGAACGCGCGAGCGACGAGCCTGACGAGGTGATTCGCATCTACTACGACTCGCGCAAGAACCTCGTCGCCCGCGGCATCATCCCGTCGCCCGAACGCGTGGCGCGGCGCCTGCCCGATCCGTTCCCGCAGGGCTTCGTCCCCGATCCCTGACCCGGGAAATGGTGGGAAAAGGTGACGTTCACCTTTAGGAAATGGTGAGCGTCACCTTTATGATGAAGGGGGCGCGCCCCTTCAATGACCGAACTGTTGTTCAGAGACGATGCGTATCTCAAGACCGCGACGGCGCGTGTCGTCGCCGCGCGCGACGGCAAGGTCGAGCTCGATCGCACGATCTTCTATCCGCTTGGCGGCGGCCAGCCCGGCGACACGGGATTCCTGATCCGCGAGCAACGGCGATCGCATCGCGATCGCGGACACGCGCAAGGGAGAAACGCCCGGTTCGGTCGCGCATGTCATCGCCGCCGGCGCGGCGCTGCCGGAAGTCGGCGAAGCCGTCGGCCTCGAGATCGACTGGGATCGGCGCTATGCGCTGATGCGCCTGCACACGGCGCTGCACGTGATGTCCTGCGTCGTCATCGCGCCGGTGACCGGCGGGAACATCGCGCCCGACAAGGCGCGGCTCGATTTCGACATCGACATCACGCTGCTCGACGCCGGCAAGATCGCGCACGGAACCAACGAGCTGATCGCACGCGGCGTCGCGACCGAGACCGTCTGGATCACGGACGAGGAGCTCGACGCGCGGCCGGAGCTGGTCAAGACCATGAGCGTGCAGCCGCCCCGCGGGGCCGGTCGCATCCGGCTCCTCAGGATCCCCGACATCGACCTGCAGCCCTGCGGCGGCACGCACGTCGCGAACATCGCCGAAATCGGCGGAATCCAGGTCCTGCGCATCCGCAACGAGGGCAAGCGCAACAAGCGC
>CAVXET010000036.1:0-12199 GCA_963760725.1 uncultured Gammaproteobacteria bacterium
GACAGTCCCCTCGGACAATAGTGAGATGGCGCCCACTCGCAAGAGAATCCGCAGCTTCCCTCCGTTCGCCGACCGTAGAGCGCGCGTCCTCATTCTCGGCAGCATGCCGGGAGAGGCTTCGCTCGCAGCCGGCCAGTACTACGCGTACCGCCACAACCAGTTCTGGAGTATCACCGGCGCCATTCTCGGATTCGAGCCGGCTGCACCTTACGCGCGTCGCAAGGCCGCACTGAAGAGAGCCGGCATCGCAATCTGGGACGTGCTTGAGAGCTGCGTCCGGCCGGGGAGTCTCGATTCCGCGATCCAGAGGGACTCCATCCGCGTCAATGACTTCGCCGTCTTTCTTGCCGCGCATCCGGGAATTCGCCGGGTCTGCTTCAATGGGCAGAAGGCCGCATCCTCGTGGCGTCGTCATGTCGCTCCGACTTTGCCCGCGACGCTTGAGCTCGAGTACCGGCAACTTCCATCGACGAGCCCGGCCCATGCCGGTATGAGTTATCTTTCAAAGCTCAGGGTGTGGCGGAGAGCAATCCCTTGATAAATCGCAGAGAACTCCTGCAGGGCATCGGTGCAGGCGCGCTGCTCAGCACGTTCGGCGCGCCGCTTCGCGCCGCGACCGCGACGCCCGACGTGCTCGTGATCGGCGCCGGCGGCGCTGGCCTCACGGCCGCGAAGGAATTGATGGCGAAGGGCGTCTCGGTGCTGGTGCTCGAGGCGCGCGACCGCATCGGCGGGCGCGCATACACCGAAAACAGCATCGGCGTGCCCTGGGACCACGGTTGCTCCTGGCTGCATGCCTCGAACATCAATCCCTGGGTCAAATACGCGCAGCAGAATGGCTTCGAAGTCTTCCCCGACCGGTTCGCGCGCGCGATCTACGACGGCGCGCGGCGCATGAGCGAGGCTGAGACGGCCGGATTCCGCGCGGTGCACGAGCGCATGGACCGCGAACTCGACAAGGCCGGCAGCCGCGGCCTCGACATTCCCGCCGAAGCGGCGATGACCCAGGAGACGCTCGCGGATCCCTGGTATCCGATGGCGACGCAGAACCTGACAGGCTGGGAAGGCATCGAGCCTGCGAACTTCTCCGCGCTCGATTCATACCAGTTCGACGAGAACGGCGAGGACTTCATGATCCCGCGCGGCTACGGCACGCTGCTCGCGCATTACGCGAAAGGCGTGGACGTGCAGCTGAAGACGCCGGTGACGCGCATCCGCTGGGGCGGGAAGGGCGTCGCTGCCGAGACCGACGCCGGCCTCGTCACCGCGCGCGTCGCCGTGATCGCCTTGCCGTCTGCGATCGTTGCTGAGGGTTCGGTCATTTTCACGCCGCACCTGCCGGTCGAGGTGCTGCAGGCGCATCACGACCTGCCGCTCGGGATCCTCCAGAAGATCGCGCTGCGCTTCAAGAAAAACGTGTTTCCTTCCGAGACGACGGAGTTCCTGCAGATGAAACGCGACGATGGCCGCGGGCTCAATTACCTGACGCGCCACTGGGGCAGCAATGTCTGCATCGCCTTCTCGACCGGGCGGCTTGCGCGCGAGCTGGAGGCGGAGGGCGAGGCCGCCGGCATCGCGCACGCGCTCGACGAGTTCAGCGCGATGCTGGGCAGCGACGTGCGCAAGCAGTTCGACCGGGGCGCGGCGACCGCCTGGGCCTCCGACCCGTTCGCACGCGGCGCCTACTCGCACTGTGTGCCGGGGAAATACGGCGCGCGCGCGGTGCTGACGCGCCAAGTCGGCGGTCGCCTCGTGTTCGCGGGCGAACACACGGAGCAGGAGGCCTATGGCACGCTGCACGGCGCGCATCTTTCCGGCATCCGCGCCGCCGCCGAGGCGCGGCGGATGCTCGGACAGGCGTAACGCCATGGGCTACGTACTCTATGACTACCTGCCTTCGGGCAATGGCTACAAGTGCCGGCTGACGATGAAGGCGCTCGGCATCCCGTACGAACTCAGGCAGATGAACATCGTCGCCGGTGCGACGCGCACGCCCGAATACCTCGCGATCAACCCGAACGGCAAGATCCCGGTGCTGATGGTGCCGGGCCGCGGGCCGATCGCGGAGAGCCACGCCATCATTCTGTTCCTCGCCGAGGGCACGCCGCTGATGCCGGCGGACAAATACGAGCGCGCGCTCGTCTGGCAGTGGCTCGGCTTCGAGCAGTACCAGCTCGAGCCCGGCGTCGCGACCGTGCGTTTCTGGCTGAAGTCGCTGAAGAAGACGCCCGAGGAACTCGGCGAGAAATACGTCGAGCGCTTTCAGCGCGGCGCGGATTCCCTCGCGCTGCTCGAAAAGGGCCTGACCGGCCGGCACTGGCTCGTCGGCGAGCGTGCGACGCTCGCGGACATCGCGCTCTTTGCCTACACGCACGTGGCGGACGAGGCGGGCTATCGCATGAGCGACTTTCCGGCGATCGGCGCCTGGGTTGCCGAGTTCAAGCAGCTGCCTTGGTATTCGCCGATCACGGCGCCGTGACTCCCACGCGCCGCGAGGCGTTCCGGTACTGGCTGCGGCTGGGGCTGATCTCGTTCGGCGGACCGATCGCGCAGGTCGCGATCATGCATCGCGAACTCGTCGAGGAGCGGCGCTGGGTCGACGAGCGCACCTACCTGAATGCGCTCAACCTCGTGATCCTGCTGCCGGGCCCCGAGGCGCTGCAGCTCGCCATCTGGCTCGGCTGGCGTCTGCACGGCGTCGCGGGCGGCGTCGTCGCGGGGCTCTGCTTCCTGGTGCCGTCGGTTTTCCTGCTGCTCGCCTTGTCTTTCCTCTACGCGCTGCACGGCGACGTGCCGCTCGTTGCGGCCGCAATCCTCGGCTTGAAGGCGACGGCGATCGCGCTGATTGTCCAGGCGGTCGTGCGGATCGCGGGTCGCGCACTCAAGACGCCGCTGCACTGGCTGCTGGCGGGCGTCGCCTTCGTCCTGATGGTCGGCAAGTTCGCGCCGTTTCCGCTCGTGGTCGTGGGTGCAGCCGTTGTCGGCCTGCTGTTGAAGCATCAAGAGGCGTCGCCGCCGCTGCCCGCGAATCGCGGCGCCGTGACCTTTCCGTGGCGGACGCTCGCGACGGGCTTTGTGCTCTGGGTCTTCCCCGCCATCGCCGTCCTGCAGCTCGCCGGTCCGGACTCCGTGTTCGCCGGGATCTACCGGTTCTTCACGACTGCGGCACTCGTCACCTTCGGCGGCGCCTATGCAATCCTCGCCTGGGTCAACCAGCAGGCGGTGGACCTCTACGGCTGGCTCACGCAGGCAGACAGCGTTGCCGGCCTGGCGCTCGCCGAGACGACGCCCGGACCGCTCATCATCGTGCTGCAGTTCGTCGGATTCATGGCGGGCTGGAATCAGCCGGGCGCGCTGCAGCCGGGCGTGTCCGCGACGATCGCCTCGATGCTCGCGTCCTGGGCCACCTTCCTACCGTCCTTCATCTTCATCCTCGTTGGCGCGCCCTATGGCGACCGGCTTGCGTCCAATCCGCGCATTGCAGCCGCACTCGCCTGCATGACGGCCGCCGTTGCGGGCGTGATTGTCAGCCTTGCGATCGTCTTCGGCCGAAACATCCTCTTTCCGGCCGGACTTGCGGCGCCCGAGTGGACTGCGATCGCCATCGCAGCGGTGGCTTTCGCCTTGTTGCAATGGACCCGGGTGGATGCCATCTGGATCATCCTCGGCGGCGCGGTGGCGGGGCTCGCCCTCGGCTTCGTCTGAGGCCGCAGGCGTGCTAGCGTTCGCGAAATGAAATACCTGCACACGATGGTGCGCGTGAGCGACCTTGAGGCATCGACCGCGTTTTACGGACTGCTCGGCTTGCAGGAAGTGCGGCGCGTTGATAACGAAAAAGCGCGCTTCACGCTGGTCTTCCTCGCCGCGCCCGGCGACGAGGACGCCCAGGTCGAGCTCACGCACAACTGGGACCCCGAGTCGTACACGATCGGCCGCGCCTTCGGCCACCTCGCGTACCAGGTGGAGGACATCTACGCGCTGTGCGCGAAACTCAAGGCCGCCGGCGTCACCATCAACCGCCCGCCGCGCGACGGCCACATGGCCTTCGTCCGCTCACCCGACAACATTTCGGTGGAGCTGCTGCAGAAAGGAAAAGCGCTGCCGCCCACGGAACCGTGGGCCTCGATGCCGAACACCGGCGCCTGGTAAACCGCGCGCGAGAAAAGGGGACGCTCCCCGATTTACCTTCGGTCCTTCGGGAAAATCGGGGAGCGTCCCCTTTTCTCAGCCTGCGATGTAGCGGCGCAGGTCCTCGATTTCGTGCTTCTGCTCGTCGATGACGGCCTTGACGCAATCGCCGATCGAGATCACGCCGACCAGCGCGCCTTCTTCGACGACCGGCAGGTGACGGATGCGCTTCTCGGTCATCAGCGTCATGCATTCGTTCACGGAGTGCTGCGGGCCGACAACGATCACCGGCGCACTCATGATCGTGCCGACGGTCGTCTCCGTGGACTTGCGGCCCATCAGCACGACCTTACGCGCGTAGTCGCGCTCGGAAACGATGCCCGCGAGCCGGCCGCCCTCGAGCACCGGCAGGGCACCGATGAAGTGGTCGGCCATCAGCTGGATCGCGGTCCGGACCGGTTCGGCGGCGTCGATGGTGACAACGCCGACCTTCTTCCCCTCGAGCAACTGCCTGACCGTACGCATGGCCCCTCCGGACGCAGTGTTTCACCCGATAGTACGCCCGCCGGGAGCCGTGCACCAAGCCGGTGATGCGTGCTGCGACGTGTAGCTCGCGCGGGTGCCGGCCGGGTCCCCGAGCGAGCGACTAAAGTTCCGGCGGAGCGAGCGAGGGTCCCCGGCCGGCGCCCAAGCGAGCTGCTCAGGCTTTCCGCGCTCTCCATGCCGCAAGGATCGCAGCTTCCTGCTCCGACGAGAAACCTGACTTCAGCTGCGCCTTGCGGTCCGCCGGCCGCGTCTCGTGCCATGCGAGCGTATCGCGTACCGTGTCTTCGAGTGACCGTGCCTTGAGTCCCTGGTCAGCCGAGGCCTTCATGCCGGTCAGCGAGCCGCCGGCTTCCTCGCCGTGCATTGGCCCCCAGGGCGCGAAGTTCATCTCCTCGGGCTTCATCTGCGTGGCGAGGAAATCCTCGTCGATCCACGTGAGCTTCGCGTCCGCACCCGTGACCTTGCGGCTCGTGTCCATGAGGTTGCCCATCGTGATCGCGCCGGGCGGCGTGACGGCGTTGAAGTAGCCGTCCACGCGCCGGTCGACCAGGCCCATCATGAAGGCGACGAGGTCGCGCACGTCCACGATCTGGATGGGATCGGCAGGCGTCCCCGGCACGGCCATGTCGCCGCCCTTCGCAAAGCGCACCGGCCAGTACGTGAAGCGGTCGGTCGGGTCGAGCGGTCCCACGATGTACCCGGGACGCACGATCGAGGAGCGCTTGCCGTAGGCGTCGCGCACGTACTGCTCACAGAGCGCCTTCATCGGCCCGTAAGTCTCGTTCGTGATCTCTTCCTGGTCCTTGTTCTCGAGCACGCCGGTCGGCGAGCCGATGTCGTTCGGCTTCACGAAGCTCGCGTAGGCCGAGATGCTCGAGATGTAGAGGCAGTAGCCCGTGTTCGGGGCAAGCAGGTCGGCGGACATCTTCGTGTACTTGGGGATGTAACCGGTGTTGTCGACGACGACGTCCCACTTGCGGCCCTGCAGCGACTCGAGCTGGCCCTTGCGGTCGCCGTGGAGGGTCTCGACGTTTTCGACGCCGTCCGCGTCGCGCTTGCCGCGATTGAAGTGCGTGACCTTCCAGCCGCGCGCGAGCGCGAGCTCCGTCATGTGCGGCCCGATGAACCCGGTGCCGCCGAGGATCAGCATCGTGCCCGGGCTCTTCTCCGCGGCGACGAGGCGTGAGCCCGCGAGTGCGAGCGCCGTGCCGGCGCCGGCTTTCAGGACAGTGCGACGTGACATCTTCATCGAGGGCTCCTCAACGCGCGCCGGCCGGCACGTAGTGCTCGAGCCAGTTCTTGACTTCGGAATACCAGAACAGCGAGTTCTGGCGCTTCAGGACCCAGTGGTTCTCGTCCGGGAAGTACACGAGCCGGCTCGGCACGCCCTTGTTCTGCAGGATCTGGAACAGCTCCATGCCGTTGTTGAGCGGCACGCGCTGGTCGAGCTGGCCGTGGATCACGAGCGTCGGCGTTTTGAAGTTCGCGGCGCTGGTCGCCGGCGAATACTTCGCGAATTCCTCGGGCTTGTCCCAGGCCTCGAAGAAGCGGTTCTTCTCGGCGCCGTAGTCGCCGCCATACATCGCGTAGTTGTCGTAGACCGCCGCGTGCGCGATGAGCGTCTTGAACGGATGCGGCCGGCCGAGCAGCGTTGCCGCCAGGAACCCGCCGTAGCTGCCGCCGCCCGCGGCCATGCGGTCGCTGTCGATCCAGGGCTTCGACTCGAACCATTCCGCGGCCTTGATCGTGTCCTCGTAGGGCAGCGTGATGCCATCGGGGTTGATCGAGTCCGTGAATTTCTGGCCGAAGCCGCTCGAGCCATGGAAGTTGTGCCAGGCCGTCACGTAGCCCCAGCTCGAGAACACCTCGGCGTTCCAGCGGAAGGTCCAGCTGTCGTAGACGCCGTTGTGCGGCCCGCCGTGCAGGATGAGATAGAGCGGGTATTTCTTCGCCGGGTCGAAGCCGGGCGGGTAGATCACCCACATCTGGATGTCGGCGCCTTCCGCGCCCTTGTAGGTCACGCTCTCGACCTTGCCGAAGGAAGTCGCGGCGAGCTGCTCATCGTTGTGGTCGGAGAGCTTCGTCGCAGCGCCGTCCTTCGTCGAGACGGCGACGAGTGTCGGCGGCTCGGTGAAGGATTGCCGGAGCGCGACGAGGGTCGCGGGCTTGCCGGCGATCGCGAGCGAACTGAAGCTCGAGCTCGTCGTCAGCGCGTGCTGCGTGCCCTTGCGCGACGTCGAAGCGGTAGATGCGCTCGGTCGCCGCGTCGTCGACTGGTGCGTAGAACGACTTCGAGTCGGGCGCCCAGGTGATGCCGCTGACCGAGCGGTCCCAGTCCGCGGCAACGCGCCGGCGCGCATCCGACTTGCGGTCCACGAGCCAGAGCTGCTTGGTGTCGCCGTAGAAACCCTTGATGGTCTGCTTCGAGTACGCGAGGTAACGGCCGTCCGGGCTGTACGAAGGGACCTCGTCGCCCGCGGGATTGTCCGCGGTGAGGTTCTTCGCCGCGCCGCCGGTCGCCGGAACGACGTAGACGTCCGTGTTCTCGTCGCGGCCGGTCGTGTCGGTGTTCGCGACGAAGGCGATTTCCTGGCCGTCCGGCGAGATGTCGTAGGAATCCTTGCCGTTTTCACGGCGCGGGAGCGACTGGCCGGAGTTCAGCGTGATTGCGACGGGCGTCGCGCCCTCGATCGCGATGGAATACAGGTGCGGGATACGGTCCTCGATGAAGTGATCCCAGTGTGTGACCGGCGGGCGATCCCAGGTCATCGCGCTCATCTTCGACTCTTCGCGTTGTGTCATCTTTTCCTTGGTCTTGGCCCAGTCCGTGATGTCCGGCCAGACTTCGGTGATGAACGCGATGCGCTTCGAGTCCGGAAACCACTTGGGCGAAGCGACGCCGGTCGGGACGTCGCTGACACGGGTCGCCTCGCCGCCGTTCGCGGCGATCACGTAGAGCTGCGGCTGCTTGTCGTCGCCGCGCTTCGCGACGAAGGCGATGAAGCGGCCGTCCGGGCTCCAGGTGGGCTCAGTCTCGTTGCCTTTCGAGCTCGTGAGTCGCTGCGGCTTGCCGCCGGCGGTCGGCACGAGGTAGAGATCGGAATCGCCCTTGTCGTTGTCCGCGTCGTAGCGCTTGAGGTCATAGACCGCGAACTTGCCGTCCGGGGAGATCGCAGGCGGCCCGACGCGCTTCAGCTGCCACATCGTCTCGGCCGTCAGCGGCGCGGGCGCCGTGTCCGCAAGGGCGGCGACCGGCAGGACCGCGAGGACGGCCGCGAGCAGGCGGATGGCGAAATTCATGAGTTCTCCCTGACCAGCAGTGTCGGCATTTCGAGGTGCGTGATTCTGAGGGCTGCGGGTCGGGCCTTGCAAACTCGGTTCGGCGCAAGGCAGGCACGTTGCGCCGCAATGGCGATTGGTGGACAGTGTCCGCATGCGGGATCTCGGCGAATTGAAGGAGCGCGTGCGGGCTTTCGTCGCCGAGCGCGACTGGGACCGCTTCCACAGCCCGAAGAACCTCGCGATGGCGCTCTCGGTCGAGGCTTCCGAACTCGTCGAGCTGTTCCAGTGGCTCACGGAAGCTGAAAGCGCGGCGCTCGACGGCAAGCAGCGCCAGCGCGTCGCCGAGGAACTGGCGGACGTGCTGTGGTTTCTCGTCCGCCTCTCGGACCGGCTCGACATTGACCTGCTCGCGGCCGCCGAGCTGAAGCTCGCGGAGAACGCGAAGAAATATCCCGCCGACCGCGTCCGCGGCCAGTCTAGAAAATACGACGAGTACTAGACCAAGGGGACGTTCACCTTGGTCCGGGAACGCTGGACGAAGAGGCACTCAGCTTGACCAAGGTGAACGTCCCCTTGGTCTCAGCGCTTCTTCCCCGCCGCCGGCGTCGCTTCCGGCTTCTTTTCCTCGGGCGCCGGCGCGGCTGGCTCTTCCTCGGCGCTTTTGCGCTCCAGGAACCACTGCGTCACGCCCTGTTCCTTCGGCCCGACGTAATGGAACCAGCGATGCTCGATGCGCTCCGGCGACACGAAGCGTAATTCGCCCTTGTGCACGTGGCCGTCGTGGTCCGCATCGAAACCCGTGCCGCCGTCGAATTCGAGCTCGGCAAGTTCCGCCGTCGAATCCGCACCGAGCTTGTACGTCGGCTGGTTTCCGGCCGGCGAATACTGCACGGCGCGCAATTTTCCGCTCGCGAGGAAATACACGGTGACCATCGGCAGGCTGCCGGTCGGGCTCTGGTATTCGATGACGGCCTTGCCGCCGCTCACGACTTCGAAGCGCGCCGTGATCGGCGGACCCGCGAGCGGATCTTCCATATGTCCGGTCCAGTCGCCCGCGAGCGACACGATCCGGTCATAAATCGCCTTGTCATCCGGCGCGGCCGCGGCAGGCGCACCCTGGACGAGCGACGTCGCGCCGGTCGCGACGACGGCTGCCAGGAATGTGCGCAAATACTTGGGCATGACGGGTCCCCTCATGCACCATGATAGCGGCACAATAGAGAACGGGGCAGGAATGGCGACTTCGAGGCGGCAACCGGCAAAAGCACCCGCGCAACTGCGGCGCATGTACATCGATTGCCGTTACGGACAGCTGCACCTCGCGACGGCCTATCCGTCGAGCGGCGGCTTCGACGAGGCGTCGCCGCTCATCTTCCTGCACGCCGAGGACGGCAGCGGCGCGGACTTCGGCCACTGCGCGGCGCTGCTCGGTACCGATCGTTCCGTTTATGCGCCGGACCTGCCGGGCAGCGGCGCCTCCGACGCACCGAAAGGCCGCATGGCCGTCGCCGGCGCCGCGCTCGCGATCGTGGACCTCATCGATCACCTGCGCCTGCGTCGCGTTGATCTCCTCGGCTGCGGGCGCGGCGCGAACGTCGCCTTCGAGCTCGCCGCCACGCGGCCCCAGGAAGTGCGCCGGCTGATCGTCGCCGGCTCGCAGCAGCCGGCCACCGGCATCGCCCAGCCGATGCTCCAGCTCTCGCCCGATCCGGGCCGGATTCTCGAGGAGCCGGCCGACGCCGTCGTCGCCGAAATCCGCAGCTTCCTCGATCGCGTCTAGCCCGGAACCGCCTCACGCCGCAGGCCTACCGCCACGGTCGCGATCAGCACCGCCGCGAGCAGCGGCAGCGTTGCGTAGTTGAGCCGCTCCCAGCCGATCGTCGTGACGGCGAGCCCGGCCAGAAGCGATGCCGCCGCCTGCGAGCCAAAGACCAGGAAGTCGTTCAGCGTCTGCGCCTGGATGCGCTCGCCGCGCCGGTAGGTCTTGGTGAGCATCGTCGTCGCGGCGATGAAGAGCAGGTTCCAGCCGAGCCCGAGCACGCCAAGCGCCCAGCCGTAGTGCAGGGCGGAATGGCCCCCATGCGTCGCGATCCCGACGCAGACGGCAATCAGCAATGTCCCGGTGACGATCACGGGGCGCTCGCCGAATTTCGCGATGATCCAGCCGCTGCCGAGCGAAGGCAGGTACATCGCGAGCAGGTGCACCTGGATCACGTGCGCGGTCGAGATCTCGTCGTGGCCGTCGACGACGTGCATGCTGATCGGCGTCGCCGTCATGATGAAACTCATCACCGCGTAAGAGGTCAGCGCCGCCAGCACCGCGACGCGATAGACCGGCTGCGCCGCGATCTCGCCGAGCCGCCGGGGCGGGGCCGCATCGTCCGCATGCACATGGGTCGAGTCGGGGACCTGCGCGAGCACGACGGCCGCGAGCAGATACAGCACAGTGCCCGAGTAAAAGGATCCGGCGTAGTGCGCGGCCGGCACGAGGTCGGCGGTGCGCACCGCAAGCTCCGGCCCCAGCCAGGCCGCGAGCAGCGCCCCGCTCATGACGACCGCGATCGAGCGGCTCGCATGCGTCTTCGGCACGTACTCGGTCGCCGCGAAGCGGTACTGCATGACGACCGCGTTGTTGGAGCCGAGCAGGAAGGCGGCGGCGCAGAACAGCCAGAAGCGGCCGGTCGAAATTGCGTACCCGGCGAGCACGCAGCCCGCGGCGGCCTGCAGGGCGCTGCAGGCGAAGACCGTGCGCCGCCCAAAGCGGTGGATCAGGGCCCCGGCCGGCACGACGCTCGCCGCGAGTCCCGCGATCAGCACCGACACCGGCAGCGTCGCGAGCGCAGGCGCTGGCGCGAGGTGGGAACCGATGATTCCTCCGAGCAGGACGAACAGAAAACTGCCCGACATGCACAGTGCCTGCGTTGCGGAGAGCATCCAGACCGGTCGCATGGCGGCCATCCTACACAGCGCAAAGCTGCGCCGGCCGTGTGACGCAGTTCACACTCGCTTGCGCCGTCGCAGGCCGAACGCGCTCCTAAGTCATTGAAAAATAATGAGCTTGCAGCACGCTTAACAACCCGGCATTCGTACTTGGGGACAACTCGGGGATAATGGCCGCCATGGAGAAGGGGGAAGGGGATGGGACCCCGGACGACGGCATCGTCTCCGAGGACCTCACGTTACTCGTCGAGCACATCGAGCTTACGAGCCGTCATCGCTTGCCGGAAGCCCACGAGTGGGAACTCGCGACTCCCACCGATCTAGATGACGCGCCGATCCTCATCGGCGAGGTAGCCGACGACGATCCCGAACTCGACAGCATGGGCGTCGAAGGCGACACCCAGCTTTATACCGAGACTCAGGCCGACCTCAACCAGCTGCTGACGAACGAGCGGCGCCGGACCGACCAGGCCGCCGCGCTCGCCGCCGAGCGCGCACGCTGGCAGAAGCGGATCGAGTCCCTGCTCCGCTCCCTGGCCGAGCGCGACCAGTTGCTCGCCGAGCGCGAGCGCCGCATCGATGAACTGCAGGCGCGGCTCGCGACGCGCACCCTCGAGCGCGAGAGCCTGGCCGATGAGCTGCGCGAATCGCGGCCGCTGAACGCCGCGGTCACCGATGCGCTGCCGCCGGAAGCAGCCGGGCCCCGCGCTGACGCGACGGCCGAGCTTTACCCGGAAGTGGATTTCACGCTCGAGCTGCCGGCCCCCGAACTGCCGCCGATCACGCCCGCGGTCGCCGCGACACCGCGACTTCGCCGCTACCTCATCGGCCTCGACCTCGTCGGCTGCGTGCACGAGATCGCGAGCCGGCGTGTCAACATCGGCCGCACGCGCGACAACGACCTTCGCATCGTGGACCCGACGGTGAGCCGCCTGCATGCCATGCTGACGGTCCGCAACGGCGAAGCGATGGTGGTGGACGCGAACAGCCGCAATGGCATCTTCGTGAATGGCATCCAGGTGCGTTACGCGCGCCTCGACGACGGCGACCTCGTCACCTTCGGCACCGTCCGTTTCCGCTACCGCGTCGGTTCCGACGCGACCGGCGGCCCGGGCGGCTCCGCCTGAGACTGCAGCCGGATCTTTGCGATCGGCCTGAGCGCGATCAGCGCACCCAGGCATAGCACCAAGAGGACGATCGTAAGAGGCACCGGCGTGCGCCCGGTGAGCGCCGCGACCGTTTGCGACGCGACGGCGGCCGTGACCAGCTGCAGGAACCCGAACAAGCCCGATGCCGCGCCCGC
>CAVXET010000037.1:0-8040 GCA_963760725.1 uncultured Gammaproteobacteria bacterium
TGCGAAGCTTCCTGATCGAGGACTGAGCGAAAGGCCCCGCAAGGGGCCTTTCAGTTCCCGGAGCCGCCGCCGCCTGCCACTTGCGCGTTCCGATTGCGCAGGTGCAGCTGCAGGTTGTAAACCGCCACCAGGCCGGGAAACAGGTTGGAAATGATTCCCACCGAGTCGTTCCGGCCGAAGATGAAATAAGCGAGCAGCAGGAAGCTGCCGGCCAGCGACATGTACCAGAACGACGGCGGCACGTGCGATTGTCGCCGTGCCCTCGACGCGGCGAGCTGGACGAACCAGCGCGCCGTGAACACCAGCGTGCCCGCGTAGCCCACGAGCTTCCAGCCCGTGATGTGGATCGCGTGCCCCAGCAGCGTAAGCACGACAAGTTTCTCGTTCATTCCTTGATCTCCATGGACGGTGGCAGCAGCTTCCGATCGAGCAGCCAGGCGACGCCGACGAGGTCGCCGATCCCGGCGCACGCGCGCCGCCAGTTGCCGTACTTCGAGGTGCCCGCCGTGCGCGGGCGGTGGTTCACTTCGATCTCGGCAATGTTCGCGCCGGCGTGCCGGAAGACTGCGGGCAGGTAGCGGTGCATGCCGCGAAACGGCACCAGCAATTCAACCAGCTCGCGCCGGAATACCTTCTGCGAGCAACCCGTGTCCCGCACGCCGTCGTGCAGCACGGCGCGGCGAATCGCGTTCGCGATGCGCGAGGCGGCGCGCCGGCTCCAGCTGTCCCGACGCCGAGCGCGGTAGCCACAGGCGACGTCCACGTTGCCGGCGCGCACCGCGCGCACCAGGCCCTTGAACCCGGCCGGATCGTTCTGCCCGTCGCCATCCATGATGCCGACCAATGGCTGCGTCGCCGACCGCAGGCCCCAGTAGATCGCCGCGCTCTGGCCCTGGTTCTTCGGGAACCGGAGGCCCCGCACGCCCGGCGCAGCGCGGATGAGCGCCCAGGTATCGTCGCGGCTGCCATCATCGATGGCGATGACCTCAGCGCGCGGCAGCTCGCGACGAAGCTCTGAAAGGACCGCGTCGACGAGTGGTCCCTCCTCGAAGAAGGGCACAACGATTGAAAGCCCCGAGCCGTCGAAGGGCGCATTGCCCGGTTCGCCCTTCATCCCTGGCGCCCCGGTTCCGGCCCCGCAGGCGACATGCACTCGGGAGAGGCCGCGGGATGCGCGCGATAGACGACCGAGTCGGACTTGCGGCCGAGTTCCCGCACGCAGTAGCCGGCGGCGCGCAGCGTGTCCGCGAACTGCGCGATCGAGCGTGGATTCACCACGTAGAGCCGGCCAGCGGGCGCCCGGCCCGCGGCGATGAGTTCGGCCAGCCGGCGATGCGGCTGGAACGCGGGCTCGTAGGGGGTTCGGCGCGCCCAGGTCTCGCGCACCTGCACGCCAAGGTAGAAGCGCAATTCCCACATCGCGTGATCGTCCACATACAGGATGTCGTCGATTGGCCCGGGTTGGACACTCGCGACGAACGCGGCTGTGGCGCGCCCGTCGTGGCCCTCCGGGGACAGTTGTGCCACGAACCATTTCACGGCGACAAGGACCGCAAGACAAGTGGCGAGCACGAAACCCGCGCGCCCGGGGCGGAGCACGGCGACGGCCGGCTCCATCCGTCGCGCGAGCCAGAGCGCGAGCGGCGCGAAAAGCGGTAACAGATACAAGGGCAGGCGCGACCGCGCGAGAAAGAAGACAAGCAGCGGCAGGCCGATCCAAAGCAGGAGCAGCCGATCGACGGGCGCCGCGAGCGCCGGGGTGAAGGTTCGCGCGTCGCCGGAAGGCGAACCATGCCGGAAGCCAGGGCAGCGCGCCGACCAGGAGCGTCGGCAGGTAGACGGAGAACCCGCCGTACCAGTCGCTGTTACGCTGGAATTCGGGGCTCGCAACCCGGCCGGCGACTTCCGCGCCCACGAGATATTCGAGGAGGCCCGGGAATCGGCTGTCGGCGACGAGAAACCAGCCAAAGGCGATCAGCCCAAAGAGCGGCACGCCGGCCGACACGAAGAACCTGCGCAGCGCACTCCAGTCGCGCCGCCAGACCACCCAGCCGACGAAAACCGGCAGGGCGAGCAGCATCGGCGGGCCTTTCGTCAGGAAGGCGAGGCCGAACCCGAGCCACATCGCAATCGACGCCCGGCGCGGGGCGAACCCGGCTTGCAAGTGCAGGAAGGAAACACCCGCAAGCGTGGTAAAGAGCGTCGCGAGCGTGTCGGTCGTGACGAAGCTGGCGCCCAGGAATGGCAGCCACAGCGTACCGTACAGGATCATCGGCAGCGCGGGCGTGCGTGGCACCAGCAGGCGGCCAGCCGGAAGCAGCAGCCACGTGGTCGCAGCGAAGGCAAGCGCGTTCGGCAGACGTGCAGCGAACTCGGAGTGGCCGAAGGCCTTTATCGCGACAGCGAGCGCCCAGTAGGTCAGCGGCGGCTTTGCGAAATGCGTCGTGTCGTCGTTGAGGAAGATGCCGATGAAATCGTGGCGGCGCAGCATTTCCAGCGCCCCGGCAATGTAGCGGCCTTCGTCCGGCGCCCACAGTCCACGCGTGCCGTTAAAGGCCAGCGCGACGGCGAGCAACAGCAGCGGAAAACCGGGGCCGCTCGCCACGGCCCACAGTTCACCGAGCGCTTTCGATACGAAGCGTTTCAAGGCTGCACACCCTTGCCGTCATGCGGCAGTGCTTGTGACGCGACCCGCCGCGCGTCTCCCTTCGACATTGGACGTTTCGAGCCAGTAAAAACAGCCACCCCAAGTGCAGGTTTAGCATGCATCGGCACCCTCGGACCCCGCAGGCGGGAGCACACGGTTTGCCGCGCTGCCCCGGATGGCTCATTCTTAGGGGTTCGATGACCTGGCAAAGCTCGATCGACACCCTTCTTTCGCCTCGCATGTTCGTGCTCTACGCACTCGTGCTCTCGGCGATCATCGTCCACTACCGCGGGCGCGAGCGGCTCCGGTTCGTGCGCCAGCTGACCGATCACTCGACCTTCATGGCGCCGTACAACGTCCTCGCCTACCTGTTCTCGGCGGTGCCGAACCAGCCCTATCTCGACGTCCAGCAGCTGCCCGACCTCGCGCCGCTGCGCGACAACTGGCGCACGATCCGCGAGGAGGCGCTGAACCTCTACGACCAGGACCGCATCAAGCGCTCGGAGAAGTACCACGACCTCGCCTTCAACTCCTTCTTCAGGTCGGGGTGGAAGCGCTTCTACCTGAAGTGGTACGGCGCGCACCACGCCTCGGCCCAGGAGCTCTGCCCGAAGACGGTCGAGTTGCTGGAAAAGATCCCGACGGTCAAGGCGGCGATGTTCGCGATGCTGCCGCCGGGCGCGAAGCTCGGCCGGCACCGCGACCCGTTCGCGGGTTCGCTGCGCTACCACCTCGGGCTCGTCACGCCGAACTCGGACGACTGCCGCATCTACGTGGACGGCCAGATGTATTCCTGGCGCGACGGCGAGGCCGTCCTGTTCGACGAGACCTTCATCCACTGGGCGGAAAACGCCACGCAAACGCCGCGCATCATCCTTTTCTGCGACGTCGAGCGGCCGCTGCACACGGGCGCTGCGCGCGCGGCCAACCGCTTCTTCGGGCGCACGTTCGTCGCCGCGGCCGCGACCGCGAACGAGCCGGGCGAGAAAGTCGGCGTGCTGAACCGGATCTTCGGCTTCTTCCACCGCATGCGCGCGCATACGACGCGCCTCAAGAACTGGAACCGCTTCGTCTACTACACGCTGAAGATCGTGGTGCTGGGCGGCCTCTTCTACCTCGTTTTCCTGGCCTGAGCGCAGCATCAACAGCCCACCTCCGTTCGCCGCGCACGGGAAGCGGCTTCTCAAGGTCGCGACAGTCGTCCTCGGCCTTGCGTATGCGGGCGCGCGATTTCCGGGCTCGTTCGCGGTGCTCGACAACCTCTCGAATTTCCCCGTGCACTTCGGGCTCGCGTTCATTGCCGCTGCGGCGCTTCTCGCCGTGCAGCGGCAGGCCGCGTGGGCGGCAGCAGCGCTCGCGGCTGCGACGCTCGCTCTCGCGCCCGTCGTGCCCTGGTATTTCGGCGCCGATGCGGCCCCCTGCCGATCCGGCGCGGCCGTGGGTGAAGCTCCTCGTCTCGAACGTCTACTTCAGGAATCACCAGCGCCAGCTCATCCAGGACCTCGTCGCCAAGGATCATCCGGACGTCGTCGGCCTCGTCGAGGTGAATTCGCGCTGGCTGCGCAAACTGAAGCCGCTCCGCGAGCGGTATCCGTACCACTTCGAGGTGCCGGACGAAAACTACGTCGGGCTCGCGCTCTACAGCCGGCTGCCGCTCGAGGATGCGCGCGTGCTGCAACTGCCCGGCGAATCATCGACGCCCGCGATCGCGGCGACGCTGAAGGCGCCCGGGCGGTGACGTCGAGATCGTCCTCGTCCACCCGATGTCGCCGCTCGAGCGCGGGAATCATCCGTCGTCGCAACGAGCAGATCCGCGCGCTTGCGGAGTACGTGCGCGCGGCCGGGCGGCCGCTCGTGATCGCCGGCGACTTCAACCTCACGATGTGGAACGGCGGCTACCGACCGCTCGTCGACGTCGCGGAACTGCACAACGCGCGGCAGGGCCACGGCGTCGGGCCGACCTGGCCGTCCTTCTGGCGGCTCGGCGTGCCGATCGACCACATCCTCGGAACGCAAGCCGTGCAGTTCCGTAATTTCCGGGTGCTCGGCGCCGTAGGTTCGGATCACTTGCCGGTTTTTGCAGAGTTCAGCCGGCGCTGATCCGCATGGCTTGCCATGCCAGCAGTCGGCATGCATGCTGCCCGAGGAACGCAGTTTCCTCGGGACATAATCAGGGAGTGGACCGGGCCGCAGATGTCAGCCGACACCATGCGTCGCAGCGCCAAGCGCGCACTCCTCGTCCTCGCCGCCTGCATCGCGACGGCGCCCGCCTTCGCGCAGCGCGGTGCGATGACCGTGCCGCGGAATCTCGACCAGCTCACCGACCGCGCGAGCGACATCGTGCGCGGCACCGTCGTCAGCGCGCGGGTCGAGAAGCATCCCGAGCTCTCGAACCTCGACACCGTCGTCGTCACGCTGCGCGTGCATGACACGCTGAAGGGTCACGCCGCGGGAACCTACACCTTCCGCCAGTACATCTGGGACGTGCGCGACCGCTACGACGCCGCGGGCTACCGCAAGGGCCAGGATCTCCTCCTCCTCATGATCGCCCCGAGCGAGTACGGCCTCTCGAGCCCGGCCGGCATTGGATCAAGGCCGCTTCCGCATCGAACGCGACCACGCCGGGCGCGAGATTGCGGTCAATGGCGCCGACAACCTGCGGCTATTCGACGGCCTTGCCGCCGCGGACAAGGCGGTCGGCGCGCTCACGCAGAAACAGGCGAGCCTTGCCGCCAAGCACCGCAAGGGCCCGGTCGAGCTCGCCGAGCTCGAGGCGATGATCCGCGCCTTCGCGAGGAATCCGGGATGAGCGGGCGTGCCGGCCGGATCGTCGCGCTGCTCGCGGGTCTCTCTGTCGCGGGCGTCGCCGTCGCGGGCGGTCCGCTCGCGGTCCGCACGAATGGTGCACCCTACGTCTGGAATACGGCGTCGGCGATTCAGTACCGCACCGACAACGGCCCGCTGAGCGCATCGGTCGCGGAAGCTGCGGCGCGTTCACGCGTGCAGGGCATGTTCGCCGTCTGGCAGAACGTGCCCTCGGCGAGTATCGCTTACAACCGAGCCGGGTTCATCAAGGACACGGGCGCATTCACCGACGGTGACGTGAGCACGATGGCTGAATACGACGCGGTCATTGGCAATTGCGACAGCGGTGGCCAGAGCCCGATCATCTTCGACGCTGCCGCAGCGATCATCAAAGCGCTCGGCGAAGACGAGACATCCATCATCGGCTTTGCCCGCCCCTGCGCACTCGATCCCGTGCAGGGCCGCATCCTCACCGGCGCAGCGCTCATGAACGGTCTGTTCCAGGACGGAGCGGCGAATCCCGTTGCCGACCTCACGGTTGGGGAGTTCGACGCCGCCTTCGTCCACGAGTTCGGCCACTTCTCCGGCCTCGACCACTCGCAGGTCAATGTCGAGTGCGCCACGGCCTTCTGCGGCACGGACGACCTCGCGGGCCTGCCGACCATGTTCCCGTTCCTCGTGACCACCCAGCAGGGCACGCTGTCCATCGACGACATCGCCTGGATCTCGAAGCTCTACCCGGCGAGCGGCGGTAATGGATTCACGGCGACGCACGGCACCGTCACCGGCGTCGTTTACTTCTCGGACGGCGAGTCGCACGCGCAGCTCGTCAATGTCGTCGCGCGCCGCGTGGACAACGGCGGCACGCCGGCCGACGAGAGCCGCACGACCGCGGCATCCGGCGTCTCCGGCAACAAGTTCCGCATCTTCAACGGGAACCCGATCAACGAGCCAGACAACGCACCGCAGGGGCCATTCGGAAGCCAGGATGCCACCGATATCGGCCGCTACGAGATCCCGCTGCCGCCCGGCAACTACATGATCGAGGTCGAGTCGATCGACCCGAATTTCACCGGAGGCTCGAGCGTCGGCGGCAGGGACCTCATCGCGATGCCGGGTACCGCGCCGGCGCCCCTCGGCCCGATTACGGTAACGGCCGGCCAGACCAGCACCGGCAACGACGTGACGCTCATCGGCACGCCACCGCGCTTCGACGCGTTCGAGGGCCCGGGATGAGGCCGCTCCAGAACCGCCGGCGCGCATTCGCGGCCTCGTTCGTCCTCGCCTTCGTCGCCGCCTGCGGCGGCGGTGGCGGCGGCGACAACGGCGGCGGTGGCGGCGGCCCGCTGAACATCACGACCGCGACCGCGGATGACGGCATGATCGGCGCGACCTACAGCGAGACGATCGCTGCGAGCGGCGGCAGGGGCGCGAAAACTTTCAGCATCAGCGCCGGCGCGCTCCCCGCCGGCCTCACCCTGAACGGCGCGGGCAACATCAGCGGAACACCCGCGGGCCCGGCGGGAACCGCGAATTTCACGGTGTCGGTCAGCGATTCGGCGGCGACGCCGGCAACCGACACGCAGGCACTTTCGATCGACATCGTGGAGACGCTCGCCATCGCAACGGCGAGCGTGCCCGCTACTGCCGTGGGTGACATTTACAATGCCGTCATCGTATTCCAGGGCGGGACGCCGCCCTACCAGGTCAGCACCGCCGGCGAGATACCGTCCGGCGTCGCCCTCCAGCTGGACGGATCGCTCTCGGGCACGGTCGCTGCCGACGCACGGACGGGCAGCTTTGACGTGACCCTGACGGACAGTTCGAGCCCGGTATTTTCGGTCACGAGCTCGTTCACGATGCGCGTTGCGCTCGACATCACGACCACGGCGCTCACCGACGCGACCGGCGGTGCGGCCTATTCCGATGGCGTCGTCGCCCAGGGTGGATTGCCGCCATTCAACTGGTCGCTGACCGGCGGCACACTGCCCGCGAGCCTTTCGGGGCCCGACCCGGCGACGGGCGTCATCAGCGGCACGCCGGAGGCGGTCTGCGCTCCCGCGACGTCGAGCCTCACGTTCCGGGTGACGGACAGCGATACGCCCGCGGCGACGGACTCGCAGGCCGGCATCGAGTTGACCGTCAAGCCGGCAGCGCTCAACATCACGACGCCGACCCTGCCGAACGGCAGCATCGGCGTCGCCTACAACCAGCGGGTGCTCGCGACGGGCGGCTCAACACCGTATGCATTTGCGCTCACGGGCGGGAGCCTGCCGAGCCAGCTCGCGCTCGCCGCGAATGGCCGCATCACCGGCACGCCGGACACGGCGGAGACGCAGGCATTCCAGGTGACCGTTACGGACGCCTGCGCGGTCTCGACGCTCCAGAACTACGGCATCACCATCGGCGCCGTCTCCCTCGGCCGCAATGATTCCATCGCCACGGCAACCGTGCTGCCGGGCAACGGCACGTATAGCGCCTCGATCAGCCCGAGCGGCGATCCGAATACGGCGTTCGATCCGGACGAGGATTTTTACCGCGTCACGACGGCCGCGGCCTCGACGGTGACGGTGGATATCAATGCGGTC
>CAVXET010000038.1:0-10030 GCA_963760725.1 uncultured Gammaproteobacteria bacterium
ATCCAGGAGACGATCCTCGGGCAGGACCGCCGGCGCAGTTTCATCGGGGGCGATGTCAAATTCCGAGTGTTCCCGCCGGAACCCGAAGATGAATCTCCGGGTCCAGTCGTCGCGCAGCCCGTTGGAGCGGCCGAAGCTGAACTCGCCAAATTCCGCCTTGCGTCCGTAACCCGCAACCTGCTCACCAAGCCGGTACACGGGCTCGACCGACTCGTCCTGCTGCAAGGTGAGTCCCGTGCTCCAGCGGCTGTCGAGTTGATAGAACGGCCGCTGGATCATGAAGCTCCAGCCCTGCCCGTCGCTGGCATCGCGGTAGGCCATGTCATTCACCCATCGGGTGCCGCCCACATTGGGATCGTGCCAATGAAGCGTGTAGGAGCTGCGGTCGGGGTTTTTCTCGTATCCAAACGAGAGTTGCTTGCCGAGACCGAGCAGGTTCAGTTCTTCCAGCTTGATCCCGCCGGAGTTCGCGCCGCCGCTGCGACCGAACGAGATGCCGGGATTCGTCGTCCAGACATCGCGCACCGCGACCTCAAGGTCCACCGTGCCGTCGTGACAGGCGACGGCGCGGACGGCGGGCTCGCGTATATAACGTCGATTGCGGAGATTTCGCTCAGTCTCCTCGATCAGCCGCTGCGAGACGGGATCGCCGGGCTTGAACAGGAGCTGCGACTCGATCACCGGGTCACGCGTATCGATATGGAGGCTGTCGGCCAGCCTGTAGAGTGTCTGGTGCTTGCCCTCCGGGTCGTCATCGAAGATCGGCAGGACGTTCACTTCAATCGATCCGATCCGGTAACCCTGCGCCTCGAGCTCTCCGATGCTGGGGCAGGGGCCCGGGGCGCCCTTGACGGACTCGGTCTCCGCGGCGGCGGCCGATCCACCTGGCAGGATCAGGCACGACGCAAGAAAAAGCGCCAATGCCGTGAGCGCGCCGCAACCGACGCCTTTGTTCATTTTTCCCCGCCAGCGTCCACTGCCTGGCCGGCGGCCGCGGACGGCAGGTAGCGACCACCCTCGAAGAGTTCATACGCCGTCTGGTAATAGGCGACCCCGAGCCGCTCCAGCTCCGGGTCGCTCGGCGCCGGCGCGTAGCGATCGCTGCGCGGGTCATAGCTGAACGTACTCACGGTCTTGCCGAGGCCGAAGACGACCAGGTGACCGTCGCGATAGATCGCGACGTCGTGGTTGTGATTGAAAAACGCAAGCCGGTCCGCAGCGGGCGTGTTCAGCGCGTCCTGTCCAAAGAACGGCGCCTCGTAGGGCAAGCCAAGGAGCCCCAGCACGGTCGGCGCGATGTCGATCTGCGTCATGAGCGCGTCCACGCGCCGCGGCGGGAGGTGCTTCGGCGAATAGAACATGACCGGGATCTCGTAGGTCTTGAGCGGAATCTCCTCCGCCCCGTAGACCCGCGCGCCGTGGTCGGCCGCGACCACGAAGATGGTGTCGTCAAACCAGGAGTGCCCCTGCGCGTCGCGCAGGAACTTGCCAAGCGCGAAATCGGCATAACGGACGCCCGCCGCGCGGCCGCCGCCCTCGGGCGGAATGCCATAAGTCTCGAGGCCCTTCCGGAACGTGTACGGCTTGTGGTTCGACGTCGTCATGATGACCGAGAAGAACGGCTTGCCCGTCGCGTGGAGGCGGTCGAAGTAGGCAAGTGAGTGGTCGAACAGGTCCTCGTCGGCGACGCCCCAGATGTTCTCGAAAGTCACCTTGTCGATCGAGCGGCGGTCCTCCACATCGAAGCCGTTTTCGCCGAAGAACGCGTTCATGTTGTCGAAGTAGCCGTAGCCACCGTAGAGGAAGCTCGTCTGGTAGTCGAGCGAGCGCATCACCGCACCCCAGGTCGCCACGTTCCCGAAACCCGGCCGGCGCAGGATCGACACGGTCGGAATCGGCGGAATCGAGCTCATGAAGGCCTCGAGCCCGCGCACCGTCCGCGTCCCGGATGCATAGGAGTGCGAGAACCAGATGCCCTTCTGTGCGAACGCGTCGAAGTTCGGCGTCAGGTCGCGTTCTGAGCCGTGCAGCCGGCTGAACTCCGCGCCGAAGGATTCACTGGAGACCAGCACGACGTTCAGGCGGCCGAGTCCATCCGGGCGGCCCGGAAATGCGCGATCGAGCCGGCCGTCGGCGAGTCGCGTGAACCTGCCGCCGCCGCGTTCCAGCTCGCGCGTGACGATGGCGAGGTTGTCCTTCGGGTCGTGGCTCCTGTAATTGGCCCGGTAGTCGATCTCGTTCGTCAACGCCGCGCGCACGAAGCTGCTGAGCCCGTTCTGCGCGAGTTCGTTCGCGACGCGATTGGGACTCGTCGACAGGAGATCCGTCGACCAGAAAAACGCAGCGAGGACGACCGCCAGCAGGTAGGCGGCCAGCGGCAGCCAGCGCTTCATCAGCGTGCCCTGCTACTGTCGAGGGCCCACCGGCTCATCCAGTAGATTCCGGCGCTGGCAAAGAGCGCCGCGGCGAGCACGGTGCGGATGACCGGATACTCCGCCCAGACATCGCCCGCGACCTCGGTCGGATACGCGAGGTAGTCGAAGGCCACGAGATTGAAGCGCGAGTCGAATTCCTGGAAGAAGTAG
Organism: uncultured Gammaproteobacteria bacterium; assembly: GCA_963760725.1. GTDB lineage: Bacteria > Pseudomonadota > Gammaproteobacteria > Steroidobacterales > Steroidobacteraceae > SCUD01. The sequence continues at coordinate 2,586 of CAVXET010000038.1, forward strand.
TCCTCGGCGACTGCCAGGAAGACCATGGCGAACAGCGTGATCCAGCTTCCCGCCAGGATTGTGATGCGGTTAGCGCGCGAGTTGAACCAGCGTTCCGGAATGAGAGCGAGATACAGCGCAAAGGGCGTGAACGCATAGAGCGTGACGACGAAATCGTTCAGCAGGCCGCGCAAGAGGATCGAGGGCAAATGAACGCCGGTAACCCCGTCCGCGACGCCGTACTGCCACCACAGGGCCAGGCGCAGCAGCGCGCCGACCAGGAGGCTTGCCGCGCCAAGCGCAGCCAAAGGGCGAAATCTGGGTCCCATGGCGGGTTGGACGGCGCTCGCCCGGCCCACCAATCGCGGCTGTGAACTGCGTCAGAATTCCCAGAGAACACCGACCGAAGGCACGATCGACAGCCAGTCGCTTTCCTGCGTCGTGAAGGTCGTGCCGCCTGCGCCGTCGTCCGCGGCGATGAGCCGCTGGCAGCATGTATTGCCGACGTTGACCGCGTTCGTGAGCTCGAAGGTGACGGCGAGACTCCCGAGGCTGAGCGGCCTGCGGTACTCGGCCTGCAGGTCGAGCGTGGCGCGGATCGGGAAGCGGTCGGAATTGCGCGGCGTGAGCGCATCGTCCGACACGCGCGTCGTCGGCCAGCCGCGATGAGAGCCGGCCACCGCACCGAAGCGCCAGCTGCCGCGGATCCAGTCGACGCCGGCGCTCGCGGCCCAGGTCTGGTCCCAGCTGCGCAATTCGCGATGCCCGCCGAGGCTGTCCCATGCTTCCGACCAGGCGAGGCCGAGCCACCAGCTGAGGTCATGGCCCTCGGCGATGACTGAAATCTCGGCGCCGCGCACGTCGGCCGCGAGCGGCGCGACCTCGATGCGGTCCGGCGCGATCTCCGGCACGAGCGACATCGGGTCCAGCAGGTTCTCGAAATGCGGCCGCGGGTCCGACTGCAGCTTGCGGAAACCCTCGAGCCGGATCGCGAGCCCGTTGCTCAGGCGGTGGTCGATGCCAATGATCGCCTGTTCCGAACGCTGCGCCGCAGGGAAGGCGGTGAGACCGTCCTCGACCTTGAGTTCGTGGACTTCGTCGGTCTGCAGGAAGCTCCCCCAATGCACGCGCACGCTGGTCGACGGATTGAACTGCCAGCGCAGGTTGATGCGCGGATCGAGTTGCCAATTTTCCGTCGTGCTTCCGTCGGTAATCGTCCGCTGCCCGCGCAGGCCGAGCTCCGACACGAGGCTCTCCAGGATCTGCCAGCGGTGCGCCACAAAGAGTGCCATGCGCTCGCGGCTTGGGGTCAGGACGATCGCGCGCGCGAGCTCGGGATCACGCGCGAAGAGTTCGGCAACCGGCTGCGTGAAGCTTGCCTGCGATGCATAGCGATAGACCGCGTCCTCCTGGGTCCACTCGAAGCCGCCCTCGACCCAGTTGCGCGCATTGAGCTGCCAGTCAAGGTTGCCACGCGTATCCAGGTACTCGGACGAGCGATGGTCGACGACCGAGCCGGCGGAGATGCCGGGATTGTCGATGGTGCCTTCGCGCAATCCATCGATGCCGCTGTGGCCCAGGAACAGCGAGGCCTCGATGCCGTTCCCGAACTCGTGATCCGCGCGCAGCCACAGGTAACGGTTCAGGCTTTCCAGGTCTGCGTTCTCGCCCTGAGAATCGCGCGAGATCGCCAGTTCGTCGCGGCTCCACAGGAAGTTCGCCGTCAGGCGCAGCCGTTCGGGCGTGCCGTAGCCTGCGCGCGCATAGACGTCGCCGTAGCTCGGGCTGCCTGCATTCTCCGCGAAGCTGCGCAGGAATGGCTTCAGCGTGCCGATCCGCGCCATCGCGAGCCAGTCAAGGTCCGGGCCCTCGAGCACGCCGCTGCTGCGGGCCATCGCGTTGAAAACAGAGAGACCAAACGCCGTGTGAGGCGCGGCATCGGCATCAACCGTACGCAGGTCGAAGACGCCCCCCATGCGATTGCCATAGCGAACCGGAAAGCCGCCGGTGTAGACCTCGGCCTTGCCGATCAGCTCCGGGTCGAGCATGCCGAAGACGCCGTGATACGCAGGCAGGTGAAAGGCTTCCCGCAGCGGAAAACCGTCGAGCAGCGTCAGCAGCTCGCCGGTCTCGCTACCGCGGATGTTGGCCTGCGCGGTGAGCCCACCCTGTGCCATGCCCGGCAGCCGCCCGAGCGTTCGCATGGCGTCCTCTCCCAGGGCCGGCTGCGCGGCCAGCGCATCGCCCGCAACCTGAAGTGCGCCCATGCTCCCGAAGCGGTCGAGTGCGTAGCGGCTGGTTGCGACGACGATCTCGCCCAGCTCCGCGGTCGCAGGCAGAAGCCGGACCTCCGACTCCGCTGCACCGGCGGCGACTGTCACGCCCTCGATTTCCGTCGCCGTGAATCCATCGGCCTCGACGTGCAGCGTATAGCTGCCTTCCGGCACCGGGCCGATTGCAAAGCGGCCCTTCTCGTTCGTCCAGTCCACGGCCTGGATCGGCATCAGGCGCACGGCCGCGTTCGGTATCACGCGTCCGTCGGCGGCACTCAGGATACGCCCGTGCACCATGTGGCCTGCGGTCGCGCCGTCGTGCGCGGTGACCGCGAACAGGCCCGGGCGCACGACGGTGAGCGAAAGGCCGCGGGCGGCGAGGATCTCGCGGGCGACCAGCAGGCGGTTTTCCGTCGCCGGTTCGACATTGGCAGTGAGGCTGCGCGGCAGGAGCTCGGAGCTGTAGATGAAATCGAGTCCGGGCCCGCGCAGTTCCGCGAGCACGTCCACGATCGGGCGCCCGATGTAGCCTGCCGCCGCCGCGGCTGCAGAGGCGCCCAGCAGGTACAGGCTCAAAGCGAGGCGTGCGCCGAATTGGGTGCGCTGGCGAATGCCGGTCATCCGCCCGCTAGAGACTCAGTCGAGGCCGACGGCCGCAGCCGGCTGCGTGAACGCCTTGCGCGACTCGAGCCAGGCCCAGAGAGCGTCCCATTGCTGCAGCTCCGGGTGCACGCGCGCCGGGCTCATGTCGTGCAGGCCGAGCCCCTGTTCGCCGGCGTAGACGTAGTACTGCGAGTCGCGCAGCGTCGTCACGACCGGGATCTGCATCGAATCGAGGAAGCGCATCAGCGTGCGGAAGATGATCGTGTTCGGCTTGACGCGGTTCGCGATGACGGCGAGGCGGTTCTCGCGCCGCTTGATCTTGCCGGAGATGAGCAGGTGACCGATGCAGCGCGAACAGGCGTGGATGTCGGCGTCGGAGGGCATCACCGGGACCAGCACTGCGTCGGCGTCGCGTACGTGCTCGTTGAACTGGTGCGGCTGCATGGCGGCCGGCGTGTCCACGATGACGCGATCGGTGCCGTGCGGTACGCGGAGCTGGAAGCTGCGGGTCACGCCAAGTGCACGCGCGTAAGCGGCAATGCCGTGGATCGGCGGCTGGTGAGGGGAGCGCTTCTCGAGCCAGCGCGAGCTCGACCCCTGCGGATCGAAGTCCATGAGGACCGGACGGTAGCCGCGCGCCGCGTACATCGCGGCGATGCCGGTGGCGATGGTGGACTTGCCCGAGCCGCCTTTCGGATTCAGCAGGACGATCCGCAGCATGGCACCCCCCGGAGCCGGCAAATCAGATTACGCTCTCTGGCCCAGCGCGCATATACTAAAGAAAAACACTTGCGATGCCAATGAGTTACGTCTCAAATCCTAGAATCGTTATCGTTGGGGCCGGATTCGGGGGCCTGGCCGCCGCCGAAGGCCTGAAGCGCCTTCCCGTCGATGTCACGCTGATCGATCGCCAGAACCACCACCTCTTCCAGCCGCTCCTGTACCAGGTCGCGACCGCCGGGCTTTCACCCGCAGACATCGCCTGGCCGGTGCGCCACGTGCTGCGCCGGCAGGCGAATACGCGCGTATTGATGGGCGAGGTGACGGCCGTCGATCCCGCGCGCAAGGTCGTGATGCTGGACGCGGGGCCGATCGCGTACGACTACCTCGTGCTTGCGACCGGCGCGACCCATGGCTACTTCGGGCGCGATGAATGGGCCGTACACGCGCCGGGACTCAAGACGCTCGACGATGCGACGGCGATCCGCCGGCGACTCCTGATTGCGTTCGAGCGCGCGGAGATGGCGTCCAATCCGGTGGAGGCCGCGCGGCTCCTGACGATCGTCATCGTCGGCGGCGGCCCGACCGGGGTCGAGCTTGCCGGCGCCGTCGCCGAGCTCACGCGGCGCGCGCTCGCCCGCGACTTCCGCGTGATCGACCCGACCCGCACGCGCGTGCTGCTGGTCGAATCGGGGCCGCGGCTGCTCGCGAACTTTCCGGAGGCGCTGTCGCGCTATACGGCGACGGCGCTCGAACGCCTCGGCGTCGAGGTGCGCCTTGGCAAGCCGGTGACGCATTGCGACGGCGATGGCGTTGGCATCGGCAACGAGCGCATCGAGGCTGCGACCGTCATCTGGGCCGCCGGCGTTCGCGCATCGCCCGCCGCCAGCTGGCTCGGCGCGCCCGCTGATCGCGCCGGGCGCGTGCCGGTCCGGCCGGATCTCACCGCGCCCGGGCATCCGGATATCTACGTCATCGGCGACACGGCATTCGCGAAGAATCCGGATGGTGCGCCACAGCCTGGCATTGCGCCGGTCGCAAAGCAGCAGGGCGCGCATGTCGCGCGGGCGCTTGCCGCGCGCATCGCCGGGCGCGACGCGCCCGCAGCGTTTGTGTATCGCGACCGCGGGCTGCTCGCGACGATCGGCCGGCGCGCTGCGGTGATTGCTTACCGGCAGCTGCGGCTCTCGGGCTGGATCGCGTGGTGGATCTGGGGCATCGCCCACGTGTATTTCCTCGTGAGCCTGCGCAACCGCTTGATCGTCGTGACGCAGTGGCTGTGGTCCTACCTGCTCTTCGAGCGCGGCGCGCGCCTCATCACCGGCAACGATGCGAGGCGCGAGCCGTAGCGCAGCCGGCGGCGGACTCTATTGCGGCGTCGCTTCCAGCAGCAGCGACTCGCGGAATCGGGAATTAAGCGTCGCGACCGGGCCTTTGACCGAGCCGAGGTCGAGCCCGTTGACGTAGTCCCGGATCGCGTAGGTCCTGTCGCGGTCCAGGCCGCGCAATTGCACCGGACCGTCATGCCGCGCGGCGAAGAACGCGTAATAGAGCACGCCGCCCTTGCGGACCACGTGAGCTTCCGGCCGATCGAAGCCGATGTCGTAGAGACCGCCCAGGTACTCGCCCTCGGAGAGGCGCTTCGCCTCATAGAGCTCGACCCATCGGGCCCAGGTCTTCTCGCGCTTCGGCGTGAGCAGGAGCGCCTTGTCCTTCTCGCCGGGCGCGCCGGGCCAGGCGAAATTCGTGCCGATCACCCCGCCGACGCCGAAGGTCGAGGCGAAATCCTCGCCGCCGTCGCTCATCTCGACATGATCCCCGAAGAATGCAATGCGATCGCCCGCGAGAGCCTTGAGCGTCTTGCCCTTGGTGCGTATCTGCCAGGAGCTTTCCGGATCGGAGGCCACGGTCATGTTGAGGTAGGGAAGCGTGTAGAACGAGTACCCGGTGCCGCAGGGGCAGATCTCGACGAGCGCGCCCGGCTTCGTCGCCTGCGCCGAATCCCAGATCGCCTTGAAGAAGCCGGGCATGCCCTCCGGCGCCGCCGCCGGTGTCGCATGCTTGTGCGCGGGGTTGAAGCATTCGGGTGCGGCGTTCAGGTGCTGCCCGTCGACCTTGAGGCCGTCAAAACCCCATTCCCCGATGGCCTTCTTCACGAAAGCCGCCGCGTCGGCGCGGACGCCGTCCACCGCGGGACACAGGTACTGCGAATCCCACCAGCTGATTTTGCGCGTCGAGCCGTCGGCGTTGCGCAGCAACCAGTCCGGATGCTCGCGTTCCGTGCGCGAACCGGGATCGGCGCCGAGCGGCGCCCACCAGAGCTGCGCCTTGAGCCCGGCCGCGTGGATGCGGTCGACGAGCGCCTTCATGTCGGCATCGCCGGCCGGGAACTTGTCCGGGCGCGGCCGCCAGTCGCCGAGCGCAACCTGCCAGCCGTCGTCGAGCACGGCCCAGCCGAAGCCGAGCTGCTTCACGACCGGCAGCGTCTCGAACACCTGCACGGGCGTAAACGTGCGGCCGTAACCCCAGGCGCACCAGATCGGGTCGAAGGCGTCCTTCGGCGCATCCGGCAGGCGGATGCCCTGGGCCTGCATGGCGGCACTGTAGGCCCGCAGCGTGTCGAAATAGTCGCCGCGGTGGACGGCCACGAAACTCAGCAGCGTCTCCATGGACTGCCCCGGCGCGATCGTCGCATCGCGCTTCATGGAGAGCGCGAGCCTGGCGCCGCCGCGCTTCTGCCGCTCGATCGGCAATGCGACGAGTTTCGGCACGAGCTCGAGGTGTCCGATCGCGAGCCCGACGTCGCGGCGCCAGACGTCCACGACCGGCGTACCGCCGCCGTAGTCCGAGTCGTTCATGCCAAGGTAGTTGGCGCGCTTGTAGCCGGTGCCGAGCGGCAGCACCCAGTCAGGGCGCGACTCGTACGAGGCGCCCTGGTATGACCAGAACGCCGGCTCGCGGCGATCCGCGGCGACCGAGAATTCGTAGCGGTGACTGGTGAAGCCCCGGACCTGAAGCGGCGCGGCACCGGCGTTCCGGTAGCGGACGCGGACGAAGAGCCAGCGCGGCCGCGAGGCGTAGGCCGTGACTTCGACTTCCTTGACGATCGAGCCGGACTCGCCCCGGAGTGTCGTGCGCTGGCCCTCGCCAAAGGCGTCGGAAACGGTGTCGCGCGCTTCGTCCTTCAACGTGAAGCTGCCGACTTCTCCCGCTTCGGTCAGGAGCGTTTCAGATTCGGTGAAGGGGCCGAGCGCAGTCTCCGCCCCCGATGTCGCGACCACGCGGCTTTGCATCTGCCCGTCGAATTCGAGGCGGATCCCGTCGCCCTGCACCGCGGCGGTGGAGGTGAGCAGCAGCAGTGCTGCGCCGATCATCATGTCCCGCTCCCGGCAGTTTCGCGCCAGGCCGTCGGGAAAATGCGGCGCGCATTTTCGCGATAGACCTTGTCGAGGACCTCGCGCGGCAGTTCGAGCCCGCGAAACGGCGCGTCGAATTCCCCCGAATGCAGTTCGGAGTTCCCGCTCAGGAAGCGCCAGTCCGCGAGCCAGCCTTCATGCGCCTCCGTCGCGAACTCGGCATCCGCCTGGTCGCGGCCACGGGCGAAATCAGATCCGTAGAGGATGCGATCCTGGAATTCGATGAAGAACTGCCGGACCTTGTCGCGATCCTTGCTGGCCTGGAGTTCAAGGTGCGACAGGCGCGCGGCGAGATCCACGCTAGCGTTGGGGTAATGGCGGAGGAAAGCCGCGATCCGGTCGACGTCCCATTCGAGCGAGGCGAGGTGCACGCCGACGAACGTGAGGCCCGGATGCTTGTCGAGCATGCGGTCGCGCGCGGCGACCTGCTGTTCATAGCCCGGCCATTCCGGAT
>CAVXET010000039.1:0-242507 GCA_963760725.1 uncultured Gammaproteobacteria bacterium
TTTGCCCTGTTGCTGGTTCAGGTTGGTCTTGCTAGCATCGTCTACATTGAGGTAGCGCGACGCGCCGGGCTGAGGCTCGCGCCGGTGAGCTTTCCCGGCCACTTCCTCGTCAAGCTGGCGCGCGACAGCGCGGGACATCTTCATCGACCCGTTCAACGACGGCCGCGTCCTGACGGCGAGGGCTGTCGCGAGCTGCTCTCGCGAGATGTACGGCGACTCGAGCGCGAGTTCTCCGAATCAATGCTCGGCGCCGCAACGAAGCGCCAGGTGATCGGCCGCGTCCTGCGAACCTGAAGGCGATCTACCTGCGCGAGCGGGAGCTCGAGAGGGCGCTGCGCACGATCGACTTCCTGACGCTGGTCACGCCCTGGGACCTCGACCAGATCCGCGACCGCGGCCTCGTCGCGCTACCACATCGGCCGATCGAGGACGCGGTGACGGACCTCGAGACCTACGTGAGCACGGCCCGCCGGGCCCGAGACTGGAGTCGGACGCGCGAGACGCTGCGGGCAATCGGCTCGCTGTAAGGCTCAGGCGCGCTGCGGATTCGTCGTGGCAAAGACTGCTTCGCTGAGTGAGTATGTAAACTGAGCGGGGCCAGGAGGAAGCATGCTCGAACCCCAAGCGCGCGCCGGGCGCGTCCACCGCCGCGCGCATGCTCCGCCAGGAAGCCAAAGCGACCGTCACCTGCGAGTCGCTCGAGCTCGAGACCACGGGCGCGCCCGGCTTCCACGACATCACCGACGACGTCACGGCGATCGTCGCCGATTCCGGCGTCACCTTCGGCCAGGTCACGGTCTTCTCCTGCCACACGACGGCCGCGATCCGGATCAACGAGAACGAGCCGCTGCTCCTGCGCGACATGGCGCGCACCCTGCGCCAGATCGCGCCCTCCAACGCCTACTACGAGCACAACGACTTCGGCCGCCGCACCGTCAACATGAACCCGGACGAGTGCGCCAACGGCCACGCCCACTGCCAGCACCTCTTCCTCTCCACCAGCGAGACGATCCCGGTGATCGACGGCCAGCCCGCGCTCGGCACCTACCAGCGCGTCTTCCTCATCGAGCTGGACCACCCGCGCATGCGCCAGGTCCTCGTCACCGTCGTCGGCTGCTAGCAGCCTCGCCACTTCGTGCCGGCTCGTAGAGCCGCCTACATCTGGCAGGTGAACGCTCTCGCAACCTGGACCGCGCAGCGATAAGCTCGGCGCTCGCGACGACATCATCGCTCGAGCGCTATTCGCCAGGCGGCGGCCGCATCTGCCTTCGCCGAGTTCATGCGGCTGGCGCTCTACCACCCGACGCACGGCTACTACTTCGACCTGCGACCCGACGCTCGACTACCAGTCGAGCCCCAACGTCCACCCGTCTTCGGCGCCGCGATCGCGCGCCAGCTCGCCGACTTCTGGCGGCTGCTGGACCGGCCGGCGCGCTTCGACGTGTTCGAGGCCGGCGCCGGCAGCGGCCGGCTCGCCGCCGACGTCCTGCGCGCCCTGCGCACGAGCCGAGCCGGACCTCTACGACGCACTACGTTATGTCGTGCAGGACGTGACGCTGGCCGCGCGGCGACGGCTCGAGCGCCTCGAGCGCGCCGGCCTGCCCGCAGAGCAAGGTCGACGTCGCGGCGAGCTGCCGGCGTCGCCGCACGATCGAGGGCTGCATCCTCAGCAACGAGCTGCTGGACGCCCTGCCGTTTCGACCGCGTCCGGCGCCGCGACGGCCAGCTCTACGAGCTGCGCGTCGGCGTCGGAGGACGACCGCCTCGTCGACGTCGAGGCGGCGCCGCCGCCGGCAGATCGAGCGGCTACTTCGCGGCGCTGGGTCTGCTGCCGGCCGAGGGCTGCGAGGCCGAGGTCAACCTGGCGGCGCCGGCCTGGACGACGGCGCGCCGCCGGCGCGCTGCGCCGCGGCTACCTGCTGACCCTGGACTACGGCTACGAGGCGCCGAGCAGCTCTACGCGCCCTGGCGCAAGCGCGGCACGCTGCTGACCTTCTACCGCCACACCTCCGGCGACGACCCCTACGCGCGCATCGGCCGCCAGGACATCACCGCCAGCGTCGACTTCACGAGCGTCTGCGCGCGCCGGCGAGGCGGCCGGCCTGACGACGCTCGGCCTCACGACGCCAGGCGAGTTCCTCGGCGGCGCTGGGCATCGGCGAAGCGCTGGCGCGCACGCCGCGCGCCGGACGAGCTGGAGGCCTACTACGCCCTGCGCCGGGCCGTCATGGAGCTGACGGACCGCGCCGGCCTCGGCCGCATCCGCGTGCTCGTCCAGGGCAAAGGTCCGATCGCTCTCCGTCGCGTCGACCGCCCCTGCTAGAGCCGCTGCATAGACTGGCGTAGTGCGAGTCTTACAGCGAGATCGTCCTCGACCACGCGAAGCAACCCGCGCAACTCGGCGCTCCTCGAGGACGCCAACGCGCGCGGCTACCAGATGAACCCGGTCTGCGGCGACACGCTCGCGCTGACGCTGCGCATCGAGGACGAGCGAATCGCCGAGGCGCGCTTCCAGACCGAGGGCTGCACGGCCTCGGTCGCGACCAGCAGCATCCTCACCGAGATGGTCACCGGCCTCACCCTGGACGAAGCGCTGGCGCTGACGCCACGAGGACGTCTCGGAGGCGGTCGGCGGCCTGCCGGCGAGCAAGCTGCACAGCGCCGCGCTCGTCATCGAGCGCTGCGGCGGGCGATTGCCAGCTACAGCAAGCAAGGGTTGCGTCCTGATGCGCTTTCTTCTGGGTCTGATTTTACGGCCTCGCAGCCGGCTACATGGTAAGCAGCTAGCTGGCCACAAGGGGCGAGCACGACGTAGAGCTCGATATCCGAGCCCACGCTTAGGCTACGACGCGAGCTCAGGAACACGTCGACGAGGTCGGCGTCGAGCTGCGTGCCGGCGGCGCTCCGCAGGCGGCGCACGCCCTCCGCGCCGCTCGACGCGCGGCCGGTGCGGCCGGTCTGACGTAATCGCGACGTAGGCGTCGGCGATGGCGAGGATGCGCGCCTCCAGCGGGATCTCGTCGCCGATCGCGGCCGTCCGGGTAGCCCCGGCCGTCGAGGCGCTCGTGGTGGGCCGCGACCCAGTCCGCGACCTCTTCGAGGCCGGGGATGCCGGCGACGACGTCGCGCGAGTAGATCGGGGTGCAGGCGCAGCACCTCCAGCTCTTCGACGCTGAGGATGCCGGGCTTGGCCATGATGCGCTCGCGACACGGAGAGCTGGCCGACGTCGTGCAGCAGGGCGGCGATGCGGAGCTGCTTCAGGCGCAGCTCGGGCAGGCCGACGGCGCGTCCGAGCGCCTCGGCGAGGCGCGCAACCGCGGTCGAGACGCCGACCGTGAAGCTGAAGCGCGAGTCGACGAGCTGGGCGAAGCTCTCGGCGAACGGGCAACGATGCGCGCGGCTCTTGGGCTCGCGCAGACGGCCGCACAGGGCCACGAGCTCGGCCGCAGGTCGTCGCTGTAACAGGCCGAGCCAGAAGTCGTCGCCGGCGCCGAGGTCGCGCAGCGCGCGCAATCACCTCCGGGTCCGTCTGTGCGCCCGAGAGACGGCCGAGCCAGTAGCGGAAGTTGCGGCGCGCCAGCAGCGGCGTCGTCTGCTGGCGATCAGCGCCTCGACCTGGTCCGCGAGGCCGACGATGCGCCCGACGCAGCGGGATCTCCTCGCCGCGCAGGCCGTGGGGGTAGCCGCCGCCGTCCCAGCGCTCGTGGTGGGCAGGCGATGCCGTCGGACCGCGTCGGTCGGGCAGGCGACAGCTCCTGCGCGGCGCGCGCACCGTGGATCGACGTGGTCGACAGACGCGCGTCGACGACCTCCTCGGGCGCGTCGCTCGCGCCGACGGCGGCCTCTTCCGGCGTCAGCAGCGGCAGCGAGGCGAAGACGCGGCGCTCGTCGCCGCGGGTGTAGCCGGCGAGACCGGCGCCGGCGGCGATGACGCCGATGTCGTGAAGCAGGCCGGCGTAGCAGGCGGCGAGACGCTGCGGCGCGCTCGAGGCCAAGCGCCGTCGCGAGCGCCATCGCGATGTAGGCGACGCGCTGGGCGTGGCCGGCGTCGCGCCCTTCCGCGAGGTCGAGGGCGCTGCTGATCGGGATCAGGAGGTCGCTGAGCGTATGCTAGGGCTAGACGGCGCGAACGGAGCCGGTGGCGCTCGATCGCGCTGCGCGTTGCCAATGCGTATCTGCCGCGTTGTCTCCGCTCACGCTTCCCTGCCTACCTCTACAACATGGCGCGTCAGCATGATGCGCGTGCTCTCTACATTCTAGTTATCGGCAGCAAGTCGCGCAGCGTATAGTCAGCGCACATGTGAAGGTTCGTGCATAACGAGGCATTGTCGACGAAAGGGACGCAAAAGAGAGGCCTGAGCGCCGGCCCTCGCCTCTTAGGACGATTGAGACTGGGTCGTTAGGCGACGAAGAGCGGCGCCAGCACCAGCGTGATCGTCGCCAGCAGCTTCACGAGGACGTGCAGCGACGGACCGGCGGTGTCCTTGAAGGGGTCACCGACCGTGTCACCGACGACGGCGGCAGCGTGGGTCGGCGTGCCCTTGCCGATGACGTTGCCGTTCTCGTCCTTCATGCTCGCCGGCCTCGATGAACTTCTTGGCGTTGTCCCAGGCGCCACCGCTGTTGTTCAGGAAGGTCGCCATGATGATGCCGCCGATGGTGCCGACGATCAGCAGACCGGAGACGGCCAGCCAGCCGGAGTCCTCTCGTCGCCGCCGTCGACGTGCAGGTCGTGCAGACGCACGAAGCGGAAGACGCAGGCCGACGACGATCGGCATGCCGACCGCCAGCAGCCCGGGCAGCGATCATCGCCTTGCAGCGAAGCCGTGGCCGTGATGTCGACGGCGCGGGCGTAGTCCGGGCGCGAGGTGCCGGCCATGATGCCCGGGTCCTCGCGGAACTGACGCCGCACCTCTTCGATGATCTCGCCGGCCACGCGGCCGACGGAGCGGATGGCCAGCGAGCTGAAGAGGAAGACGAGCATCACGCCGAGCAGCGCGCCGACGAAGACGTCGACGTTGGCGAGGTCGATCGGCAGCTCGGCGGTCAGCGGCAGCTCCAGGCGCTCCTTGACCTTGTCGAGGTAGGCGCTGAACAGCAGGAAGGCAGCCAGACCGGCGGAGGCGACGGCGTAGCCCTTGGTCAGGGCCTTGGTCGTGTTGCCGACCGCGTCCAGCGAGTCCGTGATGTGGCGGGCGCTCTCCGGGGCGCCGGAGAACTCGGTGATGCCACCGGCGTTGTCCGTAATCGGGCCGAAGGTGTCCATCGCCAGGATGTAGGCGGCCGACATCAGCATGCCCATCGTCGCGACGGCGGTGCCGAAGATACCGGTCGTGAAGGCGGCCACGCCCGGCGATGTCGGCGTTGGAGCCGAGGAGGAAGGAGGCGATGAGCGCGGTACCGATGGCGAGCGCCGTCGCGGCCGTCGTCTCGAAGCCGACGGCGGTGCCGATGATGATGTTCGTCGCCGGGCCGGTGCGTGAGGCGTCGGCGATTTCCTGGACGGGGCGCCAGGCAGCCGGCCGTGTAGTACTGCGTGATGTAGACGAAGGCGATGCCGGTGAGGATGCCGACGATGCCGCAGCCGAAGAACCAGTACCAGGCGTCGCCCAGCAGGACCTTGGTGGTGATGACCAGGCCGACGACGGACAGGATCGAGACGACGTAGTAGCCGTAGTTCAGCGGCGTCATCGGGTCCTGGTGCGCCGTCCTCCTTCGTGAAGAAGGGCACCGAGGTCAGGCCGATCATCGTCGCGAAGACACCGAAGGAGCGCAGGACCAGCGGGAACATGCCTGTTACCCCACTCAGTTACCCCAATGCCCTTTTGTCCGTCAATATCCACCCCCGTCCAGAAGGGGTCACTCTATGGCCGAAATAGTGCCCTTTCCCTATGAAATCAAACGTCTATGGACTCTATTGGAAGGGGCGATGGAGGCTAGGGTCGGAATCGAACCGGCGTACACGGCTTTGCAGGCCGCTGCATGACCACTCTGCCACCTAGCCTTCGGGGGCATTAAACACGAAACCCCGGGATCGGTCCCGGGGTCTGTTCAGAAACTGGAGCGGGAAACGAGACTCGAACTCGCGACCTCAACCTTGGCAAGGTTGCGCTCTACCAACTGAGCTATTCCCGCAGGGACCGTGCCAATCTGGACGCGACATTCTAGGAGTGGTCCCGGGACTGTCAAGTTTCGCCGGAACTGCGCAATTCCGGCCCTGCCGCGATCACGTAGGTGACCATCGACCACAGGGTCAGGGCTGCGGCAAGCACGGTCAGGGCGAGCCCGAGCTGGTAGATCGGCAGGCCGAACAGGTCCTCGCGAAACAGCATCATCGAGAGGCCGACGATCTGCACGATGGTCTTGAACTTCGCGACCGCCGAGACCTGCATCTTCTGGTGGGCACCGATCGTGGCCATCCACTCGCGCAGCGCCGAGATCGCGATCTCGCGGCCGATGATCACCGCCGCGGTCAACGTCACGTACCACACGGGTTGCTGCTGACGATGAGCACCAGCGCGGTCGACGACGATCAGCTTGTCCGCGACCGGGTCGAGGAAGGCGCCGAGCGCGCGAAATCTGGCCGAGCTTGCGCGCGAGGTAACCGTCGAACGCATCCGTGATCCCGACCAGCGCGAACATGACGCCGCAGGCCATGTCGGACCAGTGGTACGGCAGGTAGAACAGCACGACGATCGCCGGGATCAGGGCGATGCGGATCGCGGTCAGCAGGTTCGGAATCGTGTAGGGCCCGCTCATCCCGCTCCCGGATGCAGATGTTCGTAGATCGACTGCGCCAGCGCCGGCCCGATGCCGGGCGCGCGGCCCAGGTCCTCGACTCCGGCGCGCAGCACGCCCTGCAGCCCGCCGAAATGCCGCAGCAGCGCGCGGCGCCGCGCGGGCCCGAGTCCGGCGATCGCCTCCAGCATCGAGGTCTGGCGCGACCGCGCCCGTTTCCTGCGATGCCCGCTGATCGCGAACCGGTGCGCCTCGTCGCGCGCGCGCTGGATCAGGTGCAGTGCCTTCGAGTCCGGCGGCAGTATAGAGGTGCCCTCCCGACCCGCCAAGAAAATGCGCTCCTGTCCCACGCGACGATCGGCGCCCTTGGCGACGGCCGCCACTGCCGGCGATGCGCGAGTTCGAGTTCCTGCGAGCACGCGCGAGCGCCTGCTCGAGCTGGCCCGTGCCGCCGTCGATCAGCAGCAGGTCCGGCAGCGGCGACTCTTCCTGCTTGCGGCGCCGATAGCGCCGCGTCGAGCGCCTGTCGCAGCGCACCGTAGTCGTCGCCGCGCTCGACGCCCTCGATGTTGTAGCGCCGGTAGTCCGCCTTGATCGGACCCTCCGGGCCGAACACGACGCAGGACGCATTCGTTGCTTCGCCCTGCGTGTGGCTCACGTCGAAGCACTCGATGCGCGCGATCGGCGCCTCGATCCCGAGGAACAGCACGCAGGTCCTCGAACTGCTCGGCGAGCCTCGCCTGCGTCGGCTTCGCGCATCCGCAAGGCATTCACCGCATTCTGCAGCGCCAGCGCGACCCAGCGCTGCGGGTAGCCGCGCCGTGCCACGGCCAATGCGGACCTTGCGGCCCGCGCGCTCGGACAGCGACGCTGCGAGCACGTCCGGAGTCCTCGATCGCGATGCGACAGGTAGATCCGCGGCGGCGCGTCGCGCTCGAGGTAGTGCTGCGCGACGAAAGCGCGCGAGCACTTCCGGCGCGTCGCTGATCGGTGCGCGCGGATGAAAAGTCGAGCGTGCCGAGCACCTGGCCGCCGCGGACGAACATGAGCGCGACGCAGAACTCGCCGCCCTCCTCCGCGACCGCGATCACGTCGGTGTCCGTCGCCGGCCCGCGCGCGCGTCACGACCTGGCGTGCCTGCATCGTCGGTCAGCGCCGCGAGCTGGTCGCGCAGCATGGCCGCGCGCTCGAAGTCGAGCGCGCTCCGCCGCCCGGTCCATGTCGCCGCCGAGGCGCGCGGTGACGTCCTGCGCGCGCCCGTCGAGCACCATCGCGGCCGACTCGACGTCCCGCGCATAGGCGTCGCGCGTCGATCAGGCCCGTGCAGGGCGCCGGAGCAGCGCCCGATCTGGTATTCGAGGCAGGGCCGCGAGCGGTTCGCGAAGAAGCGTGTCCTTGCAGCTGTCGCAGCCGGAACAGCTTGTGCAGCTGGTTCAGCGTCTCGTGCACGGCGCTCGCCGACGGGTACGGCCCGAACAGGCGGCCGGGCAAGCTTGCGCGTCCCGCGGTAGAACGAGAGCCGCGGAAACTCGTGCGCCGAGAGGTGCACGTAGGGAAAGCTCTTGTCGTCGCGCAGGATGACGTTGAAGCGCGGGCGGTGGCTCTTGATCAGGTTGTGCTCGAGCAGCAGCGCCTCGGTGTCGGAGTTCGTGACCGTCACCTCGATGCCGGCGACGACGCGCACGCAGCGCCTGGACCTTCGGCTGGAGCTGGTCGCGCGCGGAAGTAGCTGCCGACGCGCGACTTGCAGGCTGCGCGCCTTGCCGACGTAGATGATCCTTCCCGTCGGCGTCGAGCATGCGATACACGCCCGGCCGGTCGGGCAGGCGTTTGACGAAGGCCTTGGCGTCGAAGTCGCTCACGGGTCCATGGTGTGGCGGCGGTCAGCCTGCGATCAAGTGGCGCGCCCGGGCGAAGACCGCTCGGAACATCGCGGGCGTCAGGCGGCCGGTGTTCGTGTTGAGCCGGCTGCAATGGTAGGAATCGAGGAGCACGCAGCCCGCCGGACAGGCGTGCTCGGCGCCGTGCGCGAATCGATGCCCGCCGGGCTGCAGCGCCGAGGCCCGCAGCACGGCCCCGTGCGCGATCGCACCGAGCGCGACGACCACCGCGCCCGGCGGCGAGCGCGGCGATCTCGCGCTGCGAGGTAGCGGTTGCAGCGTCGCATCTCGTCCGGCAGCGGCTTGTTGCCGGGCGGCAGGCACTTCACCGCGTTGCGTGATGCGGCAGTCGATGAGGCGCAGGCCGTCATCGCGCGCGACCGACTCGGCGCGCGTGGCGAACCCTGCGCGTGCAGCGTCCGGTACAGCAGGATGCCGGCGTGGTCGCCGGTGAACGGCCGGCCGGTCCGGTTGGCGCCGTGCAGGCCCGGCGCGAGGCCGACGACCAGCAGGCGTGGCGCGGGACTGCCGAAGGGCGCCACCGGCCGGCAGTGGTAGTCCGGGTGTGGCGGCGGACGCTCGTCGAGGAATCGCGCGAGCCGCGGGCAAAGACGGCAGTCGGCTTCAAACGCGGCGCCCGGCCGGCGCGCAGGCGGCGGGACTGCAGGCAATGCCATCGCCCGCGTCACCCTGCCCTGGTTCAGGGCGGAAATCGTAATGCCAGGGCTCGTCAGGCTCGCGAGCGGCCCGCGGAAACCGGCGTTTGAATCAGCGATGGCATCCTGCAGGCGCGCTTTCCAGCCAGCAACGATCCATTCCGGTGCGATTGCCTCGCTTTCCGTGCCGGCCACGATGCGGCCCGCGGATTCAACCTGGAAATCGATCGCGCGCATGCGCCCGTGCGGTGAAAGGCCGGGCGCTGCCAGGGTCGGCACCGGTTCCGGCTGGTGGTCGAGCAGCAGGCCGCGAAGCGACGCCACATCCCGCTCCGTACCGCGGCCCTGCGGGTCCGGCGAGGAAAGTAATCGGCGCGCGGCGGCGAGCAGGTTCTCCCCGCGCGGCCCACGGTCTCATTCCCATTCCAGCGTTCGAGCTGCAGGTCGAGGCTGCGGAATTCCGGGTTCACCCACAGCGTGCTGCCGGGATTGGCGGCTTCGAAGCTGCAGCGCACGCGGGCGATCGCCGCATCGAGGGCAGCTTTTCCGGCGAGGCCTCGAAGGCGGCCGCCTCCGCCGCCGACCAGCTCCAGCGCTCGGCGATCTGCGGCGAGCCGCGCAGGTAGGCGCGCGCCGCGAGCAATCGGCGCCCGGTGCCATCGATCGACGCGAGTGCCGACGCGCGCGCGGGTCCAGCTCGGCGGCGAGCGCCGCAAGCACGGACTCGACCCGGGGGTCGACGGGCCCGGCGAGTGTCGCGGCCGCGGTCAGCGCGGTTGCTGCGAAGGCGATCGCCTGCGCTGCGGCGCGCAATTCAGCGCGCCTTGAACTGCGCCTCTTCCGTCGAGCCGCGCATCGCCGTGATCGAGGAATTGCCGCCGGTCACGGTCTGCGTGACGTCGTCGAAGTAGCCGGCGCCGACCTCGCGCTGGTGCTTGGTCGCGGTGTAGCCCACGGCCTCCGCCGCGAACTCGGCCTGCTGCAGCGCGACATAGGCGCTCATCTGCGCGTCCTTGTAGCCGCGCGCCAGCTCGAACATCGAGAAATTGAGCGCGTGGAAACCGGCCAGCGTGATGAACTGGAACTTGTAGCCCATCGCGCCGAGCTCGCGCTGGAACTTGGCGATGGTCGCGTCGTCGAGCTTCTTCTTCCAGTTGAAGGACGGCGAGCAGTTGTAGGCGAGCAGCTTGCCCGGGATACTTGCGGTGGATCGCCCTCGGCGAATTCCTTGCGCCTCGTGCAGGTCGGGCGTGCCCGTCTCGCACCAGACCAGGTCGGCATACGGCGCATAGGCGAGGCCGCGCGCGATGGCCTGCGGGATGCCGGCCTTCACCGGGAAGAAGCCCTCGGCCGTCCGCTCCTTCGACGCGATGAACGCATGGTCGCGCTCGTCCACGTCGGTGGTCAGCAGCGTCGCCGACTCGGCGTCGGTGCGCGCGACGAGCACGGTCGGCACGCCGCAGACGTCGGCCGCGAGCCGCGCGGCGACGAGCTTGTTGATCGCCTCCTGCGTCGGGACCAGCACCTTGCCGCCCATGTGGCCGCACTTCTTGGCGCTCGAGAGCTGGTCCTCGAAGTGCACGCCGGCGGCGCCGGCCTCGATCATCGCCTTCATGAGCTCGAAGGCATTCAGCACGCCGCCGAAGCCGGCCTCGGCGTCGGCGACGATCGGCTGCAGCCAGTCGACCTTGTCGTTGCCCTCGGCATGGCAGATCTGGTCGGCGCGCAGCAGCGTGTTGTTGATGCGCCGCACGACCGCCGGCACGGAGTCGGCCGGGTACAGCGACTGGTCGGGATACATCTCGCCCGCGAGGTTGGCGTCGCCCGCGACCTGCCAGCCGGAGAGGTAGATCGCCTTGAGGCCGGCGCGCACCTGCTGCATCGCCTGGTTGCCGGTGAGCGCGCCGAGCGCATTCACGAACGGCAGTTCGTGCAGGTAGCGCCAGAGCTTCTCGGCGCCGAGGCGCGCGAGCGAGTGCTCGACGTGCACGCTGCCGCGCAGGCGCACGACGTCCGCGGCCGGAATAGCCGCGCGTGACGCCCTTCCAGCGCGGGCTGTTCTTCCAATGGCTTTCGATCTGGGCGGCGGTCTGCAGGGTCATGAACGCTCCCGTGTCAATCGATGTCTTCGTATGCGTTGAGGGTCAGGAACGTCTCGAATTCGCGGCGGCGGTCAGCCGGTCGAGGTGGGTCGCCGCGCGCGTCAAAGTGCCCTGTCCGGTAGGCGTCATCGCCGGTCTCGCGCCGGATCTCGGCCAGCACGGACTGTGCCTCGTCGCGCACGAGATCGAGCGTGACGGCGGTCCCATCCTCGAGCGGCGTCGCGTGGCGTACCCACTGCCAGAGCTGGGCGCGCGAGATTTCGGCGGTGGCCGCGTCCTCCATCAGGTGGTGGATCGGCACGCAGCCGTTGCCGCCGAGCCAGGCCGCGAGGTAGCGGATCCCGACGTCGATGTTGACGCGCAGCCCCGCACGCGTGACCTGCCCTTCCGGAACCGCAGCAGGTCGGCGCGCCGTCACGGCGACGTCCTCGCGCAGGCGGCCGAGGTTGTTCGGGCCGGCATCAGGCGGTCGAAGACCTCGCGCGCGACCGGCACGAGTCCCGGGTGCGCGACCCAGGTGCCGTCGTGGCCGTCGCCGGCCTCGCGCTCCTTGTCGGCGCGCACGCGTGCGAGCGCGCGATCGTTGGCGATCGGGTCGTTCTTGATCGGGATCTGCGCCGCCATGCCGCCCATCGCGAACGCGCCGCGACGGTGGCAGCGCTGGATCACGAGCTGCGAGTAGGAACGCAGGAAGTGCGTGGTCATCGTCACGCTGCCGCGGTCCGGCAGCACGAATTCCGGCCGGTGCCCGAACTTCTTGATGAAGCTGAAGATGTAGTCCCAGCGCCCGCAGTTGAGCCCGACGATCTAGTCGCGCAGCTCGTGGAGGATCTCGTCGATCTCGAAGGCGGCGGTGATGGTCTCGATCAGGACCGTGACCTTGACGGTGCCGCGCGGCAGCCCGAGCTGCGCTCGGCGTGCTCGATGACGTCGCGCCCAGAGCCGCGCCTCGAAGCGGTTCTCGAGCTTCGGCAGGTAGAAGTACGGACCCGTGCCCGCGCCGCAGGAGCTCGGCGGCGTTGTGGTAGCAGGTACAGGCCGAAGTCCATGAAGGCACCGGCGATCGGCTCGTCGCCATGCAGCCAGTGCTTCTCGGGCAGGTGCCAGCCGCGCGGCCGCACGACGAGCACCGCGGTCTTTTCGTTGAGCCGGTAGACTTGCCTTCGGGAGTCGTGTGCGTGAGCGTCGCGGCGCACCGCGTCGCATCAGGTTGGCCTGGCCCTCGATGAGATTGGCCCAGGTCGGGCACAGCGAATCCTCGAAGTCCGCCATGAAGACGTTGGCGCCGGAGTTGAGCGCGTTGATGACCATCTTGCGCTCGGGCGGTCCCGTGATCTCGACGCGCCGGTCGAGGAGGTCCGGTGGAATTGCGCCGACGCGCCAGTCGGATTCGCGCAGCGCGCGCGTCTCCGCCGGGAAGTCCGGCAGCTTGCCGGCGTCGAATTCGCGCTGTTCGCGCCGCGCGCCGCGTGAGCAACCGGGCGCGTTCGCCGGAGAAACGTTCCGCAAGCTCGTTGACGAACGCGATGGCTCCCGGCGTCAGGACCGACAGCCATTCCTGCCGGCCGGCGGTGTCGCTACTCACGTTTGCGGGCGCTGGCGCCCGATCAGCATCGCGAGCTCGAGGGCCTGCTCGTAGTTGAGCCGCGGGTCGACGGTCGTGTGATACGCGCGCGCAAGGTCGGTGTCGGTGAGGCCGCGCGCGCCGCCGGTGCACTCGGTGACGTCGTCGCCGGTCAGCTCGAAGTGCACGCCGCCGAGGATCGACCCGCAGTCGGCGTGGATGCGGAATGCCGACTCGACTTCCGACAGGATGTTGTCGAAGCGCCGCGTCTTGACGCCCTGCGGCGTCGTCTCGGTGTTGCCGTGCATCGGATCGCAGACCCACAGCACCTGCCGGCCCGTCGTCGCGCACCGCGCGGATCATGCGGTGGCAATGCGGCGTCGATGTGCTGGGCGCCGAAGCGGTGGATCAGCGTCAGCCGGCCCGGCTCGTCGTCCGGATTCAGGATGCCGACGAGCTCGCGCAGCTTCGCCGCTCCATGCCGTCGCCCACCTTGACGCCGATCGGGTTGGCGATGCCGCGGAAGTATTCGACGTGCGCGCCGCCCGGCGCTGCGGTGCGCATGCCCGATCCAGGGCATGTGCGTCGACAGGTTGTACCAGCGCTGCGTGCGCTTCAGGTAGCGCGTCTGCGCCTGCTCGTACAGCAGGTGCAGCCCCTCGTGGCTCGCGTAGAAACGCGCCTGCGTCGCCTCGTGCACGGGCGAGCCGGAGATCGCCGCGTAGAAATCGAGCGAGTCGGAAATCGAGTCGATGATCTGCCGGTAGGCATCGCGCAGCTTCGCGTGCTGCATGAAGCCGAGGTCCCAGTACTCCGGGTGATGCATGTCCGCGAAGCCGCCGTCGACCAGCGCGCGCACGAAATTGAGCGTGAGCGCGGCGCGCTCGTAGCCGCGCAGCAGCAGCTCCGGGTCCGGCTCGCGATCCGCCGGCGTGAAGGCCGCCCGGTTGACGAGGTCGCCGCGGTAGGTCGGCAGCGTGACGCCGTCGCGCGTCTCCGTATCGGTCGAGCGCGGCTTGGCGAACTGGCCCGCGATGCGGCCGACGCGAATCACCGGCTTCTTGAGCCCGTGCAGCAGCACGACGCTCATCTGCAGCAGGATCTTGAGCTTGCGCGCGATGGTGTCGGAATCGC
Organism: uncultured Gammaproteobacteria bacterium; assembly: GCA_963760725.1. Classification (GTDB taxonomy): domain Bacteria; phylum Pseudomonadota; class Gammaproteobacteria; order Steroidobacterales; family Steroidobacteraceae; genus SCUD01. Next base: position 14,076 of record CAVXET010000039.1, read on the forward strand.
AGTCGGCGAAGCCCTCGGCGCAGTCGCCGCCCTGCAGCAGGAAGCGCTCGCCCCGCTGGGCCGCGGCGAGTTCGGATTTCAGCTGGTCGATCTCCCAGGACACCACGATCGGCGGCAGGCGCGAGAGTTCGCCGAGCACGCGCGCAAGCCGCTCCGGGTCCTTGTAAACGGGCTGCTGGAGCGCCGGCAGGCGTTGCCAGCTGTCAGGCGTCCAGTCGCCGGATTCGACCGCGACATTCATGGTTCGGGTCATCGTACACGGATTCGCTGCACTGCAAAAATCAGGCCCTTTCGGGGGTGGTTAATGCAGTGCGGAATGGGCAGAATGCGCCACCCATTTCCAGGTGAATTTCCGATGCATCGCGTACTCGTCCTCGGCGCCGGCAAGATCGGCGCGCTGATCTCCGGCCTGCTGGCAGACGCTGGCGACTACGAAGTCGCGCTGGCTGACGTCAACGTCGACGCCGCACGCGCCGTCGCGCGCGCACATGGCAAGCGCAACCTCGTTGCCCATGGCGTCGATGCTTCGGACGTTGGCGCCCTCGGCAGGCACGTGGCCGAGCACCCCTGTGACGCGGTGATCTCGTCGCTGCCTTTCTACTGCAACCCGGGCGTGGCCCAGGTCGCGCGCGATGCGGGCCTGCACTACTTCGACCTGACCGAGGACGTCGAGGTCACGCGCGCCGTGCGCGCCACGGCCGAGGGCGCGCAGACGGCCTTCGTGCCGCAATGCGGACTGGCCCCGGGCTTCATCTCGATCGCGGCCAACGAGCTCATCTCGCACTTCGACGAGCTGCGCAGCATCCGCATGCGCGTCGGCGCCCTGCCCCAGCACCCGAACAACGTGCTCAAGTATTCGCTGACCTGGTCGACCGAGGGACTGATCAACGAGTACGGCAATCCCTGCTTTGCGATCGCCGACCGGCGCCTCGTCGAGGCCGCGCCGCTCGAGGGACTCGAGGAGATCGAGATCGACGGCACGCGGTACGAGGCCTTCAACACCTCCGGCGGCCTCGGCTCGCTCGGCGAGACCTATGGCGAGCGCTGCGAGCAGATGAACTACAAGACCATCCGCTACCCGGGGCACTGCGAGCAGATGCGCCTGCTGATGAACGACCTCAAGCTGAACCACGACCGCGCCACGCTGAAGCGCATCCTCGAAAACGCGGTGCCGCAGACGCTGCAGGACGTCGTGATCGTCTATGTCGCCGTCAGCGGCCGCCAGGACGGGGAACTGCGCGAGGAAAACTACGTCAACAAGATCTATCCGCAGGAGATCCTGGGCCGGCTGTGGTCCGCGATCCAGGTGACGACGGCCGCGGGCATCACCGCCGTCGTCGACCTCGTGCTGGCCAGGCCGGAGACGTACCGCGGCTTCGTGCGCCAGGAGCAGTTCCGCCTGCCCGACGTGCTCGCCAACCGCTTCGGCGCGTGGTACCGCCACGGCACGGACAAGTCGGTTTCCGGACGGATCGTGGTCGAAGGCAATGCAGGGCGGCAGCGCAGCCGCGCAGGAGCGCTCAGATGAGCACCGAGAGAAAGCCGATGCAGGAGAAGCTTGCGGGCGAGACCGGGCGAATCCTGGCGGGTCTCGGCCTCACCGCCGTGAATCCGGGCACGTTCTCGGGCTCGGAGTGGCATGCGGCCGCGACGCTCCGCTCATCGACTCGATCAACCCGGCGACCGGCGAGGTCATCGCGCGCGTGCGCGCGGCCGGCGCCGACGACTACGAACGGGTGATCGAAGAGCGCTGCCGCCGCGTTCGCCGCCTGGCGCGACGTGCCTGCACCGCGCCGCGGCGAGGCCGTGCGCCTGATGGGCGAGGCGCTGCGGCAAAGAAGGATCTCGCTCGGCAGCCTCGTCAGCCTCGAGATGGGCAAGATCAAGGCCGAGGGCGACGGCGAAGTGCAGGAGATGATCGACATCGCCGACTTCGCGGTCGGCCAGTCGCGCATGCTCTACGGCCTGTCGATGCATTCCGAGCGCCCGCGGCCACCGCATGTACGAGCAGTGGCACCCGCTCGGCGTGGTCGGCGTGATCTCGGCGTTCAATTTCCCGGTCGCGGTCTGGTCCTGGAACGCGTTCATCGCGGCGGTCTGCGGCGACATCAGCGTCTGGAAGCCCTCGCACCACACGCCGCTCTGCGCGATCGCGGTGCAGAAGATCTGCAACGAAGTGATCGAAGCCCAGAAGCTGCCGCCGATCTTCCAGCTCTTCATCCCGGCGGACAACGCGCTCGCGAGCCGCTTCGTGGACGACCGGCGCGTCGCGCTGGTCAGCTTCACCGGCTCGACGAAGGTCGGCCGGCATGTCGGCGAGCGCGTCGCCGCCCGCCTCGGCCGCAGCCTGCTCGAACTCGGCGGCAACAACGCGATCATCGTCGACGAGCACGCGAACCTCGACCTGGTCGTTCCCGCCGTACTGTTCGGCGCGGTCGGCACTGCCGGCCAGCGCTGCACGACGACGCGCCGCCTGCTCGTCCACGCCTCGCGCATCGACGAAGTCGAACGCCGGCTGGTCGCCAGCTACAAGCAGGTGCGGATCGGCGACCCGCTCGACCCTAAGACACTGATGGGCCCGCTGGTCGGCGCCTCGGCCGTGCGGCAGTACGAGGCTGCCCTCGCGGACGCGCGCAAGCAGGGCGGCGAAGTGCTGTGCGGCGGTCGCGCGATGCCGGGCCCCGGCTACTTCGTCGAACCGACGATCGTGCGCGCGCGCCACGACATGGCCGTCGTGAAGCACGAGACCTTCGCGCCGATCCTGTACCTGATCCCGTTCAAGACCCTCGACGAGGCGATCGCGCTGCACAACGACACCGATTACGGGCTGTCGTCCGCGATCTTCACGGACCGGCTCCAGCATGCCGAACGCTTCCTGTCGGCGGCCGGCAGCGACTGCGGCATCGCCAACGTCAACATCGGCACCTCGGGCGCCGAGATCGGCGGCGCGTTCGGCGGCGAGAAGGACACGGGCGGCGGTCGCGAGTCCGGCTCCGACGCCTGGAAGGTCTACATGCGACGCCAGACCAACACGATCAACTACTCGAGCGACCTGCCGCTCGCGCAGGGCATCAGGTTCGACGTGACCTGAAGTTCGACGCGACCCGACGGCGGTCAGCGGCCCGGCAGCCGCACCGTGACGCGGGCGCCTCCGAGCGGGCTCTCGCCGATCTCGAGCGAGCCGCCATACGCCTGCGCAACCTCGCGCGCCACCGCGAGGCCGATGCCCTGCCCCGCCACACTCTCGTCCGCGCGGGCGCCACGCTCCAGCACGCGCGCGCGCAGTCCCGGCGCAATGCCACTGCCATCGTCGTCGACTTCGAGGACGAGTCCGGGGCGGCGCCAGGCCGTCGCCTGCCAGGGCATCGCGTGGACCTCGACCGAGCCGCGGCCATGCTTGCAGGCGTTGTCTGCAAGGTTACCCGCGAGTTCGAGGAAGTCGGCGGCGTCGATCGGATACGCGGTGCCCGCGGCGACCCTGATCGCGAGCGAGACAGGCTTGTCCGCATACACCTTTGCAAGCGCAGCGCGCAGCTGCTCGAGCGGCTCCGCCACGGCAAGGTCGATCAGCGTCGCCGAGCTGCCGCCGAGCACCGCGCGCTTCAGCTGATGCTGCACGATGTCCCGCATCCGTTCGAGTTGCGGCACGAGTGCATCGCGAGCCGTCTCGCCGCTGTCGACCAGGCTACGCAGTGCCGCGAGCGGCGTCTTGAGGCTGTGGGCGAGGTTGCTGAGCGTCGTGCGATAGCGTTCGGTGCGCTTGCGCTCGCCCACCAGCAAAGCGTTCAGGTTGCCGGTGACGCCCGCGAGCTCGCGCGGCCAGGCCGTGCCCAGGGCCTCGCGGCGGCCGGCCTCGATTTCGACGATCTCCTGTTCCAGGCGCCGTAACGGCCGGAGCGAAACCCGCAACGCCGCCGCGAGGCCGCCGAGCAGCAGCAGCGAAAGCAGGATTGACCCGGTGACGAGCCCGGTGCGCACGCGCAGCAATTCGCGATGCCAGGGCTCGAGGCTTTCCGCCGCGCGCATGACGAAATCCCGCGGAGCGCCCGCCTCCGACTCCCAGCGGATGCCGAGCGAGAGGCCCAGCACGCGCGTGCCGTCCGCCAGCTCCGCGTGTTCGAAACGCCGCTCGCCCGGACGCGGACCAGCCTCGAGATTGAGCCCGCTGCCGACCGCCGACGGCGAACGCCAGGTGCCGCTCGAGCCGAGGATTTCCGCGTAAAGCCCCGACCCCGGCGTCGCCAGGCGCGGTTCGGCCAGGTTGCGAGGCACGAGCCGGCCGTCCGGCTCGAGCTCCGCCGTGGACAGGAGTGCAATCACCTGCGCATCGAGGACATCCTCGAGCGAACGGCGGCCCAGGTCGCGGTAGAGGGTATCGAGGGCGATGGCTGCCGCCGCTGCTGCAACGATGAGGAGCGCCGCGAGTGCCAGCAGCAGCCGCGACTGCAGGGACGGTGCGGTGCGCGGCACGGTCAGCTGCGCGCGATCCGGTAGCCGCGGCCACGCAGCGTCTCGATCGGCTGGTGGCGATTGTCCGGATCGAGCTTGCGGCGAAGGCGTCCGACGAACACCTCGATGGTGTTGCTGTCGCGCTCGAAGTCCTGTTCGTAGAGCTTCTCGGTGAGCTCGGCCTTGGACACGACCTGGCCTGCGCGCAGCATCAGGTACTCGAGCAAGCGGTACTCGAACGCCGTGAGCTCGACGGCGTCGCCGGCCACGCGCACTTCCTGGGCGCGCGTGTCGAGCTCGACGGCGCCGCACCGGATCAACGGCTGCGACCAGCCGCCGGAACGGCGCAGGAGAGCCTGCACGCGCGCCAGGACTTCCTCGAAACGAAACGGCTTGGTTACGTAGTCGTCCGCGCCCGCGTCGAGCCCGGTGACCTTTTCCTGCCAGCCGTCGCGTGCCGTGAGGATCAGGATCGGAAACGTGCGGCCGGCCTTGCGCCAGGCCCGGATCGCCTCGAGCCCGGAGCGCTTCGGCAAGCCGAGGTCCACGATCGCCACGTCGATCGGAAATTCGAGTCCCGCGTACTCCCCTTCGACGCCGTCCGCCGCCTCGTCGATGGTGAAGCCCGCGTCGCGGAACTGCTGCGCCAGCGTTTCGCGCAGCACCGGCTCGTCCTCCAGGACGAGGAGGCGCATCGGTCAGTTCTCGCGCCCGGTGGCCGCGTCGATGCGCACTTCGAAGACGCGTCCGTCGTCCCCAAGCAGGCGTATCCGGTACTCGACCCGGTCGCCATGGCGTTTTTCCTCGGCTCGCACGACCCGAGCCTTGTAGCGGCGCTCGGCCTGCGCCACCGCCTCGTCGAGCGAGATCGCGGACTCCGCATGGGACCGCTCCTGGCCGCGGCGGCCACGGTCTCCCGCATGGGCGTCGCCGAATGGAGAGCCTGCGCCCGCTAGCAGCAGGCCGAGCGCGCCGATGACGAGCCAGCGATTCAAGGGCATGACGTCATTCTAGAGGAAGCCAGTGCCCGGGCCGCACGCGGCGGCCCGGGCCACGCCTTCAGCCGTCGGCCGGCGTCACGTCGACGCGGACCCGGATGCGCTCGCCCGGGTCGTAGGGCATGCGCGTGACGTACTCCCGTCCGGCGTACTCGTAGGTCACGTCGTAGCCATCGATGCGCTCGACGAAGCTGTCTCGGTAACGGATTTCGCAGCGTTCATACGTTTGCGGCTGGCTGCCGCCCAGCTGTCGCTGCCTGTCGACCGAAACGTTGTGACCGATGGCTCCGCCGATCAGGGCGCCCGCGACGCGCGCGACATCCTTGCCCCTGCCGTGGCCGATCTGGTTGCCGACAACCGTGCCGATCGCGCCGCCGAGCAGCGTGCCGCCGACGTGGTTGTACGAGAACGGTCCTTCGGAGGTCTGGCGTTCCTCCTGCCAGCATTCCCGCACCGGTTCGCTGACGCGCACCTGCCGGCGGACCGGCTCGACGCGCACCACGTCTGCGAAGTCAGGGTCGCCACTGTTGCCGTAGCGGTTGTCGTACGAAGCGTTTGCAGGGTCTGCCACGGCCGCAGCGGAAACCAGCGCGAGGCCGGCCGTCACCGCGAAGACTCGATTGGAGCGTGTCATGGTGCGCCTCCTTGATTGCACGGTGCCAATCTACGGCGGCGGAAATGAATGCGTCCTGAACGCTCCCCAGGGCGGACAAGGCCCCGGATTCAGGGGTTTTCGGCCTTCGCGGCGGCCCACAGGCGGTCGAGGAGTTCAGGTGAGGCGCTGCCAAGTGGCTGCCCGAGGCGATCGAGTGACTGCTCGACATGTCGATAGCGCCGGGCGAATCGTTCGTTCGCCCGCCGCAGGGCGGACTCAGGATCCAGGTCGAGGTGGCGCGCGAGGTTGACCACCGAGAACAGCAGGTCCCCCAGTTCCGCTTCGCGGGCTGCCGGGTCCGCCGCGTCGCGCGCGGCGTCCAGCTCCGCCAGTTCCTCGTCGATCTTGGCGCGCGGCCCGGCCGCATCGGGCCAGTCGAAGCCTGCCTGCGCCGCCCGTGCGCCGAGCTTGCGAGCGCGCGTGAGCGCGGGAAGCGTCACGGGCACGTCCGCAAGCGCTCCGGCATCGCCGCGAGCCGCACGCTCCTCGCGCTTCATCCGTTCCCAGGCGGCGGTCTGTTCGACGGCATCGGCGACGACTGCGTCGCCGAACACGTGCGGGTGCCGGCGCGTCAGCTTGTCGCAGATCGCATCCACGACGTCGTCGAATGCGAACGCGCCCTGCTCGTAAGCGAGCCGGGCATGAAAGGCGACCTGGAACAGCAGGTCGCCGAGTTCGTCGCGCAGCTTCCCGAGGTCGCCCTGCTCGATCGCGTCGGCGACTTCGTAGGCCTCTTCTATCGTGTGCGGAGCGATCGAGCGGAAGTCCTGCTGCAGGTCCCACGGACAGCCGCGCGCCGGGTCGCGCAGTCGCGCCATGATTTCCAGCAGGCGCTCAATCGGCATGGGTCGTCGAAACACCGAGCACCTCGCGCAGCGTGAGCAGCATGCCGGCGGTCGCGCCCCAGATGTTGAAGCTGCCCCAGGGCAAGTCGAAGGTCTCGATCTCTTCGCCGGCGATGCGGCGTTGCCGCCGCGTGTGCGTCGATGGGTCCAGCAGGTGCCGGAGCGGCGCCTCGAACGTGCCGGCGACCTCGGTCGGATCGAGCACCAGCTCGAAGCCGGGACGCACCAGGCCGACGACTGGCGTGACGCGAAACCCGGTGATCACGGCGTGGTCCGGCAGGCAGCCGAGGACTTCGACGTATTCGCGCCGGAGTCCGATCTCCTCCTCCATTTCGCGCAGCGCAGTCGCCGTTGCGTCGTCATCGGCAGCCTCGACGCGTCCGCCCGGAAAGGCGATCTGTCCGGCGTGATGCGTGAGGCCGTCGGCGCGCAGCGTCAGGAGCACAGTGAGGTCCGCACCGCGGTCAATGATCGGGATCAACACCGCGGCGCGCGTCGAAGCCGCGGGCAGCATCGACCTCAGGCGCTGGGAATCGCCTCCCGTGTAGTGCCCGATGCGCGGTGGTTCCCGCTGGTCGGGACGCCGGGTGAGCCGCTCCCTAAGCATGGCGAGCAACTGCGCCGTCGGCAGCCGGTGCAGTTCGAGCGGAGCAGCCGCATTCACGGGGCGGTAACTCCACCGCGCGCGAGTCGCGCAGGGTCGAGCAGGCGCGCGAGTTCGTCCCGCGGGAGTCCGGTCTCCTCGACCGCAATGTCGAGGATCGGGCGCGATTCGGCGGCCGCGCGCTTGGCGATCGCCGCCGCGCGGTCGTAGCCGATTTGCGGCGCAAGCGCGGTGAGCAGCATCGGGTTTCGCGCGAGCGACTCCGAGATCCGCGCGGAATTCACGGTGAGGCCGGGGAAGACCCGCTCGGCGAGCGCAGCCGACGAATCGGCGAGCAGGCCGATGCTTTCGAGCAAGGCGTCCGCGATCAGCGGCAGCATCACGTTGAGCTGGAAATTGCCCGACGCACCCGCCATGCCAACCGACGCATCGTGCGCCATGACCTGCGTGGCGGCCATGGCGACCGCTTCCGGAATGACCGGGTTCACCTTGCCGGGCATGATGCTGGAGCCCGGCTGCAACGCGGGCAGCGCGATCTCCGCCAGGCCCGCGAGCGGGCCGGAATTCATCCAGCGCAGGTCGTTCGCGATCTTGAGCAGCACGACCGCAGCGCCGCGCAGCGCCCCGGACAGCTCGACGGCGGCGTCCTGCGCCGCCAGGCTCGCAAAACGGTCCGGCGCGGCGATGAATGCGATGCCGGTGCGTCGCGCCGAGGCGGGCGATTGCGCGCGCCGCGAACTGCGGGTGTGCGTTGACGCCGGTGCCGACCGCGGTCGCGCCGAGCGCGAGCCGGTGCAGCCGGCGCGCGGGCGTCCTCGATCCGCGCGGCGGCGTCGCCGACCTGCGAACCCCAGGCGCGCATCTCCTGCCCGACCGTGACCGGAAGCGCATCCATGAGGTGGGTGCGCCCCGTCTTGACCTGGTCGCCGACCTCGTCGGCCTTGTCGCCGATGGCGGCGGCGAGGCGCGCGTAGCGCCGGCAGCAGGTCGTCGCGCACGGCAAGCGCGGCGGCGACGTGGATCGCCGTCGGGATCACGTCGTTGCTGCTCTGGCAGCGGTTGACGTGGTCGTTGGCATGGACCGCCTGCCCGAGGCGGCGCGCCCGCGAGGTGGGCGATCGACCTCGTTGACGTTCATGTTGGTGCTGGTGCCGGAACCGGTCTGCATGACGCCGAGCGGGAACTGGTCGGCGTGGCGGCCCTCCGCGACTTCGAGCGCGGCGGCGGCGATCGCCGCGGCGAGCGGCGCAGGCAGTTCACCGAGTTCGCCGTTGGTCTCGGCAGCGGCCCACTTGACCAGTCCGATCGCGCGGATGAGGCCCGGCGGCATGCGGTGCACGGCCGATGCGGAAGTTGTCGGCGCACGCTGCGTCTGGGCGCCCCAAAGCGCGGTCTGCGGCGACGCGGATCTCGCCGAGGCTGTCCTTTTCGATGCGATCCTGGGCACTCACGGGTAACATATGCATTCTATCACTCGCGCCGCGGTCTCATGACCGACTCCCGCCTGAACGCGTTGTCGCCGCTCGACGGACGCTATGCCGACAAGTGCGCGGACCTCGCGGCGCTGTTCAGCGAGGCGGCGCTGATCGCCCGCCGCGTGCGCGTCGAGGCCGCCTGGTTCCGGCAGCTCGCGGACTCCGGCCGCTTCCCCGCGCTGGCGCGGCCTTCCGGCGGCCGTCACGGCGCGACTCGATTCCTCGTCGGCCGGCGTCGACGACGCCGGCGTCGCGCGGGTCAAGGCCATCGAGCGCGAGACGAACCACGACGTCAAGGCGGTCGAGTACTACCTGCGCGAGCAACTCGCCGCGGCCGGCGCCACGGCCGCCGCAGCTCGAGTTCGTCCACTTCGCCTGCACGTCCGAGGACATCAACAACCTCGCCTACGCGCTGATGCTGGCGGAAGCCCGCGAGCGCGTCCTGCTGCCCGCGATCGCGCGGTCGGCGACGCGACTGGCGGACTTCGCCGGGCGCCATGCCTCCCTGCGCGATGCTCTCGCGCACGCACGGCCAGGCAGCGTCGCCCGACCACGCTCGGCAAGGAGGCCGCGAATTTCACGGCACGCCTGCGCGCGCGCGGCAGAATCCTGCCGCGCGCGTCGAGATCCTCGGCAAGTTCAACGGCGCGGTCGGCAACTTCAATGCCCACGTCGCGGCGTTCCCTGCGGTGGACTGGCGCGGCGGAGTCGCGCGCGCTCGTCGACGGGCTCGGCCTCATGCCGAACGAATACACGACGCAGATCGAGCCGCATGACTGGATCGCGGAGTACTGCGACGCGCTCGCGCGCGCGAACACGATCCTCGTCGACCTGTGCCGCGACGCCTGGGGCTACGTCTCGCTCGGCTACTTCGCGCAGAAGGCGGTCGCCGGCGAGGTCGGATCGTCGACCATGCCGCACAAGGTGAACCCGATCGCGTTCGAGAACGCCGAGGGCAATGCCGGACTCGCGAACGCGATGCTGCGGCATTTCTCGGACAAGCTGCCGGTGTCGCGCTGGCAGCGCGACCTGACGGATTCGACGGTGATGCGCAACCTCGGCGCGGCGCTTCGGCCATGCGCTGCTCGCGTGGCGTTCGGCGCTCGCGGGGCTCGGCGCGCATCGAGCCGGATGCCGCGCGCATCGCCGCCGACCTCGACGCGCACTGGGAAGTCCTCGCGGAGGCGATCCAGACCGTGCTGCGCGCGCATGGCGTCGCCGGCGCCTACGAGAAGCTCAAGGAATTCACGCGCGGCCGCGGTGTCGGCGCGCCGGAGTTGCGCGCAGTTTCGTCGCGACGCTCGGGCTGCCGGAAGACGCGCGCCGACCGGCTCGAGACGCTGACGCCCGCCTCGTACACGGGACTCGCCGAGGCGCTCGCGCGCGACCTGTGACGCGGTTGCCCGTGACGGAGCCACAGGATAGAATGCGTGCTGCCGACTGGGACACGGACCGCTCCGCGCTCGAGCGCATTCGCCGCGAAGTGTTCGTCGACGAGCAGGGAATACCGAGAGTCGACGGAGTGGGACGCCGAGGATCGCGGCCAGCGTCCACGTGCTCGCGACCCTGAACCGTGAACCAGTCGGCACCGGGCGCCTGAACCCCGCCGGTAAGATCGGTCGCATCGCGGTTTGCCAGGGACGCGCGGCCGGGGAATCGGCAGCACGCATCCTGAGCGCCTGTCTCGAAGAGGCGCGCCGCCTCGGCATCCGCGAACCTTACCTGCACGCACAAGTGCAGGCCGTGTCCTTCTACGAGAGGCTCGGCTTCTCGTGCGAGGGCGAGAGTTCGACGAGGCCGGCATTCCGCACGTGAGGATGTCGCTCGTCCTGGAGTGAAACGTGCAGACGCAGCGGCAGAGCGTGACCGGTACGCGCTCGATCATCGCGACGCTCGACGAGGCGCGCAGCGCCACGCAGCAGGTGGCGTTCGCGGCGCGCCGCCTGCTCACGATGTACACGCAGGACCTCGAGCCGTCCGTGTACGACCAGCCGCAGTTCCTGGAGACCGTGAAGAAGCTGGTGCTCGCCAAGAGCTACGCCAAGGTGCGCGTGCTGCTCGCCGACCCGTCGCGCGTCGTGTATGACGGCAGCAAGTTCGTCCACCTCGCCCGCCGCATCACGAGCCACATCGAGATCCGCCGCGTGAAGGCCGAGAACGCGCGACAACCAGTCGGCCTTCCTGATCGCCGACGACCGCGCACTCGTCTACCGCCTGCAGGCTTCGCGCTGGGAGGGCATCGTCGAGATGAACGACCCGGTCGTCGCGCGGCGCTACCTCAATTACTTCGACGAGATCTGGATCGCCAGCGAGCCGGAAGCGGAGACGCGCCAGCAGCATCTCTGATGCCAATCGAGCCGCGGAGGGGTCTGACCCCTTCAGCATCCGCGAGCCTGCCGCCGCACGAGCCTTTCGCTGAAGGGGTCTGTCCCCTCCTCGTATAATCTCCTCATGTCCCTCAAGCTCGACCTCACCGTCGCGGCCATCGCCGAGGACAGCGGCCGCTTCCTGTTCGTGCAGGAACGCGCTGCACGACGCGTCGTGCTCAACCAGCCGGCCGGCCACGTGGAGTCCGGCGAGTCGCTGGTCGACGCCGTCATCCGCGAAACCCGCGAGGAGACCGGGCGGGAGTTCCGGCCGGAGTCGGTGACCGGCCTCTACCTGTGGCAGGGGCCGTCCGGCCGGACGGTGCTGCGGGTCGCTTTCGCGGGCCCGTGGGCGAGCGCGTCGCCGGCTCGACAGCTCGACCGCGCCATCCTCGGACACGCTCTGGCTGGACCGCGACGAACTCGCCGCGCGCACCGCCGAGCACCGCAGCCCGCTCGTCCTGCTCTGCGTCGACGACTACCTGCACGGGGCGCGTTATCCGCTCGAGATGCTCGAAGCAGGTGCCGTTCGGCGCCTCCGAGTCCGCAGGGCGGCGGGCTGACCCCGATGGCGCACGTCGTCGTCGCGCTTTCGGGAGGCGTCGACTCGCCGGTCGCCGCCGCCCTCCTCCTGGAGGCCGGGACATCGCGTCGAGGCCCTCTTCATGTCGAACTGGGCCGAGGACGACGACGGCTATTGCACGTCCGCCGCGGACTTCCAGGATGCGCGCCGCGTCTGCGACGAGCTCGGCATCCCGCTGCACAAGGCCAGCTTCGCGCCCGAGTACCGTGAACGCGTGTTCGCGCACTTTCCTCGCCGAACTTGCGGCCGGGCGAACGCCGAATCCCGGATGTGCTCTGCAACCGCGAGGTCAAGTTCGGCGTCGGGCCTCGACTACGCGACAGCGCCTCGGCGCGGAGCGCTTCGCGACCGGTCACTACGCGCGCATCGGCACGGGCGGCAGGCTGCTGCGCGGCGTCGACGCGCGGCAAGGACCAGAGCTACTTCCTGCACGCGCTCGATGCGCGGACAGCTCGCGTCCAGCGAGTTCCCGGTCGGCGAGCCTTCGCAAGTCGGAGGTGCGGCGCATGGCCCGCGAGCGCGGGCTGCCGGTCGCGGACAAGCGGGATTCGACCGGGATCTGCTTCATCGGCGAGCGTCCATTCGGCGACTTCGTCGGGCGCTGGCTGCCCGGTCACGCCGGTCCGATCGAGAACGACCAGGGTGCCGTGATCGGCCGCCATCGCGGCCTCGAGCGCTACACGCTCGGGCAGCGCAGCGGGCTCGGCATTGGCGGGCGCGCGGATGCGAGTGGCGCGCCCTGGTTCGTGGCCGCCAAGGACATCGCGCGCAATGCGCTCATCGTGGTGCAGGGCGCCGATCACCCGGCGCTCCATTGCAGCGGGCTCCGCGCCGTCCTCCCGCACTGGATCGCGGGCCGCGCTCCGGACGCGGCGTTCACCTGCACGGCGAAAGTGCGCTACCGCCAGCCCGACGTCGCCTGCCGGGTTGCGCTGGCCGCGGATGCGATCGAGGCGCGCTTCGAAGCGCCGCTCGCCGGGGCGGCGCCGGGTCAGTACATCGTCTTCTACGACGGCGAGGAGTGCCTCGGCGGGGCCGCTATAATGGCGACTTACCCGCTGGAGGATTCATGCAGGACAGCTTCAAGGCCCGCCGCAAGCTCGAGGCCGGCGGACGCCACTACGAGTACTTCGCGTTAGAGGCGATCGGCGAGCCCAACGTCGGGCGTCTTCCCTACTCGCTGAAGGTCCTGCTGGAAAACCTGCTGCGCCACGAGGATGGGCGCTCCGTCACGCGCGAAGATGTCCTGGCGCTCGCCAAGGCCGACCCGCGGCAACTCCCCCAGCGCGAAATCGCCTTCACGCCCGCGCGCGTGATCATGCAGGACTTCACGGGCGTGCCCGCCGTGGTCGACCTGGCCGCCATGCGCGATGCGATGGCGCGACTCGGAGGCGACCCGGCTCGCATCAACCCGCTGATCCCGGCCGAGCTGGTGATCGACCACTCGGTGATGGTGGATCACTATGGCACCGCCGATTCGCTCAACCTCAACGCGCTGCTCGAGTTCCAGAGGAACCGCGAGCGCTACACCTTCCTGCGCTGGGGCCAGTCGGCGTTCGCCAACTTCTCCGTCGTGCCGCCGGACACCGGCATCGTCCACCAGGTGAACCTCGAGTACCTGGCGCGCGTCGTGTTCGCCGACGAGGGCGGCCTCGCCTACCCGGACACGGTGGTCGGCACCGACTCGCACACGACGATGATCAACGGCGTCGGCGTGCTCGGCTGGGGCGTCGGCGGCATCGAGGCCGAGGCCGCCATGCTCGGCCAGCCTTCGACCATGCTCATTCCCGAAGTGATAGGCGTGAAGCTCACCGGCCGGCTGGCGGAAGGTGCGACCGCGACCGACCTCGTGCTGACGGTGACCGAGATGCTGCGCAAGCGCGGCGTGGTCGAGAAGTTCGTCGAGTTCTTCGGCGACGGCCTCGCGCAATTGCCGCTCGCGGACCGCGCCACGATCGCGAACATGGCGCCCGAATATGGCGCCACCTGCGGCATTTTCCCGATCGACGACGTGACGCTCGAATACCTGCGGCTCACCGGCCGTGCGGAAGCGCAGATTTCGCTGGTGCGCGAATATGCGAAGGCACAGGGTCTGTGGCGCGTGGACGGCGCGCCGGATCCCGTCTACACGGACGTGCTGCACCTCGATCTCGCCTCGGTGCAGCCTTCGCTCGCGGGGCCGAAGCGCCCGCAGGACCGCGTCGCGCTCGGCGACATGCAGGAGGCCTACCGCGATGCGTTCTCGCGCGACCAGGACAAGTGGAAGTCCGCGGGCCCGGTTCGCGTGAAGGACGGTGCGGCCGAGTTCGAGATGAAGGACGGTGCCGTCGTCATCGCCGCGATCACCTCCTGCACCAACACCTCGAACCCCGCCGTGATGATCGGTGCCGCCCTGGTGGCCCGCAATGCGCGCAGCCGGGGCCTGTCGGTGCCGCCCTGGGTCAAGACCTCGCTCGCCCCCGGCTCCAAGGTCGTGACCGAGTACCTGCTTCGTTCCGGACTGATGGGGGACCTCGAGGCGCTTGGGTTCAACGTCGTGGGCTACGGCTGCACCACCTGCATCGGCAATTCCGGACCGCTCAATCCGCCGATCTCGAAAGCGATCAGCGACAACAAGCTGTCGGTCGCATCGGTGCTCTCGGGCAACCGCAATTTCGAGGGCCGCGTGCACCAGGAAGTGCGCATGAACTTCCTGGCCTCGCCCCCGCTCGTCGTCGCTTACGCGGTCGCCGGCACGGTGGACATCGACCTGACCCATGACCCGATCGGGCGCGACGCGTCCGGCAACGCGGTCTACCTGCGCGACATCTGGCCCACGGCCCTGGAGATCCAGCAGGTCATCGGACGCAGCGTGTCGGCGGAGATGTTCTCGAAGTCCTATGCGAACGTGTTCCAGGGCGACGAGCGCTGGCGCGGGATTGCGGTGCCGGAATCCGAGACCTACGCCTGGGACGGCCAGAGCACGTACATCCAGAACCCGCCGTACTTCGACGGCATGGATCGCAAGCCGCCGGGCCTGCCGTCCGTGCGCGGCGCCCGTTGCCTCGCGCTGTTCGGCGATTCGATCACGACGGATCACATCTCGCCCGCGGGCGCGATCAAGAAGGACGCACCGGCGGGCCGGTACCTGCAGGAACAGGGCGTCGTGCCGGCCGACTTCAACAGCTACGGCTCGCGCCGCGGCAACCACGAGATCATGATGCGCGGCACGTTCGCGAACACGCGCATCAAGAACCTGATGGTTCCCGGCGTCGAGGGCGGCGTGACCGCACATCAACCGGGCGGCGAACGCATGGCGATCTACGACGCCGCCATGAAGTACGTCGCATCGGGCGTGCCGCTGGTGGTCATCGCCGGCAAGGAGTACGGCACGGGCTCCTCGCGCGACTGGGCCGCGAAAGGCACCAGCCTGCTCGGCGTCAAGGCCGTCATCGCGGAGAGCTTCGAGCGCATTCACCGCGCCAACCTCGTCGGCATGGGCGTATTCCCGCTGACGTTCCAGTCCGGCCAGACGGCGGCGTCGCTCGGCCTCGATGGCACCGAGACCTACGACTTCGAAGGCCTCACCAACGGCAGTCGCGAGGCGCGCGTGACGGCCACCAGCCCGTCCGGCAAGGTGACCCGCTTCGCCGCCCAGGTCCGCGTCGACACGCCGAAGGAGTGGGAGTACATGGAGAACGGCGGCATCCTGCACTTCGTCTTGCGCCAGCTCGCGGCCTGAGCCGCGCCGCGATGCGGGTCGCGGTCTTCGATCTCGACGGAACGATCACGCGCAGTGACACGCTGTGGCCGTACCTGCGCGGCTGGGTGCGCCGGAAGCGGCGCCCCGGGTTCTGGCCGCGCGTCGCAGCCGCTGCCGGCCGCTACCCGCTCGACCGCGACCGCGGCCGGCTCAAGTTCGACCTGATCCGCGCCGCCATGGGCGGCGCCACCCGCGACGAAATTGGGGCATGGACGGCGCAGTTCGTGGCGGGACTGGGAGACGCCGATCTCTGTCCGGGCGCACTGGCCGCAATCGCGCGTCATCGGGCGGCCGGCGACCGGCTGGTGCTGCTGTCGGCAAGCGTCGACCTCTATGTCCCGGACATCGGCCGGCGCTTCGACTTCGATGAGTCGATCTGCACCGAGGTCGCCTGGCGCGGCGATCGGCTCGACGGGGCCCTGGTGACGGCCAACCGCCGCGGTGCGGAGAAGCTACGCTGCATCGAGGCGCTGCGCGCCCGTCATCCCGGCCTGCGCTTCGCCGCCTACGGCAACGCGCGATCGGATTTCGATCACCTCGCGGCCGTGGATGAACCCATGCTCGTCAATGCCGGGCGAAGCCTGCGTCGTGAAGCCGAAGGGCATGGCTTCCGCACCGACGACTGGCGTAACAAATCGGCGGACCGGCCGGTCCACTCGGCATGAAGCGACGCACACGCATCCTGCCGTCCGAGATCACGCCGGAGTCCGCCTGGCACTCGAGGCGCGAGGTCCTGGCCGGCCTGGCCGGCGCCTCGCTGGCAGCCGTCATTCCGGCCTCAGGGGCCGACGAGGTGTTCACGGTCAACCTGGTGGAAAAGCCCTTCGAGTTCAAGCTCAACGCCCAGTATTCGACCGCGGAAAAGCGCAATTCCTTCGCCGAGGTGACTGGCTACAACAACTTCTACGAATTCGGCACGGACAAGTCCGATCCTGCGGAGAATGCGCACCGATTGCGGCCACGGCCCTGGTCCGTCCTCGTCGATGGCGAATGCGAGAAGCCAGGCACGTTCGCCCTCGAAGACCTGCTCCGTCCCCACTCGCTGGAGGAGCGTGTCTACCGCCTGCGCTGCGTCGAGGCCTGGTCGATGGTGATTCCGTGGATCGGCTTCCCGCTCGGGGACCTCGTGCGCCGCTTCCAGCCGACTTCGCGTGCGAAGTACGTCCAATTTACGACGCTGCTCGACTCGAAGCAGATGCCGGGGCAACGCTATCCCGTGCTGGATTGGCCTTATGTCGAGGGCCTGCGCATCGATGAAGCCATGCATCCGCTCGCGATCCTGGCCGTCGGCCTCTACGGCAAGCTGCTGCCGAACCAGAACGGCGCGCCGCTTCGCCTCGTCGTGCCCTGGAAGTACGGGTTCAAGAGTGTCAAGTCCATCGTCCGCATCCGTTTCGTCGAACGCATGCCGAAGACGTCCTGGGCCCTTTCCGCGCCGCGTGAGTACGGCTTCTTCGCCAACGTGAATCCGCAGGTCGACCACCCCCGCTGGAGCCAGAAAAGCGAGCGCAGGATCGGCGCCGGCAACTTCCTCGCGCGCCAGCCGACGCTCGAGTTCAACGGCTACGCAGACGACGTCGCGGGCCTCTACCGCGGCATGGACCTGGCGCGCTGGTTCTGACCGCCATGGACGCCGACTATCGGGCGCGGCGCTACGCCAAGCCGTTCGTGTTCCTGCTGTGCCTGTGGCCGGCGGCCTGGCTGACCGCTGGCCTCGTCGCCCTGCAGACGGGAGATGCCTCCAGCGCCGCAGCGCGGGCACTCGGCGTAAACCCGGTCGAGACCGTGCAGGACACGCTCGGGATCTGGGGCCTGCGGTTCCTGCTCGCAACGCTCACGATCACGCCGCTGCGCGTCATCGGCGGCTGGCCCTGGATGCAGGCATTCCGGCGCATGCTCGGGCTCTTCGCCTTCTTCTACGTCGCCCTGCACTTTCTCTGGTACCTGTTCGTCGACCAGGCATTCGACTGGCAGCAGCTCCTCGCGGACGTCGTGAAGCGGCCCTACGTGACGGCCGGATTCACCGCATTCCTGTTGCTGGTGCCGCTCGCCGTCACTTCGACGCGACGCGCGATGAGGCGCCTCGGGCGCCGCTGGCAGACGCTGCACCGGCTCGTCTACGTGGCAGCGATCCTCGGTTGCGTTCATTTCTGGTGGCAGGTGAAGGCGGACATCCGCGAGCCGCTCATTTACGCCGGCATCCTCACGGTACTCCTGGGCTGGCGACTGTATCGAAGCCGCTCCCGCAAGGCGGCGGGGTCCGTCTCAGCCGCGGCGCGTGCCAAACGTCGCGGAGGCGATGGCGGCCAGGACCAGGATTCCGCCCGCGCCCGTGCGCCAGTCGAGCGCCTCGCCGAGGATCCACCAGGCCAGCATTGACGCGAGCACCGGCTCGCCGACCGACACCACCGCGACGAACAACGGCGAGAGGTGCCGGAGCGACCAGTTGTAACCACTGTGGCCGATGAGCTGGGACACGGCCGCCATCCCTGCGAGCGCCCACCAGGTGCGTGCATCGAACCCCGACGACGGTACGTTGGCGACTTCGACGGCGAGCCAGAGCACGGCGGCAGCGACGCCGTAAGCGATGCCGAGGTAGGCCCGGAAAGGCACCGACGCCTGGGCTTCGCGCGAAAGCAGGAAATATCCCGCCATTGCGATGCCGCCCGCGAGCGCCAGCAGGTCGCCGCGCAGGGCCGCCGCTCCGTCCTGCCCGCCCCCGCTCACGATCGCCGCTCCTGCGACCGCGAGCACCAGCGCCAGAAGCATCGCGCGTGCCGGTACGCCGCGCCCGGCCAGGTACTCGATCACCGCCACCCAGATCGGCGACGTGCAGACGAACAACACGCTGCGTGCGACGGTGGTGAATTCGAGGGACGCGATCCAGGTGGCGAAATGCGCGGCGAGCAGGACTCCCGCCCCGGCTGCGCAGGCGCGCGCCCTCAGCGAGCCGGCTGCCTGGGCGATGTCGGCCGCTGCGAACGGCATCACGACAAGAAGCGCGAGCCCGACGCGCCAGGCGGCGATGGCAAGCGGCGGTGCATCGGCGAGGCGCGCGAAGATCGCGCCGCCCGAGACTGCCAGGAGCGCGACCCCCAGCACGACGTAAGCCGCAGCACGCACGGGCTCGCCGGCCGGCGACATCGCGTGTCCTCTCAGGCGATGGCCCAGGCCGGCACCTCGCGCCAGCCCCGGGTGAGGCAGGCGTCGAGTTCCCGCCAGCGCGGCTCGTGCTTTTCCACGAGGCCCCAGAAGCGCCGCGAATGGTTCATGTGCCGGGTGTGGGCGAGCTCATGGATGAGCAGGTAGTTCACGACGTCGGGCGGCTGGAACAGCAGGCAGGCGTTCAGGCTGATCGTGCCGTTCCTCGAGCAGCTGCCCCAGCGCGTGCGCTGGCGCCGGACCTGGATGCGGGCGAATTGCAGGCCGGTTTCCAGCGACAACCGGTCGAGCCACGGCCCGAGCACGACATGCGCCTCGCGCATCATGAATCGCTGCAGCGCGTGCCGCAGGAGTGCCGGTCGGCCCGTGGCACCGGTCAGCGTAAGCGCCTCCGCCTCGGCACGAAGCCGCGGCGCCCCTTCCCGGTCGATGCGGCGCAGCACCCAGCCCTGGCCCGTGGCCGGGAATTCGATGCGTTCAGGCAGCGCGAGCGCTGCACGTGCATCCGCGGGCCGGTACATGTCCAGCGTGCGTTCGATCCAGCGGCGATGTCGCGACACGAACTGCTCCACCGTGTGCGGACGCGTTCCGCGCGGCACCACGATCTCCACCAGGCCGCCGGGCAACACGCGCACCGCGAGCCGCCGCGCGCGGCTGCTCGCACGCACGCGCCAGGGATCGTCCGGCGAAGCCGCGTGGTCGAGCAGGCCGAGCTGGGCGAATGCGTCCCGCGTGCTCACAGGTCCGCCGCCAGCCGCGCGCCATCCCCGATGGCGCGCTGCGCGTCGAGTTCGGCGGCAATGTTCGAACCGCCGATCAGGTGTGGCGAGATGCCGCTGGATTCGAGCGCGGCGACCAGGGAGCGCTGCGGCTCCTGGCCCGCGCAGATGACGATCGAATCCACGGCAAGGAGCCGCGTCTCGCCGCCCTGCGAAATCGTGAGGCCGGAATCGTCGATCCGCCCGTAGGCGACACCGGCCAGCATGCGGACGCCGCGGCGCTTGAGCGTGAGGCGATGTACCCAGCCCGTCGTCTTGCCGAGGTCGCGGCCGGGCGGCGTCGGCTTTCGCTGCAGCAGCCAGATTTCGCGCGGCGACTCGGGCTCCGATGCGGGCACGAGGCCCCCGCGGGCCGTCAGCGTCATGTCGATGCCCCACTCACGCATGAATGCCGGGATGTCGAGGCTGGTCGCCGCATGGGTCGCATCGTGACTCAGGAACTCGGCGACGTCGAATCCGATGCCGCCCGCCCCGATGATTGCGACCGATCGCCCGACCTGGGCGCCGCGCAGGAGCACGTCCACGTAGCTCAGCACCCTGGCATTCTGCAGGCCCGGAATGTCGGGTACGCGCGGCAGCACCCCGGTGGCGAGGACGACGTGGTCGAATGCGCCAGTTGCGAGGTCGTCGGCCGTCGCGGTATGCCCGAGGCGGACATCGACGCCCGCGAGCTCGAGCTCACGCCGGAAATAGCGCAGCGTCTCGTGGAACTCTTCCTTGCCCGGGATGCGCTTGCGCCATGTTGAATTGCCCGCCGATCTGGCCGGCAGCCTCGAACAGCGTCACGCGATGGCCGCGCCGGCCGGCGACCGCCGCGCAGGAAAGGCCCGCCGGTCCCGCGCCCACGACGGCGATTCGCTTCGGCGCCGTCGCCGGCCGATAGACGAGTTCCGTCTCGCGGCCGGCGCGCGGGTTCACGAGGCAGGTCGCCACCGAGTTCTCGAACACGAGGTCCAGGCAGGCCTGGTTGCACGCGATGCAGGTATTGATCTCGTCGGCCCGTCCGCTCGCCGCCTTGGCCACGAAGTCCGGGTCCGCAAGCAGCGGCCGCGCCATCGACACGAGGTCGGCATCTCCCGCTGCCAGCAGGCGTTCGGCGACGGCCGGGTCATTGATGCGGTTGCTGGTGACGAGCGGGATCCTGACCGCGCCCTTGAGCTTGCGCGTGACCCAGGCGAATGCCGCGCGCGGCACCATCGTCGCGATCGTCGGGATGCGCGCCTCGTGCCAGCCGATGCCCGTGTTGATGATCGTCGCGCCCGCGTCCTCGATGGCCCGTGCCAGTTCGACGATCTCCGCCCAGTCGCTGCCGCCCTCGACCAGGTCGAGCATCGAGAGCCGGTAGATGAGGATGAAGTCCGGACCGACTGCCGTGCGCGTGCCTCGACACGATCTCGAGCGGCAACCGCATGCGGTTCTCCCAGCTGCCGCCCCAGCGGTCGACGCGCCGGTTGGTACGCGTGGCAAGGAACTGGTTGATGAAGTAGCCCTCGCTGCCCATCACCTCGACGCCGTCATAGCCGGCCTCACGGGCGAGCACGGCCGAGCGCACGAATGCCGAGACCTGGCGCTCGACGCCGCGGATCGGACAGTTCGCGCGGCGTGAACGGCGCGATGGGCGCCTTCAGGCGCGATGGCGCGACGGCAAGCGGGTGATAGGCGTAGCGACCGGTGTGCAGGATCTGCATGCAGATGCGCCCGCCCTCCGCATGCACGGCCCCGGTCACGAGCCGGTGCCGCGCGAGATGCCGGCGGCCGCTCAGGGTGCCGGCAAACGGCTTGGTCCAGCCCGCCGCGTTCGGCGCGATGCCACCGGTCACGATGAGCCCGACGCCACCGCGCGCGCGTTCCGCGAAGTACGCGGCGAGCTTCGGGAAATCCTCGGCGCGGTCCTCGAGCCCGGTGTGCATCGAGCCCATCAGCACGCGGTTCGGCAGCGTCGTGAACCCGAGGTCGAGCGGCGCCAGCAGGTGCGGGAACGGGTTCGGCGTCACGCGCGCAATGATATAGCATGCCAATCGCCATGCCGCCCGTGCTCGAAGTCCGCGATCTCGTCAAGCAGTATCCCGGCGTGCGCGCGGTCGACGGCGTTTCGTTTTCGATCGCCGAAGGACAATGCTTCGGATTGCTCGGCCCGAATGGCGCCGGCAAGACGACGACCGTCGAGATGATGGAAGGCGTCACGCAGCCGACGTCCGGCCAGGTGCTGTATCGCGGCGAGCCGCTCGGCACGCAGTTTCCGCGCGGAAGCCGGGCATCCAGTTCCAGAAGACGGCGCTGCAGGACTTCCTGACGGTGCGCGAGACGCTCGCCCTGTTCACGCGCCTGTATCCGCGGCGGCGCGACGTCGACGAGCTGATCGTGACCTGCGCGCTCGAGCAGGTCGCCCACCGCGACAACCGCAAGCTCTCCGGCGGGCAGATGCAGCGCCTGCTGCTCGCGATCGCGCTCGCGAACGACCCGCGCGTGCTGTTCCTCGACGAGCCGACCACCGGCCTCGATCCCCAGGCGCGCCACAACTTCTGGGACCTGATCCGGTCCATCAAGGCCGAGGGCCGCACGGTCCTGCTGACGACGCACTACATGGAAGAGGCGTACTTCCTCTGCGACGTCATCGCGATCATGGATCGCGGACGCATCATCGCGGAGGGCTCGCCGTCGCGCCTGCTCGAGCGAGCATTTCGACGACGTCGTCCTGGAGTTGCCGCGCGAGGACTTCCGCGGCGAGACCGCCGACTTCCCGCTGCCGGTCGCTGGTCGCGAGCGACCGCGTCGAGATCTCGACCGGCGACGTCGAAGGCGCGCTGCAGGCATCCTGCTCGACCGCGGCATTCCGCTCCGGCGGCTGCGGATCCGCCCGCGCAACCTCGAGGACCTGTTCCTCGAGCTGACCGGCCGGGAGCTGCGCACGTGAACTTCGGCCGCCTGCTCGCGCTCTGGCATGCGCGCAACCTCGAGTTCCTGCGCGACCGCTCGACGCTCATCTTCAACTTCCTGTTCCCGCTCGCGCTCGTCATCGCCTTCGCGGTCATCTTCGGCGGCCAGCCGCGCGCGCTCTTCAAGGTCGACGTCATCGCGCCGCCCGGCGCCACGCTCGATGCCGGCCTGCATCCGTTCCTCGGCACGCGTTACGTGGACTTCGTCGCGCATCGAACCCGGCGACACTCGAATCCGCGATCCGCAAGGTCGAACGCCACCAGGTCGACCTGCTGCTCGACCTGCGCGCGCGCGCCGCGCTACTGGATCAACGAGGATTCGCCGAAAGGCTACCTGGCCGAGAAACTGCTGCTCGAGTCCGCCGCCGGCCGCGCGACGCGCGAGCCGGTCACGGCGCCGCCGTGCGCTACGTGGACTGGCTGCTGCCGGGCATCCTCGGCATGAACATGATGTTCAGCTGCCTGTTCGGCGTCGGCTACGTCGTCGTGCGCTACCGCAAGAGCGGCTTCCTGCGCCGGCTCTCGGCGACGCCGGTGACGGCATTCGAGTTCGGCGCGGCGCAGGTGCTGTCGCGGCTGCTGCTGACGGTCAGCGTGACCTCGCTGCTCTACGGCGCGCTCGCGCTGTTCGTGCCGTTCCGCAACGAGGGCAGCGTCCTGCTCCTGCTGCTGATCGCGATTTCGGCGCGCTCGCGATGATCGCGTTCGGCTTCATGATGGCGGCGCGCTTCGCGAGCGAGGAACTGGCGAACGGCGCGATCAACCTCGCCTCCTGGCCGATGATGCTGCTGTCCGGCGTCTGGTTCTCGCTCGAGGGCGCGCCGGGCTGGCTGCAGGCCGCCGCCCAGGGCGCTGCCGCTCACGCAGATGCTCGACGCGGCGCGCGCCGTGATGCTGGATGGCGCCGGGCTCGCCGAGGTCCTGCCACACCTCGGCTGGCTCGCCGCCATGACCCTGCTGTTCCTCGGGCATCGCGGCGGCCGGCTTCCGCTGGCGAGCCGACTGAATCCGGCCCGCCGCGCGGCGGGCCGGCCGGTCTGTGGCAAACTGCGCGGCCCCGGGACACTCACCGACCAGAACCGCTTGAACAAGTCCGAGCTGCTCAAGGAACTGCGCATCGACCGCGATGCGCCCGACGGACGGATCGCCATCGCGGCTGCGCCTGTGGATCGGCATCGGCACGGCCGTCGTCGTGCTCGTCGCCGGCCTGCTGGACTGGTTCCTGAACCGGGAGAAGCCGATCGAGGTGACGGTGGCGACCGCGCGCGCGATGCCGGCGACGAGCGCCGGCACGTCCGTGCTCGATGCGACCGGCTACGTGACGGCGCGCCGCCAGGCGACCGTGTCCGCGAAGATCACCGGCAAGGTGCGCGACGTGCGCATCGAGGAAGGCCAGCACGTCGAGGCCGGCGAGATCCTCGCGACGCTCGACGATTCGGAAGCGCGCGTCGACGTCGAGCTTCGGCGCGCGCAGGTCTGCGGCCGCGCACGCGCGCAGCTCGACCGAGGCCGAGGCCGGAAGCGCGAACGCCGAGCGCGAGTACAAGCGCCAGCAGGAAATCGCCGACCTCAAGCTGACGAGCGCCTCCGCGCTCGACGCGGCGCGCACCGGAGCCGAGGCCTCCGGGCGCGCGTCGCGAGCCAGACGAGCGCCGTCCGCGTCGCCCAGGAAGCCCTCGCAGGCCGCGCAGGTCCAGCTCGACAACACGATCGTGCGCGCGCCGTTCGCCGGCGTCGTGACCGTGAAGGCGGCGCAGCCCGGGCGAGATGATCTCGCCGATCTCCGCGGGCGGCGGCTCGATCCGCACCGGCATCGGCACGATCGTCGACATGGACTCGCTCGAGATCCAGGTCGACGTCAGCGAGTCCTACATCAACCGCGTCCAGCCCGGCCAGAAGGTCGAGGCGGTGCTGAATGCCTATCCGGACTGGCGCATCCCGGCCTCGGTGATCGCGATCGTGCCGACCGCCGACCGCTCCAAGGCGACGGTCAAGGTCCGCATCGCGCTCGGCGAGAAGGACGCGCGCATCGTGCCGGAGATGGGCGTGCGCGTCGCCTTCCTCGAGTCGAAGCCGAAGGCGGCGCGCAGCGCCGCGGCCCACCGCGCGGCGCGCTGGTCCCGGCCGCGGCGATTCGGCAGGATGGCGGCAAGGACGTGCGTGTTCCTGGTGCGCGACGGCCGCGCCGAGCGGCGCGCGGTGTCACGCTCGGCGGCACGCTCGGCGACAGCCGGCAGGTGCAGGCCGGCGTGTCGGCGGGCGACACGGTGATCGTGGATGCGCCGGCAGGACCTCAAGGATGGCGACGCGGTCGACGCGCAAGGGAGTCAGGCGATGAGTGAAGCGATGGTGCAGGTCCGCAACGTCCAGAAGTCCTACGTGCGCGGCAAGCAGACGGTCGAGGTGCTGCACGGACTCTCGCTCGACATCCCGAAGGGCGATTTCGTCGCGCTGATGGGACCGTCGGGTTCCGGCAAGACCACCCTGCTCAACCTGATCGGCGGCCTCGACAGCCCGACCTCCGGCGAGATCCTGGTCGGCGGCGAGCGCATCGACCAGCTCTCGGGCGGCAAGCTCGCCGAATGGCGCGCGCGGAACGTCGGCTTCGTGTTCCAGTTCTACAACCTGATGCCGGTGCTGACGGCCGAGCGCAACGTCGAGCTGCCGCTGCTGCTGACGAGGCTGTCCGCCGCGCAGCGGCGCAAGTCGGTCGCCGTCGCGCTCGAGGTCGTCGGCCTCTCCGACCGCGCGCGCCACAAGCCGAAGGAACTCTCCGGCGGCCAGGAGCAGCGCGTCGCGATCGCCCGCGCGCTGGTCTCGGACCCGGCGCTGCTGATCTGCGACGAGCCGACCGGCGACCTCGACCGCAAGACCGCGGACGAGATCCTCGGGCTGCTGCAGGTCCTGAACCGCGACCACGGCAAGACCATCGTGATGGTGACGCACGACCCGAAGGCCGCCGAGTTCGCGAACCGCATCCTGCACCTCGAGAAGGGCCAGCTGCTCGAGCAGGCGACCGCGGCCGCCTGAGCCCGCCATGACGCGCACCGGTTTCGTGATCGCCAACCTCTGGCGCAAGAAGACCCGCACGGTCCTGACCCTGCTGTCGATCGTGACGGCCTTCCTGCTGTTCGGCCTGCTGCAGGCGGTCAACGTGCTGTTCTCGGCCGGCGCGGACTTCGTCGGCGCGACCCGGCTCGTGACCCAGGCGCGCGTGTCGTTCACGCAGTCGCTGCCGATGCGGCTCCTGCCGCAGATCGAGTCCGTGCCGGGCGTCGAGCACGTGATGTGGAGCCAGTGGTTCGGCGGCGTGTGGCAGGAAAATACGCAGCTCGTCGTCCAGGCGGTCGATCCGGCGCGGCTGCATGGTCGTCTATCCGGAACTCGTGATGCCCGACGCCGAATGGAAGGCATTCGCGGAAACGCGCACGGGCATCGTCGCCGGGCGCCAGCTCGCGAACAAGTACGGCTGGAAGATCGGCGACAAGGTGCCGATCGCTTCCAACATCTTCCCGCAGCAGGACGGCAGCAAGAA
This sequence comes from uncultured Gammaproteobacteria bacterium, assembly GCA_963760725.1. Classification (GTDB taxonomy): domain Bacteria; phylum Pseudomonadota; class Gammaproteobacteria; order Steroidobacterales; family Steroidobacteraceae; genus SCUD01. The sequence continues at coordinate 40,205 of CAVXET010000039.1, forward strand.
CTGGACGTTCGACCTGGTCGGCATCTACGACGGCAAGGACGAGGAGTGGCAGCGCCAGACCAACGGCGGCTGGATCAACTTCGCCTATTTCGACGAGGCCAACCAGTTCGGTCGCGGCCTCGCCGGCGTCTACATCATCCGCCTCGTCCGACCCCGACCGCGCCGCGGAAGTGGCCGCAGGCGATCGACCGCATGTTCGAGAACTCGCCGCGACGAGACGAAGACCCAGACCGAGAAGGACTTCAACGTCGGCTTCTTCAAGCAGATCGGCGACATCGGGCTGATCGTGCGCTGGATCCTGTTCGCCGTGTTCTTCACGCTGCTGCTCGTCGTCGGCAATACGATCGCGCAGAGCGTGCGCGAGCGCATCCCGGAACTCGCGATCCTGAAGACGCTCGGCTTCAGCAACGGCAGCGTGCTCGGCTTCGTGCTGGCCGAGGCGGCCGCGCTCTGCGTCATCGGCGGGCTCATCGGTCTGGCAATCGCGACGCCGCTCGGCGTCGCAATCACTGAGCGCGACGGCAATCTGCCGATCGCGGTTGACGGCAAGGTCTGGCTCGATCGGGTGCGATCGCGATCGTCGTGCTGAGTCTCGCGGTCGGCCTGCTGCCGGCGCTGCGCGCCGCAGCGCCTCACGATCGTCGACGCCCTGGCGGGACGTTGAGGAGCCGGCCATGCTGAAGCAGATCCTGTCCATCACCGCGCTCGGGCTTCGCAGCATCCCGGACCGCCTCGGTCCGTCGCTCGTCATCGTCGTCGGCCTCGCGGGCGTCGTCGCGGTTTTCACGGCCCTGCTCGCGATGGCGGCGGGCTTTCAGTCGACGCTCGAGTCGGCCGGCCGCCCGGACGTCGCGCTCGTGTTGCGCGGCGGCTCGCAGGCCGAGCTCAATTCCGGCATCTCGCGCGAGCAGGGCACGATCATCAAGCAGGTGCCGGGTGTCGCCAAGGGCGCGGACGGCCAGCCGCTCGCCTCGGCGGAGGTCGTCGTGATCGCCGAGCTGATGAAGCCCGGCGAGAAAACCGGGTCCAACATCACGGTGCGCGGCGTCGAGCCCGCGGCCTTCGCGCTGCGGCCGCAGCTGCAGGATCGTCGAGGGACGCAGCTTCGGCGCAGGGCCTGCGCGAACTGATCGTCGGCCAGGGCGTCGCGCGCCAGTTCGAGGGCGCGCGCCTCGGCGCAGACGATCCGCATGCGCGGCTCCGACTGGACCGTGGTCGGCGTATTCGCGTCCGGCGACGCCTACGAGAGCGAGCTGTGGGCGGACGTGCGACGTCGCGCAGTCGACCTTCAACCGGCAGGGTTACAGCGCCGTGCGGCTGCAGCTCGCCGATCGCCGGCGAAGCATGCAGGCGGTCAAGGATGCCCTGTCGGCCGATCCGCGCGTCAACGTCGACGTGGAAACGGAGGAGCAGTACTTCAGCGGCCAGACCAAGCAGTTCCGCAAGACCATCGGCATCCTGGCCGATTTTCGTCACGGCCATCATGGCGCTCGGCGCGGTGTTCGCGGCGCTCAACACGATGTATGCCGCCGTCGGCAGCGCGCGCGCGGGAGATCGCGACGTTGCGCGCGATCGGCTTTCGCGGCCTGCCGGTCGTCGTGTCGATCATGCTCGAGTCGCTGATCCTCGCGCTCGCGGGCGGCCTGCTCGGCGCGCTCGCCGCCTACGTGCTGTTCAACAACATGGCGGTCTCGACGCTCGGCGCCAACTTCACGCAGGTCGTGTTCCGCTTCGCGGTCACGCCCGCGCTGGTCGTCGACGGGCTCATCATCGCGGTCGTCGATCGGCATGATCGGCGGCTTCCTGCCGGCGCTGCGCGCCGCGCGCCAGCCGGTGACGACGGCGCTGCGCGCCGCCTGAGCCGCGGCAGGCCGGTGGACTGCCGCATGCTCGTCGACATCGGCGCCAACCTCGCGCACGACAGCTTCGACGCGGACCGCGATGCGGTGCTCGAGCGGGCACGTGCCGCCGGGCGTCGCAGCGATGGTCGTGACCGGCAGCACGCTCGACGACACGCGAGAAGGCCATTGCCCTCGTGCCGCCGCCATCCCGGACCTGCTGCGCGCGACGGCCGGTGTGCACCCGCACCATGCGACGGGACTTCGGCGACGCGGATGCCGGGCCGCCTCGCCGAGCTGCTCGCGGACCCGATGGTCGTCGCCGCCGGCGAATGCGGACTCGACTACTTCCGGAACTTCTCGCCGCCCGCCGAGCAGCGCCGCGCCTTCGAGCTGCAGCTCGGCCTGCGCCGCGCAGCCGGCAAGCCGCTCGTTCCTGCACCAGCGCGATGCGCACGCGGATTTCATCGCGATGCTGCGCGCGCATCCCGGCGTCGCGGCTCGCGGCGTCTTGCATTGCTTCACCGGCGGGCCCGCGGAAGCTCGAGGATTGCCTCGCGCTCGGCCTCTCCGATCGGCATCACCGGCTGGATCTGCGACGAGCGGCGCGGCCAGGCCCTGCGCGAGGCCGCGCCGCGCATGCCGCGCGAGCGCCTGATGATCGAGACCGATGCGCCCTACCTGCTGCCGCGCACGCTCGGCCGAAGCCTCGCGCACCGGCGCAACGAGCCCGCTTTCCTGCCGGCCGTGCTCGCGGAGACGGCACGCTGCCGCGGCGAGATCGCCGGAGGCCCTGGCGCGCAGCGACGACGGCCAATGCCTGCCGGTTCTTTGGCCTTACACTGGCGCGACGCGAGCGACGGCAACGCCTGCGACCTAGGAACTGATCTAGATATCAGGTAACTTCGATTATGGACTTCATGCACGTCACCGTGCAGCACGACCTCGCGCGGCGTTCCGGGACTCGATCGTCCCGCGGCTCTCGCGACTACATCCGCATCCCGAACAAGTCGCCGCTCTTCGACGCCGACTGGGAGTCGCACGGCCACATGGATGCGCGCCGCCGAGCTGATGGCGGCCTGGTGCCGCGAGCAGCCGATCGCAGGGCCTCACGGTCGAGATCCTGCGCGAAGCCCGGCCGCACGCCGCTGCTCTTCTGCGAGATTCCGGGCGACGGGCCGGACACGGTCCTGCTCTACGGGCACATGGACAAGCAGCCGGAGTTCACCGGCTGGGCGGACGGGCTCTCGCCCTGGGAACCGGTGCTGCGCGACGGCAAGCTCTACGGGCGCGGCGGCGCCGACGACGGCTATGCCGTGTTCTCGTCGCTGACCGCGATCCGCGTTGCTCCAGGAGCAGAAGATCCCGCACGCGCGCTGCGTCGTGCTGATCGAGGCCTGCGAGGAAAGCGGCAGCTACGACCTGCCGCACTACGTCGAAGTGCTCGCGGACCGCATCGGCACGCCGAGCCTCGTCGTCTGCCTCGATGCGGAATGCGGCAACTACGAGCAGCTCTGGTGCACGACGTCGCTGCGCGGCAACCTGGTCGGCGACCTCGTCGTCGAGGGGCTCACCGAGGGCGTGCATTCGGGCGCCGGCACCGGCATTGCGCCGTCCGTGTTCCGGATCGCGCGCACGCTGCTCGCGCGCGTCGAAAGCGACGTCACCGGCGACCTGCTGGTGGACGAACTGTCAGCGTCCCGATTCCCGCCGCCCGCATCGAGCAGGCACGCGCGGCGGCCGACGTGCTCGGCGACAGATCGCCGGGCAAGCTGCCGTTCGTGCCGGGCGCGCGGGCCGCTCTCGGACTCCCCGGTCGAACTCGTGCTCAACAACACCTGGCGACCGACGCTCGCGGTCACCGGCGCTGCGGGCCTGCCGGCGATGGAGAACGCGGGCAACGTGCTGCTGCCGCGGGTCGAGTTCAAGCTTTCGTTCCGCCTGCCGCCTGCGGCGGATGCCGAGGCCGCCGCCGCCGCGGTCAAGCGGCGGCTCGAGGCGGATCCGCCCTACGGCGTGCGCGTCCGCTTCGAGGTCGGCTCGTCGCTGCCGGGCTGGGACGCGCCGCCGGTCGCGCCGTGGCTCGAGACTCGATGCGCGAGGCCTCGCGCGCGACCTTCGGCCGCGATGCGATGTACCTCGGCACCGGCGGCAGCATTCCGTTCATCGGCATGCTGGGCGAGCGCTTCCCGGCAACGCAGTTCCTCGTGACCGGGCGTGCTCGGGCCGCATTCGAACGCGCACGGGCCGAACGAATTCCTGCACCTGGACTGCGCGGAGAAACTGACGGTCTGCGTCGCGCAGGTGATCGCCGACCATCACGGCCGGCCGCGCCGGCTAGCGCGCGCGAGCGGGCTCGGTTCGGCCTGCGCCGCGAGCTGGTCCCAGGCCGTGCGATAGCGCTCGGCAGGATGCGGGCTGCCCGCGACGGCCGCGCGGGTACTCCGCCTCCAGCAGGTCGAGGCGCATCACACGCGGCGGCCGTCCCTTCGGGAAACTTCGAGCGGCTCGTGAACACGATCCGACCGTCCACCGGCGCCTCGCCCGGCGAGCAGCTTCACGGCCGCGATGCGGTCGTAGAGCGCCTCCAGCGGGTTCAGGAACGTGGTGCGCTCGCTGCCGTTCATCACCGCCCATTCCTTCATGTGCTCGCCGCCGAACACCACGCCCTTCCACGTCGCGGTAGTCGACGACGAGCAGTCCCGTGCCGGTCAGCAGCAGGAAGTCGATGTGCAGCTGGCCGCCGCTGCCGTCGGGTATCAGGATGTCGCGCAGCACCGCCGCCGAAACCGTCTCGAAGGACCGGATGAGCTGCGTGCGCGCACGGTAGCGGTCCCAGCACCGCCAGGCCGCGACGCCGCCGACGACGAGCAGCGCCGAGCAGCATCACCGCCGACCGTGACCTGGACGATGACGTCGTTCGGGTTCATGCGCCGCGTCTCGCGTGCCAGCGCCGCAGCAGTCCCGCGCCGCCCGGCAGGCGCAGCAGCGCGAGCAGGCACGCGCGCCGCAATCCGCTCGCCGCGGCCGAGCGCGAACGGGCGGTGCAGCTCGTCGATACAGCGTCCGGGCGCTTCGAGCGATCTGCGAAGTCCGCGCGCTGACGCGTCTGTTCCCGGCATCCGCAAATGATAGTCGGCGGCAGCGCACGGTCACCACCGCGACGCGGATGCGGCATGATGCGCGCATGGGTTTTCGCCGCCGCGCTCGCGGAATTGCTCGCCTGCCCGTCCTGTGGTACGCGCCTCGCGGGCACTGGCTGCCTCTCCTGCCGCGTCGACTTTCCGGTCGATCGGCGGCATTCCCTGGCTGATGCCGGAGCCGCGGCTCGCGCTGACCGAATGGCGCGGCCGGCTGCATCACCTGCTGACGCACTATGCGGCCGAATCCGCGCGCCAGCGCGCGGCGCTCGAGGGACTTCCGGCGGCAAGCCTCGCGTGCGACGGCGAATCGAGCACGTCGCGGCGCGCGCTCGACGACCAGGCCGTCGCGCATCCGCGCGCTGATGCAGCCCCTCGGCGTCGAGCGCAGGAACGAGGCGCATGCGGTGCACGTCGCGCTCGGCACCGAGCTGCCCGCTCAACCAGGGGCTCTCGACCTACTACCCGAACCTGCATCGCGACTGGTGCTGGGGCGACGAGCGAGAATCGCGCGAGCCTCGCCGCGGTGCGTCGCGAGCCTGCCGCGCCGCTGCCGCGCCGCGGCGCGTCCTGGTGCTCGGCGCCGGGCGCCTGCCGGCTCGCCTATGACCTGCACCAGGCTCCTGCGACCGTCACTCACGGTCGCCCTCGACTTCAACCCGCTCTTCCTGCTGGCGGCCGCGCGGATCCTGGCGGGCCCGCCGCTCGAGCTTTACGAGTTCCCGATCGCGCCGCGCTCGCATCGAGGACCACGCGCGTGCTGCGCGTGCCACGAGGCGCCGGAGCCGCCGGCGCCGGATTTCATGCTGGTGCTCGCCGACGCGCGCGCGCCGCCGTTCCCGCCGGGCCAGCTTCGACCTGGTGCTGACGCCCTGGTTCATCGACGTCGCCGGCGAGCCGGTCGTCGCGGCTCGCTGCCGCGCGTCAATGCGCTGCTGGCACCGGGCGGTCTCTGGGTGAATCACGGCTCGCTCGCCTTTGCGGATGCCGCACCGGCGGAGGCGCTCGAGCCTCGAGGAACTCGTCGACGTCGTTGCCGTCGGCCGGTTTCGCCCGCGCAGCGCCGCGCGAGGCGCGCCAGCCCTATCTCGCGTCACCGGCGAGCCGTCATGCGCGCCTCGAGTCCGTGATCACGTTCGCCGCACGCAAGGAGCGCGACGTGCCGCCACCGGCGCCGGGCCGCGAGCTGCCCGACCTGGATCCGGCGCACCGACCGGCCGGTGCCGGCGCTGCCGCAGTTCCGCGCGCAGGCGCTGTCCACGCGCGTCTACGCCTTCCTGCTCGCCATGATCGACGGCGAGCGGACGATCCGCGACATGGCGCGCCTCATGGAGCAGCAGAAGCTGATGCCGGCGGACGATGCCGTGCCGGCGATCCGCCGCTTCCTGGCGCGCGCGCTCGCAGGACCCGGACCGGCGGCCGCAGTTCTGAGCCGCACTTGTCCGGCGTCGGGCGATCCGATTATCGTGACGCAATGGGAACTGTTGATTCGTGGCGGCGATCTGGGCAGCTGGATCGCGATCGCGGCGCGGCCGCATTCGGCGGCATCGCGCTGCATCGCGGCGAGAGCATCAATGCGCTCTGGTTCGTGGTCGCGGCTGTCTGCACCTACCTGATCGGCTACCGCTTCTACAGCGGCTGGATCGCCGCGCGGGTGTGCCGGCTCGACGCGACGCGGGCGACGCCCGCCGAGCGCCTCGACAACGGCCGCGACTTCATGCCGACGCACCGCTCGATCGTGTTCGGCCATCATTTCGCGGCGATCGCGGGCGCGGGGCCGCTGATCGGCCCGACGCTCGCGGCCCAGTTCGGCTACCTGCCGGGAACGCTGTGGCTGCTGGTCGGCGCGGTGCTGGCGGGCTGCGTGCAGGACATGCTGGTGCTCTTCTGCTCGACGCGCCGCGACGGCCGGAGCCTCGCCCACCTCGCGCGCGACGAACTCGGCCGCTTCGGCGCCGCCGCGGCGATGGTCGGCACGCTGTTCATCATGATCATCCTGATGGCCGTGCTCGCGCTGGTCGTCGTCAAGGCGATGGCGCACAGCCCCTGGTCGACGGCGACGGTGTTCGCGACCATCCCGATCGCGATCCTGGTCGGGCATCTACCTGCGCTGTCCTGCGCCCGGGCCGCGTCCTCGAGGCGACCGCGATCGGCGTCGCGCTGCTCCTGCTGGCGGTCGCCGCCGGCGGCTGGGTCGATCACCACCCGGTGATGCGCGGCTGGTTCGACCTCGACGAGCGCGCGCTCGCCTGGTTCGTGATCGTCTACGGGTTCGTGGCGGCGATCCTGCCGGTCTGGCTCCTGCTCGCGCCGCGCGACTACCTGTCGACCTTCGTCAAGCTGGGCGTCGTCTTCCTGCTCGCGATCGCGATCTGCGTCCTGCAGCCGGACGATCCGCATGCCGGCGCTGACGCAATTCGTCGACGGCACGGGACCGATCTTCAGCGGCAAGCTGTTCCCGTTCCTGTTCATCACGCTCGCCTGCGGCGCGATCTCCGGCTTCCACGCGCTCGTGTCCTCGGGCACGACGCCGAAGCTGATCACGCGCGAGACGGACGTCCGCATGGTCGGCTACGGCTCGATGGCGCTCGAGTCCTTCGTCGCGATCATGGCGCTGATCGCGGCCTGCGTGCTCGACCCTGGCGTCTACTTCGCGATCAACACCGCGGCCGGCGTCGTCGGCGCCGACCCGGTGACGGCGACCGCGACCATTTCAGGCTGGGGCTTCCCGGTCTCGCCCGCGCAGATGCAGGAGCTCGCCGCGAGCATGGGCGAGCAGTCGCTCTACGGGCGCACCGGCGGCGCGCCCTCGCTCGCAGTCGGCATGGCGCACATCTTCGGCTCGGCGTTCGGCGACGGATTGTTCGCGGTCTGGTACCACTTCGCCATCATGTTCGAGGCGGTTTTCATCCTGACCGTGCTCGATGCCGGCACGCGCGTCGGCCGCTTCATCATGCAGGATGCGCTCGGCACGCTCTGGGAGCCGCTCGGGCGCACTTCCTGGTACCCGTCGGTCTGGGTCGCGAGCTTCCTCGTGTGTGCGGGCTGGGGCTATTTCCTCTACATCGGCGTGATCGACCCGAACGGCGGCATCAACATCCTGTGGCCGTTGTTCGGCATGGCGAACCAGATGCTCGCGGCCATCGCGCTCGCGGTCGTGACGGCGATCTTCGTCAAGTCCGGGCGCCTGCGCTACGCCTGGGTGCCGGGCGCACCGCTCGCCTGGCTCGTCACCGTGACGACGACGGCTGCGATCCAGAAGATCTTCAGCGACGACCCCCGCATCGGATTCTTCGCGGCCGCGAGCGACCTGGCGCAAAAGCTCGCGGCGGGCCTGCTGCCGCCGGAACGGGCAGCAGTCGCGCCCAAGCTCATCTTCAACCACCAGCTCGACGGCTGGCTGACGGTGGTCCTGCTCGCGATCGTCTGGATCATCGTCATCGACATGGCGCGCGGCTGCTGGCTGCACCTGTCCGGCCGACGGCTGGCCGCGAGCACGGAGTCGCCCTACGTGGCGACGCAGCTCGCATGACCCGGGCCGTGAAACTCGCGCGTTCCGCCTGGGCGGGCCTGCGTGCGCTCGCCGGCGACGACGCCTACGACCGCTACCTGGCCCACCGGCGCGAGCGGCACCCCGGCGAGGCCGCGCTCGATCGGCGTGCGTTTTACCTTGCGGAGCTCGACCGTCGCTGGACGCGCATCAATCGCTGCTGCTGAGCACGGGTCGCGCTCGCCGCGACTCAGCGCATGCGCTCGATGAGGAACTGGCCGCTTTCGATCGTCTCGGATTCGGTCTCGGCCAGCACCCGCAGGCGGCAGGTCCCGCTCGCCTGGAACGGCGTGACGGCGAGGATGCCGGTCATCGAGAGCCAGCGCGCCCACTCGGGCGTATCGCCGGCATTCAGCTTCTCCGGGTTCGCCTCGAGTTCGGAGAGGACGTCGCCCACCGCGCATCAGGCGCAGCGTCAGCCGGCGGAACGGCTGCTCGCGCGGCGTGCGCACGTGCACGAAGACGCAGAGTTTCGGCAGCGTGATGGGAAACGACGGCACGTAGAGGTCCGTGCCGTAGCATCCCATCAGCGAGAACTTGTTGCCGATCTCCTGGCGGACGTCATCGCAGAACTGCGCGATGACGGTGCGAGATTGAGTCATCCGTGACCTCCCTGTCGCAAATCGTGACTGGTGGGCCGTGATGGGATCGAACCATCGACCAACTGGTTAAAAGCCAGATGCTCTACCACTGAGCTAACGGCCCGCTTCAGGGCCGCGAATGATACCTGAGGACCCCGCCTCCATCACCTGTACCGCGTCGGGTCGGCCACGCCGGCTGCGCGAAATCCCTCGCTCCGCAGCCGGCAGCTGTCGCAGCGGCCGCAGGCGCGGCCCTCGGTCGTCGGGCTGGTAGCAGGACATCGTCAGGGCGTAGTCGACTCCGAGCGCGATGCCGCGCCGGATGATGTCGGCCTTGGACGAGCTCGATGAGCGGCGCGTGGATGCTGACGGGGTGGCCCTCGACGGCCGCCCGCGTCGCGAGGTTGGCGAGGTACTCGAAGGCGCGGATGAACGCCGGCCGGCAGTCGGGATAGCCGGAATAGTCCACGGCATTCACGCCGATGTAGATGTGCTGCGCCTCGATGACTTCGGCGAAGCCGAGCGCGCAGGCGAGGAAGATCGTGTTGCGCGCCGGCACGTAGGTGACCGGGATGCCGTCGGTCGGCGACTCCGGCACGGCGATCGCGGGATCGGTCAGCGCCGAATGGCCGAACTGCCCGATCGGCATCGCGCAGCACGCGGTGCTCGACGACGCCGAGCGCGGTCGCCACGCGGCGCGCAGCGGCGAGTTCCACGGCGTGGCGCTGTCCGTAGTCGAATGACAGCGCGTGGCAGCGGTGGCCGCGCTCGCGGGCGATCGCGAGCGTGGTCGCCGAGTCGAGCCCGCCGGAGAGGAGGACGACGGCCGGCGTACCGGACAACGGCACCGGCTCAGCGGCCAGGGACGTCACCCCAGAGCACCTTGTGCAGCTGGACCTGGAAGCGGACCGGCAGCCGGTCGGCGAGGATCCAGTTCGCGAGCTGCCCGGCCGGCAAGCTGCTGGTAGCTCGGCGAGAACAGCACCTGGCAGCGGTCGTCGAGCCGCTCCTGCGCACGCGCTCGCGGCTCCATTCGTAGTCGGCGCGGTCGCAGATCACGAACTTGAGCTGGTCGGTCGCGCGCAGTCCGTGCACCGCAAGGTCGAGGTTGCGCTGCGCCTCGCCCGAGCCCGGCGTCTTGATGTCGATGACGCGCGCGACGCGCGGGTCCACGCCGCTCGCGTCGATGGCGCCGCTGGTCTCGAGCGAGACCTCGAACCCGGCCTCGCACAGGACGGTGAGCAGCGTCGGGCAGTGCCGCTGCGCGAGCGGCTCGCCGCCCGTGACGCAGACGTGCCGCGCGCGCGACTCGCGCGCCTCGTCGACCAGCCGCGCGACGGTGCGCCATTCCCCGCCGTGGAACGCGTAGGCGGTGTCGCAATAGTGGCAGCGCAGCGGACAGCCGGTCAGGCGGATGAAGAACGTCGGCCAGCCGACGGCGTCCGCCTCGCCCTGCAGCGAGAGGAAGGTCTCCGTGATGCGCAGCCGCGCCGCCGCCGGGACGGCCGAGATTTCGGCGGACATGGGCCTGCCTCAGCCGCCTTGCGTGCCGAGGCGCTCGAGGCGGGCCTGCGCCTCGGCCGCAGCCTGGGAGTCCGGGAATTCCTCGACGACGCGCGTCAGCGTCGTGCGCGCTGCGGCCGATCCGCTTCAGCTCGATCTGGCAGTAGCCGGCCTTCAGCAGCGCGTCGGGCGCCTTGCGCGTTCCGGGATAGTCGCGCAGCAGGCCCTCGAAGGCCGCGAGCGCCGCCGGATAGTCGCGGCGCACGTAGTGCGCCTCGCCGAGCCAGTACAGCGCGTTCGGCGCGAGCTCGTGCTGCGGATTGCGCGCGACGAAATCCCGCAGCGCCGTCGCCGCCTCGTCGTACTTGCCGTCCTTCAGCAGGTTGAAGGCGGCCTGGTACTCGGCTTCCGGGCTGCCGGGCGCCGTCGCGGGCTGCGCGGCCGCGAGCGCGGCCTCGGCGGCGCGCAGGCGCGTGTCGAGGTCGACGTACTGGTCGCGCTGCTGGGCGCGCGCGCGTTCGAGCTCGTGCTGCAGCTGGTCGATCTCGCCGCGCAGCGTGCGCAGCTCGCCGGTCAGGAGCTCGATCTGCCGCGACATCTCGAGCAGGCCCTGGTTCGCCAGCTGGCGCTCGACGCGCCTCCATGCGCGACTCGAGCAGCGTCGAGCCGCTCGCCCTTCGACTGCGCGACGGCCGACGCCGACGCAAGCGGCCGCGAGCACGCAAGCTGCCGCGCAGGGATCGCCGCATCGGGCCCTCAGCGACCGTAGACGAGCTCGACGCGGCGGTTCTTTTCGTACGCCGCCTCGTCGCTGCCCGCCGTCGCCGGGCGCTCCTCGCCGTAGCTGACGGTCGTGAGCTGGGCGTCGCCCGCACCCTGCAGCATCAGCGCCCGACGCACGGCCTGCGCGCGCCGTTCGGCGAGCGCGATGTTGTATTCGCGCGAGCCGCGCTCGTCCGTGTGGCCCTCGACGCGGATCTTCACGGCGCTCGAGCCGGCCAGGAACTTCGCGTGGGAATTGATGAGCGAGGCGTATTCCGGGCGGATGTCGCTGCGGTCGAAGTCGAAGTAGATGACGTTGCCGACACCGGCCGGACCGCCGCCTGCGGCGCCCGACGCGCCCGGCAGGTCGCGGCCCTCGCCGACCTGGCCTTCGCCCGTCGCGCACCGGTCTCGCTTTCCCCGGTGCCGTCGAGCCGGCGCCGTCGGGCACGGTCGTCGGCTTCTTGCCGCAGCCGGCCATCATCAGGACACCAATCAGGATCCAAAGAAAGGCAGGAATCGCATCGCTCGGACTCCTTCGGTTCGACGGAACTCGGTGATTGTGCCGCGTTCTTCTAACACAGCGGGTGCTGCACCGCCACGTTAGTTGAGGAACGGCGACCAGGCCGCCTCGCGCAGCTCGCCCGCGCTCGCCGCGACCTGCTGCTGGATGCGCCCGTCGCTCGAGACGATCGCGAGCGTGTCGCGCCCGCCGACGCGGCTCGTGTACAGGATGTCGGCGCCGTTCGGCGCGAATGACGGCGACTCGTCGAGCTGGCCGCCGCTCAGCACCTGCAGTCCGCCGCGCTTCGCGTCAAGGAGGCGATCCGGTAGGCGCCGCGGTCCAGCGTCACGACGGCAAGCTGGCGCCCGTCCGGCGACAGACGCGGGCGGGCGTTGTAGCCGCCCTCGAAGGTCACGCGCCGCGCGCGGGCGCCGGGCTCGACCCCGACCTGTACACCTGCGGCGCGCCGGCGCGGTCGGACGTGAAGTAGAGCGATCGCCCATCCGGCGCCCAGGCCGGTTCGGTGTCGATCGCGGGATCGTCGGTGATGCGCTGGAGGTCCTGGGTCGCGAGCGTCAGCACGTAGACGTCCACGTTGCCGTCGCGGCGCGACAGTGCGAGCGCGAGCTGCGAGCCGTCCGGCGAGAACGCCGGTGCGCCGTTGATGCCGGACTTCGCGGAGACCTGCACCTGTGCCCCGGTGGCCAGGGTCTGCACGTAGACCGCCGAGAGCCCGCTGTGGAAGGACACGTAGGCCAGCGAGCGCCCGTCGGGCGACCAGGCCGGCGACATGATCGGGTCGGGCGAACCGAACACGATGCGCTCGTTGGCGCCGTCGGCATCCGACACGATGAGCCGGTAGCTGCGCTTGTTCACCGGGCCTTCGACCGCGACGTAGGCGATGCGCGTCGCGAATGCGCCGCGCACGCCCAGGATCTTCTCGTAGACGGCGTCCGACACGCGGTGGCTCGCGCGCTTCAGCGCCTTCGGGTCGACCGGTACCGCAGTGCCGAGGAGCCGCTCGCCGTTCGCGACGGACACGAGCTCGTAGCGGACTTCGTAGCGCCCGTCGGGCAGCGCGGACAGGCGGCCGACCAGCACGTAGTCGATCTTCAGCATGCGCCAGTCGGCGACGTCCACTTCGCTGGCGGCATGCGGCTGTTCGACCAGTTGCGCGCGCGGCAGCGGGCGGAAGCGCCCGCTGCGCTCGAGGTCCGCCTGCACCGTGGCGGCGACGTCGTAGGGCGGCGGCCCTGCGCCGTCCCAGGCGAGCGGCACGATCGCGATCGGCACGGACTCCGCCATGCCCTTCAGGATCTGGACGGTCAGCTGGGCGCCCGCCGGGTTGAACGGCAGGCCGACGGCCAGCATGGCGATGAGTGCGCGGCGGAAAATCAACGGCGGGACTCCTTGGGCGTGAAGACGAGCCCGACCTCGCGCTCGAAGAGCTGAGGTTCGGGCGGCGCGGGCAGCGGCGAGGCATTCCGGACTGCGGTCTCGATGGACTGGCGCACGGCCGCGCCGCCGTTGCAGGTCCCGAATCGCATGCCCACCACCTCGCCTCCCGGTATCTGCGTCACGAAGATCGTACAACTAAGTCCCTGCGTCACGCCCGGCGGTTCGAACCAGCGCTGCTCGACGTGCGCCTGGATCGCGCGCACGTAACTGGCCTTGAGGCTCTGGAACCCCGCGCTGGTTCGCGTCTCCTCGTCCGCCAGGCTGGCGCGCAGGTCGGCCTCGCGCGCGTCGCGCTCGCGCTTCTGCTGCGTTTCCCGGCTCTTGTCCGCCGCGGCCTTCGCCTCCGCTTCCTTTTCGGCCTTGCGCTTCGCCTCGGCGTCCGACCGGGTCTTACGCTCGGCGGCAAGGCGCGCGGCCTCTTCGGCACGCGGCCGCCTGCTCCTGCTGCTCCCGCTCCTGCTCCTGGCGCTGTCGCTCGTCTTCGAGCCGCTGCACCTCGGCCTTGGCAGCCGCCTGCTCCTGGCGCAGGGTGTCCGCTTCTCGTCTTCGCGGCGCCTCTGGCCTGCGGCCTGCAGCACAGCGTCGTCGACGACCACGGCGTCGATCGGCAGCAGTATCACGTCCGGCTCTGGCTCACGCAGGGTCAGGCCGAAGAACAACAGCCCGGCGAGCACCGCATGCAGCGCGATCGACCAGCCGACGGGTGCAATGGGCGTGCGCAGGGTCCCGTTCATCGCCTGCGCTCGAGCTCCTCGAGGGCTCGCACCGCCTTCGGGTCCGTCAGGAACCCGATCTTGGTCGCGCCCGACTGTTGCAGGATCACCATGCCCCGCACGACGCTGCCGTAGGGCACGCGTTCGTCGGCCTTCACCAGCACCGGCGTCGCCGGGTCCTGGCCGATGACGGCCGCGCCGCGGCGCGCGACTTCGGCCTCGCTCACGGGACTATCCTCGTCGCCGCCGACATTGAGGTAGTAGCGGCCGTCGCGATCCACCGACAGCACCAGCGGCTCGCGGTCCTTGAGCAGCTCGGGGTCGATCGGCTTCGCATCGGCATCGGGCAGTTCGACCTGCACGCCCTGCGTGAGGAGCGGCGCGGTGACCATGAAGATGATGAGCAGGACGAGCATGACGTCGATGTAGGGCACGACGTTGATCTCGCCCATCAGCCGCCGGCGGCGCTTGGTGGCGGGCACGTCAGCTCCTCGATGCCGCGTGGCGCTGCAACAGCGTCGAGAACTCGTCCATGAAGGCGTCGTAGCGGAGTTCGAGCCGGCTCATCTTGTCCGCGTAGCGGTTGTAGGCGACGACGGCCGGGATCGCCGCGAAGAGTCCCGCGGCGGTCGCGATCAGCGCTTCGGCGATGCCGGGCGCCACCATCGCGAGCGTCGCCTGCTGCGCATTGCCGAGGCCCTGGAACGCACCCATGATGCCCCAGACCGTGCCGAACAGGCCGACGTAGGGACTGGTCGACCCGACCGTCGCCAGCGTGGCAAGGCTCCCCTCGAGCCGGTCGATCTCGCGCAGCTGCGCGACGCGCATCGCACGCCGCACGCCCTCGAGCAGTTCGGCCGCCGGCACCGACTGGCCGCGCAGGCGCGTGAACTCGCCGAAGCCGGCCTCGAAGATGCTCTCCATGCCGAGCGGCGGCTTGTTGCGCGTGCCGATCGCGCGATACAGCTTTCCGAGGTCGCCGCCGGACCAGAACGTGCCCTCGAACTTGTTGGCTTCGGACTCGGCCTGCGACACCAGCCGCCGCTTGCGGAAGATGATGGTCCAGGACGCGAGCGATGCGAACAGCAGCATCGCAATGACGACCTTCACGACCGGACCGGCGTTGAGGATCAGCGAGAGAACCGAATGCGGGTCGTTCTGGTCCAAGTCGACTCCTTCAGAATTGCGCCGTCAGGGCATCCGGCAGCGGCCGCGGCTTGAGGGTGTCAGAGGCAATGCAGGCCGCGCGAACGGTTGCGCTGACCAGAAGCTCCCCTGCAGCCGTGCCGCGGCGAATTTCCTGTGCGAAAGTGACCGATGCGCCGCCCAGCGACCCGAGCGCCGCCGTCACCACCAGCTCGTCGTCGAACTTCGCCGGTCGATGGTAACGGATGTTCGCTTCGACCACGACGAACTGGAGGCGTTCGTCCGTGAGCAGCCGCACCTGGTCGATGCCGAGCGTGCGCAGCCATTCGCTGCGCGCGCGTTCGAGGAATCGCAGGTAGTTCGCGTAGTAGACGACGCCGCCGGCGTCGGTGTCCTCCCAGTAGACACGCACCGGGAACGTGAAGGTTCCCACGGCTGCGCCTACCCGCGAAACAGCGGCAGGCTTGCGCCACCCGCTTCGGATGGAGGCTCGCGCCCGAAGTGCCGCCAGGCCGCGGGTGTCGCCACGCGGCCGCGCGCCGAGCGCACCAGGAAGCCCTGCTGGATCAGGAACGGTTCCACGACGTCCTCGAGCGTGTCGCGCTCCTCGCCGAGGGTCGCCGCCAGGCTGTCGATGCCGACCGGCCCGCCTGCGAACTTCTCGATCACGGTCAGGAGGAAGCGGCGGTCGAGCACGTCGAAGCCCTCGATGTCCACTTCGAGCAGGTCGAGCGCGCTTTTTGCGACCGCGGCATCGATGTGCCCCGCCGCACGCACTTCGGCGTAGTCCCGCACCCGGCGCAGCAGCCGGTTCGCGATGCGCGGAGTGCCGCGCGCGCGTGCCGCGAGGCTCGTTGCGCCGGACTCGTCGATGGGCAGCCCGAGGATGCCCGCGGCACGGACGATGATCTGGCGTAGCTCGTCGCTCCCGTAGAAATCCAGACGCTGGACGATGCCGAAGCGGTCACGGAGGGGCGATGTCAGGAGGCCCGCGCGGGTCGTCGCGCCGACCAGCGTGAATGGCGGCAAGTCGAGCTTGATCGAGCGGGCCGCGGGCCCCTCGCCGATCATGATGTCGAGCTGGAAGTCCTCCAGCGCCGGGTAGAGGACTTCCTCGACCACCGGGCTCAGGCGGTGGATCTCGTCCACGAACAGCACGTCGCGCGGCTGCAGGTTGGTCAGGATCGCCGCAAGGTCGCCCGCGCGTTCCAGGACTGGACCCGAAGTCTGGCGCAGGTTGACGCCGAGCTCGTGGGCGACGATGTGCGCGAGCGTCGTCTTGCCGAGTCCCGGCGGCCCGAAGATGAGCACGTGGTCGAGCGCCTCGTTACGCCGGCGCGCCGCCTCGATGAAGATGCTCATCTGCTGCTTGACCGCCGCCTGGCCGATGTAATCGGCGAGCCGACGCGGGCGAACGGTCTGCGCGAAATCCTCGTCCTCGCGCGTCGCAACGGCGGTGGTGACGCGATCCTGTTCGATCATCCGGAACCCCTGATTCGTCCCTGCATGGAGCGCGTTGCGCGCGCGCCCTGGCGGGACAAGGCGTGAGCCGAAGCCCAATAGCAGCGACTATGGGCGAGGCGAACAACGAAGTCCCGCCAGGGCCCGCGCGCAACCCTTCGGGACCGGGCGATATTTGGCCCAGGCTGCGTTACTCGTCGCTCATGTATCGCTGGATACACATCGCTCCTCGCGCCTTGCCTGGGCCAAATATCGCACACGGTCGCGCCCATGCAGGGACGAATCAGGGGTTCCGGGAATCCTACCGGGCCGCCGCCTGCAATGCGCGGCGGATCAGCTCCTCGGTGCCGGCGCCTTGCTGATCCACGCCTTGCAGCAGGCGATTCACCTCGACCGGCCGGTAGCCGAGCGCGACGAGCGCAGCGTATGCCTCGGCGCGTGCGCCGGCGACGCCGCCCGCGACCGGCACGCTCGCGGGCAGCTGGCCCAGCGCGCGGATGCGGTCGCGCATCTCGATCAGCAGGCGCTCCGCGGTCTTGCGGCCGATGCCGGGAATGCGCGTCAGCGCTGCGACGTCCTGCGCCTCGACGCAGCGCATGAACGTGTCGACGTCGATGCCCGACAGCAGCGCGAGCCCGATCTTCGGGCCGATGCCGGTCACGCGCAGCAGGTCCCGGAACAGGCGGCGTTCGTCTTCGGTGGCGAAGCCGTACAGCAGGTGCGCGTCTTCGCGCACGACGAGGTGCGTCGCGAGCTCTATCTCGCTGCCGACCTCGGGCAGGCGGTAGAAGGTCGACATAGGAGCCTCGAGCTCGTAGCCGACCCCGTTGACGTCGATGATCAGCGCCGGCGGCGCCTTGCGGACCAGCCGCCCGCGCAGGTGGCCGATCACCGGCCGATCCCCGCGCGCAGCCGCTCCGCGGTGCTGGGCATGACAGACGGCGATGGCGAGCGCATCGGCGGCGTCCGCGCTGAGCCGGCCCTGCAGCGCGAGCAGCGCCTTGATCATGTGCATGACCTGCGCCTTCTCGGCCGCACCCGTGCCCGTGACCGTCTGCTTGACCGCCCGCGGCGCGTATTCGTACACCGGTGCCCCCGCGTGACAGGCGCCGCACAGCGCGGCGCCGCGCGCCTGGCCGAGCTTGAGCGCGCTGTCCGGGTTCCGGTGCATGAAGACCCGCTCGATGGCGATCTCGTCCGGGGCGTGGGCATCGACGAGCTCCGTGACGTGGCGATGGATCGCGAGCAGGCGCCCGGCCATCTCCCCCTCGCCGACCCGGATGCAGCCGCTCGCCACGTAGCGAACGCCCTGACGGCCGGCATCCACGACGCCGTAGCCCGTGATTCGCGACCCGGGATCGAGGCCGAGGATACGCACCATGGGAGTTATGATAGCCATTCGCCATGAAGACGACGACCACGGGAGCGGCCGCCGGCGCGGTCGTGCTGGAAGATCTGCGTGCTGCGCTCGATGCCCGGGCAACGGCGGCCGACGGCTGGCTGCAGGCGCGCAGCCAGGGCGAGGAAACCGCCGCGATCATCGTCGCGCTCGACGCCGAGCGCGACATCGTCGGCGGCGCGCTGGTGCAACCGCTGCTCGCGGGCGGTCACGTCACGCGCGCCCAGGCGGTCGCCAGCGTCGGCGAGTCCGCGACCGCCTCGCGGAGGAGCTCGGGCGCCTCGGCGAGTTCCGTGCCGGCGCGCCGCTGGCACCAGGCCGGGGCCTGTCGGGCGGGCAGGCGGATGCGCTGCGGCGCATGCTGCTGGCCGTCGTCACCGACCCTCGCCTGGTCCTCGTGCGGCTCGCGGACCAGCTGCGACGGATGCGGCATGCGCGCGACCTCGACGACGCCGCACGGCTGCACCTCGCGTGGGAGACACGGGAGATCTATGCCCCGCTTGCGAATCGCCTCGGCATCTGGCAACTCAAGTGGGAGCTCGAGGACCTCGCCTTCCGCTGGCTCGAACCGGCCGAGTACCGCCGCATCGCCGGCTGGCTCAACGAGTCGCGCATCGACCGTGAGCGCTACATCGATTCCGTGATCGCGGAGATATCGGGCGAACTCGCGCGTTCCGGCATTGCGGCCGAGGTTGTCGGCCGGCCGAAGCACATCTACAGCATCTGGCGAAAGATGCATCGCAAGAGCCTCGCCTTCGAGCAGGTGTTCGACGTGCGCGCCGTGCGCATCATCACGTCGTCGCTCGAGGACTGTTACGCGGCGCTCGGCGTCGTGCACGGCCGCTGGCACTACATCCCGGGCGAGTTCGACGACTACATCGCGACGCCGAAGGACAACCTGTATCGCTCGCTGCACACGGCGGTGCTCGGGCCGGCCGCCGTTCCGGTCGAGATCCAGATCCGCACCCGCGAAATGCACGACCACGCCGAGCTCGGAGTGGCCGCGCACTGGCGTTACAAGGAGGGCGCCGCGCGTGATGCCGCCTATGATCGCAAGATCGAGTGGCTGCGCGATCTGCTGGCACCCGCCTCGGAGTCCGAGTCGGACTCCGACTTCCTGACACGCGTGCGCGCGGATCTCTTCGACGACCGCGTCTACGCGCTGACGCCCAAGGGCGAGGTCGTCGACCTGCCTTCGGGCGCGACGCCGCTCGACTTCGCCTATCACGTGCATACGGAGCTCGGTCATCGTTGCCGGGGTGCGCGCGTCAACGGCCGCATCGTGCCCCTCAACCACCACCTTGCCAACGGCGAAGTGGTCGAGATCATGGGCGGCAAGAAGTCCCAGCCGTCGCGAGACTGGCTGGTCGAGCGCGAGGGCTACCTGGCCTCTCCCCGGAGCCGCGCCAAGGTCCGGGCCTGGTTCAAGCGCCAGGACATGGGTGAGAACCGTCGCGAGGGTCGCGAGATGTTCGAGCGCGAACTCGCGCGCCTCGGCGCCGAGCACTCGCTCACCTCGGATCTCATCGGCGAGTTCGGCCTCACCAGCGCGGATGCACTGCACGCCGCGGTCGGTTCGGGCGACCTTGGGCTTGCGCAGGTGGCGGGTGCAATCGAGCGGCGCCTGCGGGGCCGGACGCCACCCAGTCCGGCCGGGGATTTGCCGCCGATCGGCCCGTCCCGCAAGGACCAGGCAGCTGCGATCCAGGTCGAGGGCGTGGGCGACCTCCTGTCGACACACGCGCGCTGCTGCAACCCCGTGCCGCCCGAGCCGGTTACCGGCTACGTCACCGTGGGCCGCGGCATCACGCTGCACAGGACGAGCTGCAGGAACCTGCGCAGCCTCGCGACGCGTGCGCCGCAACGACTGCTGCAGGTGGACTGGGGCAAGGCCGCGGGAAAGCGCTATCCGGTCGACATCGTGGTCCGGGCCATGGACCGGCGCGGGCTGCTGCGCGACATCACGACGGTCGTCGCCGAAGAGCGCATCAACATCGAGCGGCTCGCGTCCCAGGGTGACCCTGCGCAGGGCAGTGCCGACCTGACGCTGCGAGTCGCGGTCGGAGGGCTCGACGAACTGTCACGGCTCCTGGCACGGCTGGCGGCCATGCCCGGCATCATCAGTGCCCGCAGGCGTGCCTGACGGGGACTGTCCTCTTCAGTCGCTGAAGGGGACTGTCCCCTCTTGAAGCGAACTCAACGATTCGGTACGTCGATCGCCCGCTTGTCCGCGGCGAGCGCCGCCTCGTGCAGGGCCTCCGACAGCGTCGGATGGGCGTGGATCGTGCGCTGCAGGTCCTCGCTGCTCGCCGAGTACTCCATCGCGAGCACGGCCTCGGCGATCAGTTCGCCGGCCATCGGCCCGATGATGTGCACGCCGAGGATCTCGTCACTGCCCGCATCGGCGACGACCTTGCAGAAGCCGGCACCGGCCTCCATCGCCTTTGCGCGACCGCTGGCGGCAAACGGGAAACTGCCGATCTTGACGCTCCGGCCCGCGGCCTTCGCCTGTTCTTCGGACTGCCCGACCCAGGCGATTTCCGGGGCGGTGTAGATCACGGACGGGACGACGTCGTAGTTCACGTGGCCGTAATGGCCGGCGATGAGGTCGGCGACGGCGACGCCTTCCTCCTTGCCCTTGTGCGCGAGCATCGGACCGCGCACGCAGTCGCCGACCGCCCACACGTTCTCCGCGCCGGTCCTGCAGTGATCGTCGACCTGGATGAAGCCCCGCGCATCGAGCGCGACGCCGGTGCCCTCGGCGAGCAAGTCCTTCGTGTAGGGACGCCGCCCGATCGCGACGATCACGCGGTCGACCACGAGCGATTGGTCGCCGGATGCGTCCGTGTAGGCGACGTGCACGCCGTCCTTCCCGACTTTCGCGGCGGAGACCTTGGCGCCCAGGCGGATGTCGAGGCCCTGCTTCTTGAAGTGCCGCAGCGCCTCCTTCGAGACCGCAGCGTCGGCCATCGGCAGGAACTGGTCGAGCGCCTCGAGCACGACCGTCTCGGCACCGAGCCGGCGCCAGACGCTGCCGAGCTCGAGCCCGATGACGCCGGCGCCGATGACGCAGAGGCGCTTCGGGACCGCCTCGAACTCGAGCGCGCCCCAGGAGTCCACGACGTTCTTGCCGTCGAACTCGACGCCGCGCAGCGCCATCGGCTCGGAGCCGGAGGCGAGCACCACGTGCTTCGCCTGCAGCGTGCGCTTCGCGCCGTCGGCGCCCGTGAACTCGACCTTGCGGCCGGGCAGGAGCCTGCCGTGCCCCTGCAGCGGCGTGACGCCCGCGGCCTTGAGCAGCGAGAGGATGCCCTGCGTCATCCCCTTCACGATCGCGCCCTTGCGCTTCTGCATCTGCGCCACGTCGAAGCCGACGCTGCCGAGCTTCACGCCGTGCGCGGCGAACTCGTGCTGCGCGCGGTGGTAGAGCTCCGAGGATTCCAGCAGCGCCTTGGAGGGAATGCAGCCGGCGTTGAGGCAGGTGCCGCCGAAGGCCATGCTGCCGTCGCGGTTCTTCCAGCCGTCGATGCAGGCGACCGAGAGCTTGTTCTGGGCGGCGCGGATCGCGGCGGGATAGCCCGCCGGTCCGCCGCCGATGACGATGACGTCGAAACTGTCAGCCATGGTGTGGGGTCCTCAGACCTGCAGCAGCAGCCGCGCGGGATCCTCGAGGGCATCCTTGACGGCGACCAGGAATTGCACGGCCTCGCGGCCGTCGATGATGCGGTGATCGTAGGTGAGCGCGAGGTACATCATCGGCCGGATCACGACCTGGCCATCCACGGCGACCGGCCGTTCCTGGATCTTGTGCATGCCGAGGATCGCGCTCTGCGGCGCGTTCAGGATCGGCGTCGACATCAGCGAGCCGAACACGCCGCCATTGGTGATCGAGAACGTGCCGCCGGTCAGCTCTTCGATCGTGATCGTGCCGCTGCGCGCGCGCTCGGCGAAGCCCGTGACGGCCTTTTCGATCGCCGCGAAGTCCATGCGGTCGGCGTCGCGCAGCACCGGCACGATAAGGCCGCGATCGGTCGAGACCGCCATCCCGATGTCGTAGTACTCGTGGTAGACGATGTCGCTGCCTTCGACCGAGGCGTTGACCACCGGGAAGCGCCTGAGCGCCTCGATGCAGGCCTTGGCGAAGAACGACATGAAGCCGAGGCGCACGCCGTGGCGCTTCTCGAAGGCTTCCTTGTAGCGCGCGCGCAGCGCCATGAGCTCCTGCATGTCGACTTCGTTGAAGGTCGTCAGCAGCGCAGCGGTCGACTGCGCCTCGACCAGGCGTTGTGCGATGCGCGCACGCAGGCGCGACATCGGCACGCGCCGGTCCGTGCGCCCGGCTGACAGCGCCTGCGGCGGGCGGCGCGGCGACCAGGTGCTGCGCGACGTCGCTCTTGGAGATCCGCCCGTCACGCCCGCTGCCTGCGATCTGCTCCGGCGACAGCTTGTTCTCCTCGACCAGCCGGCGTGCCGCGGGCGAGAGCTTGCCCGGCGCCTCCTCTTTCCTCGCCGCCGGCGGTGCTGGCGCCGGGGACGGCGTGGCGTCGGCCTTCCTGGCTTCAGCGGGCTTCTTCGCCTCCGCCTTCGCAGGCGCCTTGCGGAGCCGCGGCCGACCGGCCTTTCCTCGATCACGGCCAGCAGTTCGCCGCTCGTCACGGTGGTGCCCGCCGTCTTGTCGAGCGACTTGATCACTCCCGCGACCGGCGCGGGCACTTCGAGCACGACCTTGTCGGTCTCGAGGTCCGCCAGGTTCTCGTCGCGCGCGACGGTGTCGCCGACCTTCTTGTGCCAGGCGACGAGCGTCGCGTCGGCGACGGATTCGGGCAGCTGGGGAACGCGGACTTCCATGGTCATGGCATTCTTCCTGGTCGAGGGCAGCGGCGACGAGCGCTTCCTGCTCGCGCTGGTGCATGGCAAGAGGCCCGTGGCCGGCGCCGCGGCGCCCTCGCGACCGGCGTAGTGCAGCGCTGCGCTGTCTCGTCGAGCGGCGCCTGCAGGCGGTGGCGGATCTGGTACCAGGCGCCCTGGTTCTGCGGCTCTTCCTGGCACCAGACGATTTCGCGCGCGCCCGGGTAGCGGTCGAGGATCGCCTGGTACTCGTCCGCCGGGAACGGATAGAGCTCCTCGATGCGGACGAGCGCGACGCCGAGTCGTCCTTCGTCGCGCGGCGCCGCTCGAGCAGGTCGAAGTACACCTTGCCGCTGCAGAAGCACGACGCGGCGCACCTTGGCGGCGTCGAGCGCGTCGACCTCGTCGATGACCGGCTGGAACGCGCCCTTCGCGCGAGGTCGGCCATGCGTCGACACGCGAGAGCTTGTGGCGCAGCAGGCTCTTCGGCGTCATCACGATGAGCGGCTTGCGCAGCGCGCGCAGCATCTGCCGGCGCAGCATGTGGAACATCTGCGCCGGCGTCGACGGCACGCAGACCTGGTGGTTCAGCTCGGCGGAGAGCTGCAGGAAGCGCTCGAGCCGCGCCGAACTGTGCTCCGGGCCCTGCCCTTCGTAGCCGTGCGGCAGGAACAGCGTGATGCCGGAGACGCGGCCCCACTTGGCCTCGCCCGAGGTGATGAACTGGTCGATGACGACCTGCGCGCCATTCACGAAGTCGCCGAACTGGCCCTCCCAGATCACGAGCGTCGACGGATCGGTCGTCGAGTAGCCGTACTCGAAGCCGAGCACCGCCTCCTCCGACAGCGTCGAGTCGATGACCCGGAAGCGGACCTTGTCCTTCGGCGACGCGCACGAGCGGCGTGTCGGTCCTGCCGGTCGCCTGGTCGTGCAGCACGGCGTGGCGGTGGAAGAACGTGCCGCGCGCCGTGTCCTGGCCGGTGAGGCGGATGTCGTAGCCGTCCGTCAGGAGCGTCGCGTACGCCATCGTCTCGGCCGCGCCCCAGTCGAGCGGCAGCTCGTCCGCGTACATGCGCGCGCGGTCGTCGATGATGCGCGCCACGCGCGGGTGCAGCGTGAAGCCCGCGGGCGGCTTGGTGAGCGTCCTGGCGAGCGTCGTCCATGCGTTTGCCGGTCGACCGCCGTCGCGACCTTCTCGGACAGGTCCGCGTCGATATGGCGGCTCCAGTCCACGGTGAACTTGTTGCCGCTCGTGCCGGCGAAGGCCCGCGCCTGCGGCCGATCCTCCTCGAGGCCGCGCCGGTAGTCCTCGAACATCGCCGCGGCCTGGCCCTCGTCCAGCAGGCCGTCCTGCTCGAGGCGCTGGCCGTAGATCTGGCGCGCGGTCGCGTGCTTGCGGATCGCCTGGTACATGAGCGGCTGCGTCGCCGCCGGCTCGTCGGCCTCGTTGTGGCCGTGGCGCCGGTAGCAGACGAGGTCGATGACCACGTCCTTGCGGAACTTCATGCGGTAGTCGAGCGCGAGGCGCGCCACGAACACGACCGCCTCCGGGTCGTCCGCGTTCACGTGGAAGATCGGCGCCTCGATCATCTTGGCGACGTCGCTGCAGTACAGCGTCGAGCGCGCGTCCGTCGGCTCGCTGGTCGTGAAGCCGACCTGGTTGTTGATCACGACGTGCAGCGTGCCGCCGGTCGCGAAGCCGCGCGCCTGCGAGAGCTGCAGCGTCTCCATGACGACGCCCTGGCCGGCGAACGCCGCGTCGCCGTGGATCAGGAGCGGCAGGATCGTCGCGCCCGTGGCGTCGCCGCGCTGCTCCTGGCGCGCGCGCACCGAGCCCTCGACCACCGCGTCGACGATCTCGAGGTGCGAAGGATTGAAGGCGAGCACCACGTGCACGTTGCCGCCCGTCGTGCGCAGGTCCGCCGAGAAGCCCTTGTGGTACTTGACGTCACCGGAGCCCCGGGTGGCGTCCGTGTCGAGCTTGCCCTCGAACTCCGAGAACAGCATCGACGGCGACTTGCCGAGCACGTTGACCAGCACGTTGAGGCGGCCGCGATGCGCCATGCCGATGACGATTTCCTCGACGCCGCGCGGCGCCGCTCCGCTGCACGACGTCGTCGAGCAGCGGGATCAGCGCGTCGCCGCCCTCGAGCGAGAAGCGCTTCTGGCCGACGTAGCGCGTGTGCAGGTAGCGCTCGAGGCCCTCGGCCGCCGTGAGCTGCCACAGCAGGTTCAGGCGCTCGTCGTTGGTGAAGCGGTGGTGCAGCCGCCCGTCCTGGAAGCGGTCCTGGAGCCACAGCCGCTCCTCGCTCGTCGATACGTGCGCGAACTCGGCGCCGATGCGGCCGGTGTAGATGTGCCGGAGCTGCTTCAGGATCTCCGACAGCTTCATCTGCTTGTCGACGCCGCTGGTGCGGCTCGCGGTGTGGAACATCGTGTCCAGGTCCGCCTCGGTCAGGCCGACGTAGGCCGGGATCGAGCACCTTGCGGCATCGGCCGCTGCATCAGGCCGAGCGGGTCGATGTCCGCGATCAGGTGGCCGCGGTTCGCGTAGAACTGGATGAGGCGCGAGACCGAGGACTGCTTCTCGCGCGTCCGGTGTGCGGCGTCGGATGCGCAGGCGCCGCGGTCGACGGTCGCACGGCGACGGAGCTCGGCACGGGCTTCGCTGCCGGCTCGCGCGGCGCTGGCGTGCCGCCGCCGACCTGCCCGAAGAAATCACGCCATTCGGCGCTGACGCTCGCCGGGTCGTCCAGGAAGCGCTCGTACTGTTCTTCGACGTACGGCGCCTGCGCGCTCGAGAACGGGCTCGATTCGTAGAGTTCGCGCAGGGAGCGGCTCATGGCCTGACGAATTATACCGGACCTGTCCGGTACGGAAAAAAACCTCTTACGCCTCGCAAGGCGGCGCCGGTAAAGGCTCCACCTCCTTGGCAAGCATCACAGCCTCGAGCACGTCTAGGCGACCGTAACCATAGAAGTCGCTGATCCACGTCAAGCCCTTCTGTAGCGAACCGCACGTCGGGGCTCGGATGGTGGAATAGCGCCTCTGCCGGTGCGCCAACGACCCGTCTGCGCGTTGCCCGAGCAATCAACTACATCGGACGTGTTATCGCAATCAATCTTCACGGCCGAAGCACAAAGCACGCGACATACTTGATCCCAATTCAGGTTGGGATTGACTGTGAGCACCAGCGCCGCAGCGCCTGAAACCATCGCCGCGGCAGCGGACGTTCCGCCATGCATCGCGAGGCCCTTCCCTGCATTCGCGTCGTCGCTGCAGAGTGGCGCCTGCCCCAACCCAATTCGCGGGCTCAGCGATGGCGCTCCTTGGCCATTTGCGCACAGGTCGAGAAATGGACCATAGTTCGAACCTCGCGGGTGTGGCCGCCCATCCATCTCGGCGACCCATCGCGACTCGCTGTTGCCTTGAGTGTTCGTGTTGCCGACGCCGATCGTGAACGGAAACGTCGCGAGAGTCTGGTCGTCCTCGATGTCGCAATTGTCGTTGCCAGCCGAATACACCACTATGGTTCCTCGACCGCCGCGGCCAAGACAGGCTAGCTTCTTCAGGGCGTACTTGACACGCGCTTGCACCACCATCCCGCCCAAACCGTGCGAGCAATTGATGATGTCCGCCGGCTTGTCAATCGGCGACGCACCTGAAGCCCGCCTCGGAGGTGTCTCACGAATGCCGCCGACCCATGCGTAGAGTGTCCGCATAGTTCCGTGTGTCCTGAATGAAAATGCCGGTGAACTCGAGCGCGAGATGATTCACGTGCGGAGCTACACCAGCAATGCCGAACTCGTTGTCGGGTTTCGCTGAAATGAGGCCATATGTGGCCATTCCGTGCCACTTGCTCGCATCCAGCGCGGGAACTCCACTGCAGCCTGTATTTGACTCCACGCTGTAGCAATAGCGCAGCCGCTCGACATCGACATCGGGATGATCACTGCTGCCGGTCACGGAGTCGAACGTAATTCCGCTGTCGATCGATGCAACGCGGATTTCAGCCGATCCGTACCGCTTTGCCGGATCGATAGCCTCGAGGAAACACCATGCTTGCCTGACTCGCTGCCTCTCGAGACTGCCCTGACAAGCGCTAAATGGATCACTTGTCGAGTTCGACTGGCAAAGAAACATCCTGATCAAACCTGCGATGGACCCGGCGCCGTGTGATGGTCCATGGTTCTGGATCTGGAAGAGGAGATTCGGCTCACCAGATAACAGGGTGCCTACCCGGTATTCACGATTGACGACGTTTAGATGACGCCCGATATTCTGTGGATCCTCGAAATCGATCAGCCAGAAGTCACCGAGCGGCTCTGATTCCGGAATCATGTTTGCTTGCAGCGTCTTGGCATAGCGTTGGGCCTCCTCGCCGCTGACGGTTCTCGGCAATTGCACGATATACTGGCTGTCGATGATTCGAACAATTCCGGCCTCTGTCTGCGTCGGAGCACCAACCCTTCCTCCATAGCCCGCAAACACAGTCCTTAACTGGACTACTGCATCCGGCGTCACAAGAGTGTGGGCCTGGCCGGGATCCGGCTCGAACGAAAAGAACGAGACGGACGGATTGGCGGGCACGAAGACAGCACCGAGCCATTCACACTGTCCATCTGCGCCCCGGTGTCGGGATCGCGCGTTACCGGCCGAAAGCCCGCGCCGGAAGCCCGGGCGTACAGATCGGTTATCTCCTGGTCGCTCAACCGGCGCTCCATTGCGACGCCCGCTAGCCGGGCCCGAGGCTCAAAAGGAATCTCGATCCCGTCCAGCAGGTATGCCGGCCAACCGACCGGTACGAGGTACGTTCTAGCCACCGAAAGCGAGCCCTTCACTTCTATCGTCCGCTTGACGTCTCGATGACCCCTGGCGCGCACCGCGATGGTGTAGGTTCTTCCAGTTTGAACGATCCTTTCGTATACCAGGCCCGAGCGGACTCTCGGCACGTCGAGCCACTGACCATCGACCTCAATGGCGATGCTTATGTCGACCGGCACTGCCCGGTTCGGCGGCGACCTCACCGTAACCCGGAGCAGCCCCGTCGCTCGTGCTGCGTCGTCCGGCGAAACCAGAGAGATAGTGGGGTCCGCACTCGCGTTTGTCGGCGCAAGAGCCAGCGTCGAAGCCGACGCTGCAATCGCCTTGATCAGCTGACGCCGATCCATAACAAGGCAGCCCGTTGAGGTCAATCGCTTGAAACGCCGCATAAGGCGACTCCTCTTCTGTCAGTGCCGGCCAGGTACACAGACTACTAGTAGCAGCAGCAGGTGGCAGTCGTGCAATGGCAGCGCTTCGGGAACTTGCATGGATCGGTGGAGGTGAGGGGTGCACATGCGGCGATCGTGCGCTCCTTGACGAAGCCAAGGTATTCAACACTCTCCGGAGAACCTGGAACGTCGTCGGCACCCGGGCTGGAGTTTCCGACTCTTGGTCAAACGTGTAGTAGACCGCCATAACCGCAAAACGTGACATGGGAACATTCGTTCCTGAGATGAGCGGGACGCTCCGTTCGGTCAACATCGGGACCGGCATGACAGAGTCGTCAATGTCGACCAGCTTGCGCGTTTCGATTTCCCCATCCGGAACCTCTTCGACTTGTAGGAGCCGACTCTGCGCATCGTAGTAGAAAGCGCGATACTTGCTCTGCGGGTCAGCCTGCGCGGGTGACGATGCAAGTACCACCGCTAGCATCAATGCAATGGCGCAAAAGCGTGCGGAAAGAAGGTTCGTCTCCCGGAAAATATCGTTTGTCATAGTTGTCTCCTATTGGTTTCTTGCATGCGGTCCCAAGGAACGTCAAAACACGAGGGATGCCCGAAACAGCACCACTCGCTCCCGTGCGAATTGCCGGGTAAACAAGTCGGTCTCCTGGAAACGGTATTGCTCGTCGAACAGATTCCGCCCCTCGAGGGACAGCGTGCCTTGCCGATTCGGCAACCTATAGCCAAGGGTCAAGTCCGCAATCCAGAATGAATCCTCGTCCGGGACGGGCTCAGGCCCGGCGTCGATGAAGAAGAACTCGCCAGTTTGCCTCACATATGTTGCAGTCGCGCGCACGAAGAACTTGGACCATGCATGTACCGCCAGGCCGAGCGGCATCGCGCGCGTCTTGATCTTCACGATCAGCTCTTTGCCCGGGAACGCATCCGGTCTCTCGAATTCCTCCGCCGAGTATTCGCCGGTTACAGCAATCGAGTCGGTCGCCGCCCAATAGGCATGGAGACCCGTATTGCGCTCGTCCCATTCGAATCGCTCGCCCGACACGTCGAAGGGAACCGTCAGATCGCGGCGACTCCACTCCGCTCCGACGAACAGACGGTCGGTAAAAGACTGATCGAAGGCAAAACCGGTCCTGCGCGAACTGGTCGCCGCAAGATCGTCATAGAACTGGTTGAATCCTGCGACTTGGGTCGGCTCGATCGTCTCAGCTGCGGCAAACTGCCGAGCTAGCGTCTCAAACGTCGCCGCACGCAGAATCGCGCCTTGCCATTGGGGACCAAGTGAATCCGATCTTCGGGTTAACGTTGGTCCTCGAAGGCGTCAAGTCGTTGCGGTCGGCGAGGTAGTCGATGGACACGCCGAGGTGAATCGACAACGGGTAGTCCATCGGAGCTTGAATTCACGTATACGTACGCGTTTGCTGCGTGCGGTCGGAATCGGTCGGGACTCCTAAGAATAAGATGCCTCCTGCGTCTCCGAGTCGAATCCGAGCCCGGTCACGAAATTGAACTTGTCCCGCACCAGGACATGCTGAGCCTCCCCGACGTAGGTACGAAGCAGTCCTGTTCGACCGCCAGTCTCACCCGACGATTCCGATTCGCTCACGCTGGTCAATGGCGGCGAGCGACACGATGAAATGTGAACCCGGCGCGAAGTCCTTCCTCATGCCTAGCCGGATCCGGAGATCCCGCACATCGTGCCTATCGTCAATTACAAGATTCGGATCAAAAGCGAGGAGCGGATCGCCGAAACGTGAGTTCGAATGCCTAATGTCGGCTTGGACGCTCAAATCCGGCGCGGCCTGATGCTGCACGAATGCACCGTACAGCCGCTTGTCGAAATCGTCGTTTGCACGTGTGCCTTCGGTCGAGTACGCCAGCTGACTGAATGCAAACGCGGTTCGATCCTGGAGGCCTGATACGATCAGCTGGTCTCCCCAAGTGCCCAGGTTTCCTCCTAGGACGTCAGCCTGAAACGCGAGGCCGTTTCGGGTGTACATGGGCGTGTACTCGTTGAACCCGGTTCCGGTCGGCCCGGTGGCCTTCAATACGAAGAAGTTGTCTTCGGTCAGCTGCGGCTGGATCGGATTCGTATTGAGCGGCTGAGTTAGCTGCGATTGCAGCAATTCGCTTCGTCGCGCGATCTCGTGCCTTGGAAGCGCGACGTACGAATCGGCGAGGAATCGATGAGCCGATGAGCTGCCTGGATCGGCAATGATCGAGGCCGCGCTTTCCCGAAAGGCCTGCATGTTGAATCCAATTTCGTGATAAGCGCGGGCCAAGCTCACCGATCGCACGGCTCCGTCCTCGACCAGGAACTCCTTCGAGCGAAATACTGCGCGATTGTCGTTGAGTGCGATCGATTCCTGGAGCTTCGTCACCGCATCGACCGGTTGGTTGATCGTCTGGAGTCGTATTGCGTCATACAGCAGTGGTGTGGGATCACGCGGATCCAGCTGTCTGGCAAGCTCGAATTGGGTGGCGGCCAGCGAGTCGCGATCCATGGAGCCTTCTTCGTAGTAGGCCTTGCCGACGTAACTCCGGAGAAGCGAGTTCGACGGGTCCAACGCAACCGCAATTTCGATCTGCTCCCTGCCTGGGATAAGTTCACCATCGCGGATTATCGCAAGCCCGAGCCCGAGTCTTGGCAGTGCGCTGAACGAGTCGCGGTCAATGGCCGCCGCGAAGTCCGACCTCGCGGCTTTCGTGTCGATCTGCGTAAGGTGAATGAATCCGAGCATGCTGTGCGCGTGACTCTCGGCGGGATTCGCCCTGATCGCCGCACGTGCCGCCTGCTCCGCGTTACGCGAGTCGCCGAGCGACAGCAACAACTCCGCCACGCGCGCGTGCGCCAGAGAACTGTCTCCCCGTAGCAACCCCGCCTTACGTGCGCTGGCGAGCGCACCCTCGAGATCGAAGGCTGCCTGCTGGGCGTAGGACGTCGCAAGCCAGCCCCGATAGTTTGCAGCGTCGGTTTCCGTTGCCTTAAGCGCCGATTCCAGTGCCGAGGCTTTGTCGTTCTTCGCAACCTGGATGACGGAGCGCAGGGCATGGGCATCGCTGCTCGAGGGATTGGACGCGAGCTCGGCGTCGATGGCCTTCAGGGCATCGTCGACGCTGCCCGCACGCAGCAGATTCTCGGCGGAGGAAATTCCAGACGTAGTCGAATGATCGCTTATCGGTGGGTACCGCAACACCCATTGCACGGCATCCTGCGGCCTGACAACGGTCGCGATCGCCGACGCACCACTCGGGCCGCTGACCACACTTTGGCCTGCGGACACCAGCTCTGTATCGCCCGTTGCCAATGACTCCGATGAAACAGTCCCCTCTATCACCGTCAACTTCGACGCCTCTCGGCTCGCCTCCACCATGAATTCAGTGCCCTCCACTGCGGCATTCATGTGAGGAGTCGTAACCTTGAACTTCTTGGGAAATCGGGTGATGAGGTAAACGGCGCCACAGCACCTCGACTTTTGTGCGCCTGTCGCGAGCTCGTCCGCGTGAAGCTCGATGTGGGTCACTTCGGCAGTCTGGCGAAGCGTGATCGTCGTGTTCTGGTCCAGGCGTACCAGAGTCTCCGGTTGGACGAAGAGTGCCGCACGGCTGAGGCCTGCGACGCGCAGCCGGTCGCCCGCGCAGACGGTCGTGTCGAGCCTTCGCACGCTCGACCATGCTCCCGCCCCGCCTCGCTGCACGTGGACATCGCCCTGAAGCGATACGACGCGCGCGATGGCCGGCGCACAGGCCGGTGTTTCTTGCGCCTGAGCAGGCTCGCGGAACAACAACGCAAACCCAGCAGCCAACACGAACAGGGAGACCCGGACTCTCCCGTAATCGCGCGTGGCGCCGAGTGCCGGCCCGACCCCCATCTCCCCGCCCCCTTTTTGCTTGAAATCAAAAAGCTCGGGCGAATTTCTTTTACTTGGCTGCGGCTGCACGGTAGTCCTTCAGGCACCCCGGCGCAATGCGCGGCGGAGTTGCCGGTAGCCTTTGATGGCTAGAAGGCTAATGACGTACCGGGTAGGTTTCTGTCAGGGACCCGACAGTAGTCCGAAAAGTGATTGAACTTGTCGATCAAGCGACTACCCACGCGCCGTCGCGCGCCACGACCTCGCCGTCAAGGCACTTCAAGTAGAACCGCGTTGGACCGTCTTCCGGGAAAGTCTCTAGAATGGCTCTAAATCGCAACTGCGCTTCCCCCGAATCTCCCTGGCCGAGCGTCCGGAGCGCATCGTCGAATCGATCGCAGAGTTCCAGCTCCCACGGCTTGGCTCTGGCACGCCGGTCCAATAGCTCGAACACGTGTATCGCATGGCTCTTGCCGCGGAGAAGGAAGCGTCCGACGTCCCGCAAAAGGAACGGTACCCCGGCATCCCCGATCGCCGACTCGGACACAAGGATCCGGGTACCGAGCTTCTTGTTGAGCTCCTGGATTCGCGTCGCCGCGTTGACGGCATCGCCGACCGCCCGGTACTCGTAATGACCGTGCGCGCCGACCGTCGAAAGCGTGACCCTGCCCCAGTCGACGCCAAAGCGCGTCAACAAGCGACTACCAGCAAGTTGTTCGTTGAACTGTTGGGCCGCGTCGCTCATCTCGAGCAGGGCGTGCAGAAGCTGCACGTGGGTATCCTCGGTCCGGTGCGGCCATATCGCGAGCATCGCGTCACCCACCACATCCGAGACAAATCCGCCGCGATCGGCGACGTGGCCGAACAGCGCCTCAAAGTAGTGATTGAGGAAAGCTGTCAACGCCTCGGGCGTCATCGTCTCCGCGAGCGGCGTGAAGTTCGCGGCGTCCGTCGCGACGCAGGCGCAGTCCGTGGATTCCTGGGAGGTGCCGATCTCCCCGGCATTGCGCTCGAGCGTGGCCACGACATCGCGGGGCACGAAGTAGCTTATGGCCTGGCGCAATTGCGCCCTTTGCCGGTGCGCGGTCCAGAACTTCCAGCCGAACGAGCTCAACATACCGAGCGGCGCCGCAACGAGTAGTGGAATGACGACGGGAATCCACAACTGCCGCGACTGGAAGGCGTACAACGCTGCGGCCGCATAGGCGATAGCGCCAGCACCGACGATCGCGATCGCCCGCCTGTTGCGAAGACGATCGCAAGTGCCGTAGGTGAGTAGCCCGGCCAAGAACGTCAATCCGAGCCAATAGATGAACGGCAACTCGCGCAAGGTCCGGTCGTCGCGGAGATTGGCAAATGCGGTCGCCGCAATCTCGACGCCGCTGAGGTCCGCGCTATCGTCGGACGAGTAGGCGGTCGCGAAATGCTCGATTTGCTCGAGTTCCTCCGTTTCGCCGTAGCCGACGAAATACGATCCGACCGCGGAAGCGTGCGTCATTTACCAGCGGCGCCGCACCGAGTACCTGGTCGTAGCCGATTGCCGGAATCGTGCCTGAAGGGCCGTAGAGGTTCAGGAATCGGGTTCCCGAACCGCGCATAGAGTGCGACCAGCGAGCGTTCGGAGGACGACCGGGTGGCGCCTTTCCCTGCAG
This sequence comes from uncultured Gammaproteobacteria bacterium, assembly GCA_963760725.1. Taxonomy (GTDB): domain Bacteria; phylum Pseudomonadota; class Gammaproteobacteria; order Steroidobacterales; family Steroidobacteraceae; genus SCUD01. Next base: position 73,837 of record CAVXET010000039.1, read on the forward strand.
GCGCCGCCAGGACTTCCTCAAACCTCTCGTTCAGTGTTCGTCGCCACGGACGATCTGCCGAATCAACAGCGACGTCGCCTGGAGTTGCCGCTGCGCGAGCATGTGTTCGGACGACGTAGGCAGCAGCTCTCCCATTTCGCCGGCGTGTTCAGCCAGGAACTGGCGCAGGAAGGCATAACCGTCCATGGCGTGCGCCTGCAACGCGATCGCGGGCAAGGTGGGGGTAACAAAGCCTTCCTCCTTGAAGGCCATGAAACGGTCCACGCGACGACTCGCGTCGACGACCACCGGGAACGGCGCCAACCCCAGTACTGCATTTGCAATCACCGGGCTGACGGCGACGAGCGACTCGTCCTCGGCCCCTCCTTCGACTTTTTGTGCAATGAGCACCCGGCCTTGCGATGCAAGGGTCGCGAACTCCTGGTCTTGCCAGGCATGGAGGTCACCGTCCTTCCCGGGCAACGGCGGCCGCTCGCGGAACAAGACATCGAACACCACCAACTCCACGGCGGCCGCCTGGAGTACGCGAAGCAGTCGAGCGTGTAGACAACGAGGCCAACGCGACGGCATGGCAGGAACGCTCACGTGCGTTGCGGGACGCGCGCCGATGTGAAGGCCTTCGCAGCGGTAGAAGCTCTCGCCGTCGCGCGGCAGCGAGAGGTTGTCCGCCGCCTGCTGATTGATCAACACGAGCGTGATATCCGCAGGTGGATCGACGGGCCCGCGCAGCTGAAACAGCCACCTCAGGCCGACCTGCTGCTCGGTCGCGCGCACTGCTGGAATGGCAAGGAGCGCGGCGCTCATCGCACCGACCCCGACGCCGGCCAGGACCGCAAGCCACCGCGCTTTCATGACGCGCCGGGATCATGCCGGATCGCCCGGCTGGGTGCCATCTCGCTGATTGTGTCAGGCGGTTGACAGAATGGCCTGGAGATTTGGCCAACTATCCAAACCACATCGAGTGTGAGTGGCAACAACGACCAGCGGAGTACGAACATGACTAACGGAATGTCTTCGCGCACCCGACATATCGTCTCGAGCCTGGCGGCCCTTGGAACGACGGCCCTGCTCCTGCCCGCGGTAGTCAACTCGTCCGACACGCGGCTGCAGGCGAGCCCCAGTGCCTCTGAGCCCGCCAGTGCGGTCGTTGCCTGGTCACGGCGTGGTGACCGGAAGGTCTGAATGCGCGAGCGGCGCCGCGAGTCGGCTGGACGCCATTTTTCTTGGCCGCTGACTGGCGCCCCGGGCCGGAGTTGAACCGACGACCTATCGCTTAGGAGGCGATCGCTCTATCCACTGAGCTACCGGGGCGGGAGGGGCAAAATTTTACCCGAGGACCGGTCCTATTGGACCGGCCCCGGGTAAACCGAAAGGCTTGCGGCGTATCAGGCAGCCTGTGCGGGAGGTGCTGCCGTAATCGGCCGCGCTTCGGCCAGCGACTGATCGACTGCGACAGTTGCCTGTTCGACCTTGGCGGCCGTTGCACTGACGAACTGGTTGGCCGCCTTCTCGACGGTCCGGGTCGCCGAGCGGACGTTCTTGGCCGTGCTGCGAATCGCCGAACGCGCCTCGCGCTTGACCACCCTGACCTTGCGGCGGGCCGAGCGCGCGACCTTGCGCACTGAACGCTTCGCCTTGCGCATGGCGGCCTTCGCCTTCACGCGGGTCGTCACCTTGCGGGCCTTGGACTTGATCCGTACCGCCGTCTTCTTGCGCGCCACCTTGCGCCGTACCGACCGGCGCTTGCGCTCGATCGAGCGGCGTCGTACGGCTTTCTTCGCCTTCTTCCTCGCTGCCATGACTGTTCTCCAGAGAATTCCGACGCCAATGCGGGCGTCGCCGGATGCCACGCCCCGGCTTCAACCTAGGCCTGTGTCAGGTCACTGTCAACGAGGGAAAGGAGGAAAAATTGGTGGAGCGGAAGGGGATCGAACCCTCGACCTTCGCATTGCGAACGCGACGCTCTCCCAGCTGAGCTACCGCCCCACGAACGAGGGGCGGGATTGTAAAGAGGTGCCGCCGGGCCAGCAAGCAAAAGGGTCCCTGGCGCGGGACGACTGCCCTACCGATCGGGTACCTTTCCGGCTCATGAAGGTGCGAGACGCGACATCCGCGGACCTGGCGTTCATCGTCGCCGCGAACACCGCGCTTGCGGCGGAAACCGAGGGTCAGACGCTCGATCCGTCGCTGCTGCAAGCGGGCGTCCAGGCCGTGCTCGCGGATCCCCGCCTGGGCCGCTACTACTTGGCGGAATGCGACGGGCAGGTGCTCGGCCAGTTCATGACCACATTCGAGTGGAGCGACTGGCGAAACGGCCTCTTTCTCTGGATCCAGTCCGTCTACGTCATGCCGGGCCACCGGGGCGACGGCGTATTCCGGGCCCTTTTCGACCACCTGGAGGCAGTCGCGCGCGAGGATGCCCGAATCTGCGGCATCCGCCTGTACGTCGACCGGCGCAACGAGAAGGCCCAGTCCGTCTACGGCCGCCTCGGGATGCACCGCTCGAACTACGGCGTGATGGAAGTCGTCTACCGCGGGCCGGAGTCCCAAGAGGAGGCATCCCCATGCTGAAACCGGGCGTCGAGGCACCGGACTTCACGCTGCCTGACCAGGACGGCCGGCAGCGCCGGCTGGCGGACCTGATCGAGGGCAATCCCCTGATCCTCTATTTCTACCCGGCTGACTTCACGCCGGGGTGCACACGGGAGGCCTGCGACTTACGTGACCTGCATGCGCGCATCCTCGCCGCGGGCCTGCGCGTCGTCGGCATCAGCCCGCAATCACCTGAGAGCCATCGCCGGTTCCGTGCCGAGCATGCCCTGCCCTTCACGCTGCTGTCCGACGAGGACAAGGTGGCCATCAAGGCCTACGGCGTCGACGGCCCGCTCGGCATCGGCGTTCGACGCGCAACTTTCCTGATCGATGCCCGCCGTCACATCGCCGACGCCGTGCTGGCCGACCTGATGATCGCCAAGCACCAGGCCTTCGTGGAGCGCGCGATCGCGGCTAGGGCAGGTCGAGGCGCGTGACCGACGCGCGGCTGAAGCGCGGAACGGCCACCAGGTAGAGGATTCCATAGTCGGCTTCGGACATCGGCCCGACGTCCACGCCCGAGAGTTCCTTCGACGATGACGGGGACCGTGTCCGAGTGCCCGACGATCAGGACCCGGCCGCCACGGTATTCCGAGAGCGCGCGTTTCGCGGCGCCAGCAGGATCTTCGGCTTTCACGACGATCACCGGGATTCCGAGCCGGTTCGCGAGCGGGCGCACCGTGTCCTGGGTCCGGCGCAATTCCGTGACGATGATCGCGTCGAGCGACTGGCCCTTCGGCGCCCGGCCGAAATGTTGCGCAAGCTCCAGCGCCCGGGCCTCGCCTGCCGGCGCCAGCGCCGGATCCGGGTCGTCGGGATTCACCGTGAGCTTCTCCGCGTGTCGCATGACGAACACGGTGGTCGTCGAGGCCGCGGTCACGAGCCAGAAGCCGAGCGCGATGACGACGAGGCCCGCCAGTGCCGCGATCCACACCGGGGCCAGCAGTGGCCGGCGACGCAGGCTCGCGTATTCTTTGCGCATGCCGCGAATGATAGCGCGCCCATGGGTCGTCCTGCTCGCAGCCGGCGGATCGCGCCGCTTCGGCAGCCCCAAGCAGCTTGCGAGGATTGGCCGCGAGTCGCTGCTGCGGCGTGCGGCGCGCGTCGCGCTCGCGAGCGACCCGGCCGGCTGTGTCGTCGTTCTCGGGGCGCACGCCGCCCGGATGCGGGCCGAGTTGTCCGGGATCGCCGCGAGAATCGTCGTGAACCCCAGGTGGCGGCAGGGAATCGCGGGTTCTCTCGTGACCGGGATCGACGCATTGCCGCGCACCGCCCGCGCGGCACTCGTCTTGCTGGCCGACCAGGTGGCCGTGGGGCCCGCGGATCTCGCGCTGCTCGCCGCCGCGTCCCGGGCGCGGCCCCGCGCGATCATTGCAACCCGCGCGGGCGGCGTGCTCGGCCCGCCGGCCGTCCTGCCGCGCAGCCTGTTTCGGGCCGTGAGGCGCCTGCGTGGCGATGCCGGCGCGCGCGAACTGTTGCGGGATCCGGCGCGCACGGTCGTTGCCGTCGAACTACCGCACGCGGCCTACGACGTGGACCGGCCTGCCGACGTCAGGCGGTTGAGGCGGCCGAAAGGGCGCGCCCGAAATCCTCGATCCGCCTGATCGTTTCCTTCACGTCGTCCCAGGTCGTCTGGTGCGACATGATGCACAGCCGCAGCGAGTACACGTCCGCGCAACCGCGTCGAGGAAATCATCGCCGTGCCGGACTGGATCACGCGCGCCTGGATGGCCTCGTTCAGCGTGTCGATCCGCTGCGGCGTCCAGTCTGCGCCACGCGGCCGGTAGCGGAAGCAAAGCACGCCGAGGGAAGGCGGACCCAGGAGCTCGAGATTTTCGGTGTCCGCGACGAGCGCACCGGCATCGGATGCGAACTGGATGGTGCGCGCGATCGCCGCGCGAAAGCCGGCAAGGCCGAAGGTCTGGATGGACATCCACACCTTCAGCGCGCGGAAGGAGCGCGTGAGCTGATAGCCACGGTCCGCGAAGTTCACGTGCTCGAGGCCGAGCTTCGTATCCTGCAGGTAGTCGGGATTGACGCTGAATGCCCGCACCAGGTGGGCGACGTCCTTGACCATCACGCAGCCGGCCTCGAAAGGCTGGTACAACCACTTGTGCGCATCGAGGCTGATGGAGTCGGCCCGCTCGATGCCTCGCAGCAGCGTCTTGCCGCTCTCGCACAGCACGGCAAAGCCGCCATAGGCACCGTCGACGTGCATCCAGATATCTTCGGTCGCGCAGAAATCCGCGATGGCCGGGAGTGGATCGACAGCTCCGGTATTGGTCGTTCCCGCGTTCGCGCAGACCGCGATGGGCGTGAATCCCGCCGCCCTCGCCTTGCCGACCGCCTCGGCGAGCGCCGGCACCGACAGCCGGTACTCCGCGTCCGACGGAATCACCACGATGCCCTCGCGCCGCACGCCGATGATGCGCGCGGCACGCTCGACGGCCGAGTGTGTCTGGTCGCTCAGGAAGATGGCCGGTCGATCCGGCGCGCCGGCACGCTCGCGTGCGGCGACCAGTGCATCGAGAGTGGCCGCGGATCCGCCCGACGTGAACAAGCCGCCTGCCGACTCCGGATAGCCGATCCAGTCGCGGATCCAGTCGATCACGACGAGCTCGACCTGGCTGGGAGCGCCCGCACCGAGCCAGGTGCCCTGGAACGTGTTGAAGCCAGCGGCCAGGAAGTCCGCGATCACGCCGGGCCAGGTCGGCGCGGACGGAACGAATGCAAAGAATCGCGGGTGATCCACCCGGCCGGCAATCGGCAGGACGTCACGCACCGCACGCTCGAGCACCTTGACCGGGTCCTGTCCGGACTCCGGCGCCGGCTCTCGCAAGAGGGGCTCGAGCTCGGCGCGCGTCGCGCCGCGCCAGGGCACGTCGTCGCGCAGGCCCTCGAGGCGGGTGACCAGGCTGTCCGTCGCGGCGTGCGCCAGCCGCCGCATGTCCTCGGCCGACAGGCGCAGTCCGGCGTCGCCGTCTTGCACGCGATCTTTCATGACAACAGGATCCTGCTGAATCTGGCGGAGAGGGTGAGATTCGAACTCACGAGCCCCGTGAAGGGCTGCCGGTTTTCAAGACCGGTGCATTCAACCGCTCTGCCACCTCTCCGTCCGGTCTCCGGGGACTCGCTGCGATTCTAGATCATCGCCCTTGCGATATAATGCCCGGCAGGCCAATTGCTGGCCGGAGGGTCGTGCCATGGAACGCAATGCCGCAGTCGTCACGCCGCGCATCGAAACGCGAGAGTCCACGCTCGCGACCCACAAGGTACTGCGCAATACGTACCTGCTGCTGTCGGCGACCCTCGCCTTCAGTGCGATCGTTGCGGGCATCAGCTATGCGCTGAACCTGCCCTACCTCGGCCCCTGGATCACCCTCATCGGGTATTTCGCATTGCTTTTCGCCGTTCAAAAGACGGCTGACAGTGCCTGGGGACTCTTGTCCGTCTTCGGGCTGACCGGATTCATGGGCTATACGCTCGGCCCGATCCTCAGCCTCTATGTGCGGGCGATTCCCGACGGGCACACAGTCGTCATCACCGCATTCGCCATCACGGCGGTGACGTTCCTCGCCCTTTCGGCCTACGCCATCCGCAGCGGCCGGCGTTTCTCGTTCATGGGCGGCTTCCTGACGGTCGGTATCCTGACCGCGTTCCTGCTCGGGATTGTCTCGATCCTGTTCTCGATGCCGGCGCTTTCGCTCGCCGTTTCAGGGATGTTCGTGTTGCTGATGGCCGGGCTGATCCTGTACCAGACCGGCGAGATCCTGCACGGGGGCGAGACCAACTACATCCACGCGACCGTGACGCTCTACGTCAGCATCTACAACCTCTTCACCAGCCTGTTGCACCTGCTCGGCGTCGCGTCCGACGACTGATCAGGCAGGCGTGAGGCGTTCGACGCCGCCGAGGTAGGACCTGAGGACCGCGGGCACGACGACGCTGCCGTCCGCCTGCTGGTAGTTCTCGAGCACGGCGACGAGCGCGCGTCCGACGGCCACACCCGATCCATTGAGCGTGTGCACCGGTTCCGGCTTGCCGGTCTCGGGATTGCGCCAGCGCGCCTGCATGCGCCGCGCCTGGAAGGCCTCGCAGTTGCTGCAGGACGAGATCTCGCGATACGCGCCCTGCCCCGGCAACCACACCTCGAGATCGTAGGTCTTCGTGCTCGCAAACCCGATATCGCCCGCGCACAGCGCCATGACGCGGTACGGCAGCTCGAGCCGCTCAAGCACTTGCGCGGCATGGCCCGTGAGCGCCTCGAGCGCCTCGTACGATTCCGCGGGGCGGACGATGTGGACGAGCTCGACCTTGTCGAACTGGTGCTGGCGGATGAGGCCGCGGGTGTCCTTGCCATACGAGCCTGCTTCCGAGCGGAAGCAGGGCGTGTGCGCGACGAGTCGCAATGGCAGCTCCGTCGGCTCGAAGATGCGTTCGCCGGCCAGGTTCGTGAGCGGCACCTCGGCCGTCGGGATCAGGAACAGCTCGCTCTCCGAGGGCTCGCGCGCGAGCTTGAAGAGATCCTGCTCGAACTTCGGAAGTTGTCCCGTACCCGTCAGCGTCTTGCGGCTCACGAGATACGGCACCCACGCCTCGCGATAACCGTGCTCGCGCTGGTGCAGGTCGAGCATGAACTGCGCGAGCGCTCGATGCAGGCTCGCCACCGGCCCGGTCAGTACGGCAAATCGGGCGCCGGACAGGCGACCGGCGGCGGCCGCATCGAGTCCACCGAGTCCTTCCGCGATCGCCACGTGATCGGCGGCCTCGAACGCGAGCTTCGGCGGCTCGCCGTGGCGGCGCACCTCGACGTTCGCTGCGGCGTCGCGGCCGCTCGGCACGCTGTCGTGGACCATGTTCGGCAGGTCGAGCAACTGGCGCTGGATGTCTTCCTGCAGTTCAACGAGTTTCTGGTCGACCTGCTTTACGAGCGCGCCGAGCTCCGTGCCCCTGGCAAGCAGTGGCGCCACGTCCTGCCCCTTGGCCTTGGCTTGCCCGACGGCTTTCGAGACCGAATTGACTTCGCTCCGAAGCTTGTCGACCTCGATCTGGGCTTCCTTCCTGCTGGACTCGAGCGCAGAAAACTGCGTGAGGTCGAGCGTGTAGCCGCGGCGTGCGAGGTTCGCGGCAACGCCTTGCGGGTCGGCCCGGAGCTGGCGGATGTCAAGCATGTCGTTCGTCCCGTCCCGTGGTTTCGTGCGCCCGCCTCGCGGCGCCTTCACGAATGCGCTCGAGCGCCTCTCGCAGCTTCAGCTCCAGCCCGCGCGGCACGGGCTCGTAATAGCGTCGCGGCTCGAAACCATCCGGGAAGTGCGTCTGCCCCGGCGCGAGCCCGTCCGGCTCGTCGTGGGCATAGCGGTAACCTTTTCCATGGCCGATGTCGCGCATCAAGCGCGTCGGCGCATTGCGCAGGTGCAGCGGCACGTCGAGGGTGCCATGGGATTTTACGTCTTCCATGGCCGCGCCAAACGCCGTGTAGATCGCGTTGCTCTTCGGCGCCAGCGCGAGAAACACGCAGGCCTGCGCCAGCGCCAATTCCCCTTCCGGGCTGCCGAGGCGATCGTAACTGTCCCAGGCGGCGAGCGAGAGCGTGAGCGCACGCGGGTCCGCGTTGCCGATGTCTTCGCTCGCCATCCGCACCAGCCGGCGCGCGAGGAAACCCGGATCGCAACCGCCATCCAGCATGCGGCTCAGCCAGTAGAGAGCGGCATCCGGATCACTGTCGCGCACGGACTTGTGCAGGGCCGAGATCTGGTCATAGAAATGATCGCCGCGCTTGTCGAAGCGCCGATGGGAGCCGGCCGACGCTTCGCGCGCGATTTCCTCGGTGAGCAACCCGCCCGACGCGGTCGCAAGATCCGCGGCGACCTCGAGCAGGTTGAGCGCCCGCCTCGCGTCGCCGTCGGCGGCATCCGCCAGGAGGTCGAGCGCCGCCGGTACTGGCTGTACGGGGTTTGCCCCGAGGCCGTCGCTCGACGTCGGCAATCGCCCGTACGAGCAGGCCGACGAGGTCCGCGGGCGCCAGCGCCTTCAGCAGGTAGACACGCGCCCGTGACAGCAGCGCCGAATTGAGTTCAAACGACGGGTTCTCGGTGGTCGCCCCGATGAAGACGAGCGTGCCGTCCTCGACGAATGGCAGGAACGTGTCCTGCTGCGCCTTGTTGAAGCGGTGCACCTCGTCGAGGAAGAGCAACGTCGGGCGTCCGCCCGAGCGCCGGGACGCCTGCGCCTCCTCGACCGCCGCGCGGATGTCCTTGACGCCCGCGACGACCGCCGAGAGCGCGATGAAGTGCGCATCGCAGGCCTGCGCCGCCAGCCGGGCGAGGGTCGTTTTGCCGCTGCCCGGCGGACCCCACAGCACCATCGAGTGCGCGACGCCGTCGGTCAACAGGCGATGCAGCGGCCGCCCGGCTGCCAGCAGGTGCGCCTGGCCGGTGAACTCGGCGAGCGTCCGCGGCCGCATCCGGTCCGCGAGCGGCCGGTAGCCGGTCGGTGGCGATTCGATGGGCAGTTCCGATTGCTTGCGCATGGCGAACGGATTCTAGCCGCTCGCAGCGGTATTCAGGACGGGCGCCGCTCCGAAAGCCACGCGGCCGCTCGCAGCCCCCAGCCGGCGCGACCCTGCCCGGCAATCAGCCAGGCCGCACCGATGCCGGCGGCGTTGGCAGCGAGGTCGGCGAAATCCGCGACGCGGTGCTCGGTCAGCACCGCCTGGGCGACTTCGAGCGCCGCGCCCAGCAGGAAGCATCGCAGCATCGTGCGCCACAGCCCCGTGGGCGTCGCGATTCCTGAACCCAGCAGGGCGAGCGAGAAATAGGCCAGAAAGTGCGCGGTCTTGTCCGAGAAGGATTCGTTCGCGACCACCGGACGCGGCGACAGGCTTGCAAAGATGATCAGGGCGACAAGCACCAGGATCGCCGCGATCCAGAGTCGGCGCAGCGTCGCAGGGTTCACGCGCCGTCCGCGGGCACGCGGCCGACCACGTCCACGCCCGGCGGCGGCGAGAAGCGGAAGCCTTCCGGATCCAGGCTCGGGTTGCGCTCGATGCGATCGAAATCGAGGCGCGTCGTCTGTCCGAGGCGGTCGACGAGGATCATTCGCCGCAACTCGCCCTCCACGATGCCGACGCGCAGCTCCCGGAAGTCGCTCTTCGCGTCCTTCGGCGACAGGAGGCACCAGGCGAGGCCGTCGGCAAGGCCGCCTTCGGTCACGTCGAACTCGGCGTGCAAGTCAGCCTGTCCCGAGAGCAACAGCGCCGGTGTGCCGACGAGGGTCTCCGCGGCGGGACGCACGGTCACCTGCGCGAGGTCCGCATCGTAAAGCCAGACCGTCGTCCCGTCGGAGACGATGAGTTGCGCGGGCTCACGATAGTCCCAGCGGAACTTGCCGGGCCGCGCGAGCGTCACCGTGCCAGCGGCGGACTCCGTGAGCTGGCCGGCTGCGTTGGTCACCGTCTGCCTGAACTCCGCGCGAAAACTCGAAAGGCCCTTGAGCGCCGTCTCGAGGCGCGCTACCGCGCGGGCGTCGGCCGGAGCGTCGGCCAGCGCGGCCCAGGGCAGGAGCGCCGCGACGCTGGCGAGAACGGCGAGGCGCATCAACGTTCCGGTGGCGGCGGTGCGAGCACTTCGCGGCTGCCGTTTGATTGCAGCGGGCCGACGAGGCCTGCCGCCTCCATGGATTCGACGAGGCGCGCTGCGCGGTTGTAGCCGATCTTGAGCCGGCGCTGCACGCCCGAAACGGAAGCGCGGCGCGACTCGGTCACGATACGCACGGCCTCGTCGTAGAGCGGGTCCTGTTCGCCGTCCGCGCTGCCGTCGCCGCTGCCGCCCTCGCCCGGCTCGTCCGGCAGGCCCGGGATGCTCTCCTGCGGGCCGGTCAGCACTTCGTCGACGTAGACGGGCCCGATCCCGCCCTTCAGCGAATTGACGACCGCGTGCACTTCACGGTCGGAGACGAAGGCGCCGTGCACGCGATCCGGCGTCGAGGTGCCCGGCGGCTGGTACAGCATGTCGCCGTGGCCGAGCAGCGACTCGGCGCCGTTCTGGTCGAGGATCGTGCGTGAGTCGACCTTCGCCGACACCTGGAACGCGATGCGCGTCGGGATGTTCGCCTTGATGAGCCCGGTGATGACGTCGACCGACGGCCGCTGCGTCGCCAGCACGAGGTGGATGCCCGATGCGCGCGCCTTCTGCGCCAGCCGCGCGATGAGCTCTTCCACCTTCTTGCCGACGATCAGCATCAGGTCGGCGAGTTCGTCGATCACGACGACGATGAACGGCAGCGGCTGCAGCGACGGGATGTCGCCCTCGAACTTGCCCAGTGCGCGAAGTTTTGCGATCAGCGGGTCGGGAATGGCCTGTCCGGCGTACTGCGCGTCGCGCACCTTGCGGTTGAAGCCGGCGAGGTTGCGGACGCCCAGTTCCTTCATGAGGTGGTAGCGCCGCTCCATCTCGGCGACGCACCAGCGCAGCGCGTTGGCCGCGTGCTTCATGTCGGTGACGACCGGCGCCAGCAGGTGCGGGATGCCCTCGTAGACGGAGAGCTCCAGCATCTTCGGGTCGATCAGGATCAGGCGCACGTGCTCGGCCGAGCTCTTGTAGAGCAGCGAGAGCACCATCGCGTTGATGGCGACGGACTTGCCGGAGCCGGTGGTGCCGGCAATCAGCAGGTGCGGCATCTTGGCGAGGTCCGCGACCACCGGGTTGCCGCCGATGTCCTTGCCGAGCGCGAGCGCGAGCGGCGAGTCCAGCTCGTCGTAGGCGCGCGAGCGCAGGATCTCGCCGAGCGTGACCAGCTCGCGCGACTCGTTCGGGATCTCGAGGCCGACCACCGCCTTGCCCGGGATCACCTCGACGACGCGCACGCTGATCGCCGAGAGCGCGCGCGCGAGGTCCTTGGCGAGCGCGCTGATCTGGCTGACCTTCACGCCCGGCGCCGGCTTCAACTCGAAGCGCGTGACGACCGGCCCCGGCTGCACGGCGACCACTTCGACGTCGATGCCGAAGTCCTTGAGCTTGATCTCGACCAGGCGCGAGATGGCATCGAGCGCCTCGGGCGAATAGGTGCTCGGCCGCGGCGGCGGCTCGTCGAGCAGCTTGAGTTCCGGCAGGTCGCGCGAGGTCGGCTTGGCGAACAGCTGCACCTGCCGTTCCTTCTCGACGCGCTGGCTCGGCTCGGCCACCGCCGGTGCCGGCGTCTCGATGCGCGGCGGCGTGCGCTTCTCGGCCTTCTTCTTGACCTCGCGCACGGCGATCTCACGCGCCTCGCGCAGCTCCCGTCCGACCGCCTGGTCGCGCGAGACCGCAAAGCGCGCGCGAACCCAGGCAGCGGCCGCGAGCACGTCGTGACCCAGCCAGTCCATCACCGTGAGCCAGGACACGCCGGTATACAGCTGGACGCTCGCGAACCAGATCGCGAGCAGGAGGAGTGTCGCGCCGAGGAGCGATGCAATCCCCGCAAGCCCGTCGCCGACCAGGCTGCCGAGGATGCCGCCCGCGCCCACGGGCAGCACGCCGGCGGAGAAATGCAGGGTGGCAAGCGCGCAGCTCGTTGCGAGCGCAGCGACGAGACCTGTCACGCGCAGCGCGATCGTGGTGCGGCCCTGCCCCGGTTCGCCCGGTGCGCGCTTGAGTCCGATCCAGGCGCTGAATGCGATGGCGACCGGGAACAGGAATGCCGGCCAGCCGAACAGCAAGTAGAGCGCGCTCGCGAGCCAGGCGCCGAGCGGCCCGATCAGGTTGCCGACCTGCCCAGGCTCGCCGGTGTAGCTGAAACTGCGGTCAGCCGGGTCGAAACTCGCGAGCGCGATCAGCAGCACGAGCGCGAGCGCTGCGAGCAGCCAGAAAAGCGCCTCGCGCAGTGCGCGCGCGAAAACGGGATCGAGCTTTGCATCGGGACCGATTGCCTCGGCGGCGGACTTGGCCACGGCTCAGAATCCCGGTAAGGAAAATGTCATAAGCGTTTGATTATAAGAGCGTTGCAAATCGCGCGGCAAGCACCCATGCTCGCCTGCCAACGAGCGCGAGGCGCGCTCTCGAGGCGGAGTGACTATACATGACGACCCCTCGCCACTCGCGGCTGATCATCCTCGGCTCGGGACCCGCCGGCTACTCCGCCGCCGTCTACGCCGCGCGCGCGAATCGCAAGCCGCTGCTGATCGCCGGCCTGCAGCCCGGCGGACAGCTCATGACGACGACGGAAGTCGACAACTGGCCGGGCGACGTCGAGGGCCTGCTCGGGCCCGACCTCATGGACCGCATGCGCCGCCACGCCGAGCGATTCGGCGTCGAGATCGTCTCCGACCACGTCGACGCGCGTCGAACTCGGCACGCCGGCCGTTCCGCCTCGTCGCCGAGAACGGCGAATACACCTGCGATGCGCTCATCATCGCCACCGGCGCCTCCGCGCGCTACCTCGGGCTCGATTCGGAGACCGCGTTTCGCGGCCGCGGCGTTTCGGCCTGCGCCACCTGCGACGGCTTCTTCTACCGGGACCAGCGGGTCGCCGTCGTCGGCGGCGGCAACACGGCGGTCGAGGAAGCGATCTACCTGACCGAACATCGCCGCGCACGTCACGCTGGTCCACCGCCGCGACAGGCTGCGCGCCGAGGCGATCCTGCAGGACCGGCTGCCGCGCGCTCGCGGACCAGGGCAAGGTCTCCTTCCTCTGGGACCACGCGGTCGACGAGGTACTCGGCGACGACCAGGCGTCACCGGCCTGCGCGTGCGTGTCCCTGACGGATGGCCGCACGCGCGACCTCGACGTGACCGGCGTGTTCGTCGCCATCGGCCATACGCCGAACACCGAACTGTTCCAGGGCCAGCTCGACATGAAGGACGGCTACATCACGGTGAAGTCGGGCAACGACGGCGATGCGACCGCGACCAGCGTCCCGGGCGTGTTCGCCGCCGGCGACGTCGCCGACCACGTCTACCGCCAGGCGGTCACCTCCGCGGGCACCGGCTGCATGGCCGCGCTGGACGCGGACCGCTATCTCGAGCGCCTCGCCACGGGCTGAGCGCCGCGTGGACAGCGCACTCGCCCGCATCGCTCGCCGAGGTCGACGCCGCGGAGTGGAATGCGCTGCCCGGCGCGGACTGCCCCTTCCTGCGCCACGAGTTCCTGCTCGCGCTGGAAGCAACCGGCTGCGCGACCGCCGACACCGGCTGGGACGCCGCGCCATGTGCTGCTGCGCGCGCGCGGACGGCTCGCTCGCGGCGCGCTGCCGCTCTACCTGAAGTCGCATTCCTGGGGCGAGTTCGTCTTCGATTTCGCCTGGGCCCAGGCCTACCAGCGCGCCGGGCTTCGCTACTACCCCAAGCTCGTCTCGGCCGTGCCGTTCACGCCGGCGACCGGCCCGCGGCTGCTCGCGCGCCGGCGACGGGCCGCGCGCGGCGCTGCGTCGAGGCCGCTCGCGCGCTGCGACGCAGGGCGCTGCAGGTCTCCTCGCTGCACGTCCTGTTCCCGACGGCCGCACGACCGCGAGACGCTCGAGTCGCGGGGCTGCTGCTGCGCCTCGACTGCCAGTTCCACTGGCGCAACGACGGGCTACGCCACCTTCGACGACTTCCTGGCCGGCTTCACCGCCGAGAAGCGCAAGAAGCTGCGCCGCGAGCGCCGGCGCGTCGCGGAAGCCGGCATCGCCTTCCGGACGCTGACCGGCGCCGGACCTCGACGAGGCGACCATCGACGTCGTCTACGGCCTGCATGCCGCGCACCTTCGTGCGCCACGGCCACGCGCCCTACCTCAATCGCGCATTCTTCGTCGGAGCTCGCGCGCGTGATGCCGGAGAGCCTGGTGGTCGAGCTCGCGCAGCCTCGGCGGCGAGCCCGTCGCCTGCGCGATCTTCTTGCGCGGCGCCGACACGCTGTACGGCCGCTACTGGGGCGCGAGCGGCGACTTCCACAGCCTGCATTTCGAGCTCTGCTACCACCGGGCATCGAGTACTGCATCAGCGAGGGCCTCGCGCGCTTCGAGCCCGGCACGCAGGGCGAGCACAAGATTGCTGCGCGGCTTCCTGCCGACGCCCGCGTGGTCGGTGCACGACATCGGCCGACGCGCGCTTTCGCGCGCGCCATCGGCGGACTGGCTCGCGCGCGAACGGGCGGCGCGCCGATGACGGCTTGCCGAGGCCGCGATGCACCTGCCCTTCCGGCGCGCCGACATCCCGGCTAGGCTCGAAGCCGATGTCCGGCATCGCCTGGCTCCAGAGGACTGACCCGCCGACGGCCCTGCCGCCGACGTTCGCGCGCTCGACGAGCCGAACGGGCTGCTCGCGGTCGGCGGCGCGCTGACGCCGGAGCGGCTGATGCACGCCTACCGCCGCGGCGTCTTTCCCTGGTACTCCGCCGGACAGCCGATGCTCTGGTGGTCGCCCGATCCGCGCGCGGTGCTGTTGCCCGGAGGAGTTCCGCATCTCGCGCAGCCTCGCGCAGATCCATCCGCAGGCGCGGCTTCGAGACGCGCATCGACACGGCACTTCGCCGCAGTCATCGACGCCTGCGCCGGGCCGCGGCGCGGCATGCCGGGCACCTGGATCACGCGCGAGATGCACGCGGCCTACGTGCTGCTGCACCGTCGCGGGCTCGCGCACAGCATCGAGATCTGGCGCGACGAGGCAACTGGTCGGCGGCCTGTACGGCGTAGCGCTCGGCCGCGTGTTCTTCGGCGAGTCGATGTTCAGCCGCGCGACCGACGCCTCCAAGGTCGCGCTGGCGCGCCTGGTCGCGGAGTGCCGCGCGCGGAACGTCGCCGCTGATCGACTGCCAGATGCCCAGCCCGCACCTGCGCGAGCCTCGGCAGCCGCAGCATCCCGCGTTGCGGATTTCGAGCGCGCGCCTGCGCCGAACTCATCGACTCCCGCGTCGCCGTGTGGCGGAGACGCCACGATTTAATTGCGCATGGGTGCGGCTGCGGCACAATCCGCGCGGTTTCCGCTACAGCAACGGGGCGCGATGGCCAAAGAAGACGCGATCCAGATGGAAGGCGAGGTCGTCGAGACCCTGCCCAACACGACGTTTCGCGTGCAGCTGAAGAACGGCCACGTGGTCACCGCCCACATCTCCGGCAAGATGCGCAAGAACTACATCCGCATCCTGACCGGCGACACCGTGACGGTCGAAATGACGCCCTACGACCTGACCAAGGGCCGCATCATCTACCGCGGGCGATAGAAGGGGACGCACCCCGTTTCTTCGTTGCGCTTGAACAGGGGTGCGTCCCTGATCGCGCGCGCGCTGATCATTCCTGGCCGAGCAGCTCGCGGCGCCTTGCCGGTCGGATGTCGAGCAGCGAGGCTGTCGCCGTCCGTCGGCCAGCGTGACGCAGGACGTGCCCGCCACCGGCGAGCTTGCCGAACAGCAGTTCCTCGGCCAGCGGGCGCTTGATCGTGCTCCTGGATGCAGCCGCGCCATCGGCCGCGCACCCATCTTCGGGTCGTAGCCGTGCTCGGCGATCCAGCGCGCGCGCCGGCGTCGTCGATCGACAGCGTGCACGCCCTTCTGCTCGAGCTGCGCCTCGACCTCGACCAGCAGCTTGTCGACCACGCGCTCGATGGTCGGCCGCGATCGAGCGGCGCGAACTGGATGATCGCGTCGAGGCGGTTGCGGAACTCCGGCGAGAAGAGCCGGCGGATCGCCTCCATGCCGTCGCTGCGCGTTGTCCGACTGCGTGAAGCCGATGCGGCGCGCGGCTCATCTCCTGCGGCGCCGGCATTGGTCGTCATCACGATGATCACGTGGCGGAAGTCGGCCTTGCGGCCGTTGTTGTCGGTGAGCGTGCCGTGGTCCATCACCTGCAGCAGCAGGTTGAAGACGTCCGGATGCGCCTTCTCGATCTCGTCGAGCAGCAGCACGCAGTGCGGATGCTTGGCGATCGCCTCGGTCAGCAGGCCGCCCTGGTCGAAGCCGACGTAGCCCGGCGGCGCGCCGATCAGGCGCGAGACGGTGTGGCGCTCCATGTACTCGGACATGTCGAAGCGCAGGAACTCGACGCCCAGCGCGATGGCCAGCTGGCGCGTGACCTCGGTCTTGCCGACGCCGGTCGGACCGGCGAACAGGAAGCTGCCGACCGGCTTGCGCTCGTCGCCGAGGCCCGAGCGCGCCATCTTGATCGCCGCCGCCAGCGCCTCGATCGCCGGATCCTGGCCGAAGATCACGAGCTTCAGGTTGCGCTCGAGGTTGCGCAGCACCTCGCGGTCGGAGGTCGAGACGTTCTTGGCCGGGATGCGCGCCATGCGCGCGACCACGTCCTCGATCTGGCGCGACGGTCACCGTCGCCTCGCGCTCCGCCGGCGGCTTCAGGCGCAGCGCGCGCCCGCCTCGTCGACGACGTCGATGGCCTTGTCGGGCAGGTGGCGGTCGTTGATGTGCGCGCTCGGCGAGCTCTGCCGCGGCCGACCAGGGCCTCGTCCGCGTAGGTGACGCCGTGGTGCTCCTCGAAGCGCGACCTGAGGCCGCGCAGGATCTCGATGGTCTCGGCGACGGTCGGCTCGACCACGTCGATCTTCTGGAAGCGGCGCGCCAGCGCGTGGTCCTTCTCGAAGATGCCGCGGTATTCCTGGTAGGTGGTCGAGCCGATGCAGCGCAGCTCGCCGTTGGCCAGCACCGGCTTGATCAGGTTCGAGGCGTCCATGACGCCGCCGGAGGCGGCGCCGGCGCCGATGACCGTGTGGATCTCGTCGATGAACAGGATCGCGCCGGGCTGCTTCTTGAGTTCGCCGATCACGCGCCTTCAGCCGCTTCTCGAAGTCGCCGCGGTACTTGGTGCCCGCGATCAGCGCGCCCATGTCGAGCGCGTAGATCGTGCAGTCCGCGAGCACGTCCGGGCACCTTGCCCTTCGACGATGAGGCGCGCCAGGCCTTCGACGATCGCGGTCTTGCCGACGCCGGCCTCGCCGACGTAGAGCGGGTTGTTCTTGCGGCGGCGGCAGAGGATCTCGATGGTGCGCTCGACCTCGAGCTGGCGGCCGATCAGCGGATCGATGCGCCCGGCGCGGCCTGCGGCATTGAGGTTGACCGTGTATTTCTCGAGCGCGCTGCGCCCCGCGTCCTCCGCGCCTCGCGCTCGCCGGCGGCGTCCTTCTTCGCGCGCGGCTTCGCGCCCGTCGCCTGACGACGGCAGGCCGTGCGAGATGAAGTTGACGATGTCGAGCCGCGTGACGTCCTGCGCGACAGCAGGTACACGGCGTGCGATCTGCTTCTCGCTGAAGATCGCGACCAGCACGTTCGCGACCGTCGACTTCCTTCTTGCCGCTCGACTGCACGTGGAACACCGCGCGCTGCAGCACGCGCTGGAAGCCGAGCGTCGGCTGCACTTCGCGGTCGTCCTCGGCCGCGAGTGCGGGCGTCGTCTCGTCGATGAACTTCTGCAGCTCGGCCTGGAGCCGCGCGAGGTCTGCGCCGCAGGCCTTGAGGATCTCGCGCACGCGCGGCGCATCGATGATGGACAGCAGCAGGTGCTCCACCGTCATGTATTCGTGGCGCGCGTCGCGCGCCTGCTGGTAGGCCTCGTTCAGGCAGTATTCGAGTTCACTGGACAGCAATCAGGTTTCCTCCATCGTGCACAGCAGCGGGTGCTGGTGCTGCCGCGCGTAGGTCATCACCTGGGCCACCTTGGTCTCCGCGATCTCGAACGTGTACACCCCGCAGACGCCCTTGCCCTTCGTGTGCACCTCGAGCATCACCCGCGTCGCCCGCATCCGGTCCAGGCTGAAGATGCGCTCCAGCACGTCGACCACGAACTCCATGGGCGTGTAGTCGTCGTTCAGCAGCACCACCTGGTACAGGGGCGGCTTGCGCAGCTTGGGCTGCGCCTCCTCCACCACCAGGTCGAGCCCGCCTTGCCCGATATCGCGTTCCTTGTCGCCCGCCACCCGTTTTCCCCGTCCTTCGCCTTCGGCTCATTTATAGGGGTCGAGAGGCGGTGGCACAAGTGACGGGTCCGGCATTCGCCAAATGGCGACACCATTGCAAGCCAAGTTTGAGAAGTGTCGCACAAGTGCCCGCCGTTACATCGTTTTCCCACCCCTTTTCGCCTTGTGGCAGCGCGCCGGCAACCCGTATCATGTCCGGGTCTCCCGGCCCCGGCGGACCAGGCACCGCATGCAGCTAGTCGATCGAATCGTCGCGCCCTTGCGCCGCCCAGCGGGCGGCGTCCAGGGGCTTGCGGCCGCCGCGCCGTCGATCGCCACGGTGATCCTCGCCATCGTGATCGCAGCCCAGCTCGCCTCGCTGGTCTGGCGCGCGCTCGGTGCGGGCGAAGACTCCGAGGTCGTCGAGCTCCCCGACGTCCTGCCGGCCGCGCCGGTCGTCGATCTTCCGGCGATCGTCAATGCACATCTCTTCGGAAAGGCTGCCGATACAGGCGACCCTTCTGACGCGCCGGCAACTTCGGCGAATCTCACGCTGACCGGCACCCTGGCCGGCCGCGAGCCGGAGCACGGCTGGGCCATCATTGGCGCGACCGGGCAGACCGCGCGCGTCTACGCGACCGGCACGTCGCTTCCCGGCGGCTCGAAACTCTTTGCCGTCTATCCGGATCGCGTGATCCTCGACCGCAACGGGTCGCGCGAGTCGCTGATGCTGCCGAGGCTCTCGGGCGGTGGCGGCGCAAACTACGCGCCGCGCGTGGCAAGCCAGGCCCAGGGAGGCGCGCCGAACGCTTCGCTCGCCGACAGCGTTCGGCAGTTGCTGGTGCAGAACCCGCAGGCGGGCGGTGACCTGCTGCGCCCGCAGCCGGTCTTCGCCGGCGGATCGCTGCGCGGCTATCGCGTGTACCCCGGCCGCAATCGCGCACAATTCGCGGGACTCGGTTTGCAGCCCGGCGACCTGGTGATGGCGGTCAACGGGGCTGCGCTCGACGACCCCAATCGCGGGCTCGAGATCCTGCGCGGCGTCGGCCAGGGTTCGGCCGTGACGCTGACCGTCGAGCGCGGCGGCCAGCAGCAGCAGATCACGATCGATCCCGTCACGGCCGTCCAGGAACTGCAGCAGGCACCGACCGTCGAGGATCCGTGGAAGAAGAAGCAGACGAATTGGACGAGGTGGAGACGGTCGACGATGAAGAGACGGCAACGAATGAGGATCGTCTCCCAAAGGAATGACCTCATGATCCGATTCATCCGGATGGCCACCCTCCTCGCCTGCGCGTTGCCGCTCGCCGCCGCGGCGCAGCAGGGCGCGCAGATCACGCCGAACTACAAGGACGCGGACATCAACCAGGTGATCGAGGCCGTGAGCCAGGTGACCGGCAAGAGCTTCATCGTCGATCCGCGCGTGCGCGCCCAGGTGACGATGCTGTCGACGACGCCGATGAGCCCGGACGCCTTCTACGAGGCATTCCTCGCGATCCTGCAGGTGTACGACTACATCGCCGTGCCCTCGGGCAACGTCATCAAGATCCTGCCGAACCTCAACGCCCGGCAGGTGCCATCGAACGACCTGCCGGACCGGGTCAGTGCGACCTCGGACGAGATCGTGACGCAGGTGATCCAGGTCCGGAACGTCTCCGCCGGGCAGCTGGTGCCGATCCTGCGGCCGATGATGCCGCAGGCGGCGCATCTCGCGGCCTACCCCAGCGCCAACATGCTGATCATCTCGGACCGCGCCGCGAACGTGAACCGCATCATGCGCATCGTCCAGCGCATCGACCGCAGCGGCGACGAGGACATCGAGTTGATCCGCCTCGAGCACGCCTCCGCGAGCGAGATCGTGCGGGTGATCAATTCGCTCTCTTCCGCCCAGGGCGCGGATGCCGCGGGCGGATCACGCATCGTCGCCGACGAGCGCACGAACAGCGTGCTCGTGAGCGGCGAGAAGTCGCAGCGCCTGCGCCTGCGCACGCTCGTGGCCCACCTCGACACCCCGCTCGAGGCCGGCGGCGATACGCAGGTCCGTTACCTGCGCTACGCCGATGCCGAGAAGCTTGCCGCCAAGCTGAAGGAGCAGTCCGGTGCGGCGGTCGCGGCGGAAGGCGGCGCGGCGGCCGCCCAGGCGGCGGCGGCCCCGGGTACGGCAGACAAGTCGATCACGATCTGGGCGGACCCCGAGACCAATGCGCTCGTCATGACCGCCCCGCCCAAGGCCATGCGCTCCCTGATGGCGGTGGTCGACCGGCTCGACGTGCGCCGCGCCCAGGTGATCATCGAGGCGATGCTGGTCGAGGTCTCCACCGACGCGTCCCGCGACCTCGGCGTCAACTGGGTCGTCGACGGCTCGGGCGACAATTTCCTGGTCGGCCTCTTCAACACCCCGATCGCGGGCGTCTCCCTCGGCGACATCGCGCGCGGGGTCCAGGACCCGTCCTCGGTGACCTCCGCCCCGGGCGGCTTCACGATCGGCGGCGGCCGCCGCGAGGACAGCGGCACCAACTTCGCCGCCATCCTGCGCGCGCTCGCGAGCAACGGCGACACCAACGTGGTTTCGATGCCTTCGGTCATCACGCTCGACAACGAGGAAGCGCAGATCAAGGTCGCGCAGGAAGTGCCGTTCCTGACGGGGACGTACACCAACACGGGCGGCGCCGGCGGCGCGGTCAACCCGTTCCAGACCATCGAGCGCAAGGAAGTCGGCAACATCCTCAAGATCACGCCGCAGATCACCGACGAGGACACGATCCTGCTCAAGATCGAGCAGGAAGCGTCGGGCATCGCAGCGGCGGCGGCCCAGGTGTCCACGACCGATCTCGTGACCAACAAGCGCACGATCTCGACCCGCGTGCTGGTCGACGACGGCGGCATGATCGTGCTCGGCGGCCTGATCGAGGATCGTCTGACCGAGAGCGAATCGCGCGTGCCGGTGCTCGGCAGGATCCCGGTGATCGGCGCCCTGTTCCGGGTGCGCAACACGCAGAAGACCAAGACCAACCTCATGGTCTTCATCCGCCCGCGCGTGCTGCGCACGGCCGAGCAGGCGGCGATCGAGACCAACTCGAAGTACAACTACCTGCGCGACATGCAGCAGAACCGCAATGACGGCAAGGTCAAGATGATGCCGGGCTCGACGCAGCCGATGCTGCCGCCCCTCGTCGGGCCGACCCAGCCGACGCCGACCCCGCCGCCTCCGGCGCCGCTCGAGATGGCCTCGCCGACGTCGGACGCGCCGCCGCCGCCGCCGCCCGAGGCCGCGGAATCGACCCAAAGCCCGCCCGAGTGACGCGGAACGCCCGATGATCGCGGGGACGCCGCCCAAGCCGATCGCGCCCGTCGGTCGCCTGCCCTTCGCGTTCGCGAAGCGGCACGGCGTGCTGGTGCGCGGCGTGGCCGACGGCAAGGCCCAGGTCGTCTACCGCGAGGGCGCGCAGCCCTCGGCCGTCGCGGAGCTGCGCCGTTTCCTCGGCATCCCGCTGGTGATCGAGCGCGTTGCGGAACCCGCGTTCGACGAGCTGCTGCGCAAGGCCTACGAGGGCGGCAGCGGAGAAGCCGGTCAGATCGTCGAGGGCATCGAGGGCGAGACCGACCTCGCCGGCCTCGCCGAGGGCCTGCCGGAGCCGTCCGACCTCATGGAGAGCGAGGACGACGCCCCGGTCATCCGCCTGATCAACGCCGTGCTGTCGCAGGCGATCAAGGAAAATGCCTCCGACATCCACGTCGAGCCCTACGAGAACCGGCTGGTCGTGCGGTTCCGCGTGGACGGCGTGTTGCGCGAGGTGCTGCAGACCAAGCGCGCCGTTGCGCCGCTCCTGATTTCGCGCATCAAGGTCATGTCGCGCCTCGACATCGCCGAGAAGCGACTGCCCCAGGACGGCCGCATCAGCCTGCGCATCGCCGGGCGCGCGGTGGACGTGCGCGTGTCCACGCTGCCCTCCGGCCACGGCGAGCGGGTCGTGCTGCGCCTGCTCGACAAGCAGGCAGGCCGACTCGACCTGTCCTCGCTCGGCATGGAACCGCGCGTGCAGGGCATGATCGACGAGCAGATCCACAAGCCGCACGGGATCATCCTCGTCACCGGCCCGACCGGCTCCGGCAAGACCACGACGCTCTACGCCGCGCTCGAGCGAATCAACGACCGCACGCGCAACATCATGACGGTCGAAGACCCGATCGAGTACTACATCGACGGCATCGGCCAGACCCAGGTCAACACCAAGGTCGAGATGACCTTTGCGCGCGGCCTGCGCGCCATCCTGCGCCAGGACCCGGACGTGGTGATGGTCGGCGAAATCCGCGACACGGAAACCGCGCAGATCGCGGTCCAGGCCTCGCTGACCGGCCACCTCGTGCTGTCGACGCTGCACACGAACACCGCGGTCGGCGCCGTCACCCGCCTGCGCGACATGGGCGTCGAGCCCTTCCTGCTCGCCTCGACGCTGCTCGGCGTCGTCGCGCAGCGCCTGGTGCGCGTGCTGAACCCGGACACCCGCATCGGCTATCCGGCCGGCGACTACGAGGCGAAGCTGCTCAACGTACCGCTCGGGACGACGCTGTACCGCCCCGGGGCGGACGCCGGCAACGGCTACCGCGGCCGCACCGGCATCTACGAGCTCGCGATCATCAACGACCGCATGCGCGTGATGATCCACGACGGCGCCGGCGAGCACGAGCTCGAGCGCGCGGCGCGCGAGGTCACGCCCGGCATCCGTGACGACGGACGCACCAAGGTGCTCTCGGGTGTCACCTCCCTCGAGGAGCTGTTCCGCGTCGCCCGAGAGGAATGATGGCGGCCTACGAGTACACGGCGCTGGATGCCCAGGGCCGCGAGTTGCGCGGCGTGATGGACGGCGACAGCGCCCGTCTGGTCCGCCAGCTGTTGCGCGACCAGTCGCTGCTGCCGGTGACGGTCACGGAAGTGAGCGATGCGCCGGCGCCCAGGACACTCTCGTTTTCCTTCGGCAACAGCATCGGGACTTCCGACCTCGCACTGCTGACGCGCCAGCTCTCGACCCTCGTCCGCTCCGGCATCCCGCTCGAGGAAGCCCTGCTCGCGGTTTCGCAGCAGAGCGAAAAGGTCCGCGTGCGCAGCGTCATCGCGGGCGTGCGCTCGCGGGTGATGGAAGGGCGCACCCTGGCCGAGGGCCTCGCCGCCTTTCCCACCGTGTTCCCGGAGATCTACCGGGCAACCGTTTCGGCCGGCGAGCAGTCCGGGCACCTCGACGCCGTGCTCGAGCGCATGGCGGACTACACGGAGAACCGCCAGATCCTGCAGCAGAAGATCCGCAACGCCATGATCTATCCGGTGCTGCTGACCGTTGTCTGCCTCGGCATCGTGGCGCTCCTGCTCGCCTACGTGGTGCCGGAGGTCGTGCGCGTGTTCGAGGCCGGCGACCAGGTGCTGCCGCTCATGACCCGGGTCCTGATCGCGATGTCCGATTTCCTGCGTGCCTGGTGGTGGCTCCTGATCATCGTCGCCGTGGCGGCGGCCTGGGGCTTCCGCCGCTGGGTGCGCAATCCCGCCGCACGGCTGCGGTACGACGCCTTCAAGCTGCGGCTGCCACTGGTCGGCCGCATCACCCGCGGCAACAATGCGGCGCGCTTCGCCCGCACTTTCTCGATCCTGGCCGCAAGCGCCGTGCCGGTCCTCGAGGCGCTGCGCATTGCGGCGGAGGTCGTCACCAACACCACGATGCGCCGCGCCGTGCAGGACGCAGCCGTACGCGTGCGCGAGGGCGCACCCATCGCGCGCTCCCTGGGCGCGAGCAAGCTGTTTCCGCCGATGCTGGTCCACCTGATCGCGAGCGGCGAGACCAGCGGCGAGCTCGAATCGATGCTCGAGCGCGCCGCCGACAACCAGGAACGGGAGCTCGACGGCGTGGTCAATACGGCAGTGGGCATCCTGGGGCCGGTGATGATCCTGCTGATGGGCGGCTTCGTTTTCGTGATCGTCATCGCGCTCTTGCTGCCAATCTTCCAGCTTAATCAGCTGGTGCGCTGAGACCCCTTGCGGCCGGGGGCCCCGGCGCTTTATAAGTCGGCCCGCAGTGACCTCGGACTGGTCGCATGAGCGAAAAGCCGAAAGAAGAATTCGAAGACGAAGAGCCGGACGAACTCGAGGAAGCCGCCGAGGACCTCGATGTCGACCGGTTGATGCGGGATTTCGACACCCGCAAGCGTCGCGGTGCCCGTGCCGTGGCCGCGGAACCCGCCTGGCGCAAGCTCGAGCGCATTCGCGAGGAAAAGCGCACGGCGGGCCTGCTGTCCGACTTCGAGGACTACGACGTCGACGAGACGGGCTCCGGGTCCGGGAAGAAGCCGCGCCGCGTCCCGGTCCCCCGCCGGCGCTAGCGGAAGCTCCTCGCCTTCGTCATCAGGCTCCCCAGCAGCGCCGAGCGGTCCTCGAGCGTGTCGACCACGACGTGCCGGACCTCGCCCTCGCGTTGCAGCCGCCCACGGACCCCGAGCAACCGGGCGCCCAGCATCGCCTTGCGGTGTGCGTCCGCGATGCGGCTCCACACCACCAGGTTCACGTAGCCCGTCTCGTCCTCGAGCGTCACGAAGATGACCCCGCCGGCGCTACCCGGTCGCTGGCGCGTGACGACGATCCCGCCGGTGGCGAGGGGCGCACCATCGGCGAGGTCCGCCACCTCGGCGGCCGTCAGCCAGCCGTCCTGCTCGAGCTGCGGGCGCAGGAGCGCGAGCGGGTGCCGCGCCAGCGTGAGCCCGAGCGCACGGTAGTCGGCGACGATGTCCTCGCCCTCGGTCGGTGACCGGAGCAGCGGCAGGCCCTCCTCGCGCTCCGCGGCTGGCAGGAGCGGCAGCGCCGGCTCGATCCCCAGCACGTCCCAGGCCGCCCGATGCCGGTGCCCGGCAATGCCGGCCAGGGCGCCCGCCGCGGCGAGCGCCCCGAGGTCGCGCCGGCCGAGGCCGGCCCGGCGCGCCAGCTCGGAAACCCGCGCGAACGGGCCATCGGCGCGGGCGGCGACGATGCGCCCGGCCGCCTCGCGCGCGAGCCCCCGCACGCGGTCGAGGCCGAGGCGCAGCGCCTGCGTACCGCCCTCCGCCGACTCGAGCGTCGATTCCACGGCGCTCTCGTTGACGCCGGCGGGCCGCACGGAGACGCCGTGCGTACGTGCATCGCGCACCAGCTGCGCCGGCGCGTAGAAGCCCATGGGCTGGCTGTTGAGGAGCGCGCAGCAGAAAGCGGCGGGCTCGTGCCGCTTGAGCCAGGCCGAGACATAGACCAGCAGCGCGAAGCTCGCGGCGTGAGCTTCAGGAAATCCGTAGTCGCCGAAACCGAGGATCTGCTGGAAAACCTGCCGCGCGAAGCCCTCGTCGTAACCGCGCGCGCGCATGCCTTCGACGAGGCGCTGCTCGAACGGGCCGAGGCCTCCCTTTCGCTTCCAGGCCGCCATCGCGCGGCGCAGGCTGTCGGCCTCGCCGGGCGTGAAACCCGCGGCCACGATCGCGAGCTGCATCACCTGCTCCTGGAAGATCGGCACCCCGAGCGTGCGCGAGAGCACGCCCTCCACCTCCGGGCCCGGGTAGTGGACCGGCTCCTGGCCGCTCCGCCGGCGCAGGTACGGATGCACCATCTGGCCCTGGATCGGGCCGGGACGGACGATCGCGACCTCGATGGCGAGGTCGTAATAGCACTTTGGCCTGAGCCGCGGCAGCATCGCCATCTGCGCGCGCGACTCGATCTGGAACACGCCGACCGTGTCGGCGCGGCAGATCATCTCGTAGACGTCGGGGTCCTCGGCCGGGATGTCCGCCAGCCGGAATTCCGCCCCCCGGCGCGCGGTGACCAGCGCGAGCGCACGGCGGATCGCCGTCAGCATGCCGAGCCCCAGCACGTCCACCTTGAGCAGCCGGAGTTCGTCGAGGTCGTCCTTGTCCCACTGGATCACGGTGCGCTCGGGCATCGCCGCGTTCTCGATGGGCACGAGCTCTTCGAGCGGCCCGCGCGAGATCACGAAGCCGCCCGTGTGCTGCGACAGGTGGCGCGGGAAGCCGATCAGCTCGCGCGTCAGCGCGAGCACCCGCGCGATGGCCGGGTTCGCCGTGTCGAAGCCCGCGTCATGGATGCGCGAGTCCTCGACTTCGCGGCCGTCCCACCACTGCATCGCGCGCGCGAGGCGCTCGACCTGCGACGGATCGAGGCCGAGGGCCTTGCCGACGTCGCGCACCGCGCTCTTCGGCCGGTAGCAGATCACCGTCGCGGTGAGCGCGGCGCGGGCGCGGCCGTACTTCGCGTAGAGAAACTGGATCACTTCCTCGCGCCGCTCGTGCTCGAAGTCCACGTCGATGTCGGGGGGCTCGTTGCGCTCGCGCGAGATGAAGCGCTCGAACAGCATCGACATGCGCGCCGGGTCGACCTCGGTGATGCCGAGCGCATAGCAGGCGGCCGAGTTCGCCGCCGAGCCGCGCCCCTGGCACAGGATGCCGCGACCGCGCGCGAACTCGACGAGGTCGTGCACGGTCAGGAAATAGCGCTCGTAGCCGAGCTCCGCGATCAACCCGAGCTCACGCTCGATGAGCTGCCGCACCGCCGTCGGCATCCCCGCAGGCCAGCGCCGCACCGCGCCCGCCTCCACCAGGCGGCGCAGCTGCGCCGCCGGCGTCGTGCCCGCCGGCACGATCTCCTCCGGATACTCGTAGCGCAGTTCGTCGAGCGAGAACGCGGCAGCGCCCGGCAATGTCCCGCGTCGCCTCGACGAGCGCGCGCGGGTACAGCGATTCGATGCGGCCGAGCGGGCGCAGCGCGCGCTCCCCGTTCGGATGAAGCGCACGGCCGGCATGCGCGACCGTCGTCTTCAGGCGCACCGCGGTCAAGAGGTCCTGGAGCGCCCGGCGGCGGCGCTGGTGCATGTGCACGTCGCCCGCCGCGACTGCCGGAAGCGAGAGTTCGCCCGCGAGCGTGCCCAGCCGCTCGAGCCGTTCCCGGTCGGTGCCCGAGGCCGTGAGCTCCACCGCGACCCAGAGCCGCCCCTCGAAGCGCGCCCGCAGCCAGGCTCCCTCGTCGCGTGCGGGCTCGGCGCCCGGGAGCCACAGCGCGAGGCAGTCCGGCAGCCCCGCGTCGAGGTCGTCCCGCGTGAGCCGGTACTGGCCTTTCGCGGCCGCGCGCCGGCCCCGCGTGACGAGGCGCGCGAGCGCGCCGTATCCGCCGCGGTTCTGTGCGAGCGCGACGAAGCGCAGGCCGTCCGCGAGCCGGAACTCGCTGCCGACGATGAGCGGCAGGCCCGCCTCGCGCGCGGCGGCATGGGCGCGCACGACGCCCGCGAGCGAGCACTCGTCGGTCAGCGCGAGCGCCGCGTAGCCGAGCGCCTTCGCACGCTCGACGAGTTCCGCCGGATGCGACGCGCCCCGCAGGAACGTGAAATTGCTGATGCAGTGCAATTCCGCATACGACATCGCGCTTCCATGGCGAAGTCACGCCCGCCGCGCGGGCGTTGCGCGGCCGGGACTCCGCTCGCTCGCGCCGGAACTTGATGCGCTCGCTCGCGGGTCCCGTCCGCACGCACCGCGCGGCGGACGCTGCCACCACCGGCCGCCCCGCGCGAGGTGGCGTGGGTGTCCCCGAGCGGAGCATAAAGTTCCGGCGAAGCGAGGGGACACCCCGCCGGATCCCGCGCGGGGCGGCTGAACTCGGCGACGTCTCACGAGCGTTTCATCCGAACACGCCGTGAAGGAACCAGCGCTGTCCCGGCGGGCGCTCGCGGAAGATCCAGAGGCGCACTCCGGCGCGGCTCTGCGCGACGTAGTAGTCGCGCCGGACGTCATGCCCGTCCCACCACCCTGACTCGATGCGCTCCGGACCGGTGATCAGCGTGCCCTCCCAGTCGTCGAGCGGCTGCGGCTCGGCCAGCATCCACAGCGGCCGCGTCGCGCGTGCAGCGGCGCTCCAGGGCATCGGCAGCGCGCCGGCAGCGCCCGGCTCCGCGATCCGGAAGGCGCGCTCGGGGCGATGCTCCGATACCGGCATCACGCCGAACACGGCCTCATGCCCGAGCCGCGCACGCAGCAGGTCGAGCAGACGTGCCGTCGCTTCCGGGTCCGCGCCCTGGCCGCGCTCGAACAGCCCCGCGTCGCGAAGCACCAGCGGCGACAGCACGCCGGAGCGCAGCCTGAGTGCGACGACCGGCAGGTCGAGCCGGCAGCGCCCGAGCCGCTCGTCGAGCAGCTCGCCGAGCTCGGCCGCGCCGCCCGCGAGGCGCGCGAGCGCGATGCGAAGCCGCGTCGGCGCCGCGTCGCGATGCAGGAGGTCGACGCGCAGCTCGCGGATACCCGAGGCGCGGGCACGCAGGAACGCCGCGAGCTGCGCCAGCAGGTGCCCGAGCGCGGGTTGCAGCACGGCCACGGATTCCGCGGCGACGGGCAGTTCGAGCCGCTCGTCGAAGCGCTCCGGCACGAGATGGCGCCGGCGCGGCGCAGGACGGCGGCCGAGCCCCTCGTCGAGCTCGTCGAGCAGGTGCGGCCCGAAACGCGCGGCAAAGCCCGTCCGCGGCAGCCTGAGCAGGTCCGCGACGCTCGTGATGCCGAGCCCGGCGAGTGTCGCGACCGTATCTGCGGGCCACTGCAGGCAGGCGAGCGGCAGCCGCGATGCGATGCCGGGCAACGCATCGGTGCGGGTCACCGTCATCGCGAGCTCGGCGCGTGCCAGCCAGAGCGCGCCGCGCGCCGTCGGTGCGAGCGCGAGCGAGGCCGACAGGCCGCTCGCCGAGAGGCCCGCGAGCGCGCGCCGCAGCAGGGCCATGACGCCGCCGAAGAGGTCGAGGCTGCCGCGCACCTCGGCGAGCACGGCGCCCGGCGGCTCGAGGCTGACGACCGGCGTGAACTGCAGGGCCCAGCGCCCGAGGCGGTCGAGCAGCGCGGTTTCCGCCGCCGGCCTCTGTTCCAGGGCGCGCAGCCCCGGCACGAGGGCGAGCGCGGCATTCAGGCCCATGCCGGGCGCAATGCCCTGGCGCGCCGCACGCTCGTTGCAGGCGATGACGGCACGGCGCGGATCGCCCGCCGCGGTGACCGCGGTCGCGTGCGCCTGCCCGGTGCCCAGCACCAGCGCATCGAGCGGCAGGCGGGGAAAGTGGGCGGCGAGCCAGAGCTCGCCGGCCGGGGCGGCCGGTTCCGTGCGCGGCGCGGGCACCGGCACGAGTGCGCGCCGACGACTGGCCGCTGCCGGCGCGATCGGTGCCGGACGTCCTTCGAGCATCCGGAGTTCTCAGTGGATGGGCAGGCGCTCGATGCGCGCAGGGCCGCATCGGCTTTTCACGACTTCGACGTCGAGGCCGTACTCGCGGGCCGTGAGCGCGAGCCGGAGTGCAGCCGGCGAAGCTTCGTGGCGATGCAGGGAGGGCCGCAGCAGGAACGCGGGCGTCCCGCCCTCTTCCGCGGCCAGCTTCAGCCGGCGCAACATCGGATCGCGGGCCTCGCCAGCCCAGCCGAGCACCGCGGCGCAGGCGCCGGACCGCAGGGCCTGCTCCATCGCCCAGAGCCGGTCGAGTCCCGCACGCGGACGCACCACGAGCATGCGCGCAGGATCGAGACCGGCTTCGGCGAGCGCGGGTGCGTACGGCAGGTGCGGTGGCGCGAGCCAGGCCACCCAGCGCGGTTCCATGCCATCCGCCGTGAGGCTGCGCAGCGCCGGCAGCAGCAGGCGCACCTCGCCCACGCCTGCCGTGGGCACCAGG
The DNA here is from genome assembly GCA_963760725.1 of uncultured Gammaproteobacteria bacterium. Classification (GTDB taxonomy): domain Bacteria; phylum Pseudomonadota; class Gammaproteobacteria; order Steroidobacterales; family Steroidobacteraceae; genus SCUD01. The sequence goes on from CAVXET010000039.1 coordinate 103,985, forward strand.
AGCTCGATCAGCGACGCAAGCGGCCAGCCGCCACCCGGCAGGCGTGCATCGAGGGCGCGAAAACCGGTCGGGACAGTCTCGGGTGCGCCTGCGTCGCCGCCGCGCCAGAGCGCGGGATGACGCAGGATCTCCGCGAGCGCATCGCTCACTGCATGACGTCCGCGCGGCTGCGCCGCAGCACGCCGACCACCACGCCCTCGATCGTCATCGACTGCTTGCGCAGGTCCACGCGGATCGGCTCGAAATCCGGGTTCTCCGGCATGAGCCACACGACCGAACCGTCCTGCTTGTAACGCTTGACGGTCACCTCGTTCTCGAGGCGCGCGACGATGATCTGGCGGTTGCGTACGTCGGTCGAGCGGTGCACGGCGACGAGGTCGCCGTCCAGGATGCCGACGTCGCGCATGCTCATGCCGCTGACGCGCAGCAGGTAGTGCGGGCGCGGGCTGAACAGCGCCGGGTCGACCTGGAAGCGGCCCTCGATGTGCTCTTCGGCGAGGATCGGACGGCCGGCGGCGACCCGGCCGATGAGGGGCAGCCCGAACTGCTCGCGCAGGGCATCCTTCAGCACGATGCCGCGCGCGCTGCCTGCGACCAGGTTGAGCACGCCCTTGCGCTGCAGGGCCCGCAAGTGTTCCTCGGCGGCATTGGCGGAGCGGAAGCCGAGGGCATGGGCGATCTCCGCACGGGTGGGCGGCAGGCCGTTCGCGGCGATTGCGTCCTGGATGAACTCGAGGATCTGGCGTTGGCGGGGCGTGAGGTCCGACATGGTCCACCTGTATGGATGATCAGGTGCTGTGATTATATACAGGCAGATCGTTTCCCTGGCAAGCACTCGCTTCAAGACCATTCACGATCGCGCGGCCACATGGGGTGGTCGTCGATACCGGGCACCCAGACAAGCGCGCCGGGACCCCGCGAGTGAGCGCATCAAGTTCCGGCGCGAACGAGCGGGGTCCCGGCAGCGAAGTCCGGGTGCCGTGCATCCGCAACCGGCGCACTCTCCGCGAGCACGCGTGGATGCATCGAGTCGTGTGCAAAAAGCGAAACGGGTGCGCCGGCGTGTCCGACAAAGGCGGGTTGAGCGATGTCGCTGGCCGGCGACAAGCGCGCGCGCCGCTTTCCCCTGCCCCGCTGATACGTTACGATCCGCATCGCCACCGCGCGGGGAGGAAGGACCGCCGGCGCCGTGCATCCGCGGAAGCGGCTTGTAACGTTCCATGCAACCTTATGGAGAAAAATCTCATGTCCAACATCCTGAAGGTGGGCGTCGCTGCCGCCGTACTCGCCCTGGGCGCCGGCTGCACCGATCTGAAGCCCTTGCAGGCAGAAGTCGACTCGCTCAAGTCGCAGGTCGCCAAGCTGTCAGGTGACCTCGACGGCGTGAAGACCTCGGCTGACGGCGCAAGCCGTGCTGCCGCTGCTGCACAGCAGGCTGCCACCTCGGCGCAGAACACGGCCAATCAGGCTGCGTCTGCGGCGCAGGCGGCGCAGCAGTGCTGCGATGCGAACAGCGAGAAGCTGAATCGCATGTTCGAAAAGTCGATGTCGAAGTAAGTCGACGTCGCAAGCCGATAAAAGGCCCCGCGGTGGCGACACCGCGGGGCTTTTTCTTTCTGGTGCGGCGTGACTACTGCGCGGGTGAGAGCGCCGCGGTACGCGGGGGCTGCGTGGCGACGGCCGTCGGGATGCCGCGGGCCTCGCGCCAGATGCGCTCCGCGCCCATCCAGTCGATCGCGAGCGGCTCTTCCCGCGTCGCCTCGACCAGCAGGCGCGTGAGGTCGGTCAATGACGGCGGCGTGCCCGCATCCTCCTGCAACGGCGGATGCACCTCGATCAGCAGCTCGCCGTCGTGCCATCCCCACTTGTAGGGCTGGTTCACGATCATGACCGGCGTGCCGATCGGCACCATGCCATAGAGCGTCTCGATGTCCTCCGGATAGAGCCGCATGCAGCCGTGAGTCACCTGCATGCCGATACCCGCCGGCCGGTTGGTGCCGTGGATCAGGTAGGCGCCGCCCGGGATCCCGAGTGCCATCTTGTAACGCCCCATCGGGTTGTCCTCACCGCCGGGCACGACCTCCGGCAGAGGCTCGCCCCGCTTCTCATGTTCTTCGCGCACCGACTTCGGCGGAATCCACGGCGCGTCCTTGGCCTTGGAGACGATCGTCGTCCGACCGAGCGGCGTGTTCCAGTCCATCTTCCCGATGCTGACCGGGAAGGTGTGCACGACGGGCGGCTTTCCGGCCGCGACCGGCGGATACCAGTAGAGGCGGTGCTCCGGCAGGTTGATCACGATCCCGGTCCGCGGCGCCCGCGGCAACAGGCGCCGCTTCGGCACCACCACCGCGGTACCCGCGCCCGGCAGCCACGGGTCGATGCCCGGGTTCGCGTTGGTAATCTCCTCGTAGCCGAGGCCATAGCGGCGCGCGAGATCGAGCAGCGTGTCTTCGGCTTCCGTCGCCGTCGTGACCGTCTCGCCGATCACGTCGCTTTCCGTCGGCGGCAACGGGAATTCGCCCGCTCCCGCAGGCAGCGTGACGAGGAAGACGAACGTCGTGATCAAGGACCGCATGCGTGAATGGACCGCCTTGTCCGCCGCGGGTTTCCGCGTCAGTAGCGTATCAGCGCGGATCCCCAGGTGAAACCGCCGCCGAATGTCTCGAGCAGCAGCAGCTGGCCGCGGTGGATGCGGCCGTCCCGCACCGCCGTGTCGAGCGCGAGTGGGATGGAGGCGGCTGAAGTATTGCCATGGTTCTGCACGGTGACGACGACTTTTTCCATCGGCAGGCCGAGCTTCTCGGCCGCCGACTGGATGATGCGCAGGTTTGCCTGGTGCGGCACCAGCCAGTCGATGTCGCCCCGCTCCACGCCGTTCTTCGCGAGGGTCTCGTCGACGAGCTTCGACAACGTGCGCACCGCAACCTTGAAGACCTCGTTGCCCTGCATCGTGAGGCCGGCGGTCGAATTGTTGCGGAGCGTGTCGAACCCCTTCGACACGCCGTAAGGGAAGTACAGCAGGTCCTGGTACTTGCCGTCCGAATGCAGGTGCGTCCCGATGATGCCGGGCTCGTCCGCGGGCGTCAGCACGACGGCCCCGGCGCCGTCGCCGAACAGGACCGCGGTGCCGCGGTCGGTCCAGTCGATGAAGCGCGACAGGCACTCCACGCCGACGACGAGCGCGCACTTCGACTCGCCGCAGCGCACGTACTTGTCGGCGATGGAGAGCGCGTAGACGAATCCGCTGCAGGCGGTCTCGAGTGAAAACGCCGGGCAGCCGTGGATGTCGAGGCGTTGCTGGAGCAGCGTCCCGGTGTTCGGGAAGATCAGGTCGGGCGTGGTCGTGCCGACGACGATGAAGTCGACGTCCGCCGGCGACATGCCGGCCGCTTTCAGCGCGCGGCGTGCCGCGTGCTCGGCGAGCGACGAGCTCGTCTCGTCAGGTGCCGCGATGTGGCGCCGCTCGATGCCAGTGCGCGTGCGGATCCACTCGTCGCTGGTGTCGATCGTCTTCGCCAGGTCCGCGTTGGTGACGATCTTTTCCGGCAGGTAACTGCCGGTACCGGCGATGCGCGAGTAGCGGTTCATGGAGGGGCCAGCAGCCGCGTGGCGGGTACCGGTCCTACTCCTGTCCCGTGTCCTCTGCCGGCACGTCGATCACCTTGCGACCGCGGTAGAAGCCGTCGCGGCTCACGCGGTGGCGAAGATGCGTCTCGCCGGTGGTCGGGTCCTTCGAAAGCGCCGGCTTCTTGAGGCCGTCGTGCGAACGGTGCATGCCGCGCTTCGACGGTGTCTTTCGGCTTTTTTGAACGGGCATCGGACTCTCTCCAGATCAGTGTTTCAGCAAATCCTTCAAACCCGCGAACGGCCTGCGCATTTCGGGCGTCTCCGCCACCGGCTCGTTCATCAGGCCTGCCGGGGCCGTTGCCAGCCCGCAGGTATCGCCCGCCTCATGATGCGGGATGAGCGGCAATCCCAGCAGCAGCTCGTCCTCGACCAGTGCCGCGAGGTCGAGCTTGCGGGGATCGCCCCCGATCGCTTCGAACCCCCCCGGCAGTTCCGGCGCGCCTTCCTCCGCGAACACGAGGTTCGACTCCAATGACAGCTTTTGCTGCATCGGACCGAGGCAACGCTGGCACGTAAGCACGAGATCCGCAGTCACCGCGAGCCGCACCACCGGCCAGTGTCCCTGCAATCCGAACTCGGCTTGTGCCATCACGGTCCCGGCAGGCTCAGCCAGCCGGTCGCTCAAGCGTTCGAAGGCGGCGACCTGGAACTCGCGTTCCACCCGCGCCGCGCTCCGAGCCAAACCGAGCGCATCGAGCGACCGATCGGGGGGCATCGACATGGGGGCGGTATCATAGTGACCGTGCACCGGAGTGTCAAAGAACTCCCTGCGCAAATCATTGTTTTTTAAGCACTGAGTGCCATGGCACCTGCCCTCATCCTGGCTTCGACTTCGCGCTACCGGGCCGACCTCCTCGGCCGGCTGGGCCTCGCTTTCGAGGCCGTCGCTCCCGGCGTCGACGAAGCGCCCCAGGGCGGCGAGTCGCCGCGCGCGCGGGCACTGCGCCTGGCGAAAGCCAAGGCCGATGCCGTCGCGAAGCGGTTTCCAGGCAGCTGGGTCATCGGATCGGACCAGGTAGCCGACCTGGGAGGCCGGATTCTCGACAAGCCCGGCGATGCGGCGCGCTGCCGCGCGCAACTGGCCGCGGAAAGCGGAAGCGTCGTCGAGTTCCATACGGCCGCGGTCCTGCTGCGACAGGAATCGCGTTCCGTTTTCGAGCACGTCGACCGGACTGCCGTGCGATTTCGCACGCTGTCCGTGGACGAGATTGCGCGCTACGTCGAACTCGACCGCCCGTTCGATTGCGCCGGCGGCTTCCGCAGCGAGGGACTCGGCGCGGCCCTGTTCGAATCGATGGAAACGCGTGACCCGGCCGCGCTTGTCGGGCTGCCGCTGATCTGGCTCGCGGGCGCGCTGCGCGCCGCCGGGCTCGATGCGCTCGCGCCTCAGCCCTGACTCACCGCTTCGCCCAACCGCTCCAGCACGCCCCGCAATTCGGCCGGCAAGGCCGCCTCGGCCCGGAAAGCCGCGCCCGTATCCGGCCAGCGGAACGCGATCGACGATGCGTGAAGGAACATGCGGCGCAAGCCGAGCGCGCGCAGGCGCGCATTGCTTTCCCGGTCGCCATACTTCTCGTCGCCCGCGACCGGATGGCCCGCGAAGGCCGAATGCACGCGGATCTGGTGCGTGCGCCCGGTGCGGATCGCGACATCCATCAGGGTCGCCAGGTCGCGATAGTGACTGACGACGTTGAAATCGGAGAGCGCGACCTTGCCCGCGCGATGGACGCGCACCACGCGTTCGCCGCCCTCGCGCGTGTTCGTGAGCACCGGGGCGTCGATCGTCTTGCGGCCGAGCCGCCAGCGGCCGGCGACGAGCGCAGCGTAGTGTTTCTCGACGGTGCCCTCGCGCAGCAATGCGTGGGCGAGGCGCAAGGCCGGCCGCGTGCGCGCGACGAGCAGGCAGCCGCTGGTGTCCCGATCGAGCCGATGCACGAGCTCCAGCGATTCGTCCGGGCGCAGTGCACGCAGCGCCTCGATGGCGCCGAACGACAATCCGGAACCGCCGTGGACCGCGAGGCCCGCCGGCTTGTCGAGCACGAGCAGGCGCGCGTCCTCGTGCACGATCGCGGCCTTCACGGTCGCGAGCAGGCCGTCCGGTAGGCGCTTCGGCGCCGAGTCCGGCGCCGGGGGCTCCCGCACGGGAGGCAGGCGCACTTCGTCGTCGGCTGCCAGGCGGTAGTCCGCCTGCTTGCGCTTGCCGTTGACGCGGACCTCCCCGCGGCGCAGCAGCCGGTAGACCCGGCTCCGCGGTACCCCGGCCAGCTCGCGCAGCAGGAAATTATCGAGTCGCTGTCCCTCGGATCCCGCGCCGGCCCGCACTCGCCGCACGCCAACCGGTTGATTTCGATCCGCCGTCACGGAGAGTCTCTAACGTGTTGATTTTCCGGGCGCATCTGATATCTTAACCGTCAGTCAGGTCTTACGGCGCAGGCTTCACGAAGCGAAGCGTGGCCGCTGACCGGTACGCGGTCACTCCCCCATCAGGCCCGTTCAATCGTGGTGTCGTGGCGGGCAGGCCGCATGTTAGTTGGTCCGGCTGGTCCGGACCATCGCCGGCCCTTCGTTCGGATGTGATGTTCCCCGCGCGTGTCGACCAAAGTGGTTCGTGCAGGAGCGATTCAAACCGCAGCCAGTCGCTGCGGCCCGCTCGCGTGCGCCCCCGGTCCACGCCTGCGGTGATGCCGACATTTCCCATGAAAGCACGTGACATCCCTCGCGACAGGGCCCCAAGCACCTTGGATGGGGCACATGAAGAGAATGCTTATCAACGCGACTCAGCAGGAGGAGTTGCGCGTCGCTCTGGTTGACGGCCAGAAGCTGTACGACCTGTCGATCGAGTTACCGTCCCGCGAGCAGAAGAAAGGCAACGTTTACAAGGCGCGCGTCACGCGCGTCGAACAGAGCCTCGAAGCCGCTTTCGTCGAATACGGCGCCCAGCGCCAGGGCTTCCTGCCGATCAAGGAAGTCGCGCGCGAGTATTACCGCTTCCAGCCGGCGCCCGGCGCCCGCTTCAACATCCGCGACGTGCTGCAGGAGGGCCAGGAAATCCTCGTGCAGGTCGAGAAGGAAGAGCGCGGCAACAAGGGCGCGGCACTCACGACCTTCATCAGCCTGGCGGGCCGCTTCCTGGTCCTGATGCCGAACAATCCGCGCGCCGGCGGCGTATCGCGCCGCATCGAGGGCGAAGAGCGCGACGTCACCAAGGATTCGCTCGACCAGCTGCACGTGCCGGACGGCATGGGCACTATCGTGCGCACGGCGGGCGTCGGACGCAGCCCCGAAGAGCTCCAGTGGGACCTCGACAACCTGCGGGCCAACTGGGATGCGATCGTGACCGCCGCGGGCGAACGCGCCGCGCCGTTCCTCGTCTACCAGGAGAGCGACGCCGTCACACGCTCACTGCGCGACTACCTGTCGGATGACATCGGCGAGGTGCTGATCGACGAACCGGGCGCCCACCAGCGCGCGATCGAGTACGTGCAGCGCTTCCAGTCGGGGGATGGCGCCAAGCAGCTCAAGCTCTATACCGACGAAGTCCCGCTGTTCACGCGCTTCCAGATCGAGAGCCAGATCGAGTCGGCCTACTCGCACTCGGTCACCCTGCCCTCCGGCGGCAGCATCGTGATCGACTACACCGAAGCGCTGGTGTCGATCGACATCAACTCCGCGCGCGCGACGCGTGGCTCGGACATCGAGGCGACCGCCTACAACACGAACCTCGAGGCTGCGGACGAGATCGCCCGGCAGCTGCGGCTCCGCGACCTTGGCGGGCTGATCGTCATCGACTTCATCGACATGGAGTCGAAGAAGAACCAGCAGGGCGTCGAAGACCGACTGCGCGATGCCGTGCGTTCCGACCGCGCGCGCATCCAGCTCGGGCGCATCTCGCGCTTCGGCCTCATGGAAATGTCGCGGCAGCGCCTGCGGCCGTCGCTTGGCGAGTCGACGCACATGGCCTGCCCGCGCTGCAGCGGGATGGGCTCGATCCGCAGCGTCGAATCCATGGCGCTCGCCGTGCTGCGCCTTATCGGCGAGGAAGTCCGCAAGGACCGCACCACCCGGGTCGTCGCCCAGCTGCCGGTCGACGTCTCGACCTTCCTCATCAACGAAAAGCGCGAGTGGTTGCACCAGCTCGAGAGCGCGCGCGAGATCGACATCGTGCTCGTGCCTGACACGAACATGCAGACGCCGAATTACTCGATCCGCCGCGTGCGCGACGACGAGATTGACGCTGCCCGAGAATGCGAAGACGAGCTACCAGATGGCCGGGACCGGCACCAAGGAGCTCGACTTCCAGACCCAGGCGGACAAGCGACCCGCCGCCGCCCCCGCGGCGGTGCAGCCGATCGCACCCACGGCGCCGGCCCCGACGCCCGCAGCGCCGCCTGCCGCACCGGAAGCGCGCCGCCCGGGATTCTGGGCGTGGCTGCTCGGCCTGTTCCGTGGCAGCGCCGCGAGCGAACCGGCCGAAGCGCCCGCCCCGGCACGTCGCGAAGAGCAGCGGCCGGGTGGCCGTCATCGCCGCGATCATCGCGAGGAGTCTGGCAATCGCCGACCGCATCGCGGCGATCGCGAGCGTGGCCCGCGTCATGACCGGGATCGCGACCGGGACAGGAACCGCAATCGCAACCGCGATCGGGACCGGAACCGCGACGGCGAACGATCGGAGAACCCGGACCGTCCGCGTGGCGGCGAAGGGCGCGACGACGGTAACCGGCAGCGTGAGCGGCAGCCCGAGGCGCCGCGTGCGCCGCAGGCCGCGCAGCCGCCGCGGCAGCCGCCGCGGCAGGAGCCGCGACAGGAACCGAGTCAGGAACCGCAATCGGGCGAAGGAGATCCCCAGCGTCGCCGTCGGCGCCGCCGCGGTCGCGGAGGCCGCGGCCGTCAGGAAAGCTACCGGCCGACCGACACGCAGCCGATCACCGTGCCGGTGCATGGCGGCGTCGATTCCCCGGGCCAGGCTGCGCCGCCAGTTGCGGCGAGCCCGTCACCGGCAAACGACACGTACTCGCATCCGACGGCTCCGGCATCGGTACCTGCGCCGGCTCCGTATGAATCGTCGGCGCCTGAAACGCCCAAGGCGGGATCGAGCTATACGGTCTGGTCGTCCTCGCCCGGCGAGGGCCAGCACTTCGACCCGAAGGAATGAGTCAGGCGCGCGCGGCCAGAGACGACAGCAGGCCGCGCGCGCCCTCCTCCACCAGGTCCAGAACTTCCTCGAAGCCGGTCGCTCCGCCGTAGTAAGGATCGGGCACGTCGCGTCGGTCGAGCCCGGGCGCGAATTCCATGAACAGCGCGAGTCGCGCCGCCTGCGCGCGCGGCGCCAGTCGCTGCAGTCGCCCGTAGACTTCCTCGTCCATCGCAACCACGAGGTCGAACAGGCCGAAATCGCCGGCCTCGACCACGCGCGCGCGCAGCGTGCTGAGGTCATAGCCGCGACGCCGGGCGGCGGCAATCGAGCGCTCGTCGGGCGGGCTGCCGGTGTGGTACCCGTGCGTACCCGCCGAGTCGACTTCGAGTGCGAGGTCGGGCCGCTCGCGACGCGCGAGCTCGCGAACGACGGCTTCCGCCGTCGGCGAACGGCAGATGTTGCCGAGGCAGACGAAGAGCACGCGGGTCATGCGCGCTTGCGCCGGCGCAACCAGCCATCGAGCAGTTCGATCGCGCGCAGCGTCTCGGCGGTCGACACGGCGAACGAGACGCGCACGAAGCGGTCGCCGTGGGCGCCGTCGAAGTCACGCCCGGTATTGAGGGCGACACCGGTCGCATCGAGGAGCTCGAGGCACCACGCCAGCGAGTCACGCGTGAATTCGCCCACATCCGCGTAAAGGTAGAAGGCGCCGTCTGGCGGCGCAATCCGGTGAATTCCGAATTCGGCCAGCGCAGCAGTCAGCAGGGAACGGTTGTTTGCGTAAGTCGCGACGTGGGCCTCGAGCTCGGCATTCGCGTTCATCGCCGCGAGGGCGACGTGTTGTGAGAGCGTCGGCGGCACCAGGAACAGGTTGCCGGCGAAGCGCCGCATGGGGTCCACCAGCATCGCCGGCACAACCGCCCAGCCGAGCCGCCAGCCGGTCATGCACCAGTACTTCGAAAACGTGTTGACGACGACGGCATCCGGGGCGTGTGCGAGGACCGATTCGGCGCGGGTGCCGTAGGTGATGCCGTGGTAGGTCTCGTCGGACAGGATCCGGATGCCGCGCTCGCGGCACACGGCCGCAATGGCAGCGAGCTCCGGTCCCGGGATCATCGACCCGGTCGGGTTCGACGGGCTGGTCAGTATCAGGCCGGCCGGCGGCGGATCGAGCGCGGCCACCATGGCTGCCGTCGGCTGGAAGCGCGTGTCGTCGCCGCAATCGAACTCGACCGGCTGGAGACCGAGCGCATGCAGCACATTGCGGTGCGCGGGGTAGCCCGGACGCGGAACGGCAACGCGATCGCCGCGGCTGAACAGGACCGACATAGCCAGCACGAGGGCCGCGGACGCGCCCATCGTCAGCACGATGCGCTCGTGGCCGATGTCGAGCCCGTAGGCTTCGAGGTAGTGCTGCCCGAGCCGTTCGGCGAGCGCCTCGCTCTCCCAGTAGCCTTGCGGGCATTCGGCGAGGGCGCGGTGCCCGGCCGCGATCGCCGACGCCGGCGCGCCGGCCGAAGGCTGGCCGACTTCCATGTGGATGACGGGCAGGCCCTGCCGCTCACGCGCGTTCGCGATGCGGTTGATCTCGACCGCGTAGAACGGCGCGACCCGGCCGGCGGCATGGTTCATGGCCGCCGCGCCTCCCGCAGGGTGGCATCTGCGCGCGCGAGGTCCTGCGCGGTGTCGACTCCGGGGCCCGGCGGCTCCTGCGCATCCGCGACGACGATGGCGAGGCCCAGGGCGAGCGCGCGCAACTGCTCGAGCCGTTCGCGGCGCTCGAGCTCGGAAGGCGCCGCGGACGCCAGCTTGAGGAGTGCGGCGACGCGATACGCGTAGAGCCCGAGGTGCCGGCGACTGCCGTGGTGCCGGCTGGCGGCGGCGGGAGTCTGCGCCGCGCCATCGCGGTCCCAGGGAACGGGCGCGCGGCTGAAGTAGAGCGCCATCCCGTCTGGCCGTGCGACGACCTTCACCACGTTCGGATCCAGGTATTCGGCTTCGGTCAGGATCGGGGTTGCGAGGGTCGCGATTGCCGCGCCCGGGGTTGCGGCGAGGAGTCCCGCCACCTGGCCGATCAGGACCGGCGGCAGCAACGGTTCGTCGCCCTGGACATTGACGACGATGTCATCTCCCGCCCACCCGCGCTGCATCGCCACCTCGGCGATGCGGTCGGTGCCGGAGACATGGTGCGCGGCCGTCATTTCGACCGTGGCGCCTGCAGCGAGGCAGGCATCGCGGATGCGCGCATCGTCGGTCGCGATCACGACCTCCGCGGCGCCGGAACGCAAGGCGAGGCGTTGCACGTGCAGGATCATCGGCTCGCCCGCGATCGGCAGCAGCGGCTTGCCCGGCAGGCGGGTGGACGCATGCCGCGCCGGGATGACGACCCTGAACACGGTCAGCGGCCGGTCAGCGAGCTGTCGTCGGAAGCGAGGCGCCTCGCCTCGTCCGGCAGCATCACCGGAATGCCGTCGCGCACGGGGTACGCGAGCCGGTCCGCGCGGCAGACGAATTCCTGCGCTTCGCGCAGCCACGTGAGCGGGCCCTTGCACACCGGACAGGCGAGAATGTCAGTCAGCCGCTCGCTCACGATTCCGTACCTCGCTTCCCGTCCACCAGCCGCTCGATGCGCGCGATCAGTGCCTCGGCCGCGGCAGCGTCGACGACGGGCGACACCTCGACGTATCCCGTGTCCATCCAGCCCACGCCGCCGCATTTTACGGCATCTTTCTCGGTCAGCAGCACCGGCTTGCCTTGCCCCGCGCCGGCCAGCGCCGGCGTGAAGCGTGCATGGTCCGGCAGCGTGCGGGTCTCGATCCGGAGCCCGTGGTCGCGCAGCATCGCGAAATACCGGTCCGGGTTGCCGATCGCCGCCGCGGCGATGACATCGCGGCCCGCATAATTGGACAACGGCTGGCGCGAGCCGTCGCGGAATGAAACGACGGCGACCGGTTCGAGCTGCATGAAGATGGCGCCCGCCCTCTCAAAGCCACGACCGTTGACGACCACGGCGTCGGCCTCCTCGAGGCGCGCGACGGGCTCACGCAGTGGTCCTGCAGGGAGTCGGCGCCCGTTGCCGAATCCGCGCATGCCGTCCACGACGATGATTTCGATGTCGCGGGCCAGTGCGTAGTGCTGGAGGCCGTCGTCGCACAGGATCAGGTCACAGTCAGGCTCGAGCAGGCGCACGGCGTCGGCACGCCGCGCCGCGACCGCAACCGGAACCGACAGGCGGCGGCGAATCATCAGCGCCTCGTCGCCGGCTGCAGCTGCCGAGTCCGTATCCGTCAGGCGCCGCGCCGTGCCCCCGGCACTGCGGTAGCCCCGCATCGCGACGCCGACCCGGAGGCTGCGCCGTGACAGTTCGCCGGCGAGCCATATCACGAACGGAGTCTTGCCGGACCCGCCCACCGTGAGATTGCCGACAACGACGACCGGACGCGGCGAACGATAACGGCTCAGGACGCCGCTCTGGTACAGGCTGCGGCGCAGGCGCGCGAGGCCCGCGAACAGCCAGGCGAGGGGCAGCAGCCAGCGTCCGCGCCCCGTATTCCCATACCAGGTCGCGATGAACCAGTCGTGCAGGCGCTTGCCCATGCGCGGATCGCGTGCCGGTCAGGCGTTGAACTGCATGCGGTGCAGCGCGGCATAGACGCCGCCTGCAGCCAGGAGCTCGGCGTGGGTACCGGACTCGACGATACGGCCGCCGTCCATCACCACGATGCGGTCGGCCCGCTCGATCGTCGTCAGGCGGTGCGCGATGACGAGTGTGGTGCGGCCCGCGACGAGCCCCGCCAGCGCAGTCTGCACCAGGTGCTCGGATTCGGCGTCGAGCGCGGAAGTCGCCTCGTCCAGTATCAGGACCGGCGCGTTCTTCAGGATCGCGCGCGCGATTGCGACCCGCTGGCGCTGCCCGCCGGAGAGCAGCGCGCCGCGCTCCCCGATCACGGTGTCGAGTCCATCCGGCAGGTCTGTGGCGAACTCGAGCACGTGCGCCGCCTGCGCCGCGTTCTCGACGTCAGTCGGGCTCGCCGCGGGCGCGCTGAAGGCGATGTTGTTGCGGATCGAGTCGTCTATCAGCATCACGTCCTGGCTCACGAGTGCAAGCTGGTTGCGCAGGTCCGCCAGCCGATAATTCCGGATATCGACGCCGTCGAGCAGCACGGCGCCGCTGTCCGGGTCGTGAAAACGAGGCAACAGGCTGACGAGCGTCGACTTCCCGCTGCCGGAGCGGCCGACGATCGCCACGGTCTCGCCCGGCGCGACCTGGATGCGGATGCCGGTGAGGACCTGGCCCTTCTCGGCGTCGTAGGTGAATGTCACGTCGCGGAACTCGATCTCGCCCCGGGCGCGGCCGAGCGTGACTGCGCCGCCGCGGTCCTCGGCGGCGGCATCGAGCACCTCGAATACGCTCTCGCCCGCCGCGATGCCCTGCTGCAGCGGGCCGACCACGCTGACGAGGCGCCGCAGCGGCGCCGTGACCAGGAGCAGGGCCGTCAGGAAGGACGTGAACTCGCCGATCGTGAGCCCCAGCTCGAGAACGTCACGGATCGCCATGTACATGACGGCAGCGAGGCCGGCCGCGGCGATCATCTGCACCACCGGATTGGAGACGGCTTTCACCGTGATCAGCTTCATGAAACTCGCGCGATTGCGCTCGTTGACCACCTCGAAGACCGCCGCCTGCTGCGCCTCGGCATTGAAGACCTTGATCATGCGCTGGCTCTCGAGCGACTCCTTGGCGACGCGCGTCACGTCCCCCATCGAGGCCTGGATGCGGCCGCTGTAACGCCGGAACTTCTGGCTGGTCGCGCGGATCAGCCCGACGATCAGCGGTGCGACTGCGAGCGCGAAGAGGGTCAGCTTCCAGTTCAGGTACAGCAGGTAACCGATCAGCCCGATGATCGTCAGCGTGTCGCGGATGATGAACGTGACGGCGTTGGTCGCGGCCTCGGCGACCAGCTCGATGTTGTAGGTGAGGCGCGACAGGAGCTGCGCGACGCCGTTCCTGTCGAAGTACGAGACCGGCAGGTGCAGGTAGCGCGCGAAAACATCGCCCCGGATCGCCTTGATGACCTGGCGACCGACCCAGCCGGGCGCATACACCGACAGGTAGTCGCCGATCCCGCGCACCAGGAACAGCACGATGATCCCCCCCGGCACGTACACCAGCAGGCGCGGGTCGCGCTCGACAAAGGCGCCGTCCAGGAACTTCTTGACCAGCACCGCGAATCCCGTGTCGACCGCGGCGTACAGGACCATGCCGAGGACGCCCAGCAGGAACATGGCCCAGTGCGGGCGCGCGTACGCAAGCAGGCGCCAGTAGGTCTTGAGGCCGCTCGCGGTCAGCGGCGGCAGCGGGACCTTATTCTTCTTGCTGGCTGACTGTCGCAATGTTGACCTGTGTGAAGCCCTGCTTTGCGGCGACGTCCATGGCGGTCACCACCGACTGGTGGGTCGCCCGCGCGTCGGCGCGGATGGTCACGGGCTCCTTGCGCGAGCCGCCGGTGACCTGGCGCAGCGCGGCGCTCAGCGTCGCCCTCTCGTTGTTGACCAGGGCGCGGTCGTTGACCCGATAGCTGCCTTGCGCGGAGATGGTAATGACGATCGCCTGCGGCGAGCGCTCGGCAATGGCTGAGCCCGCCTCGGGAAGTTCGACCCGCAGCCGGGCGTCCTGCACGAAGGTGGTCGACAGCATGAAGAAGATGACCAGCAGGAGGACGACGTCCACCAGCGATATCAGGTTCAGCTCGACCTCGTCGGCGCGCTTGACCTGCAGCCTCATGAGGCCGCTTCGCGGCGGCGGGCCCCGCGCTCCGTCCGCTTCTGCAACAGGTCGAAGGCGCGTACGAGCTTCATCGCCTCCTTCTCCATGTCGACGACCAGCACATCGACGAGGCCGCGCAGGTAGCGGTACGCAAACAGGGACGGGATGGCGACGACGAGGCCGGCAGCGGTAGTGATGAGCGCCGTGCCAATGCCGCCGGCCAGCACCTGCGGGTCTCCCACGCCTTCGGCCGAGATGGCCTCGAAGGCCTGGATCATGCCGGTCACCGTGCCGAGCAGGCCAAGGAGCGGTGAGACGGCGGCGATGGTCCCGAGCGTCCCGAGGAAGCGCTCGAGCTCATGCACCACGTGCCGGCCGGTGTCCTCGATCGCCTCCTTCATGATCTCGCGGCCGTGATCCCGGTTCATCAGGCCGGCGGCAAGGACGCGCCCGAGCGGCGAGTTATGGGCCAGCGCCTCGATATGGCGCTCATTGAGGCTCTGCGATTCGACCAGCTTCCAGATGCGGTCCGTGAGCTCGCGCGGAATCACCCGCTTGCGTTGCAGCGTCCACAGGCGCTCGAGAACGATGGCGGCGGCGACCACCGAGCAGAAGATGATCGGCCACATGACTGGGCCGCCGGCCAGGATGATTTCCCACATGGCGCGGCATGATACCGTGCGGCCAGATCCGCTGCCCGCGACCCCTCAGCGGACCGGCCGGGCGCGCCACCAGTGCGGCTCGTCGCGCCGCTCCGTCTCGACCTCGATGGTACCGGCCGCGGGTGGAACGCGAACCCGGACCGCACCCTGCCCTGCCGTATCGATCACCGCCGTGCCGGCTGCACGCCAGCGCGCCACCACATCCGCGCGCGGCATCCCCCAGCGATTCCCGAAGCCGACTGACGCAATGGCGACTTGGGCAGACACTGCGGCGACCAGTGCCGGTGAAGACGAGGTCGCACTGCCGTGATGCGGGACGAGGACAATGTCCGCCGCGATCTCCTGGCCGACGAGCGCCGACTCCGCATCCGCTTCGGGATCGGCCAGCAGGAGCACGGAACCGCCTGCGCCAGCGACGTGCAAGGCGCAAGAGCGGTCGTTGTCGCTGCCCTCGAACGCCCTTGGCGGATGCACCACACGAAATGCGACGCCGTCCCACTCCCATGCGGTGCCCGTCGTGCAGGTTCCGTGGGCGGCAGCGCGGCTTCCGGGAGACGCCAGCATGTGTTCCACCGCGATCGCGCCCGCGATGAGCCGGGCACCCCCGGTGTGATCCTGGTCGTCGTGGCTCAGGACGAGCCGGTCAATCCTGCGGATGCCGCGCGAGCGCAGGTACGGGAGCAGTGAAACGCGGGCGGCAACCGTCCCGCCGCGCCACTGCGGCCCGCTGTCGAACAACAGCACGTGACCCGAAGTCTCGATGACCGCTGCCAGTCCCTGGCCGACGTCGATCACGGATAACGTGAACGCGCCGGGCTCGACCGGTTCTGCGCGCCCGCAGACCAGGGCAATCAGCAGCACTGCGGCGGCAGCACAAAGCCCTCTCTTCGGGACCAGCATCGCGCCGTACGCGAGCACGCCGGCGCCCGCCATTAGCGCAGCCGGTTGCAGCGCGGGCGCCATGCTCGCAGCGTGCCAGGTGGCGATCCATTCCAGTACGGGCCAGGTCCCGTCCAGGATCCGGCCGAGCAGGCGCCACAGCAGCGCAGACGCTGCCGGCGCAGGCACCGCGATCGCCGTGCCAAGCAGCACGCCGGGCAGGATCAGCAGGCTGAAGACCGGGATGGCGACGGCGTTGACCAGGGGCGCGACGAGCGAGAGTCGGCCAAACGTCGCCGCCAGGACTGGGGCCAGTACGACGGTAATCGCCATCTGGGCGCGCGCAAATCCGCCGACCGATGCGCGCCACCCATTGCCCGCAGAGCCCGCCGCAAAGAGCGCCGCTGTCGCGACGAAGGAAAGCCAGAACCCCGCCGACGTGATCGATAACGGGTCAGTGGCCACCAGGATCGCGGCCGCGATCGGGAGCGTGCCTGAAATCGGAGCCGGACGCCGCAAGGCACGCAGCAGGGAGAAGAGCACAACCATCGCAAGCGTGCGCAGCGCCGGAACCGAGGCCCCGGAAAGCAGTGCGTAGGCGGCCGTCGCCCCCACGACGGCGATGCCCTCGATAACGACGCGGTGGGGCGATGGCCGCAGGACGCGCCAGCGCCAGGCGAGCCGCAGCAGCAGCAACATCGAGAGCGCGCATCCGGTGACGTGCAGGCCCGAGATTGCGACCAGGTGCGCAAGTCCGGTGACCGCGAATGCTTCCCAGAGTCCATCCGGGATGTTGCCGCGTACGCCGACGGACAGGCCCTGCAGCACGGCTGCGGATGGTCCCGCGGGCAGCGCAGCGGCAATCGCGCCGGCAACTCGTTCCCGCAGCCGCTCGACCCCGTGCACCACCGGACCGTCGAGGCGTTCCGGCGAGAGTCCGTTGACTACATACCCGGTCGCGCCGATGCCTTCGCGCAGCAACGCCAGTTCGCGATCGGGTGCCCCCGGATTTGCGAATCCGCGCGGGCAGCGCAATTTGGCCGTGACCCGCCAGCGTTCGCCGACGTGCGGGACCCGATCGGCGTCGTACCAGGACAGGCGGATTCGCCGCGGCGCGGACCGGCCGCTCGATGCGTACCTGCTCTCGAGATCAAAGTCGGTCCGGTCCGGCCGCACGATGGCAGGCGCGGAAACCCGGCCATCCAGCTCGACGGTCTGACCATCCCGGGCGCAAGGCCAGCTTCCCACGAGCGCGTTCGACACGCTGTGGAGTGCCCATGCACAGCCGGCGAGGCATGCCGCAAGCGCCGGCGCGCGACGAAGCACCCAAGCCGCCGCGATTGCAGGCACGGCCGCCACTGCGGGTGGCCAGGGCGCCGGCAATACATGGATCGCCGCGGCGCCGAGGCAGAAGGCGAGCGCACTGCGCAGCATGCGGCCGGGCCTGCAAGCGGGAGTCCTGCAGCTTGCCGGCGCCGGGTGCGCCCCGCTCAGCGATCAGGCGCTGCGTTCGAGGAGAATCCCGTCCTCCAGCATGAGCACGCGGTCCATGCGCGCGGCAAGCGCGTGATCGTGGGTCACGATCACGAGGCTCGTCCCGAGCTCGCGGTTGAGTTCCATCATGAGCTCGAGCACCTGGCGCGCGTGGCCGCCGTCGAGGTTTCCGGTCGGCTCATCCGCCAGCACGATGCGCGGCCGCGTGATGAGCGCGCGTGCCACCGCCGCGCGTTGTCGTTCGCCGCCCGAGAGCTGGGAGGGCCGGTGCGTGAGGCGCCCGCCGAGCCCGACGCGTGCCAGCAGGCTCCCGGCCTGGCGCGCCGCCTCGGCGCGCGGCAACCCCCGGATCAGCAGTGGCATGGCCACGTTCTCCAGCGCGCTGAACTCGGGAAGCAGGTGGTGGAACTGGTACACGAAGCCCATGGCGGCATTGCGCAGGCGCCCGCGCTCGGCGTCTTCGAGCGCCGACATCTCGCGCCCGTCGATTCGCACGCGGCCGGCCGTCGGCAGGTCGAGCCCGCCGAGCAGCTGCAGGAGCGTGGTCTTGCCGGAGCCGGACGCGCCGACGATCGCGACCCGCTCGCCCTGGCGGATCACGGCGTTCACGCCTTGCAGGACGCGCACCAGGGCCGGGCCCTGGCGGAATTCCTTCACCAGGCCTTCGCAGGCGAGGACGACGTTGTCGCTCATGGCAGTCGGTCAAACCTCGTGGCGCAGGGATTCGGCGGGCTGTGTCCTGGCGGCACGCCAGGCCGGATACAGGGTCGCGAGGATGCCGAGCGCGAGCGCGACGACCGCAATCAGGACCACGTCGCCCGGGCGGATCTCGGAGGGCAGCTCGGAGATGAAGTAGACGCGGGGGTCCACCAGCGTGATGCCGGTGATGTGCTCGAGCCCGGACGCGATCGCCGTCACGTTGGCGGCCGCGAGCAGGCCGAGGCCGACGCCGATGGCCGTGCCGAGCAGCCCGATGATCGAACCCTGCGTCATGAAGATCGCCACCATGTCGCGCGGCGAGCCGCCGAGCGTGCGCAGGATGGCGATGTCCGCCCGCTTTTCCTTCACCACCATCACAAGGGTCGAGATGATGTTGAAGGCGGCGACCGCAACCACCATCAGCAGCACGAAGAACATGATGGACTTCGTCACCTGGATCGAGCGGAAGAAGTTGCCCTGGCGGCGGCTCCAGTCGCTGATGTAGTAACGGCCCTCGAGGTTCTCGGCAATCGCGCGGATGCGCTGCCCGGCGGCGGCCGGGTCGTCGAACGTGTAGCGCAGCCCGGTCACGGAATCGCCGAGCCGGAACAGGCGCCGCGCGTCATCGAGGTGCACGAGCGCGAGCCCCTGGTCGAACTCGTACATGCCGGCATCGATGTAGCCCGCCACGGTGAAGCGCCGCATGCGCGGCGCGACTCCCGCCGGCGTGACGTTGCCCTGCGCGATGACGACCAGCACCGCGTCGCCTGTCGCGACGCCGAGCTTTTCAGCGAGTCCCCGGCCGAGCAGGATGCGCCACCGCCCGGGTACGAGCTCGTCGAAGCCACGGCCGGTCAGGTGCCGCTCGAGCGCCGAGACGCGCCGCTCCGCGTCGGGCTGGACCGCCCGCAGGTCCACGGCCGCCGAGCGCTCCCCCGCCACGACCATCCCGCGTCCTTCCACGAATGGCGCAACGGCAACGACGCCCGCCGCGCTGCCTGTCTTGCCCGCGATCTCCTGCCACGCGTCGAGCCGGCCGCCGTCGCCCTCGAGTGTCGCGTGCGCGACCACGTCGAGGATGCGCCGGCCGAGGTCGCGCTCGAAGCCATTCATGACCGACAGCACCACGATCAGCGTGAACACGCCGAGCGCGATGCCCGTGATCGCGATGCCCGAGACGAAACCGACGAAGCGGCTTCCCTGGCGCGCGCGCAGGTATCGCAGGCCGATCCAGGCGGGAGTCCTATTCATAGCGGAGCGCATCGGCGGGTTCCGTCGCGGCCGCGCGACGCGCCGGATACAGGGTCGCGAGCAGCGTCAACGCAAAGGCCGTCACCGACACCAGCGCGACGTCGCTGGCCCGCAGTTCCGACGGGATGCGCGAGATGTAGTAGACGGCCGGGTCGAAGAGCTCGAACCCGAACCACCGTTCGAGCACGTGGACGATGTCGCCTGCATTCAACGCGAGCAGGATGCCGAGCCCGATGCCCGCGAGTGCGCCGATCCAGCCAATCACCGTGCCCTGCACGATGAAGGTCGCGATGACGCCGCCGCGCGAGAGCCCGAGCGTGCGCAATATGGCGATGTCGTTGCGCTTCTCCGACACCACCATGACGAGGCTCGCGACGACGTTGAACGCGGCCACGGCGACGATCAGCAGCAGGATGACCGTCATCATGGTCTTCTCGAGCCGGATTGCGCGAAAGTACGCGGCATGCTCCACGGTCCAGTCTGTCCCTGCCGCGGTGCCGAGCGCCGCCGACAGCAGGGGCGTGCGCCGCGGCGCCTCGAAGGGATCCGCGTAGAACACGCGCACGCCCGCGCTGGCCGCCGGCCCCGCGAGCGCCGTAACGTCCTCGAGCGACGCGAAGGCGAGCGTCAGGTCGTGGTCGGCGAGCCCGATCTCGAAGCGGCCCGACACGGTGAACGCGCCGATCTTCGGCGCAAGGGCGCCATCCTCGCCGGCGCGAAGCAGCAGCAGGCCGAGGTCGTCGCCCTGCCCGGCCTGTAGCTGGACGGCGAGCGCGCGGCCGAGTGCAACGCGACGGCTTCCTGGAACGAGGTCTGTTACGCGGCCCTCGACCATGGCCCGCGCGAGCGCACCACCCTCGGCCTGGTCGCGCGCGTCGATTCCGCGCAGGACGGCGCCCGCCAGCGTTGCGCCATGCGACAGGAGTCCCTGCACCTCGACAAAGGGTTCGACGCGCTCGACACCCGGCTGACTGCGTGCCCGCGTGGCGAGGTCACGAAGTGCCGCGGGATCCGCCGGCGCGGGCAGCGTCGTGTGTGCGGACAATGCCAGGAGCCGCGTGCGCAGCTCTCCCTCGAAGCCGTTCATGACCGACAGGATTGCGATGAGCGCTGCGACGCCGAGACAGATGCCGGCGAGTGACACCCAGCTGATGAATGACACGAAATACTGGTGCTGGCGGGCGCGGACGTAGCGTAGCCCGAGCCCGAGGGGCAATGGCGTCAGCATGTGCGGTGGTTCACAGGATTCGGGATGCCTATCAACGATTTACTGTGGCAACCTCGACAGGCTTCCACCCGGTGCTACACTCGAAAGCGGAGGTACCGCGATGCCTATCCTACGCATTTTGCTCTTGGTTGCGCTCGGCACGGCCACGCCTGCCCTGGCGGAGACGCTCAGCACCGATACCGGCAATCCGGCCGCTGCGGGCGAGCGCCCGAACCGGGGCAGTTCGATGTCGACGGTCGAGAGCCGCTACGGCGCGCCATCCAACCGTCATGCCGCCATCGGCAGTCCGCCGATCTCACGCTGGGACTACCCGCAGTTCTCGGTCTATTTCGAAAATGACCGCGTGCTGCACACCGTCCTCGTGAGGAGCGCGCCAGCCGGCTGATTCGTCCGCCGCCCGGACCGAGGTATCCTGCGCACTCAAACCCCGCCGGGTTCGCCCGGAACGGGGAGTTGTGCCTGCAGGAACCTCCATGCCCGAGCCGCGGCCCGTACCGATCCGACTGCCCACCGGCGCCCAGCGCCTGCGCTGGGGTGAGCTGTACGGCAGTAGTCCCGCGTACTTCCTCGCGGAGGCTGCCCGCGCATCCGCACCCCTCCTCGTCGTGACCGGCAGCGGCCGTGAAGCGGACCAGCTGCTCGCGGAACTGCGCTTTTTCACTGCGGAGCGCGTCGGGGTCTGGTCGTTTCCGGACCGGGAGACCTTGCCCTACGATCCCTTTTCCCCGCACCCGGACATCGTCTCCGAGCGGCTGCGGACGCTCGCCGCACTGCCTGAACTGGCTCGCGGGATCGTCGTCACGACCACGGCGGCCTTGCTCGACCGGCTGCCGCCGCGGACGTTCATCGCAGCACACGCCTTCACGCTCGCGAGCGGCGAGCGCATCGATCTTCCGCAACTGCGCAAGCGGCTCGCAGATGCCGGCTACGCACAGGTCACCCAGGTGCTGAGCCCCGGGGAGTTCGCGGTGCGCGGTTCGGTCGTGGACCTGTACCCGGCGGGTGCGCCGCAACCCTATCGGCTCGACCTGTTCGACGACCTGATTGAATCGGTGCGGCAATTCGACCCTTCCGACCAGCGTTCCGGGGCGCGGCTCGCGACCGTGCCGTTGCTGCCGGCGCGCGAGATTCCCTCCTCGCCCGAGGACATTGCGGGCTTTCGCGGTCGCTGGCGCGAACGATTCGAAGGGGATCCACAACAGTCGACGGTCTACCGTGCGGTGACGGCGGGACAGATGCCGGCCGGCATCGAGGCCTGGCTTCCGTTGTTCTTCCGCCAGACCTCAGCCCTTTGCGACTACCTCCCGACCGGCAGCGTGATCGTCGATCTCGTGGACCTGGAGCTGTCGCTCGCACGCTTCGGCACCGAAATCGAGACGCGCTACGAGGAACGCCGCCATGACCGCGAAAGGCCCTTGCTGCCGCCGGCGGAATCCTTCGTGCCACCCGGCGATGCGCTCGCTGCCATCGCCCGCCAACCACGCGTGGACCTGACGGCCGTCAAGGTGGAGCCGATCGGCGCCACGCTGCCGTTCGAGAACTTCGCCTCCGGGCCGCCGGCCGAACTTCGCACCGCGAGCCGCGAGTCGCAGCCACTCGAAAAGCTCGCTGCCTTCCTGGCCGGATTTGCCGGCCGTGCGCTGGTGACCGCGGACTCGGCGGGCCGCCGCGAGGTGCTGCTCGACATGCTGCATCGCCAGGGACTCACGGTCGACGTGGTGGCCGACTGGCCGTCATTTCTCGAGAGCGGGAGCGCCCTCGGGCTCGCCGTCGCGCCTGACGTCCGCGGATTCTTCCTGCCGGATCGCGGGTACGCGCTCGTGGCCGAGGAGCAGCTCTTCGGCGCCCGCGCCCGCCAGGAACGACGGCGGCGACGGGCCGAGCGCGACCCCGAGGCGATCCTGCGCGAGCTCGCCTCGCTCTCGCCTGGCGCGCCCGTCGTGCACGAGGACTACGGCGTCGGGCGCTATCGCGGCCTGAAGGTCATGCAGGTTGCCGGCCACCCGGCGGAGTTCCTGGTGCTGGAGTACGCGGGCGGCGACCTGCTCTACGTGCCTGTGCACACGCTCGACCGCGTGACCCGCTACACCGGCGGCTCGCCCGATTCGGCGCCCTGGCACAAGCTGGGAACCGAGCAGTGGGCGCGTGCGCGCCGCCGCGCGGCGGACCGCGTACGCGACGTCGCCGCGGAATTGCTCGATCTCTATTCGCGCCGTGCCGCGCGCGAGGGCCGGCCGATAATCTTCGACGAGAATGCCTATCGCGCCTTCGAGGCCGCGTTCCCGTTCGAGGAAACGATCGACCAGCACGAGGCGATCGAGGCCGTGCTTGCGGACATGCGTTCAGGCAAGCCGATGGATCGGGTGGTCTGCGGCGACGTCGGCTTCGGCAAGACCGAGGTTGCGCTGCGGGCCGCGTTCGCCGCCGTCACCGGCGGCCGGCAGGTCGCCGTGCTCGTACCGACGACGCTTCTCGCGCAGCAGCACGCCCAGACCTTCGCCGACCGCTTCGCGGACTGGCCGGTGCGCGTCGAGAGCCTGTCACGTTTTCGCACCGGCCCCGAGCAGCGCGCGGTCGTCGAGGGCCTGAAGGCCGGCAAGGTCGACATCGTGATCGGCACGCACCGGATTCTGCAGCGTGACGTGTCGTTCCACGACCTCGGGCTCGTCGTCGTGGACGAGGAGCATCGATTCGGCGTCGGCCACAAGGAGCGCCTCAAGCAGATGCGCGCGGACGTCGACATGCTCACGCTGACGGCGACGCCGATCCCGCGCACGCTGAATATGGCCCTCGGCGGCCTTCGCGACCTGTCGTTGATGACGACGCCGCCGGCCGAGCGCGTCGCCATCGAGACCTTCGTGGCCGAATGGAGCGACGGCCTGGTGCGCGAGGCGTGCCTGCGCGAGATCCGGCGCGGCGGCCAGGTCTACTTCGTGCACAACGTGGTCGAGGACATCGAGGTCTTCGCGGAGCGGCTGCGCCGCCTCGTGCCGGAGGCGACGATCCGCGTCGGGCACGGCCAGATGCGGGAGCGCGAGCTGGAGCAACTGATGCTCGATTTCTATCACCGGCGCTTCCAGGTCCTCGTCTGCTCGACGATCATCGAATCCGGCATCGACGTGCCGACTGCCAATACGATCCTCATCGACCGCGCCGACCGCTTCGGGCTCGCGCAGCTGCACCAGTTGCGTGGCCGCGTCGGGCGCTCCCACCACCGCGCCTTCGCCTACCTGCTCGCACCGCCCGTGGCGACCCTGCCGGACGATGCGCGCAAGCGGCTCGAGGCAATCGAATCGCTGGAGGATCTCGGCGCGGGTTTCACGCTCGCGACCCAGGACCTCGAGATCCGCGGTGCCGGCGAACTCCTCGGCGAGGAACAGAGCGGCCAGATCCAGGAGATCGGGCTCGGCCTCTACCTCGAGCTGCTCGAGCGGGCCGTGGCCGCATTGCGCGAGGGTCGTGAACCGGAGCTCGAGTCGCCCGTCGCAAGCGGCTGCGAAGTGGACCTGCAGCTCCCGGCCTTGCTCCCGGAAGACTACATGCCCGACGTGCACCTGCGCCTGCAACTCTACAAGCGCATGTCGGGTGCCGCGGACCGTGAGCGGCTGGATGACCTCGAGGCCGAGCTCATCGATCGATTTGGACCGTTGCCGCCGCCGACCCGGACCCTGTTCATCATCCACCGCCTGCGCCAGCGAGCAGCCCGCCTCGGCATTCGCCGCCTCGAACTGGGTGCCGCTAGCGGCATCGTCGAGTTCGGCCCGGATCACAAGGTCGCACCCGATCGCGTCGTCCGGCTCGTGCAGAAGCCCAATGGCCGCTATCGGCTCGATGGCCCCTCGCGCCTGCGGCTGCGCCTGGAGGCCGCGGATGCGGCGGTGCGGATCGCCGCCGCGGATGCGGTCCTGGACGAACTCGAGGGCTGAATCAGGCCGGACGGTCGCCGTCGAGTTCGAGCGCCGGTCGATCGACGAGGCTCTTTGCGGCGGCGACGGCGCCCTGCCAGCGCGCGTCGCGCTCGAGGAGGCCCGTTCCCGCATCGCGGCCGTGCAAACGCGCGAGCCGCATCCGGCCGACAGGATCCGGCGCCACCCGCATCGCGTCGAGCAGTGCGAGCGCCGCCGGGCGATCGTTGCAGACGGGCAGTACGTCGCAGCCGGCCTCGCGTGCGAGGGCGGCGCGCGCAACGATGTCGCCGAAAGCGGCGGCACCCGCCATGGAGAGGTCGTCCGCGAACACGGCCCCCGCAAACCCGAGCTCACCGCGCAGCACTTCTCGCACCCAGCGGCGCGAGAGGCTCGCCGGATGCGCATCGAGGGCCGGGAACACGACGTGGGCGACCATGACCGACGGCAGCCCGTTCGCGATCAGCCGCCGGTACGGGCCGAAGTCCGCCTGCAGGTCCGGCCATTCGCGCCGGTCGACCGGCAAGGCGACGTGGGAATCCGCAACGACGGCCCCGTGGCCGGGGAAGTGCTTGGCCGTCGCCGCCATGCCGGCATCGCGCATGCCGAGCATGTAGGCGACCGCCAGCTCGCCGACCACGCCGGCATCCGCGTGCAGCGCGCGGTCACCAATCACGGTACTGACGCCGTAGTCGAGGTCGACACAGGGTGCAAATGACACGTCGACACCCACCGCGCGCAGTTCCGCGGCCATCAGCCATCCGAGTTCGCGCGCGAGCGAAAGACCCGCGGCCCGGTTCGACGCGAAGCGGCGCCCGATCTCGCGCAAGGGCGGCAGGCGGGTGAATCCGTCGCGAAAACGCTGCACCCGTCCGCCTTCCTGGTCGACAGCCACCAGCAATGACGGCGACCGGACCGCGTGTATTTCCGCCGCCAGGCGCGAGAGCTGCGCCGGGCTCTCGTAGTTGCGCGCGAACAGGATGACGCTGCCGACCTGCGGATGGGCGAGCATGTCGCGCTCCTCGGGCTCGAGCGCGATGCCGGCGAGGTCGACCATCACGGGACCGAGGGTCACGTGCGCGGCTCGAAGAGCGCGATGGACTCTACGTGCGACGTATGCGGGAACATGTCCATGATGCCGGCCTTCAGCAGGCGGTAACCGTGCTCGCGCACGAGTATGCCTGCGTCGCGCGCAAGGCTCCCCGGATGGCAGGACACGTAGACGATCCTGCGCGGTCGCGAGGCCGTGGCGACGGGCAGCACCTCGCGCGCGCCGGCGCGCGGCGGGTCGAGCATCACGAGGTCGTAGGCGGTGCATGCCCAGGCTCCCGCTGGATCCGCCGCGGCGAGGTCGGCGACGTGGAATGCCGCATTCGAGATGCCATTTCGTCTTGCGTTCGCCCGCGCCCGTGCGACCAGCGCCGCATCGCCCTCGACGCCGTCCACGCTCGCGCAACGGAGCGCGAGCGGCAGGCTGAAATTGCCGAGCCCGCAGAACAGGTCGAGGGCCCGGTCGGACTCCCGCGGCGCGAGCAGTTCGATGGCACGCTCCACCATCAGCCGATTGAGCGGGTCGTTGACCTGCACGAAGTCCGTCGGGGCGAATTCGATGCCGACCGACAGTCCCGGAAGTCCATAGCGCAGCGGTGCGGCGGGTGGCGTCAGCGGCTTCACGGTGTCGAGTCCACCGCGCTGCAGGTAGAGCGCGACCCCGTGTCTCGACTCGAAAGCCGCGAGCTTGGCCAGGTCGCCCGGTGTCGGGTCGTCCAGCACGCGCAGCACCAGAGCCGTCACGTTTTCCCCGACCGCGACCTCGACCTGCGCCACGCGGCGCCGAATGTCGAGCGTGCCGACGAGATCGGCGAGCGGCGTGATCAGGGCGCCGACCGGCGGCGCCAGCACCTCGCAGGCTTCGAGGTCGGCAATCAAAGGACTGCCGCGCTCGCGGAAGCCGACCAGCACCTTGCCCTTCTTGTCGACGAACTTGCAGCCCAGGCGCGCCCGCCGGCGGTAGGACCAGGCGGGGCCCGTAAGCGGTGCCAGCCAGTCCTCCGGCGTCACGTTTCCGATCCGCTCGAACGCGTCGGCGACGACTCGGGCCTTGGCCTCGAGCTGGCCCGCGTGCTCAAGGTGTTGCAGCGAGCAGCCGCCGCAGGTCCCGAAATGCCGGCAGCGCGCGACGACACGCTGCGCCGATGCGCGCAGGACCTCGACGACCTCCGCCTCGTCATGGCGGCGCTGGCGGCGCGTACGCTGGAAGCGGACCGATTCGCCCGGCAATGCGCCGTGCACGAACACGGCCTTGCCGCCGACGTGCGTGACGCCGCGCCCTTCCTGGTCCAGCGACTCGATTTCAGCGGTCTCGACCGCGGCTGCCAGCTTCAAGCGCGGATCCAGGCGGCGTCGTACTGGCGCCAGTGCGGCTCCGCGCGCTCCTCGAGCCACGCCCGTGCCCGTGCCGTCTCGGCCGCGTATTCCGCGGGCTGCAGGCGCCCGCGTACCAGCTGGAAGCGCAGCCAGACCAGGTAGGTATTGAGGACGTCCGTCTCGCAGTAGGCGCGAATCTCGGCGATGCGGCCGGCTTTCCAGTATTCGAACACCTGGTCACCGCCCATGCCGAGCTTGCCGGGCAAGCCGAGCAGCAGCGCCGCGTGCTCGAGGCTCACGCGTCCCCGCGCCTGGTAGGCCGACAGGACGTCCATGAGGTCAAGATGCCGCGCGTGGTAGCGGTTCAGGTAGTTGTTCCACTTGAAGTCGCGGTCGTCCTCGCCGGTGTCCCAGTAGGTCGGCGACGCGATGCCGTGCCGCAGCATGCGGTAGTGCAACACCGGCAGGTCGAACCCGGACCCGTTCCAGGAGACGAGCGTCGGGCGGAGCTTCTCGAGGCCGCTGAAAAAACGCCGAATCAGGTCTTCCTCGGTGCTGTCGGCGGCGCCGAGGCTCCAGACCTGCAGCTGGTCGTCGCCGCGCAGGACCGTCGAGATTGCGACCACGCGGTGCTGCTCGAGCGGCAGGAAGGAAGAACCGGTCTCCTCCGCGCGCGCGGCCAGCATCTGGTCGCCCACCGCGAGGTCGTCACCTTCGAAACCGAGCCGGCGACCGAGTTCGGCGTCCGGAACCGTCTCGATGTCGAACACGAGGCAGTCGGCGCCGCCCGTCATGCGCCCTTCTTCATCAGGACCGCGAAGGCGACCACGAGGCCCGCCTCGTCGGTAAGGCTCACGTGACCGTCCCCGGCGCCGAGCTGGTCGGCGACGGCGCGCCCGCGTGCCGAGAAAATGACCTCCGGCTTGCCGCGCGCGTTGGCCCGGAAGCCGAAATCCCGGATCCACACGCCGTTGCGGAATCCGGTGCCCAGGGCCTTGGAGATCGCTTCCTTGGCCGCAAAGCGCATGGCGAGGAAGCGCACCGCGCGGCGCCCCGGGTCGAACACCGCACGCTCTTCCGGCATCAGCAGCCGCTCCACGAAATGCTCGCCGAAGCGCCGATACGTCGCCTCGATGCGCTCCACCTGGACCAGGTCGGTACCGATGCCGAAGATCATGAGGCCCTACGCGCGCCGATCATCAGCCGCTTCATCTCCGCGACGGCGGGCCCGAACCCGCTCATCACCGCGCGCGAGACGATCGCATGGCCGATGTTGAGTTCGACCAGTTCCGGTATCGCGGCCACCGGCTGCACGTTGTGGTAGTCGAGACCGTGGCCGGCATTCACGACGAGACCGGCACCCGCCGCACGCCGGGCCGCATCGGCGAGTCGCGCAAGCTCGCGTGCCCGCTCCGGGCCGCGTGCTTCGGCATAGGCGCCTGTGTGCAACTCGATGGCAGGCGCGCCGGCGCGAGCCGAGGCCTCGACCTGCTCGGCATCCGGGTCGATGAAGATCGACACGCGGATGCCGCCGGCCGCGAGACGGCGGCAGGCTTCGGCGATGGCCCCGGCCTGGCCCGCGACGTCGAGTCCGCCCTCGGTCGTCACTTCGGTGCGCTTTTCCGGCACGAGGCAGACGTCGGCCGGGAGCACCTCGAGCGCGATCGCGATCATCTCAGGCGTGGCTGCAATCTCGAGGTTCATGCGCGTCTGCAGCGCGTTTCGCATCGCGCGCACGTCCCTGTCCTGGATGTGGCGGCGGTCCTCGCGCAGGTGCAGCGTGATGCTGTCCGCGCCCCACTGTTCGGCAACCAGCGCCGCATGCAGCGGATCCGGCGAGCGGCCGCCGCGCGCTTGGCGCAAGGTCGCCACGTGGTCGATGTTCACGCCGAGCAGGATTGAATTCGCCGTCATCCGTCGCGCCCTCGCCGGCGCATCGCCAGCATCACGTCGCGGCTCGCGAGCACGCGCCCTTCCAGGCAATGCGCAATCGCGGCGCCGAAGATTCCGCGCGCGGCACGTTGCGCATCGAGGGCGTCGAACTCGCCCCGCGCAACCGCGAGCATGGCCCGCCCGGCATGGATGTCCGTCCCCGGCTCCCCGTCCCGGACAGCGAGCACCCCGCGGCCGGGCTCGAAATGATAGTACCGGTCGGCTTCGAGCGGCCGGTGGCTGCCGGCCTCGCGCGCGAGGTCGAGGCCATAGCCCAGCTCCTCGAGCAGCACGCGTTCGAATGCGCGCAGGGCCGGCTGCTCGTCCGCGCAGGCCAGCGCGGCGAGCGCTGCGCCATAGGCATCATGGAGCGTCTCGTGGCGATCTTCCTTCGGCAGCAGCTTCATCAGCAGCTCGTTCAGGTAAAACGCCGAGATCAGCCGGCCCGGCGCCAGCGGCGGCGTTCCGCCCGCGGCTTCGACTGCCGTCAGCGTGCCGCCGTCCGCGCTGCCCGACCAGGACACGAAGAGCGGCACGAAGGGACGCAGCACCGCGCGTTGCTGTGACTTCGGGCGCCGCGCGCCGTGCGCGAACAGGGTGATCCTTCCGTGGCTGCGGGTCAGCAGGTCGATGATCAGGCTGGTGTCGCTCCAGGGGCGATGGTGCAGCAGCCAGGCCGGCTCGAGCAGTTTGCGCCGGGCGCCGCTCATGTCGGCTCATGGCCGAGCCGCTGCAGCAAGTGGTCGTCGTCGCTCCAGCCGGCGCGCACTTTCACCCAGGTATTGAGGTGCACGCGGCGCCCGAACTGCTCGTTCAGCGCAAGCCGCGCGGCGCTGCCGATGGCCTTGAGCCGCGCACCCTGGGTGCCGATCACGATCTTGCGCTGCCCCTCGCGTTCGACCCAGATGATGGCGTCGATCTCGGTGCGGCCGTCCTCGGTCGGCTCGAATCGCTCGATCTCGACCGCGATGCCGTACGGCAGTTCGTCGGACAGCGCGAGCATGAGCTGCTCGCGCAGCGCCTCTGCCGCCTGGAAACGCTCGCCGCGTTCGTGGGCCGCGGGCGCCTCCTCCGCACGTCCTTCCGGCAGGTGAGCGACCGCTGCTTTCACGAGGGCATCGAGGTTCTCGCCTCGCGTCGCCGAGACGGGTACCAGGGCCGAGAAGTCGTGCCGGCCGGCAGCGCGCTCGAGAAATGGCAGGAGCGCCGCGCGCGGCTTCATGCGATCCATCTTGTTCACGGCAAGCACGATCGGCAGTCCGACGCGCGCGATGCGCGCGAGCGCGGCGTCGTCGCCGGCAGCCCAGCGCGGGGCCGCGACCACGAGGATGGCGACGTCGGCGCCACCGAGCGCCGCCTCCCCTTCGCGGTTCATGAAGTGCGCGAGCCGGCTGCCCGAGGCGGCGGCGGAACCCGGGGTGTCGGTCAGGATCATCCGGAATCCCGGACCCGCAACCAGGCCCTCGATGCGATGTCGTGTCGTCTGCGGCTTTGGCGTGACGATGCTGAGCTTGCGGCCCGCAAGCGCGTTCAGGAGCGTCGACTTGCCGACGTTCGGACGGCCGGCCAGTACGACCGTGCCCCAGCGGTGGGTGTTCTCCGGGCTCACCCCGGGGATTTTAACGCCGGATCTTCCAGGATTCGCTGGGCGGCTTCCTGCTCCGCGCGCCGCCGGCTGCTGCCGTCGGCCACGGCCGTGAGCGCGAGGCCGGGAACCTCGCACTGGACGCGGAACCGCTGGTCATGGGGTTCGCCGGACACTTCGAGCACGTTGTACGTGGGAGGCGCCTGTCCGCGCCCCTGGAGCCATTCCTGCAGGCGGGTCTTGGGGTCCTTGAGTTCGGCGGCAGACGGCAATTCGGCCAGCATGCGGTGGAACAGGCGTTCCGCAACCCGTCGTGCCCCGCCGAGGCCCTGGTCGAGGTAAATGGCGCCAAAGACCGCTTCGAGGCCATCCGCCAGGATCGTCGCGCGGCGCTGGCCGCCGGATTTCATCTCGCCGTCGCCGAGCCGGAGATGTTCGCCGAGGCCGAGCTGCGCCGCGATGGCCGCAAGCGCTTCGCCACTCACGAGGCTTGCGCGATAGCGCGAAAGCTCGCCTTCGCTCGCGTCCGGGTAACGCCGGAACAGCATTTCCGCGACGACGAATGAAAGGACCGCGTCGCCCAGGTACTCGAGGCGTTCGTTGTTGGCGCCGCCGTGGCTGCGATGCGTCAGCGCCCGCGCCAGCAGGCCCGGATCCGCGATGTCGACGCCGAGGCGCTCAGACAACCAGCGGGCCGCCGGTTCCACGGCGTCGCCGCTCAGCGTGCGTTGACGACGACCGACTTGTCGAACTCGACGAGGAACGAGACGTTGCCGGCGAGCGGCACGGTGTCGTCATAGTAGGCGCGCATGGTGAAGGCGCCGCCTTCCTTGGTGATCTCGATGTCTTCGGCGGTGATCACTTCGACCATGTCGATGTCGAAGTGGCGCTCGACGGCCTTGCGCAGCATGAACTCGGTCGATCCCGGGTTGGCGTCGAATTCGTCCCGTACTTTTTCCAGCGTCGAGGCGACGCGCATGTACTCGAGGTACTTCGGCGCAAGCCGGATGCCGGCGTAAACCCAGGCGCCGACCACGACGATCAGTACGAGAATCCCGATGAACGTGATGCCACGCTGTCTGTGCTGCATACCCAAGTCTCCCTATCGGATTCCGGTGCCCATGCGATCCCAGAGAAGGTGCCACCTGCGGTCGGGGTCGAACGAAAGCCAGATCGCCTCGGCCTTGCCGATGATGTTGGCCTCCGGAACGTAACCGACGTCGGGGTAGCGGCTGTCCTGGCTGTTGTTCCGGTTGTCGCCCATCATGAAATAGTGCCCTGCCGGAACCTGCCACTCGCCTTCCAGGCCGGTCCGCGTCTGGACCAGCAGCACGGCGTGCATGGCATCACCCAGGTGCTCCTCCCCGACCTGCGTGAAAGGATACTGCTCGCTCTTGGGGCCGGAGTACAACTCGCCGATGTCGATCCGTGACGGCGTACCGTTAATGAAGACCTGGGTCCCGGTGACGCGGATCGTGTCGCCCGGCATGCCGACGAGGCGCTTGATCAGCACCAGCGACGGCTCCGTGGGCTTGCGGAACACGATGACGTCGCCGCGCTGCGGCATGCCGATGCCCACGACCTTGGCGTTCACGACCGGCAACCGCAGGCCGTAGCGCCACTTGTTCACGAAGATGAAGTCGCCGTGCACCAGCGTCGGCATCATCGAATCCGACGGGATCCGGAACGGCTCGTACAGGAACGAGCGCAGCACCAGCACGATCAGGATGACCGGAAAGAACGAGCGCGCGTAGTCGACCAGGACCGGGTCCTTGGCCGCCCCGCGCGCGCGCCGCGCATCCTCGAACAACCAGTGGTCGAGGCCCCAGATGACGCCGGTGAGCGCGGCAAGCGACACCAGCACGAACGAGAAATCAAAAACCATCAGCCACTCCCGTCTGTCATTTCTTGCCCATGCTGAGCACCGCGAGGAAGGCTTCCTGCGGAATCTCGACGGTGCCGAGCTGTTTCATCCGCTTCTTGCCTTCCTTCTGTTTCTCCAGCAGCTTGCGCTTGCGCGACACGTCGCCGCCGTAGCACTTCGCCAGCACGTTCTTGCGCAGCGCCTTGACCGTCGCGCGCGCGATGACCTGGCCGCCGAGCGCCGCCTGGATCGCGACCTCGAACATCTGTCGCGGTATCAGTTCCTGCATCTTGTCGACGAGCTCGCGGCCGCGCTGGTAGGCGCTTTCGCGGTGGACGATCATCGACAGCGCATCGACGCGATCGCCGTTGATGACCACATCGAGCCGCGACAGCGGCGCCGCCTGGAAATGGCTGAACTCGTAGTCGAACGACGCGTAGCCGCGACTCACGGATTTCAGCCGGTCGAAGAAATCGAGCACGACTTCCGCCAGCGGAAGCTGGTATTGCAGCGACATCTGCGTGCCGAGCTGGAGCATCTTCTTCTGCACGCCCCGCTTCTCCTGGCACAGTCCGAGCACCCCGCCGACGTGCTCCGGCGGCACCAGGATGTTCGCGGTGATGATCGGCTCCCGCAACTCGCGGTAGCTTGGCGGCAGTTTCGAGGGATTGTCGACCAGGCTGACTTCGCCGTCGGTGCCGAGCACCTCGTAGACGACGGTGGGTGCGCTCGTCACCAGCGCCAGGCCGTACTCGCGCTCGAGACGCTCCTGCACGATGTCCATGTGCAGCAGGCCGAGGAAACCGCAGCGGAAGCCGAACCCGAGCGCGGTCGAAACTTCCGGCTCGTAGTGCAGGGCCGAGTCGTTCAGCTTGAGCTTCTGCGAGCGCGTCGCGGAAGGCTTCGTACTGGTCCGACTGGATCGGGAACAGCCCGGCAAACACTCGCGGCTGCACCGACTTGAAGCCCGGCAGCGGCTTTTCGCAGGGCCGCGATTCGCTCGTCATCGTGTCGCCGACCGGGGCGCCGTCGATGTCCTTGATTCCGGCCGTCATCCAGCCCACTTCGCCCGTCGACAGCGCGTCCGTCGCGATGCGCTTCGGCGTGAAGCGGCCGACCTGGTCGACCTGCCATCCCCGCCCCGTCGACATCACCTGGATGCGGTCGTTCGGCCGCAGTGCGCCGTTCATGACGCGCACGAGCGAAACCACGCCGACGTAGTTGTCGAACCAGGAATCGATGATCAGCGCCTGCAGCGGCAACTGGATGTCGCCCGCCCGGCGGCGGTATGCGCCGCACGAGTACCTCGAGCAGTTCGGGCACACCGGCCCCGGTCTTGGCGCTGACGAGGACCGCGTCGGTGGCCTCGATCCCGATGATGTTCTCGATCTCTTCGATCACGCGTTCGGGCTCGGCCGACGGCAAGTCGATCTTGTTGATGACCGGCACCACCTCGAGGCCCTGCTCGAGTGCCGTGTAGCAGTTCGCGACGCTCTGCGCCTCAACGCCCTGTGCCGCGTCCACGACCAGCAGCGCGCCCTCGCATGCGGCGAGCGAACGCGACACTTCGTACGAGAAGTCGACGTGCCCTGGCGTGTCGATGAAGTTGAGCTGGTAGTCGAGCCCGTCCACAGCCCGGTAGTTGAGCGTGACGGACTGCGCCTTGATCGTGATGCCACGCTCGCGCTCGAGGTCCATCGAGTCCAGCACCTGTTCCTGCATCTCGCGCGCCTCGAGACCCCCGCAGGTCTGTATCAGGCGGTCGGCCAGCGTCGACTTGCCGTGGTCGACGTGCGCAATGATCGAGAAATTGCGTATCTGCTGTTGCATCGGGAGGAAGGGGACGCCCTTGCCGGACCGGCGCGTCCGGGAAAAAAAGGATTATACCAGCCGGCGGGCGCCGACTTCGGTCAACGCCGGGCTGTTGTGCCGGATATCTGCGACTCAGGACACTAAGCGCAGGACCGCGTCGCGATCGAGACGGCCATGGCAGACAACGCTGCCGTCGCAGGTGAGCACCGGCACCTTGAGTCCGAAGCGCCGGCGCGCCGTCGGATCGTCGTCGACGTCCTGAACTTCGAAGCCCGCCAGGATCGCGGACAGCTCCGCGATGAATTCGTCGCAGAGTGGGCACTCCTCGCGCGTGTAGACGAGAAACCGGTGACCCGGCATCCGCAGGCGTCAGTTGCGGCGGTTCGCCGCGGCGCGCGCCTCGTCAGGCGTGACCGCCGCGGGACGCAGGCTCGTGGCGATGGCCTTCAGCGTGCGCGTCGGCACCTCGCCGACTGCAGTGACCTGATGGCCATCCACGACCGTCGTGTACGCGGATGCGACGCCGGAGCGGCTCGTGCCTTCCGCGGGCACCTTGCCCGGTCGCGGCACGCGGATGAAGACGGATACCGTCGCGAGCCCGTCAGAATAGACGAGGTGATCGACTGGCGCGCTCGGGCCCGCGAGCGCCTGTTCGCCGCTTGCGGACAGGCGAAACCCGGGCGGGACCTGTGACGCACGCCAGGCCGGCGCTTCCTCGTCTGCCTGCGGCGATTGCCGAACCCATCGCAGCTTGCGACGGTCCAGCGCCGGTTCGAAGGCCGAGTCGGGAATGGCATTGTCGAACGTCAGACTGGTGAAGCGCAGTCGCTCGATCACGCGCCCCGAGCCGTCGGACAGGTCGCTGCGCACGGGCATGTGCGAATCGACGTCGATCCACAGGCGGTAGCCGAAGCGATAGCTGTCGAGCGGACGCACAGCGACGACCGCGGTCGGGCCGAAGTCGTCGAGCGTCTCGCGCCCGACCCAGTCGACCTTGTACCAGGCCGCCATGCGTCCCTCGAATTGGGGCAGTGCACCCAGCAAGTCGCTGCGGCCGGGGCGCCGTTCGATGATCGCGAGCTTCTGGTCGGGCAGGTAGACCACGACCTCGTCGTTCTCGCGCACCAACTCGCGCCCGTGCCCGGTCAGCGAAACCAGGCGTTCGGATACCACGCCGTCGCGGACGCGGTGCGTGATCGCGAAGCGCTCGGTACGGCCGGCGGATTCGGAGACGAACTCGCCGAGGTAACTTGCGTTGCTGAGGGCCTCGCCCATGCGAGCGAGCCATTCCTGCCCGCTTTCGGCGAAGGCGGGTGTCGCGGCGAGGCCGAGCGCGAGGGCGATGGCCGGCCGCGTCGTCACGGCTCGGTCGTCTCCGCGGGCGGCAGTTCTTCCGCGAGCGCCGGGTCGTCGTCGCTGATGAGGCCTGCGCCGACGCTGCGGCGGGCAAGTGGCGACGCATAGCCGTAGTGCGCGACCATGTAATTGGCAAGCTCCGCGGGCGGAATGCCTGCAGGCGCATCCGGCGCGGGCGGCGTGACATAGATGTCCGCCGGCCCGTCCTGGGGATCAATGTCGTCGGTCACCGGCTGCACCGGTGGGAGCTCGGCCCGCGCCATGACCGCATCGGGCGCACCCGGGTCCTGCGAGCCGATCTGCTGGACCAGCAGCACCGCACCGAGCGCGACGCCCGCTGCGACTGCGACCCCCGCGGCCGCGCGCAGGAACGCCTTGCGACCGGGCATACGCACGAAGCGTGCGCCACGCGCGGGCTCGCGGGCGATCGCCGCACTGACGCGCGCGGCCACCTGCCGCGCCGCGGGCACGTCGCCGTCGCTCCGCAGCACGGCGCCGATCAGCGAGTAGCGCGACAGGGCGCCGCGCAACTCGTCGTCGCGCTCGAGGCGCTTCAGCAGCAGCGCCGACTCCGGGTCCGGCAGTTCGCCGTCCAGGAATGCAGAAAGCTGTTCCTTGATTCGATCCGTCATTCAAAGTCTCCGATTCGCCCCAGGCCGCCGTCGAACACCTCGCGCAGGCTGCGATCGATCGCTTCGCGCGCGCGGAAGATCCTCGAACGGACCGTGCCTACCGGGCATTCCATCGTCTTCGCAATGTCCTCGTACGACAGCCCCTCGAGCTCGCGCAGGACGATCGCCAGGCGCAGGTCGTCGGGCAGTGCCTCGATCGCCTCGTTCACCGTGCGGCGGATTTCGTCCGTCAGCGCAAGCGCCTCCGGGGTCTCAGTGTCCGAGAGCCGCGCGTGCGCCTGGACCTGCGAACCGTCCTGCAGGTCAAGGTCGTACGACACCGGGCGCCGCCGGCTCGCTACCAGTGCGTTCTTCGCGGTGTTTATCGCGATCCGGTACAGCCAGGTATAGAAAGCGCTGTCGCCCCGGAACGCCGGCAACGCGCGGTACGCCTTGATGAAGGCCTCCTGCGCGATGTCCTCGGCTTCCGCGGGATTGCGAACGTACCGCTGCACGAGCTTCAGCACCTTGTGCTGATACTTCAGCACCAGCGCGTCGAAGGCCGCCTTGTCCCCTTTCTGGACCCGGCGAACCAGCGCGATGTCGCCTGCTTCAGCCCGCATAGGCCCGACGACTTGCGCTGCGCCCTCCACGTGCACGCCCGATATGACCGGCTGAGCCCTGGTTAGTTCGCAAGGTCGTGATTGGGCGGGCGAAAGCCCCTCCTTTCGTGAAACAGCCCGCGAATTCTAGCAAGTCAGGCGGATCCGGGCCTTGAGGTTTCTGAATGGGCCTGCCGGGACCGTGCGCCGTGTCAGTAACCAGGCATGCCGTCGACCCCCGGCCCGGATGTCCAGGAAGACAAGGCCGGCCATGGCCCGCGATCCCGGCCCCAATTCGGCCGCCAGCCACGCTCCGCCCTCGCGCATCCGGACGCTCCAGCCCTCGCGGTCACGCCTGAGGCCACCCAGGCGGTGCTGAGGTCCCGGCACCGCGGCGAGTGTCGAACCGAGACCGGCGAGAGCGAGCAACGTCAGTGGCACTGCCAGCCACGGCGGGACACGCGCGATCCAGGGACTCGCGGCCGCAGCCAGGTGCACGGCGAAGGCGAGCGCCGCAAGCCGCGGGTCGGCGGGCGGCTCAATCGCGACGGCGAAGGATGTCATCGATGAGTGCGGCGAGGTCCGCGTCCGGCGGGCGGGCGCCGCCGATCAGCCAGTCGGCGAGGTCCGGGTCGGGCTGCTCGAGCAGCCATGCGAATGCGAGGCGGCGCTCCGTGCCGGCGTCCGCCCAGGCGCCTTCGATCCACCGCACCAGCAGGATGTCGAGCTCCTTCATGCCACGGCGGCATCGCCAGCGCAGCCGTGCGCGCACCGGATCGCTCACTGATCACTCTTCGGTTTCGAGGATGCGGCGCTTGATGTCGGCGATGGCGCGCGCCGGATTGAGGTCCTTCGGGCAGGCCTCGGTGCAGTTCATGATCGTGTGACAGCGATAGAGCTTGAAGGTCTCGTCGAGTTCGGCCAGGCGCTCGGCCTGCGCGCCGTCGCGCGTGTCGACGATCCAGCGATAGCTCGCGAGCAGCGCCGCGGGCCCGAGGAAACGGTCGGAGTTCCACCAGTAGCTCGGGCAGGACGTCGAGCAACAGGCGCACAGGATGCAGGCCGACGGCCGGTCGACATGCTCCTGGTCCGCGGGTGCCTGGCGTCGCTCGCCCGTCGCGGGTGGCGCCGAACCGGCCTTGAGCCACGGTTCGACCGCGGCGTACTGCGCGTAGAACTGGGTCAGGTCCGGCACGAGGTCCTTCACGACCGGCAGGTGCGGCAGCGGGAAGACGCGCACGGCGCCCTGGATGGCATCGATCGGCTGCGTGCAGGCGAGCGTGTTGACGCCGTCGATGTTCATCGCGCAGGAACCGCAGATACCCTCGCGGCAGGAGCGGCGGAACGTCACCGTCGCGTCGACCTCGTTCTTTATCTTGATGAGCGCGTCGAGAACCATCGGCCCGCAACGGTCGAGGTCGATGTCGTAGGTATCCACGCGCGGCTGCGCAGGCGAATCCGGGTCCCAGCGGTAGATGCGGAACTGCCGCGTGCGGGCCGCACCCTCCGGTGCCGGGTGGTGGCGGCCTTGCCGGTCGTCGTAGCGCGAATTGGCGGGCAATCGGAACTGTGCCATGGTGCCGTTGGCTCCTTTCAGTAAGCCCGGACTTGCGGGGGAATCGCGTCGACGTCGTTCGCCCCGGTTCCCCGCTCCACCGGCCGGTAGTCGAAGCGGACCTGGCCCGCATCGCCCACCCAGGCGAGGCTGTGCTTCATCCAGTTGGCGTCGTCGCGGGCCGGGAAATCCTCGCGCGCGTGCGCGCCGCGGCTCTCGGTGCGGTTCCGGGCCGAGTGGATCGTCGCCAGCGACTGGCGCAGCAGGTTGTCCAGCTCGAACGCCTCGACGAGGTCGGTGTTGAACACCAGCGAGCGGTCCGAAATCCTGAGGTCGCGAAGCGAGCCGAAGCAGCCCTCGAGCGCCGCACAACCCTCGGCCAGCGTCTCCCCCGTGCGGAATACGGCGGCGTCACGCTGCATCGCGCGCTGCATTTCATCGCGCAGTGCCGCGGCCGGCCGCTTGCCCACGGCGTTCCGGAAGCGGTCGAAGCGCGCGAGCAGCGGGTCGATGACCCGCGTCGGCGGCTCCGCGACCGCCGCCCCGTGCTTCAGCGTGCCCGCACAATGGGCCGCGGCGGCACGGCCGAACACGACGAGATCGAGCAGCGAATTCGAGCCGAGCCGGTTTGCGCCGTGGACCGAGACGCAGGCCGCCTCGCCGATCGCCATCAGCCCCGGTACGACCCGCTCCGATCCGCCGTCGCGGGTCAGCGCCTGGCCATTCACGTTGCAGGGTATGCCGCCCATGTTGTAGTGGACCGTCGGTTGCACCGGGATCGGCGCGCGCGCGACGTCCACGTTGGCGAATACCCTGGCCGTTTCGGCGATGCCCGGGAGGCGTTTCGCGATCACGTCGGCGCCGAGGTGCTCGAGGTGCAGGTACAGGTGGTCGCGATGCGGCCCGACGCCGCGGCCCTCGCGGATCTCGATCGTCATGGCGCGACTCACGACGTCGCGCGAGGCGAGGTCCTTGGCGTTCGGGGCATAGCGCTCCATGAAGCGCTCCCCGTCCGAGTTCCTGAGGATGCCGCCCTCCCCGCGCACGCCCTCGGTGATGAGGCAACCGGCGCCGTAGATGCCGGTGGGGTGGAACTGCACGAACTCCATGTCCTGCAGCGGCAACCCGGCGCGCAGGACCATGCCGTTGCCGTCGCCGGTGCAGGTGTGGGCCGAGGTACAGGAGAAGTACGCACGCCCGTAACCGCCGGTCGCGAGGATGGTGGCCTGGGCGAGGAACCGGTGCAGCGTTCCCGCGGCCATGTCGAGCGCCAGGACGCCGAGACAAACGCCCTCGTGCATGATGAGGTCGATCGCGAAATACTCGATGAAGAACTGCGCGCGGTGCTTCAGGCTCTGCTGGTAGAGCGTGTGCAGCATGGCGTGCCCGGTGCGGTCCGCAGCCGCGCAGGTGCGCTGCGCGATGCCTTTGCCATAGTGCGTCGTCATGCCGCCGAACGGTCGCTGGTAGATGCGGCCGTCCTCGGTGCGCGAGAACGGCAGGCCGTAGTGCTCGAGCTCGATCACCGCGGCCGGCGCCTCCCGGCACATGTAGGCGATCGCGTCCTGGTCGCCGAGCCAGTCGGAGCCTTTCACCGTGTCGTAGAAATGGTAGCGCCAGTCGTCGTCGCCCATGTTGCCGAGGGCGGCGCTGATGCCGCCTTGCGCCGCCACGGTGTGGCTGCGCGTCGGGAACACCTTGGTGATGCAGGCGGTCTCGAGCCCCGCTTCCGCGAGCCCGAGCGTCGCGCGCAGTCCCGCGCCGCCGGCGCCCACGACGACCGACGTCGGCGCGGTGGTCGATCACGGAATAGGCGCTCACGCCGCGCCGCCGAAGGCAAGCCGCGCGAGGGCTGCGGCAAGCACGATCGCGGCGGCAAGGTGCAGCAGCCGCGCGATGACGATGCAGAACGTGCGCAGCGCCCCGGCGACGTAATCCTCGAGCACGACCTGCAGCCCCTGCATCGAGTGCCACAGCAGGGCGGCGCCGAACAGCGCCCCGAGCAGTGCCTGCAAGGGCTTCGCGAACCAGCCGGCGACGATCGCGTGGTCGAGCGCAGGCTGCCCGAGAAGGGAGAACAGGAACCACAGACCGAGCGGCAGCAGCGCAATCGAGGTCATGCGCTGGTTGCGCCAGTGCCGGCTCGCGCTGCCGCGACCCGCGCTCATGGCTGTCCCGCCAGGAATCGCCCGGCGGACGACAGCAGGAGCGTCGCCGCGAAGCGCGGCCGCGGCCGTCGCCACGACCAGGGCACCGGACGCACGCGCCACCTTCTTCTCGAAGCCGAAACCGGCGTCCCAGGCGAGGTGCCGGATGCCGGCAAACAGGTGATACCAGAATGCCGCGAGCGCCAGCGCGAGCACGATGCGCATCGGCAGCGTGCTGAGGAAGTTCGTCGCGCAGGCATAGGCATCCGGCCCGAGCGCGGCCGCCGCGATCCAGGCCACGAACAGGAATGCGCAGGCAGAGAGGTACAGCCCGCTTGCGCGATGCAGGATCGACAGCACCATGGTGTACATCGGCCGGTACACCTGCAGGTGCGGGGACAGCGGCCGGTCGGCGGGTAGTGGCATCGCTAAGCCATTCTGCCAGAAGGGGTCGGGCCTTCCCACGGCCAATTGCCGTGCGTTCGTCGAGATGCGCTGCGCTACGATGTCGCGATGGCGAACGTTCGCACCACGCTGCTGCCTGACCTCGCCGTCATCGCGGTCACGGGACGCGACGCGCGCAGCTTCCTGCAGGGCCAGCTCTCCAACGACATCCTGGGGCTCGAGCGGCATCCCGGGATGCTGGCGGCATCCTGCAATCGCCAGGGCCGCGTGCTGGCGACCCTGCGGCTCGCGGCGGACGGCGACGACGTCTTGCTCGTGTTGCAGCGGAAGCTGGCGCCGACGCTGGTCGCCCAGCTTTCGGCGTACGTGCTGCGCGCCGACGTCCGTTTCGAGGACCGCAGCCGGCTCTTCGAGGTCGCGGGACTGCTGGACGCCGAGCCGGACGCACACTGGTCGCAGGCGGCCGCTGCGGCTGCGGGCCTCGCCATGATGGTCGCAAGCCCGCGCCGGATCCTGCTCGCGGGCACGCGGCCGGCGCTCGATGCCGCGCTTGCGGCAATTCCGCGCACCCGGCCCGATGACTGGGAACGCGTGTGCGTCGCCGACGGCGAGCCGTCCGTGATGCCGGCGACCGCGGCCTTATGGCTGCCGCAGATGCTCAACCTCGACCTCATCGGCGGCATCAGCTTCAGCAAGGGCTGCTACGTCGGCCAGGAAGTCGTCGCGCGCGCGCAGCACCTCGGCCGGCTCAAGCGCCGCACCCTGCGCTATGTCGGCCCGCCCGACGTCGCACTGCAACCGGCCCAGGCGCTCTTCAGCGGCGACTCGCTCGCCGCGCAGGTGGTCGTCGCCGCGCGGGACGAGTCGTCCACCCAATGCCTCGCGGTCGTCGAGCTACGATTCTGCAGCGACCTGCTCGGCACCCGGCCGGGCGGCTCCGAATTCGTCCCCGCCGACCTTCCCTACGCGATTCCCGCACCCGCAACCATCGACGCCGACGAGTAGGAAAAGGGGACGCACCCCTTTTTCCTTCGGTCCTTCGGGGAA
The DNA here is from genome assembly GCA_963760725.1 of uncultured Gammaproteobacteria bacterium. Taxonomy (GTDB): domain Bacteria; phylum Pseudomonadota; class Gammaproteobacteria; order Steroidobacterales; family Steroidobacteraceae; genus SCUD01. The sequence continues at coordinate 145,914 of CAVXET010000039.1, forward strand.
AAAGGGGTGCGTCCCCTTTTCCTATTCTTCCACGGGTTGGTTGCGTAGCTGCGGGAACAGCAGGACGTCGCGGATGCTCGGCGAGTCCGTCAGCAGCATCACCAGCCGGTCGATGCCGACGCCGAGACCTGCCGCCGGCGGCATGCCGTACTCGAGTGCGCGGACGTAGTCCGCATCGAAGTACATCGCCTCCGCGTCGCCCGCCGTGCGACGCCGCACCTGCTCGCGGAACCGCTCGGCCTGGTCCTCCGGGTCGTTGAGCTCGGAGAAGCCGTTCGCGAGCTCGCGACCGTCGACGAAGAACTCGAAACGGTCGGTGACGAACGGGATCCGAGTCCCGCGGCCGCGAAAGCGGCGAGACTTCGGTCGGGTAGGAATGGATGAAGGTCGGCTGCAGCAGGCCCTGCTCGGCCGTCTTCTCGAAAATCGCGATCTGCAGCGCCCCGGCGCCGTCGTCCTTGCCCGGCTCGAGGCCGAGCCGGGCACAGGCGGTGCGCAGGTAGGCCGCATCGCGCAGCTTCGCGCGGTCGAGATCCGGATTCGCGGCGGCAACCGCCTCCTCCACCGAGAACCTTGCGAAGGGCGTGCCGAATTCGATGCGCCGGCCCTGATAGTCGACGCTGCGCGCGCCGAGCACCGCGTCCGCGAGCCCCTGCATCATCCGCTCGACCAGCACCATGAAATCCGCGCAGTCGGCATAGGCCTGGTACAGCTCGAGCATCGTGAACTCGGGGTTGTGCTGCGTGGACAGCCCCTCGTTGCGGAAATTGCGGTTGATCTCGTACACGCGCTCGAAGCCGCCGACGACGAGCCGCTTGAGGTACAGCTCGGGCGCGATGCGCAGGTACATGTCCTGGCCGAGCGAGTTGTGGTGCGTGACGAAGGGCCGCGCGACCGCGCCGCCCGGGATCGGCTGCATCATCGGCGTCTCGACCTCGAGGAAGCCGAGGGCGTCGAGGAAGTCGCGCAGGAAGCGCACCACGCGCGTGCGCGCGCGGAATGTCTCGCGCGCAGCGTCGTTGACGATCAGGTCGACGTAGCGCTGGCGGTAGCGCGTCTCGGTGTCCGCGAGGCCGTGCCACTTGTCGGGCAGCGGCCGCAGCGCCTTGACCAGCAGGCGCACCGAATCCGCGCGCACCGACAGTTCGCCGGCGCGCGTGCGCATGAGCACGCCCTCGGCGCCGACGATGTCGCCGACGTCCCAGCCCTTGAACGCCTCGTAGGCGGCACCGAGCGCGTCGGCCTGCAGGTAGACCTGGACCTGGCCGCTGCGCGTCCTGCAGCTTCGCGAACGAGGCCTTGCCCATGAGGCGCTTGAACATCATGCGGCCGGCGACGCGCACGCGCACCGGGTTCGCGGCGAGCCATTCGTCGCTGCGCCTCGAAGCGTAGGTCGCATGCAGGTCGGCCGCGAGCGCATCGCGCCGGAAGTCGTTCGGGAACGCGATGCCCGCCTCGCGCAGGCGCGCGAGCTTCGCGCGCCGCTCCGCGATCAGCGCGTTCTCGTCCGCGGGCGGCGTTTCGTCCTTGCGGTCCATGGGCGGCAGCTTACAGGCCCTGCTTCAGGCTCGCTTCCATGAAGGGATCGAGCGCCCCGTCCAGCACGGCCTGCGGGTTGCCGGTCTCGTGGCCGGTCCGGAGGTCCTTGATGCGCGACTGGTCGAGCACGTAGGAACGGATCTGGTGGCCCCAGCCGACGTCGGTCTTCTGGTCCTCGAGCACGCGCGCGGCGGCATTGCGCTTGTTGACCTCGAGCTCGTAGAGCTTCGCCTTCAGCATCTTCATCGCGGTCGAGCGGTTCTTGTGCTGGCTGCGCTCGCCCTGGCAGGCGACGACGATGCCGGACGGCAGGTGCCGCAGGCGCACCGCCGAATCCGTCTTGTTGACGTGCTGACCGCCCGCCCCGCTCGCGCGGTAGGTGTCCATCTCGATGTCGGCCGGGTTGACCTCGATGTTGATCTCGTCGTCGATCACCGGCGAGACGAACACGGAGGCGAAGGACGTGTGCCGCCGGTTGCCGGAATCGAACGGCGACTTGCGCACCAGCCGATGCACGCCGGTCTCGGTGCGCAGCCACCCGTACGCGTAGTCGCCGTCGACCTCGATCGAGGCGCTCTTGATGCCCGCGACTTCGCCCGGCGCTCTGGTCGATCACGGTGACCGTGAAGCCGCGCGCTTCCGCCCAGCGCAGGTACATCCGCAGCAGCATCTGGGCCCAGTCCTGCGCTTCGGTGCCGCCGGCGCCGGCCTGGATGTCGAGGAAGGCGCCGCGCGGGTCCATCTCGCCGGGGAACATGCGCGACAGCTCGAGCTTGCGCACGCGCGCGTCGAGGCCCGCCGTGTCCTTGACGATCTCGCGCGAAGCCCGCCTCGTCGCCTTCGGCCTCGACCAGGTCGACAGCAGTTCCGCGGCGTCCGACAAGTCCGGCCGCAAGCTGGTCGAGTTCGGTGATGGTGGCTTCGAGCCGCGCGCGCTCGCGGCCGAGTGACTGGGCCTTGTCCGGCGTGTTCCAGATCGCCGGATCGCCGAGCTCGTGGTTCAGCTCTTCGAGGCGCTCGCGCTTCGAGTCGTACTCAAAGGTACCCCCTCAGCGCCTTCAGGCGCTCCGTGAGGTCCTCGATCAGCCGGCGTGTCGGCGCGGATTCCATGGGGGCGGCATCTTAGCAGAGCGTCAGGACGCGCTTCCATTCGACGTGCTCCGCGAGCAGCTCCGCGCGCGGCGTGCCGCCGAAGCTCGTCGACTGGAGGCGGATAGGCGAGGCGTGGCGCGCGGCGCCGGCCGCCGGGCGCTTCGCCCCGTCCTCGTCGAAATAGCCGAAGGCGATCGCCTCGACCGGCTGCGACGCGGCATCGCCGCGCGCAGCCACAGCTTGAGGTGGCGGTCGCCGACGCACGCGCACGTCCGCGACGTCGAACTCGCCCTCGAAGACCGGCTCCGGGAAGGCCTGGCCCCAGGGACCGCCGTCCTCGATCGCGCGCGCCGTCTCGAGCGTGATCTCCGCGGCGGAGAGCTCGCCGTCGGTCTCCAGCACGTTCTGCATCTGCGCCGGCGAGAGCCGCCGCCCGACTTCGTCCGCGAACGCGTCGGCGAAACGCGCGAGCGCGGAGCGCTTCGAGCGTCAGCCCCGCGGCCATCGCGTGGCCGCCGAAACGGTCGATGAGGTCCGGGTGGCGCGTCGCGATCGCCTCGAGCACGTCGCGCACGTGCAGGCCCGCGACCGAGCGCGCCGATCCGCGCAGTTCGTCCGCCGACGCCGGCGCGAACGCGACCACCGGCCGATGCAGGCGGTCCTTCATGCGCGAGGCGACGAGGCCGACGACGCCCGCGTGCCAGCCGCGGATCGAACAGCGTGAGGCCCGGCGGCAGCTGCCCTTCCGCGATGCGCAGGTTGCGCACCGCGGACATCGGCCTCCTCGCGCATGCGCGCTTCCAGTTCGCGCCGCTCGCGGTTCAGCCGGTCGAGTTCGCCCGCAAGCGTCAGCGCCTCGGCGGGGTCGTCCGTCAGCAGGCAGCGGATGCCGACCGCCATGTCGTCGATGCGCCCGGCCGCATTGAGGCGCGGCGCGATCTGGTGGCCGAGCTGGCGCGCCGACAGCTCGTCGAGGCGGCAGCCCGCGACGCGCGCGAGCGCCATGAGGCCCGTCGTCGCCGCGCGCGAACGCATGCGGCGCAGGCCTTCCTGCACCAGGATCCGGTTGTTGCGGTCGAGCGGCACGACGTCGGCGACCGTGCCGAGCGCGACCAGGTCGAGCAGGTCCGCGACCGGGGCCAGGCGCTCGCCGCGCCGGCTCTCGAGCTCGCGCGTCAGCGAGGCCATCAGGTAGAAGGCGACGCCGACGCCGGCGAGCGCGCGGCTGCCGAACGCGGCCTGCGGCAGGTTCGGGTTCACGTGCGCGGCGCATTGCGGCAAGCTCGGGACCCGGCAGGTGGTGATCGGTGACCAGCACTTCCATGCCGAGCTGCGTGCGCCGCCTCGATCCCGGCATGCGCCGAGACGCCGTTGTCCACCGTGATCAGGAGGTCCGCCCGTTCGTCCACGAGTTCGGCCACCAGCGCCGGCGTCAGGCCGTAGCCGTGGCGCATCCGGTCCGGGACGCGCATGGCCGCATTCGTGTGGCCGAGCCGCGCCAGCTGGCGCAGCACGAGCGCCGTGCTGGTCGCGCCGTCCGCGTCGAAGTCGCCGACGACCAGGATGCGCGAACCGCGCTCGACGTGCGCGGCGAGCAGCTCCGTCGCAGGTCCGATGCCGTCGAGCGTCGAGACGGGCAACAGGCCGCGCAGTTCCAGCGACAGCTCGTCCGCGTCGCCGACGCCCCGCGACGCATACACGCGCCGCAGGACCGGGTGCAGGCTGTCGGGCAGCGCACCGGCGTTGCCCTCGGCCCTGCGCCGGAGCACGGGCGGATCGGCGCGCGGCAGGTCACGGAGCTTCATCGGCGGCCATGATAGCGGCGGTCGACCGCGGGGATTGGCTATATTGTCCGGCAGCGCCATGCAGTTCATACGCGAGAATTCGGACCAGGCGAATGCGATCCTGGCCTGCACCGACCGCGAGGTCCGCCTGCAGGGGCGGTCCATCGCAGGCAGCGTGATCGTCACGCGCGACGCGGTCCTCGACGACTGGCAGCCGCCCGGACGTGGACGCGCTGTCGATCGGTGACTTCGAGGCACTGCTCGCGCTCCGCCCCGAGGTCGTGCTGCTCGGCACCGGCGAGCGCCAGCGCTTGCCCGGTCCCGCGCTCTACGCCGACTTCGCCGCGCGCGGCATCGGCCTCGAGGTCATGGACAATCGCGCCGCCTGCCGCACGTACAACGTGCTGCTCGGCGAATTCCGCGACGTCGCCGTCGCGTTGATCCTCTGAGAGGTGCCGGGTCGCACTTATCGCACTTGTTCGGGTGGCCGACACAGATCTTGCGACCAGTCTTCGTCGACGATGAACAAGTGCGATAAGTGCGACCCGGCACCCGTTAGCGCGGCGGCAGCTGCGTCAGCGGGTCGAGCGCGTCTGCCCTCGAGCCGGATCTCGAAGTAGAGCATCGGCCGCTGCCCGGGCCCGAGCCCCATCGACGCGATCTGCTGGCCGGCGCGCACTTCCTCGCCCTCCTTCACCTGCACGAAGGCGTTGTGGCCGTAGGCCGTGAGCCAGCCGCGCACGTGATTGATGATCACGAGCTGGCCATAGCCGAGCAGGCCGCTGCCGGTGTAGACGACCTTGCCGTCGGCCGCCGCGAGGATCGGCTGGTTGAGCCCGCCGTCGATGCGAAGGCCGACGCCGCCCGAGGGCTGGCGCACGACGCCGACCACCGTGCCGACGTCGACCGGCCAGCGCCAGCTTGGCGGCCGATGCTCGGGGTCGTCGGGCGACGCCCGCGGCGCGGAGCCGATTGCGAGGGCCTGGCCGCGACCGCGGCGCCGCGTCCAGGGCGCGGCAGCCGCAGCCGGTCCCCGGGCCGGATCAGGTAGTCGCCGCCGATGTCGTTCCCGCGCGCCAGTTCGCGCCAGTCGAGCCCGTAGCGCCCCGCGATCGAGTACAGCGTCTCGCCGGCTCGAACGACGTGGTGGTCAGGCGCGTCGGGCCGGCGGTCAGGGCCGGAACAGCCGGCGATCGCGATCAGGACGGCGCATGCGACCCATCGCCTCAGGTCACACCGCCGAGCAAGGGCACGAAGCTGACGAAGCCGAGCCGCTCGCGCAGGAACTGGTCCTTGTGGCGCGTGAAGCGCAGCAGTTCCTGGCGACCCTCGGGACCGACCGGGGCGACGAGGCGCCCGCCCTCGGCCAGTTGCTCGAGCAACTTCTGCGGCAGCGCATGCGGCGCCGCGGCGAGCAGGATCGCGTCGAAAGGCGCCTGCGAAGGCCAGCCTTCCGCGCCGTCGCCATGCTTGAAGCGCACGTTGCGAATGTCGAGTTCGCGCAGCCGCTCCTTGGCGCGCTCGAGCAGCGGCTCGATGCGCTCGATGCTGTAGATGCGCCCGACCAGCGGCGAGAGCACCGCGGTCTGGTAGCCGCAGCCGGTGCCGATCTCGAGCACCTTGTCGGGCGTGCCGCCGATCGTGACGGCCTCGGTCATGCGCGCGACGACGTAGGGCTGCGAAATGGTCTGGCCGTGGCCGATCGGAAGCGCCGTGTCCTCGTAGGCGCGGCTCGCGAGCGCCTCGTCCACGAACAGGTGGCGCGGCACGTTGCGGATGCGGTCGAGCACGCGCGCATCGCGGATGCCCTGCTCCGTCAGCCGCTGGATCAGGCGCTCGCGCGTGCGCGCGCTCGTCATGCCGATGCCGCTGCGCTCGCTGTTCACGCTTCCGGCTCCCGCAGCCACTCGCGCAGACTCTCGAGCGACGGCGTGGCGCGTGAGGTCGATCTGCAAGGGGGTCACGGACACGAAACCGTTGGCGACCGCGTGGAAGTCGGTGCCCGGGCCCGCGTCCTGGCCGGCACCGGCGGCCCCGACCCAGAAGATTTCCCGGCCGCGCGGATCGAGCCCGCGGACCGCGGGCTTGGCGCGGTGGCGATGACCGAGCCGGGTCACTTCGAAACCCTGCAGCGCCTCGTAAGGCAGGTCCGGCACGTTGACGTTCAGGATCATCGACCGGTGCAGCGGCTTCGCGAGCAGGCGCAGCACCAGCTCGCGCGCGACGCGCGCGGCGGTCGCGAAATGCGGCCCGGTGCCGCCGCCGGCGACCAGCGACACGGCGACCGTCGGCAGGCCGAGGAAGCGGCCCTCGATGGCGGCGGCGACCGTGCCCGAATACAGGACGTCGTCGCCAAGGTTCGCGCCGTCGTTGACGCCCGAGACCACCATGTCGAACTCGAAGTCGAACAGCCCGGTGATCGCGAGGTGCACGCAGTCGGTCGGCGTGCCGTTGATCACGTACCAGGTGTCGGCGTCCACGCGCTGCACGCGCAACGGAATCTCGAGCGTCAGCGAATGACTGGCGCCGCTGAAGTTGCGGTCGGGCGCGACCACCGTGAGCGGCGCGACACCCTCGAGCCCCTCGCGCAGGAAGCGCAGCCCTTCGGCGCGATAGCCGTCGTCGTTGGAGAGCAGGATCTTCACGGTCCGGTATCCTTTCCCGGCCGCGTGTGACGCGACCGGGCCGCACTATACTGTAAGAGCGCCGTCGCGGCGCATGGACGGAGATTGCCGCCATCAAGGACGAGGATCGCGAGCTGTTTCGCGCCGCGGTGCGCGACGCGAAACCGCTCAAGCAGCTGAAGCGGCCGCCCGAGCGCGATCGCCGCCGCCCGCGCGCCGCTTCGCGCCGCGCGGACGAGGCCCGCGTCCTCGCCGACTTGCTCGCCTTCGACGCCCACGATCTCGACGTCGAATCGGGTGACGAGCTCGGCTTCCGTCGCGACGGGATCTCCGACGCCGTCCTGCGCCGGCTCCGCCGGGGCGAGTACGCCATCCGCGACGAGATCGACCTGCACGGCATGACGCAGGACGAGGCACGGGCGGCGCTCGGCGCGTTCCTCGCCGAGGCCGTCGCCCACGGCCAGCGCTGCGTGCGAATCATCCACGGCAAGGGACTCGGCTCCGGCCATCGCGGACCGGTGCTCAAGTCGGCGGTCAATCGCTGGCTGCGCCGGCACGGCGCCGTGGTCGCATTCTGTTCGGCGCGCCGCAACGACGGCGGGACCGGCGCACTCTACGTGCTGCTCGCGCGCTGACTTCAGTCTCCGCCGGCTCCGGCACGCGCACGTCGAGGAGTTCCCGCAGGACGCTGGTCGCGAACGCGCCGCGCGGCAGCTCGAACTCGATCTCGAGCGTGTCGCCTTCGAGCCGGTGCTGGATCTGGCCCGGCCGCAGCACCAGGGCGCGCCGCTCGCCGCGCAGGCCGACCGCCGCGAGCAGCCCCGGGAGCGGCGCGACTTCCGCGAGGGCTGCCGCCTCGATGCGCGCGACCTCGCCGCCGGGCAGCACGCCGCCGGCACCGCACAGCGGGCCGGTCGGCGAGACGTCGCCCTCCTGCAGCCGCCGGTGCAGCCCTTCGTCCGGATGTTCCGCCGCGAACACCGACTGGCTGCCGGCCAGGTTCACGACCTCGCCGGGCAGCAGGCGGTTCCAGGTGCTGGCGGCGACGCGCGCAGACAGCACCGCATTGAAGGCCAGCGAACGCGCGGACGAGAGCAGGAAGGCGCGCGGCTCGCGGCCGCGCGGCAGGCGGCCGCTCTCGAGCCACTGGCGCACGCGCCGGAGGTTCGATCCGTCGCGGCCGAAGCGCTGCAGCGCCGTAGTAGTTGGGCAGGCCGGCGGCGGCGAGCTGCGCGATGCGCGCGTCGATCGCCCGGGCATCGCCCTGCAGGCCGCGCACGCGGATGTGGAAGTTGTTGCCGGCCAGGGCGCCGCGCCGGAGTTTTCGCGAATGCGGGTGCTCGGCCAGCACGCGGAAGCCGTCGCCGGAGTACCCGACGAACGAGGCCGTGTCGCGCGATGCCGGCACCGAGAACCACTGGCGGGCGATCGGCTCGCCGGTCCTTCTGCCCGGCGAAGCCGATGTTCGCGGCGGCATGCCGGCGCGGACGGCGAGCGCTCGCGCGACGAACAGCGTATTGGCGCCGACTTTCTCGACCAGCAGCAGTCGGTGCGCCTCGCCGCCGTCGGGCTCGAAGCCGAGCCGCTCCTCGACGAGGAAGTCCGCGAGTTCGACCCGCAAGGCCCCCGACACCGGGGTCTCGCCCCAGGCGCGCGGCGGGTCGAGCGCGATCCGATGCCACGGATCCGCGGCCGGAACGTCAGCGGTCATGCGTCGTCCCGCAGCAGCACGACAGCGTGTCCCGCGAGGCCCTCGCCGCGGCCGATCGCCCCGAGCCCCTCGGCGGTCGTCGCCTTGACGTTCACGCGGTCGCGCTCGATGCCGAGGTCGGCGGCGATGTCGGCGCAGATCGCCTCGCGGTGCGGCCCGATGCGCGGCGCCTCGGCGACCAGCGTCAGGTCGCAGTTCTCGACCGCGAAGCCGCGCGCCGCCACGCGCGCGCGACCTCGCGCAGCAGCACGCGGCTGTCGGCGCCGGCATAGCGCGCGTCCCCGGGCGGGAACAGGCAGGCCGATGTCGCCGAGCGCTGCGGCACCCAGCAGCGCGTCCATCAGCGCGTGCAGGAGCACGTCGCCGTCGGAATGCGCGACGACGCCCTGCGAATGCGCGATTGAGACCCCGCCGAGGCGGACTGAGTCGCCGGGCCCGAACCGATGCACGTCGTAGCCGTAGCCGATCCTCACGCGCGCCTCCTGCCCAGCGCAGGACCGCCTCGGCGAAAGCGAGGTCGGCCGGCCGCGTCACTTTGACGTTGAGCGGCGAACCTTCGACGAGCAGCGGCGCGTCGCCCAGCTTCTCGATCGCGGCGGCTTCGTCGGTCGGCTCGAAGCCCGCCGCCAGCGCCTGGGTCAGGGCGCCGAGCAGCAGGCCGTGGCGGAACATCTGCGGCGTCTGCGCGCGCCACAGCCGCTCGCGCGGCAGCGTGCGCAGGCTGCGACCGCGGTCATCCGCCTGTTTCACGGTGTCCGCGACGGGCACCGCGAGCAGGCCGCCGACCGGGTCGCGCCGACAGGCGGCGATGAGCCCTTCGAGGTCCTGCCGTCGCAGGCAGGGCCGTGCCGCGTCGTGCACCAGCACCCAGTCGCCCGGCTTGGCCGTGACGAGCGCCTGCAGCCCGTTCAGCACCGAGGCTGCGCGCGTCGGTCCGCCGGCGACCGCCGCCACGCGCCGGCGCAGCGCGAGCGGCAAGCGCTCGAAGCGCCGGTCCCCGCTCGCGAGCACGACGACGCCGCCGGCGATGCCCTTCACCGAGCCGAGCGCGCGCAGGCAGTGCTCGAGCAGCGTCCTGCCGGCAATTCGCAGGTAGGGCTTGGGAACCGGGCCGCCAAGCGCGTGGCCCGCCCCGCGGCGGCGATCACGAACCAGATGCGATCGGCCACCGGTCAGTACGGCTTCGTCGAGGCCTGCATCGAGGCGGGCGCGGCGGGCTCGCCGTCCGGGGCGCTGTGGCTCGCGTCGACGACCTGGTAGAAGGTTTCGTTGGCGGCGATCATGCCGAGGTCGTTGCGGGCGCGTTCCTCGAGCGCCGTGAGGCCGTGCTTGAGGTCCGCGACTTCGGCCTTCATCTGCGCGTTGCGCTCGGCGAGGAGCGCGTTCTCGGCGCCCTGGTTATCGACCGCCTGGCGCAGGTGCCAGACCTCGCGCATGCCCTCGTCGGAGACCCACAGGCGGTACTGCAACAGCACGAGCACGGCGAGCAGCGTGGCGACGACGAGCTTCATGGGGCCGGGAGCGTAGCATGTTCCGCGGACATTCGACTCCCCGCGCCTAGCGGCGTTCACCGGAAAGGCCTCGCGGCCCGCGTAGCGCGCGCGCGCGCCGAGCTCCTCCTCGATGCGCAGCAGCTGGTTGTACTTCGCCATGCGGTCCGAACGCGACAGCGAACCGGTCTTGATCTGGGTGGCCGCCGTGCCGACCGCGATGTCCGCGATGGTCGCAGTCCTCGGTCTCGCCGGAACGGTGCGACACGACCGCGGCGTAGCCGGCCCGGGTCGCCATGTCGATCGCCGCCAGCGTCTCGGTCAGCGTGCCGATCTGGTTCGGCTTGATCAGGATGGCGTTGGCGACGTTCTCGGCGATGCCCGCGCGCGAGGATCTCGGTGTTGGTGACGAACAGGTCGTCGCCGACCAGCTGCACCTTCTGGCCGAGGCGGCGCGTGAGGATGCGACCAGCCCTCCCAGTCGGCCTCCGCCATGCCGTCCTCGATGGTGATGATCGGGTAGCGATCCGCGAGCGAGGCCAGGTACTCGGCGAACTGGGCGGCGGTGAACTTGCGGCCCTCGCGATTCGAGCTGGTAGTTGCCGTCGCGGAGGAATTCGCTGCTCGCGACGTCGAGGCCGAGCCAGACGTCCTGGCCCGGCGTGGTAGCCCGCCTGCTCGACCGCCTCGAGGATCACGCCGAGCGCCGCCTCGTTCGACGGCAGGTTCGGGGCGAAGCCGCCCTCGTCGCCGACCGCGGTCGCGAGCTTGCGCTCGTGCAGGATCTTCTTCAGGCGGTGGAAGATCTCGGCGCCGCAGCGCAGCGCCTCGCGGAAGCTCGGCAGCGCCCGCCGGCACGATCATGAATTCCTGGATGTCGAGGCTGTTGTCGGCGTGCGCGCCGCCGTTGATGATGTTCATCATCGGCACCGGCAGCACGACGCGCGTCATCGCCGCCGAGATGCCGGAACAGCGGCAGTCCTGCGCGCTCGGCCGCGGCATGCGCGTTGGCGAGCGACATGGCGAGGATCGCATTCGCGCCGAGGCGCGACTTGTTCTCGGTGCCGTCGAGCTCGCGCATGCGCGCGGTCGATTCCCGCCTGGTCCGCCGCGTCGCGGCCGACCAGCGAGTCGCGCAGCACGCCGTTCACGTGCGCGACCGCGTTCAGCACGCCCTTGCCGAGGTAGCGCTGCGTGTCGCCGTCGCGCAGTTCGACCGCCTCGCGCGTGCCCGGTCGAGGCGCCCGGACGGCACCGCGGCGCGGCCGACCGTGCCGTCCTCGAGCTCGACGTCGGCCTCCACGGTCGGGTTGCCGCGGGAATCGATGATCTCGCGGCCGCGGATGTCGACGATGCGCACTCACAGCGGAGCTCCTCGGCGAAGGGCCGCGACTTGACCGTGCGGTCGAGCTCCACGAGGAGGGTCAGCAGCTCGCGCATGCGCGGCAGCGGCCAGGCGTTCGGCCCGTCCGACAGCGCCTTCTCCGGGTCCGGGTGCGTTTCCATGAAGACGCCGGCGACGCCCGCGGCGACCGCCGCGCGCGCCAGCACCGGCACGAACTCGCGCTGGCCGCCGGAGGCCGTGCCCTTGCCGCCCGGCAGCTGCACGGAATGCGTGGCGTCGAACACGACCGGCGCGCCGAAGCCGCGCATGACGGCCAGCGCGCGCATGTCGGAGACCAGGTTGTTGTAGCCGAAGCTGAAGCCGCGCTCGCAGACCATGATGTCGGTGTTGCCGGTCGAGCGCGCCTTCTCGACCACGTTCGCCATTTCCCAGGGACTCAGGAACTGGCCCTTCTTGATGTTCACGGGCTTGCCCTGGCGAGCAGACATTGACGATGAAGTTGGTCTGCCGGCACAGGAACGCCGGCGTCTGCAGCACGTCGACGACCGCGGCCACCTCGGCGAGCGGCGTGTCCTCGTGCACGTCGGTCAGCACCGGCACGCCGTACTGCCGGCGCACGTCCGGCGAGGACCTTGAGGCCCTGCTCGATGCCCGGGCCCGCGGAACGAGCGCGCGACGAGCGGTTGGCCTTGTCGTAGGAGGCCTTGAAGACGAACGGGATGCCGAGCGCGCCGGTGATTTCCTTGAGCGTCGCCGGCGATGTCCTGGGTCAGCTGCGGGCTCTCGACGACGCAGGGACCGGCGATCAGGAACAGCGGCCGGTCCGGGCCGATTTCCGCGCCCGGCGAGCTTCACGCGCTCGCCGCCGCGGCAGCCGGCAGCTGCGGCCGCGCCGCATGCTCGCGCGCCGCGCGCACGAAGCTCGTGAACAGCGGATGGCCGTCGCGCGGGTTCGAGGTGAACTCCGGGTGGAACTGCACGCCGATGAACCAGGGATGCGCCGGCAGCTCGACGATCTCGACCAGGCCGTCCTCCGAGAATGCCGAGATCGCGAAGCCCGGCCTTCTGCATGCGCTCGAGGTAGTTGTTGTTGAACTCGTAGCGGTGGCGGTGGCGCTCGTGGATCACGTCGCGGCCGTAGACCTTGCGGGCCAGCGTGCCGGTCAGGATCCGCGATTCCTGCGCGCCGAGGCGCATCGTGCCGCCGAGCTCGGAGCGGTCGTCGCGCTTCAGCGTCTCGCCGCGTGCGGTCGCGCCACTCGGTGATCAGCGCGATGACCGGGTGCGCGCGTCGCGCGGTCGAACTCGGTCGAGTTCGCGCCCGGCAGGCCCGAGCACGCCGCGCGCGAACTCGATGACGGCGACCTGCATGCCGAGGCAGATGCCGAGGTAGGGCACGCCGTGCTCGCGCGCGTGGCGCACCGCCGCGATCTTGCCCTCGATGCCGCGCTCGCCGAAGCCGCCCGGCACCAGGATCGCGTCCATGCCGGCGAGCGCCGCCGTGCCGGCGGCCTCGAGGTCGGTGGACTCGATGTAGTGCACGCTGGACGCGCGTGCGCGACTTGAGCCCGGCGTGGCGCAGCGCCTCGTTGAGCGAGATGTAGGAGTCGCGGATCTGCACGTACTTGCCGACCATCGCGATGTTGACGGTCGCGTCGTTCTGCTGGCGTGCCGCGACCACCTGCTGCCATTCGCGCAGGTCCGCCGGCGGCGCGTCGATGCCGAGCTTCTTGCACACGATGTCGTCGAGGTGCTGCTCGTGCAGCAGGATCGGGATGCGGTAGATGTCGTCGGCGTCGATCGCCGAGATCACGGCGCGCTCCTCGACGTTGGTGAACAGCGCGATCTTGCGGCGCTGCTCTTCCGGCAGCGGGTCGCGGCAGCGGCACAGGAGCACGTCCGGCTGGATGCCGATGCCGCGCAGTTCCTTCACCGAGTGCTGCGTCGGCTTGGTCTTGATCTCGCCCGAGCCGCCGACGATCGGCACCAGCGTCAGGTGCATGTACACGCACTGGTTGCGGCCGAGCTCGGCGCCGAGCTGGCGGATCGCCTCGAGGAAGGGCAGCGACTCGATGTCGCCGACCGTGCCGCCGATCTCGACCATGCAGACGTCCGCGTCGCCGGCGCCGAGCCGGATGCTGCGGATGATCTCGTCGGTGATGTGCGGGATGACCTGCACCGTGGCGCCGAGGTAGTCGCCGCGCCGCTCGCGCGCGATCACGCGCTCGTAGATGCGCCCGGTCGTGAAGTTGCTGTTGCGGCCGGTGGTCGTGCGCACGAAGCGCTCGTAGTGGCCGAGGTCGAGGTCGGTCTCGGTGCCGTCCTCGGTGACGAACACCTCGCCGTGCTGGAACGGGCTCATGGTGCCCGGGTCCACATTGATGTAGGGGTCGAGCTTGACCATGCGGACCTTGAGCCCGCGGGCCTCGAGGATGGCGCCGAGGCTCGCCGAGGCGAGGCCCTTCCCCAGCGAGGAAACGACGCCACCGGTGACGAACACGAAATCGAGTCATGGGAGTCCCCGCCGGCCGCCCGGAACGACGGGAGTTCAGTCTAGTTGAGCAGCGCCGGAGGGTGCCAGAGGAAATGTGAACCGGTTCACGCGCGAGCCGACATAAGCGGACGCGCGAAACCCGGCTTTTGCCGTTCGTCGCCGCCGCGCGAGCGCCCGTCGGAAGGCGCCATTTCGCGCCGGGATCGCTCCTTATAGTGCGACCCATGAAACGAGCCCAACCCGGTTTCACGCTGCTGGAGCTGATGGTCGTCCTCGCGATCGCGGGCGTGCTGATCGCCGTCGGCATCCCGGCGATGGGCGACTTCATCCGCAACGGCCGCATCACCGCCGCCGCCAACGACGTCATGGCGGCCCTGCACTTCACGCGCTCGGAGGCCATCAAGCGCCGCCTGCCGGTCACGCTCTGCACCAGCGCGAACGCGGTCACGCGACGCGAACCCGGCCTGCGCCGACCTCGCGCTCCTTCCTGACCGGCTGGATCGTCTTCGTGGACACTCAACCAGAGCGGCCAGCGCGACGCCGGCGAGGTCGTCCTGCTGCAGCACGAGCCCATGAACGCCGACATCACGGCGCGCTCCTCGGTCGACCCCTTCCGTGGTGACCTACCTGCTGAACGGCTTCGCCCTGAACCCGAACGCGCGCCCGCCTCGTGCTCTGCGACGAGCGCGGCAACACGCCGTCCGGCGGCGAGCTGTCCTCGGCCCGCGGCATCCTGGTGTCGGTCACCGGGCCGCGCCGGCGTCACGCGCGACATGGGCGAGATCCAGAACCTGCTCGACGCGATCGGCGTCGATGTCGGCGGCTGCGAGGCCTGAACATGACTCAGCGCAATAACCAGTCGGGTTTCACGATGGTCGAGGTGCTGGTCGCCCTCGTCGTGCTGGCGATCGGCCTGCTCGGCATCGCCGCCCTGTACCTGAACAGCCTCCAGTCCGGCCGCACCGCGATCTACCGGACGGAGGCGGTCACGCTCGCGGCCGACCTCGCCGACCGCATCCGCATGAACCGGACGGCGCAGGCGGCCTACGGCACGCTGTTCGCGGACGCCGAGGTCGCCGTGCCCGCCTGCGCGACGACCGGCGGCTGCTCGGACGCGGACCTCGCCGCGACCGACCTTTCGAACTGGAAGGCCGACGGTCGCCCAGCTCCTGCCGAACGGCCAGGGGCAGGTGGCGGTGACGCTGCCGGTCGCGCTCGACGAGCCGACCACTTACGTCGTCACCGTGCACTGGGCCGAAGTCGGCGAAGCCGCACCGGTGACCTTCCAGCTCGGGTTCCAGACATGAAGACGATCCGCATGACGAACCTCCGTCGCCGGGCAGCTCGGCCTGAGCCTCGTCGAACTGATGGTGGCCCTCGCCATCGGCACGTTCCTGCTCGCCGGCACGATCACGGTCTTCGGCAAGACCCGCGACCTGTACCGCACGAACGACGCCGCGGCCCGCCTGCAGGAAACGGCGCGCTACGCGATGGGCACGATCGAGGCCGACCTGCGCATGGCGAACTACTGGGGCCTCATGAGCCGCGCGGACCTCATCGAGAACGGCCCGCGCCTCGACCTCGCGAATCCCCCCGCAGTCGACCCGACCTACTCGCTGCCGGCGGAACTGACCGGGCTATGCCGGGACCATCAACCAGTGCGGCGCCATGTGGGCGGTCAAGCTTCCCGCCTACATCGAGGCGAACGACTCCTACACGCTCGGCTGCGGGGAATTCAGCGCGGCGGTCGCCGGCTCCGACACGCTGACGATCCGGCGCGCTTCGACCCAGCCCATCGCGATCGGGCGCGCTCGGCGCGAGCGCGGGCCAGATCAAGCTGCAGACGAGCCGCGTCCAGGGCACGCTGTTCTCGAGCGCCACGGTCCCGGTCGGCTACCTGCCGCCGCTGTCCGAGACGCGCGCGCTGGTCACACACGGCTATTACGTCGACCAGGATTCCGACGAGCGCGCAGGCACGCCGTCGCTGCGCCGCAAGCAGCTCGACGTCGCGGGCGATGCGCCGACGATCGTCGACCTGCAGATCGTCCCGGGCGTCGAGGACCTCCAGGTCGAGCTCGGCGCCGATTTCAACGAACGACCAGAACGCCGACTACTTCGTGGCGCCGAACACCGCGATCCCGGCCGGCGACGCCATCGTCGCCGTCCGCGTCTGGCTGCTGGTGCGCGCGGAGCAGCAGGAGACGGGCTTCACCGACGGCCGCACGTACAGCTACGGCAGCCGCGTCGGCGCCAATGACTACACGCCGGGGGATGCGTTCCGCCGGGTCCTCGTCAGCAAGACGATCGCACTCAGGAATACACGGCGATGAACGACATGAACCTCGGCGGACACCGGCAGCAGGGCGCTGCGCTCGTCATCGGCCTCATCCTGCTGGTCGTGCTGACGATCCTCGCCGTGTCGGGCGTCTTCACCTCGACGATGGAACTGCGCATGGTCGGCAACCTGCAGAACCAGGAGCGCTCGTTCCAGGCGGCCGAAGTCGCGGTCGAGGACGCGCTCGCAAACCCGGTGCTCTCGACCAGCGCCGTGTTCACCCAGGCCGAGATCGCCGTGCCGAACTCGCCGGGCGACGTCTACTCGTATTCGATGCAGTTCGTCGGCCAGGCGCCCCTCGGCACCGGCATGACCGGCTACAGCATCGGCACCGCTTTCCAGACCTATCACTTCCAGGTCGACGCGACCGGCCGCAATCCGGCCAGCAACGCGGTCTCGAATCACACCCAGAGTTTCTATGTCGTCGGGCCCGGCACCTGACGCACTCGGAGAAAACCATGAACCATCGCGAACTTCACGCTCCAAACCACGTCCCGGCCCGCGCCTCGCCGCTCGCGCCCTGGCTTGCGTGCCATGGCCGCGACCGTCGCGCTGGCCAGGGCCTTTGAAGGCGATCACAGGCGGCCTCGAGTCGGGCACGCGCACTCGTGACCCTGCCCGGGCTTGCCGAGCGGCACGCTCACCGCCCGCGAATGCGGCACCGGTTGCCCGATCCTGCGCCTGCGCTTCGACGCGCAACACACGTTTCTACGTCGGCAAGGACGCGGTGCCTTACGCGAAGTTTCGCGAGGCGGCCTCCAAGGGCGACCTGCGGCTCATGATTTCGTACCGCCTCTCGGACAAAACCCTGACCCGCCTGCGGCTGCCCGCGGCGGTCAAAGAGTGAGCACACAGCCATGAACAACACAGTGGTCCGGTTCTTCCATTTCGCCGCGGCGGCAGCGCTCGCAGCGCTTGGCTGCGCCGCCGGCGCCGATGAGGCCGAGATCTTCGTCGGCACGGGCAATACCGTCTCCAACGAGCGGCCGAACATCCTGTTCATCATCGACTCCTCGGGCTCGATGTCCGAGGACGTCGACGACCCAGGTACCGTTCAACCCGGCGACCGACTGGACGGGCACCTGCGCGACGACCGCGTCTATTTCCAGACGGGGTCGAATTCCAGCAATCCCCCGACGTGCAACGACAACAACTCGGTGCCGCTCGCCGCGTTCAAGTGCAATGCCGCGCTCACCAGCATGGCGCTGGCCGGCTATTACGTCGCTGATCGCGCGGCCCAGTGGCGCAGCAACCGCTGGCGCGGCATCAACGGCAATACGGGAAATTCCATCTGGGTCGAGTGCCGGACGGACGCCGGCAACCACGGCAATGGCGTCAGCACGAGCGCGCTGTGGGCGGCCGACGGCAACAACGGCCCCTGGAGCGCGAATTCGGCGCAGGCCGATCGGCTGGAACCAGAACGGCGCCAACGTCGGCTACGTGTTCTACTCCGGCAACTACGTCAACTGGCTGCGGAACGGCAGCACGATCACGCAGACGCGATTGCAGATCGTGCAGCAGGTGGCGATACAGACCATCAATCAGCTGGCGGTGGACGACGCCGTCAATGTCGGCTTGATGCAGTACAGCAACAATACGAATAACGGCTGCAGCAACACGGCGACTTCAGAGGGCGGCATGGTCCTGCGAGCGATCGGCCCGGTGGCGGCGAACCGCGCCACGCTCGTGGCGGACATCGCTGCCATAACCGCCGATGGCTGCACGCCCCTGTCCGAGACACTTTACGAGGCTTACTTATATCTGAGCGGCAGTAACGTCTACTACGGCCTCAACTCGAGGAAGGACCCGGGCACCTCCTGGCCGAGCACCATGAGCTCGCGGCAGGCCGCCCCCAACACGGGCGCGTACCAGAGCCCGCTTACGGTCTCCTGCCAGAAAAACTTCATCGTCTACCTGACCGACGGTCTGCCGACCGCCGACAACAGCGCGAATACGCGGATTCAGACCTTGATCGGGCGCACCTGCTCTGGCACAGGCGACGGTCGCTGCCTCGATGATCTCGCGGCCTATATGTACAACAACGACCTGCGGCCTACGCTGATCAACACGCAGTCGGTCACAACGTACACCATCGGCTTCGGGCCTGAGGTCAACGGCTCGACGTTGCTGCAAAACACGGCGGCCGGCGCCGGCGGCGTGTTCTACGAGGCGCAGGACACCGCCTCGCTCACGACGGTGCTCACGAACATCACACGTGACATTCTCTCGTTCAACACGTCCTTCACCGCGCCTGCGGTGTCGGTCAACGCGTTCAACCGCACGCAGAACCTGAACGACCTGTACGTCACGGTGTTCCGCCCGAGCGAGACCTATGCCTGGGAGGGCAACATCAAGAAGTACAACCTCGATCCGCTCGGCGTGATCGAGGACGTTACGGATGCGCCTGCGGTCGAGGTGACGACCGGCTTCTTCCGCACCACTGCGCAGAGCTACTGGACCACGGGCGTCGACGGCGATCGCGTGGACCTCGGCGGCGCGGCAAACGAACTGCCGACGCCGGCGAGCCGCCTGGTTTACAGCGACATCAACACGGCGGTCGCAATGACGAACGCGGCCAATGCGGTCGCGACGACCAACGCCGGCATCACGACCGCCATGCTCGGCCTCGGCGCCGCGGAGGCCCCGGGCCGCGACAACCTGATCAACTGGCTGCGCGGCCAGGACATTTCCGACGCTGACGGCGACGGTGCCACCAACGACCAGCGCTTCTCGATGGGCGACCCGATGAACGGCCGCCCGGCGACGGTCATCTACGGCGGCACGCTCATCAACCCCGACCCGAACGACGGCGTCGTGTATGCGGTCACGAACGAGGGCTACCTGCACGCCATCGACGCCGTGGACGGCCATGAGCTGTGGGCCTTCATGCCGCGGCAGCTCCTCGACCGCGCGCGCGACCTCTACGTCAACGACGCGATCGACGACCGCATCTACGGCCTCGACGGCAACATCCGCATCGTGCGCAATGAAGTCAACGAGAACGGCGTGCTCGAGCCGGGCCTCGGTGAGCGCGTGCTGATCTACTTCGGCATGCGCCGCGGCGGCTCGGATTACTACGGCATCGACGTGACTTACCGCAATACGCCGACGCTGCTGTTCCGCATCGGCCCGAACGAGGTCGGCACCAAGCGCCTGACCGGCGCAGGCCAGAGCTGGTCGACGCCGTCGGTCGCCCGCGTCAACATCACGGGCGCGGCGCAGAACACGCTGCAGCAGGTGCTGGTATTCGGCGGCGGCTACGACACCGTCGAGGACAACGGCGCCTGGGTGGCCTCGAACGCCGCCGGCCGCCAGGTCTTCATGGTCGACGCGATCTCGGGCAACGTGCTCTGGTACGCAGGCCCTTCCGCGGACACCGGGGCCGACTTGCGGCACGCGTCGCTCACGCACGGCATCCCGGCCGACGTGCGCATCTTCGACCTCACCGGTGACGGCTTTGCCGACCGCATGTACGCGGGCGACATGGCCGGACGCGTGTGGCGCTTCGACATCCACAACGGCCAGACCCGTGCCAACCTGGTGACCGGCGGCGTGTTCGCCTCGCTCGGCAACGCGCATCTCGGCACGCACCCGGTGGCGACCACGCGGCGCTTCTACAGCGCACCGGACGTCGCCTTCCTGTCCGACGGCGGCCGGACCTGGCTCAACGTCGCGATCGGCTCGGGATACCGCGGCCACCCGCTCAACATCCAGGCCGAGGACCGCTTCTACGCCCTGCGCGATCACCAGCCGTTCGCGCGCCTGACCCAGGCGCAGTACAACGCGGCGACGGTGATCACCGAGGCGGACACGAACCTCATCGACATCACCACCACCCTCACGCCGACGATCCCGCCGGGCGCGACCGGGTGGCGCCTGGACCTCAAGCGTCCGACGGGTGGCTGGACCGGCGAGAAGTCGCTGTCCGAGGCCCGCACGATCGAGAGCATGATCCAGTTCACGACGTACGAGCCGAATTCGGACTCGACGACGACGAGCGCGAGCTGCGCCCCCGGCGTCGGCACGAACCGGCTCTATACGATCAGCGCCTACACCGGCGCGCCGGTATTCGACCGCGAGAGCCCGGAGGACCCGCCGGATTCCGTGGACGACCGCGAGTCCGAGCTCGCCCAGGGCGGCATCGCGCCGGAAGTGGTCTGGCTCTTCCCGAGCCCCGAGGGCCCGTGCGAAGGCGCGGAGTGCCGTCCCGACCCGGTGTGCCTCGTCGGCCTCGAAAACTGCGGCGTTGGTCTCGACCTCGCCCCCGTCCGCACCTTCTGGCGGCAGACTGGAGTGAACTGATGAACCGCAAGCACCTGCAACACGGCGTCACGCTGATCGAGCTGGTCGTCGTGATGATCATCGTCGGGATCCTGACGGCGGTCGCCATCCCGTCCTACCGCAATTACGTCATGCGCAGCCAGCGCTCGGACGCCAAGGACGCGGTGCTCGCCCTCGCGACGCAGCAGGAGAAGCACTACCTCCAGTGCAATGCCTATGCGGACGTACTCGAGGCGGCCACCGATTGCGCAGCCAGCGAGTTGCAGGCGGCCGACACCAGCAAGAACGGCTGGTACGACCTCGCCACCGACGCGAACGACGCGGATCCTGCGCTCGGCTACACCGCCACGGCGACCGCCATCAATGGCCAGAACCAGTGGCAGGACACCGCATGCCGAACGTTTTCGGTGAACCAGGCGGGCGTCCGCTCTGCGCTCAATGCCGGCGGCGCCGACAACACGGCTGAATGCTGGCGCTGAACCTTCAATAGATCCGGGGCCGCCCGGACCAGACCGGCTTCAAGGCCGGCTGGCCGGGCGGCGCCGCGAATTCCTCGTCAATCCAGAGATCGCCCACCGCGGCGAGTTGCCCGCCCACGAAGACGAGCGGCAGCCGCTCACGCATCCAGGGCACGACACCGGCTTCCTGGCACAGGTCCTTGAGGCGCTTGCGCGGCCGGCCCGGGTGCGGCTTCAGGCTCTCGCCGCCGGCGCGGAAGCGCAACTCGATCCCGGGTGACGGCGCCGGACGCAGCCCGCCCTGCTCCGTTGCGACCAGCTGGAAGCTGCCGAGGCCGGGCCCGAGTTCGTATTTCGACATCGTGGCCTGCGCGATGACCCCCGGCCGCGCCGGCAGCGGCCGGCCTGCGTAGAGCCGACCGCGATAGCGGCGGATCTCGCCTTCGGGCCAGGACAGGCTGGGCGCGCTGTCGGGCCGTGCCGAGAAAAAATCCGGCAGCACGGCACCGAGCTGCGCAGTCGCCGGCGGCCGCAGGCCCTCCGCGCGTAACCACCACCGAAGCAGGTTGACCTGCCGCTCGCGCGAGAGATGTGCAAGGCCCGCGAGGACGACGCGCCCTTCGTCGAGCAGGACCGCCGCATCCGCGGCCGCCAGACCATCGAGCAGTCGCGAGGCCTCGGCGAGATGCGAAGCGCTTCTCGCCACGGTCGTGGCGGCGGACGGCCAGCGCTCACGGATCGCGGGCAGCACCCGCGCACGCAGCCAGCCGCGGTCGAAGCGCAGCGCTTCGTTCATCGGGTCTTCGTGCCAGGCGAGCCCGTGGCTGTTTGCGAAGGCTTGAAGCTCCGCGCGGTCCACGTTGAGCAGTGGCCGCAGCTGCCAGCCCGGGCCGAGGCGCGCGCGCGCGGGCATGGCCGCGAGACCGGCGACGCCCGCACCGCGCAGCAGCTGGATCAATACGGTCTCGAGCTGGTCGTCGCGATGATGCGCGGTCAGCAGGCGCTCGTCCGGCGCGAGCGCGGCCGCGAGCGCCCCATAGCGCGCCTCACGGGCGGCGGCCTCCAGGCTTGCGCCACGCTGCGCCTGCAGGCGCAGCGAAATCACCTGCAGCGCAATGCCTGCCGCCGCGCAGGACTCGCGGCAGGCCTGCGCCCAGGCGCCGGAATCCGCTTGCAGGCCGTGATCGACGTGCACGGCCCGCAGCCGGAACGACTGCGCGCGGGCGAGTTCCGCCATCGCGTGCAGCAGGACGCTGGAGTCGAGGCCCCCGGACAGCGCAACGCAGGCACCCCCCTCCCGCCACCCCGGATCGATGGATGCGAGCGCAGCTGCGAGTCGGTCGGCCGCGAACGGCATGGGCCTCAGGCTCCGCCGTAAACCCCGAATCCGCGCAGCCGCTTGCGGCGTTCGGCGAGAAGCGCCTCCACCGGGAGCGCGGTGAGGTCGCTGAGGTGGCGCGTCAGCGCGTCGCGCAGGCGTTCCGCCATGAGCTGCGGCTCGCGGTGCGCGCCGCCGAGCGGCTCAGGGAGGACCTCGTCGATCAGGTCGAGCTTCGACAGCCGTTCGGCGGTGATGCCCATCGCCTCGGCTGCGAGTTCGCGCCGGTCGGCACTCTTCCACAGGATCGAGGCGCAACCCTCGGGCGAGATCACGGAATAGACGCTGTACTGCAGCATCAGCAGGCGGTCGCAGACGCCGATCGCGAGCGCGCCGCCCGAGCCGCCTTCGCCGATCACGCAGGCCACGATCGGCACCGCGAGGCGCGACATGTCGAACAGGTTGCGCGCGATGGCCTCGCTCTGGTTGCGTTCCTCGGAGCCGACGCCCGGGTACGCCCCCGGCGTGTCGATGAGCGTGATGACGGGAATCCCGAAGCGCTCCGCAGTCAGCATCAGGCGCCGCGCCTTGCGGTAGCCTTCGGGCTTCGGCATCCCGTAGTTCCGCCGCACCCGTTCCTTGGTGTCGCGCCCCTTCTGCTGTCCGATCAGCATGACCGGCGTGCCGCCGAGCCGTGCCACGCCGCCCACGATCGACTGGTCGTCCGCATACATGCGGTCGCCGTGCAGTTCCTGGAACTCGGTGAACACCAGCGGGATGTAGTCGAGCGTGTATGGCCGCTGCGGGTGGCGTGCGAGCTGGGTGATCTGCCACGGCGTGAGGTTCGCGAAGATGCTGTTGGTGAGCGTGCGCGCCTTGGCCCGCAGCTTGTCGATCTCCTCGCCGGTGTTGAGGTCCGAGTCCTCGGAGAGGAAGCGCAGCTCCTCGATCTTCGCCTCGAGCTCGGCGATCGGCTGTTCGAAGTCCAGGAATTGCAGCGCCATCCGGGCAGTATAGATTAACCGCGGATTTACCCTCCCGGCACGGTCCGGCCACTGGTCATCGCGCGCAATTCCCCACAGGGCCGTACTGCGCGCGCTTGGCCGGCCGGGGACCCTCGCTCGCGCCGGAACTTTATGCGCTCGCTCGGGGACCCGTCCGGCCGACGCGCGCGCCCGGGCGGCGGGTCCGCGAGCGACTTTCGGTCGCCGAGGAGCGAGTGCGGGATCCCCGCCCGGCCCAGGCGCGCGATTCAGTCGGCGTGCGGCTTGTATGAGAAGCGAATGCCGTCGCGGCCGACCAGTCCCGCAAGCTGGTCCACGAGCGCCCGGCTCGGCCGCACCGCCCAGGTCTCGTCCAGGGTCAGCGTGCCGCGCGCCTCGCCGCCGATGTAGTGAAGCGAAACCGCACAACGGCCGCCGCGGCCGGTGCGCAGGACGTCTTCGAGGCGGGCGATCATCCGGCCGTCGCCGCGCCCGCCGGCAGGCGGATGGTGAGCCGGCGCGCCTCGCGCTCGCGCAGCTCGTCGAGCGCCGTCAGTTTCTTCGCGTTGATGCGCCAGTCGTCGATGAACTCGTCGTAGCGCAGCTGCCCTTCGACCACGAGGATCGCGTCGCGCACGATGATCGCGCGGTGCTGCTGCCAGACGTCGTCGAACAGGCTCACCTCGATGCGCGCGCTGCGGTCGTCCAGCACCAGCGTCATGCGCGAGCCGCGCCGGCGCATCTCGAGCACGAGGCCCGCAATGGTCACGGTCTTGCCGCCGCCGAAGCGCGGCTCGCCCGTGGGGCGCGGGCCGCCGAGGTCCGCGATGCGCGCCGGCGCAACCTGCCGCAGTTCCTGCTCGTGCTCCGCAATGGGGTGTCCGGTCAGGAACAGGCCCAGCGTCTCGCGCTCGCCGGCGAGCCGCTCGCGCTCGCTCCACTCCGGCAGCGCCGGAATCTCGATGGTCGCGCGCTCGTCGGCGGCCGCCGGTCCCGCGAGGCCGCCGAACAGGTCGTCCTGTCCCGCCGCATGCGCGCGCGTGCGCTGCTCGCCGAGCTGGATCGCGGCCGGGAGCGCCGCGGCGAGCGAGGCACGCGTGTGGCCGAAGCGGTCGAAGCACCCGGCCTTCAGCATCGCCTCGAGCGTGCGCTTGCCGGCGAGCTTGAGGTCGACGCGGCGGCACAGGTCGAGCAGCCCGCGGAACTCGCCGCCTTGCTCGCGCTCGCCGACGATCGCCTCGACCGCGCCCTCGCCCACGCCCTTGATCGCGCCGAGCCCGTAGCGGATCGTGCCGGGGCCGGCCACGGTGAAGGCGAAGCTCGAGGCGTTGACGTCGGGTGGCTCCACCTCGATGCCGAGGCCGGAACACTCGTCGATGAACGACACCACCTTGTCCGTGTGTTCCATGTCGCAGGACAGCACGGCCGCCATGAACGCTTCCGGGTAGTGCGCCTTCAGCCAGGCCGTCTGGTAGGCCAGCAGCGCATAGGCGACCGAGTGCGACTTGTTGAAGCCGTAGCCCGCGAACTTCTCGATCAGGTCGAAGATGTAGCCGGCACGCGCCGCAGGCACGCCGCGGGCCACCGCACCGTCGACGAAGGTCGAGCGCTGTCGCGCCATCTCCTCGGGCTTCTTCTTGCCCATCGCACGCCGCAGCAGGTCGGCGCCGCCGAGCGTGTAGCCGGACAGGATCTGCGCGATCTGCATCACCTGTTCCTGGTACAGGATGACGCCGTAGGTCGGCTTCAGGATCTCGGCGAGGCTCGGGTGCAGGTAGTCGATCGTGCCGGCGGAGCGCCCGTGCTTGCGGGCGATGAAGTCGTCGACCATGCCCGACTGCAGCGGCCCGGGGCGGAACAACGCCACCAATGCGACGATGTCGTCGAAGCGGTCGGGCTGGAGCTTGCGCACCAGGTCCGTGATGCCGCGCGACTCGAGCTGGAACACCGCGGAGGTACGGCCGGACTTCAGCAGCTTGAAGGTTTCGACGTCGTCGAGCGGCAGGCGCGCGAGGTCGATCGGCGGCTCGCCCGCGGCGAGACGCTTCGCGTTGATGAGGCGCATGGCCCAGTCGATGATCGTGAGCGTGCGCAGCCCGAGGAAGTCGAACTTGACGAGGCCCACCTGCTCGACGTCGTCCTTGTCGAACTGGGTCACGATGCTCTGGCTGCCCGATTCGCAGTAGAGCGCGGTGAAGTCGGTGAGCGGCCCCGGAGCGATCACGACGCCGCCCGCGTGGGTGCCTGCATTTCGCGCCAGTCCCTCGAGCCGCCGCGCGAGATCGATGAGGTCGCGGACTTCGTCCTCGACGCCGTAGCGACGCTTGAGTTCCGGCTCCTTCTCGAGCGCGTCGTCGAGCGTGATGCCGAGCTCGAAGGGAATCAGCTTGGCGACGCCGTCTACGAAGCCGTAGGGCAGCCCCAGCACGCGGCCGACGTCGCGCACCACCGCTTTCGCCGCCAGCGACCCGAAGGTGATGATCTGCGAGACGCGGTCCCGCCCGTAGCGGTCCGCCACGTAGTCGATGACCTGGTCGCGTCGCGACATGCAGAAGTCGATGTCGAAGTCCGGCATCGACACGCGCTCCGGGTTCAGGAAGCGCTCGAACAGGAGGTCGTGGCGGATCGGATCGAGGTCGGTGATGCCGAGCACCCAGGCGACCAGGGAACCGGCACCCGAGCCGCGCCCCGGACCCACCGGGATCTCGCGCTCGCGGGCCCAGCCGATGAAGTCGGCGACCACCAGGAAATAGCCCTCGAAGCCCATCCCGCAGATGACGCCGAGTTCCTGGTCGAGCCGGGCGTGGTAGCTCGCCGCCTCCGGGGAAGCCGGCCCGATGCGGCGCGCGAGTCCCTCGATCGCCAGCCGGCGCAGGTACGCCGGTGCGCCGGTACCGTCGGGTACTTCGAAGGCCGGCATGAAAATGTTGCCCTGGGCGAGCGGCAGCGAACAGCGCCGCGCGATTTCCACGCTGTTCTCGAGCGCTTCCGGCAGGTCGCGGAACAGCGCAGCCATCTCGGCCGGGGTCTTGAGGTACTGCTCGGGCGTGTACGGCCGCGGGCGGCCCGGATCATCCAGCCGATGGCCACCGTGAATGCAGACACGCGCCTCGTGGGCCTCGAACTCCGCGCTCTCGATGAATCGCACGTCGTTGGTCGCGACCAGCGGTGCCGGCCGGTCCGCGACGAGCGCGAGGACGCCGGCAATGTGCGCTTCCTCGTCCGGGCGGCCGACGCGCCGCACTTCGAGGTAGAAACAGTCGCCGAACAGCGCAAGCCAGCTTTCGAGGAGCGCCGCGGCCTCGCCCAGCCGGCCGGCGAGCAACGCCCGGCCGATGTCGCCCTGTGCGCCGCCCGACAGGGCGATGAGTCCGGCGGTGCTGGCGGAATCGAGCCACTCGCGCGCGAGCAGCGCGCGGCCGCGGCCCTGGCCTTCGAGGTAGCTGCGTGACACCAGCCGGGCGAGGTTGCGAAAGCCCGGCAGGTCCTTGGCGATGAGCGTGAGCAGTACCGGCTCTGCGCGCTCGTTTTCGCCCTCGATCCAGAGGTCAGCCCCGATCAGCGGCTTGACGCCGGCCCGTTCCGCCTCGCGGTGGAACTTCACCATTGCGAACAGGTTGCCGTGGTCCGTCAGGGCCACGGCAGGCATGCCGGCGCCGGCGACCGCCTGCATCAGCCGCGGCACGCGGACGATGCCGTCCACGAGCGAATACTCGGTGTGCAGCCGCAGGTGGACGAATGCCGGGCCGCCGGCGCACATGTCTCGCGATGGCATACTAGGGCAGCTCTGCACAGGCGGCGTGGAGCGCGTTGCGCGCGCGCCGCGGGGCCATAAGGCGCGACCGACGAAGTGTGGTGAATCCACACGAGGAGGGAGCAACGACATGGCCGCGCGGCCCGCGCGCAACCCTCTGGGGCCGGGCGGATTTGCGATCGGGCGGCGTCACTCGTCGCTCATGTATCACGATACACCTCGCTCCTCGTTCCTTGCCGGATCGCAAATCCGCCACGGCCGCGCCCACGCCGCCTGTGCAGAGCTGCCCTAGAATCTTACCGTCTCAGGGGCGCGAAACTCTGCCGGTGAAGGCGGCAGGGACCGACGCGTGCCAGGCTCGCCAGGTGTTCTTCGGTCGGGTAGCCCTTGTGGCGCTCGAAGCCATACTCCGGATACAGCAGCGCCATCCGGGTCATGAAAGCGTCCCGCGCGGTCTTGGCCAGGATCGACGCTGCGCTGATCTCACCGACACGGGCGTCGCCCCCGATGATGGCCTCGAAATCGCAGTTGAGGCCCAGCATGGTCTGGTCCGGGCACCGGTTGCCGTCCACGCAGACCCGCGCAGGCGCGACGGAGAGCCCGAGGATCGCGCGCCGCATCGCGAGCAGCGAGGCCTCCAGGATGTTCAATACGTCGATTTCGGCGGCATCAACCCAACCGATGGCCCAGGCGCTCGCCTCTGTACGGACCTGCGCAGCCAGCCGTTCGCGGGCTTGCGGCGAAAGCTGCTTGGAGTCGCGCAGGCCCGCTATGGGCCGGCAGGGGTCCAGGATCACGGCGGCAGCGACGACGGGCCCCGCCAAAGGCCCGCGGCCGGCCTCGTCCACGCCTGCGGCCCGGCCTCCGGCCAGGCGCGGCCAGGCCACGGCCTGGCGGCTCACGAGGCTGCCTGACGGGCGATGGCCAGCACCGCCTCGGCGGCCTGCCCGCTCGCACCCTGCCGTAACTGCCTGTGGATGGCCGTAAACAGTGTTACAAGCTCCGCGACCGCATCCGGCCCGTCGAGCCAGCGCTCGATCTCGCGGCCGAGCCGCTCGGGACAAACGTCGCCCTGGGCCAGCTCCGGCACCACCTTCCGGCCTGCCAGCAGGTTCGGCTGCGCGAAATAGGGCGCCTTGAGTAGCCCGAGGTATTTGAGCGCAAACGCCGTGAGCGCTCCGAGCCGGTAGGCCACGACCATGGGTCGCTTGCAGAGCAATGTCTCGAGCGTCGCGGTTCCGGAGGCGACCAGCACGACGTCGGCCGCGGTGAGGACGGCCTGGGAGCGTCCCACGAATACATGGACCCGAACGCCGGGCGCGTGCGCGGCCAGCGCCGCCTCGAACGACTTGCGTGTCGCGTCGCCGGCGAGGGCCGCAACGAACGTGAGCCCCGGCCGTCGTGCGGCGAGCCAGGCGACGGTGCCGGCAAAATCGGCGGCGAGCCGCGACACCTCGCCCGCCCGGCTGCCCGGCAGCACCGCGACGACGGGCCCCGAATCCGGCAGGCCGAGCGCGCGTCGCGCCGCGGCGCCGTCCGCTTCGAGCGGCAACTGGTCGGCGAGCGGGTGCCCCACGAAGATCGAGCGCAGGCCTGCGGCGTCGTACACGCCGCGCTCGAACGGCAGCAGGCACAGCACGAGGTCGAGGAAACGCGCCATGCGCGCCGCGCGCCCGCGCCGCCATGCCCAGACTTGCGGGCTCACGTACTGCACCGTTCGAAGGCCGGCTGCATGCAGCGCGGGCGCGAGCCCGAGGTTGAACTCGGGCGCGTCGATGCCGACGAAGACATCCGGACGGCGTTCGAGCAATGCGCGGCGGATGCGCGAGCGCAGCGCCAGCAGGCGAGGCAGGTGATGCAGGACCTCGAACAGTCCCATCACGGCGAGTTCCTCGGCATCGGCCAGGCTTTCGCAGCCGGCGGCCTTCATGCGCGGCCCCGCCACGCCGACGAAGCGCGTACCCGGCGCGCGCTCGCCGATCGCCGCCATCAGCGCGGCGCCCAGGTTGTCGCCGGAGGACTCGCCGGCGACGAGTCCGATCGTGAGCGGTCGCTCCGCAGCCATCAGCGAATGATGCTGCGTTCGCTGGCGCCGATGAAATCGACGAACGCCGCGAGTTCCGGCTGCGACGGTACCAGCGCCTGCAGCTGTTCCGTCGCCTCGGCGAGCTTCAGGCCGGACCGGTACAGGAGCCGGTAGGCGCTCTTGATGTTCGCGATCTGCTCGGCGCTGAAGCCGCGGCGCTTCATTCCCTCGCTGTTGACGCCCTTGGGCTCCGCCGGTGAACCGGCGACCAGCAGGAAGGGCGGCACGTCGCGCGTCACGGCGGCATTGTTCGCGAGGAAGGCGTGCGCGCCGATCTTGCAGAACTGGTGCACGCCCGCGTAGCCCGAAAGGATCACCCAGTCGCCGAGCTGCACGTGCCCCGCGAGCGCAGTGCAGTTCGACAGGATGCACTGGCTGCCGACGATGCAGTCGTGGGCGACGTGCGAGTACGCCATGAACAGGCAGTCGTTGCCGATCGTGGTCACGCCGCGGCCGGCGACCGTGCCGCGGTTGACGGTGCAGAACTCGCGGAACACGTTGCGGTCGCCGACCTCGAGCCGGGTCGGCTCGCCGGCATACTTGCGGTCCTGCGGCGCATCGCCGATCGATGCGAACTGGAACACGCGCGTGTCGCGGCCGAGCGTGGTCGGTCCCTTGATCACGGCATGGGAACCGACCCAGCTGCCCGCACCGATGCGCACGCCGGCGCCGATGACCGCGAACGGCCCGACCTCGACGCTCGGGTCGACTTCGGCGCCCGGATCGACGATCGCATGCGGGTCGATCAAGCCTTGATCTCCGGCGCGACCATCATGGTCGCGGAGGTCGCGACGACGCCGTCCACCTCGGCCACCGTCTCGAACTTCCAGATGCCGCGCATGGCGCGCTCGAACGTAGCCTTGAGGATGAGCCTGTCGCCCGGCACGACTGGCCGCCTGAAGCGCGCCTTGTCGATGCCGACGAAATAGAAGCGCGAATTCTCGTCGGGGACGACGCCCGCTGTCTTGAAGGCGAGGATGCCGGCCGCCTGGGCGAGAGCTTCCAGGATGATGACGCCGGGCATGACGGGATTGCCGGGAAAGTGGCCGGGAAAGAACGGCTCGTTCACGGTCACGTTCTTGATCGCCTCGATGCGCTTGCCGGGCACGCACTCGATGACGCGGTCGACCAGCAGGAACGGATAGCGGTGCGGCAGCTGTGCCAGCACCTCCCGCACGTCCATGGGAAAGCCTTCGCTCATTCGTCCCCCTGCCCGCCTTTCGTGCCGCGCCCGCGCCGTGCATCGAGCCGATGCAGTTGCGCAACTGTTCGCCGCCACTGTCCTGCCTCGATCGCCGGCATGCCCGACGAATACATTCCCGGTCCTGGCAGCGAACGCGTGACCATTGAGTAGCCGGTGACGATCACGTCGTCACCGATCTCGAGGTGGCCCACGATGCCCACGGCGCCGCCGATCATGCAGCGGCTGCCGATGACAGTGCTGCCCGAAATGCCGGCGCAGCCCGCGATCACCGTGTGCGCCCCGATGCGGCAGTTATGGCCGACCTGCACCTGGTTGTCCAGCTTGACGCCGTCGCTGATGACGGTGTTATCGATGGTGCCGCGGTCCACGGTCGTGTTCGCACCGACCTCGACGTCGTTGCCTATGCTGACGCTGCCGATCTGCGGCACCTTGACGTATCCGTCGACGTCCGGTGCGTGGCCGAAACCGTCGCTGCCGATCACCGCGCCCGGCTTGAACAGGCAACGCACGCCGGTCGTGACGCCCTGACACAGCGTGACGCCGGCCTGCAGGAGGCAGTCGTCGCCGAGGCGCACGCCCGCCTCAATCACGCAGTTGGGCCCGATCGAGCAGCGCTCGCCGACCACGGCGCCGGCGCCGACCACAGCGTTCGGCCCGATCCACGCAGTGGCCGCAACCACCGCCGTCGGGTCCACCTGCGCGCCCGGTGCCCGCCCGGCTTTCACCGCCGGCTGCGGGTGCAGGCCGTTCGCGATCCGTGCCCAGGCGGCGTAGGGCCGCGCGGCGACGAAGGCGGCGACGGGACACTCGCCCGCGAGCTCGCGCGACAGCACGACGGCCGTCGCACGCGTTGCCGCGAGTTGCTTGCGGTATTTCGGACCGCTGCAGAAGCTGAGCTTGCCCGGCGCGGCGGCGCCCAGCGGCGCGACGCCGTCGACCTGCTGGCCGGGGTCGCCGGCGAGTTCGAGTCCGTAGCGGACCGCGATCTCGCCGAGCGTCATGGCCATGCCGGCGCTCCCTAAGCGCTTGCGCGGATCAGGGCTTGGGGGTCGCCGCGGCTGCCGGCGCCTTGGACTTGATGGCGGCCACGACCTGCGGCGTGATGTCGATGCCTTCGGCCGCGTACAGCACGCCCTCGCTGAGGACCAGCTGGAAGCCGTTGGCGCGGGAGTAGGCCTGCACTTCCTGCAGCAGCGCGCGCTGCATCCGGCCGACTTCCTCGTTGCGGCGCAGGTTCAGGTCTTCCTGCAGCTCCTTGAAGCGTCGGTTGACGTTTAGTTCGAGGTCGCGGACCTCGCGCTCGGTGCGCACGCGGTCGGCCTCGGACATCACGGCCGCTTCCTTCTGCAGCTTGTCGGCCTTCTCCTGCAGCGACTTCTGCTGCGCCGCGACGTCGCGCTGGCGCGGCAGGAACTCGTTTTCGAGTGCCTGCTGTGCCGCCTTGGCCTGCGGCGATTCCTCGAGCAGCCGCCCGAAGTTCACGACGCCGATCTTGAGCGCCTGCGCACCGGCTGTGGGCGCGGCCGTGAGGGCCGCCGCAACCAGCAGCGCGCCGAAAACTGTATGCCTGGTCATGTGTGTCGTTTCGCCTCGAATGTCAAAATGCGGAACCGATGGTGAACTGGAAGCGTTCGACCTCATCCTCATAGCGGATGCCGTCGCCCTTGAACTCGTTCAGCGGGATGCCGTAGCTGAACCGGAATATCCCCAGCGGCGCGAACCACTGGATGGCCACGCCGGCGGACTGCTTCAGTTCATTGTAGTCGAACTCGTAGTCGACCGGCGTGCGGCCGTCCTGGCCGATGAACTGGATACCGGTGCCCTGCGAGAAAACGTTGCCCATGTCGAAGAACGCACTGATGCGCGTGCTGGCGCGCCACTTGGCCGGCACCGGGAACAGGAGTTCCGCGCGGCCGACCACCTTGAGGTTGCCGCCGTAGGGATTGCCGAAGCCGTCCTTCGGGCCGAGGCGGCTCTCGGTGAAGCCGCGAACCGTATCCGGACCGCCGGCGAAGAACTGGCGGTACGGCGGCAGCGACGTCGTGTCCTTGCCGAGCGCGTCGCCGTAGGCGAGGTCCCCGGCCAGCGCGAGCGTCCACTGCTTCCAGATGGGCAGCAGCTGCAGGTAGTTGTAACGCATCGTGTAGTAGTTCACCTCGCTGCCGGGCGCGGTGACCGCGAGGCTCAACGAGTGCTGCAACCCGCGGTCGGCGAAGATCGCGCGGTTGCGCGAGTCGTAGTACCAGCTGCCGACCAGCTCGAAAGTGTTGAACTTGGTGCCGAACAGGATCGTCTCGATGATCGTCGGCGGGTCGTCGGGATCGACTCCCGGGATCTCGCGCTCGATCACTTGCGTATAGGGATTGCCGTTGTTGCGCACCCAGCTGACGGCTTCCGGCGCGCTGCTCGCGGGATTGACGATCAGGTCCGAGACGCTGCGCGACGACGCCGAAGCGCAGGCCCTGGTACTCGGAGATCGGGTAGCCGAATTCGAGCGTCCCGGACATCGTCGTGGTCGAGAAGTCCGACGCCGCCGACACGTACTGCGTGACGTCGCGGTACTGCAGCGCCATGGTCCGCGACACGCCGTCGATGTTGGTGTACGGGTCGGTGTGCGAAAGGCTGTACTGTTGCGAGTAACGGCCAGTGACGAGCTCGAGCGCGACGCGCTCGCCCGAGCCCATGAAGTTCGAGTGCACGAAGCTGCCATTCAGCATGAACGACTGCGACTCGGAGTAGCCGATGCCGCCGCTGAACTGCCCCGGCAGGCCCTCCTTCACGTTGAAGTCGACGTCGACCAGGTCGGGCGTGCCGGGCACCGGGGTCGTCTCGAAGTCGACTTCCTCGATGTAAGGCAGGCGCTGCAGGCGTTCCTTGGACCGTTCGAGCAGCGCGTTCGACAGGTAGGAGCCCTCCATCTGGCGCATCTCGCGCCGCAGAACTTCGTCGTCGATCGCGCTCGTGTTGATGAAGTTGACGCGCCTCACGTAGGCACGGTTGCCCGCGTCCACGAAGAAAGTGAGGTCGATCGTCTTGGTCTCCTCGTTCGCCTGCGGCACCGGGTCGATCTTCGCGAATGCGTAGCCGTCCGCGCCGAGGCGGAAGGACATGAGTTCCTGGGTCTGGGTGATCAGCTTGCGCGAGTAGGTCTGGCCGGACCTGACCATCAGCAGGACGCTGCAGCTGGGACTCCGGCACCTTCATCGTGCCGGCGACCTTCACCTCGCCGACCTTGTAGACGTCGCCCTCGGTCACGTTCATCGTGATGAACATGTCGTCCATCTCGGGCGCGATCGCGACCTGGGTCGACTCGACGGCGAAGTTGGCGTAGCCGCGGTCCTGGTAGTAGGAACGTCAGCTTCTCGATGTCACCCTGCAGCGACTCGCGCGAGTAGCGGTCGTCCTGCTTGTACCAGGACAGCCAGTTCGGCGTCTTGAGCTCGAAGATGTCGAGCAGTTCGTCGTCGTCATAGACCGTGTTGCCGACCAGGTTGATCTGGCGGATGCGCGCGCGCGCGCCCTCGACGATGTCGATCTTGATGCGCACCTTGTTGCCCGGGACATCCTCGACCTTGGGATCGATGCGCACCGCGTACTTGCCGCGGCTGAAGTACTGGTCGGTGAGGAAGCCGCGGACTTCCTCGAGCACCGAGCGGTCGAAGGTCTTGCCGGTCGCGAGGCCGACGCTGCGCAGCGACTGCTGCAGGTCCTCGGTCTTGATGTCCTTGTTGCCCGACGAGTTCGAAGCTCTCGATCGAGGGCCGCTCGCGCACCACGACCACCAGGGTCTCGCCGTCGCGCCGCAACTCGATGTCGCTGAAGAACCCGGTGGCGAACAGCGCCCGCATCGCCTCCTGGATCCGTCGCTGGTCCATGCGGTCGCCGATGTTCACCGGCAGGTAGTTGTAGACCGTGCCTTCGGCGATGCGCTGCAGGCCCTCGACGCGGATGTCGCCGACGGTGAAGTCGACCGGCGCCTGCGCGACCGGCGGTGCCGGCCACACCTGCGCCCGCAAGCAGGACCGCGGCGATGCCGCGCACGAGGATGCCCCGAGCCTGGCGCCGCGCCATCAGCCGAACAGCCGCGAGAGGTCGTTGTAGAACGCGAAACCCATCAGCGCACCAGCATCGCGATGCCGACTTTCTGACCAAGCACCTGCGCTTCCATCGACAGCGGGGCGCCTTTGCCATCTCGGCGAGCTGGAACACGACCTGGCCGCCGTCCAGCACCGGGCACCGGCAGCAGGTTCAGCACCGCGAGCGAGATCGAAACCAGGGCCAGGAATCCGAGATAGTAGGTGAAGCCCTCGGCCGCCGTCAGCCCGGCGTACTGGGCGATGTTGATCGGCCCGGAGATGTTCTTGGTCGAGACGTCGCCCGTGACCATGCGCCACAGGAAACGCACGGTGAGCGCGCTCTTGTCCCAGGTCTCGCGCACTGGCGGCGAGCACCGCCGCCGAGCGGCCCGTAGCGCTCGACGGTCCTCATCGATTCGGGAAACCCGCCCGCGTCGCCGCGCGCCACGCCGAGGCCGATCTTGCCGATCGTGCGGCCTTCCTCTTCGACCGCGTTCGGCACGAGCTCGACTTCACGGCGCTCGCCGTCGCGCAGCACGGCGAGCCGCGTCGGCAGCCCGGCGCCGCTCGCGGATGCGCTCGACGAACTCGAGGTAATCGTCGACCGGCGTCGCCTTCGACCTCGACGACGCGGTCGCCGGCGGCGATCCCGCCTGGCGGCCGGGAAACCCGGGCCGAGCTCGCCGACGACGACGGGCTGCGGCGGGTACCAGAACGAGAATCCGAGGCCGCGCAGCAGCGCGCCAGGCTCGGTCAGCGCCGCGGCGCTCGCCTCGGGCACGCGCAGCGTCAGCTGCCGCGTGCCGCCGCCCTCGCCGCGCACCTCGACGCGGCACGCGCCCGTCTGCCACCACGCCTTCGAGGATCGCGAGCACGGCGGCCTGGCGCGTCGGCGTCGCGTCGCCCGCGACGGCGGTGATCTCGTCGCCGGCACGCAGGTCCGCGCGCGCCGCGATCGAATCCGGCGGCGACCTCGCCGATCACCGGCTTCAGGCCCGGCACACCCTGCATGAAGCAGCATCCAGTAGGCGAACGATCGCGAACACGAGATTGGCGGCGGGACCGGCGAGCAGCACCGCGATGCGCGCCAGCGGCGGCCGGCGGTTGAACGCCCGATGCGCGTCGCCCGGCGGCACCGGGCCGTCGCGCTCGTCGAGCAGGCGCACGTAACCGCCGAGCGGAATGGCCGCGAGCACGTACTCCACGTGGTCCGCGTCGCGGCTCACGCGCCGCAGCGAGCGGCTTGCCGAAGCCGATCGAGAAGCGCAGGACCTTGAAGCCGAGGCGGCGCGCGACCCAGAAATGGCCGAACTCGTGCACCGTCACCAGGACGCCGATCGCGACGATGAAGGCGACGATGGAGGTCAGGATGGCGGCGCTCATGCGCCGGCCGCCTGCTTCGTGAGGCCAGCGCGCGCAGACGCACGCTCGCGCGCCCAGGCGTCGGCCGCGAGCGCATCTTCAAGGCTCGCACCGGGCCGGCCTCGTGCTGTTGCAACACGCACTCAATGACTGTCGCGATGCTCGCAAAGTTCAGCCGCCGGCCAAGAAACGCAGCGACCGCGACTTCGTTGGCGGCATTGAGCACGGCCGGCATCGTGCCGCCCGCGCGGGCCGCGTACTGCGCAAGTCCGAGGCATGGAAACCTTTCAAAATCAGGGTCTTCGAACGATAACCTCGCAATCTTGCACGAGGTCCAGGCGCGCCGCCCCCGAGGCGATGCGATCCGGCCAGCCGAGCGCCTGCGCGATCGGCACGCGCATGTCGGGCTCAGCTCATCTGCGCGAGCACCGAGCCGTCGTCGAACTCCACCAGCGAATGCACGATGCTCTGGGGATGGATCACGACGCGTACCGCGTCGGGTGCGACGGCCGAACAGGTGACAGGCCTCGATCAGCTCGAGCCCCTTGTTCATCAGCGTCGCCGAATCCACCGAGATCTTCGGCCCCATGCGCCAGTTCGGGTGTGCAATCGCCTGTTCCGGCGTCACCGCGGCGAGGTCCTCGCGGCGCGTGCGCAGGAACGGCCCGCCCGATGCCGTGAGCAGGATGCGCGACACGCCCGCCGGCGGCGAGCCTGTCGCGGCGCCCGGCGGCAGGCACTGGAAGATCGCGTTGTGCTCGCTGTCGATCGGCAGGATCGTCGCGCCGGAGCGCCGCGCGCGCGTCGAGCAGCAGGCGTGCCTGCGAGCACCAGGGCTTCCTTGTTCGCGAGCAGGATCTGCTTGCCGGCGGCCGCGGCCGCCAGCGTCGAGGCGAGCCCGACGGCGCCGACGATGGCGGCCATGACGACGTCCACCTCCGGCATCGTCGCGACGGCTGCCAGCGCATCGGGGCCGCCCAGTCACGCGCGTCGGCAGCCCCGCGGCCGCGACACGCTGCGCGAGCCGCGCCGCTGCCGCGCGATCGACGAGCGCGGCCACGCGGGACGGTGACGCTCGACCTGCGCGAACAGCGCTTCGTGATTCGAGTGCGCGGCGAGTGCGACGACGCGCACGCGGTCCGGGTGGCGGCCGGCAACGTCCAGCGTCGCCTCGCCGATCGTGCCCGTCGAGCCGAGTACGGCGAGTCCCTTCACGCGACCAACCCGAGCCAGCCGAAGCCGAGCGCGAGCAGCGGAACCGAGGAGGTCAGGCTGTCGATGCGGTCGAGCATGCCGCCATGTCCGGGCAGCAGGCTGCCGCTGTCCTTGAGACCCTGCTGGCGCTTGAACATGCTCTCGAGCAGGTCGCCGACCACGGAGACGAGTACGGCCGCGATGCAAAGCGACAGGAAGCCGGCTGCGGGCAGGCCGAACCAGGCCTTGCCTGCGAGCGCGACGAGCAAGCCGGCGGCAAGGCCGCCGAGCACGCCTTCCCAGGTCTTGTTGGGGCTCACGACCGGCGCGAGCCGCAGGCGGCCGAATCTGCGCCCGGCGAAGTACGCGCCGATGTCGGCCGCCCAGGCGAGCAGCAGCACGAACACGACGAGCTCGCGCCCGTTCTCCGTCCTGCAGGTAGAGCCGCGCCAGCGCGAGCCAGGTCGGCGCGAGGGCCCACAGTCCTGCGATCGCCGCGAGGCCCGTCGGCGCGAAAGCCGGGTGCCAGCGCAATCCAGGCAAAGAGCGGGATCCAGCCGATCATGGTGACCGTCATCGCGCGCTCGAAGTCCGCGGACTCCTGCGCCAGCGTACCAGAGCCCCGCCATCGCCGCGGCGCAGGCGGCGATGTAGGCGGCGCGCGCGGCGACGCCCGAAAACCCTGCGAGCCGCGACCACTCCCAGGCTCCCATGCAGCACCAGCGGCGCCGAGCGCGAGCACCGCAAGGTCGCGCGGCAGCACGACGAGCACGAGCGCGAGCACCGCGACCAGCCCGACGGCGGTGATGATCCGTTGCCCCAGCATCAGTCGCTCCCCGCCGGGCCTGCGACCCGGCCGAAGCGCCGTTCGCGTCCGCCGAAGTCCTCGAGTCGCGGTGGCAAAGCAGGCCGAGTCGAAATCCGGCCACAGCGTGTCGGTGAACCAGAGTTCGGTGTACGCGAGGTCCCACAGCAGGAAATTGCTGATGCGCCGTTCACCGCCGGTGCGGATGAAGAGGTCCGGCGCCGGCCGCCCGGCGGTCTCGAGGCAGGCGCGCGACAGTCGCCTCGTCGATTCCTGCCGCGTCGCGCCGGCCCGCGGCGACGTCGAGCGCGAGCCGTCGCGCAGCCTGGGCGATGTCCCAGCGGCCGCCGTAGGCGACCGCGATCACGAGGTCGAGGCGGCGATGATGCGCGGTCCGCGTCTCCGCCGAGTTCATGCGCTCGACGAGCTCGGGTGCAAGCCGCGAGCGGTCGCCGATGAAACGGATCCGCACGCGAGTTGGCATCGAGGTCGGCCACCTCGCGGTCGAGCGCCTCGAGGAAGAGCTGCATCAGGAGGCCCACCTCGCCCGCCGGGCGCTGCCAGTTCTCGCTCGAGAAGGCGAACAGCGTGAGCGCCCCGACGCCGTGCCGGACGGATTCCTCGATCGTCGTGCGCACCGCGCTTGGCACCGGCACGGTGGCCCGCTGCGCGCGGCAGCGAGCGCTGCTCGGCCCAGCGGCCGTTGCCGTCCATGATCACGGCGATGTGCCGCGGCACCGCCAGGGCGCCGGACTGTTGCGGGACTGCTGCGGGCATCAAACTTCCCTAGACCTGCAGCAGCTCTTTTTCTTTCTCGGCCAGCACCTGGTCGATGTCGTGGACGTGCCGGTCCGTGAGCTTCTGGATCTCCTCCTGGACGCGGCGGTCGTCGTCCTCGGAAATCAGCTTCTCCTTCAGCATCTCCTTGAGCTCGTTCATGTGGTCGCGGCGCACCGCGCGCACGGCGACGCGCGCGTTCTCGGCCTCGTGCCGCGCGACCTTGGTGAGGTCCTTGCGCCGCTCCTCGGTCATCGGCGGCAACGGCAGCCGGATCACCTGGCCTGCGGTGTTCGGCGTGAGGCCGAGGTCGGACTTCTGGATCGCCTTCTCGACGGCGGAGACGGCCGACTTGTCCCAGGGCGACACGACGAGCGTGCGCGCGTCCTCGACGCTGATGCTCGCGATCTGGCTGAGCGGCACTTCGCTGCCGTAGTAGTCGACCTTGAGGCCGTCGAGCAGGCCGGTATTCGCGCGGCCCGTGCGCATCTTGCGGTAGTGCTCCTTGAGGAGCGCGACGCACTTCGACATGCGCTGCGTCGCATCACGGCTGATTTCCTCGTGCATGTTTCGTCCCCTGCCTCTACAGACCGTTCGCGACCAGCGTGCCGACGTCCTCGCCGTCCACGATGCGCAGCAGGTCGCCCTCGTTCATCAGGTTGAAGACGCGCAGCGGCACGCCATTGTCGCGGCACATGACGATGGCGGTCGCGTCCATCACGCCCAGCCGGTCGTCCAGGACCTTGTCGAACGACAGCGTCCGGTAGCGCTTCGCCTTCGGGTTGCGGACCGGGTCCTCGTCGTAGATGCCGTTGACCTTGGTCGCCTTCAGCAGCAGGTCGGCGTCGATCTCGATCGCGCGCAGCGAGGCCGCTGTGTCGGTGGTGAAGAACGGATTGCCGGTGCCGGCGGCGAAGATGACGCAGCGGCCCTTCTCGAGGTGGCGCACGGCGCGGCGGCGGATGTAGTCCTCGCAGACTTCCTGGACGCGGACGGCGGACATGACCCGCGCATAGCTGCCGAGGGATTCGAGGGCGTCCTGCAGCGCGAGCCCGTTCATCACGGTCGCGAGCATGCCCATGTGGTCGGCCGTCACGCGGTCCATGCCGGCCCGTGCGAGGCCTGCGCCGCGGAAGATGTTGCCGCCGCCGATGACGACGGCGACCTGGATGTCGCGCGTCATCACTTCCCGGATTTCCGAAGCGATGCGCTTCAGGATCGCGGGATCGATGCCGTAGTCGGCGGAACCGAGCAGCGCCTCGCCGCTGATCTTGAGCAGGATCCTCGTGAGCGGCTGCCGGGCTTGCGTGTCAGCCATGCTGCTCCTTTATCTCAGGCCCTGCCTTTCGCGGCCTCGACCTGGGCCATCACCTCGGCGGCGAAGTTTTCCTGCTTCTTCTCGATGCCCTCGCCGACCTCGTAGCGCAGGAAGCCGCTCACCGTCGCCTTCGACTTCTCGAGCAGGGCCCCGACGGTGGTGTCGGGATCCTTCACGAACGGCTGGCCGGTCAGGCAGATCTCGGCGAGGTACTTGCGCAGGCGCCCTTCCACCATCTTCTCGACGATGGCGGGCGGCTTGCCCTCCGCGGCGGCCTGGGCCGAGAGGATCTCGCGCTCCTTGGCGACCACGTCGGCCGGCACTTCGGACGGCGACACGTACTGCGGGTTCACGGCCGCAACGTGCATGGCGACGTCGCGCGCGAGCGCGTCGTCGCCGCCCTTCAAGCCGACCAGCACGCCGATGCGCGTGCCGTGCACGTAGGCGCCGATGAGTTCCGGGGCTTCGAGCCGGCCGGCGCGGCGGATGTCGATCTTCTCGCCGATCTTCGCGATCAACGTGCGGCGAGTCTCCTCGACCGTCGCGCCGTGGCCGAGCGCGAGCGCGGCGAGCGCCTCGGGCGTGGTCGCGCGGGCCGCGAGCGCCGCCTTCGCGACGTCGGCGGCGAACGCCTGGAACTCGGGCTGGCGCGCGACGAAATCCGTCTCGCAGTTGATCTCGACCAGGACGGCCGAGCGGCCATCCGCCGCCATCGCCGACGCGATCGTGCCGTCGGCCGCGATGCGGCCGGCCTTCTTGTCGGCCTTGGCGAGACCCGACTTGCGCATGATCTCGGCCGCGGCGTCGAGGTCGCCGCCGGTCTCGAGGAGCGCCTTCTTGCACTCCATCATCCCGGCGCCGGTGCGCTCGCGCAGCGTCTTGACCGTTTCAGCGCTGATGCTCATCGTCATTCCCCGGCCTTTTCGGGCTTGCGGGCGGCAACAGGACGCTTGCGCGCGGGCGCAGCCGCCGCCTTCGCGCGTGCGGGATCGGCCACGACTTCGTCGACCGAGACTTCATCGTCAGCGACGTCGACCACCACCTCCGCTGCCCCGACCGGGGGCATCGTGGCGGCCGAGGACGTCTCCGCCGACTGGCGGGCGCGGGCCGGGGCCTTGCGACGCACGTTCGCCGGCTTGCGCTGTGCGCGTGCGGCGGACTTGCGGCGCGGCTGGCCTTCCTCGTCGAGTTCGACGAACTCGTCCTCGCCCGCCGGCACGACCGGCACCGAAGACTTGCCGTCCAGCACCGCGTCGGCGATGCCGGCCGCGTAGAGCTGGATCGCCTTCATGGCGTCGTCGTTGCCCGGAACCACGTAGTCGATTCCGTCCGGCGAGCAGTTGCTGTCGACGATGGCGACCACCGGGATGCCGAGCTTGCGCGCCTCGTGCACCGCGATCTCCTCGTGGCCCACGTCCACGACGAAGAGCACGTCCGGCAGCGCGCCCATGTCCTTGATGCCGCCGAGGCTGCGCATCAGCTTGTCCATCTCGCGGCGCAACATCTGCGCCTCTTTCTTGTTGCGGCGATCCAGCGCGCCGGACTCACGCAGCTCCTCGAGCTCGTGCAGGCGCTTGATCGACTGGCGGATGGTCTTGAAATTCGTGAGCATGCCGCCGAGCCAGCGCTGGTTGACGTACGGCATGCCGCAGCGCGTCGCCTCGGACTGGATGGCGTCGCGGGCACTGCGCTTGGTGCCGACGAACAGCACCTTGCCGCCGTCGCCGACGATGCCCTTCACGAAGGTCGCGGCGTCGTTGTAGAGCGGCAGCGTCCGCTCGAGATTGATGATGTGGATCTTGTTACGTTCGCCGAAGATGAACTGCGCCATCTTCGGATTCCAGAAGCGGGTCTGATGACCGAAATGAACCCCCGCCTCAAGCATCTGCCTCATGGACAGACTGGCCATGATTAACTCCTTTCGGGTTAGCCCTCCGCGGACCCGCATGCGGCAACCGGTCAAGGGACCCGGCACCCAGCCGCACGTGACGGTACGCGTGTGGATTTGGTTGAGAAAAAACGCCGCGCTTTATACCATCTTTGTCCCGTCGAAACAACGTGATAGGCGATTTTCAGCGTGTTGATGCAGAGCCACACCCGGGTAGCGGCCAAGACCCCTGCTGAACAGGCGGCCATGCGCGTCGCCGGCCGCCTCGCGGCCGACGTCCTCGACATGATCGGGCCGCGGATTGCGCCCGGCATGACGACCGGCGAAATCGACCGGATTTGCCACGAATACATCGTCAACGTGCAGCACGCGATCCCGGCACCCTTGAATTACAAGGGATTTCCGAAGTCGATCTGCACCTCGGTCAACCACGTCGTCTGCCATGGCATCCCGGGCGACAAGGTCCTGAAGACCGGCGACATCGTCAATGTGGACATTACCGTCATCAAGGACGGCTTCCACGGCGACACCAGCCGCATGTTCCAGGTGGGCGAAACGTCGATCCAGGCCCGGCGGCTGTGCGACATGGGGTTCGAGGCCATGTGGCGCGGCATCCGCACCATCCGCCCGGGCACGCGCCTCGGCGACCTGGGCCACACCATCCAGACCTTCGTCGAGGCCCAGGGCTACTCGGTCG
This sequence comes from uncultured Gammaproteobacteria bacterium, assembly GCA_963760725.1. Taxonomy (GTDB): domain Bacteria; phylum Pseudomonadota; class Gammaproteobacteria; order Steroidobacterales; family Steroidobacteraceae; genus SCUD01. Next base: position 188,529 of record CAVXET010000039.1, read on the forward strand.
TGCGCGAATACTGCGGCCATGGGATCGGCCGGGTGTTCCACGAGGACCCGCAGGTCCTGCACTACGGCGAGCCGGGTACCGGCATGGCACTCGAGGCCGGGATGACGTTCACGGTCGAGCCCATGGTCAATGCCGGACGCCGGCACGTGAAGCTGCTGGGCGACGGCTGGACCGTCGTCACCAAGGACCACTCCCTTTCGGCGCAGTGGGAACACACGGTGCTCGTGACGCCGGACGGATTCGAGGTGCTGACGCTCGGCGCGGCTGACCGCGCTGCGGCCTGAACGGTGGCGAGCCGCCCCGGCATGACACGCGAGGCGGCACCGGCCGCGCGCTGGCCGTACCTCGACTCCCTGCCCGGCCGCATCGAAGGCGCCAACCGCTCTGTGGCGGATTTTCGCGCCGCGCTGGTCGAGGGTGACCGCGAGCTCGCGCGGCGATTCCAGGCGCAGGAACCCATCGAGCCGCTGGTGCACGATCGCGCGGCGCTCGTAGACGCACTCGTCGTCCGCGCCTGGCAGCTGCATGCCGGCGGCGCCGTGGGACCGGCCGCGCTGCTTGCGGTCGGCGGCTATGGCCGCGGCGAGCTCCTGCCCTGCTCCGACGTCGACGTGATGGTGCTGTTGCCGCAAAGTGCCGACGCGGCCTGGACCGCGCCGCTCGAACGCTTCCTCGCATTCCTCTGGGACATCGGGCTCGAAACCGGCCACAGCGTCCGCACCATCGATGACTGCCGGCAGGAAGCGCTCGCCGACCTGGGCGTCGCGACGACACTGTTCGAGGCGCGCCTGCTCGCGGGCCCGCCCGTGCTGTTCGACGCGATGCGCCGCGCGCTCGCGCCTGACCGGCTGTGGTCGGTGAGGGATTTCTTCGACGCCAAGATCGCCGAACAGGCCGAGCGGCATCACCGCTTTCACGACACGGCCTACAACCTCGAGCCGAACGTCAAGCAGGGTCCCGGGGGGCTGCGCGACATCCAGACCATCGGCTGGGTGGCAAAGCGCCATTTCGGCGTCGATACACTCGGCGACCTCGCACGGTCCGGCTTCCTGGCGCCGCGTGAGCTCGCGCAGCTGGAAGCGGCCCAGTCCTGGCTCTGGCGCGTGCGCTTCGCGTTGCACCTCGTGAGCGGGCGGCGCGAGGACCGGCTGCTGTTCGATCACCAGATCCGGCTGGCACGCATGTTCGGCTACGAGGATGCGACTTACACGCTCGCGGTCGAGCAGTTCATGCAGCGCTACTACCGCACGGCGATGCAGGTCGCCTGGTTCAACGAGCTGCTGCTGCAGCAGTTCCGCGAGGAGATCATCGCCGACCGCGGCGCCCCGGCGCTGCCGCTCGGCGGGCATTTCCAGGAGCGCGACGAGTGCCTCGAGACCGTCTCCGACGACGTCTTCGCACGCCATCCGTCGGCGCTGCTGGAGCTGTTCCTGGTGTTGCAGCAGAATCCGCGCCTGCGTGGCGTGCGTGCGCGCACCATCCGGCTCGTCGCCGAGAGCCTGTGGCTCATCGACGAGGAGTTCCGCCAGAACCCGCGCAACCACCGCCTGTTCCTCGAGATCCTGCGTGCGCCCGCCGGCGTCACGCACGAGCTGCGGCGCATGAACCTCTACGGCGTGCTTGGGCGCTACATTCCAGCATTCGGCCGCATCGTCGGCCGCATGCAGTACGACCTGTTCCACGCCTACACCGTGGATGCGCACACGCTGTTCGTCGTCAGCAACCTGCGCCGCTTCGCGCTCGAACGCTACGATCACGAGTTCCCGAAGCTGGCACAGATCTTCCGGGTGCTGCCGAAGCCGGAACTCGCCTACCTCGCGGCGATCTTCCACGACATCGCCAAGGGCCGCGGCGGCGACCACTCCGACCTCGGCGCCGTGGACGCCGAGGCGTTCTGCCTCGAACAGGGCCTGTCGCGCTATGACGCACGACTGGTCGCCTGGCTGGTGCGCCATCACCTGAAACTGTCGGTCACCGCGCAGAAGCAGGACATCTCGGACCCGCAGGTCGTGAATGCCTTCGCCTGCGCGGTCGGCGACCAGGCGCGGCTCGACTACCTGTACGTGCTGACGGTCGCGGACGTGCGCGGGACCAACCCCAAGCTCTGGAACGGGTGGAAGGCGACGCTGTTCGACGAGCTGTATGAGCGCGTCAAGCAGGCTTTGAGGCGCGGGCTCGAGTCGCCGCTCGACCGCGACCAGCTCATCGCCGAGACGCAGGCACTCGCGCGCGAACAGCTGGCAGCCGCGGGCGTCGCAGCGGCGGACTGCGAGCGGGTCTGGGCGACGCTCACCGACGCGTATTTCCTGCGCCATTCCGCCGCCGAAATTGCCTGGCACACGGCCCGCATCGCTGCGCGCGCGCCTGGCGACGCCAGCCCGCTGGTCGCGGTCGCGGAACACCCGGGCCGCGGCGGCGCCACGGTCGTGCTGGTGTACACGCACGGCCGGCGCCACAGTTTCGCCCGCGCGACCGCGGCGCTGGACCAGCAGGGCCTCAGTATCCAGGACGCGCGCATCACGCCGACGGCCGACGGCGGCAGCCTCGATGCCTACCTTGTGCTCGAGGATACCGGCCAGCCCATCACCGACCGCGAACGCATGTCCGGCATCGAGCGCCAGCTCGCGCGCGCGCTCGCCGAGCGTCACGCGCAGGCGCCCGCAGTCACCCGCCGCGTGCCGAGGCAGGTGCGCATGTTCACGACCCCGACCCAGGTCAGCTTCAGTGCGGACCCGGATCCGGGCCGCACGCTGGTCGAAGTGGTGGCCGGCGATCGCCCGGGGCTCCTGTCCGAAATCGGTCAGGTCTTCTGGGACCAGAAAGTAGAACTTCACGGCGCCAAGATCATGACCGTCGGCGAGCGCGCGGAAGACGTATTCACCGTCACCGACGAGAATGGCCGGCGCCTCGAGTCCGCGCGCTGCCAGGCGCTCGCCGATGCGCTCGCCCTCGCGCTCGATGCGCGGGTCGCCGCCGCCTGAGGTATCCCATGCAGCTCCGCGAACGCATCGAACAGGCCTTCGAAAACCGGGCAACGCTCGCGCCGGGCAATGCCCCGGCCGGGTTGCCGGAAGCTATCGACGAATGCCTCGCGCTGCTCGGCAGCGGGCGCGCCCGCGTCGCAGAGCCCGACGGCCACGGGCGGCTGGCGCGTGAACGAATGGCTCAAGAAGGCGGTGCTGCTGCATTTCCGCACCCATGACAACGCCGTTTCGGCGGCCGGCGACTTGCGCTGGTTCGACAAGGTGCCGCTCAAGCACGCGGAATACGACCTCGGGCGCTTCCGCGCCGACGGCGCGCGCGTCGTGCCCGGCGCCATCGTGCGCATGGGCGCCCACATCGGCCGCGACGTCGTGCTGATGCCATCGTTCGTCAATGTCGGCGCCCATGTCGGCCAGGGCACGATGGTCGACACCTGGGCGACCGTCGGATCCTGCGCACAGGTCGGCCGCAACGTGCACCTCTCGGGCGGCGTCGGGATCGGCGGCGTGCTGGAGCCGCTGCAGGCGCGCCCGACCATCATCGAGGACGACTGTTTCATCGGCGCGCGCTCCGAAGTCGTCGAGGGTGTCGTCGTGGAACGCGGCGCAGTGCTGTCGATGGGCGTTTTCATCGGCGCCAGCACGCGGATCTATGATCGCGAGACGCGGGAGGTCACCTACGGCCGCGTTCCCGCGGGCTCGGTCGTCGTCCCCGGCAACCTGCCTGCCGCTGACGGTTCCCATTCGTTGTACTGCGCGGTCATCGTCAAGAAAGTCGACGCGCAGACTCGAGCGAAAACCTCCATCAACGAGCTCCTGCGGACGTAACTCCTGTCGGCGCGCACGGGATCCGGCGGGGTGTCCCCTCGCTTCGCCGGAACTTTATGCTCCGCTCGGGGACACCCACGCCACCTCGTGCGCGCCGACGGAGATGCGACAGCCGTTACCCGCCGGTCGCGCCACCGAGCCGACGGGACACCCGAGCGAGCGCATAAAGTTCCGGCGCGAGCGAGGGGAGTCCCGGCGGCGACGGACGGCGCAACCGACGTGCGACGGCCGGCGCGCTCGAGATAGCGCGCTCTCGTGCGTGTCGACATCGGCTCGACCGCAGCTGCCGGCCGATGCGCGCGGAGGCCGGGCGGGTCCCCGAGCGAGCGCATAAAGTTCCGGCGCGAGCGAGGGTCCCCGACCGGCCGAACGCGCGCGTCAACCGACAACACGGTAAAGTCGCGCGGATGTCAGACACGCTAGAGCTGACGAAGGAGCTGATCCGCCGGAAGTCCGTCACTCCGGACGATGGCGACTGTCAGAAGCTGCTTGCGGGCAAGCTCGAAGCGGCCGGATTCGCGGTCGAGCACATGCGATTCGCGGACGTCGACAACCTGTGGGCCATCCACCGCGGCGGCGACGGGCCGGTCGCCTGTTTCGCGGGCCACACCGACGTCGTGCCGCCGGGACCGCGCGAGAAGTGGAAATCGGACCCGTTCGAGCCCGTCGTCCGCGACGGCCTCCTGTTCGGTCGCGGCGCCGCCGACATGAAGAGCGGCGTCGCGGCGATGACGATGGCCGCACTCGAGTACGTCGCCGCGCGGCCGGTTTACCCCGGCTCGATTGCCTTCGTCATCACCAGCGACGAGGAAGGCCGCTCGGTGGACGGCACGCGACGCGTCGTCGATGCGCTGCGGCAACGCGGGCAGCCCGTCACGTACTGCATCGTCGGCGAGCCCTCGAGCCAGCAGGCCTTCGGCGATACCGTGCGCATCGGCCGACGCGGCTCGCTGTCGGGACGCCTCACCCTGCAGGGCGTGCAGGGCCACGTCGCCTATCCCGATCGCGCGCTGAACCCGATCCACGCCGTGCTGCCCGCCTTCACCGAACTCGCCGCACGGAAGTGGGATGCGGGCGACGTGCATTTCCCGCCGACGAGCTTCCAGGTCAGCAATGTGCAGTCCGGCACGGGTGCGACCAACGTGATCCCCGGCGAGCTGCACGCGGTGTTCAACCTGCGCTGGTCGCCGGTGCAGACACTCGATGGGCTGAAACTCGCCGTGACAGCGATCCTCGATCGACACGGCCTGCGTCACTCGATCGAGTGGCTCGAGGCGGCGATGCCCTACTACACGGCGCCGGGAACATTGAGCGCGGCGGTCGGCGCTGCCGTGGCCGAGGTCGCTGGCCTGGCACCCGAGTTTTCGACCGGCGGCGGCACCTCTGACGGGCGTTTCTTCGGCGCGCTCGGCGCTGAGGTCGTCGAGTTCGGGCTGCTCAACCGGACCATCCACCAGGTCGACGAGTGTTGCGCGATCGAGGACATCGACCGCCTGCACCGCGTCTACGCCGGCGCGCTCAGGCGGATTTTCGCAGGTTGACCCAGACGCCGGCGGCGGTCAGCGCCACGGCGATCGCGAGCACCCAGGCCGGCATCGACAGTCCCAGGAAAGACCAGTCGACCGTCGCGCATTCCCCGCCCGCCCTGAACACCTTCAGGATCACCTCGGTCAGCGGGAACACGTCCACCATGAAGGCGAGGTCCGCGCCGCAGGCCGGCACCGAGCCGGCCGGCTGCATCTGTATCCACACGTGGCGGCCGGCGGTCGCGATGGTCGCGAGCCCGGTGAGTGCGATCAGCGTCGCGCACAGCGCGCCGCGCCGCCCGGGACGCGAGACGCAGGCCGCGACCAGGAAGGCGATGCCGAGGGCCGCCAGCGTGAAGCGCTGGAAGATGCACAGGTGGCAGGGCACGAGGTCGAGCCCGAACTGGGCGTAGAAGGCATACGCCAGGGCCGCTACGCAGGCCGCAAATCCGATCCAGTTGGCCTGCCGCCGCGACAGCATCAGGCTCCCGTGCGCGCGCGGGCGACGTCGCGGATCTGGCGCTCGGCGTCGTCGAGCGACAGGTGGCGGATGTCCTTGCCGTGGACCATGTACACGGTGTACTCGCAGATGTTCTTGGCATGGTCGCCGATGCGTTCCAGTGCCCGCACGACCCACATGATCTCGAGCGCGCGGCGGATCGAGCGCGGGTCTTCCATCATGAACGTGATGTTCTGGCGCTGGATCGACTCGTACTCCTCGTCGACCTTGCGGTCGCGCCGCGCGACCTCGAAGGCCTCGTCGGCATCGAGCCGCGCGAAGGCATGCAGCGCATCGTGGACCATCTCCGTGACCAGGCGCCCGAGGTGGCGGATCTCGCGGTAATTGTCGGAGGGCTTCTCCATCGTCGCGAGCCGCGCCGCGATGTTGCCGACCTTCTCGACCTCGTCACCGATCCGCTCGAGATCGGTGATCGTCTTGATGATGGCGACCATCACCCGGAGGTCGGAGGCGGTCGGCTGGCGCGTCGCGATGATGCGGTTGCATTCCTCGTCGATCTCGACCTCCATCTGGTTGACCTTGTAGTCGTCGCGGGCGACTTCCTCGCCGAGCGAGCTGTTGCCCTCGATCAGCGCGGTCACGGCGCGCTGGCAGCTGCTGCTCGACGAAGCCGCCCATCTGCAGGACGCGCGTCGTCACGCGCTCCATGTCCTCGTTGAAGCGGCGCGACGTGTGCTGGCTGAGATCCGCGGATTCCATGGTCCTACTCCTGCCGGCGGCCCTGGGCCCCGGCGTCGTTTCATCTTACCCGGCTAGTGTTGCATTTCCTTCGCCGGCGCGCCGCGCGCGTCGCCCGGCGTGCCGAACGTCCGCGCCGCTCACGAGGAACACCACGTGCTCGGCGACGTTCTTGGCGTGGTCGCCGATCCGCTCGAGGCTCTTGAGCGCGAACACCGTGTCGAAGACCGGCTTCAGCAGCCGCGATGCGCTCCATGGCGACCGTCATGAGCTGCCGCAGCGCCGCCTCGAACTCCTGGTCGATTTCGCGATCGAGTCGCGCGACTTCGTGCGCGACGCTCGCGTCGCCGCGGTCCAGCGCATCGACCGCGACGCGCATTGACTCCGAGGCGAGCTCGGCCATGTGGCGAAGCGGCCGGTGCATCACGCGCGACGGGCCTCCGGCGCCCTGGGCGGCGCTCGCGAGCGCGAAGCGGGCGATCTTCTTCGACTCGTCGCCGGCGCGCTCGAGGTCGGTGACGGCGCGCGAGATCGCGAGCACGGTGCGCAGGTCGCTCGCGACCGGCGCCTGCCGCGCCAGCAGGCGGAAGCTCTCGGCCTCGATCTCGGTCTGCCAGGCGTTGATCTGCTGCTCGCGCCGCAGCACCAGCTCGGCCGCCTCGCGGTCGGACTCGAGCAGCGCCCGGACCGCGGTCTCGACCTGCTGCGCCACCAGCGTTCCCATCTGGTGGGCGCGCCCGCGCAGGCCCGACAAGCGCGCCGTCCCAGGCCTTGATGGTGTGACCTTCGCCGGGTTCGTTCACGTCGCGTCCTGTCCCGCTCAGCCGTAGCGGCCGGTGATGTAGTCCTCGGTCGCCTTCTTCGAGGGATTGGTGAACAGCTTGCTGGTGTTGTCGAACTCGATCAGCTCGCCGAGATACATGAAGGCGGTGTAGTCGGAGACGCGCGCGGCCTGCTGCATGTTGTGCGTGACGATGATGACGGTGACCTGGTCGCGCAGCTCCGCGATCAGCTCCTCGATGCGCGCCGTCGCGATCGGGTCGAGCGCCGAGGTCGGCTCGTCGAACAGCAGGATCTCCGGGTTCGTGGCGAGCGCCCGCGCGATGCACAGGCGCTGCTGCTGGCCGCCGGAGAGCGAGAGCCCGGAGCTGTCGAGACGGTCCTTGACCTCGTCCCAGATCGCGGCACGGCGCAGCGCCTTCTCGACCTCCTCCTCGACGCGCGCACTCGAGCGCAGGCCGCGGACGCGCAGGCCGTAGGCGACGTTCTCGAAGATCGACTTCGGGAACGGGTTCGGCTTCTGGAACACCATGCCGATCCGCATCCGCACTTCGATCGGGTCGACTCCCTTCGCGACCAGGTCGAAGTTGTCCGGGTACAGCATGATCCGGCCTTCGTAGCGCGTGCCGGGCGTCAGGTCGTGCATGCGGTTGAAGCAGCGCAGGAAGGTGGTCTTGCCGCAGCCGGAGGGCCCGATCAGCGCCGTCACCCGCTTCTCGCGGATCTCGATGTTGAGGCTCTTCAGCGCCTGCACCGCGCCGTAGTAGAAGGACAGATTCTCGGCCCGTGACTTGACGGTGACGGCTTCGCCCGCAGCCGCGGCGCCGCGGCCGACGTCGATCGTCGGGCGCGGGTGTCGCGAGCCTGCCGTCGACCGCCTGGTTCGGCGGCGCCTGTCGTGTCGTTGCCTCGGGACCCGTGATGCCAGTCTGCATGTCGCTCACCAGTTGATCCTCTTGCGGAAGCGGTAACGGAGCCAGATCGCGATGCCGTTCATCAGCAGTGTCATGCCGAGCAGGATCGCGCCGGCCGCCGCCGCATTGACCTGGAACTTCGGGTCCGGCCGCGACACCCAGTTGAACATCTGGATCGGCATCGCGGTGAACGCGTCCTTGAGCCAGGCGAACGACAGGAACGGGAACTCGCTCTTGAACGGCGACTGCGGGCAGGAAGGCGATGAACGAGAGCGCCCCGATCGTGATGAGCGGCGCCGTCTCGCCGATGGCGCGCGACAGGCCGATGATCATGCCGGTCAGGATGCCGCCCATCGAGTACGGCAGCACGTGGTGCGCGGTCACTTCCCAGCGCGTCGCGCCGAGCGCGTAGGCGGCTTCGCGGATCGGGCGCGGCACGGCGCGCAGCGCCTCGCGCGTCGCGACGATCACGATCGGCAGGATCAGGAGCGAGAGCGTCAGGCCCGCGGTCAGGATGCTCTGGCCGAGGTTGAACTGGTAGACGAACAGCCCGAGCGCCAGCAGGCCGTAGATGATCGACGGGACGCCGGCGAGGTTCGTCACGTTGATCTCGATGATCGCCGTGAACCAGTTCTTCGGCGCGTACTCCTCGAGGTAGATCGCGGCGGCAACGCCGATCGGCATCGCGATCGCCGCGGTCGTCAGCATGATCAGCGAGGTGCCGACCCAGGCCGACAGGATGCCGGCCCGTTCCGCCTTGCGCGACGGGAACTGCGTCAGGAAGTCCAGGTTGAGCCGCGGCGCGCCCTTCTGCACGAGGTCGATGAACAGCAGCGCGAGCACCAGCAGTGCCGCGAACATGACCAGCAGGCCCACGACCACGAACACCTGGTCGAGGACCTTGCGCCGGTTGACGTCGGCGCGGATCAGCTCGATGCGACGTCGGCGGCGGTCGCAGCTTGCATCTCAGTAGGCCTCGCGGAAGCGGCGGGTCAGCGTGAAGCCCGCGATGTTGAATACCAGCGTCATCAACATCAGCACCAGGCCGGCCGCGAAGATCGACTGGTAACCGATGCTGTCGTGCGGCAGGTCGCCGAGGCTCACCTGCACGATGAACGCGGTGATCGTCGCCGCGGGCTCGGTCGGGTTCCAGGTCAGGTTCGGCTGCAGGCCGGCCGCGACCGCGACCACCATGGTCTCGCCGACCGCGCGCGAGATGCCGAGGATGTAGGCGGCCGCGATGCCGGACAGCGCACCGGGGACGACCACGCGGGTCGCCGTCTGGAAGCGCGTCGCGCCCATGGCGTAGCTGCCCTCGCGCATGTAGTTCGGCACCGCGCGCATCGCATCTTCGCTCACCGAGGCGATGTACGGGAATGATCATGATGCCGATCACGAGGCCCGCGGAAAGCATGTTGAAGCCCGGCAGTCCGGGAATGAGCTTCTGCAGGAAGGGCGTGACCATCATCAGCGCGAAGTAGCCGTAGACCACGGTCGGCACCGCGCCGAGCAGCTCGAGGGCCGGCTTGATCACCTCGCGCAGGCGATACGGCGCGAACTCGCTCAGGTAGATGGCGATGATCGTGCCCGCCGGGATCGCGACCGCGAGCGCGACCAGCGTCGTCACCAGCGTGCCCGCGACGAGCGGCAGGATGCCGTAGCGCGCTTCGGCGAACAGCGGCGTCCACATCGTGTCGGTCAGGAAGTCCCGGAGCGACACGTGCTCGAAGAACGGCAGCGATTCGCGCACCAGCACCACGACGATGGCGAGCGTCGTGAACACCGCGACCAGCGCGGCGCGCCAGGAGGAAGAACTCCACGACGCGGTCCCGGAACTTCCGGTAAGCGAGGCCCGAGGGCGGCCCGACTGCAGGCATGGTGGCTGTCTGGTTCATTGGTCTTCGCCGCGCACTCCCCGCCCGGTGCCGGTTCTTGTAATGACCGGGCGGGGCCATTCGGCCCCGCCCGGCGCTTCATCGACCCGCACAGGGTAGGCGCAGTACCCGGACCTGGCAATCGATCAGAGCTTCGCCTCGCGCGCGAGCAGTTCCTCGACCTTCAGGCCGACTTCCGGCACGCCGCCGAAGCCGGTGCCGAGCTTGCCCTCCGCGGAAGTGCTTGGCCGCCAGGTCGTAGGCCTGCTTGGGCAGCGGGACGTACTTGACTTCCTCGATCAGCGGCACGCTCTCGCGACAGGTAGTACTCCACGAACTCCTTCACCTCGGGCTTCTTGCGCGGCCTTCTCGGCCACGTAGATGAAGATCGGGCGCGACAGCGGCTCGTAGCTTCCGTTCACGACGTTCTCGAGCGACGGTCCGACCGGCTTGCCGGTCTTGTTCACGATCGGCACGGCCTTCAGCTTGTCCGCGTTCGGCTGGTAGTAGGCATAGCCGAAGTAGCCGAGCGCGCCCTTGTTGCTGGCGACGCCCTGCACCAGCACGTTGTCGTCCTCGCTGCCGGTGAAGTCGCCGCGGCTCGACTTGGCCTTGCCGACGATGGCCTCGGTGAAGTAGTCGAAGGTGCCGGAATCGGACCCCGGCCCGAACAGCGCGAGCGGCTCGTTCGGCCACTTCGGGTTGACCTGGTTCCAGCGTCGTGATCTTGCCCTGGGCGGCCGGCTCCCACATCTTCTTGAGTTCGGCGACCGTCAGCTGCGTCACCCAGGTGTTCTGCTTGTTCACGACCACGGTCAGCGCGTCGTACGCGATCGGCAGCTCGTAGTACTTGATGCCGGCCGCACGGCAGGCTTCCATCTCCGCCGCCAGGATCGGGCGCGAGGCGTCCTGGATGTCGGTCTCGCCGCGGCAGAATTTCTTGAAGCCGCCGCCGGTGCCGGAGATCGCCGACCGTCACGCGGATCTTGCCGCGCTTCGCGATCTGGAATTCCTCGGCCACGGCCTCCGTGATCGGGAATACCGTGCTCGAGCCGTCGATCTTGATGACCTGCTGCGCGTCGGCCTCCGGCGCGAGCGACAGGCCCGCAAATGCAATCGTCGCGGCAGCCAACATGGAAATGGTTTTCATGTTCGTCTCTGCTCCTTCAATTCCCGTGCAACCTTAGGGTCGCACTGTGACAGTTTCGTGACAACGCCACGTCAGAACTTCCAGTTGAGGTCGATCTGGTAGCGGTCATAGTTGCTCTCAGTTGCGCCCGGCGCGTCGACGAAGCGGTTGTTCATGAAGTACGTGCCGTTCAGCACCCAGTTCTTGGCCGGCGCAAAGCCGAGCTTGATGATGCTGCCGTCCACGTCGGTCACGCCGCCGCCGAAGTCGGAATCGACGAACTGGCCGAACTGGGCGTCCTTCTCGATCGCGCCGTAGGCGTAGCCGAACTCCAAGGTCAGCGGGTTGCTGGCCTTGCCCCAGTTGAATCCCGCGAGCCAGCCGGTGTCGAGGTCGTCGGCCTCGTTGTTCTGGATGAACTGCGCCCAGATCTGCAGCGGCTGGTCGGCAACCGTGATCTCGCGCCTGCGCGAGCGCCTCGACCATGTTGAAGTCGTTGACGAGAAACGGGCAGCCCAGCGCGTCCACCGTCGTCGTGTTGCCCTGCGCCCCGCCGAAGAATGCCGGGTTGTTCACGCACGGGATCGACGTGCTGGCGGTCGTGTACTCGCCCTGCACGGCGCCGACGTCGAAGTAGCCGACGGCCCCCGTGAGCTTGAGCCCGCCGATCTGTCCCGTCAGGCCGAGCTGGCCGCCGATCAGCGTCGCGTCGCTCAGGGTGCTGCGCTCCGAAAGCCACATGCCGTAGGCATTTGCGAAGAACGGACCGGTGCCGAAGCGGGCCGCGATGCCCTCCGGGTTGATGTCGTTGTCGAAGAAGTACCCGGAGACCTTGTACCAGGGCTGCGGCATCTTGCCGAAGCTCATGCCGAAGCTATCGATCGGCTTCCAGTCGACGTAGGCGAGGTCGAGTGCGATGCCCTTGCGCGTCCAGCCCTCTCCGAGCGTCTGGTTCGTCGAGCGCGGGTCGCCCGAGCCGCCATTCGTCGCGATGCCGATGGTGCCGGTCAGCGTGTCGTTGATCTTCGCGGTCATCGAGAGCCGCGCGCGCAGGCGCTGGCGTGTCTGGTCGGCGATCGCCTCCTCCGGGTCCACGAATTCGTGGCGGTAGCGCACGTCCGCTTTCCAGCTGATGCGCGAGGCCCATTCCGCGGCCTTGGTGATGCGCTCGGCCTCGACGATCTTGGGCGCGTCCTGCGCAAGCTGCTTGCGCGTCGCCGTCGCGTTGTCCTTCAGGTATTCGGACGTCGCCTCGAGCCGCTCGTTCTCGGCCTTCAGCGCGGCGTTCTCGGTCTTCAGCTGCGCATTGTCCTGCTCCAGCCGGCCGACGCGCGTTCCGAGCGCATTCAGCTCCTGCATGATCTGGTCGATGGTCGGCTTGTTCTGGGCGAGCGCCGGTGCGGCGAGCAGCAGGCCCATTGCGCCAATCGTCAGGGACTTTTTCACGGGCCACACTCCGGGTTGATAGACGACAGCGAGTACCCGTGGGCGGCGCTCGCGGCGTGGATTCTGGGGCCGGACTATGACGCTTTTGTGACAGGCACCAGTCGCGCCATGACGCGGCGCGCCGGGAAGTGGGCGGTGAACGTCGAGCCATGGCCCTCTTCGCTCTCGATGTCGAGCCGGCCGCCGTGGCGCTGCAGCCCATGCTTGACGATGGAGAGCCCGAGGCCCGATCCGCCCTTGGCGCGCGCGCGCGCGCGATCCACGCGGTAGAAGCGCTCGGTGAGACGCGGCAGGTGCTCGGCGCGATGCCGATGCCGGTGTCCTGCACGACGAGTCGCGCGCCGCCGTTTTCGCGGCCCCACCGGATCGTGACCGTGCCCTCGGCGGGGCGTGTACTTGATCGCGTTCGAGATCAGGTTCGAGGCGATGGAGTAAAGCTCGGTCTCGTTGCCGCGCAGCAGGCAGCCCTGGTCGATGTCGAGCTCGAACCGGGGCACCTCCGTCGCCGGCCGTCTGCGCTTCCCGCACCAGCCGCTCGAGCAGCGCCGGCATGTCGACCGGCGTCATCGGCGCCTCGTCGGCCGTCGCCTCGAGTCGCGAGAGCTCGAGGAGGTCCTCGACGATCTCGCGCATGCGCAGCGCCTGGCGGCGCATGTCGGCGACCGGTTCGCGCCATTCCGCGCCGATCCCCTCGTCGCTCCGCCAGCTCGTCGAGGTAGCCGGAGATCACGGTGAGCGGCGAGCGCAGCTCGTGCGAGGCGTTGGCGACGAAGTCCTTGCGCATCTGCTCGAGCCGCACCTCGCGCGTGACGTCGCGCACCAGCATCAGGAACTGCGCGCCGGCCGGGATCACGAACAGCGCGAGCCAGGCATCGCGGCCCTGGACGTGCACGATGACGCCGTTGCTGCCGTCGGGCCGGCCGAGGTAGGCCGCGAACTCCGGGTCGCGCACCAGGTTCGCGATCGGTATGCCGATGTCCACCTTGCGCCGGAGGCCGAGAAGGTCCGCGGCCGTGCGGTTGAACCAGCGGATCTCCCGGCCCTCCGACAGCAGCACGACGCCGTCCGGCAGCGCGGCCGAGAGGCGCCGGAATTCGCGGAACTGCTGCGATGACGCGGCGCTTGTGGAACTGCTTGCGGCGATAGATGCGGTTGATGATCGCGATGACGTCGCCCCAGACGCCGCCGATGTCCGGCGGGTCCTCGTGCGCGCGATGGCGCAGCCAGCGCTGCAGGCGGAACAGGTTGACGAACTGCCAGGCGAGGATGCCGCCCAGCACGATCGTGAGCCAGAGTGCCATGCGGCCCGTGACGAGGCCGATCAGCACGGCGACTGCGATCGCCGCCGCCAGGCGGACGAGCGCGAATGACCAGGCCGACCACATGGCTCAGTCTGGCTGTGCGGAGAACCGATAGCCGGCCCCGCGCACGGTCTGCACGAAGCGGTCGAAGCCGGACGGCTCGAGCGCCTTGCGCAGCCGCCGGATGTGCACGTCGACCGTGCGCTCCTCGACGTACACGTTGCCGCCCCAGACGCGGTCGAGCAACTGCTCCGCGCGTGTAGACGCGATCCGGGTGGGTCATCAGGAAAGCGAGCAGGCGGTACTCCGTCGGGCCGAGCGCGACCGTCTTGCCGGCCGCCGTCACGCGGTGTCCCGCCTGGTCGAGCGACAGTCCTTCGACGTCGACGCGCTCGGAGTCGCCGGCCGGCGCGCTGCGGCGCAGGACCGCCTGGATGCGCGCAATCAGCTCGCGCGCCGAGAAGGGCTTCGTCACGTAGTCGTCGGCGCCGGTCTCGAGGCCCGCCACCTTGTCGGCTTCTTCGCCGCGCGCGGTCAGCATCATGATCGGGATGTCGCGCGTGTTGGCGTCGCGGCGCAGCACGCGCACCAGCTCGAGGCCGCTCATGTCCGGCAGCATCCAGTCGACCAGGACGAGGTCGGGGCGCCGGTCGCCGATGCTCGCGAGCGCCGCCTGGCTGTGCTCCGCGAGCGCGACGTCGCAGCCGGCACGCCGCAACCCGAAAGCGATCAGGTCGCGGATCGGCTGCTCGTCTTCGACGACCAGGATGCGGGTGTCCGTCATGCGCAGGCGGTCAGCGTGCCGGCTCATTGTTGAGGAATTATGACACCGGCAGGTTCAGCGCCTGTGGACGACGTCGTCCCGCAGGTAGACCGGCAGGCCCTGCGCCGCCGCGAGCCCCCCGCCCGCGGCGAGGTCGACCGCGGCGATGCGCGCGATGTCGCCGCGCGCGGCAGCGCCGCGTCGTCGACGCCCGCGAGGCTCCCGCAAGGCGGGCCGCAAGCGTCGGGTACGCCGAGAAGCCATGACCCGCACCGAACAACGCCTCGCCCGCCGGCAGCTCGACGGCGCCGGGATCGGACAAGTGCTCGCGCGTCAGCGCCGCGCGGGCGCGCGCCGCTGCAATCGAAGGCCGCCCAGTACACCTGGCCCATGCGCGCGTCCATGCAGGCGAGCACGCGCGTGTGCGCCGTGCGTGCGAGCGGCCCCGGCCGCGACGGCTGCCAGGTTGCTGACCGGCAGGATCGGCTGGCCGCCGCCGGCCGCGAGGCCCTGGGCGATGCCCGCCGCGATTCGAAGGCCCGTGAAACCGCCGGGGCCCCGGCCGAATGCGACGGCGTCGAGATCGCGGGTCGTCGAGGCCCGCCTCGCGCAGCAGCTCGTCCGCCATCGGCAGCAGCCGGCCGGCATGGCCGCGTCCGATCACTTCGAAGCGCTCGGTCAACGTCGCGCCGACGAGCAGCGCCGCCGAACACGCCTCGGTTGCCGCATCGATCGCCAGGATCTTCATGCCTCGGCGCACCCGGGCAGGGCGAGGCCCGCGCGCGCCAGCCGCCGGCGCAGGAACGCGGCTGCCTCGTCCTCGTCGGTGACGACCGGCGCCGGCGGCAGCGAGGCGATGAAGAGCCGGCCGTAGCCGCGCTTCACGATGCGCGGGTCGCACAGCATGACGACGCCGAAATCCTCGCGGTCGCGGATCAGCCGGCCGAAGCCCTGCTTGAGCGCGAGCACGGCCTGCGGCAGCTGGAATTCCTGGAATGGATTGCCGCCGCGGCGGCGAATGCCCTCGAGCCGCGCCTTGAGCAGCGGATCGTCCGGCGCGGCGAACGGCAGCTTGTCGATCACGACCAGCGCGAGCGCATGCCCGCGCACGTCGACGCCCTCCCAGAAACTCGCGGTGCCGAGCAGCACCGCGTTGCCGAGCTCGCGGAAACGCGCGAGCAGGGACTCGCGCGGGCTCTCGCCCTGCACGAGGATCGGATAGCGCTCGCGGAAGCCCGGTCGCATCTCGAGCAGCCGCGCGGCTTCGGTGAGCGCGCGATGGCTGGTGAAGAGCAGGAAGCTGCGCCCGCCGGCCGCCTCGACCAGCGGCAGCGCCGCCTCGACGACGCGCGCCGTGTAGTCGCGGCTCGCCGGATCCGGGCAGGCCCTCGCGGCAGGTAGATCCGCGCCTGGCTCTCGAAGTCGAAGGGGCTCTCGATGCGTACCGTGCGCGCCGTGCGGCGCGCCGATCCGCCCGAGGAAATGCGAGAAGTCCTCGCCGACCGCGAGCGTCGCGGAGGTGAAGATCCACGCGCCGCCCTGGGCGCGCATCAGCTCGCCCGAGGCGGGTCGCGACTTCGAACGGCGTGAACGCCAGCGTGAAGCCGCCGCGGGACGGCTCGACCCAGCGCAGGCCGTCGTCCGCGCCGGCATCGACGATCGTCTTCCAGCGACTTCCGACAGCTTCGTCCGCGCGACGCACGGCCTGCGCAGGCCCGGGTCGTCGGCATCGGCGCCGGCCAGTTCTGGACCGCGAGCCGCGCGAGCGCCTCGCGCACGCGTTCGAGCGCCGCGACGAAGGCATCCGGACAGCGCCGCCCAGTCGACGCGGTCGCGGCTGCCGGCGAGCGCGGCGCGCCGCCTCGGCGATCGCCGATTCGAGCGTGGCGAGGCGCTCGCGCGGCGCGGTGCCCGCGAGCCCGAGCCGCGCGAGTTCGGCGAGCGCGTCGCGCGCCAGCAGCGCGGCCTGGCGCGCGGAGAACTCGCGGCCGAAGAACTGCGCGGCGATCTCCGGCACCTGGTGCGCTTCGTCGAGGATCACGGCCTCGGCGCCCGGCAGCAGCTCGCCGAAGCCCTCGTCCTTCATCGCGAGGTCCGCGAGCAGCAGGTGATGGTTCACGACCACGATGTCGGCCGCCTGCGCCTCGCGCCGCGCGGCGACCACGTGGCAGCGCGCGTAGGCAGGACACGCGTTGCCGAGGCAGTTCTCGCGCGTCGAGGTCACGACGCGCGCGCACCGGATCGGTGTCGCGCAGGCTCGTGACTTCCGCGAGGTCGCCGGTCGCGGTCTCGCGCGACCAGCGGCGGATGCGCGCCAGCATGCGCGCGTTCGGCACCGGGATCCCGGGCAGCTGCGGCATCGACTCCGCGAGCTCGAGCCGGTGCAGGCACAGGTAGTTCGCGCGGCCTTTCAGGAGCGCGACGCGCGCCGGGCGACCGAGCGCCTTCGCGACCGTCGGCAGGTCGCGGTTGAAGAGCTGGTCCTGGAGCGTGCGCGTGCCGGTCGAGATGATGACCTGCCGGCCGGACAGCAGCGCGGGCACGAGGTAGGCGAAGGTCTTGCCCGTGCCGGTGCCGGCCTCGATCGCGAGCATGTCCGCGCGTCGCGAGCGCCTCGCCGACCCAGTCGGCCATGAGCTGCTGCTCGCGGCGCGATTCGAAGCCCGCGATGACGCGGGCGAGCGGGCCCTGCGGGCCGAGCAGCCGGCCGTATTCGCCGCGCGCGCTCACGAGCCTCGCGTGCGCGCGATGTACGCGTCGACCTGCTTCTCGAGCACCGGCAGCGTCACGCCGCCCTGCCCGAGCACCGCGTCGTGGAACGCGCGCACGTCGAAGCGCGTCGCCGAGTTCGCGCTGCGGCATGCTCGCGCAGCGCCTTGATCTCGAGTTCGCCCGTCTTGTAGGCGAGCGCCTGGCCCGGCCAGGCGATGTAGCGATCGATCTCGGTGCGGATCTCGTGCTCGGAGAGCGCGGTGTTCGACTGTCATGAAGTCGAGCGCCTGCTGGCGCGACCAGCCGAAGGCGTGCATGCCCGTGTCCACGACCAGGCGGCAGGCGCGCCACATCTCATAGGTCAGGCGGCCGAAGCGCTCGTAGGGCGTGTGGTAGACGCCCATCTCGACGCCGAGGTACTCGGAGTAGAGGCCCCAGCCCTCGCCGAACGCGTGCGGATAGAAGTTGCGGCCGGAACACGCGGCACGTTCTCGAGCTCGCGCGAACAGCGAGCCCTGCGTGTGGTGCCCGGGCGCCGCCTCGTGCAGCGTCAGCGCGGGCAGCACGTAGAGCGGACGGTTCTGCAGCGCGTACGTGTTGACCCAGTATTCGCCCGCCGCGCCGAGCGGGCCCGGGTTGTAGCGGCCGCCCGTGTAGTTGGGCGCGAGCGCCGCCGGCACCGGCTTCACCGTGTACGGCGCGCGCGGAATGCGGCCGAAGAAGTCCGGCATGCGGCCGTCGATCTCGCGCGTGATCCAGGCGGCGTGCCAGCAGCAGCTGCTCGGGCGTCTTCGCGTAGAACTGCGGGTCGCTGCGCAGGAACGCGAGGAACTCGTCGAAGCTGCCCTGCGAAGCCGACCTCGCGCACGATCGCCTCCATCTCGGCGCGGATGCGCGCGACTTCGGCGAGCCCGGTCTGCGTGGATCTGCTCCGGCCGTGGCGTCGGGCAGCGTCGTGAAGTAGCGCACGAGGTCGGCGTAGTACGCCTGGCCGTCCGGCAGGTCGGTCGCCGCCGATCGACTTGCGCGCGCGCGGGCCGGTACTCCTCGTCGAAGAACGCCTTGAACTCGCGCATAGGCCGGGATGACCTGTCCTCTCGATCGCGGCGCGTGCCCGCGGCGGCCAGCCGCGCGCGGTCCGCCTCCGGCACGCCCGCGGGAAACTCGCGCGAACGGCATCCAGAACGGCGAGTCCTCGGCCTTCGCGTACTGGGCGCCGGCAATCACGCTCGCGATGCCCGGGCATGATCTCGGCCGGCAGCACGAAGCCGTCGGCGATGCCCTGGCGCATGTTGGCGATGTTCTCGCGGAAGTAGCGCGGCACGTCGTCGAGGCGGGCGACGTAGTTCTCGTAGTCCCGCGTCGTGCGCGGCGCCTGCAGGTCGTGCAGCTGCAGGAGGTCGGCGTAGAAGCCGCTGTCGCTGTTGAGCGGCGCGCGCCACTCGCGGTACTCGCGCGAGCGCGACGCGCTGCGACACCATGAAGTCGAACAGGTCGTAGCTCACTGCGTCGAACGCCGTCAGCGCGCCGCGGTCGATCGCCGTGCAGGCGCTCGAGGAATGTCGCGGTCCGGCTCGAGCCGGCGCGCCTGGTCGGCCGGCGTCACCCGCGGCAAGCCGGTCGTCGTAGTCGTGCACGCCGTCGTTCGTTGCGGCGAGCGGGTCCTCGCGCCAGGTGAATGCGCGCTCGTCCGCGAACAGCGATCGAGTTCCGCGCTTGGCGTCCGCGCCCCTGCCGGCTGCACCGCCGCAAATCGCCAGAATGGCGACGAACAGCAAGCCCGCAAGTACGCTTCATCAGTCGGACCCTCCGGCGAATGCGCGTCGGACAGGCGGCAGTCTCCGGTCAAATCTCTGGAAGATCAATGGGTTTCGGCGTGCTTTAAGGTCAATTTCAGCCCCCATTCCGCGGGTCGCCTGTTAATACTTCCGGACCCGATCCAACGAGGCCTCGATGGCAACCGCACCTGACCGCTCGGCCGCGCCCACGCACGCACCCGAAAGCCCTCAGACACTGGGTTCTCGAGGTCGCCGCACGCACCCGGCCGGACCAGGTCCACTGGTGCGACGGCTCGGAGGGCGGAGTACCGCGAACTGATCCGCGCAGATGCATGGCGGACGGCGACCTGCTCGAAGCTGAACGCCGAGTCGCTTCCCGGGCTGCTACCTGCACCGCTCGAATCCCTCGGACGTCGCGCGCGTCGAGCACCTGACCTTCGTCTGCACCGAGCAACGCGACGACGCCGGCCCGAACAACCACTGGATGGCGCCCGGCCGAGGCGCGCCGCAAGATGGACGCGCTGTTCGAGGGCTGCATGCGCGGGCGCACGATGTACGTCATCCCGTATTGCATGGGCCCGATCGACTCGCCCTACTCGCGCTGCGGCGTCGAGATCACCGACAGCGCCTACGTCGCCGCCAACATGAAGCTCATGACGCGCATGGGCGCCGCGGCACTCGCGCGGATTGCGCGCGACGGACGCTTCGTGAAGGGCCTGCACTCGATCGGCCAGCTCGACCCCGAGCGCCGCTTCATCATGCATTTCCCGGAGTCGCTCGAGATCCAGAGCTTCGGCTCGGGCTACGGCGGCAATGCGCTGCTCGGCAAGAAGTGCCACGCGCTGCGCATCGCGAGCTGGCAGGCGCGCGACGAGGGCTGGCTCGCCGAGCACATGCTGATCGTCGGCGTCGAGAACCCGCAGGGCGAGTCGCACTACCTCGCCTGCGCGTTCCCGTCCGCCTGCGGCAAGACGAACCTCGCCATGCTGATACCGCCGGCCTCGATGCCCGGCTGGAAGATCTGGACGGTCGGCGACGACATCGCCTGGCTGCATCCGGGCCCGGACGGGCGGCTGTGGGCGATCAACCCGGAGGCGGGCTACTTCGGCGTCGTGCCCGGCACGAACGAGAAGACCAATCGCCACGCCTACGAGATGATCCGGCGCGACACGATCTTCACCAACGTCGGCGCTCACGCGGGACAACGAGCCGTGGTGGGAAGGGCTCGAGCGAGGGCAAGCCGGCCTTCGACTGGCAGGGTCGCCCGTACGATCCCGCGAAGGGCCCGGCGGCGCACCCGAATTCGCGCTTCACGGTTTCCGCGAAGCAGAACCCGAGCTATTCGCCGCAGGCGGATGCGCCGGCGGGCGTGCCGATCACGGCGCTCGTCTTCGGCGGGCGCCGCAGGACGCTCGCGCCCCTGGTGTACCAGGCGCGCGACTGGTCGCACGGCGTGCTGGTCGGCGCCGGCATGGCCTCCGAGACGACGGCCGCGGCCACCGGCGACGTCGGCGTCGTGCGCCGCGACCCGATGGCGATGAAGCCCTTCGCCGGCTACAACTTCGGCGACTACTGGGCGCACTGGCTGTCGATGGACCAGCGCGTGAAGAAGCTGCCGGGCGTCTTCCACGTCAACTGGTTCCGCCGCGACGCGGACGGGCGCTTCCTGTGGCCGGGCTACGGCGAGAACCTGCGCGTGCTCGCCTGGATCATCGACCGCTGCAAGGGCAAGGCCGCGGGCCTCGACACGCGCGATCGGCGCGGTGCCCGACGCGCGGATGCGCTCGACTTCACCGGCCTCGACATCGACGAAGCGACGATCGCGGAACTGCTCGCGGTGGACGACGCGGCCTGGCGCAAGGAAGCCGACGAGATCGGCAAATACCTCGAGAGCTACGGCGACCGGCTGCCGGCGGCGCTGCGGGACGAAGTCACCGCGCTGAAGTCCCGCCTTTCTTGACGGTGCCGGGTCGCACTTATCGCACTTGATCAAGTGCGATAAGTGCGACCCGGCACCATCAGCGAAATCATCCGGCCCGGCGTCAGGTCGGGGCCGTCTTCGCAGAAGAATTCCACGGTGTGATACGACTGCGGCTCCGGCACGCGCCCGAGCCCGATCACGCCCTGCCCCTTGAGCGGAATCGCGTCGCGCCGCACGAAGGCGTCGTCGCCGTTCTGGCGCCTGGACGAAGGTGCCGTTGGTGCTCTGGTCCACGAGCATGAAGCGGTTCTTGCCGGCCTCGATGCGCGCATGCAGGCGCGAGACCAGGTTGCCCTTGATGACGAGGTCGTTCTCCTGGCCGCGGCCCAGCGTCGCCGCCGAGCGCTCGCGCGGGTCGAGCACGAGCTCGGCGCCGAGGTAGCGCAGGCGAATCCGGAACTGCTTCTGCAGCTCGGTGATCGTCGCGATCGCCGGCAGCATGCTGGTCGTCTCGCCGTGCTGCCACAGCACCTCGAAGATCGTGACCTCCTCGTGCTGGCCGCGCGGCACCGCAGACGTCCACGCGTCGCGCGACGGCGCTCCACGGCTCGGACAGCCGCTGCTGGATCGCGTCGGTGATGATGATCTGGCCGGCCTTGGCCTGGCTCGTCATGCGGTTCGCGGTGTGCACCGCGGCGCCGAACACGTCGCGCGTCTCGATCACGACCGGGCCGAAGTGGCAGCCGATCCGGATCGTGATCTGCTGGCCCTCGATCTCGAGGTCCGGGTGGCCGGCGATGGCCGCCTGCATCTCGACCGCGGCGTCGATCGCCGCGTCGCAGTCCGCTGAAGGTCGCCATGACCTCGTCGCCCATGGTCTTCACGACGGACGCCGCCGTGCTGCTCGGTCGCGCGGCGCATGATCTCGATGCAGACCGAGACCTTGTCGCGCGCCGCGAGGTCGCCGAGGATCTCGAACAGCCGCGTGCTGCCGACGACGTCGGCGAAGAGAATCGCGAGTTCCTGGTCCTGGCCCATGGCCCGCTCCGGCGCCCCGCCGTGGATTACATAATTCGGATTATAGGCAGGAAACTGGCGAGGCGCCCAAACGCGCCCGGCGCCATGCTCGCCGCCTGTTCCGCAGGGAGGCGGACTCATGGCCCTGAGCCTCGAACGCGCCAGCGGAAGCGCAGCTCCGCCACGTCGTCGCCCGCTCGCGCGGCCGGCACGCGCTCTATTCCGGACGCCGCGACGCGCAGCGGCCGCAAGCCGGCGCCTGGCCGGCCTTTGCGCGCGCCACCGACTGCATTGCCTCGTCTGGTGCGTGACCGACCGCTGCCTGCACGTCGTCGCTGCGCGGGCGCGCGGCCGCGAGCAGCGCTCGCGAGCGAAGAGCTCGGCGGCATCGCGCCTGCGCTACGGCCACTGCCTGTCGACCGCGTGAATGCCGACCTGTACCTGCTCGAAGTCGCGCGCCACGCGCTGCTCGCACCGGTGCGCGGCCGGCCTGGTGCGCCGCGCGATCGACTGGCCGCATTCCAGCGCGCGCGAGTCCTGCGGGCTCAGCCCACGCCCGCCTGGCTCGATCCGACGCCGCTGCACGACCTGCTCGGTCCGCGCGACGGCCGCGGCGCCGAGCGCTTCCGCCGCTTCCTCGAAGTCCACATAGCCGCGCCGCAGCGCCTCCTCGATCAGCGCCGGCGACGGCACTGCCGCGGTTCACGCCCTCGGACAGCGCGTGCCGCCAGGCGCGCGCCCCGGCGCGCCCGTTGAACAGGCCGAGCATGTGCCGCGTGATCGCGCGCAGCGGCGTGCCGCGCGCCGACTTCGCGCTCTGCGTAGGCGCGCATGCGGCTCGACGATCGTCTCGCGCCGTCGGCATCTCGAAGCCGTCGTCGAACACTGCGCGGTGCAGCGCCGGCAGCAGGTACGGATTGTGGTACGCCTCGCGGCCGAGCATCACGCCGTCCGCGTGCGCCAGCTGCTCCGTCACCTGCGGCACCGTGCGCAGGCCGCCGTTCACGACGACCGTCAGCGACGGGAACTCCTGCTTGACCCGCCAGGCACGCGCGTAGTCGAGCGGCGGGACCTCGCGGTTCTGCTTCGGCGACAGTCCCTTCAGGATCGCCTTGCGCGCGTGCACGATGACGGTCGCCGCAGCCGGCCTCCGCGATCGCGGCGACGAAGTCGCGCAGGAACGGCCAGTCGTCCCGGTCGTCGATGCCGATGCGGCACTTGACGGTCACCGGCACGGCGACTGCCGCGCGCATCGCCCGCACGCAATCCGCGACCAGCCGCGGCCGCGCCATCAGGCAGGCGCCGAAGGTCGCCTGCTGCACGCGGTCGCTCGGGCAGCCGACGTTCAGGTTGATCTCGTCGTAGCCGAAGGCGGCGCCGATCGCGGCCGCCTCGGCGAGCATCGACCGGATCCGCGCCGCCGAGCTGCAGCGCGACCGGGTGCTCCGCGGGATCGAACTCGAGCAGGTAGCTGCGATCGCCGCGCACGATCGCCTGCGCGACGATCATCTCGGTGTAGAGCAGCACGCGCGGCGAGAACTGGCGCAGGAAGAACCGGCAGTGCCGATCGGTCCAGTCCATCATCGGCGCGACGCTGAGGCGCCGGTCGATGGCGCGCCGCGGACATCAATCGGCCTTGACGAGGAGCGCGGCTGCCCGCAACGCGCGCGGGTCGACGCCCTCGATGCGCTTGCGCACGCCGCCCGCGCGCGTCAGGAAAGTCACCTCGACCGTGACCGTCGCGAGTCCGCCAACCCGAAGTGCACGGGAACGACGCCCTGCGAACCGTAGCCGTCGCCCGTCGGCACGAGCCGCGTGCCCAGCAGACGTGCCGTCGGCCGCGATACAGTCGCACTTCGGCGCCCGCGCGCGTCGCGCGGCCCTCGCGCGATCCAGGACCCGCACCTGCAGCGAGCGCGCCGCGCCATCGCGCGGCAGCTCGTTCCGGAACAGCCGGTGGCGGCCGTCGATCGGAAAGTCTCGGTCAGCGACAGGTCGAGGTCGCCGTCGCGGTCGAAGTCCGCCCACTGCACGCCGTGATCCGACGCATGCAGCGCACTGTCCTCTTCGAGCACGTCGACGAATCGGCCGCCCTGGTTCATGAACAGGTGATCCCGCGAATACCATTCGTCGCCGTCCACGTAGGCCGCGACGAACAGGTCCAGGTCACCGTCATTGTCGACGTCGCCCCAGGAAGCGCCGACCGCATGCAGGTGCCTCTGCACGCCGGCCTCGGCCGCGACTTCGCGAAATTTGCCGTCCCCCAGGTTCCGGTAGAGCAGCGTCGTGCCGTAGGTCGCAACGAAGAGGTCGAGCCATCCATCGTTGTCGTAGTCGCCCACGGTGCAGCCGACGCCGCCCTCCTTGAGCGTGCGCTCCGGCTGGTGCATGCCGAGCTGCCGGCGCGACGTCGACAAAGCGCCCGCCGTCGTTGCGGTACAGCGTGTCCTTGTCGGCTTGCTGGTTGGCCTGGAAGACGTCGAGGTCCCCGTCCTGGTCCATGTCGAACCAGCACGCACCGACGGTGCGTCTCGGGTCGTCGAGCCCCACGTCCGCACTCACGTCGGTGAAAGTCCCGCCGTCGTTCTGGAACATCCGGTTGGCCGCGGAGCGTTGCGCCGAGAACAGGTCGAGGTCGCCGTCGCCGTCGTAGTCGACCCAGTTCGCCTGCCGGCTGTCGGCGTCCCGCAGCAGCAGCCCGGATTTTTCAGCGATTTCCACGAAGGCGGTCCCGCCGTCGTTCCTGAACAGCAGGTTTCGGGAAGGCGCGCCTTCATCGCCCGACACTCCCGCATACAGGTCGGGATCGCCGTCGCGGTCGAAGTCTCCCCAGCTCAAACCGCGGACGTCCGCTCCTGCCACGGGCAAGCCCAGGGCGATGCCCACCTCGGTGAACGAACCCCCGTCATTCCGGTAGAGACGGATCGCGCCGTCATGGAACGAGACGGCGAGGTCGAGGTCGCCGTCGACGTCGAAATCCGCGAACGCATTGGACAAGGCATGCATGGCGGAGAACAGCTGCGGCTGCACGGGCGTGAACGTCGGTGGCTCGGCGCCTGCCACGCAGGCGCAGCAGCCGAGAATGATGAATGAGCCCGTTTTCTTGCGCATGGGCCATGATAATGGCCGTGCTACCATCGCACGACTCCTGACTCGCGCCGATCGGCACAGAAAGCAGCTATGGAATTCGAAATGACGATCCTGGTGCTGATCGCGGTCCTATTTGTCGCACTCCTGGCGGCTTCCGAAACCGGCAGGCGCCTGGGCCTCGCCCGGCTTCATCGCGACCCGGACGGCCTGCCAAAAGGCATCTCCGCCTCCGAGGGCGCCGTGTTTGCCCTGCTCGGCCTGTTGCTCGCGTTCACATTCTCCGGCGCCGCTTCGCGATTCGAGGACCGGCGCCACCTGGTGACCGCGGAGACGAACGCGATCGGGACCGCTTACCTGCGCGTCGACCTGCTCCCGGAGGACGTACGAGGCGAAATGCAGGATCGTTTCCGGCTCTATGTCGACGCGCGACTGGAGACGTACCGGAACGTCCAGGATCGCGCAGCCACGGCCGCGAGCCTGGCGGAGGACGAGGCGTTGCAGCGCGAGATTTGGGACAGCGCCGTCGCGGCTTCATTGCGCCCCGGGACCCCGACGCAGGCGGCCATGCTCCTGTTGCCCGCGTTGAACGAGATGATCGACATCACGACCACGCGCCTGTTGGCGACCCGGAATCATCCGCCGGCAGTCATTTTCGTCGTGCTGGTGATCCTCTCGCTAGTCGGTGCCCTGCTGGTCGGATACGGAGCCTCCGTCAACCGGGGACGCACCTGGCTGCACACGGTTGCTTACGCGTCCATCCTGTCGCTGACGATCTACGTTATCGTCGACCTTGAGTTTCCGCGGCTCGGGCTGATCCGGGTCGATTCGGCCGATCAGGCCCTGGTGGACCTGCGCGCCAGCATGAAATGAAGCTGGGTTAGACGTCCGGCGACGGTTTACCAATCCAAGCGGCAGGTTCCAAGGGTCAGCGGCGCTTGGCCGGCCGGACGTGTA
This sequence comes from uncultured Gammaproteobacteria bacterium, assembly GCA_963760725.1. GTDB lineage: Bacteria > Pseudomonadota > Gammaproteobacteria > Steroidobacterales > Steroidobacteraceae > SCUD01. The sequence continues at coordinate 214,741 of CAVXET010000039.1, forward strand.
GAATCACGCTTCTGCGTCGTAGAGTCCTACGAACCGGGGTAGACACGAACATGAATCGACTCGCCATTGCGGTCTCCGTGGCCTGCGGCACGTTGGCCAGCCTCGCAGGCAGTACCGCCTATGCGGATTCACTCAAGCCCGGCGATGAACAATTCAAGTTCGTCGCAGGCTGGTTCCTGCCGGCCTTCAGTACCGACGTGCGCATCGACAACGCGGGAATCAGAAGGCGATGACGTGAACCTCGACGACGACCTGGGCATGGACCGGGACCAGTCGGGCGCGCTGCTGGGATTCGAATGGCGGATGGCGGAGCGCCACCGGCTCGGTGCGAGCTGGAGTTCGTTTTCGCAGACCGCTACACGCGTGCATCGACGAGCAGATCACGATCGGCGACGAGGTCTACCCGGTCGACGCCGCGATCCGCACCAAGCTGGTCGATCGACCTGATCCCGATCACGTACTCGTATTCGTTCATCAAGAGCGACAAGAACGAGCTCGCCGGGACCTTCGGCATCCACTGGGACAAGATTTCGCTGTCGCTGAACGGCTGATACGTCCCTGAGCGACGACGACCTCACTGGCTCGACGTCGCATCACGCGCGGACCTGCCGCTTCCGCTCCTCGGCCTGCGCTATGACCACCATTTCTCGGACAACTGGTCCGCGGGCGTCAGCGGCTCGTATTTCACGATCGAGTTCGGCGAAAGCACGCTGGAAGCAAGCGGTTCGCTGTACAACATCCGCGCCTATACCGAATACCGGTTCACGCGGCCGCTACGGCGCCGGGTTTGCCCTCGATGCGTTCAATCTCAATATCGAGGCCGACAAGCCGCAGCCTCACCGGCGAGTACGACTACGACTACTGGGGCCCGCAGCTCTACCTGACCGCCCGCTTCTGACCGGCCGGCGCGGCCGCCGGCTAGAGCTGCGCGTCGAGGTGCAGGACCCGCGTCGCCCAGGCCTGGAACCGCTGCCAGCCTGACGCCTTCGGGTCCTTGTCGAAGGTCTCCTCGTCCGTCGCTCCAGCGCAGGTCCCCGTCCTCGAGCGTCACGCGCCAGGCGTGCTCACCGGTCGACCTGCGTGTCGAAGATGGCTTCGAGCTGCGCGCGCCAGCGCCTGCGTTCTCGACCAGCACGCCCTGCTCGCAGTTGAGCCAGGTCGAGCGCGGGTCGAGGTTGTAGCTGCCGACGAAGAGCGTCTTGCCGTCGACGACGAACGCCTTGGTGTGCAGGCTCGCGCCGGAGGAGCCGAACAGGCTCGAGTTCCGCGTCGCCGCCCGCCGGCTTCAGCTCCCAGAGCTCGCACGCCGCCCTTCGAGCAGCGGCTTGCGGTAGCGCGAATAGCCGCCGTGCACGGCGGCGACGTCGTTCGCGACCAGCGAGTTGGTCAGGATGCGCACCGCCTTGCCGCGCGCCGGCCATGCGCGTGAACCCGGCCGTGACCTCGTCGCCCGGGCACGAAGTACGGCGAGATGACGTCGACCTCGCGTCTCGCGCCGCCTGCAGCATCGGCACCAGCGTGACGCCGACGTGCGTGCGCTTGACGTCGCGCTTCTTCATCGTGACCTTGGCCGGGTCGTCGGAGACGAACTGGTACTTCGACGACCACTGCATCGGCCAGTCGCCCGCGATCATGCGCTGGACCAGGTCGTCGCCGCGCAGGGCCTCCGCATAGCGGCTCTCGCCTTGCCATCGGCCTCCGCCCGACCAGCGCCTGCGCAGCTTCGCCGAGCGCCGCCTCGTTGACGCCCTCCGGGTCCAGCGACCTCCATCGGATAGGCGGACGGCGAGTTCCAGAACCGGTCGAACGACGCCGACACGTCGCGCACGACCGGGCCGAGCATCGCGAAGTCGAGGTCGACGAAGTTGATTTCCTCGCTGGCGCCGAAGTACTCGTCGCCGACGTTGCGGCCGCCGACGATCGCGATGCGGTTGTCGGCGATCCAGCTCTTGTTGTGCATGCGCCGGTTGATGCGCTTGAAGCTGAGCACGCCCTCGCCGGCCTTCGCGAGCGTGCCCTTGCGCGTGACGAAGGGATTGAACATGCGCACCTCGATGTTCGGGTGCGCCGCCAGCGCGGCGAAGCCGTCGTTCTTCGCGCGCGCGTCGAGGTCGTCGAGCAGCAGGCGCACGCGCACGCCGCGATCGGCCGCCTCGAGCAGCGGCTGCCGAGGTAGAGGCCGGTGAGGTCGGCGTGCCAGATGTAGGTCTGCACGTCGAGGCTGCGCGTCGCGAGCCGCGCGCTCTGCACGCGGACGACGAAGGCCTCCGTGCCGTCGCTGACGCAGGCGGAAGCCGGACTGGCCCGGGTGCGCGGCCTCGGCCGGCCCGATGCGTTCGGTCCAGTTGCGCCGCCTTCAGCCGGCGCGATCGCGACGCCGTCCGGCGCAGCCGGACGCTGCGGCAGCTGCGCGCAGCCGCCGACCAGGGCGCAAGAGCGCGATCAGAGTGCCGGGAGGCCGCAATCAGGGCGATTCTAGGGGACCTATGTACGAAATTGCCCCAACTTCGGCAGGCTGACTGCACCCATGAACCTACGCAACGCATGGCAGTCGGCGGCAATGCTCGTCGCAACGGTTGCATTGCCCTGTGCCGCGCAGGCACAGGAGTCGAACCGCGTTCCTATTCGCCGAGCCCGGTCGGCGTCACGTTCGTCGTGGCCGCATTTACCCGTTCGACCGGCGGCATCCTGACGGATCCGTCGCTGCCCGTGGACGACGTCGAGGCGGAAGATCGACGCGACGGCACTCGGACTCGGGCACACGCTTCGGCTTCTTCGGCCGCCTCGCGAACGATCGCCGTCGTGCAGCCACGCACCTCGGGCATTTCACCGGCACGCTGAACGGCGAGGATGCCGAGGCCTCGCGCTCCGGCATCGGCGACACCAAGGTGCGAGTTCACCGCGAACCTCATCGGCGCGCCCGCGCATCGACCGGCGGAGTTCGCGACGCCGCAAGCCCGACGACCACACTCGGCGTGAGCCTCACGGTCTCGGCACCGAGCGGCGAGTACCACGCGGACAAGCTCATCAACGTCGGCACCAACCGCTGGGCGATCAAGCCGGAAATCGGCGTGTCGCATCCCGTCGGCCAGTGGACTTCGAGGCCATCGCCGGCGTCTGGCTCTTCGAGGACAACGACGATTTCTTCGGCGGCAAGCACCGCGAGCAGGAACCGCTCGCGAGCATCCAGGGACACGTCAGCTACACGTTTCGGCCGCGGCTCTGGCTCGCGTTCAACGCGACCTATCTACGACGGCGGGCGAATCGACGATCGACGGCATCAAGAAGGACGACCGCCAGTCGAACTCGCGCTACGGCCTGACGCTCTCCGTGCCGGTCGCGCGCGCCAGTCGCTGAAGCTGAACTGGAACGACGGCGCGACGACCCGCTTCGGCAGCGACTTCTCGACCTGGGGCATTGCCTGGCAGTACACGATCCTCTGACGAATTGTCCGTGCAGGGATCAGAGTCCCGTGGACCGGTCCCGGCATGAGTGGCAGACTCTGCCGTCTTGGCGATCACCGCCATCGCATGCATGGCACCTGGGGAGGTCACAATGCGGCCGCACTATTCAATGGGTCTCGCCTGGATCGCAGTGGCCTTGCTGCTCGCAGGCTGCGGGAAGAAGGATGAGGCGGCGCCGGATGCCGCAGCCCCGACCGCCGACGCATCGGCCGCTCCTGCCGTGCCCGGAAGCTGGACGCCCGAGGCGCTCGAGGAACTGCTCGCGCCGGTCGCGCTGTACCCCGACGTCGTGCTCGGCCACGTGCTGACCGCATCGACCAATCCGCAGGAAGTCCTCGACGCCGGCAACTGGCTGATCGAGAACCAGGACCTCCCCGGCGACCAACTCGACACCGAAGCCGGGAAAGCTCGGGCCTGAGCCCGTCGGTGCGCGCGCTGCGTGCAGTTCCCGGATGTCATGGACCTGATGTGCATGCAGATGGACTGGACGACCGAGCTCGGCCAGGCCTTCACGGCCGACCAGGGCGCGGTGCTCGACGCGGTGCAGCGCCTGCGCGCGCAGGCGAAGGACGTCGGCAATCTCGAATCCTCGGCGCAACTCAAGGTCGAGACCGAGTCCCAGGACGGCAAGGAAATCATCACGGTCGAGCCGCCGAGCCCGGACGTCGTCTACGTGCCGAAGTACGACCCGCACGGCCGTCTACGCGCCGCCGCCGGCGAACATCCCGCCGCCGTCGACGATCAACGTGACGCCGGCGGCCGGCACGACGACGACCGTCACGACCGCGGGCACGACGACGACCGTGGCATCAAAGGCGACGGCGACCGAGGAGAAGGGCCACAGCACCGGCGCGCTGGTCACGACCGGCCTGCTGGCGTTCGGCGCGGGGCTCCTCGTCAACGAAGTCTTCGACGACGACGACGACTGGGACGATTACCACCCGAACTACTACGACGGCGGCATGTATTACGGCGGCCGGCCTTACTACCCGCCGCCGCCGTACATGTACCGGCCGCCGTATGGCAACGGCTATTACCCGGCGCACAACTACAACCGCCCGCCGAACTACCAGCACGGTTTCAACAACAACACGATCATCGTCAACAACGGCGGCAACAATTACTGGAACCGGAACCAGAGGCCGGCGTCAACAACGCGCGCGCGGCGCAGAGCCCGATCACGGCGGCGAAGCCGAAGCGCAACGACCTGAACGACCTGAACCGCCAGTCCCGCGAGCGCGAGCAGACGCGCAAGGTCGCCAGCAGCGCCGAACGGCGCGAAGTGGCTTCGCGCGACGCGAAGCCCGGTCCGGCGCGCCAGTCCGGCTACGCCGGTGCCCGACCGGAGAACCAGGCGGCCCGCGACAAGATGGTCGCGAAGTCGCCGCCCGCCGGCGTCGCGCAGGACCTGCCGACGCGGCCCAAGACCGAGTACAAGGGCGCGAAAGTCCGAGACAAGGGCGCGGCGGACCGGCCGCAGCGGCGCAGCGACCCGCAGCGGCGCGCAAGCCCGCGGCCCAGCGCCCGCAGACACGCGAGGCGCCGCAGCAGCGTCCGGCCGGCAGCCGCCGACCGCGGCCGGGAACGTCCGGAAGCGCAGCGGCCACCCAAGGCGGCCGCACAGCCAGCGGCGCAGGCGCCCAAGGCCGCGGCCGGCAGCACCGAAGGCGTCGAACAACACGGCATTCGGCGGCGGCGGCGGCGCGCCAGTCCGGCAAGGCGGAGCAGCCAGGCCAGCCAGCGGGGACACAGCAGCATGGGTGGCGGTAGCGGCGGGGGCGGCAGCAGCGCGCAAGCAAGCCGCGCAAGCCGAAGCACTAGGAGACCGGCCATGAAGCAACAGCATGATCGCAATCGTGTTCGCTGCCGTGCGATCGCCCTTGCGCCGTCGCAATCGCGCTCGGCCTCGTCGCCTGCGCGAAGAAGTCCGGCCATGCCGGATTCGCCATCGGCGGAAGAAGCCGTTTCGGCGATGGTCGAGGCGGGCCGCAAGTCGGCGACATCGCGCGGCTCGAGCGAGCTGTTCGGGCCGGGCTCGGAGCGATCTCCTGTCCTCCGGCGACGCGGTCGCCGACAAGGCGGCGCGCGAGCAGCTTCGTCGCGAAGTACGACGCGAAGCACACGCTCGTGCCGGAAGGCGACGATCGCGTCACGCTGCAGGTCGGCAACGACGAGTGGCCGCTGCCCGTGCCGGTCGTCCGTCGGGACGGCCAGTGGTACCTCGACGGCGCCGAGGGCGCGGACGAGATCGTCTATCGCCGCATCGGCCGCAACGAACTCGGCGCGATCGCGGTCGCGCCGCGGATTACGTCGACGCGCGAGCACGAGTACGCGGCGGCGGATCACGACGGCGAAGGCGCCGGGATCTACGCGCACAAGCTGGTGAGCGACCCCGGCACGCAGAACGGCCTGTACTGGGAGTCGGTCGAAGGCGAGTCGCCGAGAGCCCGGTCGGCTCGTTCGTCGCGGCGGCGGCGGCCGAAGGCTACAAGGCCGGCGGCGGCGACGTACCACGGCTATCGCTATCGCCCGCTGTTCCGCCAGACCGACAACGCCAACGGCGGCGCGCTCGACTACTTCGACAAGGGCGTGCTGCGCAACGGCTTCGCGCTCATCGCCTGGCCGGCGGACTACGGCGCGAGCGGCGTGATGACGTTCATCGTCAACCAGGACGGCGTCGTCTTCCAGAAGGACCTCGGCGAAGGCACCGAAGCCGCGGTCGCCGCCATGGACGCCTACGACCCCGATTCGACCTGGGTCGCCGTCGTCGACTCCGACTGAAATGCGAAGGGGACAGCACCTTCATATTCGCAAGGGGACGCGACCTCTTCGTCGAATATAAGGGGTGCGTCCCCTTCTTGTCAGGTGCCGGCGAAGAACTGCAGGAAGACCATCGCGCCGTTCGGGTTCGCGCCGCCGTAGGACGGCCGCAGCTCGCGGTCGACCTCGTTGAGCGTGTAGAGCGCGCCGAGGCCGAGGCTGACCCGCTCGGTCAATGAGAATCGACGCAGCGCACCGATCGAGAGCTTCGCCGACCTCGTGCAGGTCGTGATGGTCGTCGCCGAGTTCGTGCGACTCGATCCACTCGGCGCGCGCGAAGAGCTGCCAGTCGGCGGCCGGCACGTAGGCGGCCTCGAGCGCGTAGCGCGTTCGTCGCCTCGCCCTCGTTCGGGTTCTTGTGGCCCCAGGCGAGCGTCGCGGACCAGGAACGGCCCCCGTCGAGCTCGCGCCCGTACAGCGCGCTGGCCGAGAGCCGCTCCTCGTCCACTTCCGGCTCGAGCTGCTCGGGACTCTCGACGTCGGCCCAGGACGCCTGCAGCGACCAGTTGTCGCCCGGGTTCCAGCTCGCGCGCAGCGCCGTGCTGTCCATCCGCGGCCGCTCGATGTCGTAACGGTCCTCGTCCGGCTCGCGCCCGGTGAACTGCGAGGCCTCGAGCTTCCAGCCGCCCCTGCACCCAGCCCGCCGTGAGGACGCCGAAGCTGATGTGCGTGGAGTCGAGCCAGTGGTGCGTGATCGGCGCCTCGGGGCTCATCATCGCCGCGGGCCGGTGCATGAAGGCCGGCGGGCCGAACGCCGGCTCGCCGGGCAGGCCCGCGTAGACGAACACGCTGCGCCCGTCGCCGAGCGCCGTGCGCCCAGGTGCGCGGACAGCTCCATGAAGAGGTCGTGCGGGTGCTGGCGGTCCACGAGCGGCGTCACGCCGTCGGCGGTCTCGCCCGGCCGCGAGCAGCAGCGGATAGCCGCGCTTGCCCATGAACGGGTCGGGGCTCAGCATCCCGCGCAGCGTGAGCGTGTCGCCGCCGTCGAGGTCGCGGCGCGCGGATCCCATCACCATGCCCGGCGAGGAAGACCTTCTCGTCGCCGCGCGGTCCTTCCTGCCAGCCGTACACGCCGTTCAGCAGCGTGTGGCCCATGAGCATCCAGTCGCCGCGCATCGCGTGGCCCATGGCGTGCGGCGTGCTGTCGGGCTGCCAGGACGTGCCGGAGGCATCGCGCGACATCGGGTAGTCGCCGAGCGCGCCCGTCATGGCCATCGCCATGGCGTGGCCCGCATGCGGGTCGGGCGTTGCCGCCAGCGCGAGCTTCAAAGTGCCGCAGTCATCACACGGCCAGCGAGCCTACAGGCAAGGCGAACGTCCCGCAATTCATAAGGGGACGTTCACCTTTCCGTCATGGAGGGGTCTGACCCCTTCAGGCTTTGCGGTGCGGGAACACGGCCATCGGCGTCGGGCGGCCGACCAGGAAGCCCTGGGCGTAGCCGACGCCGATGCGGCGCAGCGTGTCGAGCACGGCGGGCGTCTCGACGCGCTCGGCGACGGTCTCGATGCCGATCGCCCGGCCGATCTGCACGATCGCCTCGACCATGCTGCGGTCGACCGGATCGGTCGCGACGTTCTGCACGAAGTTGCCGTCGATCTTGAGGTAGTTGACCGGCAGCGTGCGCAGGTAGTTGAACGACGACAGCCCGCTGCCGAAATCGTCGAGCGCGATCAGGCAGCCGCGGCTCGCCATCTCGCGCATCAGGTAGCTGGCGTGGCCGAGGTTGGTGATCGCCGCCGTCTCGGTCACCTCGAAGCAGAGCACGCCCGGCGTCGGCTCGTGCGCCTCGAGCGCGTCGATCAGGAACTCGAGGAAGCCCGGGTCGGACAGCGTCGTGCCCGACAGGTTGACCGCAACCGTGAAGGCCGCCTCCTCCACGCCGTCGCGCGTCGACGGCACGTAGTCGCGCAGCACCTTCTCGATCACCCAGCGGTCGAGCGAGGGCATCAGGTTGAAGCGCTCCGCCGCCGGGATGAACTCGTCCGGGCAGCACGATCGCGCCGTTCTCGTCGTGCAGGCGCAGCAGCAGTTCGTAGTGCGGCCGCTGCCTTCGCGGCTCCGCGACCCGCACGATCGGCTGGAACATGATGTCGAGCCGGCCCTCGTCGCGCGCATGCGTGAGGCGCGCCATCCAGCGCATCTCGCGGTGCCGCGCCGAGGCGCTCGCCGGGTCGTAGACCTGCACGCGGTTGCGGCCGCCGTCCTTCGCCGAATAGCAGGCGATGTCCGCCGCCGACAGCAGCGTCGCGACGCTCTCGGTCTCGCTGGTCGATCTGCACGATGCCGATGCTCGCGCCGATCTGCATCGTGTTCGTGCCCCACTGGAAGCGCAGGTCGTGGATCGACTGGCGCAGCGTGTCGGCGATCCGCAGCGCCTGGTCCGGCGTGCAGTGCTCGAGCAGCACGCCGAACTCGTCGCCGCCGAGGCGCGCGAGCACGTCGTTCGCGCGCACGCGCGTCTGCAGGAGCCCGGTGACCTGGCGCAGCAGCTGGTCGCCCGCCGGGTGGCCGCAGGTGTCGTTGACGACCTTGAACTGGTCGAGGTCGACGTAAATCATCGCGTGGCGCACGTGCCGGTTCGCGCGCGCCGACTCGATCGCGTTCGTTAGCCGGCTCTCGAACTCGCGCCGGTTGATGAGGCCGGTCAGCGCGTCGTGCGCCGCCTGGTAGGACAGCAGCCGCTTCATGCGCCGCTCGCGGCTCACGTCGCTGAACACGATCACCGCGCCCGCGGTCTGGCCCGCGCGGTCGCGGATCGGCGCCACGGTCGCCTGGATCGGGATCTCGAGCCCGCGCCGGCTGACCAGCGCCGTCTGGTCCGCGAGGTGGATCGGGTCGCCGCTCGCGAGCGCGTGGCTGACCGGGTCCTCGATGACCTCCTGGCCGCCGTCCTTCACGAGCTTGACGATCTCGGTGACGTTCCGGCCGCAGGCCTCGTCCGAGGGCCAGCCGGTCATCTTTTCGGCGACCGGGTTGACGTAGTCGACGGTGCCGGAGCGGTCGGTCGTGATCACGGCGTCCGCGATCGACTGCAGCGTGACCTCCGCCCGCTCCTTCTCCTCGTAGAACTGCTGCTCGGCGCGCTTGCGCTCGGTGATGTCGGTGACCGTGCCCTCGAAACCGATCGGCTGGCCGCGCTCGTCGCGGTTGAGGCGCGCGTTCTCGGTGATCGTGATGACGCGAGCCGTCGCGGCGCCTCAGCTCGTACTCCGCCTCCACCAGCTTGCCGTCGCGCTTGAGCTTGCTCGATCAGCTGGCGGCGCAGGCCCGGATTCGACGTAGAGGCCGTCGGTCGAGCCGATCGCGCGCAGCTCCTCGAGCGAGGCGTAGCCGAGCATCGCGATCAGCGCCGGGTTCGCGGACAGCAGGTAGCCGTCCAGCGTCACCTGGTAGACGCCCTCGACGACGTTGTCGAACAGGCCGCGGAACCGGCCCTCGCTCTCGCGCAGCGCGTCGTCCGAGCGGCGCCGCTCGATGGCGATGCGCGCGAGCTGCGCCATGCGGCCGACCAGCTCGAGGTCGCGGCGCGAGGGCATGCCCGTGCGCCGCAGGTAGGTCGCGAACGTGCCGAGCATGCGGCCGTCCGCGCCGGTGATCGGCGTCGACCAGCAGGCGTGCAGGCCGGCTTGCGCGGCCGCCTCGCGGCGATGCTCCCAGAGCGCGTCCTTGGAGATGTCGGGGACGATGATCTGGCGCTGCAGCGCGATCGCCGCGGCGCAGGAACCGAAGCGGATCTCGGCCGGGTAGTTGTCCATGAGCGCGACGTACTCGCGCGGCAGGCTGCTTGCCGGTGACGTGCATCAGGACGCGCTTCACCGGGTCGTACAGGCGGATGCAGCAGATGGCGGCAGGCAGCACGCGCTCGACCACCTCGGTGATCGAGGCGAGCGCCGCTTCGAGCGGCTCGCTGGAGGCGATCTTCTCGAGCGCGCGCCGCTCGCCGGCGGCGATCAGCTCGGCCTGCTTGCGCTCGGTGATGTCGATGATGCTGGCGCGGATCAGGCCGCCGTTGGAGCTCGGCAGCCGGACGAAGCGGACCTCGCTCGGGATCAGCCTTGCCCTCGGCATCCTTGTGCAGCCATTCGAACACCGGCGTCTCGCCGGCCGAGCGCGCTCTCGATGTGCCCGCGCGCGATGCCGAACGACGGCGTGCCGTCGGCCTGCTCGCGCCGGGCTCACCTGCTCCGGGCCGACGCGCAGCAGGTCCTCGCGCGACATCTTGAAGAAGTCCGCGGCGTTGTCGTTGCAGTCCACGAAGCGGTGCGATCTCGACGTCGAGCACGACCACCGCCTCGGGGGCGTTCTCGACCAGCACGCGGTAGCGCGCCTCGCTGTCCTTGAGCGCCTCCTCGGCGCGCGAGCGCTCCGCGGTGTCGCGGATGCAGACGATGTAGGTCGGCCGGTGCTTGCCCTGCATCACGCTGACGAGGATCTCGGCCGGCATCAGTCTCGCCGCGCCGGTGGCGGGCGACCACCTCGCGCGCGGCGAGGTCGTAGTGCGTCGTCTCCTGGGCCGTCGCGTAGTTCCTCGAGCGCGCGGGCGAGGTCGCCGTCCGGGGCGATGTCCGGGATCAGCGTGTCGATCAGGTCCGACATCACGTCGCTCTGGCGCACGCCGAAGAAGCGCTCGGCGGTGCGGTTCATGCTCTCGATGCGGCCGAGGTGGTCGACCGAGATGATGCCGTCCTTGACGTGGTCGAGGATGGCCTGCAGCCGCGCGACGCTCTCGCGCTCGAGCCGCTCGGTCATCGCGGTCGCCTCGTCGGAGGCGAGGCGCATCACCGTCTCGAGGCTGGTGCGGTCGTTCTCGTAGGCGTCGTACTGGCGGCTGACGATCTCGATGAGCTTGCGCAGCTGCATCTTGCCGGAGGTGTCGGCGGCCTCCAGGAGCTGCTCCTCGAGGACCGGGTGAATGTTGCTCTTGCGGCGGCGCCGGCGGCGGGCGCCGGCGGCGGGCAATGGGAGGCCGTGTCCGCCGTCCGCGGACTGCTTCAGCATCACGACCTTGCCCGTGCTGTTTGCCGTCACCCGGACCCCAAGCACATGCCCGCCGCACCCCCCGTGGAATGCGACGTAATGCAGCGATGCTAGGGGATGCCCCCGGGTCCGAACGTGACCCCGTTCGCGGTTCGACCGGGCCCGACCCGTGACCCAGGCCGCGATTATGAAGGGGACAGCGCCCCTTCATATTCGCGAAGGGGACGCGCCCCTTCATATCTGCGCCTATCCGCCGCTACGACGTCACACGCGAGCGTGACGTTCCGACTACGGTTCGTCGGTGCCAAGACAGCGACGAGTCGTTTTCCCAGGCGTCCCTCACCACGTAACGCAGCGTGGGAACCACCGCGAGCGCGTATTCCTGGCGCCCGGCGACGCTGAGGCCTATCTGAGCCTGCTGCACATGCTACGCGCGGCGTCACCGGACTTGCGAGTCTTTGCGTACTGCCTGATGCCGAACCACGTGCACCTGGTCGTCGTACCGGCCAGCGCAGACGGCATGCATCGCGCGCTGCGTGCCGTGCACAGCCAGTACGCGCAGCGCATCAATCGCATGCGGAGACATCGGCGGCCATCTCTGGCAGGGCCGGTACCACTCTGCGCCCCTCGACGCCAGACCACTTTCTGAACGCGATTCGCTACGTCGAGCGAAACCCGGTGACGGCGGGCTGGTCGCGAGGGCAGAGGACTACCGCGTGGTCGAGTGCCGCTGCGCACTGCGGTTTGCGCGATCGATCCGCTGCTCGAACCGCCAGCCAGCAATTCAAGCGGCTGCTGGCCGGCATCGCCGACTGGTCAAGCTGGCTCGCATGGAAGTGTCCCGGACGACTGCCGGACCGCGCTGCACACGTCACGGCAGCCGGAACCTGCCTGCGGGTCGGCCGAGTTCGTCGACGAGCTCGAGAAGCGCGGCCGGTGCGCGATCTGCGACTTCAGCCCACGGGGAGGCCGGCGAAAGCGGTAGCGGTCGAATATGAAGGGGCGCGTCCCCTTCACGAATATGAAGGGGCGCGTCCCCTTCAGGCCGTGCGTTCGGCGCGCTTGCGGTCGCCTTCGGTGAGGTGGCGCTTGCGCAGGCGGATGTTCTTGGGCGTGACTTCCACCAGCTCGTCGTCGCCGATGTATTCCATCGCCTGCTCGAGCGACATGCGGATCGGCGGCGTCAGCAGGACGTTCTCGTCCTTGCTCTGGGTGCGGATGTTGGTGAGCTTCTTGCCCTTCAGCGGATTGACGACCATGTCGCCTTCCCGGCTGGTCTCGCCGACGATCTGGCCCTCGTAGACCAGGTCGCCCGGACCGACGAACAGCGTGCCGCGTTCCTGGAGGTTGAAGAGCGCATACGCCAGCACGGGCCCGCGGCCGTTCGAGATCATCACGCCGGCCGAACGATCGGCGAGCGCACGGTCCACCACCGGACCGAAGTGATCGAACACGTGGTACATGAGGCCCGTGCCGCTCGTCATCGTGCGGAAATCGGTCTGGAAGCCGATCATCCCGCGCGACGGGATCTTGTAGTCGAGGCGAACCCGACCCTTGCCGTCCGGCACCATGTCGGTGAGTTCGGCGCCGCGCGCGCCCAGCGCTTCCATGACGGCGCCCTGGGCGGTCGATTCCACGTCGACCGTCAGCTGTTCCCAGGGTTCGAGCCGCTCCCCGTCCACTTCCTTCACGACCACGCGCGGCCGTGACACGGCAAGCTCGTAGCCCTCGCGGCGCATGTTCTCGATCAGGATGCCGAGGTGCAGCTCGCCGCGGCCGAACACCACGAAGCGGTCCGGGTCGTCGGTTTCCTCGACGCGCAGCGCCACGTTCGCCAGCGTCTCGCGCAGCAGCCGCTCGCGCAGCTGCCGGCTCGTCACGAACTTGCCTTCCTGCCCGAACAGCGGCGACGTGTTGGTCTCGAAGGTCATGCTGATGGTCGGCTCGTCCACGACCAGCGCGGGCAGCGCCTCGCACCGTCGTCCGGGTCGCAGATCGTGTCGGAAATCTTCGGCGCCTCGAGGCCCGAGAACGCGATGATGTCGCCGGCCCGCGCTTCTTCGACCTCGACGCGCTCGAGGCCCATGAAGCCGAACACCTGGCCGATGCGCTCCTTGCGCACTTCGCCGTCGCGGTCGATCACGGCGACCGGCATGGCGCGGCGGATCGTGCCGCGGCGGATGCGGCCGATGCCGATCGAGCCGACGTAGTTCGAGTAGTCGAGCTGGCTCACCTGCAGCTGCAGCGGGCCGTCGACGTCCACGTCCGGCGCCGGGCAGCGCGCGACGATCGTCTCGAACAGCGCCGTCATGTCCGTCGCCCATCGCTGTCCGGCGCGAGGCCCGCGACGCCGCGCAGCGCCGAGGTGTACACGATCGGGAAGTCGAGCTGGCTGCTCGCTGGCGCCGAGGCGATCGAACAGGTCGAAGGTGCGGTTCACGACCCATTCCGGCCGCGCCTCGGGCCGGTCGACCTTGTTGACGACGACGATCGGCGCGAGTCCGTGCGCGAAGGCCTTCTGCGTCACGAAGCGCGTCTGCGGCATCGGGCCGTCCACCGCGTCCACCAGCAGCAGCACGCAGTCCACCATCGACAGCACGCGCTCCACTTCGCCGCCGAAGTCGGCGTGGCCCGGGCGTGTCGACGATGTTGATGCGGTAGTCGCGCCACTGGATCGCGGTGTTCTTGGCGAGGATCGTGATGCCGCGCTCTTTCTCGAGCGCGTTCGAGTCCATCACGCGCTCGGTGACCGGCTTGCGGATATCGAGCGTGCCCGACTGGCGCAGCAGCTTGTCCACGAGCGTGGTCTTGCCGTGGTCGACGTGCGCGATGATCGCGATGTTTCGGAGGTTCTGGATCATGTACGGGAGGGGACGCCCCTTCACGAAATGAAGGGGCGCGTCCCCTTAAAAAAGGTCGCGCATTGTAATCTGAAGGCGCGCTCTAATCTACGTCAGGAATGACGACGTAACTGATTGATTCACTAGTCTTCTGCGGCAATCGCAGTCAGCTGCTCCTCGAGTTCCGCCACATGGCGCTCCCAGTAGCGCGCTTCGCCGAACCAGGGAAAGGCCTTGCGGGAACGCCGGATCGTGCCAGCGGCGCGCGAGCCAGGCGGCGTAATGCACCATCCGCAGGGCCCGCAGCGCCTCGATCAGCGTGGCCTCGATCGGGTCGAATGTCGCGAACTGCGAGTAGCCCTCGACGATGTCGGCGAGCTGCACGCGCATCTCCTCGGGCCGGCCCGCGAGCAGCATCCACAGGTCCTGGATCGCGGGGCCGGTCATGCAGTCGTCGAGATCGACGAAATGCGGCCCGGCCGCGGTCCACAGCACGTTGTTGCGATGGCAGTCGCCGTGAATGCAGAGATAGCGCAGCGTGCCCGCCTGCGCGAAGCGCGCTTCGACCAGTTCGAGCAGTTCGTCCGTCACCTGCTCGTAGCGCGGGGCGATGTAGTCGGGGATGCTGTCACCGTCGAGCAGGCAGTCCGACGGAGTCGCGTCCCATCGCCTCGGGCGACAGCCGCGGGCGGTGCTCGAAGCGGCGCGCGCCGCCGAGCGCGTGGATGCGGCCGAGGAAGCGGCCGATCCACTGGCGGTCGTCGGCCGTGCCGAGTTCCGGCCACTGGCCGCCGCGGCGCGGATAGATCGCGAAGCGGAAGCCGCCAAAAGTCGCCACCGGCCCGTCCCCGAGCTCGCCGCCCCGCTCGCAGCTCCAGCGGCGCGATCACGGGAATTTCCGCCGCCGCCAGCGCCCGCGCGAAATCGTGCTCCTCCGCGATCGCCGCATCGGTCCAGCGGCCCGGCCGGTAGAACTTGACGACCACCGGCTCGGCGTCCTCGATGCCCACCTGGAATACGCGGTTTTCGTAGCTGCCGAGCGCGAGGATGCGGCCGTCGCCGCAAATCCCGCGGCCTCGACCGCGTCCGCGATCAAATCTGGTGACAGGTTCGCAAACGGGGCCGTATCGGCCGTTGGTATCATGCGCGGCACCTTATCGTGGAGCCCTGATGACTACCATCCTCGTCACCGGCGGCGCGGGCTACATCGGCAGCCACGTCGCGCGCCAGCTCGGCGAGCGCGGCGAGAAGCTGGTCACGCTCGACAACCTGTCGACCGGCTTTCGCGGCGCGGTGCTGCACGGCGAGTTCGTCCAGGGCGACACCGGCGACTCCGCGCTCGTCGCGCGCGTGCTGGCGGAACACAAGGTCGACACGGTCATGCACTTCGCGGCCCACATCCAGGTGCCCGAGTCGGTCGCGAACCCGCTCAAGTACTACCGCAACAACACCGCCAACACGCGCACGCTGCTCGAGTGCTGCGTCGCCGCGGGCGTGAAGCAATTCGTCTTTTCCTCCACCGCCGCCGTCTACGGCATGCCGGCCGGGGGCGTCGCCGAGGAATCCACGCCGACCGTGCCGATCAACCCCTACGGCTGGTCGAAGCTGATGAGCGAGCAGATGCTCGCTGACGTCGCCGCGGTGACGCCGCTGCGTTACGTGGCGCTCCGGTACTTCAACGTCGCCGGCGCCGATCCTTCCGGCCGCATCGGCCAGTCGACGCCCGAGGCCACCCACCTCATCAAGGTCGCCTGCGAGCACGCGGTCGGCCGGCGCCCGGGCATCGCGATCTTCGGCACCGATTACGACACGCCCGACGGCACCTGCGTGCGCGACTACATCCATGTCGAGGACCTCGCCGCGGCCCACCTGCAGGCGCTCGACTACCTGCGTTCCGGCGGCGCTTCGACCATCCTCAACTGCGGCTACGGCCGCGGGTTCAGCGTCCGCGAGGTGCTCGCCGAAGTCGCGCGCAGCGCCGGGATGAAGCTCACGGTGACGGAATCCGGCCGCCGCGCCGGCGACCCGCCGCAGCTCATCGCCGCCGCCCGGCGGATCCGCCAGACCCTCGGCTGGACGCCCCGGCACGAGGACCTCCCCGGGATCGTGGCCACCGCGCTCGCCTGGGAAAAGCGCCTGCTGCGCCAACCCATGGCCTGACGGTTAACATAGGCGCATGACCCGCATCCGCCCGCAGTCCTTGAGCGGTTTGCTGTCGGCGGCGCTCCTCCTGATCGTGCTGCCGCTGACGGCGGCGCTCGTCTACAGCGGCGTGCAACTGCGCCAGCTGTCGCGGACCAGCGACGTGCTGGTGCGGGACAGCATCACCCTCACCCAGCACACGCAGCTGCTGTACCAGGACATCACCGCCATGGAGCGGGCCGCGAATTACTACGCGGTGTTGAACGACCCGCGCCTCGCCAAGGCCTTCCAGGCGAACTACGCGGCTTTCCTGAGCACGCTGCAGAAACTCGCCGACTACGTGCCCGAGACCGACATCGAGCCGGTGCGTTCCGCGGGCGAAGCGGCCGCCGCACTCATGCGCGGCGATGCGACGGGCGGCCGGCCTGGATCGGTCGTCGGCCGATTCGAGACGCTGAACGGCGCAGCCAACCGGCTCGCCCTTGGCACGCGCCTGGGCATCGACTCGCGCCTCAAGCAGGTGGAGCGCGAGGCGAAGGCCACGCAGCAGGGCCTGCTGCTGGCGATCATGGGCCTGGTGCCGGCCGCGCTCGCCGTCGCCGGCATCTTCTGGTTCTTCGTGCTGCGGCCACTGCGCGCCATCGACCGCGCGATCAGCGACCTCGGCCGCGGCGCCTTCTCGCACGCGATCGCGATCAGCGGGCCGGCGGACCTCTCCGCCCTCGGCCGCCAGCTCGAATGGCTGCGCACGCGCCTGCTCGACATCGCCCTCGAGCGGAACCGGTTCCTGCGCCACATGTCGCACGAACTCAAGACCCCGCTCGCGAACATCCGCGAGGGGACCGACCTGCTGCTGGACGGAGCCGTGGGACCGATCGACGACAACCAGCGCGAAGTGGCCTCGATCCTGCGCGAGAACGCGCTGCGCCTGCAGCAGCTCATCGAGAACCTGCTGTCGTACAGCGCCTGGAAGTCGCGCGCGAGCAGCGTCGAGCTGACGTCACTTCCGCCTGGGTTCGCTCGTCGGCACGGTGATCGACAGCCAGCGGCTCGCCATGGCCGCGCGCGACATCACGCTCGACCTGCACGTCGCCGACCTGCACCTCACGGCGGACCGCGCCAAGCTCAAGCTCGTGCTCGAGAACCTGCTCTCGAACGCCCTCAAGTTCACGCCGCGCGGAGGCACCATCCACCTGCACGCCTATTCGGACGGGGCGACAACGGTCATCGACTGTGCCGATACCGGGCCGGGCATCGCGCCCGACGATCGCGACAAGGTGTTCGACGCCTTCTACTCGGGCAACGCACCGCAGGGCGGGCCGCTCAAGGGCACCGGCATCGGGCTGTCCGTCGTGCGCGAGTTCGTCGAGGCGCACGGCGGAACGGTGGAGATCATCACCGGCACCTACCCGGGTGCGCACCTGCGCATCCGCCTGCCGGCCGTCACGCGGCGGGAGGCTGCCCATGCAGCCTGAGCGCCTCATCGCGCTGGTCGCGATCGCCGGCCTCGCGGCCGGCTGCACGAACGTGGACGACTGGTCGGGCATGAAACGGCGCAAGGACACGACGCCGATCACCCAGACGGACGACGGCGCGATCGTCGCCGATTACCTGGCGACCCTCGATCGCCTGGGACACGGCGGCGCCGCGCAGCAGGCCGAGATCATCGAATCGACGCGCAGCGCCTATCTCGCCGATCCCTCGACCCGCAAGCGCCTGCGTTACGCCTTCGTGCTTTCGGTGCCCGGGCATGCCGCCAGCGATCCGGCCGGCGCCCGCGCCCTGCTCGGCGAATCCCTGGCGACGCCGGAGACCCTGCTGCCCTCCGAGCGCGCAATGGCGGACCTCCTGGTCCGCGACCTCGATGCCCGGCTCGCGCTCACGCGCGAAAACGAAACGCTGCGCAACGGCAGTACGCTGCAGGAAGACAATCGCGTCGCCGACCTCAATCGGCGACTGCAGGCGGAGACGGCGGAAAAGGACCGGCTGCGCCGCGAGCTCGAGCGTGCCGAGGCCAAGCTCGAGGCCATCGCCACGCTCGAAGGCGCCACGACCCAGCCCCGCCCATGAAGACCCCGCTCGGCCGCCGACCGCGCATCGTGCTCGTGGACGACGATCCGGGCCTGCTGCGCCTGATCACGATCCGGCTGCGCTCCGAGGGCTTCGAGGTGGCGGCCTGCGAGAACGCGAACCAGGCGCTGACGACCGTGCCGCGCTTCCTGCCGGACGTGCTGGTCACGGACCTGCGCATGAAGGACAAGGACGGCATCTCGCTGCTCAAGGACCTGCAGGGCCGCTACCCCGCCCTGCCCGTCATCCTCCTTACCGCGCACGGCACCATCCCGGACGCCGTCACGGCGACCAAGAGCGGTGCCTTTGCTTTCCTGACCAAGCCCGTGGAGAAGGAACAGCTCCTCGAGCAGATCTCCGCCGCGCTCAAGGTCTCCGGCTTCGCGAGCGTGACCGAGGACTGGCGCGCCGGGATCATCACGCGCAATCCGGTCATGGAGGAGCGGTTGTCGCAGGGCCTGATGGCCGCAAGTTCCGACGCGCCGCTGCTGATTACCGGCCAGCCAGGCACGGGAAAGGCCCAGCTTGCGCGCGCCATCCACCAGGCGAGTGCGCGGCGTGGCGGCCGCTTCCTGACGCTCTCCTGTGTCACCGCAACCCAGGATGCCTTGCAGGCCATACTCGAAGGCCGCGCCGAGCCCGGCGATCCGCCGAAGCCCGCGGACGCGCCGATCGGCACGGTGCTCCTCGACGAGGTCGGCGACCTGCCGCCGGACCTGCAGATCGCGCTCAACAGCCTGCAGGACAGCGAACCGGCGCGGATCATATCGACGACCGCGCGCAACCTGCAGGAGATGATCCAGCGCGGGAAGTTTCGCGAGGACCTTTACTACCGGCTGAGTGTGAGCCGCATCGACCTGCCGCCGCTCTCGCAGCGCCGCGACGACGTGCCACTGCTCGCAGCCCATTTCCTCGACGAGCTGGCGCGCAACTCCGGCCAGCGCCACGTGCTGGCGCCGGAGGCGGTCGAACTCCTGATGGTCGGCGAATGGCCGGGCAACGTGCGCCAGCTCGCGACGCTGCTGCAGCACGCAACGTCGCTCGCCACCGGCCCGGTGATCAGCGCCGAACTGGTGCAGCGCGCCCTCGGCAGCGGCACCGCGCCGCAGGTCTCGACCTTCGACGAGGCCCGCGACGAGTTCATGCGCAACTACCTGGTACAGCTCCTGCAGATCACCCGCGGCAACGTCACGCAGGCGGCAAAGCTCGCCGGCCGCAACCGCACGGACTTCTACAAGCTGCTCGCCCGCCACGGGCTGCAGTCCGAAGAATTCAAGATCCGCTAGAAAAAGGGGACGCACCCCTTTTCCGTCCGCGGAAAAGGGGTGCGTCCCCTTTTTCTCAGTCGTTGATGCGGCGGCCGCTGATGCGGCGCTCGTTCATCACATGCGCATGCGGGTTGACGAAATTGTTGCGCCGATCGTGCGCGTTGCGCCGATCCTTGTGGTGGACGTAGCGGCACTGGCAGGTCGCCAGCGTGCAGCCGCGAAGCGGGAGCATCGGCGCTGCGGTGGACAGATATCGACGGCCGTCACGCGCCTTTGCTTCGTCGCAAGCCCGCGAGCCGGTTTCGATGCTGACCGCATGGTAAGGATTCGAGATCCGGCTGTGCTCGACCCGAGCCCCGGCGTTGCGAACCTCGGCGCCGATCCTTTGGCGCATCCACCATTCGGAAAGATTGAACGACATGGCCACCTCCTGTGCGCCGCGAACCAGTTTAACCCCAGCTCACGAACATATTGCAAATGTGACCGCTTTATGTCGCCAGAACTGTCTGACAGACCGAACTGCATGTGGTTTCGGGGAAGTCGTTCGAATTGACTGATTTTCGTACTTTTTAGCGCCCTAAGGCCTGAAAGCCGGTAGGCTTGCGCGCATGCATCGCGAACCGGTTGTCCTGGCGACCTCGATCGTCCGCAATTCCGTCGCGCTGATGGCGGTCGGACTCCTGGCCAAGGGCATGGGCCTCGTGCTGGCGGTCCTGATCGCGCGTTTCCTCGGCCCGTCGGCCATGGGACTGTTCGCACTGCTCTTCAGCATTGCCCTCCTCATCGAGTACATCGCGCCCCTCGGCCTGCAGGACGTGCTGATCCGCGATGTCGCCGCGCACCCGCGCGAGCGCGTGAGGCTGTGGAAGCAGTCGTCGAAGCTCGCGTTCGCTGCGAGCCTGGTTCCGGCGGTCGGATTCCTCGCCGCCGCGTACTTCCATCGCGAGGATCCCTCGATCCGTAACTCCCTGCTGGCGCTTGCCGCCGGCATGCCCTGTTCGGCCATGGCGCTGGTCGCGCAGTCCGTGCTGCAAGGCATGGAAAAGGTGCTCTACATCACCTGGACCACGTTCCTGACCCGCGTCGCCAGCCTCGTCGCGCTCGTGCTGATGCTGATGCAGGGCATGGGCGTCGAGTCCGCCTTCATCTCGCGCGTGATGTTCCAGGCGAGCACGGCGGCGCTGTTCGCGTGGATGATCCTGCGCGACCCGCCGCAGCCGGACCCCGCCGCCGCCCACCCGGGCATTGCGCTCGCGCACACGCTTCCGTTCGCAGTCAACCGCGTGCTGAGCGAATCGTCGACGCGTGCCCCGCTCCTCCTGCTGCCGGTCTTGTTCACGTTCGTCGACATCGGCATCTTCGACGCCGCCGACAGGATCCGCCTCACGCTCGGGATCATGGTCGCGGTCGCCACCACGGCCATCATGCCGGCGCTGTCGCGCGCCTTCGCCGGCGGAAGTGACGACCGGCACACACTGGTGTCGTTCAGCGTCAAGTACGTGTGCGTGATCCTCTCCGTCGCCGCGCTCGGAATCAGCATCTTCGCCGACGTCATCGTGCGGATCCTGTACGGCGCGCAGTTCGCTGCCTCCGCACTCTTGCTGCAGGTGCTGATCTGGACCCAGGTCCTGGTCGCGACCGATGCTGTCCTGAAGCAGGCCATGATCGCGAACGGGCGGGAGTACGCCGTCGTCACGCGCGCGCTCGCGGGACTTGCGGTCCTGGCGGCCCTCGTCCTCGGGCTCGGTCACGCGTTCGGGCTGGTCGGCGCGGCCGCCGGCGTCCTGCTCGCCGCCGCCTTAATGCTCGCCCTCGACGCCATTTTCGTCACACGCGACCTCGGGAATTTCGACGCCATGCGTTACCTCGGCAAGCCGCTTGCCTGCGCCGCGCTCGCCGGCGGCGTGCTCGTGTACCTCGACGGTGCCTCGCCCGTGTTGCGCCTCGGGGCGGGACTCGCGGCCTACCTGCTCGCCGCGCTCGCGCTCGGCCTCCTGCCGCGCGCGGAGCGCACGTTCCTGCGCGACGCGCTGCGGCACGGCCTCGGCAGGACCGCTTCATGACGTCGGCCATCGCACGCTGGGCGCTCCTGCCACTCGCCCTTGCGCTGTTGCTCGGGCTGCGCCTCGCAGCTGACGGGCGCTTGAGCGGTGACGAGCCCGGTTACCTGTACGCGGCGGCCTACCAGACGGTGCCGCAGATTCTCGCGGGCGAAGTCCAGCCGACCGGCATCCCGGGCTTCACGCAGGGACGTATCCTGCACGTGCTATTCCTCAAGGGCGTGATGTCGCTGACTGGCGCCGGCCCGCAAGGATTCCGGGCGCTGCAGGTCATCCACCTTGCGATCGTCGCCCTGAACGTGCTGCTGATCGGCGCGATCGCGCGCCGGCTGCTACCGCAGGTCGCGGAGACTCGCGCCGCCACGCTCCTCGTCGCGATGACTCCGATTGTCCTCTACTTTGCCCTCAAGACGACGGCCGACAACGAGGCGTTGCTTGCGGCGCTCGTGGCCACCTGGGGACTGCTAAACGTTGCAAGCCGCCGCGGCGCGGCCGGACCCGCTGCCGTCGTACTCGGACTCGTCGCCGCTGTGCTGACCAAGAACCAGATGATCTTCGTGCCGGCGGCATTCTGGGTCGCCGCTTGCCTGATACCGTTTGACGGCATCGATCGCCGCCGCCTGGCGTTGCTGGGCGCCGCCTGGGGCGCGGCCGCCGGGCTTGCGGCGATCGCGCTCCTCGAGGTGCTCGGAATCGGGGTCACGAAGTACCTCATAAGCTACGCTTCACCGTTCGCCAACCGGACGCCGCTCGTCGCGAAGGTCATGAACCTCGGGACGGAACTCGGCCTGATCTGGCTCGTGCTGCCGGCCGCTCTGTGGACACATCGCCGCCGCGAGCTCGGTTTCTTCCTGCTCTGGTTCCTCGCCGCGATGGCGCCGTTCCTGTTCCTGTCCGGTGTCGAGCCGCGCCATGTCGCAGTCAACCTCGCGGCCGCCGGCGGCCTTGCCGCACTGGCGTGCGAAGTGATCCTGCGCCGCTGGCATGCCTGGCACCGAATCGAAAGCCTGGGCCGTGTTGCGTTCGCGTCGGCCGGCGTGCTGATCCTGATGGCGTGTCATGCCGTGGCGCTCGCGATCATGCCGCACAAGGTGGACCTGCGGACTTTGAACGCGGCATTGTCCGGGCTCGATGCGCGGTACGGCGAGGGCCGTTACACGCTCATCGCCTCGAACGGCTACGCGGACTTCCATGTCCTGCGTTTCCTGTGGCCGGAGCGCCGGGTCCTGAATGCGGGCACCTCCGAATTCGCAATCGACACCGTGCGCGCGCCGCGGCGGGACTTGCTCCAGGCCTACCTCGGCGATCGCGCCGTCCGGAGCGTCAAGAACCTCGAGAAAATCGACGGGCCGGCCGTGTTCTTTGGGTTCCGCAGGACGTTCGCCGCCGCGAATCTCGAGAAAATGCTGGCCACGGTGTCACCGACGCTCGCCACGCGCGTGCTGGGCGGCGTGCAGCTGAACGAACACCTCTACACGGCTTACTCGGCGTGGCTGTGGGACAGCCCCGAAGTCAGGCTCGAGCCGATCCTGCAGGCTGGAAATTATCAGGCGCTGGAAATTCACATTCCGCGCCGAGGCGACTGAATGTCTCGCGGATCGATTCGCGAGCAATTCCGCCGTCACCGACCCGGTGACCGATCGCAAACGGACTTGAGCGTCGGGTCGGTCGCCTCGAAATCCGGCGATCGTATTCGAGGAACACGCGGCCCACCGTCTCGACGAAGCTGCGCGGTTCGCGGCAGATGTCCTCGTAACGGACGATCATGAAGCGCTCCGCGCCGATCCGCGCCTGCTGCTCGCGCGCCAGCCGTTCGTGGTACAGCACCTGGCGGCAGATGTCTTCCATCCCGTCGTCCGGCCGGCGCACGTCTCCCGACGTCAGCCCGTACGGCACCGTCGCCGCGCCGTGCATGTCGATGCGCGCGCGGTACAGCGACAGCGCCAGCGAATTGCGCGAGCGCTGCAGGCAAATGAAGCGTGCAGTCGGCAACGCCCCGGAAACCAGGTGCGCACTTGCATTGAGCGCGTTGTTCTTGGCGACGACCGGAAGTCCGGTTTCGCGCTCGAAGGCGCCGAAGAAAGCCGACATTTCGGCGCTGGTCTTGTCGTCCAGGCGTTCCGGAACGCGGCTGCGGTCGCGACCGAGCCAGCGATCCCAGAGGTTGAGCGCATCGTTCGGCGCGCTCCAGCCACTGGTCCGCCCGTAATAACTGCGATACGCGATCAGCGAGCGATGCAGGCGCTGGCCCAGCAACCGGCGCGCGGTCAACGGCGAGCGCGGGAATACCGACGCGAGATTGTCGAAGAACGCGACCAGGAGATTTCGGATGAGCAGCTGGGCCGCGAGTGAAGTGCCCGAACGCGCCGAGCCGCATACGAGCACGATGGGCCGGGTCGGTGCGCCGGCTTCCCGGTACATGCGCCGCTCGAAAGGCGTCAACAGCACGTCCATCGGGATCGCGAGCGGCGCAGCCGCTGCCGCGCGTATCGCGAAGCGCGCCGCCGGGTCCGGATTCTTCAGCAGCCGGCGCGCGAGGCCGATCGGGTCGTGGAAGTCCGCCGGCACGAACGGATGTATGGCGCGCCTGAGCCAGCCCGGCGAGTCCTGCGAGTCCGCCGATATCCCCATCGCATCGATACTAGTGACGTGAACCGCGTCACACAATCGGGGGGTGACATATTGGCGAGCGACAGGACTTGAGCCCCTGTCAGGGCCCGCCAACGCAATATGTCAGCTACCGGGCAGGGCGCCCAAGCAGGCCCTGGCGGCCGTACCACTCGGCGGTATCCCTAGCCCCGTCGCGGAACGCAACCTTCGGGGCAAACCCGAGGAGCCGCTGGGCCTTGTCCGTCGAGAAGACGAACGACTTGCGGAAGAAGTCGAGCCGACGGCGATGCAGCGGCGGGTCGATCCGGAGCGGCTTGAAAACTGCCTCGAACAGGACCGCAGCGGCCGTGAACGGCCACATGGGCAGGCGGATCCGCGACACGCTGCGGCCCAGCGCGCCGGCGATGACATCGACCATCTGCCGCGTCGTCAGCACTTCCGTTCCGGGCAGGACGAACGTCTCGCCCGCCGCCGCCGCGTGGACCGCAACGAGCAGCAAGGCACGCACCAGATCGTCCACGTGCATCACCTGGCGCTGGTTCTCGCCGCTGCCAATCATCAGGAACTTGCCGCGGTCGATGGCGCGGAAGAGTTTCAACAGGCGGAAATCGCCGGGACCGTAGGTCTCCGAGATCCTCACGATGCTCACCTCGACCGGGCCGGACTCTTCGCGCACGACGCGCTCCGCCGCGAGCTTGGTGCGACCGTAGATGTTGTCGGGGTTCGAAGGGCTCCCCTCGTCGAGCCTGCCGTTCGCCGCCGAGCCGTACACGCCGATGGTGCTTCCATACACGAAACGCCGGACACCTGCGTCGCGGCTCGCCGCGAGGAGGCTGCGCGTGCCGCCGACGTTGACGTCCTCGAAGTAGCTGTCGGGCACGCCGGATTCGTGCTGCGCCGCGGCGAGATGGATGACGGTGTCGCAATCGGATACGACGTGACGCGCGAAGGCAGCATCCTGAAGCGCGCCCTCCTCAATCCGGATCCCGGCGCGATTGAGCTCCCCGATGCGCGATCGCTCCGCGTCGGTCTTGACCATGCCCGTGACGACGACGTCCATCTGGCGCTGGCGCGCCTCGAGCGCGAGCCGCGACCCGATGAAGCCGGTTCCGCCCGTGAGCAGCAGTCTCATTGCGCGAGTTCCTCCGGCGCGCTTTGGGCCCCGTGTCGCGCGAGCACTTCGTTGGTCGCCGCGAGCTCGGAGAGTTCGCGCTCGGCGCTCCATCCCAACAGTTCGCGCATGCGCACCGCCACCGCCTCCAGGGCCGCCTGGCCCGGATGGCAGCCACTTCCCAGTTGCGTGCGCCTCAGCACCACGTCCTCCAGACGCACCGCCATTTCATTCTGGACAGCGAACGTCGCCTCGGCGAGCAGCGTGCCGGTGCCTCGCAGCACGGCCGCATCCGCGGCGTTCGTGTCCGCTAGTCCGAGAATTTCAGGATACTCCGTCCCATAGGCACGCAGGAGGCGATCCAGCGTCTTGCCGCCGACCACGCGCGAACCCTTCCGGTGCGCGTGGTTTCGAAACGCCTCGAAACTCGCGACATCGCCGCCGACGAGCGCCCGCCTCGCGGTGTCGGCCCGCGCCGGAGCCGTAGTCATTTGCCGCGGCAGGAGATCGAGCGCCGCGGCTGCGTCGCCGCGCGCCGTGGTGTAGCGGATACCGACCAGGCTCACGAGCCCTGCGACGCCGTGCAGGCCTCGTGATCGATGAGACGCGACTCCTTACCGAAGCTCAACGCCTCGGTGCTGTCGGGGTCTCGCCGAACGGCACGAGCCCGCAGTTGCGGTATGTGACCTCATCGAGGGTCAGCTGGAGTGCGGGTAGCCGACCGTTGATCTCGGCCATCCAGGCGTCGATCTCGTGCGCGCCGCGACGGCGGCATCCGGATACTCCGGGAACAGCGTGTGCCACACGCCGATCAGCGTCAGGTCTCGCCAGGGCACGGTGAACATGTGGCGTGCCTCGCGCCGACACTGGCGTCTCGTCGCGGCTCTTGCCCTGCACGGCTACGCGGAACTCGATTTCGCACGCGGTCGACTACGAAGTAGGCGTCGCGCGAGAACGGGCCCCGCCTCCATGCGCCGAAGCTCGGGTCACGTCTGCAGGTACTCCGCCCCCGGGCCCGCAGCGTTGAGCATGAGCCGCGCGCGCATCTCGATCTCCTCGCCGTCCAGCGGTCGCGCGCCGTACGCCGACGGCGCGATGCCCCGCCACAGGAATTCGGTGCCTCGACGTAGTTGCACGCGGTTGCACCGGCGTCCACTGCGGACTTCACGAACGCGAGCACGAGTCGCGGCGGGCTGTACATCTGACCGTCTTCGAAGACGACTGCGCCCGTCAACTCCGGGTCGTGGAGCTCCGGGTACAGGTCGAGCAAGCGGCGGCCCAGGAGTCGCGTGAATGGGTCTTGTGTCGGTCCGCGATGCCCGCGTTGCGGTCGAGCGTGAGGAAGTCGTACAGGTCACACCCGCGCCGAGAAACGCTCGCCCTGCGGCCGCGGCCGTAAGTCGGAATGGCGATCGGCAGCGGCGCGACAAGGTGCGGCGCGATCCGCAGCAGCGCGCTTCGTTCGTGGGACGAGCGCTCGCAATCGCGCCACGTCTAGGTGCTGGAGATAGCGGATGCCGCCGTGGACGATCTTGAAGCACTCGGCCGAGGCGCGCCGCCGAAGTCGGCGCGGTCGATCAGCGCGGTGCGCAGGCCGCGCAGCGCCGCGTCGCGCGCGCGGCCGCGCCGAATGCGCCTGCGCCGATGATGGCGAGGTCGTACTCGCCTTCCGCGAGAAGGCGCGTATTGCGTGTCATCATCCCCACGCTTGCCAGTCTAGCGCAGCGGGTTGCCGGCCGCTCCGGAGCATGATCCAATGTTCCGGAAAATGTGACGCAGGACAGGAACATTCGCGCGATGCCCGCAACCCGCAGCCCGCTCGTCGCGCTCTTCCTGGTCGCCCTGGTGACGGGCCTCTGGGTCGCCGCAGACGGCCGGCATCACTGGGACAAGCCGACCTACCTCTACGCAGGCGCCTACGTGGATGCCGGTGACATCATCGGTGGCCAGGTCCAGCCCTCCGGCATCGGCCATTTTACGCAGGGACGGATCCTGCATGCCCTGGTCGTGAAGGCCGTCATGCAGGTGTCTGGCTCGCCGCCGGCGGGCTTTATCGCAATGCTGGTGCTCAACCTGGCCTTGCTCGGCGCCAGTGTCTTACTCCTACACCGGATCCTGCGCGCGCTGCTGCCCGACCTCGGCTGGACGCGCGAAGCGACGGCGCTCGTCGCGATGTCCCCGGTCATCCTCTACCTGGCATTCCGCGTGCTCGCGGACGCCGAGGCCCTGTGCGCCGCCCTGCTCGCGACGTATGCCCTGCTTCGCCTCGCGCAAGGCGGCGGACTCAAGCATGCGGCGCTCGCCGCCGGAAGCATCGCGTTATGCACAATGAGCAAAAACCAGATGGCCTGGATGCCGGCGACATTCTGGGCCGCTTTTTCCCTCTGCGCCATGGCGGGACCAT
>CAVXET010000040.1:0-15203 GCA_963760725.1 uncultured Gammaproteobacteria bacterium
TGCTGAAGACCCAGCCGTTGCCCGAGTGCACCCACAGCGCGCCGGCGAGGACCGGGACGAGGGCGGCCGAGACCTCCCGGGTGCGAACGCCGAGCACGAGCAGGATGCCGCCGACCGCCTCCATCCCGAAAACGACGTAGGCAAGGAAGCCGGGCAGTCCGATCGACTCGAAGAACTGCGCCGTGCCGGCGAGCCCGTACGTGA
The DNA here is from genome assembly GCA_963760725.1 of uncultured Gammaproteobacteria bacterium. GTDB lineage: Bacteria > Pseudomonadota > Gammaproteobacteria > Steroidobacterales > Steroidobacteraceae > SCUD01. The sequence goes on from CAVXET010000040.1 coordinate 205, forward strand.
AGTATTTCAGCACCACGCCGTGGGCGATGAACATTACCCCGAGGCTGATGCGCAGCAGCGCGATTCCGTAGTCCGTGTAGCGAGAGTCATTCATGGCGTTCTCCTGGTTCATTTGCGGCGTCGGACCTTCCGGCGCGATGTGGGGAGAAGCGTAGGCTTTCGCAGGGGATTGATAATCGGGGTAAACGGAATATGATTGTTCACGTCAGTGAACAATAGAATCCGATGAATTCAGCCTCCGATATCGCGGTATTCGTGCGCGTGGTCGAGCTCGGCAGCTTTACGAAAGCCGCCGATACGCTCGAGATTTCGAAGGCCGCGGTCAGCAAGTACGTGAACCGGCTGGAGCAGCGGCTCGGTGCGCGGCTGATGCACCGGACGACGCGCCGCCTCACGCTGACCGAAGCCGGCCAGGCGCTCTATGGCCGGAGCGCCGCCGCCCTCGCGGAACTGGGCGAGGCCGAGAACGACGTCGCGCAGCTCACGGGAAAGCCGCGCGGCACGCTGCGGGTGACGGCGCCGACCTATTTCGGCAGCACCACGCTCGCCCCGCATCTCAAGGAATATCGCACGCGCTATCCGGAGGTCGCGCTCGACCTCGACCTCAGCGACCGCCTCGTGGACCTCGTCAAGGAGCGCTTTGACGTCGCGATCCGCATTTCCGCGATGCACGACTCGAGCCTCGTCGCGACGCGCCTCGCGCCCTGCCCGACGGCGCTGGTCGCCTCGCCGTCCTATCTCCGCCACCACGGAACGCCAAAGAAGCCTGCCGACCTTTCTTCACATGAAGGGCTCGGTTACAGCATCGTTCGCACGCCGAACGAATGGCGGTTCCGGGCGCCGAAGGGCCGCTGGGTGACGGTGACGGTGCGCAGCACCATCCGCTGCAACAACGATTTCGCGCTCAAGCAGTTCGCCCTCGACGGCCTCGGCATCGTCTTCTTCCCGCGCTTCTTCGTCGAGAACGAGCTCGCGAGCGGGAAACTTGTGCAGGTGCTGGAGGATTACCCGGGCCCGGACCTCTCGATCAACGCAGTCTACGAAACGCGGCGTCACCTGCTGCCGAAGGTGAGGTCCTTCCTGAACTTCCTCACCGAGCGCTTCGGGCCCAGGTCGTAAGGCCTTGGCGGAACTCTTGCGGTGAGTACCCGCGGCAACCTAGCATCCGCAGCCATGCGCACCGGGCCGCTTCTTGCGTTGCTCGCTGGCGGGGGTTTTCTCGCCGGAGGCCTGTCTCACGCCGCACAAGCACCGGAGCCGCTGCCTTTGAGCCTGCATGACACCGGCCTCTATGCCGAGGCATCCGGCCTGCATGTCCGCCCGGAAAACCGCCACTTCACGCCTCAATACCCGCTCTGGTCCGATGGCGCGACGAAGAATCGCTGGATTTCGCTGCCGGCGGGGCAGGCGATCGACGCATCGCGGGCGGCAGTCTGGGATTTCCCGCGCGGCATGAAGCTGTGGAAGGAATTTTCGGTCGACGGACGTCGCGTCGAGACGCGAATGATCGAACGCCTGGACGACGGCAACTGGCGTTTCTCCGCCTATGCGTGGAACGACGAACAGAGCGACGCGACGCTGGTGCCTTCGGACAAGAGCAGGACGGTGTCGCTGCCCGGCGGTCGCCGGTACCGTATCCCGTCCGAGGCCGATTGCCGTGCCTGCCATGCCGGCGCCGCGGTGCCGGTGCTCGGATTTTCCGCGTTACAGCTCTCCGAGGACCGCGACCCGCTTGCGCCCCACGCGGAGCCTGCGCACAGCGATGACCTCAGTCTGCACGAGCTCGTCGCCAGGCGAATGCTGGTCGGCCTGCCGTACGAGCTCTCCGAGACCCCGCCGCGGATCGCCGCGCCGACGCCTGCCGGGCGGGCCGTGCTCGGGTACCTGCATGCAAATTGCGGCCAGTGCCACGTGGACCCGAAGCTGAGCGGCTCTGCCGTACCCGTCGAGCTGCAGCTCGCGCACGATCCGTCGGATGCCTCAGCCGGCGCGAAGACGATACACACGCTCCTCGAGAGCGAGAGCCGCTACCGTTCCGCGGGCGCCGCCGATGCGCGGCTCATCGTGCCCGGCGATTCACAGGCGGGAACGCTGCTTGCGCGCATGCGCTCGCGCGATCCACGCATCCAGATGCCGCCGCTCGGCAGCGCCATTCCGGATCTCGAAGCGATCGTGCTGATCGAGTATTGGATCGAACAGGACTTGAAGAACAACCAGGAGACCACGCCATGACCATTCTTCGCACCGGTTCCTCGATCGCGACGCTGCTGGGCGCCGCCCTGGCAATCGCTGCGCCCGTCGCGGGTTCCGACGAGCCTGCACCCGATGCCGCAGCGTCGAAACTGGCGCACGGCAAGTATCTCGTCACGATTGCCGGCTGCAATGATTGCCACACGCCGCTCGTGATGGGGCCCGAGGGTCCCGAGCGCGACATGACGCGCATGCTGTCGGGTCACCCGGAAAGCCTCGTGATGCCGCCGCGACCCGTACTCCCGGAAGGACCCTGGGGAGCGGTGGCTGCTGCAACTTTTACGGCCTGGGCCGGGCCCTGGGGCGTGAGCTTCACGGCGAACCTGACGCCCGACCCGGAAACCGGACTCGGTAAATGGACCCTGCAGAATTTCCGGGACACCTTGCGCACCGGTCGGCGCATGGGCCGCGGTCGCGAGATCCTGCCGCCGATGCCGATTCCGATGTACAAGAATCTCACCGACGACGACATCGAATCGATATTCACCTACCTGCAGTCGATCCCGGCGGTGAAGAATCACGTGCCGGAGCCGCTGCCGCCGCCGGAGCCGCCTGCGGCGAAATAAATCCGGTCAGGCGCCGCGCGAGAAGCGCCACCAGAACACGGCGGCGCAAATCGCCGGCACGCCGAAGACGACGAGCGCGATCGGCAATTCCTCGAGGACGGTGTAGCCATGACGCACGCCGACCGAGAGGTTCAGCGCCGTGGCCGCGAGCCAGAACGGAAGGAACCAGAGCGCCGCAGTGGCCGCGGCTGAAATGCTCCCGCCGCCCAGCTGGCGCCCGACGAGGATGAAGACCGCGAGCAGGACGAGGCCCGTCCCGATGACGAATATCGTGTGCATGTGCCCTCCGGTGCGGGGCCCTTTCTACCGCTGCTTCAACGCGTAATCCGCCGGCGGCGCGAACAGCTCGTCGGCGACGGGCCCGGTCTCGACGGAGTCGATCGTGGTCGTCGTCGAGACGCCGCCCATTCGCGCCATCGCGGCTGCCACCATGCCCTCGCCGGTGGCCTTGATGTCCATCTGCGATTCCAGGGGAATCCCGCCGATCTGCGCGAACTGCGTATACATCTCCGCCATCGCCCTGGCCTGCCCGGGCTGTGCCTTGGCGGCGCGCGGATCGGTGAAGATCCAGCCTTTCTCGGCGGCTCCCTTGTAGAAGGCTGAATACTCGGCCGAACCCGGAGCGCCTTTCGCGATCCAGGAAACGCCGGTCATCGCGATCGTCATCGGCGTGCCGGCGACGGTGGCCGGCACCACGATATCGATGTCATACCCGTCGGCATTGTGGCCGCCGACCGACTTCGACTGGCCATTTGGCTTCAGGCTGGCATGCATGCCTTCGACGGAGACGGACTTCGACATTTCCTGCGAGAACGCGCCCATGTCCCAGGCGTCCACTTCCTTCTTCTTCGCGTCGAGGATGTACATCTTCTGGGCATCGACGTCGTAAATGCTCGTGATTTTCTTGTCGCCGATCGCGGCCTCGACGCGCATCTTGAGGCCCTTGATGTAGGTGACGCTCGTCGTCACGCCCGACAGGCCGAAGCCCTTGCTGTTGGCCGTCGACTTGATCGTGACGTCTGCGAACGCCGGGGCACTCACGACGAGGACGAGGGCGGCGGCCAGAATGATCCGATTCATGCAGGACTCCTCAGGGAATGATCGCAAAAAACAGGAAGACCGCGAAGAGCACGAGATGCACGGCGCCCTGCAGCAAGGTCGCCCGGCTTTGCGATAGCGTCATGCCGGAAATGAAGAGCGTCAGCGCGAGGAGGCCGATCTCCTTCGTCGGCAGCCCGAGGTCGAGCGACAGGCCAAACGCGAGCGACGTCGCGGCAAGCACCGGGATGGTCAGCCCGATCGTCGCGAGCGCGGAACCGAGCGCGAGGTTGACGCTCGTCTGCATGCGGTTCTGGAGCGCCGCGCGCGTTGCCGCCACCGTCTCCGGCAGCAGCACCAGCAGGGCGATGACGATGCCGACGACCGCGTGCGGAACCCGGGCGACCCGAACCGCGCTCTCGATGGCGGGCGCGAGGCTCTTGGCGAGTCCGACGACGGCGACGAGCGAAACCAGGAGCAGCACGAGACCGAGCCCGGTCGCGACTGCCGTGGGAGGGGCGGCGTGGGCGTCCTGGTCCTCCGCGCCGGCAGGCAGGAAATAATCTCGATGCCGCACGGTCTGCACGAAGACGTACACCGCGTAGAGTGCGGCGGATATGACGCCCGCGAACGCGAGCTGCGACTTCGACAGTTCGGGCCCAGGCAGGGTCGTGGTGAAGTTCGGCAGCACCAGCGTCAGGACGACGAGCGTGCCGAGGGCGGCGAGTGCAGGGCTGGTGCCCTCCACATTGAACGTGAGCACGCGATGGCGCAGGCCGCCGAGCAGGAGGCAAAGCCCGATGACGCCGTTGCAGATGATCATGACGGTGGCGAACACCGTGTCGCGGGCGAGGGTGCTCGTTTCTTCGCCGCCGGACAGCATGAGCGTGACGATCAGCGAAGCCTCGATCACGGTGACGGCGAGCGCGAGGATGAACGTGCCGAACGGCTCGCCGACGCGAAGCGCAATGACTTCCGCATGGTGGACCGCGGCGAAGACGGCGGCGAACAGGATGACCGTCACGAGACTGATCAAGGTCCAGCCGAGTTCGCCCCCCCAGACAGTCGCCAGCATGCTGGCCGCGAGGACCGGCACGGCGAGGCTCCAGATGGGTATGCCGTGCCAGCGTGAACGCATGTCGTCCCCTTGAACTCTGCGCTAGCCTACAGAGCCGGCCGTTCAATTCAAGCAGCGCGCACCGTCCGACGCACACGCGGGTCCCCGCGTGTTAGCTTGCGACATGCCTGAGAAATCCCCCGTCGTTCTCGTCACCGGCGCGAATCGCGGCCTCGGCCTCGAGTTCGTGCGCCAGTACGCCGCCGAGGGCTGGCAGGTCTTCGCGGCCTGCCGGGCGCCGGACAAGGCCGGGGAACTGAAAAAACTGGAAGCCGGGTCGGGCGGGCGCGTTCGCGTGCTGCCGATGGACGTCGTGGATGTCGCAAGCGTCCGGGCCGCGGCCGGAGTGATCGGCGCTCAGCCCATTGACCTCCTCCTCAACAACGCGGGCGTGATGGGACCGCGCAACGACCGGATCGGCAGCATCGACTACACCGCCTGGGCTCGCGTGCTCGACGCCAATTCGCTTGGCCCGATGCGTGTCGTCGAGGCCTTCGTCGAAAATGTCGCGAAGGGCGGCCAGAAGAAGATCGTCACGATCACGAGCGGCATGGGATCGCTCGAGGACAACACCAGCGGCGGCGCCTACGCCTACCGCACCTCAAAGGCGGCTGTGAACATGGTGGTGCGAAGCCTCGCGCTCGACCTCGCGCCGCGCGGCATCACCTGCATCGTGATGAATCCCGGCTGGGTGCGGACGGACATGGGCGGCGCGGGCGGGAAGCTTTCGCCGGCCGAGAGCATCAAGGCCATGCGCTCAGTGATTGCTAATTTGCGGCCGGACGACTCCGGCAAGTTCCTGAACTACACCGGCAAGCCCTATCCTTGGTAGCCGCGACCGATTGAGGCTCCCACGATGCGATTGATCTCCCTGGCCTGCGTGGCCGTCACCGGCCTCGCGTCTGCGACGGCGCTGGGCCAGGACTCGGCCTTCGGGATCGCCAGGCAGATGACCGGATCCATCACGATCGATCCCTCGTTCTCGCCGGATGGCGCGCGGATGGTCTACATCACCGTCGTTGCCGGTGTTCAACAGCTGTTCACCGCCAAACCCGATGGCAGCGAGGCGAAGCAGATCACCCACGATGCCTTCGATCACGAGGATCCCGCGTGGTCGCCCGATGGCAAGGCGATCGCGTTCGTCTCTTACGCGGATGGCGGGCAGGTGATTTCCGTGATGGCGAATGACGGCAGCGGCGTGCAGGCGCTGACGTCGAAAGACGTGCATGCGATCCATCCGAACTGGACGCCGGACAGCAGGTCACTGCTGTATTGCACGACGGACGACCTCGATCCGCCGCGAAAGAACGCCGCCGATATCTTTCGCATCGAGATCGTGAGCAGGCAGGTGACGAAGCTGACGACTGCCGGCATCAACACTTATCCGCGGCCATCGCCGGACGGAAAGCGCATCGCGTTCCGGAAGATCATCGACGAGGTGAATTCCGAGGTGTTCGTGATGGATGCGGATGGATCCAACCCGCAGAACCTGACGAACGACCCGGCCTACGACGGCTGGCCGGCCTGGTCGCCCGATGGCAGGAAGATCGCCTTTGCCTCGAATCGGCGCGGCAATCACCGGATCTACGTGATGGATGCCGACGGCAAGAACGTGCTCCCCATCGTGCACGATGAGGGACGCGCGACCGCGCCCACTTGGACGCCCGACGGAAGCTCGATCTACTTCCCGATCTGCGCCCGGAAAGACGGCATCGCGGGCTGCGAGATCTTTTCCGCGAAAATCTTGTCAGGGCAGGATGCCAAGCTCGTCCAGTGAGCGGTGCAGCTCCGCCGCGTCGCGATACACGCGATAGGCGCCGGCTGCGAGCAGTTCATCCTCGCCATAGCCGCCGCTCAGCAATCCGACGCTCAGCATGTGGGCTCGCCGCGCCGCCAGCAGGTCCCAGACCGCGTCGCCGACGACGTAGCACTCGTCAGCCGACACGCCGAGTTTCTTCTGGCAGGCCAGGAACAGGTCGGGCTCGGGCTTCGCCCGCTTGACGTCGCGGCGCTCGATCACGACGGTCTCCGGGCCGATGCCGAGCGCATCGAGGGACAGGTCGATTTCCGGGCGACTGCCGGATGTCGCGATGCCGTAGAGGATCTCCTGGGCGCGCAAGCTGCGCAGGAGCTCGATCGCGCCAGGCAGCGGACGGCGTTCGGGCAGGAATTGCCGGAACAGCTCGCCGTGGCGCTTGAGCAGCGCCTGCTCTTCCGCCCCGGTGATCTCGCGCCCGAGCTCGCGGGCCGCGGCGCGCGCGGCGAGTCCGCCGCTCATGCCGATGCGCCGGTGGATGCGCCATCCATCGATCGCAAGGCCAACCTCCGCGAACGCCCGCTGCCAGGCAAACACGTGCGCGTAGACCGTGTCGATCAGCGTGCCGTCGAGGTCGAAGATCAGTGCTTGCATGAGGTGCCCTGAATTCTCAGGTGGTGGCCAGTGTGATCAGGAAGAGCGCAAACCGGTAGCCGACCACGATAACAGCCACGGAGATCGCGAGGCCGGCGGTCTGCGCGATCCGCGTGCCTCCGTTCGTGCCATAGACCGGACCGATGGCGAGGTAAATGTATACGGCACATGCCGCGAGATTGATGACGCTCAGGACGTTATCGACTGCCGGTGTCTGCAGGCCGCCGAAGCCGAGGAGTGCGTTCAGTTTGGCGGCAAGCAGGGCAACGCAGAACAGCAGCAGCAGGAAGCTATATAGGTGCAGTGAGAACACGACATGCGTCATGAATGGCCGGCGCTCGCGCAGGAAGACGAGGGGAAGCAGCAGCGCAAACGGGGCGGTCATCAGGATGATGAGCGACTTCGCGTTGACGACCACGGCGCGGTCAAACACGGGCGCGTAGTCGGCGAGTGTCGTGTCGGATTCCGCCAGTTTGTCCGCGACCCTGGCTTCTGCGTAGCCGCTCCAGTCCTGGTGGTGAAGATGGGAATCCAGCGACGAACTGAAGACCGTCTCGCCCGTCAGCGATTGCACGGCGAAGAAGACGACGTTGATGAGCAGGAAGAGCGTGATCGGCGCGACGTAGGTCTTGCGGACGCCCTTCATCCAAGCGAGCGTCAGGCGACCGGGATGGCGCAGGAGGCACCAGGCGGATCGCATCGTGCGCGTGTCGACGCTTGTGAAGGCCACGACCAGCCTTTCGGTGAGGCCTCGCAGCGTGAAGTCGCGCGGCGACACGGGCGATTCGCCGCAGCGCGGGCAGAAGGGCGTCGTGACGACGGCGTTGCAGGTCGGACAGGTCCAGGGCTGGATGCCGGTCACGCGGGCGACCGGCTACTGATTGCGACGCTCCACTTCCTCCTGGAGCTGCACGTTCCGTTCCTGGTAGTAGCGGAACAGCTTGGCGAATTCCGCTTCAGAGCCCGCGAAGAAGCCGATCTGCCGCACGTGGACCTGGCCGCCTTCCTCGTCCATCTGGCGCGTGATCCACGCGGGATGGGCCGGATGGTCCTTGGTCGTGAAGATGTAGAAGGTCCGCGTGCGCATGTCCGAGAACGCGACGAGATTCATGCCCTTCAGGATCTCCGCGGTCTCCCCGAGGCTGTCCTGGACCTGCTTGGCATAAGCAACATACTGTTCGACAGTGACCTTGGGCGACGGGTAGGGCTGGAATTCCTGGGCGAGCGCGGGCGCGGCCGATCCGGCAGCCATCGCCAGACACAGCGCAACCTGCGCGAGTCTGTTATTCATCCGGCCCACGCGGCCCCATTCTAGCGCTGCGCGAGTTCCTGGTAGTACTCGGGGTAGAGCCGCTTGAGATCCCGGATCTTGGGCAGGTCGTTGAACACGACGTAGGGATTGTTCGGGTTCTTCGCGATGAAGTCCTGGTGGTAGCCCTCTGCCGGATAGAACCCGTTCAGCGGCTCCACGCGCGTGACGATCTCGCCGGAGAACTTGCCGGACTTGTTGAGCTCGCCGACGTAGGAGCGGGCGAGGTTCCGCTGCGCATCGTTCGCGTAGAAGATCGCCGAGCGGTACTGCGTACCGGTGTCCGGGCCCTGGCGGTTGAGCTGCGTCGGGTCGTGGGCGACCGAGAAGAAGATGTGGAGGAGCTCGCCATACGACACGACCGCCGGATCGAAGGTGATCTGCACGGACTCGGCGTGACCGGTGGTGCCGGATCCGACGGTCTCGTAGTGCGCCGTGTTCTTTTCGCCGCCCGCGTAGCCGGAGACGACGTTTTTCACGCCGCGCACGTGCTCGAACACCGCTTCGACGCCCCAGAAGCAGCCGCCGGCGAGGACGGCGGTCTGCGTCGGGCTGGCGGGCTTTGCGGGTGTGGCGGCACCGCAAAGGAGCGACATCGCGAGCAGCAGCGCAAGAATCGTCCTCATGTCATCACCTCGTGGAACGAAGTTGAGCGCGACGGAGTTCATGCAATAGCGCAGGCCCGTCGGCCGCGGGCCATCGTTGAAGACATGCCCGAGATGCGCGTCGCAGCGGGCGCAGGAAATTTCCGTGCCCAACATGCCGAAGCGGTCGCCGGGACCCTCGACTATTGGAGCTCGAAATCGTCTTCCAGAAGCTCGGCCAGCCGGTGCCGGAGTCGAACTTGGTCTTCGAGTCGAAGAGCGCCGTGTCGCAGCAGATGCAGCGATAGAGGCCGGAGCCGTATTCCTTGTCGTACTTGCCGGAGAAAGGGCGCTCGGTGCCCGATTGCCGCGTGATGCGTAGGAATCCGGCGACAGGAGCTTCCGCCATTCCTCCTCGGTCTTGACGACCCGCGCGCACGGTCACCGTGCCTTCGCTCACGCCGGCGGCGGAGAAGTTCTCGATCGTGACGGTGCCGCTGCGCGCCGGGCCGCCGGCGTCGCTCCGACCGCCGTCCGGTTGTCGCAGGCGACGCAGGCACAGGCCGCGCCCGTGTAAAGGAGGAACTGTCTGCGGGAGCAAGGGACGATCGGAGTTCATCGCGTCTCCTGCATGGGGTCAACCGAAGGTGAATGCAAACGCCTGCACGCCGGGATCGAGGAATTCGATGGTGAAGGTCCGGTCGCGCACGTCGCCCGACTGGCGGATGAGCTGGTACAGGCGCTGTTCGCGCACGACGCCTTACCGTCGCGTCGACGTCCATGCCGCTGTCCTTTCCAGGCGCCTCGCCGTCGAGCGTCACGCGAAAGCGCATGGGCTTGCCGCTCTCCGCGGGCCCGAGCACGAGATGCAGGTCGCGCGCGTGGAACCGGAAGGCGATGCGTCCGCCTGCCGTCTCGAGTCGCGCACCCTCGGGACCCACGGTCCAGGGGCCCTCGAGCGCCCATGGTTACGCCGCCAGGCGCCGGGCGGCGCGTAGTCCTTCGACTCGTCGCGCGCGAATCCGCCGGGCGAGCTGAAATCGCTGGCGCGCTCGTAGCCGACGTAGGTTTCCGGCGACGCGTGTTCTCGAAGTCCGCGGCGCTCTGCACGCCTCGCCGTCGACGCCGCCGAGCGGCGGCGGCAGGTCCGGTTGCCCGGCGTCCGCGAGCAATCGTGCGAATCAGGCGCTCGGACTCGTCGTATTCGCCCTCGCCGAAGTGGTGGCCGCGGATACGCCCTTGGCGTCGATGAAATAGTGCGCGGGCCAGTAGCGGTTGTTGAACGCGCGCCAGATCGCGTAGTCGTTGTCGAGCGCGACCGGATACGTGACGCCGAGTTCCTCGATTGCGCGGCGCACGTTGTCTTCATCCTTTTCGAAGGCGAACTCGGGCGCGTGCACGCCGATGACGACGAGGCCGTGATCCTTGTAGCGCTCGTGCCAGGCCTTCACGTAGGGCAGGGCGCGCAGGCAGTTGATGCAGGAGTAGGTCCAGAAATCGATCAGCACGACCTTGCCGCGCAGGCTCTCCGGCGTGAGCGGCTTCGAGTTGAACCAGCGCGATGGCGCCGCCGAGCGAGGGCAGCTGACCCTCGGGCGGCCGCGTTCCGACGCATCATCGCGGGGTCGGCGCGGACGCCCGCATCATGGCCGGCGGCATTGCCGGCATCCGCGGGTGCTGCGCCGGCGGGCATCGAGCAGCGCCTGCTCGATGCGGTTCGTGTTGCCGAGCGACAGCTGCGTCAGGACGCCCGTGTCCCAGCCGAGCGCGATGGCGGCGACCGCGAGAAGCACGGCGACGCCGAGGCCGCGGCGGATCCATTCACCCGCGCCGAGCGAGCTGCTTGAGCGCCGCGAACACGCGGCCGCCGATCAGCACGGCGGCGCGAGCGAAACGACGGCGCCGAGCGCGTAGGCAAACAGCAGGGTCGTCGTCTGCGTGCTCGGGCCGTTGATCGCGGCGCCGGTCAGGATCAGGCCGAGGATCGGCCCCGCGCAGGGCGCCCACAGGAAGCCGATCGCGACGCCGAGCAGCGCGGATTGGACGACGACCGGCGCGGCGTGTTGCCCGCGGCCTGGGTGAGGCGATTGCCGAACGCGACGAAGGGTCGCGCGAGGATAGTCGGCCGCGCGCCTCGACAGCAGCGCGACGCCGAAGCGGGCGAGGACGACGAGCGCCGCGATGCGGCCAGCGAGTTCAACTGCACGGCCCAGTCGCCGCCGACGGCGGCAAGCGTCGCGATCGCGGCGAATGTCAGCGCCATGCCGAGCAGGAGCGGCAGCGTGCTCCGGATGAACGGCTGCTCGCTGCGGGCGAACACGAACGGCAGCACCGGCAGCACGCAGGGGCTGAGAATCGTCAGCACGCCGCCGAGAAATGCCAGAAAGGCCAGTAGCATGGTTTTTCCTGCCGGCGCGGATCCGCGCCTCATCGAGTAGACAGCCGCAGGGGCGGAATTATTTCAGTTTCCGCCGGGAAATCGAGTCGTGGAACTGCTACCCGCGCCGGTTGTCCACCACGAATGACGGCTTGATTTCCGCGATGCTGCGCGTGCCCGCCTGGCGCATCGCGATGAGCAGCTCGTCGCGCAGGATGTTGAGCACTTTTTCGACGCCCTCCTGACCGAACGAGGCAAGACCCCAGATGTAAGGCCGGCCGATGCCGACGGCAGTCGCGCCGAGCGCGAGCGCCTTGAAAATATCCGTGCCGCGGCGAAAACCGCCATCGACGAGCACGGGAACTCGACCCTGGACGCCGGCAGCGACTTCCACGAGGCTGTCGATCGAAGGCCTGCCGCTGTCTTCCGCGCGCCCGCCGTGATTCGAGACGATCATCCCGTCCACGCCGTGCTCGACGGCAAGTTCCGCGTCATCGCGCGTCACGATGCCCTTGATGACGAGTTTCCGCGGCCAGATGTCGCGCAGCCGCTTCAGGTAGTCCCAGTTCATGTCGAGCCCGGAGATGTCCGTGACCTTGGAAGTATCGATGCCGTCGAACATCGGCTTGCCGGTGACGAAACCGCTGAGCTGGGTGCGGCTGGTCGTGTGGCAGGTCGTGCAGTCGCGCGAATCGCGCGGGATCGCGCGCGCGAGCGTCACGCGGTTCGAGCCGCCTTGCAGGTCCACCGTCAGCACAAGCACCGGGCAACCCGCGGCCTCGGCGCGGCGCACGAGCGCCTGCGTCACGCTCCACTGATCGGTCGGGTAGAGCTGGTACCAGATCGGCGCGCCACGTGCGGCCGCGACGTCTTCGACGCCAGTGGATGAAACCGTGGACAGGATCTGGAGATGCTTCCTCGACTTGGCGGCTCGCGCCGTCGCGAGTTCGCCATCCGGGTGAAAGGCGCGCTGGCTGCCGACGGGGTCGATGACGATGGGCGAATCCCAGGTCGTGCCGAAGAGATTCACGGACATGTCAATCTTGCTGACGTCGATGAGCCGGCGGACCCGCAGGCTGTAATTGGAAAAGCCCGCGGCGTTGGCTTTCAGTGTCGCGTCGCCGTCGACGCCGGTCGCGAGATAGCCGAAATGCGCCGGCGGCAGTTTCGCCCGCGCGAGCCGCTCGAAGTCGAACACGTCGAGCGCCTTGTCGGCGGCGGTGATGAGCTCGTCCGGGTCCTGGCCGAAGGCGGAGGCCGAGCCGAGCCCCGCCAGCACGGGTGTCGCGAGCATGGCCTGGATGACGCGCCGGCGCGTCAGCGAGTTGTCGTTCATTGTGTGGTTCGCTCCAGTTCGAAGAAGACGCCATCCCAGGGCGTGAATGCATGGTTCGCGTCGATTTCGAGAAGCAGGCTTCCGAAGGCAGTCCACGGTGCGCCGTCGCAGGAAATCTCGACGATCGTGACCTGGTCCCGGCCCTCGAACTCCTTCAAGCTCTCGGGAGGGAGGTTGAACTCGGTCGCGAGGAACTCCTCGGTCGGAACCTCGCGTGTCGGGTACCTGGGCGTCGCGCAATGCTCGCCCGACGAGGTCGCGGCGGTCTCGGTCAATTCAAGGGTCTGCCCGTGACGGGCCTTCGCAGCGTCTTCGTTCATGATGCTGATGCCGGGCATGACATGCCCGATGACCGTCCACGTGCCGATCGGCTCGAAAGTCTCCGCGGCGGACGCTGCCGCCGTCTTCGGCGAAGCAGCCGGCGCGGGATCCTCGGGTCTTGCCGCAGCCCGCACTCGCAAGGAACGCAGCGAAGATGGCCAGCGTGCAGGCGCCGCGCATCACGGCATCCGCTCGTACGCCGTCCGTGCGAGTCGTTCCAGCAAGGCGGTGTCGCTCGTCACGGCCGTCGCGACCTCGAGCCGCGCGACGGTCTGGTCCTTGCCGAACACGATGGAATTGGCCGACGACATCGCGAGGCGGAAGGCACCGTCGCCCAGGCCACCAGCCACGGGGAACGCGCTGGGCCTGCGAGTTGCTTGCGCAGTTCCAGGATCTTGGCTGCGCCCATCGTGTCGGAGAAGAGCGTGAGCGTCACGATCGTGGTCGGGGAACCTTGGAACACGCACACCTCCTCGCTCCCCATGTCTTCCCAGACCTGCCACTCGCCGCCTCCGAGCGCCGCTTTCACGTCGTCCTTGGTCAGGAGTTTGCAGGGCGAGAGCGGGGCGTCGGCCGCGCTTGCCAGCGTGCCGAGCGCAAGTGCGGCCGCGAATGCGATCAAGGATTCCTGTGCGCGATTCATGGCTGTACCTCCGGGCAACTGCTGATCCACCGCGCGGTCATCAGCTCGCGCGTCGTCTTGCCGCCGGTTCGGGTTTCGGCATCCACCTTATACGCCGTGTCACTTTCGGCCGTGATGACGCTCTTGGACTGCAATGACACGCCCTGGATCGTGCACTTGAGCGTGAACGTATAGAGATTCCCGCTCTTCGACACGGGCGACACCTGGCAGCCCGACTGCGCCATGGATTCCGTCTTCTTCTTCATGTCCTCGGCCGGATTCGTGCACTTCTGGTTCGTGAGCGTCACCGGCTTGCCGTCGCCGCCGTCTACGGAGCGCTTGAACTCCCAGAGCCGGTGCGGAATGGAGGCAGCTCGTCGGCCGCTATAGCCGGCAGCGCGAAGCTCGCGATCAACAACGCAATCGGGAAACGCATGGTTGTTTCCTCCGGTGCGATCTTCACTCGGTATCCGGGCTGTCGATGTCGAGGTCCCCGCCTTGATCTTCTTGCGCGCGGCGGCCGCAGCTTCTGGTACTTCCTGCGGAACTTCTCGAGTTCCGCTTCTTCCAGCTCCTCGAGGTCCATGAGCGCATTGTGCGCCTGGGACACGCGGATCAGTTCGTCGAGCTTGATCTGGATCGCTGCCGTGTCGCGGTTCTGCGTGTTCTGGATCAGGAACACCATGAGGAAGGTGATGATCGTGGTGCCCGTGTTGATGATGAGCTGCCAGGTGTCGCTGTAGTCGAAGACCGGGCCCGTGATCGAGCCAGACGAGGATCGTTCCGACGGCGAGCCCAAAGGCGAACGGCCGGCCGGTGTAGTGCGCCGTCTTCTTGGCGATCCGCGTGAATAGGGTGCTTGTTGTCATGACCTGCCTCCTAGCGCACTCCCGTGATGACCGCGCGCCCGCCGCGGCGTTCCAGGTCGATGATGAGCGTCTCGCCCGCGCCCTTGTCCACGATCCAGGTGCGCGGCGTGTCCACGTACGGTGCGTGGGAGGACGTACTGTGACTCGAGACGGTCTTGCCGGCCGCGTCCTTGCACCAGACGACCATCGCGCCGACCTTG
>CAVXET010000041.1:0-15228 GCA_963760725.1 uncultured Gammaproteobacteria bacterium
CACATTCAGTCCTACAGGGCACGCTCCGTTGATTGAGTCCCGCAGCCGTCGAATTCTAGCGCCCCTGCTGACCCTCGGCCTTGTCGCGCCGCCGGCCCTCGCCTGCCGCGCCGATGACGATGCCGCGTTGAAAGTGCGGGAAGTCGTCGAAGGCCTCGTCGCCGCCGACAACGAGCGCGACATCGGCCGCGTGCTCGAGTATTACGCGGCGGACGCCGTCCTGCTGCCGCCCAACGAACAGCCGGTGACCGACCGCGCGGAGATCCAGCGCCGGTATGTCGGCCTCTTCGAATCCTTCACGCCGACGATCGAGGCCCACGTGGACGAGATCTGCGTGGACGACACGGTCGCGGTCGTGCGCGGACACAATGGCGGCTGGATGGTGACGCGCGAAGGCGGCCTCACGCGCCAGCTCGACGACGTTTACCTGATGGTGCTTCGGCGCGAGACCGGCGGCGACTGGAAAATCAGCCGCCTGATGTGGCATCCGGGCAATCCAACGCCTCGCTAGGCCGTGACGCCGCTCATTCCGACTGAGCTGGAAACGTCCAGGCTGCGCCTGCGTGGTTTCGTGCTGGACGACTGGAAGCCGCTTCATCGGCACTACACGGATCCCGTCTGCACGAAGTTCACGTTCGGCCGCACGCTGACTGAAGGCGAAAGCTGGCGCGCGATGTCCGCGATGGCCGGCCACTGGCTGCTGCGCGGGTACGGACCGTACGCGCTCGTCGAGAAGGAGTCCGGCACCCTGATCGGCGCCGCAGGCCTCTGGTTTCCGGGCGATTTCCCGGAGACGGAGATCAAGTGGCTGCTGGTCCGCGACCGCTGGGGCCGCGGCTTCGCCTCGGAGGCCGTGCGTGCGATCCAGCTTGCGACGGCGCAACATCTCGCGATGCGACCGATCAGCCTCATCCGCGCGGAGAACGAGGCGTCGCGCAAGCTCGCAATCGCGGTCGGTTGCATGCACGAGCGGAACATCCAGTTCCGGGACTTCGAGTGGATGATCTATCGTCATCCGCTGCCGGAGGGCATGGCCTGATGCCGCAATCCCGGAAGCCTGCTCGCCTGGCGGGCGCTGACACGACCGAGGCGGTCGACGCGTTCATGGCCAGTCTCAAGCACCCGCTCAAGACCGAAATCGAGTCGATCCGGGGGACGATTCTTGGAGCGGCACCCGGAATCCACGAAGGCATCAAGTGGAACTCGCCGAGCTTTCGCACGACGGAGTATTTCGCGACCGTCAACCTGCGCGAGAAGTCCGGCATCGGCGTCATCCTTCACCTCGGCGCAAAGGTGAAAAAGCTCCCTGCGGGCGGCATCGCGATCGCGGATCCCGGCAAGCTGCTGAAGTGGCTCGGGAAAGACCGCGCGATGGTCGTGTTCGCGGACAAGAATGACCTGAAGTCCAAGAAAAGCCGGCTTCGCGAAGATCATCCGGCAGTGGGTGGCCTATGTTTGAGCGCCCGCGGACAAAGTAAGCAAATTGCGACAGGTTTTAACTGGAAAGCATTGATAAGACTGGTATTCTTGACTGCGCAGATGCAGGCTCAGGAGACCAGACTTGTCGAAGAATGCCGATCACGACTTCTATGACCGCGCGGATGAGCACCTGCGCGTCGCAAGCGAGCACTTGAGTGAAACCACTCAGGGCAAGGTGAGCGCATCACTCATGTATGCCTGCGCGCGATTCAACGCCTGGGTCAGCGCGAACCATCGGCAGTCTCCCGCCGAACTGAAAGGCGCCTACGGCGAGACGATCGAGTACTTCGTCGCCGAATATCGCAAGATGCTCGTGCAGAACCTCGACGACTACGTCGACAACTTCCAGCAGTACAACGAGCCGTCCAAGCCGGATTGACTGCCGTGAGCTACCGTTTCCTCGCCATCGCGATTCTCACTTGCGGTGCGCTCGTCGCTCGCGCGGACGAAGCGTCCGTGGTCGGCACCTGGCGGCTCGTGTCGTACGAGGACAAGTTGCCGGGCAGCCCCTCGGTTTACCCGTTCGGCCACGACCCCAAGGGATTGCTCATCTACGACGCGAACGGCCGCATGAGCATCCAGATCATGAAGATGCCGCACCCGAAGGTCGCATCGGGCGACGACAGCCAGGTGACGCCGGAAGAGAAGCAGGCTCTCTACGACTCGTACGTCGCCTACTTCGGCACCTATAGCGTCAACCGCGAGAAAGGCGTCGTGGTCCACCACGTCGAGGCCGACCTTGCGGACGTATATATCGGCAGGGACGAAGAGCGGCCGTTTGTCCTGCACGGCGATACGCTGATCCTGGCGCCGCACTGGACGGTGGATGGAAAGGAGTGGCACGGCATTCGCGTGTTCGAGCGCGCCACAGGGCAACCGTGAAGCCGTGAAATTCCGGCGCTTCGACCCGGCCCTGCTGCCGGAGTTGATGACCTGGTTCCCGGATGCGCAACAATGCCGCACCTGGGGCGGCACGGAGTTTCGCTTCCCGTTCACGCCCGAATCCTTCCGCGCGGACAGCAGGATCGATGACATCGCAAGCTGGTCGCTCGCCGGCGATGACGGCGAGCTCGCGGCATTCGGGCAATGCTATGTCCGCATCGAGCGCTGCCATTTCGGCCGTCTCGCGGTGTCGCCCGGCATGCGCGGCCGCGGTCTCGGCACGCGGCTCATCCGGGAACTCACCGCCTGGGGACTCTCGGAGTACGGCAGCCGCGAGCTGTCGCTGTTCGTGAACAGGAACAACGTGGAGGCGCACCGCCTGTACCTGCGGCTCGGATTTCACGAGGCGAACTATCCCGATCCCACGCCGTTCATGACGAATTCGCACTACATGGTCGCGACCGCACTGAAAGAAATCGCATAAATCGCCGGCGCCCGGCCCGCGCTACCATTGCCGCTTCAGGCGAAGGGTAAGACCCGGATGTTGTTGTCCGATGTCCGACGCGAAGCGATGGCGCTGCTTGGGAGCACCGAGTCGCCGCACCACCACTACACCTCGTTCCGGGTGCGCGGGCGCATCTACGCGACCGCGCCGACGGAGGGCGGATCGCTGCACGTCTTCGTGGACGAGGAAGACCGCGACCGCATGGTGAAGCTCTATCCCACCACCTACGAAATCCTCGGCTGGGGCAAGAAGGTCGTTGGGCTTCGGGTCAACCTGGAATCCGCCCGGCCGGACGACGTGCGCGGGTTGCTGCGCACTGCCTGGCAGCGAAAACTGGGCAAGCGCTGATGCGGCTCTGGACGATTCACCCGCGCTATCTCGATCCGCAGGGGCTCGTTGCGCTCTGGCGCGAGGCGCTGCTCGCGAAAGCCGTGCTGCGCGGCGAGACGCGCGGCTACAAGCACCATCCACAGCTCGCGCGCTTTCGGGCGCATGCCTCTCCCCGCTCGGCGATCAATGCCTATCTCGCGGCGGTCCATGCGGAGGCGGCAGCTCGCGGTTACGATTTCAACCGGCGGAAAATCGGGCCCGTGCGGCGGGTCGCACCGATCGCAGCGACGAGCGGCCAGCTGGCCTATGAGTGGCAGCACTTGATGAAGAAACTCTCCGTGCGAAATCGTCCGCTTCATGAACGCTGGCGAGGCGCACGACGCGCGGATGTGCACCCGCTCTTCCGGCGCGTGCGCGGACCTGTCGCAGACTGGGAGCGGCCATGAGCGTGGACATTCGCCCGATCACGTCGAAGGATATTCCCGCCCTGCTGCCGCTCGTCGAGCAGTACTGGATCTTCGAGGATGTCTCGGGTTTCGACGCGCGCGCATCACGAAAGGAGCTCCAGCGGTTCTGCGCGGACCCCGCGCTCGGCAGCGGCTGGATCGCTGCGGTCAACGGCCAGGCGGTCGGCTACCTGCTCGCGGTTTACGTCTTCAGCCTGGAGCACCTCGGGCTCACGGCCGAGATCGACGAGTTCTTCGTGCTGCCGTCCGCGCGGGGCAAGGGCCTCGGCGACGAGCTCCTGGAACTCGCGGAGACTGAATTCATGCGGCGCGGCTGCACGAACGTTGCGCTCCAGCTCGGCAAGGGAAACGACGGCGCGCGCGTCTTCTATCGCGCGCACGGCTATGACGAGCGCGCCGGCTTCGAGCTGCTGGACAAGATGCTGCCGGGCGGTTCATAACCCGGCGAAGAGGGACACGACCATGGCCACGACGAAAGCGAAGACCCGCCAGGCCGAACACGCCGATCTCGACGCGATCGCGCCGCTCTTCGACGCGTACCGTCAGTTCTACGAGAAGCCGGCGGATCTCGCCCTCGCGCGCCGCTATCTCGACGAGCGCTTCAAGCGCAAGGAATCGGTGATCTACGTTGCCGAGAACGAGGCAGGCGAGGTCATCGGTTTCACGCAGCTCTACCCCGCGTTCTGCTCGGTGCTGGCGGACCGCATCTACGTGCTCTACGACCTATTCGTGACGCCCGCCGCGCGCGGCACCGGCGCAGGCCGCGCGCTGATGGAAGCCGCGGAGGCGCACGGCCGCAAGACGGGCGCGGCCCGCCTCCAGTTGCAGACCGCGGTGACGAACACGATCGGCCAGTCGTTGTACGAGTCCTGCGGCTGGGAGCGCGACAACCTGTTCTACGTGTACGAGAAAGAGCCTCAAGGCCTAGTACCCGAACTTCCGCACCCAGGGCTCGAGCACGGGCAGCACCGGCGCGAGCTGCGCTTCGTAGCGCCGCCACTGCCCCATCGAGGTCTTGTAGATCGGCTGGATCACCTGCGTCGCGCTCGGCGTGTAGATCGCACGCCGGCTCGCGGTCTCCGTGTATTTCAGCACGTCCTCGGTCCAGGGCTGCCCGAGGAATTCCATCAGCCTCATCGCCTCGCCGCGCAGGTCCGCGACGACGTCCTCGTAGCGGACGACGTGCAGCGCGAGCGGCAGCCGCTCCCGCGCAACCTCGGCGGATGTCATCACCGCATCGTAGTAACGCGCCGCGCCCTCGAGCGACAGGAACTGGAACATCGCGGCGTTGATCGCAAAGTGATTGCGAAAGCAGCTCACGATGACGTCGCGCGGGTCGCGCAGCGCGAGGATGAACTTCGCGTCCGGGAACAGCAGGTGGATGACCGGCAGCACGGCGAGGTTCATCGGCAGCTTGTCGAGGTAGGTCGCGCGCTTCGCGCCGGCGGATGACTTCCGCTCCACGCGATCCCAGTACTCGCGCCGCCACTTCCCGAGCTCGGCCTGCGGCAGCGAACTCCAGCGTTCGAGCGCGCCGGGCGCGAGCAGCAGCGACTTGTGCGCGTCGCGGAAATTGTCCTGCTCCTCGAGCGTCGTGATGTCGGGATGGCCCGCCAGCACCTGCTGCAACAGCGTCGTGCCCGAGCGCGGGAACCCGACCAGGAACACGGGCGTCGGCAGTCCGTCCGCCGGCGGCCGCGTCCACGTCGACGGATCGGCCGTGCGCGTGAACGCGGTCAGCATCTCGATGGCGGCCGGCGAACTCGCGTATTCGGCGTTCTCGAAGCGCGGCGCCTGCAGCTTGCGGTCCATCTCGTTCGCTTCGGTGAACGATGCGAAGGCTTCCTCAAAGCGCCCGAGCTTCTCGAGCGCCTCGCCGAGCATCATGGTCGTGGTCGTCCTGAGATTGGGCCGCAGGCCCGGTTGCGCCAGCATATCGCGCGCAGTCGCCTCGGCGGCGCCCGCATCGCCCGCGCGCAACGCGAGGCGCGCAATGACGGCACGCGCCGCGAGGAAATTCGGGGCAAGCGCGAGCGCGCGATCCGCCAGGGCGCGCGCGTCTTCCAGCCGGTTTTCCTTCTCGGCGAGGTCGGCAAGCGCCGCGATGGACTCCACATGCCGCGGGTCGGTCCCGAGCGCGCGCTCGAAGCAGCGCTTCGCCGCCGCGCGTTCGCCCACCTCCATCAGGAGGCCGCCGTAATTCTGCAGCGCCCAGGGAAAGTTGCCGTCGATCCGCAGCGCCGCCTCGAGCGCTTCGCGCGCCTCCGCGATGCGGCCGTTCGCGGCGTAGACGCCGCCGAGGCTGTTGAGGATGAAAATGTTTCGCGGCGATACGGCCCGCGCGCGTTCGAACAGCGGCTCGGCCGCCACGCGTGTCGCCCGAACGCGCGCGGATGTTGCCGAGGATCTGGAGCGCATCCGGGTAGTTGGGGTCGGTGCGCAGCAACTCCGTACAGGCGGCCTCCGCCTCAGGCCAGGCGCCGGATTCGTAGGCCGCGATGGCGCGGCGTATCAAGCTGACGGCCATGAATCGCGGGCTAGTCGGCGCCGCTGTCGGCGAAGTGGCTGAGTCCCTTCATGTCCGTGATCGTGAACGAGCGATAGCCCGTCTTGACCCAGCCTTTTTCCGAGAAACGCTGCATGGCGGCATTGACCGTCTTGCGCGACAAATTGGAAAGAATTCCCAGGGCGGACTGCGCAAGCGGAATGGGCGTGTTCTCCATGGCCGCGATGCGCCGCAGCGACCGCGCGATGCGTCGATGCTCGTCGGGTTCCTGCGAGTCATAGAAAGCGCGCACCACGATGTCGAGGTTCATCAGCAGGATCTGCGTGAACCGGCGCGTCGCCATCGGGTCGCGTCCGGCCATCTGGTCCATGGCATCGATGGGCAGGTAGATCGCGGAGGTGTCGATCGCGGCCTGGAGGCTCACGCGGCGCGGCTCACGACCGAGGAAACAACCTTCTCCAATCCAGGCGCCCGGAGTCAGCACGTGCAGGAGTTGGGGCAAGGCGTCCCGCGGACCCACGCTGACGACGACCGCACCGCTGACGATTCCATAGATACCGCCGAGTGGATCGCCCAGGCGGTAAATGACGTCACTGGCTGAATACTTGACCGGCACGGCCCGCTTGAAGATTTCCGCCTGGAATTCCTCCGGCTGCCGAGAAAGCCACCCGATATTCGACAGGATGTCGCGCGCCCTGGACGGACCGACCACTGCGTCTTTCTCCGGCTGAGTCCGCCTGAGCTTGGACTGGAAAACTGGCTTGCGCTCGTTCGTGTCCATATGAGGCCGAACGATCCCAGAAGATTTCGGGCGAGATTGTCCCCCGGGAGACAATTTCATGCCAGTGGAAGTGCAATTCTCGCGGGCTTCGGTATAGCCCCAAGGGCCTATCTATGGGGCTGACCGCTATGACTAACGTTGCTGCATGAACAGATACCTCTGCGCAATCGCCGCCGCGCTGCTCGCGGCAACCGCCTTCGCCGCCGACCCGCTCCCCTCCTGGAACGACACGGGGCCCAAGAAGGCGATCATCCAGTTCGTCCAGAACGTGACGAACAAGGAATCCGCGGACTTCGTTCCCCGGGAGAAACGGATTGCCACCTTCGACAATGACGGCACGCTCTGGGCCGAGCAGCCGATGTATTTCCAGCTCTTCTTCGTCGCGGACCGCGTGAAGGCGATGGCGCCCCAGCATCCCGAGTGGAATACGAAGGAGCCGTTCGCATCTGTGCTCAAGGGCGACATGAAGAGTGCGCTCGCCGGCGGCGAGAAAGGTCTCATGGAGATGATGGCCGCGACGCACTCCGGGATGACCACGGATGAATTCGAGAAAACCGTGATCGACTGGATCGCGACGGCCAAGCATCCGAAGACCGGCAAGCCCTTCACCGCGATGACCTACCAGCCGATGCTCGAACTGCTCGCCTACCTGCGCGGCCACGGGTTCAAGACCTTCATCGTCTCCGGGGGCGGCATCGAGTTCATGCGCCCGTGGGCCGAGAAGGTCTACGGCATTCCACCCGAGCAAGTCGTCGGGAGCAGCGGCGGGTTGAAATACGAACTTCGTAACGGAAAGCCGGTGATTGTCAAGACGCCTGAGCTTTTCTTCATGGATGACAACGTAGGCAAGCCGGTCGGCATCCAGCGCCAGATCGGCCGGCGCCCGATCGCCGCGTTCGGCAACTCGGATGGCGACCTGCAGATGCTCGAGTGGACCTGCATCGCAGACGGCGCGCGGCTATGCCTATTTGTCCATCACACCGACGCCGAGCGCGAGTGGGCGTATGATCGCGACTCCCACATCGGCAAGCTCGACAAGGGCCTCGATGAAGCCAAGGCCCGCGGCTGGGCCGTGGTCGACATGAAAAACGACTGGAAGAAGGTTTTCGCGTCGCCGTGATCCGAACGGCGTCAATTTCCAAATGCTCAAACGGAGAAGTTCCATGCAGACATTCCTCGCCAGGCTGCTGATCGGCCTGGCAATTCTCGGATGCGTCACTTCGATGCCGGCGCTCGCAGCCGCGAAGAAACCGAACATCCTCATCATCTGGGGCGACGACATCGGCTACTGGAACATCAGCGCCTACAACCAGGGGATGATGGGCTACAAGACGCCCAACATCGACCGGATCGCCAAGGAAGGCGCGCTGTTCACGGATTGGTACGGCGAGCAGAGCTGCACGGCCGGACGCTCCGCGTTCATCACAGGACAGAGCGGCTTCCGCACCGGCAACCTCAAGGTCGGCCTGCCGGGTGCCAAGGAAGGGCTCCAGGCACGCGACGTCACGCTGGCCGAGTTGCTCAAGGCGCAGGGTTACATGACCGCGCAGTTCGGCAAGAACCACCTCGGCGACGCCGATTCGACGCTGCCCACGGCCCACGGCTTTGACGAGTTCATGGGCTCGCTCTATCACTTGAACGCCGAGGAGGAGTTCGAGAACGAGGACTACTTCAAAGATCCCGCGATGATCAAGAAGTACGCGACCCGCGGCGTGCTTCACACCTGGGCCAACCCGGACGGCACGCAAAAAATCGAGAGCACGGGCCCGCTCGGCAAGAAGCGCATGGAGACCATCGACGAAGAAGTCACCAACGCGGCGCTCGCCTACCTCGACAAGGCAAAGAAGGCTGACAAGCCGTTCTTCCTGTGGTGGAACTCCACCCGCATGCACATCCACACGCATCTGCGCGCGGAGTCACAGGGCAAGACCGGCCTCGGCATCTATCCCGATGGCATGGTCGAGCACGACGCAATGGTCGGACAACTCCTCGACAAGCTGAAAGAGCTCGGCCTCGAAGAGAACACCATCGTCATGTACTCCACGGACAACGGGGCGGAAGTATTCAGCTGGCCCGACGGCGGCACCACGCCGTTCCGCGGCGAGAAGAACGAGAACTGGGAAGGCGGCTATCGCGTGCCGACGGCGATCCGTTGGCCAGGAGTCATCAAGCCCGGCACGATCGACAACAACGTCTACTCGCACATGGACATGATCCCCACGATCCTGGCTGCGACGGGCGTGCCGGACGTGAAAGAACAGCTGCAGAAGGGCATGGCGGTCGGCAACAAGACCTTCAAGGTGCATCTTGACGGCTACAACATCACCGACTCGCTCACCGGCAAAGGACCGGACCCGCGGCACGAGTTCTTCTATTTCAATGATGACGGGTCGTTGGTAGGCCTGCGCTACGACAACTGGAAGATCGTTTTCCAGGAACAGCGCTCGCACGGCTTCGATGTCTGGCAGGACCCGTTCACGCCGTTGCGGCTGCCAAAGGTATTCAATTTGCGTTCCGATCCGTTCGAAGTCGCCGACCACATCGGCATCGGCTACGACCGGTGGCGGATCGACCGCGTGTACGTGTTGGTGCCGGCGCAGGAATACGTCGCACAGTTCCTGGCCACGTTCAGGGAATTCCCGCCCAGCCAGAAAGTGGGGAGCTTCTCGCTGGACAAGGCGCTGGAGACGCTCCAGAACGCGGGTACCAGCGGCAAATAACCACAGCGCGTTAGTTCGCGGCTAGACTCACCCGGGCCGCACCTGTTCAAACGGGTGCGGCCCGTTTTTTTGAGGGACGGCTCGTGAGCAAGACTCTCCTGCAGGTCAGCGCAGCGGTGGAAGTGGGTGCCGGCATTGCGCTCATCCTGGCTCCGTACGCAATTGTCAGCCTGCTCATCGGCGGCACGCTCGATTCGCCGGGCGCGTTCGCCGTCGCGCGCCTCGCCGCCGCGGCGCTCGTAACGATCGGCCTCATCTGCGGGTTTGCGAGCCGCGACTCCGCGAGCCGAGCCGCTGCCGGGGTCGTGGCGGCGCTCGTTTTCTACAACGTCGCCGCCGTCGGCGTCTTGCTGCATGCGCGCTTTGGCATGGATCTCTCCGCCATAGGCCTCTGGCCGGCAATCGTCCTGCATGCGGGCCTTGCGGCGTGGTGCCTCGCCTGCGTCCGGCAACCTGCCGTCTGATTTCGGGACGACATTGTCACCTGTAAGATGGCTGGCGTGAAATCCAACCAGCCTGCGAAATCTCCCGGCGCACGCGGCAAGCCGATTGCCGTGGCGATCATCGTGATCGGGGTCGTCGCGGGCATCACGTTCGCGGTACTGACGCGCAAAAATGAAGCGCCGGCTGATTCGACTGCAAAGGCCGCTGGCATGGCGGACCCGCAAAAGGAATTCGCCACGACCGTCGCCAACCCTGGCTCAGCCCCCGGTCCCGTGCCCGAAGGCATGGCCTGGATTCCCGGCGGCGAGTTCTCGATGGGCGCTGTCGACCCGCTCGGCAAGGATGCGAACATTGTCGGCATGCAGGCGACGAAGGATTCGCGGCCGATCCATCGCGTGTGCGGTCAAGGGCTTCTGGATCGACAAGACCGAGGTCACGAACGCGCAGTTCGCGGCGTTCGTGAAGGCGACCGGCTACGTCACCGTCGCCGAGCGTGTGCCGACTGCCGAAGAATTCCCGGACGCGCCGCCGGAAAACCTGGTCGCCGGCTCGGTGGTCTTTGCACCGCCGGACCATCCCGTGCCGCTCACCGACCACTTCCAGTGGTGGTCGTGGGTCACGGGCGCCGACTGGAAGCACCCGGCGGGACCGGGATCGCGACCTGAAGGGCCGCGATAATTATCCCGTCGTGCATGTCGCCTACGAGGATGCCGAGGCTTTTGCGAAATGGGCGGGCAAGCGGCTGCCGACCGAGGCCGAATGGGAATTCGCCGCGCGCGGGGGCTTGAGCGGCGCGCTCTACCCCTGGGGCAACGAGTTCACTCAGGATGGCCACTACATGGCGAACACGCACCAGGGCCACTTCCCCGACCAGGACACGCACGAGGATTCGCACACGGGCCTCGCGCCGGTCGCGACGTATCCGCCGAACGGCTACGGCCTCTACGATGTCGCGGGCAATGTCTGGGAATGGACGAGCGACTGGTACCGGCCGGATTACTATGCGGATCTCGTGAAGGCGGGCGGCGTCGCCGACAACCCGAAAGGCCCGGATTCGTCGGACGACCCGAGCGAACCCGGCGTGCCGAAGCGCGTGCATCGCGGCGGCTCGTTCCTCTGCACGGAGCAGTACTGCTCGCGCTACATGGTCGGCACGCGCGGCAAGGGCGAGCCCTCGACCGGCACCAATCACCTCGGCTTCCGCCTGGTGAAAGACGCTTCCAGCTGAAGGGGACCTTGAAATGGCCAAGATCGACAGAATCACGCCCTGCCTCTGGTTTGACGATGAGGCGGAACACGCGGCCAGGTACTACGTCAAGATCTTCAAGAACTCGAAGATCAAGAAGATCGGCCGCTACGGCGAAACCGGCAACGCGATCCACGGCCGGCCGGCCGGGTCGGTGATGATCGTCGAGTTCACGCTCGACGGCCAGACGTTCACGGCATTGAACGGCGGCCCGCTGTTCAAGTTCACGGAAGCCGTTTCGCTCCAGGTCCGCTGCAAGGACCAGAAGGAAGTGGATCACTACTGGAAGAAGCTGACCGCGGGCGGCGATCCGAACGCCCAGGTCTGCGGCTGGCTCAAGGACAAGTACGGCCTGTCCTGGCAGATCGTGCCGGACGTCGTGCCGAAGCTCCTCGGCGACCACAAGTCCGTCAAGTCGCAGCGCGCGTTCGCGGAAATGCTGAAGCAGAAGAAGCCCCACATCGCGGCGCTGAAGAAAGCCTACGACGGCTGATTCCAAGGGGACGTTCACCTTGCAAAGGATTGTCCGCTTCAAATGCGAAAAAATGAAGGGGACTGTCCCCTTCGTCGGCGCGGCACTCGCGTGGCCTGCCGTGTGCTACGCCTCCGACCCGGCGGGGCTTTTCGTGATCCTCTTCGGCGTGCCGTCGCTGCTGCTCTCCATCGTCTTCGCCGCGGTGTCGCTGAAGGCGCCGCGCGGCGGCGCGGTGCTCTGCACCATGTTGCTGGCCTCCATCGTGCCGATCGTCTTCTGGGCGGGCAGCGCCGGCTACATGGATCGCGCAGGCGGCTGGCTCCTGCTCTCGCTCGCAATCTCGGCGGTTGGCCTTCTGATTGCACTCGTGAAGCTCATGCTGCCCGGCAGCAAGGCCGCTTCCACGGACGGAGAAAAGTGATGGACGTGAAGGTACTCGGGGTGGTGTTTGCGTCGGTCTTCCTCGCCGAGCTCGGCGACAAGACGCAGCTCGCGACGCTGCTCTTCGCCTCGGACCAGGCGGTGAGCAAGCTGACGGTCTTCGTCGCGGCTTCCGCCGCATTGATCGTCGCGACCGGCATCGGCGTGCTGGCGGGCGGATTCGTGTCGCAGCACGTGAGCCCAACGGCCCTGAAATACGTCGCGGGAATCGGATTCGTGATCATCGGCGCCTGGACCCTGCTCAAGGCCTGACCGCATGAAAACGCAGATCGAGAAAGCCGAAGCCTTCCGCGCGCTGCACGCGCGTCCGCAGGCTTTCATCATTCCCGAATCCCTGGGACGTCGGCACGGCCCGCATGCTCGCGAAGATCGGCTTCGAGGCGCTCGCGACGACGAGCGCGGGCTATGCGTTCTCCGCCGGTGTGCAGGACAACCGCGTCGGCCGCGACAGGATGCTCGCGCACGTCGCCGAGATCGTCGCGGCGACGGATCTTCCCGTGAATGCCGACCTCGAGAACGGCTTCGGCGACGACCCGAAGACCGTCGCGGAGACGATCCGCCTCGCGGCCGCGACCGGCATCGCGGGCGGCTCCATCGAGGACTCCATCGATCGCCCCGGCGAGAAGGTCTACGACATCGGCCTCGCCACCGACCGCATCCGCGCTGCAGTGGAGGCGAAGGGGACAGTCCCCTTCATGCTCACGGCGCGCGCCGAGAATTACCTCGTCGGCATCCCGGACCTGAAGGACACGATCAAGCGCCTGCAGGCCTACCAGGAAGCCGGCGCGGATGTCCTCTATGCGCCCTGCATCACGACGCGCGAGGAGATCACGGCCATCGTGAAGTTCGGTCGACCGCCCGGTGAACTTCCTGATGGGCACGCAGCCGCAGCGCTTCACGCTGGCGGAGCTCTCCGACATGGGCGTGCGGCGCGTCAGCGTCGGCAGCGCCCTCTCCCTCGCCGCGCTCGGCGCATTCCTGCGCGCCGCGCGGGAGATGCGCGAAACCGGTACATTTACCTACACTCAGGAAGCCGCCGGCTTCTCCGAAGTCAGCAAGCTCCTGGGCTAATCGCGGGAGACTCCGATGTGCGATGACGCTGCATTCAATGACATGGACCGAGTACACGCTGCGTAACGGCGGGCTCTCCCGCAGGGAGCTCGGTCGGCTGACCTTGGCTGCCGGCCTGATGTTCGCGCTGCCGCGGGCGGCAAACGCCATGGATACGACGGAATCCGAAGTCGAGATCAAGACCCCGGACGGCACGGCGGACGCCTATCTCGTGCATCCCGCGGCCGGCAAGCACCCGGGCGTCCTGATCTGGCCCGACATCTTTGGCCTCCGGCCCGCGTTCAAGCAGATGGGCAAGCGCCTGGCGGAAGCGGGCTACACCGTGCTCGTCGTCAATCCGTTCTACCGAACGAAGAAGGCGCCGACGGCGCCCGAGAAGGCGGACTTCAACGACCCGGCGACGCGCGACATGCTCTATGGCCTCAAGGCGACGCTGAGCCCGGCCACCGCGAAGACCGACGCGCAGGCGTTCATCTCCTGGCTCGACACGCAGGCGGCCGTCGACACGAAGCGCAAGGTCGGCACGACGGGTTACTGCATGAGCGGCCCGATCGCGTTCGAGACCGCCGCGGCGCGCGCGGACCGCATCGGCGCGGCGGCGACGTTCCACGGCGGCGGCCTCGTGACCGACCAGCCCGACAGCCCGCACCTCCTCATCCCGAAGATGAAGGCGCATTTCCTGATCGCGATCGCCGAGAACGACGACCAGAAGCAGCCGGACGCCAAGAACACGCTGCGCGAATCGTTCGCCAAGGCGAGCCTGCCGGCGGAGATCGAGGTCTATGCCGGCACCCTGCACGGCTGGTGCCCGCCGGACTCGGCGGTTTACAACGCAACCCAGGCCGAGAAAGCCTGGGAGCGGATGATCGCACTCTTCAAGGAAGCCCTCGCCTGACCTGAGGCGGACAACCTAAAAGGTGACGCTCACCTTTTCGAAAAGGTGAGCGTCACCTTTTCCTCATTTCCTGTTGACACGTTCACCCGTCTGGCTCAATATTCACCCATATGGGTGAATATCGAAAACCGGGCATGGACCGGGTCCTCGGGGCGATCGCCGACCCCACGCGCCGCGCGATCCTCGCGCGCCTCGCCGAGGCGGACGCCCGCGTCACGGAGCTCGCGAGCGCCTTCCCGATCTCGCTCAACTCCGTCTCCAAGCACGTGCGCAAGCTCGAGGACGCGGGGCTCGTCCGACGCGAGGTCCGCGGCCGCGACCACGTGCTCTCGCTGAACGCCGCCCCGCTCTCGGAGGCCGCGGACTGGATCGCCCATTACCAGCGCTTCTGGACCGAGAGCCTCGCCGCGCTGGACGAACTCGTGACACGCAAGAAACCCACACGGAGAAACCCGAAATGAACGCCGTTGCCCAGGTCCCGACCCTCACCGTCCGCCGCGAGATCGCGGCGCCCGCCGCCGAGCTCTTCGACGCCTGGCTCGATCCCGCCAAGCTCTCGGTGTGGATGCGTCCCGGAGATACCCAGAACTCGGACGTCAAGATCGACCCGCGCGTCGGCGGCGAATTCGAGATCGTCATGCACACGCCGAAGGGCTCCGTGCCGCACACGCGGCGCCTACCAGGAGATCACGCGTCCGCGCCGAATCGTCTTCACCTGGAACTCGCCGTACGCCGGCAACCACGGCTCGCTCGTGACCGTGGATTTCAACGCCAGGGGGCGCAGCACCGAAATCGTCATCACGCACGAGCGCCTGCCGAGCGCGGAGATGGTGACGGCGCACACCGGCGGCTGGACCTCGATCCTCGAGACCATCGCTCGCGCCTACGGGGAACTCCGCTCCGCGAGCTGAGCCTCGAAGGGGACGCGCCCATACCAAGGGGACGTTCACCTTGCCATCAAGGTGAACGTCCCCTTGATCCCGTTA
>CAVXET010000042.1:0-16364 GCA_963760725.1 uncultured Gammaproteobacteria bacterium
CAAGCTGTTGCGGAGGCCATCGAGCGATGCCAGCGCTCGCCATCAGTCGGCGCTCGAGGCCGATGCCGGTCTGAATCCGCAAGCGCCCTTTCGCTGAATTCCGCTCCGAGCCCGATCAACGTCGCAGGCGAGGTCGTAGACGCTGCGCGCTGAGCAGGCGCAGGCGATTGCGAATCAGGTACCGCCGTATCCGTGGAGTACGGCCGCTCGCCGGCATCGGCTGTGCCTGCTGCAACGAGGACTCCGTTGCGAATCGAGGCAATCGATCGACCTGTGCGGCTCCCTTGCGATCGCCCTGGGGCAGCTCTGCGATCGCCGCTTCGGCGTCAGTAGGTACGGCGAAACCGGAAATCGAGCCGAACGAGCGTCGATCGAGCGGTTTCGAAGGCGGGCAGACCGACTGGACGTCGTACGCAGGCGAGGATCCGCCCGTTCGCGGAAACGGAATCCAGGGTGTCGGGGGAAAAGACGAATGTCCTGGTCATGAAGCTGCGATGCGCCGGCGCGATGCGACGCCAGCAGCACGAGCCGGAACCGCGCGCGTTCCGTGCCGGGAGACCGAAGAAAAGGCCGCGCAGCTCGTGCCGCGCGGCCTCCCGATGCCGGCTGATCCGGATCAAGAACGTGTACTCGACGCTCGCGCGGTAGTACCTGCCGACCGCATCCGTAGGTGCTCACATCGGTGTTCGCATTGAGCACATTGTTCTGGTAGAAGATCGGCGGCTGCTTGTCCGTCAGGTTGTCCGCGCCGATCTGGAACGACAACTTTTCCTTGAAGGTATAGCCGAGGCTCAGGTCCACATAGGTCACGGACGGAATGCTGATGTCCGCCTGGATCCCCGGCGAGCCATCCGGGTCATGAATCACCACGCCGTCGATGTAGCGGCCAGAGAGCGTGGCGGCATAGGCATCCCAGTTCCAGCCGACGCTGGCCAGGGCCCGCACATCGGCATAGTTGCCGAACTGGCGATCGAAAAGTGTCCCGCGACTTCGGTCGTCGCGCAAACGTCACACGGCGTCGAGTCGTACTTGTCGATGTACGTCGCGTCGATGCCAAACTCGAAGGTGCCGGCGACCGTGTCACGCAGCAAGTACTTGAAGCCGAGGTCGTAGCCGCTCGTCTCCAGCTTGCCGAAGTTCAGCGTCGGCTGGTCGATGTAGTAGATCGTGCCGTCCGGGTTGCGATTGATGAGACTGCAGAACGACGGAGAACCCGGCAGAGATGTGACAACCGCCGATGGTCCCGTATTGACACAGATTTCAGCGGTGGAGTTGACGTCAAGCGAGGTGATGACGTTGTCAAGCTCGTAATCCCACCAGTCGAAGGTCATCGACAGGCCTTCGAAGAAGGCCGGCTGGTACACGAAGCCGGCCGTCAGCACGTCGCCGGTCTCGGGAACCAGACTGGCGTTTCCGCCGAAGCGGCCGGTCACCTGCGAATTCGGCTGTGCAAACGTGCCATTTGCCACGACATTCTCGCAGGCGGCCGCCAGGTTCGGGTTTGCCGCCAGGTCGGCAGCCGTGATCCCCACGCAGGGATCGTTGAAGGTCGGGGCATTTGCGAACTTGCCCCCGAAAAGATCGCCGATCTGCGGCACGCGGAACGCTTCGGACCACGAACCCCGAATGAGCAAGTCCTCGACCGGACGCCACTCGAGCTTGACCGAGGTATCGGTCGAGTTTCCGAACAGGTTGTAGTCCGAATAGCGCGGACCGAGTATGAGATTTAAAGCCGTTGCGCCCGGGAGGTCCTTCAGGATCGGGACCAGGGCTTCCCCATAGACCGACGTGACGTCGTAGCCGCCGCTGGAATCCGAAGAGCAGGTCTCCTGCGCAAGACCGCAATTGAGGTTGTCCGGCGGCAGGGTCTCGGTCATGCTGTCCGTGTCGAAATTGAACGCATACTCCTCGTAGCTGGCTCCGGTCGCCAGCTGGAAGGGGCCCGCCGGCAGGTCGAGCGCTTCGCCGGTGAATCCGAGCGCGAACGACTTGATGCTCGACATCGTGCTTTGGTTGAAGGACGCCGCGATCGTGTTCAGCGCATCGATTTGATCCGGGTTGTTGATGTCGAACGGGTCGACCGGAATGCATCCGGCGATGATGTTGCCCGGCGTGCCGCAGACCACTTCGCCGCTGACCGGATCGACGAAGCTCGGACCGAATGCGTCCTGGAGCCTGGACTGGAGGAGATACCCCCTGCGTCTCGTTGCGCTGGTCGACACGCGAGTAGCCGCCGCTCAGGTCCCAGTCCCATCCCGTGTCCATGATGGCGCCGCGGAAACCGAGGTCGCATGATCGGCGGTGCTCGACACTGTTGTGCCGGGTGCCGAGCGATACCATGCGCCACTCTGCGTCGTCGTTGATGGCTGCGACACCGCCGAAGGCGATGCCGAACGGATTGTAGAAATTGTTGGCCGGATGACGATGTCGTCATCGCGGGAATCGAACGGCAGTTCGGCAATCTCGAAGCCGGAGTTCGTCGTGCTGTGCAGGTACTCCGCATACACCTCGACGTCTTCCGCCATGTTGTAGTTCGCCGACGTGAAGAAACTCGCGCGCTCCTGCGGCGTAATGATCAGGTTGAGCGGCTGGTAGTTGTAAAAATCGGCATTGTCGCCGGTCGTGATGAAACAGCGATAATCGTCGAGGGAATCGCCCGCCGCGCCGTCGATCAGGGTGACTGACCCGCAACCATAGAGGGCGGCCAGCGCAGCGCTTTCGGGAGTCGCGCCGCCGAAGCGGATGCGCCCGCCTGGCGCGCGGCTCGAACCACCGGCGGTAACGACGCCGCCGTAGAGATAGAGGGCGTTGCGTGGAACGTCCCGGTCGTTGGCGGAGATTTCGTCCTGCTGTGTTGTAGTTCGCGCTGACGACGACGCTGCCGTTGTCGCCGTCCATGCCCCAGGCGATGCTGAAGTTGTTTCTTTCGCCGTCGCTCTCGCTTGACTGGCCGTAGTCATAGCCGAGTTCCACGCCATCGAACTCCGTGCGGGTGATGAAGTTGACCACGCCGCCGATGGCATCCGAGCCGTAAATCGCGCCGGCGCCTTCCTTCAGCACGTCCACGCGCTCGATCAGGTTGACCGGGAACTGGTTGATGTCCACCGCGCCGCCGGTCGCACCGCTGCTGCCTGCGATGCCGATCACTCGACGACCGTTGAAGAGCACCAGCGTGCGTTCGTCGCTCAGACCTCGCAGCTCGATCGTCGATGCGCCGTCGCCGCCGCCGTTGTTGACCGCGGTGTTGGTCGCCGCGCCGGAAACGGACGGCACCCGCTGCACCAGCTGGCCCATCGTGGTGACGCCGGAAGCCTCGATCGCCTCGCGATTCACGTGAAGATGGGACTCGCGGTTTCCGCTTCGACGCGACGAATACGCGAGCCCGTCACGACGATCTCGTTCAGCATCTGCTCCTGCGAAACGGCGATCGGCGCCTGCAACGCGGCGGCGGCCGTCGCGGAGGATAGAAGTGCCAAACGAATGGCCTGGGTCAGCTTTGGTTTCGTGACCATGAGCGCCTGTCTCCTTGGTGAGCGGGCCTGCATCAGCGATGGCCGTGCTGTCGTACGATAGTTACGATCGCTGACGGTGAAGCGTCGCATGCAAAACGACTGACATCGAAAAAATGATCGTTCGCCGCTGAAATCTTCGCGATGAGGCTGCATCCGGCGCCAAAACACAGCCCCGATTCGCAAGTCGACTTGTTGCAAAGCGCGAACTCCGCGACGACTTGGCCTCTGCGTCGCATTGGGGCACATTCCACAGGTGCGCGACCTGCCGGATCAGCCGTTTCTCGACAAGCACGCGCTGGTGGGCGGATGCGTGCGGCTCCGGCACCAGATCGATGCCGAACGGCTGGCGGCGGAAGTGTCGGCTCTGCCGCATTCGATCTGGGAAGTTCGGGGCGGCAAGGACCGCTACCCGCAGCAGGGCGTGCACGTGGCGGCCGACACGGTCTTTCTGCGCGGACACACGCCGGCAGAAGGGGACATTCCGATCGAAGATCGGCCGGTCCTTAGGGAATTGTCCTACATCAGGCAACTGATCGAGCGGGAGATCGGCACGCGTCCGCAGCGATGCATGCTGGCGCGCCTGCCGGCCGGCGCGAGCGTGCTGCCGCACATCGACCGTGCGCCGTATTTCTCCAAGACCCTGCGGGTCCACGTGCCGGTCGAATCCAACGAACGCGCCTGGATGATCTGCGAAGGGCTTGCTTACCAGATGAAGCCTGGTGAGGCCTGGGCGCTCAACAATGTCGCCATGCATGCGGTGTGGAATGCGCATCCAGAGCCGTTCGCGAACCCACTTGATCTGCGATTTCCTGCCGGAACCTGCGCTGCTGGAGCTTCTGGCCCGCGGCGAGCGGGGACTCGGCCGGCCGATGCCGGAAGCCGACGCTCACTTTGCGTCGCTGCTGCCAGGACCAGGACATCGAGGGCGGATGATCGCCACCGGCCGCTTCGTCTTCCTGCACTTGCACAAGTCCGGTGGCACATTCGTCAACGAATGCCTGCTGCGATTCCTGCCGGACGCCCGGCGCATCGGCTATCACCTGCCGCGCCAGCTGATCCCGCCGGAGTCTGGCCGCGCTGCCGGTGATCGGCATCGTTCGCAATCCCTGGAGCTATTACGTCTCCTGGTTTTCCTTCCAGGCCGCGCGCGACGAGCCGAATGTGCTCTATCGTCTGCTGAGCGATAACGGCCGGCGCGACTTCCGGGGACACCGTGCGCAACCTGCTGGAACTCGGCAGCAGCCCCGGAACCTGGATCGCCTGCTCGACGCGCTGCCTCGGGCCTATGGCCATCGTGGAATCAACCTGCCCGGCTTCGCGCTGGCGCCCGTTCCGCGGCCGCGGGCTGGGTTTCTACGCGTACCTGTACCGGTACATGTTCGGAAGCGACGATCGCTCGCTCACGGTCGGCCGAATGGAGTCGTTGCGGCAGGAATTGCCGCGATGCTCGAGTCGGTCGGGCAAGCCGTGAGCCGTGAGATGCGCGATTTCATCGACAATGCGCCGCCCGGAACGTCGCACGGCCATGCGCGCTACACGGAGTTCTACGACGACGAGTTGCGGGATCTGGTGGCGGAGCGCGACGCACCGGTCATCGCGCGGCATGGCTACCGGTTCGGGGACTGATCCCGCGGGCGATGCCGGCCTGCGCCGCGGACCTCGTGCAACAGGCGCCGCAACACCCTCGCCTCGAGCACCGTGTGCGCTGCGACGCTGTTGGTGCGCATCATGAGCCCGTCGGCGAGCGTGCGCGATGCCGCGCGGAGCTTGTGGAGAGTCTCGCCATATTCCGCCTTGCCGCGCGCGTCTCGCCGTGCAGCGCGTATAGCTGTCGCCAGTCAAAGCAGAATCTCTGCAGCAGCCAGTGGTAGCGCGCGAGCTGCGCCCGGGCGTCCGCGGAATCGTCGCACGGCACGAGTTCGCCGCGAAGGTCGGTTACCAGCAGATTCCACCTCGGCCGGCGGCATCACTGGCGTCGGCAGTGCCCGCTCGGTCAGAGGCGATCAGCGTCCAGCGTCCGGGACGAGAGGCGCGGTGCCGTCCGCCGGCCGGCCTGCTCCGGATTGGGCGACAAATTGCCAGAACGCCGCCGTGCCCGACGTGTCGGCGACCAGGTGAATGCGCGTTTCGTCGCTCGGATTCTCGACGTGGTGCAGGCGCCAGTTGTCGAAGATCCAGGCTTCGCCCGGCGCCATGTGCACGCTTTGCCCGCCGCAGTGAAAGCGCACGTCGGGATGGGTCACGATCGGAATGTGCATGCGCACCCGGTAGAACCACTGGTAGTTGACGTCGGCGTGCTCCGGCACGGTGCTGTGCGGGTCGAGCCGCATCAGTCGCGATCGATGCCAGACGACGCCGAAGCTCGACAACACCTGCCGGATGTAACGGGACCGCCTCAGATGTGCCGTCGGCTGCATCAGGCCGAACACGTCGTCGTTCTCGCCGCCGTCGACGCTGATCAGCCGCAGCGCGCTGTTGCCTTCGATTTCGTTCGGGTGCTTGGCCCAGGCGCCGGCGGGCAGGGCGGCCATCTCCGCGCGCAAGTTCTCGGCGTCGAAGCGCACCGGCAGGCGGAAGAACGGCTGGGCGAGCTTCATGCCGCCTACAGTCGCTCGATCGCCTCGCGGAGATCGCCGATGGCTGCGACGACGTCGGTGACGGCCTCGCGCTCGGCTTCCGTGAGGTAGGGATTCCACAGGTCGAAGATCAGCACGACGCGCATTTCCTGGCTGCGGTTCCACGCCTCATGCTCGTAGGTGTCGTCGAAGACTACCACCCTGCCTTCCTGCCAGACGTGGATCTCGCCGCCGACGTTGAGCGCACAGTCGTCCGGCACGATCAGCGGCAGGTGGCCCACGACGCGCGTGTTGGTGACGCCGCGATGGGGCAGCAGATGGGTGCCCGCCGTGAAGACCGAGAACAGGACCTCGGGCGCGTGCTCCCGCACCTGCGCCAATGGCAATTGATCGATCGCGGCGGACGTGACCGGGCAGCGGGCGCAATTTTCGTCGCGCCGGGCGCCGTGACGGTACAGGTAGTAGCCGTTCCAGGCCGGTTCACCCGTCACGCCGCGCAGATTCTGCCTTTCGACTTCCTCGTTCGAAAAGACCCGCTCGCGCCCCTGATCGGAGTGCAGCAGTCGCAGCAACTCCTCGCGGATGTCCGACGTCCGCGCTTCGAGCGGTTCCGCGCACGGCAGCAGCGATCGGTCCAGGTATGGGCTCGCGGGCAGATCGGGGAAGTACAGGAAGCTCGGCTGCTGCCGCGGGTCGGAAGACGCTGAGGCCTCCTCACCCAGGTAGATCCGCAGGCATTTCTCGACGCGCGTCATCGAGCTGCGGCCAAAGCGCTCCGCCAGCCTTTCGGTGACGCCGAACAGCATCGCCCGTCGGCCGGTGCGATACGTCCGCACGGCGTGCTCGACGAGCGACCGCAGACCGGCCGGAGTCGATTCGGCGTTGGTCCACTGTCCTTGCGACTGGGCGTCGCGCAGGGCTCTTGCGAACTGGATCCTGCTTCGCTCCGACGCGCCGCTGCGCTCGAGCAGCGCTGCGTAGTGAAGCCTCGAAAGGTAAAAAGCCGGCCTGAGACGCAGGGCCTCGGCGATCGAAGCGAGTGCAGCCTGCAGGTTCCCGTGCGCTTCGTGCGCGCGCCCCAGGTGGTGGAAGGAAACTGGATTGGCCGGATCAATTCGCGTGGCGCGTTCGAGCAGCGCCGCGGCCCTGGCCGCGTTGCTGTCGCGCAGGGCCGCCAGTGCCACGACGTTGAGCGCTTCGACGTCATCCGGAGAATGCTCGAGCACGGCCTCGCAGGCCCGTTCGGCCTCGGCGAACCGGCCTTGTCGCAGCAGCCGCTGCGCATCGCTCAGCGTCGTCATGCGCTCCTGTCGGGTGATCTATTCAATGACGCGTGGCATGCAGGATATTCTACTCGTCATGGGCATCGCCGACCTGCGCCACTACATCCGAACTTACGAAGGCGACCTTGAGCCGGCGATTTGCAGACGCATGGTCGACTCGTTCAATTCGCTCAGTCGCTTTCACCAGGCGAAAGGCCGCGGTCATCGCGAGGGCCTCGAGGGTTCGGCGTGGACCGAGCTCAACGTCACCGGCCTGTCGGATGAAATATTCCTGGGCATTTTCCGGGCGCGCATCGACCTGGCCCTCGACCGGTACAACCGCGACGTCGGCCTCGGGATCGAGGTCCCGAATTCACCGAAGACGGCCGACCTGATATTGAAGCGCTATCGCCCTGGCGCCGAGGAGCAGTTCCAGCCGCATTTCGACTCGATTCACGAGGTCGCGAACCGCTATTTCGTGCTGATCTGGTATCTGAACGACGTCGCCGAGGGCGGGGAGACCGTGTTCCCCCAGCTCGACGTCAGGATTGCCGCGCGCGAGGGAAGGCTCCTCGTTTTCCCGCCGTACTGGATGTTCCAGCACGCAGGCTTGCCGCCGGTTTCCGGCGAGAAGTACATCCTCTCGACCTACCTGTTGTTTTGAGCGTCAGGCACCGTAACTCCAGCGGTCGAGATACGGCCGCAACTGGGAAATGACGCTCGCAAAGTGACTCGCGTAAGAGTTCCACCGGCCGACGGCGCGGGTATTGACCGGCTGGACCACCTGGCTGTAGCTCGGCGCACTGATGAAGCCCTTGTTCGCTGCGTGCCGGCCCGGTTCCAGCATCGCGTCCGTCCAGTCGAGCTCGAGGTACCCGGCGATGGCGCGCACCTCCGCTTCGAAATCGGCGACGAGCGTCTCGTAACGCACCTCGCGGGCGGCTGGCCGCAGGATCTCCGCCTCGCGGTACCAGCAGTCGAACGCCCGGCGATACGCCGCCGCGAGCGACGGCAGGTCGCGGCAAAGCAGGACGAAGTCGGGCGCGCCGAAGTGCTGCATGTAACAGCTGAGGATGACGTCGCAGGGGTGGCGCACCGCGAGCAGGATCCGGGAGTTCGGGAACAGCCGCCGGATCGCCGGCAGTGCGAGCAGGTTCAGCGGATTCTTGTCGACCACTCGCTGGCCAGGCGCCAGCTTGATCTTGCCCCGGACACGTTCCCAGTAGAGACCGCGCAGCTCTGCCAGCCCGGCGCCAGAAATGCCGGACAGCCGGTGCGGATAGCTGAATCCTTTGCTGGATCATGCGATCGACGGTCTCGTGCAGAAACCAGGTTTCGTCCATCGATGCGAGCGATGGGTGCGCGTCCAGCGTCTGCTCGAGCAGCGTCGTGCCCGAGCGCGGAAAACCCACGATGAATATCGGGCTCTCCACGAGCGACGGGGAGCCTGCAGCATCCCAGGCCGCGACGTCGGCAGCGTCGCTGCAAAGGTCTGCAAGCCTGAATGGCGGACTTTGCCGGCTCGCTGCGCCCGGCAGCGTCAGCTTCAGGTATGCCACCTGCGAGCGATGCGCCTCTTCGAGCGCGGCAAATGCCTCCTCGCTGCGACCCAAAGCGTCGAGAATCTTCGCGAGAGGAAACAGGTGGTTGTGCCTGAGATGGAACTGCGGCGTCGAATCGAGCACCTCGACATAGAGATCGTGCGCGTCCTGGCGGCGACCTTCACGCTCTGCGAGGCGGGCCTCGACCAGCCAGAGGTCGGTTCCCAGCGCGCTTGAACGCGGATCCGCCTTCAAGCGCGCCAGCCCGCTGCGTGCCTGCGCCAGTCGATTCGTGCGTTCCTGCACCTGGATCATGCGCAGTGCGGACTCGGCATCGGGTTGCGGGTCGCGCGCGGCCAGTTCGATCGCCTGTTCGGCGCTTTGCAGCTCACCCAGCTTCATCAGCAGCAAGCCGACCTTCGCCAGTAAGTCGGTCCGCAAGCCGCGCATTCGCGGCCAATCCCTCAATGCGGTGATTGCTTCGGCATGGCGCATGGTTTCATCGCAGCAGACGGCGTACTGATAGCAGATGTCGACGTCGTCCGGCGCAAGCCGCCTGGCGTCGGCGAGCACCGCATGCGCGGCCTCGAAATTGCCCATTTCGAGATGAACGAGCCCCACGTTGTAGTAAAAGTCCGCGGACGCCTCGCCAAGCGCACTGGCTTGCGCATACGCGGCGAGCGCTCCTTCGTGGTGGCGCCGCGCCAGCAGCGCCGTACCGAGGTTCATCCAATGATCGACGTGCCGGGGCTCCCGGCATGTCAGGTCAGCGAAAATTTCCGAGGCTCTCGCGTGCTGGCCCAGCGCGTTCAGCGCAACGCCCAGCAGATTGAGTGCCCCCAGATGTGCAGGTCTCGCTTTGAGCGCCCGCCGGCAGCGGGATGCGGCCGCTTCATAGTGCCCGCGCTGGTACAGCGCGGTCGCGGCGTCGACGAGCGCATCCGGATCGGTGGCGTGTTTGGTCATGGCTCGCGGGCAATATTCGCACACGAGGGCAAAAAAAAAGGACGGCGGCCCGGAGGCACGCCGTCCCGAGGGGGGAGGGTTGAACCGTCAGGCGGCTTTCTTGGCGGCCTTGGCGGAGTCAGAAACGGTCTGGGTCGTCTCGGTGACGGCCTGGTCGAACCACTTCGTCAGCTGGGCCTGGTGCTCGGTCGAGAGCTTGAACAGGTCCTGCGAACGCTGCGTCGCACGCTCGGCGAACTGCGTCGACAGCTCGATCTGACGCGAGGTCAGGTCGTTGATGTCGCGGGCGGAGCTCGCGACCTGCCACTGCTGCAGCGAGAACTCGAGCATTTCGCCCACGAAGGCGTACTGCTGGCGCGCAATGCGCTCGAAGCCGGCACGCGACAGCTCGTTCAGCTTGACGGCCGGGGCCATCGCCTTCTTGCTGGCGTCGATGAGCGCGTTGAAATCGAAAGTCGGGTTGGTCATTTCTGGCATCCTTGAAATCGGTTGGGGACGATCCGCGATGGACGGCATTGTAGCGCCACTCATGTTGCAATGCAACATGGAAATTGCAGGACCTGGTTCGGCGCGCAGGTAGTATGATAAACACGTTTATAAACAAATAGTTATATAGTCAATCGATGTCCAAGGACGATCTATTCCGGGACCCTGGCTTGTTGCAGCGCACACTCGCGGAACAGGCGAAAGACC
Source organism: uncultured Gammaproteobacteria bacterium (assembly GCA_963760725.1). Classification (GTDB taxonomy): domain Bacteria; phylum Pseudomonadota; class Gammaproteobacteria; order Steroidobacterales; family Steroidobacteraceae; genus SCUD01. Next base: position 10,551 of record CAVXET010000042.1, read on the forward strand.
TGGCGCGCCTCGCTGCGGCGGTCAGCGGTGCCGTGCCGGCAGGTCCAACGGACTTTGAAGCCCTGGGCAGGCTGTTCATCGAGCGCTATCAGCGGCTCTTCACGCCGCCTGGATTTGCCGCGACGGGCGACCGCCCGGCGCAGGCGGGCGCCGCATTCCTTCGCTACCAGCAAGCGATGGAGCGGTTCGCGCGCCAGGCGAATGCGATAGCAGTCAACGCCGGCGAGCGGCTTGCCGCGGCGCTCGCGCAATCGGGACCCGACGCACCGCCCATCACGACGCTGCGCGAATTGCACTCGCTCTGGATCGATTGCGGCGAAGCCGCCTATGCGGCGGCCGCGCATCGCGAGGAATTCGCCGATGCCCAGGCCGAGCTTCTCGCGGCATTCGTTGAACTGCGCGCGGGAATCGCTGCGCCATGACGCGCCTTGCGCTCGATCCAGCGCGCATGGCCGAGGAGATGGCCGAGTTCTCCCGCCGCATGACACTCGCGGCGCAGCAGCTCGCAACCCTCGACGTGCGCGCGGAGGGGTGCTCGCCGCGCCGCGAGGTGCTGCGGCGCGACAAGATGGTGCTGTGGCATTACGAGCCTTCGGCGCCGTCCGCGGGACTCGCGCCGCTCGTCATCTGTTACGCGCTCGTGAATCGCCCCTACATGATGGACCTGCAGCCGGACCGCTCGCTGATCCGGGGACTGCTCGCTCACGGGCTCGACGTATACCTCGTCGACTGGGGGTACCCCGGCCCTGAGGATGCGCATCATTCGCTCGATGACTACGTGAATCGCGACCTCGGGGCCTGCATCGATCACGTGCGCGAGGCGCACGGCGTCGAAGCCGTGAATCTCGTCGGCGTCTGCCAGGGCGGGACGATGTCGCTGTGCCACACGGCGCTGCATCCGGCGCACGTCAGGAACCTCGTCACGATGGTGACGCCGGTCGATTTCCACACCGAGGAGAACCTGCTGTCCAAGTGGGCGCGGAAGCTGGACGTCGATCGCCTCGTGAATGCACTCGGCAACGTGCCGGGCGAGCTGCTGAACGCCGCCTTCATCGCCCTGATGCCGCTTCGGCTCACGGCGCGCAAGTACGCGGGACTCGCCGACATCGCGGACGATCGCGCCGCGCTCGAGAATTTCCTGCGCATGGAACGCTGGATCCACGACAGCCCGGACCAGGCCGGTACGGCGTTTCGGGAGTTCATCCGCGCATTCTTCCAGGAGAACCGGCTGGTGCGCGGCGGGCTCGAAATCGGCGGGCGCGCGGTGGACCTCGGCGCGATCAGCTGCCCGATCCTCAATATCTTTGCCTCGCAGGACCATCTCGTGCCGCCCTCGGCCTCGACTCCGCTTGGAGGACCTGACCGCGAGCCGGGACTACACGCCGTTCGCGTTCGACGGCGGGCACATCGGCATTTATGTGAGCCGGAGTGCGCAGGAACTCCTGCCGCGGACCATCGCCCAATGGCTGGCAAGCCGCTGACCCGCGATAGTCATAGGCATCGGTTAGCATGGGAAACCCGATGAGCGATACGCCTCGATTTTCGTATTTTCGTGTCTGGGCAGCGGCACTTGTCCCGGCCGGGCTGCTCGCCGGCTGTGGCGGCGGCGGCCCGTCGGCGAATGATGCGCCGCCGGCGATCATCGTCGTCACGGCGAAAGTCGCGCCGATCGAGTGGCGCGACACGATCGAGGCGCTCGGGACCGCGCGCGCGAAGGAATCGGTCACGCTGACCGCGAAGGTCAGCGAGACGGTCCGCAAGGTCGGCTTCGACAGCGGCGACCTGGTGCGGGTCGGCGACGTGATCGTGGACCTTTCGAGCGGCGCGCAGCTCGCCGGGCTCGAGGAGGCGCGCGCCGCCTACCAGGAGGCGGAGCGGCAGCTCGCGCGCGGTCAGGAACTCGCGCAGAAGCAGCTCATCTCCGCGAGCCAGATCGACACGATGCGCTCGGCGCGCGACGCCGCCAAGGCGCGCATGGACGTGGTGCGCGCGCAGCTCTCGGATCGCGTGATCACGGCGCCGTTCGACGGCGTCCTCGGGCTGCGGCAGGTGAGCCCGGGCTCGCTCGTCACGCCCGGCACGCCGATCGCGACGCTCGACGACGTCTCCGTCATCAAGCTCGACTTCTCGGTGCCCGAGCGCTTCCTCGCCGTGCTCCTGCGCGGGCCAGGACGTCGCGGCGCGCAGCGAAACCTACCCGGACCGCGATTTCGCCGGCAAGGTCGCGAGCGTCGATTCGCGCGTGGACCCGGTGACGCGATCGGTCACGGTGCGCGCCGAGGTGCCGAATCCGGATCGCCTGCTGCGCCCGGGCATGCTGCTGTCCGTGCGGCTCTACCAGGCTCCGCGGCAAGCGATCGTCGTGCCCGAGATCGCGGTGATCCAGGTCGGCACCGATGCCTTCGTGTACCGCGTGTCGAAGGACCAGACGGCCGAGCGCGTCAAGGTCGCGCTGGGATCGCGCCGTCGCGGCGAGGTCGAGATCACCTCCGGTCTTGCGGCGGGGGACACCATCGTGAGCGAGGGCTCGGTGAAGCTGCGCGACGGCGCGCGCATCGCCTCCGCCCCGGCATCGGCCGCCGAGGCGGCAGCGAAGTAGCGTGGTCCTCTCCGATCTCTCGATCCGCCGCCCGGTCTTCGCGACCGTGATGAGCCTGCTGCTCGTCGTGATCGGCGTCATCGCCTACACGCGCCTCACGCTGCGCGAGCTGCCCGCGATCGATCCGCCCGTCGTGTCCGTCTGGGTCAGTTACCCGGGCGCTTCCGCCGCCGTCGTCGAGACGCGCATCACGCAGGTGCTCGAGGACGCGCTGTCCGGGATCGAGGGCGTCGAGACCATCGAATCGCAGAGCAGCAATGGCGAGGGCAGCATCAGCATCGAGTTCTCGCTCGACCGCGACATCGAGGCCGCGGCGAACGACGTGCGCGACGCCGTCAGCCGCGTGGTCGACCGCATGCCCCTGGAAGCGGACCCCCCGCAGATCGAGAAGGCCGAGTCCGATTCCGACGTGATCATCTGGCTCAACATGAGCTCGACGCGAATGGACACGCTCGAGCTCACCGACTATGCGGACCGCTACGTGGTGGACCGCCTCTCGTCGCTGGACGGCGTGTCGCGCGTGCGCCTCGCCGGCGGACAGCGCTACGCGATGCGCATCTGGCTCGACAGCGCCGCGCTCGCGGCGCGCGGGCTCACGGTCGCGGACGTCGAGAGCGCGCTCGAGCGCGAAAACGTCGAGCTGCCGGCGGGCTCGATCGAGTCGACGGAACGGGATTTCACGCTGCGCGTGCAGCGCGGCTACCGGGAACCCGCGGACTTCGCGAAGCTGACGCTCGCGAAGGGCGAGGGCGGCTATCTCGTGCGGCTCGGCGACGTCGCCCGCGTCGAGCGCGCCTCCGAGGAGCGCCGCGCTTACTTTCGCAGCAACGGCGTCGAGAACGTCGGGATCGGCATCGTCAAGACTTCGACGGCGAACAGCCTCGACGTCGCGCGCGCCGCCCGCAGGACGGCCGAGGAGGTCCAGAAGAGCCTTCCCGAGGGCACGCGGATCTTCGTCGCCTTCGACTCGACGGTGTTCATCGACGCGGCGGTCGAGCGCGTGTTCGCGACCCTGTTCGAGGCGATCGCGCTCGTGATCGTCGTGATCTACCTGTTCCTCGGCAATGCGCGCTCGGCGCTGATCCCGGCCGTCACGATCCCGGTCTGCCTCGTGACGGCGTTCGCGGCGCTGTGGGCCTTCGGGTTCACGATCAACCTCTTGACCCTGCTCGCGATCGTGCTGTGCATCGGGCTCGTCGTGGACGATGCCATCGTGGTCGTCGAGAACATCCAGCGCCGGGCCGACCTCGGCGAGCCGCCGCTCGTCGCGGCACGCCGCGGCACGGCGCAGGTCGCATTCGCGGTGATCGCGACGACGATCGTGCTCGTCGCCGTCTTCCTGCCGGTCGGGTTCATGGAGGGCAACACGGGACGCCTGTTCCGCGAGCTCGCGGTCGCGCTCGCGAGCGCGGTCGCGATCTCCTGCTTCGTCGCGCTGTCGCTGACGCCGATGATGTCCTCGATGCTGATCCGGCCGCACCGGGAGCCGCGCGGGCTCAACGCCTGGATTCACGCGCGGCTCACGCGGCTCGCGGACGCCTACCGCCGCCAGCTTGCCGCGACGATCGGCCGGCCGGTGATCTTCGGCGCGATCCTCGCCGGCAGCGCACTGGCGAGCCTCGTCCTCTTCCATTTCGTGCCCAAGGAGCTCGCGCCATCGGAGGACCGGGGCGCGTTCTTCATCACGGTCGAGGCGCCGGAGGGCGCGGGCTACGACTACACCGTCGCGCAGATGAAGAAGGTGGAGGCATTGCTCACGCCGCTGACGGGCGACGACAAGCCGATCCAGCGCGTCAATACGCGCGTGCCGGGCTTCTTCGGCGCGAGCGAGGACATGAACAGCGGCCAGGCCATCATCTTCCTGCAGGACTGGAACAAGCGTGACGAGACCACCGGCGAAATCGTCGCCTCGCTTCGCAGCGAGCTCGCCGCGATACCGAGCGTGCGCGCAACGCCCTTCGTGCGCACGGGCCTCATCCGCAGCAACAGCCGGCCGCTGCAGGTCGTGCTCGGCGGGCCGGACTACCAGGAGATCGCCGGCTGGCGCGACCTGATGCTCGCGCGCATGGCGGAGAACCCGGGCATCCTCGATGCGGATTCGGACTACAAGGAGACGCGTCCGCAGCTGCGGGTCGATATCAACTTCGAGCGTGCCGCAGACCTGGGCGTTTCCACCAAGGAGATCGGCACGACGCTCGAGACGATGATGGGCTCGCGGCGCGTGACGACGTTCGTCGAGGACGGCGAGGAGTACGACGTCGTGCTGCAGGCCCGCGCCGACGACCGCGCCGCCCCCGCGAACCTCGAAAACCTCTACGTGCGCTCGAGCCGGAGCGGCGAGCTCGTGCCGCTGTCCTCGCTCGTGACGCTCTCCGAGGTCGCGGAGCCGGGCACGCTCAACCGCTTCAACCGCCTGCGCGCGATCACGATCTCGGCGAGCCTCGCACCGGGCTACACGCTCGGCGAGGCGATCGACTGGATGCAGAAGACGGCCGCGAAGGAGCTGCCGGAAGTCGCGCAGATCGACTACAAGGGCCAGTCGCGCGAGTTCATGAACGCGGGCGGCGCCGTGCTCTTCACGTTCGCGATGGCGCTCCTCATCGTCTACCTCGTGCTCGCCGCCCAGTTCGAGAGCTTCATCCACCCGTTCGTCATCATGCTGACCGTGCCGCTCGCGGTGACCGGCGCGCTGCTCGGACTCTGGGTCGCGGGCAAGACGCTCAACCTCTTCAGCCAGATCGGCATCGTGATGCTCGTCGGCCTCGCCGCGAAAAACGGCATCCTGATCGTCGACTTCGCGAACAAGCTGCGGGACGAGGGACGGTCGGTGCGGGAGGCGATCCTGGAGGCGGCCAGCGTGCGGCTGCGGCCGATCCTCATGACCTCGATCGCGACCGTGGCCGGCGCCGTGCCGCTCGTCATTTCCGGCGGACCCGGTTCCGCGAGCCGCTCGGCGATCGGCGTCGTCGTGATCTTCGGCGTGACGTTTTCGACCGTGCTCTCGCTCTATGTCGTGCCTTCCTTCTACGCGCTCCTCGCGCCATTCACGGGCTCGCCGGAAGCGCTTTCAAGGGAAATCGAGCGCCTCGAACTCGAAACCCCCGAGGCGGCCGGCAAGGCCTGAGTCTCGAAGCGGCCCCTTCCGTGTCAAGCCGGCCCTTTGACGCCAAGTCATTGAATATGAACGGGCTGGCGCGGTCGCGCGGAGGACTGGA
>CAVXET010000043.1:0-12802 GCA_963760725.1 uncultured Gammaproteobacteria bacterium
CGATGCGCCTCGAGCCCGGCCTGCCGCTTGCCCGGAAGAAGCTGGGCGAGGCGCTCGCGGCGCTCGGGCGCGGCGCCGAGGCCGACCAGGCGTTCGAAGGCTGGTTCGGGCAGGATGCGCTGAGTGCCCAGGTCGCCCTTGCGCTCGATCACCTGCGCGCCGGGCGCAAGGAGGAGGCGATCCGGACGCTGCGCACGGTGCTGCGGCTCGACCCCGACCACGTCGACGCGCTGCATACGCTCGCTGAGGCGTATTGGGGCGATTCGTCGCGCGCATCCGATATCGAAGCGCTCCTGCGCCGTGTGACGACGCTCGCGCCCGGGCACGTGAATGCCTGGATTCTGCTCGGCTCGATGCTGCACGAACTCGAGCGCACCGAGGAAGCGATTGCCTGCTACGACCGTGCCGTCGAGCTCGAACCCGGCAATGCGGCGGCGTGGGCGGGCCTCGGCGCCGGCTACGCGCAGATCGGGGACATGGAGAGGAGCGTCTCGGCCTATGCACGGTCGGTCGCCCTGCAACCGGACAAGGCGGGCATCCGCATGAGCCACGCACATTCCCTCAAGTCGCTTGGGCGGCAGCAGGAAGCCCTGCAGGAGTACCGGGCTGCGATCGCGCTGAAGCCCGAGTTCGGTGAAGTCTACTGGAGCATGGCGAATCTCAAGGTGTTCCACTTCGAGACGGCGGAGGTCGAGGCCATGGAGCGGCAGCTGAAGCGCGAAGACCTCAGCGAAAGCACTGAAGTCCATTTCCGGTTCGCATTGGGTAAAGCTTATGAGGACGCGGGCGACTACGATCGCGCCTGGATCCACTATCACGCAGGCAACTTGCGCCAGCGGCCGCTCGTGTCGTACGACCCGGTCGGATTCGAGTCGCGCCATGAGCAGATCGCGGAAGTCTTCAGCCGGGAATTCCTCGAGCAGCACGCGGGAGAGGGATTCGAATCGAACGCGCCGATCTTCATCGTTGGCCTGCCGCGGTCGGGGTCGACGCTGATCGAGCAAATCCTCGCGAGCCACAGCCAGGTGGAGGGCACGCTCGAGCTGGCGACGCTTGGCGAGATCGCGTTCTCGACGGGGCACTACCGCAGCCGGCTGGAATATCCGGAAGCTGTCCGCGAGTTGGGCGGCCGCGACTTCCGGGACTACGGCCGGCAGTACCTGGAAAAAACACAGATCTTCCGGACGACCGGCAAGCCGCGCTTCACGGACAAGTTGCCGAACAATTTCTCGCACATCGGGTTTGTACACCTGATCCTGCCGAACGCGCGAATTATCAACGCACGCCGCCATCCGCTCGACAGCATCCTCGGCAATTACAAGCAGCTCTTCGGCAAGGGGCAGAACTTCACCTACGACATGAACGAGCTGGCCCTCTATTACCGGCAATACCACGAGATGATGAAACACTGGCACCGCGTGCTGCCTGGGAAGGTGCTGGACGTGCACTACGAAGAGATGGTCGGCGACTTCGAAACGCAGGTGCGGCGTGTCCTCGTGCATTGCGGGCTCTCGTTCGAAGAGGCTTGCCTGCGTTTCCATGAGACCGAGCGCCCGGTCCGGACTGCGAGCTCCGAGCAGGTGCGCCAGCCGCTGTACACGCGCGCACTCGGCACCTGGCGACGCTACGAGAAGCAACTCGACGCCTGGCAGGCGGAGCTCGCCGATATCATTGCCGAACTCCCGGAGAGTGTCCGCAACGCGGGTCTCTAGTAGGGCCAGACCTCGAGACCGTGGATCGCGTTTCGGACATCCATTGTCAGGTTGACGGACAGCATCCGCTCGTTGCGCGCCAGGTCGTAGACGGACACGGTAGACGGCGAGGAACCGGCGGCGACGAGCGTCTCCGAGAGCACGGCGAGCCCGCGCGCGAAGCCCTGGCGGGCGATGGAGGTCTGGTCGAGATCGCGGTGCAGCAGCGATTCCGGCGGGTAGGCCGGCACGCGCATCGCGCGGTCCTCGCGTCCGTCGCCGCGGCCTGCGTAACGCAACACGTTGGCTTCCGTGTCGTTGAACAACACGCCATCGCGGAAGGGCCGCGCGTTGTGCGTCCCCGGCGGCAGCTCGACGGCCATCTGCACTTCGCGACCGTTGAACAGCAGCATGCCGCCAGTCTTGAGGCCCGGTGACGTACATGCCGCCCCGCGTGCAGTGGACGCTGTTGAGGTGCAGCTTGTTGAGCATCAGCGGCCCGTCATCCTTGCGCGGGTCGAACGCGACTCCCTTGAAGCGGAACTGCTGCGTCGCGACCTGCATCGCCCAGTCGAATTCCCGGCGGTCGAGGTCGAACCCGAGGATGGAATCGCAGCCGGTCGACGTCAGGAACAGCTTCCGTTCCCATACGGCGATCTCGTGGCAGTGCTTGAGATAGGCATTGCGCCAGGAACCGATGGGACGAAAGTCGGGGGTGTACGCGAAGAGTTCGTCGCTGGCGGCGATATAGACCGTCTCGCCGTCGAAGGCGATGCCGCGCAGCCCGCGGTCCCAGCCGCGGCCCTGCCAGTCGATGCCGGCCTTGTTCCAGTCGAGCTCAAGCGTGACCTCGCGCGACTCGAGGTCGATCAGGTAGACGCCGCCATGGCTTTCGCCCTGGTGGCTGCCGCGCACGACCGACGTCGCGACCAGTTTCAAGTCAGGAGCGCGCTCAGGCGGGCGACGTCACCACTTCTTACTGAACGAGAGGTAGACGGACTGCGGCCGCTGCAAGGTCCGCACGTGCTTCCAGCGCGGGTCGCCATCTGCGTTCACGCCGGTAAAGTCCTCTCCGTACCAGCTGCCGCTCAGATAGCTGTAACTCGCGTCGTCGAAGACATTTCGCACGATGAGCGCCGCGTCCCAGCCGCTTTCGCTCGTGAAGCCGATCTGGAAGGTGCCTGATTTCCACTCGGGCAGGTAAAACTCCAGCGCATCGGCCCGCTCCTGGTCCGTCTCGGCCAGCTCGAAGTCCTCGATCGCGCTCAGGCTGTCCCAGACCTTGCCCTGATACGTGTACGAGAACCGCGTCCAGAAATCGCCGGCCCATGGCAGGAAATCGGGGAACGTGTATTCGACCGACGCCCAGTACTTCTCCTTCGGCGAAACCGGCATCGTCCAGCCTTTCGCAATGTACGGATCGGCCGTGGCCGGATCGTCGTTCTCGCGGAACGTGTCCTCTGTGAACTCGGGGCTCGCCAGGAATGCACTCCACGAGAAGTTGAGCCGGTCCGTCGCATACCAGGTGCCGTTGAACTCGACGCCCTTCTGCTCGGCCTTGCCGCCATTGATGTTGCCTTCGATCCAATACGCGCCGCCGTTGTCGCGATCCGTATCGCTGAAATGGACCTGGATGTCGTCCCATTGCATAAAGAACGCTGACACGTTGAGCTGGAGCCGGTGATCCAGCCACTCGCTCTTGAGGCCCGCCTCGTAGTTCGCGAGGCTGTCCGGGCCGTACTCGAGCGGGACCTCGCCGGTGTCGGCCGCGCGCTGGGAATTGCTGCCGCCGAGGCGGAAGCCCTCGCTGTAGAGGAAGTAGAGCATTACGTCCGGAGTGAAGTGGTAGTCGGTCGCGAACTTGAAAGTCGTGTCGCTGTCCGTGCCCTGGCTGACCAGCCCGTTCGCTTCCGGATCGCTGTCGGACGGAAGTCCCTTGGGGACCTGATACATGTCGAACTGGTTTCGATCGAACTCGAACCAGCGCGCGCCGCCGGTGACCGACCACTTGTCTGTCAGGTTGTAGGTCATCTCGCCGAAGAAGGCGAGCTGCTTCACTTCGTTGTGGTATTTCTTGTAGTAGTAAATATCGGACGGCGGGAGCGGGCAGATGAGTCCCGGCACGGTGCCAATGGCATCGAAACACTGCTCGTTCGCCACTTCCCACGCAGGCGTGCTTGTGAGGCCGCCCGGCTGCTCGACGCCGTTTTCCCACCAGTCGTAGACGTCCTCGTAGAACGCGCCCGCCATCCACTGCAGCTTGCTATCCCCCTGCGACGTCAGCCGTACCTCGGCGGAATAGCGGTTCTGCTTTTGCCAGTTGAAGATCGTCGCGCGCAGCGCGTCGGTGTCGTAGATGGTGCCGTCATAGAAGTATGAGCGCCAATGGGCGTAATTGGTGTTATCCCACTCATAGTTGACTTTGCGGTCGAAGTAGGACCCGTTTACCGACAGTTCAGCGAAGCCGAGGTCGCCCTTGAGCGTCGCGGAGGCCGAGTACCACCAGTCGTCGCGCCACTCGTCGTAGAAGCGCGTGATCTTGTTATCTCCGAGGAAGGGATCGGTTTCCCAGGTGCCCATGAGATCGCCGCGCTGGTATATCCCGGTCGCGAGCAGGTCCCACTTCTCGTTGATCGTCCACAGGCCGGAGATGCGGCCGCCCACGTTCCGGTAGATGTTCTGGTTGTTCGTCGGCGACGTTGGCATTGTTGTCCAGTTCCGCGCCATCGACGTTGGCGCTGACCAACGTCTCACCGAGCACGTTGTCGACGTAGCCGCCCTCCTCGGACGAGAAGCCGACCACCCGCAGCGCGAAATTGTCGCTGATCGGAAGGTTGACCCAGCCGCTGACGTCATAGCTCGGGTCGCCGCCCTTGGTCGTGCCGATTTCGGCCGCGGCCTCGCTCGAGTACCCGCTGATGTCGGGCTTGTTGGTGACGTAGTGGATCGTTCCCGCCTGCGCACTGGAGCCAAACAACGTGCCCTGCGGACCCGGCAGCGATTCGACGCGCTCGATGTCGATCAGACGCACGTCCGCCTGCTGCGAGATTGCAGTCATCGGCTGTTCGTCAAGGTAGACCGAGACCTGGCTGTCGACGCGGAACTCGGAGGATCCCGTCGCGATGCCGCGCATCACGATGTTGTTCTGGCCTGGGACGTAGCTCGAGACGCTGGCGGATGGCAGGGCACCGATGAGATCGTATGTGCTCGTCAATGCCTGCTTCTGGATGAACTCGGTCGAGAGCGCCGTGACGCTCTGCGCGACGTTCTGGAGGTTCTCGCTGCGCCGCGTGGCGGTGACAGTCACCGGTTCGAGCCGCGTCGTCGGTATCGGCTGCGCCTCCTGGGCAAGCGTCTGGGAAGCCGGATAAAGCGTCGCGAAAATGGCTGCAGCCAGCGGCGTCTTCTGGTCAATCATTCGTGATCCCCCCACGTCGTCTCATCACGCTGACAAGGCGAGCTAACGCATTGAGCGTATATCAGTAATCGGCCCTTTGCCAACCGGTGCCACTCAGTAGATCTCGCCGCGCGACGATTGCAGCACGCCCGCCGTGACGCGAAGCTCGTAGGACAATGCCGCCGGCTCCCTGCCAGGCAGCGAGGTCGAAGTGCCCGCCGGGGCCAATGCGATAAACGGAAATCGCGCCGGTCGTGAGCGGCTTGCCGCGCTCGCAAACGACGGGCGGCCCGGCCGGCGTCATGAAATAGACATAAGGGGTGGGGTGATCTGCGGTTGCAAAAACCTCGGCCATGCCGCTCGCCGGATCGATGTGCAGCGCCGTCTCGCGGTCCGCGGCGATCGCGTGCGGCATGGGCGCCCAGCCGTCCTGTTGCAGGCGCGAGAGGAGGGCAATGGTGCGCCCTATCCGGTCGCGCTCATGCAGGTGCTGGTCGGTGATGACGTTCTCGAGCCGCGGCAGCGCGAGGAAGCCGCGCGCAAGGGTGAGATCGGGCGTGTAGGGGTTCTTGAGCGCGGCCTGCGTCGTGAGGCTGCGCTTGCCTTCCGCTGAGTAGACATACTCGCCGAGGACCGCCATGCCGGCGCTGGTGCCGCCGATCGGGGCGGGCTTGGCTGCCACGAAGTTGATCGCGTTCTCGACCGGCGTGTCCTTCCAGTAGCGGATGTAATTGGACTGATCACCTCCTGCGATGAAAACGGCCTCGGCATCCCGGATGGTCCGGATCACGAATGGATCCGAGGTCGCTGCGCCCTTGTCGAACACGATCGTCTCGACCGAGTCGCAGTGGCAAAGCTTGTAGATGTAGTCGTTGTAGTCGTCGGCGCCCGAGGCGCGCAGCACGACGAAATCGCCGCCGCCGCCGAATTCGCCCATGCGGGCGTAGTTCGCGTCCACGTCGTCGCCGCCGCCCTGCGGGACCCAGAGCCCGCGCGTCGGCTTCACGACGTCCTCGGGATTGCCCACGACGTAATACTTGAAACCGGGGCCGCTGCGGGCGACCGGGCCGCTGCGCTCGACGGGCGCGCTGTGGCAGGCCGCGAGCGCAAGGCAAGCGAGGGCCAGGGCCGCCGCGAGCGGGCGGCGAATTCGGGATCTGTGGTTCATCGACGACTCGACCTGGGTGGTGCTGGCTGATTGCAGCGCCCGATAGTGTACTCTCGCGCGTCAGCGACTTCGTCACCGCGGAGCACTCCCATGCGATGCCTGCTCGCCTGCCTGGTCCTGTTGCCCACGCTCTCTCTGGCCGAGGACATGCGGCTGCCCCCGGAAACGGCGCGCCTGAACCAGATGGCGGCGCGCTTTGCGCCGGTCGAGGTCCGCGTCGACCTCTCGGGAGTTCCCGAGAACGAGCGCCGCGCGCTCGCGGACCTCGTCAAGGCCGCGCGCATCGTCGATGCGCTGTTCATGCGCCAGCTGTGGGCCGGCAACGAGGCGATGATGCTGCGCCTCATGGAAGACACGACGCCGCTCGGACGCGCGCGCCTCGACTATTTCATGATCAATCGCGGTCCCTGGTCGCGCCTCGACGACAATGCGATCTTCGTGCCCGGGGCGCCGGCCAAGCCGGAAGCCGCCAATTTCTACCCGGCGGGCGCGACGAAGGCCGACGTCGAGGCCTGGCTCAAGGCGTCTGCCCGAGGCCGAGCGGACCGCAGCCACCGGATTTTTCACGACGATCCGGCGCGATGCGGACGGCAAGTTCTCGTCCGTGCCCTACAGTCTCGAGTACCAGGGTGAGCTCGCGGAAATGGCGCAATTGCTGCGCGATGCGGCAGCGAGCGACCGCCGAGCCCACGTTGAAGGCGTTTCTCGAATCGCGCGCGGCGGCTTTCGCGTCCAACGACTACTACGCGAGCGACGTCGCCTGGATGAAGCTCGACTCCACGATCGACCCGACCATCGGGCCGTACGAGGTGTACGAGGACGGCTGGTTCAACTACAAGGCGGCCTTCGAGGCCTTCATCACGGTGCGCGACGCCGCGGAGACCGCGAAGCTCGACCGCTTCGGCGGCGAACTGCAATGGCTCGAGGACCGGCTGCCGATCGACCCGGCCTACCGCCGCAAGAAGCTCGGCGGCCTCGCGCCGATGCGCGTCGTCAACGTCGTTTTCTCCGCGGGTGACGGCAACCACGACGTGCAGACCGCGGCCTACAACCTGCCGAACGACGAACGCATCGTCGCGCGAGATGGGCTCGAAGCGGATCCTGCTCAAGAATTTCCAGCAGGCGAAATTCGACAAGACCCTGGTGCCCATCTCGAAGGTCGCGCTCGCGGCCGAGGACCAGGCTTACGTGGATTTCGAGGCCTTCTTCACGCACATCCTGATGCACGAGGTCATGCACGGCCTCGGGCCGACGAACACCGGCCCGAACGGATCGGGCGGCGGCGTGCGCCAGGCGATCCGCGAGCTCTACAGCACGGTCGAGGAAGCCAAGGCCGACATCACGGGCCTGTGGGCGCTGCAGAAGCTGATGGACAAGGGCGTGATCGACCGCGCCGGCGAGCGGCGCATGTACACGACCTACCTCGCGTCGGCATTTCGCACGCTGCGTTTCGGCATGGACGACTCGCACGCGCGCGGCATGGCGATGCAGGTCAACTACCTGCTGGACGCCGGCGCCTACCGCGTGAATGCGGACGGCACTTTCAGCGTGAACACCGCCAAGGCGAAGAAAGCGGTCGCGGGCCTGTCGCACGAGTTGCTGACGCTCGAGGCCACCGGCGACTACGACGCCGCCAAGCGCTTCCTCGACAAGATGGTCGTGATGCGGCCGGAGGTGAAGGCGGTGCTCGATCGCCTGGGCGACGTCCCGGTGGACATCCGCCCGCGCTTCGTCACCGCGGACGATCTCGAGCGCGAATTTCCCTGACACGACCGCCTCGAGCTTGCCAAGGGCTGGTCCGGCTTTTCACCGGCATGGCGATGCGGGTGACCTGCAGGCAATGTACGTCGCTCCATGGTCCGGATTGGAGTTGAAGCATGCGGATCAGCCCCTGGCTTGCTTGCCTTGCGCTGGCATGCGCCGAGGCGGGCGCCGTGACACTCGAGGAAGCCGCAGAGCGCTTCGAGGCGAAAGACTGGCCCGCGGCCGCGGCTGCGTACCAGGAAATCGCGGATCGCGAGCCGGCCAACCAGCTCGCGCTCATCCGGCTTGCGCGCTCGCGCGCGGCGAATGGGCAGGCGACTGAAGCGATTGCCGCGCTCTCGGCCTGGTTCGCGACAGGCGGCGGCTCCTACCAGGTCGCCATGAAACTGCCGGAGTTCGCAACGCTGCGATCTGACCCGCGCTTCGTCGCGCTGGTCGAACCCATGAAGCCCTGCAATACGCCGGAGTTCCGGCAATTCGACTTCTGGGTCGGCGACTGGAACGTCGAATCAGTGGCCGCACCGGGCACCGTGAGCCATAACCGCATCACCCTCATCAATGACGGCTGCACGCTCCGCGAGGAGTACACGACGCCCTACGGATATGCGGGCACGAGCCTCAATTTTTACGACGCGACGCGAAAGGTCTGGCACCAGACCTGGATCGACAACCAGGGTGGCGGGCTCTTCCTCGAAGGCGGGCTCCAGGGCAAGTCCATGGTGCTCTCGACCGTGACGGATCCGGTTGTCGTGCAGCGGATCACCTGGACGCCGCTCGACGATGGCCGCGTCCGGCAGCACTGGCAGTCCACCACCGACGGCGGCAAGACCTGGACCACGGCTTTCGACGGCTACTACGCGCGGCGCGAAGGCGGCTGATTCTCGATCCGGTAATTGTGAAACCGGCGGTCAGCGATTCCGGTTGATGCCGGACGCGTTCCGACGTACAAGCGCGGACATGAGTGATCTCGGGATTCACCTCTGGACGGGACAATCCGGCCAGAAGTATCGCTACACCGTGTACATGTTCGGCACGGTGTTCGGGCCGGGTCCCGCCAACTACATTTTCGCGCGCGAGGGCAGGCCGGGACATTTCCTCCCGCTCTACTTCGGCCAGACCGACGACCTGTCCGAACCCTTCGATGATCACATCGCGCTCGAATGCCTGAAGCAGAACCGCGTGACGCACATCCACGTGCGCCACTCGGACGCGCGCGAGGAAATCCGGCGCGCCGAGCGCTCCGACCTGATTTCGGCCTGGGACCCGGACTGCAACGCGATGCGCTGAGCTACTCGAGCGGCTGCATCAGTGCCTTGAAGCGCGGCAGCTCGCGCAATGAAGCCAGGTCCGGATCGGACTCGTACTGGGCGCGCTTCCTGAAGCCCGCGCCGATGGCGCGTTCGACGTTGTCGAGCGCAGCGTCAGGCTGGCCGGCCAATGCGTGGGCACAGGCGAGGTTGTAGAAGTCGACGGGCGTGCCGCCGCCGATCTCGATGCCGCGTGCGAGGCTCTTTACGGCATCGGCATATTTTTTCTGCTGGACCTGACTCGTCCCCAGACGATTCCAGGCAAAGGCGTTCGATGGATTCGCGTCGAGATACTGGCGGTAGGCGGTCTCGGCCTCGGCCCAGCGGCCCTCGAGATAGGGTTCCTCCGCCTTCATCAGCTCCGCCGTGAGCGGCTTCGTGCCGGCCGGCACGGGACTCACGGTGTCCATGACGATGCGCCAGTCGCCTTTCGCGTCCTTCTTCCAGACGCGCGCGAAATAACCAGCTTCGGGCTGCTCGCCCGCGCGTTCGTAATTGCCGTAGGCGTAGCCGAGGTCGCCCGACTTCGAGACGTCGGCGAACAGCGGTTCGCCCGTCAGTTTCGCAACCTGGGTGTTGGCCCATTCGCCGAGCGCAACGCGGCCGACGACGGGCATCGCGCCCGGGCGATGCACACGCGCCTCGTCCGAGAGCCGGCTTCCATAGGCACGGCCGGCGCTTTCGTTCGCGGCCGTCGCAAGGAAGGCCCTTTCGACGCCGATCAGGCTGTCCTTCAGCGCGGCGACATCGGCGGCCGCGGGTGCAGGGCCGGAGTCGCGATAGGACGTCTCGGCCGGTTCGTCGAGCGGGACGACGGCGGCGGGCGTGTCGCTGCCGACGTCGAGAACGACCTTGAACTGGCCATCCGCCTGGCGCTTCCAGATCGAAAAGAACATGCCGTGACGGTCCGGCGCGCCGTTCTTGCCCTGGAACACGAGCGGCCCCGTGTCCCAGCCGAGGTCGCCCGCTCTCGAGATGTCGCCGTACACGGGCGCCCAGGCCGCACCCATGGGTCCCGGCGACGGAGGCGCGCCTGCGAGCGCGGTGCGCACGCGGAAGGGATGCGGATTGAATGCGATGCCGGTGTCGGCGAAATACGTAAAGAAGGAGTCGCGGAATCCTTTCTCCGCCGCGAGCCGCACGAAGGCGCGCTCGGTGTCGTAGAGCTCCTGCTGCGCCGGAGGCAGGCCGGCGTCGGCTGCGAACGCCGCGGTGGCCGGGAGGAGGGCGAGCGACGCGAGGATGGCTTTCATGGACAGTTTACCGCGAGGGTTGCAAGGGTCCCCGGAGGCTAGCGCCTGCCCGGGCCCGCGTTCAATACGTGAGTTTGGGATCGGTTAAAGTGGATGGCGGACGGGGTCGGAGCGCCGCGCGCTCAGGGAGTTCAAGATGTCTTGGTGGGCCTGGCTGGTGTTGGGCATCGGCTTGCTCGGAGCCGAGATGTTCGTGATCGACGCCCAGTTCTACCTCGTCTTCATCGGCCTCTCGGCGGCGGTCGTGGGGCTCCTCGGCCTCCTGGGTGTGGACCTGCCGCAGTGGGCGCAATGGCTCGTGTTCTCCGCGCTCGCGGTGGTCGCGATGTTCACGTTCCGGCGCCGGCTCTACGAGATGGTCCGCAACCGCGGCGGACAGGTGGACGAGCGCCTGACCGTCGGCGACCGGGTGGTCGTGCCAGATCGCCTCGAGCCGGGCCAGAGCGGCCGTGTCGACTACCGCGGGATCGAGCTGGTCGGCGCGCAATATCGGCGAGTGCGCCGATCGAGGCGGGTCGCGAAGTGATCATCTCGCAGGTGGACGGCCTCACCCTGCACGTCAAGGCGGAGTAAGCAGCCATGGGTTCCATGTACGTCGTCTTCGTGGTCGCGATCCTCGTCCTCATCGTCCTCGCCAAGACGGCGGTGGTCGTCCCGCAGCAGAGCGGCTATGTCGTCGAGACGCTCGGGCGCTATAACCGGACGATCCAGGCGGGCTTCCATATCCTGGTGCCGTTCATCGACCGCATCGCCTACAAGCACAACCTCAAGGAAGAGGCGATGGACATTCCGGAGCAGGTCTGCATCACGCGCGACAACGTGCAGGTCGGCGTCGACGGCGTGCTGTACCTGCAGGTGCTGGATGCGAGCAAGGCCTCCTACGGCATCACGAACTACCGCTTCGCGATCATCCAGCTCGCGCAGACGACGCTGCGCAGCGAGATCGGCAAGATCGAGCTCGACCGCACGTTCGAGGAGCGCGCAGACGATCAACGCGAATGTCGTCGCCGAGCTCGACAAGGCGTCGGCGCCCTGGGGTGTCAAGGTGCTGCGCTACGAAATCAAGAACATCAATCCGCCCGAAGGACATCCTGGAGGCCGATGGAGAAGCAGATGCGCGCGGAGCGCGAGAAGCGCGCCGTCGTGCTGACTTCCGAAGGCGAGCGCGATGCGAAGATCAACCAGGCGGAAGGTGAGAAGCAGCGCGTCATCAAGGAATCGGAAGGCAACAAGCACGAGCAGATCAACGAGGCGCAGGGCAGGCGGCGGCGATCCTCGCGGTCGCGACCGCGACGGCCGAAGGTCTCAAGCAGGTCGGCGAGGCACTTGCCGGGCGCGGCGGCCTCGAGGCAATGCAGCTGCGAATCGCCGAGGAGTACGTCAAGCAGTTCGGCACGCTGGCGAACGAGGCCTCGAGCACGCTCATCGTCCCGGCAAACCTGTCGGACGTCGCCTCGATGATCGCGCTCGCGACGAATGTCGTTAAGAACCAGAAAGCCGCGTCCTGACATGAGAGCGCGGGACGGCAGCGCGCCACGCCGGCGTGGCCGGCGCGATTTGCGCGCTCCAGGCGCTGGCGGCTGGCACGCCGCCGGCCATCGTGCTGCACGGCGGCAAGTCTACACCGGCAACCCGGACCAGCCGAAGGTCGAGGCGGTCCTCGCCGTGCGGGAGCGCATCACGTACGTCGGCGACAAGGCGGGCGCCCTCATGCGCGCGCCGAAGGGCGCGCGCATCGTCGACCTCGCGGGCAAGACGATGCTCCCGGGCCTCACGGATTCCCACGCCCACCTCGCGGACATCGGCGAGCGCGAGCTCGGCTTCGATCTCACGGGCATTGGCAGCGTGGAGGCGATGAAGCAGCGGCTCGCCGAGCGCGCCGCCAGGGACGCGTCGCCGTGGGTCGTCGGCGCGAACTGGATCGAGTCGAAGTGGAAGCCGGCCGTGTTCCCGTCGCAGCCAGGATCTCGACGCCGTCGTTCGCGACCGCCCCGTGGTCCTGCAGCGCGTGGACGGACACGCCGTCGTCGTGAACTCGAAGGCGCTCGAGATCGCCGGCATCACGCGGGCAACGCCCGACCCCGAGGGCGGCCAGATCCTGCGCGACGCCGCAACCGGCGAGCCGACGGGCATGCTGGTCGACAACGCGATGGATCTCGTGTGGCGGCACGTCCCGCCCGAAACGGACGAAGTGCTGGCGCGCCAACTCGAGGCAGGCGCCG
>CAVXET010000044.1:0-10164 GCA_963760725.1 uncultured Gammaproteobacteria bacterium
TCCCTCCCGAGGCCGGGCCTCAGAAGTCCTGTTTGAAGCGGATGCCAAGCGTGCGCGGCCGGTTTTGCACCCCCCACGGCTGAACGCCGCAGACCTGTGTGGTGCAATCGCTCGACACGCCCAGTGGGGCATCCTCGTCGGTCGCGTTCGAGACGAAGAGCTCGATTCCGTATTTGTCCTTGTTGAATCCGAAGGCGAGGTCGAGGTAGGTGCTCGACGGGATGTCGCCGACCAGGTCGTTGTCCGCGACTGAGAGCGCGCTCGTACGCCTCGTCTGAAAGGCGAGCGCGCCCTGCAGGTACGAGTCGAAGGCACCCATCGGGAACGAATAGCGCGCGATGAGATTGGCCTTGAAATCAGGCGTGAGCGGCAGGCGAGTTCCGGCCGGCGCGTTGACGTTCACACAGACGTCACCGTCGAAGTCGCAATAATCGTCCTTCAATTCGGTGTCGTAGTAGGCGAGCGCCGCGCCCAGGCGGAGGCTGTCGGTCGGTAGCCAGTCCATCTGGACTTCGATGCCCCGGACTTCGGCGTTCGGGCCGTTGTCCACCTGGGTGATGCCGTTGTCGCCCTGGAAGGAGATCTGGATTTTGTCCCACTGCTCGAGGAAGACGGCGCCGTTCAACTGCACCCGGTCATCCGCGAAGCGCGTCTTCCATCCCAGCTCGTAGTTGGTCAGGAAGTCCGACAGAAAATCGCCCGCAAAGGGATTGCGCTGCACGCCGCCCGGCCGGTAACCCTCGGACCAGGTCGCGTAGAGCATCGCCGTCTCGGACGCCTTCCAGCTCAGGTTCGCGCGGTACACGGTGCCGCTCTCCGAAATGCCCTTGTCCACGTTCTGGCAGGGCGCGTCCTTGCGATCCTCCTGCGACTTACAACGCCACTCGCCCTGCGAACCCCAATAGACCCCATTGGGATCATAAGCGCCATCGCCGCCGGTGCGTGGATCGCCTGGCTCTCCGTCTTCATCATCGTCAGTGCCGGGGAGGTTGTCCTCGCCATAACCGGGGGTCCAGGGCTTGTTGTAGCCCAGCCCGAAGCCGAAGAATCCTTTCACCGTCACCTCCGGCTCGAAATAGCGCGCGCCTAACGAGAGCTCGAGCTGATCGGTGAGGTCGAAGGCGATCGTGCCGAAGACCGCCGCGTCCGTATCCACGCGGTCCATGCTGTTGAGGTACACCACGCCTGGGAATTTCTGTGAGCTCGGCGTCCCATTCACGACACCGTCGGCATTCATCTCAAACCGGTCGGCGAGGCCCTTGATCAGGCCGTACGCCTCGTAAAAATCATGAACCTGTTCCTGGTAGAAGAAGCCGAGCAGGCCGCGGACACGCTTGTCCTGCGGCGAGCTGATCCGCAATTCGTGGCTCGTCTTGGTGTAATGATTGTTGCCTGAGTATGCTGCGGACGGATCGAGCTGATTACCGTTGTTATCGACAAAAAGCGAATTGAAATAGTTCAGCGCGACGTTGTACCAGTAGGAGTATTCTGAATAGTCGAATTGGTAGTCAGTGTCACGGTTGAGGTAGTTGCCGGAATACACAACATCGAAATTTCCGATCGATCCCTCGACCGTGAGGCCCGCCTGGTACCATTCGTCGTCGAAAAATTCGCCGCGGTAATGCGCGACCGCGTGGCTGCCACCCACTTGGGTGTTGTTGAGATCATCGGCCCAGGATCCCTGCTGGTCCATCCTCTGGTACATGAGCTGTGGCGTAACGGTCCAGTTCTCGCCCAGATTGATGCGCAGTGCAGCGCGCGCGCCGTAGGTATCGGCGGTGTTGTAGTTGTCCTCCACGAACTTCGCGTTATCCGCAAGGAAGTCGTCGTCATCGTCATCCGGAGTTCCAAAGATATTGTCCGGCCCTTTGCGGTCGCCCTCATAGAGCCGGGTCGCATGCTTGTTGTCGATCCAGCCTGCATCGTGCAGCGCCCAGCCGACCAGCCGGATGGCGGCCGTCTCGCCGAGCGGGATGTTGACGAATCCTTCGCCGACATAGCCGGGGTCTTCCATGTCGACGTAGTTGCCTTCGAGCGAATAGCCAGCCGCAAAGCCGGAGGGATCCGGCTTGTTCGTGATGATGCGGATCGTGCCCGCCTGGGAACTCGCGCCATATAGCGTGCCCTGCGGGCCGGCAAGCGCCTCGACGCGCGCGATGTCGTACAGATGTATGTCGAGATTGCCCTGGATGGTCGTGATGGGCTGCTCGTCGAGGTACATGCCGACGCTCGGCTGCGATGTCGTTGCCTGGCCGTCGCCGCCAGTGGCGATACCGCGCATGTAGACGGCATTGAAACCGGAGCCCGCGCCGTCGGCCGGCTGCATCGTCACGCTCGGCAGGAACTGCACGTAGTCCTTGAAGTTCTGGACGTTCAGTTCCTCCATCTTCTCCTGGCCGAGTGCATCGATGCTGATCGGCACATCCTGCAGGCTTTGTTCGCGCTTCTGCGCGGTGACAATCACTTCGCCGAGGGCGGTGGTGTCCTGTTGCGCCATCGCGGTCGCGCTGGCGAGCGCCAGCATGACTGCGGATGCAACAGGGGAGCGGGTAAGAATCGAGCGCGGACGCTTCGGATCGACAACCGGCATTGCCATTCTCCAGTAAGGGCCCAGTGGCGACAAAGACTACGTGCAAAGTACTAATAACGCAAAAAGAAGCGCTTGTCCCGTCGCGCAAATGCAACAAGGGCGGGTTCGAACTGCCGCCAAACCGAGTGAATAATGGTCAAACTTTGGGGACCGCCGGAAAGGCGGTCAGCACGGGGCCCAAGGCGTCCTTGAGGGGGTCGAGCCAGGTTTCGTAATGCCGCCACTGGTCCACAGCCTCGCGGTAGATCGGTTGCCGGACCTGCTCGGAACTGGGTGTCCGGATCGCGCGGTCGGTTTCAAAAAATCGCAGGCACCCCTCCTCGAACGGCAGCCCGCAATAGTCGAGCAGGCGCCTGACTTCGCCCTCGGTGTCCTCAACCATTTGCTCATAGATAATCCGGTGGATCCGTCCGGGAAGGACCTCGTCGAAATGGGCCATCAGGTCGACGTAGTCGCAGTAGTAACGGCCCAGGCCCGTCAGGTCATAGGCAAATCGCTGGCCTGTCGCGTAATGCTGCTTGAAGTTCGAGAAACAGCAGGCAAGCGGGTGCCGGCGCGCGTCGATGATCTTTGCATGCGGCAGCACCAGGTGGATCATTCCGATGTGAAGAAAATTGTTCGGCATCTTGTCTATGAAATACGGCCGGGCGGTCTTGCGGTAGATGCGTGTCTGCGTGACGAATCGCTCGCCGAGCCCGCGCAATTTCCCAGCATCCAGCGAGGCCAGTACTTCAGTGTATGCGCCGATCGCTTCCGACTCCGCCTGCCCGCGCAGTTCCCGCGCAATCGAAATGATCTCGGGTAACTCCATGGTGCCTTCGACGGCGGAATGGCTGGAGAGGATCTGCTCAATCAGGGTCGAGCCGGCGCGCGGCAGGCCGACGATGAAGATCGGGTCCGGTGACGGGTCGCCGGATCCGGCGCGAGCCTCGAAGAATGCGCGGCTGAAAGTCTCCTTCAGCCGGCGCAGGCGTTCCGTGTTGTGGTCGGGGTTGTATGGGAAGCGGGAGTGCTGCAACGCATTGCCCCTCGCGTAGTGGTCGAAGGAGAGTGCCCATTCGCCGGCATCCTCGTAGGCTTTTCCAAGCGCGAAATGGAAGTTCAGTCGGTTCACGTCGCTGAGGGCAGGTTCCGTGAGCTTCGCGTTCATTGCCGTGACGTCTGCCGGGCCAAAACGGAAAGTCTTGAGGTTGGCGAGGCTCCAGTACGCTTCGCCGAAAGCCGGGTCAATGGCAATGCTGCGCCGATACGCGCCGACACCTTCCTTCAGTTTGCCGTCCGTTTTCAGCGTGTGTCCGAAGCTCAACCAGACTTTGGCCTGGGACGGATACTCGCGCAGCAGCTCGGCATAGATGTGGCTCGCGCGCTTGAACTCGCCGAGGCGGCTCAGAATCACGGCATGGAAATTGCGATAGCCCGGATGGCGGGGCTCGGCAGCGAGCAGGCGTTCGATCTCGGGCAGAGCGCGGGCCGAATCGTTGAGCTTGTGCAGCAGCATCGCGTAGTTGTAGCGTGCAGGGGCGAAGTTCGGCGCGAGCTCAAGGCAGCGCTCGAGCAATTTCTCGGCATCGTCGTCGCGGCCGCAGCGCACCGCCACCTCGGCGAGCATGCGGATCGCAGGAACGTCCGTCGGCGCCTTGGTCAGGTGCGACTTGAGCAACGCCTCGGCTCGTGGGATGTCGTTTTTCACCATCGCGACCGCGGCCCGCAGGAGCACAGGATTGCGTGTCGACGCCTTGACGTGCCGGCCATAGGCCGAATCCGCGCCCTCCGTGTCGCCGACGGCCATCAGGTGATCGGCAAGCAGTCGCCAGGCATCGGGGTGGTCCGGCTGCAGTTTTACCGTTTTGCGGAAGGCGTCGATGGCCTCGTCGCCGCGGCCGAGGCGGGCGTTGGCGCGAGCGAGCAGGAATACCGCCGGCGCGTGATTCGGGACAACCTTCAGGATCTCGTACGCCTGTTCAGCGGCCAAGGCGGGCTGGGTCGCGAGCAGCTGCGTCGCGTGTTTCATTGCGACGTCGAGCGGCCCGGTCGGTTCCGTTGTCGTACTCACTTGATGAACGCGCGCGCGAGCCGCGCGATGCCCTCGTGGATCTCCGGCACGGTGTAGTGCGCGAAGGAAAGCCGAATGCAATGCCGCAGGCCGCCCGACGTGGAACAGAAGGTGCCGGGCAGGAAACCCGTTCCTGCGGCGCGCGCCGCCGCCTCGAGCGCGCCGCTGTCCGCGCCTTCCGGCAGCTCGAGCCAGAAGAAATAGCCGCCGGCCGGTTTCTGCCAGCGCGCGATGCCGGACAGGTGCTTGCGAAGCGCCGCGTCCATCGCCTGCGCACGCTCGGCATAACTTGCACGCAGGCCCGCCACGAATGCGGAAAGCTCGCCGGTTTCCATGAGCTGGCGCACGACGTGGGAGGTGAAGTGGTTGAAATTGCCGCCACTGACGAGCGCGCCGCTCGAAAGCAGGGTGTTCATGAGTTCGGGCGTCGTCTGGATCCATCCGAGGCGCAGGCTCGGCGCGAGGATTTTCGAAAATGTGCCAAGCGAAAGCACATGGCCTTGCGAGCAGAGCGTGCCGAACGAGGGCGGCGGCGGCGTGCCGTGATGCAGGAGCTGGTACACCTCGTCGGCGAGGATCACGAAGCCGTGCTCGCGGGAGAGCGCGACGAGCCGCTCGCGGCGCGCGCGATCCATGACCTGTCCGGTCGGATTGTGAAACGCCGGGATCGTGTAGACGAGTCTTGGCTTGCGCTTTGCGAGTTCGCGCTCGAGCTGCGCGACGTCCATGCCGGCGCCATCGACCGGCACGCCGACGACCTCGAGCCCGTGGTCGCGGAAGATCTGGAACGAGTAGGGGTAACTCGGTTCCTCGACGAAGACGACGTCGCCCGCCTTCGCCAGGCGGCTGCACACGTAATCGAGCGCCTGCGAAATGCCGCCGGTCAGCATGAGCGAATCCGGGTCGACGGGACTGCCCTGGGTTTCAGCGAGGAAAGCCGCGAGCGCCGCGCGGAAGCGCGCATCGCCCTGGCGCTGGCCGTAGTTCAGCTCGAGCGGCTCGGCGCCCGCGAAGAAGCGCTGGCCGGCCGTCGCGAGGAGCGAAAGCGGCAGCAGGTCCGCCGAAGGCTGGCCGACGCTGAAGTTGATCGTGCCGCGCTCCGGCGCCCCGTCGAACGTGACCTTGCCGCTCATGCCGGCAGCTCGACGAGCCGGAACACCCGGTCCGGCCGCCCCTCGAGGAATTCGCGGATGTTCGAGGCAGAGATGCGACGCAGGTCTTCCAAGGCCGACTCCGAATAGAAAGCGACATGAGGCGTCAGCAGTACGTCCGGCCGCCCCACGAGCGGATGATGCCCGAGGTCGGGCGAATCCTCAGCCAGCACGTCGAGGGCGGCACCGGCAACGAGTCCGCGGTCGAGCGCATCCACGAGGTCGGCCTCGACGAGGAGCCCGCCGCGGGCGACGTTGATGAGGAGCGGCTTGCGCTGCATCTTTTCAAAGGCCGCGCGATTGAGGAGGCCGCGGCTTCCCGCGTCGAGGTTGCTGTGCAGGCTGATGATGTCCGCACGCGAGAGCAGCTCGTCGAAGGTCACGCGCTCGGCGCCGTGTCCCTGCACGACGTCTGCGGGCACGCGCGGGTCGGCGGCGAGAGTCGCGAGTCCGAAGCCGCGTGCGCGGCGGGCCACGGCTTGTCCGATGCGGCCGAAGCCGACGAGCCCGAGCGTCTGGCCGGCGAGCCGCTTCAGGCCCTGCACCTCGTTCCAGCGCCAGCTGTGCCCGATCTGCACCTGGCGGTCGTATGCGAGGAGGCGCCGGTTGAGCGCGAGCAGGAGCGCCAGCGTGTGGTCCGCGACCTCGTCCGTGCAGTATTCGCCGACGGCGGCCACGCGGATGCCGCGCTCCGAGGCGGCGGCGACGTCGACGCAATCCCAGCCCGTCGCTGTGACCGAGATCAGTCGGCAGTCCTCGAATCCTGGCGAGCACAGCGCGGTCGAACGGCACGTAGTCGGTCAGGATGGCGTCGGCGCCACGGCAGGCTGCGATGAGCGCATCGCGGTCGCCGCGGAAGGTGAAGGTCTCGACGCGCGCGTCCGCGGGCAGGTTGCGGCGCTCGATCGAGAGGTCGCGGCCCTCTGCCTCCGGCATCTCGGCGACGACAATCTTCACTGCTTGCGCACGACCGTCAGGCCGATCAGCAGCACGGCCGAAACGAAGAGCCCCGGCCAGAGCGGGTCCCAGGCGAAGATGCCGCCCGCGCCGGCTTTCGCCGCGACGTACCAGGCGATGACTGTCGCGAGCGACAGGCTGCTGCTCCAGAACGCGGCGCTCGCCGGCACGCGGTCCCAGTAGATCGCCGCGATCGTCGGCAGGAACAGCGCGGCGGAGTTGATCGTGAAGCCGAGCTGCAGGATGTCGATGATGTCGCGCATCTTCCACGCGAGCAGCAGGCCCAGCCCGCCGGCGCCGAGCGAGGCGATCATGCCGATCCGCAGCATTGCCGCGGGCGGCATGTCCGGCCGCAGGTAACGCTGGTGAATGTCGCGCGCGTAGTTCGCCGAGGCCGTGAGCACGCTGATGGATGCGACCGACATCACGGCCGACAGGATGCCGATGACCATGAGGCCCTTCAGTCCCACTGGAAAGCGATCGAGGACGAAAGTAGCGAGGATGCTGGCGCTCGACGCCGGGTCCGGGTACAGCACGGCCGCGGCGAGGCCGAGCCACGCGACGGCGACCGCGATCGGCAGCATCAGGGTGGGTGCGAGAAGCGCGCCGCGCCGCGCCGCAGCGGCGTCGCGCGCGGCGAAGCTGCGCGAGAAGCTGTCCATCGCGACGAAGAAGCTCAGCACCATGGAGACCACGAGTGCGGCGACATGGTCCCAGCCCTGGGCTCCGAAGTCATAGTGCGCGGCGGGCAGCACGGCGCGCATGTCGGCCCAGCTGCCGGCCTGCGAGATCGCGACCGGGACTCCGACCGCGACGATGCCTAGTATCACGAGCGAAACCTGCACGCGGTCGGTGTAGGTGACAGCGAGGTAGCCGCCGGCCGCGGTGTAGAGCGTCACGATCGCGCCCGCGAGCAGCAAGGAGTTCCCGTAGCTCCAGCCGATCAGGACCTGGAGGATCGCCGCGGCCGCGGCGAACTGGCCGGCCGAATAGGCCGTATAGGCGAGGACGGTCGTGATCGTCGCGACCGCGCGCGTGCGGTTGTCGTAGTGCCGCTCGATGAAGTCCGGATAGGTGAGGTGGCGGTCGCCGTCGCCGAGTTGCTTCACGCGGCTCGCGATCGTGAGGCCGAACAGGGTGCAGCCGATCGCGATCCCGAGGATGTACCAGATGCCCGTGATGCCCTGCGTGTAGACGCGCGCCGAGGTGCCGACGATCGAGGCGCCGCCGATCCAGGCCGCGACCCACATGCACGCGATCGTGAGCGGACCGATGCGCCTGCCCGCGACGAAATAGTCGTCGACGTCCGGCTTGCGGCGCTGCGCATAGACGCCAATGCCGACGAGCAGCGCGAGGTAGGCGAACAGGATGGTGATGTCGAGTACGCCCATGTCCCTGCCTCAGTGCGCCACCGCAAGGCGCGACTCGGCGGCTGCAATCATCACCTTGAAGCGCGGATGCTCGCGGACTTTGTCGAGCGTCGTGTCGGTCTTCACCCAGACCAACCCCTCTCGCGTGAACCTTCCGATGATGGCCTCCAGCAAGTCGAGTGAGCC
The DNA here is from genome assembly GCA_963760725.1 of uncultured Gammaproteobacteria bacterium. Taxonomy (GTDB): domain Bacteria; phylum Pseudomonadota; class Gammaproteobacteria; order Steroidobacterales; family Steroidobacteraceae; genus SCUD01. The sequence continues at coordinate 8,308 of CAVXET010000044.1, forward strand.
ATTGGCGTCGCCGAGGTCCGCCATCACGCAGGCAAGGTTGTAGCGGAGGTTGATGTCCTCGGGCGGCGCGAGCAGCAGCGCGCGCTCGATCCAGTCCATGGCCCGCTGTGTCTCGCCGAGCGCGGCGAGTGCCGTGATGCCGAACGACATCGCCGTCGAGTGATCGGGCTCCTGGGCAATGATCCGCTCGAAGCGTTCCAGCGTGAGGCGCGCGATGCGCCGCGTGCCCTCGGCGTCGCCTTTCGCCTCGTAGCATCCGATCGCCATGCCGCAGGCCCAGACGTCGCGCTCGTTGACCGTGGTCGCCTTCTCGTAATGGCGTATCGCGTCATCGTGCCGGTGCATTGCAGTGTAACAGCGGGCTGCGGCGCAATTGACTTCATAGGACTCCGGGTCGAGCCGCACCGCGATCTCGTGCTCACGGACGGCCTCGTCAAAGCGTGTCTGGTCCGCGAGTACGCGGCCTTTGGCCGCATGCGCCTCGGCGAGGTTCGGGTCGAGCGCGAGCGCGCGATTCGCCGCGTCCCAGCCGTTCTCGGCCGACTTGCTGGTCAATGCACGCATGTTCGCCTGGCCGATCGCGAGGAGAGCCCAGGCCGGCGCATAGTTCGGGTCGATCTCGGTCGCGCGCTCGCAGAGTCGGACGATCAGGGGGCGGTAGCGATCGCTGACGATGGATGAGAACTGCCGGGCCATCAGGTATGGCGTGTAAGCCTGGAGGTTCAGGGTGCCGCGCGCTTCGATTGCCGACTTCTCTTCCGGCAGGAGCTTGACCTTTAGAGCCGAAACGATCGCCTGCGAGATCTCGTCCTGGAGCGCGAAAATCTCGCTGAGCTCGCGGTCGTAACGCTCCGCCCAGACGTGGTTGCCGGTTGCGCCGTCGATGAGCTGCGCCGTGATGCGCACGCGGCTGCCCGACTTGCGGACGCTCCCCTCGAGCACGTGGCTGACCTTCAGCTGCCTCGCAACCTGGGGCACGTCGACATGCTTGCCCTTGAACGCGAACGCTGTGTTGCGCGCGGTGACTGCGAGGGCGGAGACCTTGCTGAGGTCCGTGATGACGTCCTCGCTGATGCCGTCCGAAAAGTATTCCTGCTCGGGTTCGCCGCTCATGTTTGCGAACGGGAGGACGCAGACCGTGACGTGGCGCGGCATTTCTCTCGCGGTGGGCTGGGCCGTCGCGCCCGCCTTTCCAGCCGCGCCGCCGGCTAGCGGGCGCAACGCCCGGACAAGCTCCTGGAATGCGGCGCTTTGCGGGTTCTGCTTCCAGCCGTCGAGGTCGGTGGTGTGGATGGCGCGCACGTCGATTGGCAGTTTCACTTCCTCGAACCGGGCCGGCACCAGGATGCCGCGATCCGCGGCGTCTCGCGCTTCTCCGCGGACCCAGCGCGAGGAGACCGACGTCGGCGTCCAGACGACGAGGACGGCGTGGGCCGCCTCGAGCTCTGCCGCAATCTGTGCGTCGAACTCCTGACCGGGCGCGATCTCGGGATCCCACCACACGGACCAGCCCTCGCCCTCGAGCGCCTCAACCAGTGGCGCGACACGCGCTTTGTCGGTCCTCGAATAGGAAATGAAGATATCGGCCATGGCGATTCGGGAGAGGCTCCCGATGTTAGCTGAAATTCCCTTCAGGGCGTGCTGGTCGCGCGTCTGCGCCGCCCGCGCGCCGCCCCCTGTGCCGCGGACTCGCGGGCGGCAGGAAGCGTAACGACCTTGCGCAGTTCCGTATAGGCCGCAGTCTTGTGCGGAATCGCCATCGCCTCGATAAAATGCGCCTGGAACCGCGGCTCGATGGCGGTCTCGATCTTCTCGACGCGGCGGACGAGTTCCTCGATCGTCTCGCGCGCGGTCGAG
>CAVXET010000045.1:0-8146 GCA_963760725.1 uncultured Gammaproteobacteria bacterium
CGGGTGTCTCGACGCGGGATTCACGCGCGGCGAGCTGATCGTGGAGCCCGCGACGCACTCCGCGCGCGCCTACATCACGCTCGAGACCGGCGAGCGCTACCGCTTCGGGCCGACGACGATCGAGCAGAGCTCGCTCCGGCCTGCGCTCGTGCGCCGCTACCTGCGCTACCAGGAAGGCGACTGGTACGACGCGGAGTCGCTGCTGCGCACGCAGTTCGCGCTCGACGACTCGCAGTACTTCTCGATCGTCGAGGTGCTGCCGGAGGACCGCGACCGCAAGAACAAGGTCGCGGCGGTGCGCATCACGTCCGAGCCGAACCGGCGCAATGTCTACAGGATTGGCGTCGGATATGGCTCGGACACGGGCCCCCGCGGCACGCTCGGCTGGGAGGACCGGCGCCTCAACCCGAGCGGCCATCGCCTGCATGCCGAGCTCCGCGCCTCCGACGTCGACACCTCGGCGACCGTGACCTACATCGTTCCCTGGTCCGACCCCGCACTCGAGAAGCTCTCGTATCAGCTTCGCGTATTCCGCGAGCAGAACGCGGATGTCAAGACAGAAGGCGCCACGTTCAAGGTGGGCCTCACGCAGGTGCGCAGGAAATGGCAGCGCGTGCTCTCCGTCACGCTGGACCAGACCGAGGACACGGTCACGACGGTATCAGGCGGCTCGACGCTCGTGGACCGCAGCCGGACGGCGCTGCTCGTTCCCGGCATCACCTTCGCGCGCCTGCCGCCGGACTTCCTCGGCGTCAACACCGTGCCGCGCGGCTTCCAGGTGGAGGTGCTCGCCTCGACTGACACGCTCGGTTCCGACACGAACTTCACGCGCGTGGACGTGCGTGACGAGCATCGCTTCAGGCTCGCCGACAAGTGGCACCTGTTCCTGCGCGGCGAGATCGGCGCAAGCGCCGTCGGCGATTTCGAGGAACTGCCCGCGGAGTTACCGCTTCTTCGCGGGCGGCGACAACAGCGTGCGCGGCTACGGCTACGAGGAACTCTCGCCGGTCGATGCGGATGGCAACAAGGTCGGCGGGCGCCACCTCCTGACCGCGACCGTCGAGTTCCAGCGCGACCTCCCGAAGAACCTGGTCGGCGCGGTGTTCATGGACGCGGGCAACGCCTTCAACAAGTTCGGCGATCCGCTCGAATACTCGGTCGGCATCGGCCTGCGCTACCGGCTGCCTTTCCTCAGCGTCGGCCTCGACGTCGCGCAGTCCATCTCGGAATCGGATCGCGGCCCGCGGCTGCACATCAACTTCACGCCGGAGTTCTGAGATGGGATGGCCGGCGCGAAAGTGGGTTCGATGGCTGCTCGCGGGATTCGCGATCCTGCTCCTCGCCGTCATCGCCTTTGCCGCCTGGCTCGTCACGACCGAAGCGGGGCTCGGTGCGCACCGTCGCGCTTGCCGAGTCGCTCGGCAGCCTATCGATCCGCGTCGAGGGCGCGTCCGGGCGCCTGATCGGGCCGCTCCATGTCGCGACGATCGAGATCGAGCACCCGCGCGCGACGATCCGCATTCATGGGCTCGAGGCGGACTACGAGCCGCTCGAGATCCTCGGCGGCCGGATCTCGGCGGAGGACGTCCGCATCGCGGACGCAAAGGTCGCGCTGCACGCCGCGACGGGTCCGCCCAAACCGCCGTCATTCATGCCGGGATGGCTGCGCGTCGTCCTCACCGATGCCGCCGTGACCTCGGCTCGTGATCGTATCGCCAGGCGGCACGGAAGTGCGCTTCGATGACATTCGCGGCTCGGCGACGATCGCGAAGTCGCGCATCGAATTCGACGGCGTGCACGTGAAGTCGCCCGGCTGGGCGGTCGCGGGCGCGAGCGGAAGCCTCATCGCCCGCCAGCCGCTCGCACTCGACGTCAATACGGCCTGGTCGCTCTCGGCGGAGAATCGCGTGGCGGGCATCGCTCACGCAGCCGGCGACCTCGACCGGTTGCTCGTGGACGCGCAGGTCGCGGCAGCCGGGCGTGGCGCGCGTGCGCGGCGGAAGTCCGCGACCTCGGCCCCGACCTGACATTCCTGGGCGAGGCCGCCATCGAGAAGCTCGACCTTGCGCAGTGGATGGCCGACCCGCCGCTCGGTCCCTTGCGGGGCACGCTTGCGATCGAAGGCGATCGCTCGCATTACGGCGCCAGGGGCAGGCTGCACGGCCCGGGCCTGCCCGGGCCCGGCGTCGGGCTCGATGCGCGCATGAGCTACGCCGACCAGGTCGTCGCGTTCGAGTCGATCGTGCTGGAGTCGGGTCCCGGCTCCGTCGTCCGCGCGCGCGGGACGATGGCGGTCGCGAACGAGCTGTCCTACGACATGACGGCCGACTGGACCGGCTTTCGCTGGCCGCTCGTTGGCGAGGCGCTGGTCAGCTCGTCACGCGGGCAGCTCGAGGCGGATGGATGGACCGAATTCCACTATCGCCTGAGCGGCGATTTCCAGCCGGCCGGCGCACCGGTAATCTCGGGCGAAGCCGCGGGCGACTTTACGACCGAGGCGATCGTCGTCGACGATTCGAACTGGCAGGCCCTCGGCGGGCGGGTTGCGCTCAAGGGCTCGCTGGGCCGCGATCCGGCCCAGCCCTGGACCGTGTCAGGCCGTGCGACGGACATCGATCCATCCCGGATCCGCGCAGAGCTGCCCGGACGCCTCAGCTTCGATTTTGCCGGCGCGGGTGCGGGCTTCGACGCGAAAGGCCCCTGGTCCGCGACGATTCACAGGCTCTCGGGCGTGTTCCGCGGCCAGCGCGCGAGCGGCGGCGGCAGCGTCAGCCGCAAGGCGGACCAGACCGTGTTCCGCGATGTCGCTTTTGCGCTCGGCCCCGCGCGCTTCGAGGCAAACGGCATCCTCGGCCGCGGCGCGAACCTCGACGCGCGCCTCGTCTCGGACGACTTGTCGGCCTTCCTGCCGGAACTCGGCGGCCAGGTGGATGGAAAGGTCACCGTGCGCGAGCACACGGTCGCCGTCGGCTTCACCGGGCACGACCTCGTGTACGGCTCGCACCGGGCGGTCGTGCTCTCGGCCGATGCGCACATCGACCGCGACGGTCTTGAGCACTCCTGGCTGCGGCTGCGCTCGAACGGCATCACGCTCGCGGGGTTCCCGATCACGGACACGCGGCTCTCGCTCGACGGCTTGCCGCGCGATCACGCGATCAATTTCCGCATCGGTTCGGGCGCGGATGCCGTGTCGGTGCGCGGCCGGGGCGCCTGGGACGCCGGCCGCTACACGCTCGCCTTCGAGGACATCGCCGCCAGCGGCCCCCGCATCGTGCCCTGGCGCCTGCAGGCGGCGACACGCCTGTCCGCGAGCCCGACGGATGCGGCGCTCGAACCGCTCTGCCTCGTCTTTGAGACGCGCCGCTTCTGCTTCGAGGGTCGCTGGCAATCCGCCGGCGACTGGTCGGTCAAGGCCACGACCGAGGCATTCCCGCTCGAAGCACTCGATTCGAAGCGCCTCGGGGCCCCGCGTTTCCATGGCTTTCTCGTCTTCGACGCCGAGGCATCCGGGCATGCCGGTGCGCCCTGGATCGCCAATGTCCGCGCCGAGATCCGGGACGCCACGCTCACATACAAGTCCTCGAGCGGCGCGGATCGCACGGTCGACCTTGGACTCACCCGGGCGACGCTCGTCTCCGATGCCGGGCGACATCGGCTCGAGCTTCGCGTGAGCGACGCCGAAGACCTCGACCTTGCCGTGAATCTCGAAGCCGTGCGCACGCCGGACGGCGGTTTCGGAGACATGCCGCTGAGCGGAAGCGTGAAGGGCCGTACGCGGCAGGTCGGGTTGCTGCCGCTCCTGGTCGACGAGATCGACAACGCCTCCGGCAGCGTGGCCCTCGATTTCACGGTCGCCGGCCGCGTGGCTGCGCCGTCGCTCGAGGGCGAGGCGAGCCTGACCCAGGGCTCTCTCGATTTCTACCAGGCGAACCTGCGGCTGCGCGACCTGCAGTCGACCGTCCGGTTGAAAGCGACGTCGCTCACCCTGGATGCCAAGGGCAAGGCGGGCGAAGGGTCGCTGGCGATGAACGGGGGGCTGCGCTGGCAGGACCGGGTCCTGAACGGCGAACTCCACCTGACCGGTGATCGCCTGCTGGTGGCGGACGTGCCGGAGGCCCGCGTGTTCGCCTCGCCCGATCTCCAGTTCAAGTTCGCGGACGGGCACATCGACGTGACGGGCGACGTCGTCATCCCCGAAGCGCGCATCCTGCCCGCCGATACCGCGAATGCGGTGCTCGTGTCGGCGGACGAGACGATCCTGCGTCCCGAGGACGAGGGAAAATCCGGCGCAGGATTCGAAGTCACGAGCAACATTCGCCTGTCGCTCGGCAAGAAGGTGCGGATCAGCGCCTACGGCCTGACCGGCGACGTCTCCGGCACGGTGCGCACGCGCGCGGCGCCCAATGAAGGGACGGTCGCGTCGGGCGAGCTCGAAGTCGACGACGGCGTATACCGCGCTTACGGCAAGGAGCTCGAAGTCGAACGCGGCCGGCTCCTCTTTACGGGCGGGGCGATCACGGACCCCGGCGTCGACCTTCGCGCCACGCGCGAGCTGCCCGGCTACAAGGTCGGCGTGATCGCGCGCGGACCGCTGCGCAGGCCGCAGATCACCTTGTTCTCGGAACCGAGCCTGCCGCAGAACCAGATCGCCTCGATGCTGATCGTCGGCCGCACCAGCATCCAGGAGGATGGCGACGGATCCACCGAGTTGAGCGCGGAGGAACAGGGCGGCGCCCTGCTCGCGGGCCAGCTCGGCAAGTATGTCGGGCTCGACGACGTCGGCCTCACGCGGGACCAGGCGACCGGCGACCAGTCGCTCGTGCTCGGCAAGTACCTCTCGCCGCGCCTGTACGTCAGCTACGGCATTTCGCTCGTCGAGGAAATCAATACGCTCAAGCTTCGATATACGATCGGGGACCGCTGGACCATGTCGGTGGAGTCCGGCAGCGAGACCGGCGCGGACGTCGAGTACCGGATCGAGGACTAGGGAAACCGCAATGCCACGCAAGCCTTCCACGATGAAGTCGATCATCGTCGACAAGATCGCCTCGGTGACGCAGGCCTGCGGGCTGTCGCACGAGCTTCGGATCTCCGCCGAGATTCCCTGCGAGGAAGGGGTCGTGGTCGCGGTCGAGATCCTGACCAACAAGTCGCAGTACAACACGCTCGAGCTGACGAGCGGCCGCATGGCCAAGGTCGCGCGCGGCAATGTCGTCGTCGGCGCGCTCGGCCACCGCAAGGCGCTGTTCGGCTACTCCGGCCACCTGCCGGTGAAGCTCGCGCCGGGCGACGTGATCCAGATGCTGAACATCGGCGGCGTGCTCGGCATCTGCGACTCGGTGAATCCCGACAAGGGCCGGCCATTCGACTGCCGCGTGCTCGGCACGGTCCTGCACTTCCCCTACCTCGGTGAGCGCATCGGCGTGCCGGCGCGCGTCGGCATGCGCAGGCTCGACTACGACGCCGCGCTCGAGACGAACGGCGTGCCGGTCGTCGCGCTCGCCGGCACCTGCATGGAGGCCGGCAAGACCGCGGCCGCCTGCGCGATGATCTCGCGCATGCGCCATCGCGGGCTCGTCGTGGATGGCTTCAAGGCGACGGGCGTCTCGCTGCGGCGCGACATCCTCGCCTTCGAGGATTCCGGCGCACGGCGCTCCATGATCTTCACCGACTTCGGGATCGTGACGACGACGCCGAAGACGGGCCCCGCCCTCACGCGCACGATGCTGACCGAGATGGCGGCCGGAAAGCCCGACGTCATCGTCTTCGAACTCGGCGACGGCATTCTCGGCGCCTACGGCGTCGAGGCCATCCTCGATGCGCCGGATATCCGCAAGGCCCTCACGGCCGTCGTGCTCTCCGCGAACGATCCGGTCGCCGCCTGGGGCGGCGTGAAGCTCCTGCGCGAGCGCTTCGGCATCGAGCCTGCCGCCGTCACCGGCCCGTCCACCGACAATTCGGTCGGCGTCGACATCATCCGCGAGCGGCTGAACGTGCCTGCGTTCAATGCGATGACGAACGGCGCGGCGCTCGGCGACTGCGTGATCACGGCGGTCGGCCTCGACGCGGTCGCGCACTCGGGCGACCTCGAGGACGAGGAATGAACCCGCGCATTCCCGCGATCATCCTCGGCGGCACCGGCTACGTCGCGGGCGAGCTCCTGCGGCTGACGCTCGCGCACCCGAGGCTCGAGCTCGCCGCGATCGCATCGGACAGCCAGCCGGGCGAGCCGGTCGGAAAGGCTTTCCCGCACCTCGCCGCCGCCTGCGGCGACCTCTGCTACGTTCCCATCTCGGAAGCGGCCGCGCTGGCGGCGCGCCACGCGCGAAGCGCCGTTCTCGCGGCCGCACCGCATGGCGTCTCCCACACGCTGATCGACGGCCTGCTCACCGGCGCAGAAGCCGCCGGCGCGAAGCCCTCGGTCGTCGACATCTCGGCCGATTACCGCTTCGCCGATCTCGCCGAGTACGAACGCATCTATAAGCACGCGCACGGCGCACCCGGCCGCGCGAAGGATTTCACCTGCGCGGTGCCGGAGCACCTCGCCCGCGCCCCGACGCCGCACGTCGCGCACCCGGGCTGCTTCGTGACGGCCTCACTGCTCGCGGCCGTGCCGCTCCTCGCAGCTCGATCTCGTCGAACCGCCGATCTTCGTCTCGGCCGTGACCGGCTCGACCGGCGCGGGCCGCAGCCCGATTCCCGGCACGCACCATCCGCAGCGGCACAGCGACCTCTATGCCTACAGCGCGCTGACCCACCGCCACGGCGCCGAGATCAACGCGCTTGCGCGCGCGGCGACCGGAAAGGACGGCAGGATCGCCTTCGTCCCGCACTCCGGCCCGTTCGCGCGCGGCATCCACGCGACCGTGCAGGCGGTGCTCCGGAAGCCGCTCGACACCGCGGGCGCGATCGCGGCGCTCCGCGGCTTCTACGCCGGCAAGCCCTTCGTGCGCGTCCTCGACGAGCCCCCGAGGATGAAAGACGTGGTCGCGAGCAACTATGCTCACGTCTCGGCGGTCGCGGACGGCCGGACGATCGTCGTGATGACGGTCCTCGACAACCTGGTGAAAGGCGCCGCCGGCGGCGCCATGCATGGATGAACCGGCTGCAGGGATTCGACGAGACCGACGGCCTGCTCGCGCCGGCGCCGGGCTGGACCTAGGACGAGGAGCTTATCGGGATGGTGACGCACCGGATTGACCAGACCGCCGTGATCGCCGCCTTGCGCGGCGCTGCGCCGTACATCCGCCTCTACAAGGGCAAGGTCTTCGTCATCAAGGCGGGCGGCGCGATCTTCGGCGACCTCGCCGGCACGCGCTCGCTCGTCGAGCAGATCGCGATCCTGCACCACCTCGGCATCCGCGTCGTGATGGTGCACGGCGGCGGGCCGCAGCTCGACGAGATGCAGCGCTCGCTCGGCATCGAGCCGCGCATGGTGCGCGGCCGGCGCATCACCGACGACCGCTCGATCGACGCGACCACGATGGTCCTGAACGGGCTCATCAACACGCGGATCCTCGCGACCTGCCGCGAGCTCGGCATCGACGCGGTCGGCCTCTCGGGCGTCGATGCGGGCCTCGTGCGCGCCATCCGGCGCCCGCCCGTCCAGGTCGACGGCGAGTCGGTGGACTACGGCTTCGTCGGCGACATCGTCTCGATCGACACGACCGTCATCCGCAAGGAACTCGATGCGGGGCTCATGCCGGTCATCAGCCCGGTCTCCGCCGATGACGCCGGCGTCGTCCTGAACATCAACGCGGATACGGTCGCCGCGGCGATCGGCGCCGCGCTCGGCGCGGAGAAGCTGATCCTCTGCACCGGCGCGCCGGGCATCCTCGAGCGCCGCGACGATCCGCGCTCGCTGGTCTCGTTCACGGACCTGGCGGGCCTCAGGCGCCTCGAGAAGGCGGGCAGCCTCGAGGACGGCATGCTGCCGAAGGCCTCGGCGATCGAGTCGGCGATCCGCGGCGGCGTGCGCCGCGTGCATGTCATTTCGTACAACGCGCGCGACAGCGTGCTTGCTGAAGTCTTCACGAACGAGGGAACGGGCACGATGATCGTCGCCGACGTGAAGGCACTGACCCCGGCCGAGCAACATCCCGACGGAGAAAGGAAACCATGAACAGGAATATCGTCATCATCGTCG
>CAVXET010000046.1:0-9485 GCA_963760725.1 uncultured Gammaproteobacteria bacterium
CCAGTGCAGGATCGTCGGCCGCTCCTTCAGGACGGCCCAGGCGAAACCGAGCGTAACGATCGGATAGGCCCCGGATAGAGGCGAGACAATCGACGCCGGCCCCTTTTTGTAGGCGATGGCGGCCATCAGCCCGCCGAGGGCCATGGTCGCCATCGGCAGGAACGACCGCGTCCATTCCTTGCCTGACATCGCGCCTTTGCGGCCAAACAGGAAACCGTAGATCCCGAGCGTGAGCAGGCCGCCGACCGCGATCATGAGCGCGAGGTTGGCTTCAATCGCGATGTTCAATTCGTTTTCGCCGTAATAGGCATAGGCGTACCGGATGATCGTCCCGTTCACGCCCCATATAAGGAGTGCGATGCCGGCGAGCGGCATCCAGCGCGCCCGCGTCTTCTTCTTGTTGGGATCAGGCGGTGAGTATGCGAGCCCAAGGCATCCGGCAATCACGCAGACGACGCCGGCGACCTGATACGGCGACAAGCTCTCGCCCAGGAAACGGTTGGCCAGGATCACCGTCAGCGCGGGATAAGCGGCCGACAAGGTCCCGACGATGGAGATCGGCCCGTAGACGATGGACTGGTAGTAGAAAATCCACGCGATGCCGTCCATCACATAGGCGAGCAGTCCGAGCATCAGGAACATCCGGCCTTCGGGAGCCAGGATCGGCGGAGAATCCTGGCTGGCCCAGAAGAGGACATTCACGATCGCGTTGGCCACGGCGAAATAGAGGCAGAAGCGCGCGGGCGGCACTTCGCCGATGTATTTCTTGACCAGGCCCTGTGCGATACCCCAGAAAAAGGTGGCGGCAAGTGTCGGCGTGAGCCAGATGAGCAGGCTTGCGTTCGGCATATTCTCGCGCGCGACAGCCGTGGGCGGCGGAATCCTATCACGGTGAGCGCCTCTCGCTGCGCGCAACCGCCGACGACAGGCGTCTGCTAGAGTTCAAGCATGCTGGCGCGACTGCTGCTCATGGCTTTCTTTGCTACTCCCGCAGCGGCTGAGCCGTTCAGCTTCGTGGCGCTCGGCGATACGACTTACTCGATTCCCGATGACCATCCGCTTTATGGCGGGCTGATCGACGCAATCAACGCGACGCAGCCGGCTTTCTCGATCCATGTCGGCGACACCAAGGGGTACGGGGACTGCGGCCGGGCTTTCCAGGAAAGCCAGCTTGGCTTCTTCAGCCGCCTCGCGCGCCCGGTCTTCTACACGCCAGGCAACAATGAATGGGCGGACTGCTGGAAGGAGAACCGCGGATCGGCGGACCCGACAAAAATCCTCGCACTGATGCGCGAAGTGTTCTGGTCAAAGTCCGAGAGCCTCGGCCGCGAGCGCATGCCTCTCGTGCGCGAGTCCGACGAACTGCCGGAGTTTGCGGAATTCTCCGAGAATGCGCGCTGGACTTACGGGAGCGCGACGTTTGCGACCTTGAACCTGGCTGGCACGCACAACAACCAGGATCTGCGGGTTGAAAAATACTGGCGCGAATTCGTCCGCCGCGAACAAGCCAATCTCGCGTGGGTGAAAGCGATTTTCGCGGCTGCCCGTCACGCGGGACACCATGCCGTCGTGCTGGCGTTCCACTCGAACCCGTTTGACAAGGCGCTTCGCTACGAAGGTGGACCCTTCGAGTCCCTCGTTGGAGCAATTGCCAGCGAAGCGGGTGCATTCGACGGGCAGGTTCTGGTCGTCCACGGCCATTACCACGAATTCACGATCGACAGGCCTCTAACCCAGCTCGACTTCGATCGTCCCGCTGTCTCCCATCCGAACCTCACGCGCCTGCAGGTCTACGGCTGGCCGGACATGAAGGCGGTTCGCGTAAGCGTCGACGTGGCCAAGCCCTGGGTATTCGGCTTCGAGCCCGTTTATGCGGCGGAAAATTCGGTCTCGACCCACAGCGACGAGGAATAATCAGCCGTCGATTTGCCAGGAGCCGCACGATGAATGACCCGAACCGCCTCGGCCTCGCAGCCTATCTCATGCTCCTGCCGGCACTGGCAAGCATGCCGGCACCCGCCCAGGACGCCGCCATTCAGGCCGCGGCACCCGCGGCCGCGCCAGCCCATGAACCGCATTACTCCAACAGATGGCGGCTCGAGGTAAGCGAAGGCGCGAACAACGATGGCGACATGCACTTTCGCCTGACGCCGAAAGACGGCACGCCCGTCGACGTCCAGGTGCACCTGAAGAAGGGCCGTGGCGAGGACGGCTGCGCACGGGATATTCGCGACGCTTTCAAGGCGGCCCTCGACAAGAAGTCCTACAAGCTCGAGATTGACGACGGCGAGGATGTGCTCGTGAAAAAGCACTCGGGCCCGGATTTTTCGATCGAGCTGGTCGAGTCCACGGTCAAGGGCACACGCGTCAACTTCCACCGCGAGTAGGTCCCTCCCCGGGCGCATTTATTCCGCGCCCTTATGTCAATACTCCGCGCGGGTCGCCCGGTTTCAGTTTAGCTTTCGTGACGGCAGTCGCCGGGTCTGTTGCGCGCGCGGAGCGCTTGCGCGTCGAGGAAAAGGATGTCCACAGCGGAAGCGATGCGCGCGCCGAAGCGCCACGACGAAACGGGGAGTTTTCGCGCCCTGGGCTCGGCCGTTGCCTGGGCGGGCCCCGGGGCCGGTGAGCCGCTGCCGATCGCCCTCGTCAAGGAACACCTCAACTCAACCGTCGTCGCGGGGGCCTTGCTGCTGACCGCGGCATTCCACGGACAGCGCATCGACGGCTCGTACCTGGCACTCGCCGGGTGTGCCTACGCGGTCTCGCTCAAGGTGATGACGCAGCCGAGGCTCGAACGTGTCGGCCGCGGCACCGAATGGGTGCGTATTTTCCGCCACCGTACGATCGAGTGGGCCTGCGTCGCCGGCATCCTGCTGCTGGCCGGCTACTGCTTTCGGGTCACGCGCCTGTTTCCGGGCCGGGTACTCGCAACCTGGCTCGTGGCAACGCCGTTTGCACTCGCCGCTGCGCAGGGCGCCGCGCGGCTCCTCAGCGCCCGCGTTTTCGGGCGCAACGGCGCCCAGCGCCGGCTGGTCATCGTGGGTGCGAACCGCGTCGGCGCCGAACTTGCGTCGAGGATCGCCGATGCACCCTGGCTCGGTACCGTGGCGGGCTACTTCGATGACCGGCGGCTGGAGCGCCTGCCATCAGCGACGCGGCCACGGTTGCTCGGCAAGTTCGCGGACCTGCCGGAGTACGCGAGGCAGCACGGCGTGCACGTCATCTACGTCTGCCTGCCGATGTCGGGCCACCCGAGGATCCGGGCCTTGCTCGACGTGCTCGGCGACACCACGGCGTCAATCTATTTCGTACCTGACCTGTCAGCCTTCGACTTGATGCAGGCGCGCTTCGGCCAGATCCGCGGCATGCCGCTGGTCGCCGTGCGCGAATCGCCTTTCCGCGGCATGGCAGGCCTGCTGAAGCGCGGCAGCGACATCGTGCTTTCTGCAGCCGCCCTGATTCTGATCGCACCCCTGCTCGCCGCGGTCGCGATTGCCGTGAAGCGATCATCGCCCGGGCCGGTCTTCTTCAGGCAGCGCCGGTATGGCCTCGATGGCCGCGAGTTCCTCGTCTACAAGTTCCGCACGATGACGGTGTGCGAGGACGACCCGCTGATGCAGGCGACGCGCTTTGACCTGCGCGTCACGCGAGTGGGCGCGTTCCTGCGGCGCACGTCGCTCGACGAGCTGCCCCAGCTCCTCAACGTCCTTGAGGGCAGCATGAGCCTGGTCGGCCCGAGGCCCCACGCCGTCGCGCACAACGAGCACTACCGCAAGCTCGTCAGCGGCTACATGCTGCGGCACAAGGTCCGCCCCGGCATCACCGGGCTCGCTCAGGTGAACGGGCTGCGCGGCGAGACGGTCGACATCGAGCGCATGCGCCAGCGCGTGGCGTTCGACCTCGAATACCTCAAGCACTGGTCGCTCGGTCTCGACGTCCGCATCCTGCTGAAGACCGCGCGCCTGGTGTTGCACGACAAGAGCGCCTACTGACGGCCACGCGCTACCAGCCGTCGTCCTTCGCGTAGCCGAGTTCTATCAGAAGCGGCCCGGCGATGCGCTTGAACGTGCGCTTGTCGTCCTCGTCCAGGTCCCGCTGCCAGCGGCTGAGTGAGGCGGTGCTGACAGCGCCGAGCGCCTCGGGATTCTGGGCAAAGCGCGTCGCATCCCGAAACGGCGAGTCCGCCCCGGCGTGCGCGAGCATCGCCTCGTCCCAGTCCTCGCCGAGGAATGCCATCAGCCGCTCCAGCACGGGCCGCGGATTCAGCACGAGTTCCTCGTAGCGGACGGTCTGGATCCGCGGATCACCCCACCAGCGCCGCGAGCCCTCGATGTCTTCGCGCCAGCGCTGCGCGCAGCCGGCGATCGGCTTCCACGTGTCGAGCGCCACGAGCTCGCCATTTACGACCTTGTGGCGTGGGTGTGTCCGCAGCGAACAGGCGACGTCGCGGCCATCGCGCAGCACGTGAATGAAGCGCGCTTCCGGGAAGCAATGGAAGATCTCGCCGATTCGGCTGATGTTGCGCGGGGTTTTCTCGGCCCAGCGCCGCTTGCCGGCCTCTCGCATGCAGAGCGCGGCGAAACCCTCGATGAACGCCGGGCGCGAGCGCGATGCCACGTAGATCGCGCGCACCGCGTCGCGCGGAAAGCCGAAGCGGTCCGCAAGCGCCTCGGGATCGAGCGCCCGGCGCCGGAACAGGCTCGATTCCGGACCGCAGCAGATGCGCCGGTGCGAATCGAGCATCATGCGCAGCAGGGTCGTGCCCGAGCGGCCGCAGCCGCCGAGCACGATCGGGGCGAACGCCGACGGCCGGGCGGACGAAAAGGAATCGGCCGGGTGGCCGAGCCCGATCGCGGTTGCCAGGTCCTTCAGGAAGCGTGGCGCGCCCATGACGCAGGAACTCTACGGCATCGGCGCGCCCCCGTGAACGGCCGCGCGGATGACAGCGCCGGGGTTCAATGCCAACATGCATTCGTGTCGATCCTGCACCCGCGCACATTCGTGTTGCTCGCCTGTGTCTGCTTCCTGCACGAAGCCTGGGCGGCGGAATCCCCCATTGCGATTCCCACCGGGGTCGTGACGCACGCCGACGGGCGCGCGCCGATCGAGGCGCTCTATCGCGCGGCGCTTGGCCTCGTCGAAAAGGGCTGGCATGCGGAGCTGATCACGCTGTCCGCGCCTGCGGGGACGACGACGCCGCTGCCCATCATCGCACTGCACTCGCCGAAAGCAGGACCCGCGGTCTGGATCCTCGCCGGCATTCACGGCGAAGAGCCCGCGGGACCGAACGCGATTGCCGCCCAAATCGGCGCCATCGCGGCGCTTGGCGCGAACCGGCCTGTGGTCCTGATGCCCCTCCTCAATCCCCAGGGCTACGCGCGCAACTGGCGTTACCTCAACGTCCCCGTGTACTCCGAGACGATCGACGGGCAGAGCGTCGGCGATTCTTCGCACCTGCTGCCATCCGACAAGGATCCGTCGCAGCCTCGCGCGCCGGCCGCTTCGAGTCCTGAGGCGGCAGCCATCACGGCTTTCGTGCTGCGTCTCCAGGCAGACTATCCCGTGGCAGTCAGCATCGACCTGCACGAAGACAACCTGATCGACGAGGGTTACGTCTATTCTCAGGGTGTTGATGGCGCGAAGGATCCGCTCGCCGCCGCTGCAGTCAGCGTGCTGAAGGAGAACGGCGTGCCGCTCAAGATGGACGGAAAGACGCGCTTCGACGAGGCGATCGCCCACGGCATCGTCGGCCCGGTGACGGACAGTTCCATCGACGAGCTCCTGAGCGCACCGCGGGTCGTCGTTGACGGTGCATCGCGCCCCGGCCCGGCAGCTCACACGGTTCTTGTGTTCGAGACGCCGGCTGCGGCCCTGTCGCTCGAACGCCGCGTCGCCGCGCATGCGGCATTGATCCGCCGCCTCGCCGCCCGCCTTCAATCACCGCCCGGCGGCAACTGACCCGACCCATGCCGTCGTCGACCGCGCCCAAGGCCGTGTTCAACGAGGCCATCGGCCTCATCAACGCCGGCGAGCTTGCGGCGGCCGAGGCGCGCTGCCGCGAGGCGCTCCGGCAGTACCCGCGCGACGTGAATGTCCAGGCGCTGCTCGGCGCGCTCTTCGTCAAGATGGACCGGCGCGAGGCAGCTGAAACGCTGCTGCGCGAGGTCATCGCCACCGCGCCTTCCTTCGCGAAGCCCGCGGAGGACCTGGGTTTTCTGCTGGTGCAGGCGAGCCGGCCGGCCGACGCCCTGCCCTTCCTCGAGCAAGCGACGCGGCTTGATCCCTCGCTCGAGCGCGCCTGGTTCACGCTCGGCAAGGCGCTTGCCCTGCTTGGCCGCGGCAAGGAGGCGGACGCCGCTTTCGAGCGATGTTTCGAGCGCTCGCCCGAGCGGCGCATGATGGCGCACGCCGCCGAGCACCATCGCGAGGGACGCATCGACGAGGCCGAGCGGCTCTACCGCCGCGTGCTGCGCGACAACCCGCGCAACGTCGATGCCATGCGCCTGCTCGCCCTGATCGCGCTCAAGCTGGACCGGACTGACGACGCCGAACTCCTGCTGCAGGAAGCGATCGGGCTTGCGCCGGACTTTCAGCTCGCAATCCTCGACCTCGGGCGGCTCCTCAAGGAGCAGGATCGGTATGGCGAGGCGCTCGAATGGTTCGACCGCGCAATCGCGCTCGATCCCTCGCAGGCGCAGGTGCATTTCCTCCGCGCCGGCACGCTTGCGCGCGCCTCGTTCACGCGCGAGGCCATTGAAGCCTATCGGAGATGCCTGACGCTGCGGCCCGCGCACCTCGGCGCACGGATCGGACTCGGCCATGTGCTGAAGGCGGTCGGTGACTACGACGAGGCCGTCGCCTCCTACAACGCCTGCATTCGCGAGGCGCCGGACTTCGGTGAGACCTACTGGAGCCTCGCAAACCTCAAGACCTACCGCTTCGATGCGGCGACCGTCGAAGACATGGAACAGCGCGCCGTCACGCAGGGCGAGAACTTCCAGTCCGAGGTGAATTTCCTGTTCGCGCTCGGCAAGGCCCACGAGGATCGAGGCGACTACGAGCGCGCCTGGGATTTCTACCGCCGCGGCAATGCCAGGCAGCGAGCCGAGGTCGCCTACGACCCGGTGCAGACGGAAGTCATGAATGACCGGCTCATCGAGGTCTTCGATGCTGGGTTCCTGCAGTCGCTCGCCGGCGCCGGCGATCCCGATACCGCCCCCATCTTCATCCTGGGCCTGCCGCGCTCGGGGTCGACGCTGCTCGAACAGATCCTCGCGAGTCACTCCGAAGTCGAAGGCACGAGCGAGCTTCCTTATATCGGCCGCATGGCGACCTCGCTCAACCGAAAACGTGCAGGAGGTGAAAACTACCCGGAGGCCCTGCGTGAACAGACGCGCGCCAGTCTGCGCACGCTCGGCGCCGACTACCTCGGTCTAGCTCGCATGCACCGCCGCACGGGCGCGCCGCACTTCATCGACAAGATGCCGAACAACTTCCCGAACGTCGGCCTGATTGCCATGATCCTGCCCAACGCAAAGATCATCGACGCTCGCCGCCATCCGCTCGATGCCTGCCTGTCCTGCTACCGGCAACTGTTCGCGAAGGGGCAGAACTTCACTTACGACCTCACGGAGATCGGCGAGTACTACGTCCAGTACCAGCGGATGATGGATCACTGGTCACGAGTGCTGCCGGGCCGCGTGCTCACGGTGCAGTACGAAGTAGTCGTCGCCGATTTCGAGATGCAGGTGCGCCGCCTGCTCGAGTTCTGCGGCCTGCCCTGGCAGGACGCGTGCCTGCGGTTCTACGAGAGCGACCGGCCCGTGCGCACGCCGAGCTCCGAGCAGGTGCGCCAGCCGATCTACGATCGCTCGATCGGCTACTGGCGCCATTATGAGCGCCATCTCGGCGAACTCATCGCCGTGATCGACCCGATCCGGGAACCGTACCGCCGCTACGAGCCCGCGGCCCTCGCCTCCGGCGATGCCGGGGAAGCCACGCGGCCCGGGATAGCGCCCGGTGGCATGTAATCGAAGATGAAGTTGATGCGGTCTTCCGCGCCCTTGTTCATGACGCTGTGGACTTTCTGGTTGTTGATCTCGTAGGCCTCGCCCACCTGGAGCTGGTAGGGCCGGCCGTCGATCATGAATCGCACGCGCGGATTCGTGATGATCGGCACGTGGATGCGGTGGCCGGCGCCGAAGGACGGGTGCGAGTCGCGATGCGGCACGATACGCCCGCCCGCGAGGAGCTTCGCGGCCATTGCGCGGATGATGGTGCCGCCCGGCGGATAGAACTTGCGGATGATCTCGTGCATGACCGGCACGGCGACTTCGGCGAGGCGGTCCCAGCCGGGTTGCTTGCTGACCTCGATCGCGGGCCAATCCTCGACGTTTGCGAACAGCAGGACGATTGAGCGCGTCTGCTCGTGAACTTCGTAGTCCTTCTGGCGCTGGACATTCTCGTTCCAGGCCACGTCATCCTGCGCGAGAATGGCGGCGCCGAGCGCCGCCATGTCGACCTTGCCGAAGTTGCGGACCGGTGCGCCGATGTCCATGCCCGTCAGAACTCGTAGCGGAACTGGACGCCGATCGTGCGTGGACGCGTGATCGTCAGGCGCTGGGTCGAATGCGATACGTCGGGCGCACTCAGGTCGCCCCAGCGCTTGCCGAGGAAGGTGACTGCCCGCTCGTCAGTGACGTTGTCGACGAAGATCGACCCGCTCCAGCGCTCGCCCTCCAGGCCGAAGCGGATGTCGCCGGTCTCGTAAGCGTCGAGCGTTTCGACGCCGGCCGCGCCGACGACGGACTGGATGCCCTCGAGGCTCGTCACGACCTCGCCGACATAGGCGATGTCGAGGCGCGCGAATGGCTGTGCATCCAGGAGCTGGCCGCGCGGCCGCCATTCGAATCCGAGCGAGGCCTGCCAGTCTGGCGTCAGCGGCAGCCGCGCACCCTTGGCGACGGGAACCTCGAACACGCGACCGAGGTCGTCAGTCAGCTCGAGCTCGGTCGCCTGCGAGACCTCGGCGTCGTTCCAGCCGAGCGTTGCATCAATCTGCCAGGCGTCGCTCGCGACGAACGAGACCTCGGCCTCGACGCCCTGGATCCGCGCGCTCGGCAGGTTGACATAGCCGAGTTGAAACACGTCTGGGATATCGACCCCGTCGTCGTCAGTCCCCCCGCTCTGCGGATCCTCGATCTGGACCGAGAAGTCCTCCCAGTCCATGGTGTAGGCCGCGACGTTCGCGCGCAGCCGGTTGTCGAGCCATTCAGTCTTTGCGCCGATTTCGTAATTCTTGAGCGTGTCGGAGGTGAAGAGGCGCGGCAGGATCGATGCGGATTTCAGCGGATTGCTGCCGCCGACGCGGAAGCCCTCCGAGTAGGTGAAGTAGGCCATGCGGTCGTCGTCGAATTCATAGGAGAGGTTCGCCTTCCAGACCGTGCCATCCTCGTTCGATTTCTCGTCCGCATCGAGGAGGTTCT
>CAVXET010000047.1:0-10194 GCA_963760725.1 uncultured Gammaproteobacteria bacterium
TTGCGTCGGATCGCTTCCTGGGGGAGCCAGTTCACTTTGCCGTGGATGGTGCCGGCAGCTCGAAGGCGTAAGGCAGGAGCTCGTTCACGCTCGCCGTGCGCACCCCCCCGTTTTCCCAGGGGAAGTGGATGCTGACGCGTGTGTTCTCGGCGAACTCGTGGATTCTCTGGCGGCAGCCACCGCAGGGCGAGATCGCGATCGCACGGCCTTCGCGATCGAGGGCCCAAACCGCCGTTTCCGCGATGCGAAACGTTTTGCCTTCGGCGCCAACGCCGGCGGCGATCGCACTTGCCTCCGCGCAGTTCCCGAGCGGATAGGCGGCATTCTCGACATTGGTGCCCGTGTAGGTCGCGCCCGCCGCGGAGCGGATCGCGGCGCCCACGTGGATGCCGGAATACGGCGCATGCGCGTGCGCACAGGCCGCACGCGCAATTTCGATCAGTGAGTCGCTCGCAGAGTTCACTCTCGCCCGCGCCACCGAGGACCCGGGCAAAATACCACATGCGTCAGGACGGCGACTGCTTGAGCCTTCCGATGCCAAGGAGCCTCAGCACGTACTTTTCGTATGTTGGCTCGGTGTTGCCCGTCTTCATCTTGCGCAGGAAGTACTTTTCGAAGGCGACCTTCGCCAGGTGCACCCACCTGCCCTGCTTCGCCCAGGTGACGTTGCGCGGCGGTATCTGCGGCAGCGCGACGAAGGCGACTCCGTCATCGCCGAAATCTGCGAGACAGATCGCGTTCCACGTCGCCTTGTGGGTGGGCTCCTTGCCCGCGATCGCATCCTGGATGTTGTGAACGATGGCGGTCACCATGGATTCGATCATGTACCCGGTCTTGGGCGCGCCGGTGGGGACCGGCGTCGCTTCGACCGGCGGGATGGCGACGCAGACGCCCGCGGAATAGATGTTCCTGTACTTCGGATTGCGCTGGTACTCGTCGATGACGACGAAGCCGCGCGGATTGCACAGCTCCTTGACGGCAGCCACGGGTTCGATCCCCTTGAAGGCGGGAATGAACATCGTGTAGCGCGACGGCAGCTGGTGCTCCCTCGTCGCGACGCCCCGCTCATCATGTTCCGCGATCTTCACCGTGCCGGGGCCGACTTCGAGAAGCTTTGCATTGGTGATCCACTTGATGTGCCGCTGGCGCAGCTCTGATTCGAGCATTCCCTTCGAGTCGCCGACGCCTCCCAAGCCCAGGTGGCCGACGTAAGGCTCGCTGGTCACGAAAGTCATCGGCACCCGGTCCCGCAGCTTGCGCTTGCGAAGGTCGGCATCGAGGATCATGGCAAATTCGTAGGCGGGCCCGAAGCAGCTCGCGCCTTGTGCGGCGCCGATCACGACCGGGCCGGGATTCTTCAGGAACTCGTCGTAAGCACGAGCCGCATGCTCGGCGTGTGACGTCGTGCAGACGCTGTGCGAATGAGCCTCGGGGCCCAGGCCCGGCACCTCCTCGAATGCAAGTCTCGGGCCCGTGGCGATCACCAGGTAGTCGTAGTCGAGCGCCCGGCCGTCAGCCAGCGTCGCGCGGTTCGCTTCCGGTTCCAGCCGCGTCAGCGGCTGCGAATGGAACTGGATGCCTTTCCGTTCGACGTTCGGACGTATCGGC
This sequence comes from uncultured Gammaproteobacteria bacterium, assembly GCA_963760725.1. Taxonomy (GTDB): domain Bacteria; phylum Pseudomonadota; class Gammaproteobacteria; order Steroidobacterales; family Steroidobacteraceae; genus SCUD01. The sequence goes on from CAVXET010000047.1 coordinate 1,609, forward strand.
ACGCGCACGTCGTCCGGCGTGCGCCAGCCGACGGCGACCCAGGGATTGCTGGGCGTGAACTGGAAGTATTCGGAATCGCCGATCAGCGTGACCTCGTGTCCGGAGCCAAGCTGCTTCCTGAGGTCGTAGGCGGTCGGCATGCCGCTGATACCCGCCCCCACTACAACGATGTGTGCCATCTGCGAATCCTCTGGCCGGTCCGGCCGACGCTTGCAACTTCAGGCCGCACTCATTATATTAGTTTTCCCTTATTTAGCAAACATGGATATTCTGCATGTCCACCGCACTCGGTAGCGCATTGCCTGAAGCCCGCGAGATGGGCCGCCATGCTAACGCCGCGGCCGGCCTGCTCAAGGCCCTCGCGAATCCGCACCGCCTGAGGATCCTGTGCGTGCTGGGTGAAGGCGAGCTGTCGGTGAGCGCGCTCAATGAGCGCGTCCCGCTCTCGCAGTCCGCCCTGTCCCAGCATCTGGCGGTATTGCGTGCGGACGGCCTGGTCAAGACCCGGCGCGAGTCCCAGACCATCCACTATTCGGTGCGGCCAGGGCCGGCGCTCGACGTCATCCGGGTGCTGCACGCCCATTTCTGTCAATCCACCCGTCCTGCGCGAAGGAGTTCTCGATGAATACCCAGACTGTTGTGTCCGCCCGCCCTTCCGCCGCCAACATTGACCAGTGGGTGTTGCGGGTCGCCGGCATCTTCGTGCTGGCCTCGCTGGCGCTGTCGCAACTGCACAGCGAATACTGGCTGTGGTTCACGGCATTCGTCGGGGTCAACCTGTTTCAGGCCTCATTCACCGGCTTTTGTCCGATGGCCATGATCCTCAGGAAACTGGGCGTCGGTTCCGGCGCGGCATTCTGCGCCGCGGGCCGGGCCGGATGACCTGTCGTTCCACGGATTGACCGCGAGGCCGACATGTCACTGCTGCGAACTTCGAGCTTGCTGCTTGCGGCGGCGCTGATTTCCGCCTGCCCGGATTCTCCCCCCACGTCCGGCACGGAACAGGCCGCCGCGGCGGCAGGGCTCGCGAGCCAGGTGGTCAAGGATTCGCGCGTGCCGCGCGAGACGGCGTTCGACGGCGCCGTGGAGGCGATCAACCAGTCCACGGTCTCGGCGCAGACGACCGGCCGGGTCGTGGAATTGCCCTTCGATGTCGGCGACTACGTTGCGAAGGATGCCGTGATCGTGCGGATCACGCCTACGGAGCAGCGCGCACGCACGGGCGGCGCGGAGGCGGCACTCGCCGAAGCTCGCGCGCGACTCGCCGAAGCGCAGCTCGCCTTCGACCGCACCAAGGAAATTTACGAGAAGAAGCTCGTGGCAAAGGCGCAGCTCGACAAGGCCGCCACGGAACTCGATGCTGCGCGCGCGCGCGTCGCTGCCGCGCAGGCGGGGCTCACGGAAGCGCGCGAGGGCCTTGGTTACACCGTGATCCGTGCGCCATATGCCGGCATCGTCGTTGCGCGCCTTGTCCAGCTCGGCGAAACGGTGACTCCCGGAAGGCAGCTGATGACCGGCCTTTCGCTGGAACACCTGCGCGCGGTCGTCGAAATCCCGCAGCAGCATATTGGCCCGCTGCGCAGGCATCGCAAGGCACGCGTGATCCTGCCGGACGGCAACTCGGTCGCGGCGGCGGAGCTGCGGATCCCGCCGAGCGCTGATCCGGCCACCCACAGTTTCCGCGTGCTGGTGACGCTGCCGCCGGGTGAATATGGCGTGTTCCCCGGCACGCTGGTGAAGGTCGCGTTCGTCAGCGGTGAAGACGAGCACGTGCTGATACCACCCGGATCCCTCGTGCGCCGGGGCGAAGTGACCGGCGTCTATGTGCTGGATGCCAGGGGCCGCGTCGGTCTGCGATACCTGCGCGTCGGCACGCTGGCCGCCGATGGCCGTGTGCCCGTGCTGGCCGGGCTGGTTGCGGGTGAGCGCATCGCCACCGATCCGATCGCCGCGGGCATCGCATACAAGCAGCAATCCCCGGCTCCCGCCGGGGACCCGGAATGAGCGGGCCCGCCGGGCCGCAGCTCGGCATTGCCGGCCGCATTGCCCGCGACTTTCTCACGACCGAGATCACGCCGCTCCTGGCGCTGGCCGGCCTGTTGCTGGGCCTGTTTGCGGTGCTGGTGACGCCGCGCGAGGAAGAACCGCAGATAAACGTAACCTTTGCCAACGTCTTCATTCCGTACCCCGGCGCGTCTGCGCAGGAAGTGGAATCGCTGGTGACCACGCCGGCCGAGCAGATCGTCTCGGAAATCGAGGGCGTGGAGCATGTGTACTCGGCATCGACGCCGGGCATGGCGGCATTGACAGTGCGCTTTGAGGTCGGCGAGCCGCGCACCGACGCCATTGTCCGCCTCTACAACGCCTTCTATTCGAACCAGGACTGGCTGCCGCCGAATGCGGGCATCGGCCAGCCTCTAATCAAGCCAAAGGGCATCGACGACGTTCCCATCGTCGCTGCGACCCTCTGGAGCGAGAACCCGGAAATCTCGGCGGCGGACCTGCTGCGCATCGCGCACACGATGGAGACTGAACTCCAGCGGGTGCCTGGCACGCGCGACATCGAGACGATCGGCGGACCTGATCGCGTCGTGCGCGTCGTCTTCGACCCGCAGCGGCTCGCCGGATACGGCCTGGCGCTCGACGACCTGCGCCGTGCGCTGTCCTCGGCTAACGCATCCGTCGACGCCGGCAGCAGCGTGGACCGCGATCGCGAAGTGCTGCTGAAGGCAGGCACCTTCCTGACGACACCGGAGGAGGTTGCCGATCTTGTGGTCGGCGTCAGGGACAGCGCGCCGGTATTCCTGCGCGACGTGGCCAGCGTGACCGAGGGACCGGACCTGCCCGAGCGCTACGTCAGCCTAGGCGCGGGTCCCGCCGCGGCATCCAAGGGGATCGGTGCGAACGGCCGCCACCCGGCGGTGACCATCGCCGTCTCCAAGAAGCCCGGCGAGAATGCCGTGGACGTCGCAGCCGCGGTCATCGAGCGCTTCGAGCAGATGCGTGGGATTCACTTCCCCGATGGCGTGCGGGCCACCGTCACGCGAAATTACGGTGCGACGGCCGAGGACAAGGCCCAGACGCTGATCAAGAAGCTCTTGTTTGCGACGGCCTCGGTCGTCGTGCTCGTGCTCTTCGCGCTGGGCAGGCGCGAGGCACTCGTAGTTGGCGCGGCTGTCATCGTGACGCTCGCCGTCACCCTGTTTGCATCCTGGGCCTGGGGCTTCACGCTCAATCGCGTGTCGCTGTTCGCGCTGATCTTCTCCATCGGAATCCTGGTGGACGACGCCATCGTCGTGGTCGAGAACATCCACCGCCACATGCAGCGCGGCGGCGGAAAACTTACCGAGGCAATCCCGGCGGCAGTGGATGAGGTCGGCGGTCCGACCATCCTGGCGACATTCACCGTGATCGCGGCGCTGCTGCCCATGGCATTCGTGACCGGCCTGATGGGTCCGTACATGCGGCCCATCCCCATCAATGCCTCCACCGGCATGCTGATCTCGCTGGCCGTGGCCTTCATGTTTACGCCCTGGCTGTACCGCCGGCTGTTCATGAACGCAGCAGCCGCGCAAGGGCATGCGGACCGCGGGGAAGCCGCGTTGCAGGGCTTCGTCGCCCGGGTCATGACGCCCTTCCTGCGCGGGGACGAGGGTCGCCGCCATCGCTGGCGGCTGCTGCAGGTCCTGCTGGCGCTGATCGCGCTGTCGCTTGCACTGGTCGCCTTCCGTGCAGTGATCCTGAAGATGCTGCCTTTCGACAACAAGAGCGAGTTCCAGGTGATGGTCGATATGCCCGAGGGAACTGCCGGTGGAAGGAACGCAGCGGGTCCTGCAGGCGCTGGCGGATCACCTCGAGACCGTTCCCGAAGTCACCGACTACCAGACTTACGCAGGCACTTCCGCTCCGATCAACTTCAATGGTCTCGTGCGCCAGTACTACCTGCGAGTCGCGCCGCACCAGGGCGACATCCAGGTGAACCTCCTCGACAAGCACGAGCGAGACCGCAAGTCGCACGAGATTGCGACTTCCGTGCGTAAGCCGCTGCAGCTGATCGGAAGGCGCTACGGCGCCAACGTGAAGATCGTCGAGGTGCCTCCCGGCCCGCCGGTGCTGTCGCCGCTCGTGGCCGAGATCTACGGCCTTGACTACGCACGCCAGGTGAAGGTGGCGCAGGAGGTGCGGCAGGCATTCGAGCATGTGCCGGACGTGGTCGACGTGGACGACACCGGCGAAGCGGCACAGCAAAAACTGGTGGTTGCCGTGGATCGCGCGCGTGCCGCAAGGCTCGGCGTTTCGCAGCAGTCCGTGGCCTCGGCCGTGGCGGCGGCGATCCGCGGTGAAGACATGTCCTACCTGCACGACGAGCACGCGAAGGCGCCGGTCCCGGTGCGAGTCGAGCTCTCCCCCGGCGACAAGGCGTCTGTGGACACCCTCAAGTCGCTGCGCCTGCGCTCGGTGGCCGGAGCGCTGGTACCGCTGTCCGAGATCGCCGATGTCCGACTCGGCACGCGCGACCAGACCATCTACCACAAGGACCTGTTGCCTGTGGTTTACGTGACCGGCGACGTAACGGGATCCACCGACAGCCCTCTGTACGGCATGCGTGAAATCGCCGGCAGGCTGGCCGAGACCCCCATCGACGGCGAGCCGGTCCGGCAGTACCTGACTCGCCAGCCGGCCAATCCCTACGAGTGGAGTCTCAAGTGGGACGGTGAATGGCAGATAACGTTCGAGACGTTTCGCGACATGGGCGCCGCTTACGCCGTCGGCCTGATCCTCATCTACCTGCTGGTCGTGGCGCAGTTCCGTTCATATGGCGTGCCGCTCATCATCATGGCGCCGATTCCGCTGACGATCATCGGCATCATGCCGGGCCACGCGCTCCTGGGGCAGCAGTTCACCGCGCCATCGATGATCGGCATGATCGCGCTGGCCGGCATCATCGTGCGCAATTCAATCCTGCTCGTGGATTTCATCCAGCAGGAGGTGCGCGCCGGCAAGCCATTGCAGGAGGCGACGATCTCGGCCACGACGGTTCGCGCCCGGCCCATCGCCCTGACCGCGATTGCGGCGATGTTGGGCGGGTTCTTCATCCTCGATGACCCGATCTTCGGCGGGCTGGCCGTGTCGCTGATTTTCGGCTTGTTCGTCTCGACCGTGCTGACCCTGCTGGTGATACCGGTCGTGTACTACCACTACCACTGGCGGCGCAGTACGGTCAGCAATTAGGAACGCCGTCTTCCGCCAGGGACTGGGGAAACTGGAGCGGGTGATGGGAATCGAACCCACGTTAGCAGCTTGGGAAGCTGCAGTTCTACCATTGAACTACACCCGCTCGCGTCCGGGGATTCTAGCCAAAATCGACGTATCGCGAGTTCGAGGAGGGCGAGCAGCATCGCGCGGAATATACTCGCTCATGATTCCGGATCGCCATTCCACCGATATCGCGATCGTCGGCGCGGGAATTGCCGGGGTCGTTGCGGCGATTGAGGCGCTCGGACGCGGCCGGCGCGTCGTCCTGCTCGACCGCGATCTCGAGGAGAACCTCGGCGGCCAGGCGAAAGAGGCTTTTGGCGGCCTCTGGTTTGCCGGCACGCCGCTGCAGCGGCGGCGCGGAATCAAGGACAGCGCCGAGCTCGGGCTGTCCGACTGGCTCGCCTTCGGTGAGCTTACGCCCGACGACGCGTGGCCCTGCGCCTGGGCCCGTGCCTATGTCGAACGCAGCGTGCCTGAAGTGCATGACTGGCTCGCCGCGCTCGGCATCCGTTTCATGCCGATGCCGATGTGGGTCGAGCGCGGCTTGTACATGCCCGGCAACTCCGTGCCGCGTTTCCATCTCGTCTGGGGCACCGGTCGTGTGCTGTCCGACCGTCTTGTCGGCCGGCTGCTCAATCATCAGCGCCGCGACCTGCTCGAGCTGCGATTCGCGCATCGCGTGGATGCGCTCGTCTCGCGCGCGGGCAGGGTCGCGGGCGTCCGCGGCACGGTCGAACCCGGCGGCGAGGCTTTCGAAATTTCGAGCGAAACCGTCGTGATTGCCGCCGGCGGCATCAGCGGCGACATCGAGCGCGTGCGGCGGCACTGGCAAGCGGACTGGAGCGCGCCGCCGCCCGTGATCCTGAACGGCTCGCACCGCTATGCCGACGGCCGGCTGCACGACGCGGCTTCCGCCGTGGGCGCCGCCGTCACGCACCTCGACTGGCAATGGAATTACGCGGCCGGCATCCGTCACTGGCGGCCGCGCAAGCCCGGCCATGGGCTATCGCTGATCCCGCCGAAGTCTGCGCTGTGGCTCAACGCGCGCGGCGAACGCATCGGCCCGATGCCGCTCGTCTCCGGCTTCGACACGCATGATCTCGTCGCGCGCATCTGCCGCGAGCCGGGCGGCTACAGCTGGCAACTGCTCAACCGCAAGATCGCGCTCAGGGAACTCGCGGTCTCCGGCGCCGAGTTCAATCCCGCGATCCGCGACCAGAAGCGCTTGCGCTTCGTGCGTGACCTCCTATTCGGCAATCGCTGGCTCGTCGACGAGCTGACGCGGAACAGCGAGGACATCGTGCAGGCCGCGACTCTTCCCGATCTCGTCCTGCGGATGAACGCCCTGAATGGCGACGATGTCGTGGACCTCGGCGCGGTCGAGTCCGCGGTGTCCGCATACGATGGGTCAATCCGTCGCGGCGAGCGCTTCCACAACGACGAGCAGCTGCGGCGCATCGCCTGGCTCAGGCGCTGGCCCGCCGATCGCCTTCGCACCTGCGCGTTCCAGCCGATCGTGGATCGCGGCGCGGGCCCGCTCATGGCGATCCGCGAGCACATCATCAGCCGCAAGAGCCTCGGCGGCATCCAGACAGACCTCGCCGGCCGCGTGCAGGGCGCGAACGGGCGCGCGATCGACGGGCTCTATGCCGCCGGCGAGGCGGCGGGCTTCGGCGGCGGCGGCATGAATGGCAAGCGCGGACTGGAAGGTACGTTCCTCGGCGGGTGTGTATTCTCCGGCCGGATCGCAGGGCAGAACGCGTAGGCGGTACATGCACTTCAGCGAAGCCATCAGCATCGAGGACCTGCGCGCGATCGCGCGGCGTCGCCTGCCGCGCTTCGTCTTCGACTATGTCGACGGCGGCTCGGAGGACGAGCGCGCTCTCGCGCACAATCGCGACGGCTTTGCTCACCTGAAGTTCCGCCCGCATACGCTGGTGGACGTCGCGAAGCGCGACCTGTCCACTCGCCTGCTCGGCGCACCCTCGGCAATGCCTGCCGTCGTTGGCCCGACGGGGCTCAACGGCCTCTCCTGGCGCGACGGCGACATGGCGCTCGCGCGCGCGGCGTCAAGCGCGGGCCTGCCCTTCGCCATGTCCACGGTTTCCATGAGCCTCGTCGAGGACGTCGCGCGCGAGGCGCCGGGGCGGCTGTGGCTGCAGGCCTACGTATTCGCGGAGCGGCGCATCACGGACGCGATCATGAAGCGTGCGGAGAGCGCCGACTTCGAGTGCGTCATGCTGACGAGCGACTTCCCGGTCGCCGGCAAGCGCGAGCGGGACCTGCGCACCGGGCTGCTGCCGCAGCAGCGATTCACGCTCGCGACGCGGCTCGACATGCTGCGGCGTCCGCACTGGCTTGCAACGGTCGCAACCCACCGCCCTCGCTTCGTCAATATCGAGCGCGAGCTCGGCGATGGACGCAACGTCAACTCCTTCGTCGGCCACGGGTTGTTCGACGCCTCGTTCTCCTGGGACGACGTGAAGCGCTTCCGCGACCGCTGGCCGCGCAAGCTCCTGCTGAAAGGCGTTCTTCGCGCGGACGACGCGGAGCGCGCGGTCGCGGCGGGCGTGGATGGCCTCGTGCTCTCGAACCACGGCGGGCGGCAGCTCGACGGCGCGATCAGCGGGCTCGATGCACTGCCCGAGGTCGTTCGCGCCGTGGGCGGACGAGCCGCCCTCCTCGTCGACGGTGGCGTGCGGCGCGGCTCCGACATCGCGAAGGCCGTCGCGCTCGGCGCCGAGGGTGTCTTGCTCGGCCGCGCGCCGGTCTACGGCCTCGCCGCCGGCGGCGAGCAAGGCGTCGCCCGTGCGATCGCAATCCTCGCGGACGAACTCGACCGCACGCTGGCGCTGACGGGCTGCCCCGACATCGCGGCGCTGACTTCGGACCTCATCGCCCGCACGTGAACGCGCCGCGGCATGCGATTCGAAGCTACGTGCTGCGGACCGGGCGCATCACGCGCGCGCAGGTGCGCGCGCTCGAGGAATTACTGCCGCGATTCGGCATTCCTTATTCCGATTTTTTCCTTGATCTCGATGCCGTCTTCGGCCGCCGCGCGCCGCTCGTGCTCGAGATCGGCTTCGGCAACGGCGACACGCTGGTCGAACTGGCGTCAAAGTCGCCTGACAAGGATTTCATTGGCGTCGAGGTGCACCCACCCGGGATCGGGCACTGCCTGCTCGCCGTCGAATCCCTCGGGCTCACGAATGTGCGCGTCATCGCGCACGATGCGGTCGAAGTGCTGGCGCAGCAGCTGGCGCCCGCCTCGCTCGATGAAGTACTGATCTACTTCCCGGACCCCTGGCCCAAGAAGCGTCACCACAA
>CAVXET010000048.1:0-5819 GCA_963760725.1 uncultured Gammaproteobacteria bacterium
CGCTGGGGCAGGCCTCGCGGGCCGCAGCGACGAGCCGGTCTCGTTCTGCGGTCATTGAGCCAGCCTGCCGGCGAGAAAGCTGCCAGCCCGCATGGCCGGCACGAAAATCCAGGCGTCGCGCAAACCCGCCGCGGCGCCGACCAGCACCGGTCCCGGGCAGAACCCCGCAAGTCCCCAGCCGATTCCGAAAATCGCGGCACCGACGATCAGTCGGCGGTCAATGGCATCGTTGGCGGGCAGCCTGAATTTACCGCCGAGCACCGGTGCGGGCATGCGCCGCACGAGCCGGAACGCGGGGCCGGTGACCGCGACGGCGCCTGCCATGACGAACGCGAGCGTCGGATTCCAGGCGCCGGTCACATCGAGGAATCCAATCACGACCTGGCGATCGGTCACCGACGACAGCGCAAGTCCTGCGCCGAACAGCGCGCCAGATACGAGCGCCGCGATCACAGTGGCGTTCATGTCGAGACACCTGCCAGGTGGCGCATGACGTAAACCGTCGCCATGCCGGCGGCCATGAACGTGACGACGGCGGCGAGCGAGCGCCGCGACAGCCGCCCCAGGCCGCACACACCATGGCCGCTGGTGCAGCCATTGCCCATGCGCGTACCGAATCCGACGAGAAGTCCTGCGAAGAGCAGAATCGGCGTCGCGCCGGTCTGCGCGCGTGCGGGCGCCGGCACGAACTGCAGCATCACGGCGCCCGCAATGATCATCCCGGCGATGAAAGCGATTCGCCAGGCGCGATCGCCGCGCGCCCCTTCCACGATGCCGTTGACGATGCCGCTGATGCCCGCGATACGGCCGACCGACCAGAGCAGCAGCGCCGCTGCAAGGCCGATCAGCGCGCCGCCTGCAAGTCCGAACGCCCAGGTATTCATGATGGAGCGGGTGATGGGAATCGAACCCACGTTAGCAGCTTGGGAAGCTGCAGTTCTACCATTGAACTACACCCGCTCGCGTCCAGGGATTCTAGCCAAAATCGACGTATCGCGATCGAGGAGGCAGACATCGCGCGGAATATACTCGCCCATGTTTCCGGATCGCCAATCCACCGATATCGCGATTGTGGGTGCAGGATTGGCCGGGGTCGTCGCGGCGATCGAGGCGCTCGGGCGCGGCCGGCGCGTCGTCCTGCTCGACCGCGATCTCGAGGAGAACCTCGGCGGCCAGGCGAAAGAGGCTTTTGGCGGCCTCTGGTTTGCCGGCACACCGCTGCAGCGGCGCCGCGGCATCAAGGACAGCGCCGAACTCGGGCTTTCCGATTGGCTCGCTTTCGGTGAGCTCACGCCCGATGACGCCTGGCCCTGCGCCTGGGCCCGGGCCTATGTCGAACGCAGCGTGCCTGAAGTCCATGACTGGCTCGCCGCGCTCGGCATCCGCTTCATGCCGATGCCGATGTGGGTCGAGCGCGGCCTGTATGTGCCCGGCAACTCCGTGCCGCGTTTCCATCTCGTCTGGGGCACCGGTAGCGCGCTCTCCGACCATCTCGTCGGCCGGCTGCTCGGGCATCCGCGCCGCGACCTGCTGGAACTGCGCTTCGGGCATCGCGTGGACGCGCTCGTCTCACGCGCGGGCAGGGTCGCGGGCGTTCGCGGCACGGTCGAACCCGGCGGCGAGGCTTTCGAAATTGCGAGTGAAACTGTCGTGATCGCCGCGGGCGGCATCAGCGGCGATATTGAACGCGTACGGCGGCACTGGCAGGCGGACTGGAGCCAACCTCCGCCCGTGATACTGAACGGCTCTCATCGCTATGCCGACGGCCGGCTGCACGACGCGGCATCCGCCGTGGGCGCCGCCGTCACGCACCTCGACTGGCAATGGAATTACGCGGCAGGCATCCGCCACTGGCGTCCGCGCAGGCCCGGCCACGGGCTTTCGCTGATCCCGCCGAAATCTGCGCTGTGGCTCAATGCGCGCGGCGAGCGCATCGGCCCGATGCCGCTCGTTTCCGGCTTCGACACGCACGACCTCGTCGCGCGCATCTGCCGCGAGCCGGGCGGCTATAGCTGGCAACTGCTCAACCGGAAGATCGCGCTCAGGGAACTCGCAGTCTCCGGCGCCGAGTTCAATCCCGCGATCCGCGACCAGAAGCGCTTGCGCTTCGTGCGTGACCTCCTCCTTGGCAATCGCTGGCTCGTGGACGAGCTGACGCGGAACAGCGAGGACATCGTGCAGGCCGCGACGCTCCCCGATCTCGTCCTACGGATGAACGCCCTGAATGGCGACGACGTCGTGGACCTCGGCTCGGTCGAGTCCGCGGTGTCCGCATACGATGGGGCAATCCGTCGCGGCGAGCGCTTCCACAACGACGAGCAACTGCGGCGCATCGCCTGGCTCAGGCGCTGGCCCGCCGATCGCCTTCGCACCTGCAAATTCCAGCCGATCGTGGATCGCGGCGCGGGCCCGCTCATGGCAATCCGCGAACACATCATCAGCCGCAAGAGCCTCGGCGGCATCCAGACAGACCTCGCCGGCCGCGTGCTCGGCGAGAATGGGCATGCGATCGAAGGGCTTTATGCGGCCGGCGAGGCGTCGGGTTTCGGCGGCGGCGGCATGAATGGAAAGCGCGGACTGGAAGGTACGTTCCTCGGCGGGTGTGTATTCTCGGGCCGCATCGCAGGGCAGAACGCGTAGCCAGCCAACATGCATTTCAGCGAAGCCATCAACATCGAAGACCTGCGCGAAATCGCGCGGCGTCGCCTGCCGCGTTTCGTCTTTTCCTACATCGACGGCGGCGCGGAGGACGAGCGCGCTCTCGCGCACAATCGCGACGGCTTTGCTCATCTGAAATTCCGCCCGCATACGCTGGTGAATGTCGCGAAACGCGACCTGTCGACTCGCCTGCTCGGCGCACCCTCGGCGATGCCGGCCGTCGTCGGCCCGACGGGACTGAATGGCCTCTCCTGGCGCGACGGCGACATGGCGCTCGCGCGCGCGGCGTCAAGCGCGGGCCTGCCTTTCGCGATGTCCACCGTTTCCATGAGCCTCGTCGAGGACGTCGCGCGCGAGGCGCCCGGGCGGCTGTGGCTGCAGGCCTACGTCTTCGCGGAACGGCGCATCACGGACGCGATTATGAAGCGAGCCGAGCAAGCCGGCTTCGAATGCGTCATGCTGACGAGCGACTTTCCCGTCGCCGGCAAGCGCGAGCGTGACCTCCGCACGGGGCTGCTGCCGCATCAGCGATTCACGCTCGCGACGCGGCTCGACATGCTGCGACGTCCGCACTGGCTCGCGACGGTCGCAACCCACCGCCCGCGCTTCGTCAACATCGAGCGCGAGCTCGGCGAGGACCAAAACGTCAAATCCTTCGTGGGCCACGGGTTGTTCGATGCCTCGTTCTCCTGGGACGACCTGAAGCGCTTCCGCGACCGCTGGCCGCGCAAGCTCCTGCTGAAGGGTGTGCTGCGCGCCGATGACGCGGAGCGCGCGGTCGCTGCAGGCGTCGACGGCCTCGTGCTCTCGAACCACGGCGGACGGCAGCTCGACGGCGCGATCAGCGGACTCGATGCGCTGCCCGAAGTCGTTCGCGCGGTAGGCGGCCGCACCGCCATCCTCGTGGATGGCGGCGTGCGGCGCGGCTCCGACATCGCGAAAGCCGTTGCGCTCGGCGCCGAGGGCGTGTTGCTCGGCCGCGCGCCGGTCTACGGCCTTGCCGCCGGCGGCGAGAAAGGCGTTGCGCGGGCAATTGCGATCCTCGCGGACGAGCTCGACCGCACGCTGGCGTTGACCGGCTGCCCCGACATCGCGGCGCTGACTTCGGACCTCATCGCCCGTACGTGAATACGCCGCGGCATGCGATTCGAAGCTACGTACTGCGGAGCGGGCGCATCACGCGCGCGCAGACGCGCGCGCTCGAGGAACTGCTGCCGCGAATCGGCATCCCCTACTCCGAATCGGTTCTCAATCTTGACTCCGTCTTCGGCCGTCGCGCGCGGCGCGTGCTCGAGATCGGTTTCGGCAATGGGGACACGCTGGTCGAACTGGCGTCAAAAGCGCCGGACAAGGATTTCATCGGCGTCGAGGTGCACCCGCCCGGAATCGGGCATTGCCTGCTCGCTGTCGAGGCCCTCGGGCTCACGAACGTGCGCGTCATCGCGCACGACGCGGTCGAAGTGCTGGCGCAGCAGTTGGCGCCCGCCTCCCTGGATGAGGTGCTGCTCTACTTCCCCGATCCCTGGCCCAAGAAGCGCCACCACAAGCGGCGCATCGTGCAACCGGCATTTGCCGCTCTTGTGGCCGAGCGGCTGAAGCCCGGCGGGCGGTTCAAATTGGCCACGGACTGGGAGCCCTACGCTGCCTGGATGCTCGAGGTCCTCGGTGCCTCGCGGGAATTCACGAATGCTGCGCCGGCAGGAGGCTGCGTCGATCGTCCAGCGCGTGAGGCGACGCGATTCGAGAGCCGCGGCCGGCGCCTCGGTCACTCGGTCTTCGACCTGGAATTCGTCCGCCTCTAGTTGAAGGCGCTCGACGCGCCATCGATGACGAACTGCACGGCAAGCGCCGCGAGCACGACGCCGGAAAGGCGATTGACGACGTTCGCGCCCGTCACGCCCATCGCACGCATCACGAGCGGCGTGAGGCGCATCAGGATGTAGGTGATCGCGAGCACGACCACGATGACCCCGAAGAGGCCCGCCGACAGCTTGAAATCCCCGCGCGAGGCGCCGAAGGTCAGGAGCACGATCGCGAGCGCCCCGGGACCCGAGATGAAAGGAAATGCGAGCGGGAACACCGAGATGTCCGCGCGCTTCTTCGCCTCGATGCGCTCCTTCGAGGTCTGGCGCGTTCCGGATTCCCGCGCGAAGACCATCTCGAGCGCGATCAGGAACAGCATGATGCCGCCCGCGATCCGGAATGCCTCGATGCTGATGCCCATGACGCGCAGGAACCAGGTGCCGCCCACGGCAAACAGCAGGAACATCGTGCCCGACAGCAGGACGGCCTTCAGCGCCATGCGGCGCCGGAACTCGTCGTCCGCGCCCTCGGTCAGCGCCGCAAACAGCGGCACGAGCGAGATCGGCTCGACCACGACGAAGAAGAGCACGAAGAACTTCAGGAGCTCATCAAGCATCCGGCCCTCCCACGCCATCTGCCGTGCTGAGCGTACCGCGTGCATCGACCAGGCGCTTGCGCGTCAGCCAAAGGAGGATCAGAAGGCCCGGGACGCTGAGCGCGGCCGTATACGTAAAAAAAGCCGGGTAACCGATCGCATCAACGACGAAACCCGACGTCCCCTCGAGCAACTTGCCCGGCAGCGCATAGAAGGATGAGAAGAGCGCGTACTGCGTCGCCGTGTACCGCGCGCTCGTGAGGCCTGAAAGGAAGGCGATCAAGGCGGTCCCGTGGATGCCCTGTGCGAGATTGTCGAGGCTGTTCACGATTGCGAGGCCGGCCAGCGTCGCGGTATCCGTCGTCGCGAGCAGCGCAAATCCGAGATTGGACGCGATGATGAGACCGCTGCCGAGGAAGAGCGCGAGGCGAAGCCCGGACTTCGCCACGATGAAGCCCCCGATCACGACGCCGACCATTGAAACCGGAAGTCCAAATGCCTTTACGATCGTCGCAATCTGGCCGAGGGTGTAACCATGGTCGATGTAGAAAGGGTTCGCCATCGAACCCATCGTGAACTCGGTCAGACGGTAGGAACCGATGAGCAGCAGGACGATAACTGCGAGGCTGATGCCGTAGCGAGCGAAGAAGTCCGTCAGCGGGCAGACGACGGCGCCGATGAAGTGCCCGCCGAACTCGCGCAGTGAGACCGGCCAATGCGCCTTCTTTTCGAGCCAGGCGACGACTCGCGCTTCGCCCACGGC
>CAVXET010000049.1:0-14793 GCA_963760725.1 uncultured Gammaproteobacteria bacterium
GCCCGGTGCGAGTGCGAGCGAAAGACGGATTCCGGCGTCCCCCGCTCCATAGATCACGACGCGCGTGCCGTCAACGTCAAACGGCGTCAGCAGCCAACGCGCGATGAGTCGCGTCGCCGTGACCCAGAGGAAGGCGATCAGCCAGTAGATGACCGCGACCGAAATCGGGATCGGCTGGATGAACGGGAGCGAGGCGCTCAGGAACCAGAGCACGACGGCCGAGCCGGTGACGCCGGCCAGGATCGAGAACAGGACGCGCCCGCCGATGAAGCGCACCACCGCGCGGTAGAGTCCGCTGCCGGCGAAAATCAGCGTTCCGGTCGCGGCGACGCCGACGTAGAACAGCAGGCTCTGCTCAAATCCCTCGGACCACGAATCGAACTTGAGCGCGAAGGCGACCCACAGTGCGGACGGCACCACGACGATGTCCGCGAGCAACATGAGCAGCCGTTTCGTCTGCCGCGGCCAGGCCAGCAGGACGTTGACCAGGCGGCTTCGCGAGGCGGCGAGTTCGCGGCGTCGATTTTTCAGCGGTTGCACCGGGCATCCCTGCGTGTGGCGAGTTGGTGAGTGTACGCCAGTCAGGGTGCGTTTGACCCTCCGGATTGCCCCTGGGACCCCGTCTTTGGTGCCGAAAAGTGGCGATCTGGCGCTCCATTTAGGGTAGCGTCCACCAGTGACGCGGATGCAACACACGACGGACCCGAACTTCCTGGTCATCGGCGCACAGCGGGCCGGCACGACCTGGCTTGACGCCGCGCTTCGAGCACACCCGCAGATCTACCTGCCGGAACGCCGCAAGGAAATTCACTACTTTGACGAGCACTACGCGCGCGGCGCGGAGTGGTATCGCGAGTTCTTCAGAGCGGCCGCCCGGCAACCGGGGCTGAAGGCCATCGGCGAGATCACGCCTCGCTATCTTTTCAACCCTCTCGTGCCGCAGCGGATCGCCAGGGATTTTCCGTCAATGCGCCTCATCGCGATCCTCCGCAATCCCGCGGAGCGGGCGTACTCGCAGTTTGGAATGCATATCGGAAGAAAAGGCGCGACAGGCGACGACTTCAAGGCGTTCCTGCGGGAGAATCCGGACGCCTTCGATCGCGGCCTGTATCACGCCCAGCTCGAGCGATACCGCTCGCGCTTTCCCGCGAACCAGATGCTCGTCCTGATTTTCGAAGAGGTGATGTCCGCGCGGCACGCCGCACTGAACCAGGTCTGCCGATTCCTCGAACTGGATGACTTCGACTGGAGCCGCGTCGCGATCGACGAGAAAGCAGGCGTCGCGACGGCTCCCCGCTTTGCCCGCGTCCGCGTGCTTGCCACCAGGATTGCCGCCCTGCTCAGGGGCCGCGACCAGGACTGGCTCGTGAATTTCGCGCGACGCATCGGCATCGATCGCCTGCTCGCGAGCAGGCAGAGCCTGGCGCCGATCGACCCCGCGATCCGGGCCGAACTCATGCGCCGCTACGAAACGGACGTCGCGAGCCTCGAGAAACTCATCGGGCGGAATCTGGCGTTTTGGCGCGAGGATCCAGGTCAATCGCGTACTCGTTCAGCACGCGACCTTCCGGCGTCGTGATTTCGCGTTCGACGATGAACCCCAAGCGGCGGTAGAACTCGTTGGTTTTCTCGTTCCGGACCTTGTCGGTGGTGAGATCCACCCTCGACGATCCTCGCGCGCGCGCCTCTGCCAGGAATGCGGCGACCAGCCGGCTTCCGATGCCTTGGCCGTGCCGGTGCGGCGCAACGCCAAGGCTCATCAAGGTCGCCGTTCCGTCCGTTCGCCGGGCGTCTTTGGGCTTGCTCAAGGCGCGTACGACCCGCAGTGCGATGCGCGGCTGCCTGATGACGGCCGGCAAGGCGACCGCGGCAAAACGCGGCGCCCTCCTCTTCACGAGGCCGGAATAAAACTGCGCCGGGTGGGCGCTCCCCATCACGAAACCCGCGAGCTGGCCCTGGTTGACCGCAACGCAGGCGATCTCTTCCTGCCTCACGCACTCTTCGTAGAAGAGTGACAGGAAACGCGGACCCAGGAACGAGAGGAAGAAACCCGGGAACGCGACCAGGTGCACGCGCACGACATCTGGCACGTCCGAAACGGTCATTCGCCGGATCTGGAGTTCCCTGGGCTCGCTCATGGGTGCGAAAGCACTTCCTGGTAAACCGAGGCGACGCGATTCACCGCGATCCCGACCGAGAATCGCCGGCAGGCGTCTTCACGGGCCGCGGCACCGAAGCGTGCCCGCAAGTCGTCCGACTCGATCAATTTCCGCAGCGCGGATTCGAGCGCGCGTGGATCGTGGGGTGGAATGAGGAAACCCGTCGCTCCTTCCACGACGGTATCCCTGCACCCGGGGCCGTTCGCGGTCACGACGGGCTTGCCCATGGCGAGCGCTTCGAGATTCGTGCGCGGCACGCCCTCGCGATAGCTGCTCGGATTCACGAAGATATCCGTGAGCGCAAGGATTTCCTTGATGTCATCGCGCCGGCCGAGATAGCGCGCGAATCCGTCCCTCGCACCCGGCATCGAACCGGGGTCGATGCTGTTCCGGTTGCCAGGGTCCGGTGTGCCCACGATCAGCAACACGACCCGCGGATCGTTGCGGTGAAGCACCGCCGCAGCCTGCAGCAACTCCGGGATGCCCTTGTCCTTCAGCAGGCGGCCGATGTAGGTCAACACCACGCGGCCCTCGATCCCGAGATCGCGCCGCAGCGCGTCGCGCGTTGCCGTGTTCACCGTGGCCGGATCGAGTTGGTCGAGATCGACGCCAGTGCTTCCAACGAAAAAGGTCCTGGCGCCCGCCCGGAGGCCAAGATCGCCTTCGTCATCCCGGTTCTGGAAAAAGAGGCCGGACAGCTTCCGGGCCGCGAGCCGATAGTAGGCGCGCAGAAAAGCGCGTTGCGTTATTCGCCCTGCGCCGCCCCCCGCCATGAAGGGGCTGCCGAGGCCGGTCACGTGCAGGAAGGCGACCGGGCTTCGCAGGCGCATGGCCGCGATGCCCATGCAGAGATTCGCCTTGTGCCCGAAGGAATGGAGGATGTCGAAGTGTTCCGCCCGGAACAGCCGAACCAGGTCACGGACGGAAGCCGCGTCGCCCGACAGCGACAGACTGCTGCGATCCATCGAATACTGAAAGACGTTGACGCCCCTTTCCTGGAATCGTTGAACGTAGTCGCCGTCCCCGTCCGGCAGCACGAACGAGACGTCGAAGCCACGCGCATGAAGGGGCTCGACCCAGCGAAGCCTTCCCGTGTATTCGCCACTCGCGCTGTTGGAAACAAAGGCGACTCGACGCGGGCTGCTGCTCGTCATCGGCATGCCGCATTCATGACGCGGCGGCCTCATACGGCGAGGGAATCCAGCGCCAGCCGAGGATCCCGGTTGCGGTGGCGGCGAGGATCCGGAAGTCGAGCCACGCGCTCCGGTCCCGGACATAGGCCTCGGCAAGCCGCAGCTTGGCCGGCATCAGGAACTCCAGGTAATAGCGTTCGGGATCGGACGCGGTGGCGAGCAGCTCGCTCTCGTTGATAAAGGCGAGCGACGCAAGGTCCGTGAGGCCCGGCCGGACTGACAGGACGATGTCGCGCTGCGTGGCCGGATACAGGGCGACATACCGCGCCACTTCCGGCCGCGGCCCGACGAAATTCATCTCGCCCTTCAGGACATTGAAAAGCTGCGGCAGCTCATCGAGCTTGAAGCGCCGCAGGAACGCGCCGAGGCGCGTGACGCGCGAATCCCCGCTGACCGTGATCGAAGCGCCTTCGGCGCCCGAGCGCATGGTCCGGAACTTGTGGATCCGGAACGGTCGGCCATAGCGACCGATGCGCTCCTGGTGAAACAGCACGGGCTCCCGCGACGTCAGGCGGATTGCGGTAGCCGCGAGCAGGAATAGCGGCGACAGCACGGCGATCGTGCCTGCCGCGACGGCGCGAGTCGCGAACTGGCACGTGTCCGCCATCAGGGCGTGCGGGATCCTCGCGAAGCCGCACCGGCAAGCGCCGCCGTCGATGCGCAGGCTTTCGCGACTTCCTGCATGGCCGCGGAAATGCCCGGCTGCGCGAACCATTCGTCGGACCACTTCCACATCAGGAGTCCCGCCGGCCGCGCGTTGCAGAATGTCAGGCCCGCGTTGCGGAACTCGCTCACGGAAAGTCGCGGCTGCAGCAGCTGGATCGAGAGCCAGATGTCCCCGTGGAACCAGCTCGCATCGGCGAGCTGCTCCTTGAGCCATTCCGCGGGCGTGCCCTTCTTGTTGGAGTACTGGAAGAACAGGAATCCGACGTGCGTCAGTTTCGACGCGCCCGGCTTGAGCCATGCGGGTGGTGCGTTCACGCCGCACTTGAGATTGGGCCACTTCTGTCCGGCATAGGCGCAGGCGGCGTCGATGTCCTCGAAGCTCGGCCCGCAGGGCCAGTCGTGCGGCTCGTCGATCGCATAGAGGCCAAGCAGCACGCCCTGGTCCACAAGGCTCTGGATACGTGCCGCATCGTGGCGGTCGAGCGCCTGCTTCCACATGCCAAGCTTGAAACATCCGCTCGCGTCGCTGTAATTCTTCTTGGAGCCGGTGAGCGCCACGAGTCCCTTGAGGCCGGCGCCCTGCAGCAGCGACATGTCCTCCGGTCCCGCGCGGCTCACGGTAAACGGCCAGTCGCGAGCCTTGTCGGGCGGAATTCCGAAAACGCCGAAATACGTGGGCTTTCCGGCGGGCGGCGGGGTTGCCGCGAAAACGGCGGCGCCAGATGCCGCAAGCCACAGGAAACCCAGTGTGCAGGCGATCAGGTGACTTGGACGCATGGAATGTTCCTCACGCGACGACCTCGCGGATCGTCGCGCTTTCCAGAAGTGAAGTGACCGCTTGAATGACTCTCGCGACCTCGCCGTCGGTCATGGCGGGATAGATGGGCAGGCTCACGATACGCCGAAACTGGCGGCTCGCGACCGGAAAATCCTCCGGCCGCAGCGCGTAGCGATCCCGCCAGTAGGGTTGCAGGTGCAGCGGGATGAAATGCACGCTGGTGCCGATGCCGGCCTCGGCAAGCCGCGTGATGAATTCGTCCCGCGAGATCGCGAGCGCATTCAGGCGCAGCTGCAGGACATACAGGTGCCAGGCATGCGTGTCGGCGGGGCGGCGCACTGCCGGCAGGTCGACCGGCAGGCCGCGAAAGGCGGCGTCATACGCGCGCGCAATCGCTTCGCGTCGTGACCGGAACTCCTCGGCGCGCTTGAGCTGGTGCACGCCGAGGGCTGCCGCCACGTCAGTCATGTTGTACTTGAATCCGGGTGCGATCACTTCGTAGAACCAGGATGGCTTGTTCGAAGTGTAGCGGTCGAAGACGTCGCGGCTGATGCCATGGAGCCGCATGACCTTGACTCGCTCCGCCAGCGCGTCGTCGTCCGTCACGACCATGCCGCCCTCGCCCGTCGTGATGGTCTTCGTCGCATAGAAACTGAAAACCGTGGCCTTGCCGATCGTGCCGATCAGCCGGCCGGAACAGGTCGTCGGGAACGAATGCGCCGCATCCTCGATGAGCTGCGAGCCATGACGGCGCGCGATGTCCGTGATCGCGTCCATGTCGCAGGCCTGTCCCGCGAAGTGCACCGGCATGATGGCCTTGACCGGCCCGTGCCTGCCGAGTTCCTCGTCCAGGCGGCGTGCATCGAGATTGAGCGTGTCCGCCTCGACGTCGACGAACAACGGGTCGGCGCCGAGATAGCGCACGACCTCGGCGCTGGCCGTGAAGGTGTGGACCGGCACCGCCACGCGGTCGCCCGGCCCGACGCCCATCGCCTCGAGGGCGAGGTGCAGCCCCGCGGTCGCCGAGTTCACGGCGAGGGCATGGCGGGCGCCGATGCGCGCCGCGAAATCGGCTTCGAAGCGCCGCGTCATGGGGCCCGTAGTCACCCACCCGGAGCGCAGGCAGCGCCCGACCTCCGCGATCTCTTCTTCGCCGATCGAGGGCTTTGCGAAGTGGATGAAATCAGGCTTGTGATGATCCGTCATCGCTTCCTAGCATAGCCCGAAGACCTGATTCCGGACACGGGCCCGAAGTGCGCGAGCGAGATCAAGAGCGTCCACATCATCGACTGGCGCATCGGCTGGTGAACCACGGAATAAAGCAGGATCGGCACGAAATAGATGATGAAGTCCCGGGTATTGCGGCGCCAGACGACCGCCAGCAGGGCGCAGACGATCCCGAGGCCCGGCAGGCCATAGCTGAAGAGCAACGTGCCGAACATCGAGTGAATCTCGCGCGGATATTCCCAGCGATTGAGCAGGCCCTCGCCCGCGCCGAACAAGAGGTACTGCGGCCAGATCGCGATCCGGATGTAGCTGCGGCCCGCAAAGCTGTCGTCGCTCGACGCGCCGATCTCTGCGAGCCGGTCGGCGACGGCGCCGAGCATTGCAATCTGGTCCCGATAGACCACCGCGACCGCGACCACGGCGAGCGGAAACGCGATCAAGAGCACCGGCCGCAGCCGCTGCCAGCGCCGGTGACGGATCGGCGCCAGCAACAGGTACAGGAACAGGAGCGCGAACGCAGCGAGGATCGCGCCTTTCGACAACGAGAGCATCACGAAGAGGACGCTCAACACGGCGCCGAGTGCCGACACGATCGCCGGGTAGCCGGTATAGCGCTGCAGCAGCAGGATGAATGCGAGCGCGAGCAGGCCGAAGAAGCCGAGCTGGTTCGGATTCTCGAAGAGCAGCGTCGCCCGCACGCCCTGCACCGGCACGGAAACTGCAAAGGTCACGAACTGCACCGCGAGGGCCCCGAGGATCGCCATCGTGAGCAGCCGCGGCGCCGTCGGCTCGGTGCGCAGCACGTAGTTGATGGCGATGCAGCCCAGGAGCACCTGCATGTAGTAGGCGGAATTCCGCAGCGGTTCCGGGTCCTGGTAGATCATCGAAAATACGGCGTTCACGACGAGCGAGTAGACGAGGAAGAGCGCAATCAGGCCGACCTCGGGCTTGCGGATCATGCCCGCGACCGAAGCCGGGTCCTTGATCAGCACGCAGACGAATGCCAGGAGCAGCGCGAACGTGACGGGCTGCGGATAGCCGGCCGGGAAAACGTAGACCGGCCAGATCACGAGCGCGAGCACGACGAGTGCCGCGATGAGCGGGTTCGACAGCTCGAGCGGCAGGAATCGCCGCTGGGAGCGGATCGCATGGTCAATCGCGGCCGGACTAGGCACGGCGCGGAACCTCGGGCCCGAGCGGCGAGATGCCGAGGCGCCAGCAGGTCAGGCCGCAGAACAACACGCCGAGCAGCTTGTCGCTGAAGCCGGATTGCGTCGGTGCCGCCTGCAGCGAAGTGAGCGGTTCGAGGCGCATGCGGTTGCCCTCCGCCACGTGCTCGGGGCGCGCGGCCTGCCGTCCATGCAGGACGGCGTCCACGGGCGCGAGCGATAGGCCCAGTGTATCCGCAACCTCACCGAGTGCAGGCATGGGCTCGGCGCACAGGGCCTCGAAGTCGAGCCGGAAGGCACGACCCGGGTACTTGCGCGCAAGGCGGCCTGCAAATGCGTTCGCCGTCGTCCAGCCGAGGAGCGCGCGCGTGCGCCGGAACCGCCGCCGCGGCGCGGCCCGCCCCTCGAGCTCCTTGTTGGTGCCGCGCTCGAGCGAGGCGCGCACCGACTGGGGATTTCGCACCAGGTGCAGGATCCGCACGTCGAGACCGGCGACCGACTGCAGGGCTGCCGCGCGGCCCGCTACCAGGCGCGATGTCTTCGAGCTGTCGATGACGACGCGCGCCGAACCAGCGGCAGCGATGCCGGACATGAGCGCGCGTTCGTGTTCGCGATAGCGCCGGCGCTGGCCGGCCGGTATCCACCAGAAGCCGAAGGGAGCACGAGCGGCGACTCGAGCATCGTCCGCCAGAACCGGCTGTCCCCCTTCTCGTGCGGCAGGCCCTGCCTCACGGCGGACCAGAACGGGCATGCGGCAATCGGCAGGCCGCAGGTGCAGAGTCGCGTTGAGGCGATCCAATCGTCGCTCTGCGCAATCTCGCCCGCTGCTGCGACGCCAGGCGCCTGTCCCAGGAGCCGCGTGAGCCAGGTCGAGCCGCTGCGGCCATAGCCGGCGATGTACGCGACGACCGGCAGGTCATCGGGTGTCCTCGCGTTCACAACCCCGCGCTCCGGAATCCGAGCCGGCGGCGGACCATCAGGCCCGCGAGCACGTTGATGAGGATGAGCGTGCCGCAGCTCACCCAGGCGGCGCCCGTCTCGCCGAACCGCCCGATCGCGAAATAGCTTCCCACGACGCTGAGCGATCGAGCCCACGAGGCAGATGTTGCGGAAGTCGCGCTCGTGACCCGTCATCAGGAGCAGGTTCGAGACCGAGCCCATCGCCGAGCTGAAGAACTGCCCGATCGCGAGAATGCGAAGCAGCGGCCCCGCCGCCGTGAACTCGCCGCCGAAGAGGCGCAGGACAACCTCCGGCCAGATCGCGAACACCGCCGCGATCGGCAGCGCCGTCGCGACCATGAGGCGCGAGGTCTGCCGTGCGACGCGCTCGAGCGCACCGGTTTCGCCCTGGGCATGGAGCGACGCGAACTTGGGAGCCGCAATGCTGTTGACGGCGATGAGCACGAAACCGATCAGCAGCGCAGTGCGGCCCGCGACGTGGTATCGGGCGACGCTCGCACTGTCCTCGAGCGCGCCGAGCCAGCAACGTCGGCGCCCACTGCATGGCGAGCTGGCTCGCGACCACGACCTGGGTCGCGCGATTGCTCGACCTGAATGGCCGCAGCGCCGCGCGGTCCGGCAGCCGGCTCGGCCACGGCCAGGCCGAGAACCAGGTCGCGACGGCGAGGATCGCGGTCACGGTCGCCGCAGCGACGGTTGCCGCGGCGAGCGAGGCATCGAAGCCCGCGAGGCGCGCCGCGAAGTAGAGCGTGAGCGTGAGCAGCGGCGTCAGCACGGAGAAGTAGAGCAGGTGTAACGCGATCCGGCGCAGGCCCTGGAACGCGAACGACAGGACGCCTGCGATCGTCATGCCCGGAATCGCCCAGGCCATGACGCGCGAGCACCGGGGCGAGGCCCGCCTCGTCGAAGACGTGCGTGGCGAGCCAATCCGCGCCGAGGCTGATTGCGAGCGCGGCGGCGACGGATACGAGCGCGGCGATGCCCGTCGGACGGCAGCCGCGAAACCGCGGATCGAAGCCCGCGTCCCGAGCCGCGTGGAATGCGGCGACGTGGCGCACCAGCGGCTTTTCGACACCGAGCCGCGCGAGCGTCGAGACGACGGTCACGATCGTGAGCGAGAGGAAGTAGAAGCCCGGCAAGCTTCGCGCCGAGCGTGCGGGCGGCGACGATGCTGAGGAGGAAGGTGCCGCCGAAGGCGATCCCCTTCATGCCGAAGGCGACGACCGCGCCTCCACCGATGTCGCGCAGGTGGACGTCGAACTTGCCGCACGGGTCCCGGTTCTTGCTCAAGCCGACGGCCGGTAGGGGCGCAGCGCGAATCGCACGAGGATCCAGCCGGAGACAGAGGATGACGCCGAGCACCGCGGCGAGCGCGGCGACGAGGAGCCTGCGCGGCCTCGCCGGGCGATCCGGCAGCGAGGGCGGATCAACGGTGCGCAGCGCAAACTCGTCGGACACGTTCGCGAGCAGCGCGTTCTTGGTGCGCTCGGAGATGATTCCATAGAACACCTGGCGCAGCTCGGCGACCTCGGTGCCGGCGATCTGCCGCTTCAGGTGCTCGATGCTGCGCTCGGATTCCTTCACTTCGGCGACCCGCATGCGCTCGTTGAGCTCGCGCACGAAGTCTGCCGCAAGCGGACCTGGCGCGGTCCGGCGCCTGGTCGAGGAAGGACAGGTTCACGAGCCCCGTCAGCGGGTCCTGCGCCACTTCGACGATGCTGCCCATCGCCTCGAAGATTTCGTCCTCTGACGGCGGTCCCTTGCGCATCAGCCAGATCTCGCTCTTCCACTGCTGCTTCGCCTCGTCGTAGCGCCACGGGAAAAGCCGCGGCACGAGGCCATGGCGGTTCGCGAAATCCACCTGGAAGCCGCGCGACTGCATGGTCGCGATCGTGACGATGGTGCGATCGCCCGCGGCGTCCGGCGCCTTGATGCCGGTCAGGCCCGCGAGTCCCGAGAGCTGGCTCGCGATCGCGCCGAGCGAGGACGCCGGCGTCGTGCTGACGGGTGCGAGCACGGCGGATGACTGGTACTGGACCGGCAGGGCAAAGGTCGCGCCCAACGCGAGCACGGCGACGCCGACGAAAACGATGGCGAGGCGCCAGCGGTGACGCCGGAATTCCGCCAGGAGTTCGGCGAGCAGCCAGCCGGATTCCGTCGTCTCCGGAATCCACACCCAGTTGCCGCGGTCAGCGGATCCCTGGCCCTGTTCCGGTGATTGCTGCACCAATGGCCGCCCTCCCCGGTGTCAGAACGAGTTCACCGCGGCCACGGCCACGGCGATGTTGTACATGATCTGCGTGACGCTGGTCCACAGGCTCAGCGGCTTCACGCGATCCGCGTTGAGCGGCACGACGACCGTGTCGCCCGGATGCACGGTCGTCGGCGCACCGCGGCTGAACCAGCCGCTCGACTCGGACGCCGTCACGCTGCCGTCGGCGCGCACGATGAACGTGCGTTCCTCGTCGGCGCGCGTCGTCACGCCGCCGCTCAGCTTGACGTAGTCATCCCGCGTGAAGCCCTCGCGATAGAGATGCGAGGTCGAGTTCTGCACCTCGCCGAGCACCGTGACTTCCTGCGCGAGGCGCGGAATGTAGAGCGCATCGCCACTGCGCGCGATGATGTCCGTCGGCGCGCCCGGCTCCGATTTCAGGACTTCGTCGAGGTTGATGACGAGCCGCCCGACGGCCTGGGTGCCCTTCAGCTCCGACAGCAACTGCTGGCCGGCCGACATCGCCTGCGCCGTGCCCGCCTCGCCCGACTGCGCCTGCTGCAGCGTCAGGCTCGCGAGGTCACGCTGCAGTCGCTCGGCGAGGAGGTCGAGCTGGCGCTGTTCGCGAAGCTTGAGGTCCTCGCGCGTGAATATGGCGCCTTCCTGGAACGCAAGGTCCGTGAGGCCGCCTGCGCGCTTGACGATCTCGCGCAGCGTCTCGCCGCGCCGGATCGGGTACTCGCCCGGAAAGCGCACTTCGCCGACGAGCGTGATCGTCTCCTGCTCCTCCCACTCCGGCATCTCCTGGATGACGAGCTGGTCGAAGGCCTGCAGCGGCACGTCGGCGGCGGCATCGCCCGCGAGCACGGCACCGAGGTCGATCGTGAGGAGCTGCGACTCGCGCCGCGAGCCCCCGCCCGTCAGGTGCCGGGTCAGCTCGGCCTGGCCGGTGAACGCCGCCTGGTCGAGGCCGCCGCCGGCGCGCAGCAGGTCGCTCACCGTCATGCCCGGTTCGAGCGGATAGTTGCCGGGCACCTTCACGCGCCCGCTGATGGTGACGAGCTGCTGCGGCACATTGGCGCCGCTCTGGCGATCGAATTCCACGAGCATCGGGTCGATCACGCGCCCGCGGCTCGTCGCGAGGTCGAACACATAGACCGTGTCGCGGGACTGCAGCATCACGTCCGCGTCGGAACCCGGCGCGGTGAATGCCGCCTCGAGGTTCGCCGACAGCGCCGAGACGATGCGCGTCGGCCCGGTCTCGCGGCGGATGAGCACGTAGTGCGTGTCGGCGAGCGGCTGGAGCTCGTCCATGCTGCCGATGAGGTCGGTGAGGCGCATGCCCGGCCGGTACTGCACGCGGCCCGACCGGTGCACGTGGCCCATCAGCGCGACGGCCCCTTCGAGCCGGTCGCGGATCGCGTCCACCTGGACGACGTCGCCGGATTGCATCCGCGTGTCGAGCCCGGGGCCGCCGGAGAGGTCGAGCGTCATCGCCATGTGCTCGCGCCGGTCCGCCACGCGCTCGACCCGGGCCGTGCGCGCATCGGCCTCCGGCGTGAGCCCGCCCGCGAGCCTGAGGAGTTCCGCCGCCGTGTCGCCGTCCTTCAATTCATAGATGGCGGGCCGGCGCACCTCGCCGCTCGCCGTCACCGTCGCGCCGACCGGCGGGATGAAGATCACGTCGCCCGGCAGCAGGCGCGCATCGCCGCTGGTGTCGCCGCGCAGCAGCATGTCGTAGAGGTCGAGCTGGCGGACGAGCTTGCCGCCGCGCATCAGCCGGATCGTGCGCAGCGACCCGATCTCGCGCACGCCGCCGCTCGCGAACAGCGCATTGGTCATGCTCGAGAGGCCGCTCACCGTGTACGAGCCTGGCCGCTCCGCCTCGCCCATCACGAAGACCTGGATCGAGCGCAGCGCGCCGATCGAGACGTTCGCCCGCGTGCCGATCATCTGGCCCGAGACCTGCTGCTCGATCTTCTCCTTCGCGGCGTCGTAGCTGAGGCCGGCGACCGCGAGCGGCCCGAGTTCCGGCAGGTTCACCACGCCGTCGCGGCCGACGACGAGCGGGTAGTAGCCCGCGGAGTCGCCGATGAGCTGAAGCTCAATCGTGTCGCCCGGGCCGATCACGTAGTTCGACGGAACCGGGATGTCGGACGCGGGCGCGAAGGTCGTCGGCACCATCGTGAAGAGGTCGTAGCCGAAGGGCTTGAGCTCCGGCTCGACGGGCAGGAACTTCACGCTGAAGGTCATGCCCGCAAGACGCGGGTCGGCATTCAGCCGCTCCTGCGCTTCCTCGGCCGTGAGACCGGCGAGCGTGGCCGTGATCTGGTTCGCGAGCACGAGGCGGCCGGCGCGATCGAGGCGATAGGGATTGCCGGAGCGGACGCTGGTCTGGAATTCGACGAAGCTGCGATTGGCCTCGATTTGCGCTGGCGTGAGCGGCATGACCTTGGCGTTCGGCACAGGCGGCGTCGCCGTCGTGAAAGGAAAGGCGCCGGTCTCGGCGACATCGAGGATCAGCGTGTCGCCGGCGCGCAGCCGCGGCTCGACCTCGACAAGCGGCGCGGCCGGCAGGGGCTGGCCGGTGGCGTCGACCGCTCCTTCCTTGGGCTGCAGGGTCGGCGCGGTGGCGGCCGCAGGCGCCGGCGTCGTCGCGACCGCACTGCCGACGCCGAGCTGCTTCAGGAGTTCCTGCTGCTGCTCGGGCGGCAGGGACTTGAACGCGTTGATCTGCGCCTGGGTCGGCGCTTGCTGCGCCGCCGCCGGCAGGGCCGCCAGGGCGAACGCGATGAGCGTCGCCCACAAGCCGGCAGCCAGGCGTTGCCGATACATCAGAACCTTGCGGACCATTGCAGGTAACCCCGGAAGTCTTCTTGGTGGACGCCCTCTGCGTCGGCGTCGCGCTCTTCATAGCCGATGCTGACCCGCAAGTCACCCCCAAACAGGGTCCGGCGGTGGTGCAGGTCGAGGGACGCGATATCCATGGGGAACGGCGACACGGACTGGACCGGATTGGCGCCCTTGCGGTTCACGTGCGCGTCCTGCAGGGCGAGTTCCCAGCTGCTGCCGTCGCCGTTGACCAGCATCAGGCCGGCCGCGATCTGCCGGCTGTCGCCGTCGATCGAATGGCCGATGACGCGGTCGTAATACTGGTAGCCGTCGCGATAGATGACGTTGCGGTAGGCGCAGCCGTACTGCGGCGGGTCCGAGTAGAAGCTGCAGGTCGTGTCCGCGGCCTCGACGTGCGCGCGCCACGAGCGCTCGCCGAAGCCGCCCCAGAACTCGATGCCGGCGAGGCCGAGGTACTTGGTCGGCAGGAAGTCCGCTTCGTCCTCGCCGATCGCCTGCGCGTACAGCGCGACGGGCGCCCAGGGCAATGACCAGCGCGCGTCGAATCCGCCGAGCTGGTTGCCCGGCTGCTCCGAAATCGGCTGGTCGTTGTCGTTGCCGATCAGCAGGTCCCAGAAGGTGCTGAGGTCGCAGGGACGGCCGTCGCCGCACCACTGCGCGGTGCGCGAGATGCCGACCTCGAGGCGCGGATGCGGTTTCCAGGTCGCGCGCATGCCGAACAATTGGGCATTCGGCGCGTCCGTCCGTTCTTCCTCGAGCTGGCCCATGGTCGCGACGAAGCGCCACTGCCCGATCCAGCGGAACCACGGGTGATCGACCGGATCGGAATAATTGCGCTCGATCGTGATCGAGGGAATCGGGCGCGAATTGCTGCCGTAAATCAGGCTGCCTTCCCAACCCGGCCCCCACCAGCGGTCGATGTAGCCCGCGTGCAGCATCCAGTTGCCGAGCACGGCGGCGACATAGCTGCCGTCGGCCCGCATGTCCTTGCCGTCCGTCGGGATCGAGCGACGCCCGTCGCCTGCAGGCGCATGGCGAAGCGATCGCCGAGGTATTGCGCACCGACCGAGATCTCCGCGTCCTCGCGCGGCACGTCGTCGAAGCGCCGCAGCTCCATCGGCTTCTCGGAACCCGAGAGGGACGCATCGAGCCTGAGCTCGCCCGTCTCGGTCTCGTCTCTCGCCGTCCGGCGCACGCGTTCGAGCGCGGCTGCGATGTGCAGCGGCAACTGGGTCTCGTTGGCCCCGCCGATGTCGCGCGCGACTTCCGCCCAGGACACCGGCCAGGCCGTCAGCGGTGCGTGGACGATGCCGGCGTCGGACAGGAGCTCGAGGTCATGGCGCAGCCGCCCGTCGCCCGCTGAGATCCAGGGATCGGCGTGCAGCGCCTGCGCGGGGCCGAGAATGGCGGCGAGACATGCAGCGGCCCGCCACGCATTTCGCGTCGCTACTCTGAAAAGAGATGTAAGCACATGATCCAATTGGCAAAAAAGAGCCCGGCATTGTAGTCGTTGCGGCGCGATGCGCGCAACTTGGGCCCGAATCAGCGGCGGCTTGCGATCCAGGCCGCGAGGCCT
>CAVXET010000050.1:0-7769 GCA_963760725.1 uncultured Gammaproteobacteria bacterium
ATTTATCTGCCGGAGCGGCGAAAGGAAATTCACTATTTTGACGACCACTACGCGCGCGGCGGGCAGTGGTATCGCGAATTTTTCAGTGGGGCTGTCGGCCAACCCGGGCTGAAGGCCATAGGCGAGATAACGCCCCGCTATATCTTCGACCCTCAAGTGCCCCAGAGGATTGCCAGGGACTTCCCGTCGATGCGTCTCATCGCGATCCTGAGGAATCCTGCTGACAGGGCTTATTCCCAGTTCTGCATGTACGTCGGCAGGAAAGGCGCCTCCGAAAGCGACTTTGGCGCGTTCCTGCAGGACAATCCGGACGCTTTCGATCGCGGCTTTTATCACGTGCAGATCGAGAGATACCTGTCGCACTTTCCGGCCAGCCAGTTGCTCGTCCTGATTTTCGAAGAGGTGATGTCCGCGCGTGAGGCTGCCTTGAACCGGATTTGCCGATTCCTCGGCCTCGATGAACTCGAGTGGGACGGCGCTGCGCTCCAGAACCGTGTCGGCGATGCGACGACGCCCCGATTCGCGCGCGCCCGCGTGCTCGGGACGCGGATCGCCGCTTCACTCAGGAACCGTGACCATGACTGGCTGGTCAACCTGGCCCGCCGCGCCGGACTCGACAAAATGCTGGCGAGCAACCGGCGCCTGCCACCTCTCGATCCGGCGAGGCGGTTGGAACTCATGAATCAGTATCAAAAGGACATCGCGCGCCTCGAGGTCCTTCTGGGCCGGAGCCTGGCGGTGTGGCAAGACCCCATTAGACGAACCCGGCTGAACATGCGCTGGCGGCGGAATCCGCCGTCCGTTCCGCGCCGTCACGCGCCCAGCTCCAGGCGGCTCAGCTCGATCGCATATTCGTTGAGGACACGCCCTTCCGGCGTCGTGATTTCGCGGTCGACGGCAAATCCCATCCGCGTGTAGAACTCGTTGGTCCGGTCGTTCCGGAACTTGTCGGTGGTCAGGTCGACCCGCGACGAACCGAGCGAGCGCGCTTCGGCGAGGAATGCGGCAACGAGCTTGCGCCCGATTCCCAGGCGATGCAGCTCGGGCTCGACGCCAAGGCTCATCAGGGTCGCGGTGCCGTCGACTCGCCTGGCATCACCGGGCTTCCTCAGGGCACGTGCCACCCGCATCGCAATTCGCGGTTGTCGCACGATGGCCGGCAGGGCGACCGCCGCAAAATTCAATGCCTTCCTCGCGAGAAGCCTGGAATAAAAGCCTGCCGGGTGGGCACTGCCCATGACGAAGCCTGCAGGCCGACCCTCCTTGACCGCAACAAATGCGATCTCCCCCTGGCTTGCGCATTCCTCGTAGTAGAGGCGCAAGAAATGCGGGCCGAGGAACGAGAGGAAGAAACCCGGAAATGCCGACAGGTGAATGCGGACGACGTCCGGCACGTCGGCAAGGGTCATGCGTCGAACGGTGATTTCGTCATGCTCGCTCATGTGTGCCGGAAGGCGGCCTCGTAGACTGCCGCCACGCGTTCAACTGCTGTTTCCACAGAGAACCTCTTCCGCGCGTCGTCACGGGCGGCCTCGCCGAAACGGTCCCTCAGGCTGCTCGAATCGAGCAATCGCTGCAGCGCGGCTGCGAGTGCGCGTGGTTCGCGCGGTGGAACGAGCAATCCCGTCTCACCGTCAAGCACGGTGTCCCGGCAGCCTGGACCATTGGCAGTCACGACCGGTCTGCCCATGGCGAGGGCTTCGAGATTTGCACGAGGCACGCCTTCCCGATAGCTGCTCGGATTCACGAACACGTCCGTCGCTGCGAGGATCTCCCTGATGTCGTCGCGCCGCCCGAGGTAGCGGACGTAGCCGTCCCGGCTACTCGCGATCGATTCGGGATCGATACTGTTCGTGCTTCCGGGATCGGGTGTACCCACGACCAGCAATACGACTCGCGGGTCGCGGCGATGGAGTTCGGCGACGGCCGCCAGCAATTCCGGGATTCCCTTTTCCTTCAGCAGACGCCCTACATAGGTCAAGACCAGGCGTCCTTCGAGCCCAAGATCGCGCCGCAGGGTCACAAGCGCTTCATGGTTCACGGAAGCAGGAGAAAAATAATCGAGGTCAACGCCCGTGCTTCCGCCAAAGTGAACCTTGGCCCCAGCTCGCAAACCGAGTTCGGCCTGGTCATCCTGGTTCTGGAAGAACACGCCGGACAGCATTCGCGCCGCAAGCCGGTAGTAGCCGCGCAGAAACGTACGCTGCATCAGCTGCCGCGCACCGCCGCCGGTCATGAAGGGGCTTCCCAAGCCCGTCACGTGAAGGAAGGCGACGGGAGATCTCAGGTACATGGCCGCGACGCCCATGCAGAAATTCGCCTGGTGCCCGAAGGAGTGAAGGATGTCGACATGTTGCACGCTCAGCAGCCGGACCAGGTCCCGAATTGCGGCCGTGTCGCCCGCGGTGACCGGGCGCGCCGATTCATCGAATATCGAAAAACCTTGACGCCCCTGTCCTGGAAGCGCCGCACATACTCGTCGTCGCCCGCAGGCAGCACGAATGAAACGTCGAAACCACGGGCGCGCAGTGGCTCGACCCAGCGCAGCCTCCCGGTGTATTCGCCGCGCGCACTGTTCGACACGAAAGCGACCTGACGCAAGCAGCTATCCGTCATCCCGAGGTCGTTCGCGTGGCCCTACGTCGCCATAGGGTGCGGGAATCCAGTGCCAGCCGAGGATGCCGGTTGCCGTCGCCGCGAGAATTCGAAGATCGAGCCAGGCCGAGCGACCGCGGACATAGGCCTCCGCAAGCCTGAGCTTGGCGGGCAACAGGATCTCGACGTAATGCCGCTCGGGATCGGAGGCCGTTGAGAGCAGCCGGCTTTCGTCGATGTAGGCAACCGAGGCGAGGTCCGTGAGGCCTGGCCGGACAGACAGGACGACTGCGCGCTCTGCGGCAGAGTACAAGGCCACGTACCTGGGAACCTCCGGCCGTGGTCCTACGAAATTCATCTCACCATTCATGACGTTGAAGAGTTGAGGCAACTCGTCGAGCTTGAAGCGCCGCAGCAGCGCGCCGACCCGCGTCACCCGCGGATCGACGCCGGTCGTGATCATCGAACCGGCAGCGCCCGCGCGCATGGTCCGGAATTTGTGAATCCGGAATGGGCGGCCATGGAGGCCGATGCGCTCCTGGTGAAACAGCGCCGGCCCGCCCGAGGAAATCCTGATCACCGCGACGAGGAGCACGAAGATCGGCGACAGCACGACAATTCCAGCAGCTGCAACGGCACGCATCGCAGTGTCGCGCCATTCCGCCATCAGGGCGTCGGGTTCCCCCGCGACGCGGCTCCCGGTGCCCCAGGCGCTGCGCAAGCGTTCGCGATCGCGCGCATCGCGTCCGCAGAACCGGACTGGGCGAACCACTCATCGGTCCACTTCCACATCAGCACGCCCGCTGGCCGCGCGCCGCAGAACTGCAGTGCGACCCTACGCAGGTCGCTGATCGAGAGGCGCGGATTCAATAGCTGGATCGAAAGCCAGATGTCCCCATGGAACCAGCTCGCATCGGCGAGTTGCTCTTCGAGCCATGCGCCAGGCTCGCCCCTCCTGCTGGAATACTGGAAGAAAAGAAACCCCAGGTGCGACAGCTTCGAGCGGCCCGCCTTCAGCCAGCCGGGCGGCGCGTTGACGCCGCACTTGAGTCCCGGCCACTTCTGGCCCGCGTAGGCGCAGGCGGCGTCGATGTCCTCGTAACTCGGACCGCAGGGCCAGTCATGCGGCTCATCCATCGCGTAGAGGCCGAGCAGCACCCCCTGGTCGGACAGGCTTCGAATGCGCGCAGCATCCTGCCGGTCGAGCGCCTGCTTCCACAGGGAAAGCTGGAAGCAGCCACGCGAGTCGCTGTAGCTCCTCTTCGAGCCGGTCAGCGCCACGAGCGCCTTGAGGCCCGCGCCCTGCAGCAGCGGCAGGTCGTCCGGCCCCGCCCGGGTGACGGTGAACGGCCAGTCGTGCGCACGCCCCGGCGGCAGTCCGAAGACGCCGAATAGCGATGGCTTGGCGGCTGCCTCGGGCGTCGCCGGCGTCGCCGCGCACGCAGCGTCGCCAACCGCCGAGAGCAACAGCAAGCAGAGCATGCCGGCAACGGGGTGGAACTGCATTCGACGCATGGGACGGCCCTCAGGCGACGACATCGCGGATCGTCGCGCTTTCCAGAAGTGACGTAACCGCGCGAATGACCCGGGCGATTTCGCCGTCGGTCATGGCCGGATAGATAGGCAGGCTCACGATACGTGGAAACTGGCGGTCGGCGACTGGAAAGTCCTGCGGGCGCAGTGCATAGCGATCCCGCCAGTAGGGCTGCAGGTGCAACGGAATGAAGTGGACGCTCGTACCAACCCCCATCTCGGCGAGTCGGGCAATGAACTCGTCCCGCCCGATCGAAAGCGCATCGAGCCGGAGCTGCAGGACGTACAGATGCCAGGCATGGGTGTCTGCGTGCCGGCGCACCGCCGGCAAGTCCACGGCAAGTCCCCGAAACGCCGCGTCATAGGCCCGCGCGATCGATTCGCGCCGTGACCGGAACTCTTCGGCGCGAGCCAGTTGATGCACGCCGATGGCCGC
The DNA here is from genome assembly GCA_963760725.1 of uncultured Gammaproteobacteria bacterium. Classification (GTDB taxonomy): domain Bacteria; phylum Pseudomonadota; class Gammaproteobacteria; order Steroidobacterales; family Steroidobacteraceae; genus SCUD01. The sequence continues at coordinate 4,565 of CAVXET010000050.1, forward strand.
CGCAACATCGGTCATGTTGTACTTGAATCCGGGCGCGATGACCTCGTAGTACCACGACGGCTTGTCCGACGTGTAGCGCTCGAAGACGTCGCGGCTGATGCCGTGGAGCCGCATGACCTTGATGCGCTCCGCCAGCGCGTCATCGTCCGACACCACCATCCCGCCCTCGCCCGTCGTGATGGTCTTCGTGGCGTAGAAGCTGAATACCGTGGCCTTGCCGATCGTGCCGATCATCCGGCCGGCACTGGTCGCCGGAAACGCATGGGCCGCATCCTCGACCAGCGGCGCTCCATGGCGGTGCGCGACGTTCATGATCGCTTCCATGTCGCAGGCCTGCCCTGCAAAGTGCACCGGCATGATGGCCTTGACCGGGCCATTCCTCTCGAGCGCCTTTTCCAGGCAACGGGCATCGAGGTTGAGCGTGTCGGCCTCGACGTCGATGAACAGCGGGTCGGCGCCGAGGTAGCGTACGACTTCCGCGCTCGCGGTGAACGTGTGGACCGGCACGGCCACTCGGTCGCCGGGGCCGACGCCCATCGCTTCAAGCACAAGGTGAAGGCCCGCGGTCGCCGAATTGACGGCGAGGGCATGGCGCGCTCCAACATGAGCCGCGAATTCCGCCTCGAAGCGCCGGGTCATCGGGCCAGTCGTCACCCAGCCGGAGCGCAGGCACGCGCTCACTTCGTCGATCTCCGCTTCGCCGATCGAGGGCCGCGCGAACGGAATGAATTCGGGCTTGCGCTTATCGGTCATTCGCCACCATCAACGGGCGGTTCCTAGCATAGCGTGAAGGCTTGCCCGCCCGCAGCACTGCGTCAGCGTGAAGACTGCTTTCCCGCCACGGGACCGTAATGCGCCAGCAGTATCAGCAGGATCCACATCATCGCCTGGCGCATGGGCTGGTGAACGACGGAATAGAGCAGTATCGGAACGAAATAGATGAGGAAGTCGCGCGCGTTCCGGCGCCACGCGACCGCCAGCAGGGCGCAGACGAACGCAAGCCCCGGCAGCCCGTAGCTGAATATCAGGGTGCCGAACATCGAGTGGATTTCGCGAGGATATTCCCAGCGCTCCAGCAGTCCTTCACCAGCGCCAAGCAGCAGGTATTGGGGCCACATCACGATCCGGATGTAGCTGCGCCCTCCGACCGTGTCGTCACTCGACGCCCCGATCTGTGCGAGGCGGTCGGAGACGGCGCCGAGCAGCGCAATCTGGTCCCGATAGATCACCGCGAAGGCGAGAACAGCCAGCGGGAACGCGACGAGCAGGACCGGCCGCAGCATCGCGCCAGCGGTGGTCGCGAATCGGCGCCAGCAGGATGTAGAGGAACAGCAGCACGAATGCGGCAAGGATCGCCCCTTTCGACAGCGAGAGCAGCACGAACAGGATGCTCATGGCGGCGCCGGCGGCGGCCACGATCACCGGATAGCCGGTATACCGGTGCAGCAGCAGGACGAAGGCGAGCGCGAGCAGCCCGAAGAAGCCGAGCTGGTTCGGGTTCTCGAACAGCAGCGTCGCCCGCACACCTTGAACAGGCACCGACACTGCAAACGTCATCAACTGCAGCGTCAGGGCGCACAGGATTGCGATCGTGAAGAGCCGCGGCGCCGAAGGCTCGGTGCGCAGCACGTAGGTGAAGGCGATGCACGCAAGAAGCACTTGCAGGTAATAGGCGGAATTTCGCAGCGGATCGGGGTCCTGGTACACCATCGCGAACGTCACGTTCACCACGAGCGTGTAGGCGAGGAACTGCGCGATCAACCCGATCTCGGGCTTGCGCAGCAGGCTCACGATCGAGGCCGGGTCCTTGATCGCCACGCACATGAATGCGAGCAGCATCGCGAGCGTGACCGGCTGCGGATATCCTTGCGGGAACACGTACACCGGCGAGATTGCGATCGAAAGTGCGACGAATGCCGCGGTCAGCGGATTGGACAGCCGGCGCGGCAGGAACCGCCCTCGGGCATCGAGGGCGCGCTGGATCGCGGCATTCACAACCCTACGCTCCGGAACCCGAGTCGGCGACGCACCATCACTGCCGAAAGCACGTTGACGAGGATCGACGTGGCGCAGCCGACCGAGGCCGCTCCCATCTCGCCGAACCGCCCGATCGCGGCGTAGCCGCCCACAGTGCTGACGACCGCGCATGCAATGCAGATGTTGCGGAAATCGCGCTCGTGGCCCGTCATGAACAGAAGGTTGGCTACCGCGCCCATCGCGGCGTTGATGAATTGCCCGACGGCGAGGATGCGCAGCAGGGGCGCCGCAGCGGTGAACTCCGCACCGAAAAGTCGCAGCACGGCTTCGGGCCAGATCACGAATACCGCCGCGATCGGCAGCGCAGCCGCGGTCATGATATGCGTCGTCCTGCGGGCGATGTGCTCGAGCGCTGCGGATTCGCCCGTGGCGTACAGGGAAGCGAACTTCGGGGCCGCGATGCTGTTCACCGCTATCAGCACGAAACCGATCAGCAAGGCCGTGCGCGCCGCGACGTGGTATCGCGCGACGCTGTCGCTGTCCTCGAGCGCGCCGAGCAGGAGCGTCGGGGCCCACTGCATTGCAAGCTGGCATGCGACCACGACTTGCGTCGCGCGGTTGCTCGACATGAAAGGCCCGAGTGTCGCCCGGTCCGGCAGCCGGCTTGGCCACGGCCATGCGGAAAACCAGGTCACGGCTGCCATGAGGGCGGTCGCGGTCGCCGCGGCAACGGTCGCAATCGCGAGCGACGGATCGAAACCCGCAAACCGGCCGGCGAAGTAGAGCACGAGCGTCAGCGTCGGCGTCAGCACGGAGAAGTAGAGCAGGTAGTACGCGATTTGGCGCAGGCCCTGGAATGCGAATGACAGGACTCCTGCGATCGTCATGCCCGGGATCGACCAGGCCATGACGGCGAGCACCGGCGCGAGGCCCGCCTCGTCGAAAACGCGCGTTGCAAGCCAGCCCGCGCCCAGGCTGATTGCGAGCGCTGCGGCGATGGATACGAGTGCAGCGATGCTCGTCGAGGCAGCCGCGAAGCCGCGGATCGAAGCCGAGTCCGAAGCCGCGCGGAATGCGGCGACGTGCCGTACGAGCGGCTTTTCCACGCCGAGCCGCGCGAGCGTCGAGACGACGGTCACGATGGTCAGCGACAGGAAATAGAAACCCGCGAGCTTCGCGCCGAGCGTTCGCGCCGCGGCGATACTGAGGAGGAATGTGCCGCCGAATG